>NZ_JACHZD010000017.1:0-1028 GCF_014193275.1 Enterobacter sp. Sphag1F | reverse complement strand
CCCAGCTCTATCTCCCAGCGATGGCTGTACAGGTCCGCTATCTCTTTCCCCGGATAGCGCATCGCATCCGTCATCGACGTCAGGAACCGCCACGTCTTTCCTTTAATTTCCCGGCTGATAAGCCTCATCTCTGCATATTCCGCCAGATGAGGCCACTTCTTCCGCGCCTGAGGGGAGGTTTTAACACGGATGAGCGCATCTCCTTTTCCCAGGCGGCGTACCTCTTCGTACTGCAGGTCTTTGCGGGCTGCTATCATCCAGTGACGGTTTTCCCCCGCCTGATGCCAGGCGCTGAGCAGGCCGAACGAGGTATAGCCCTTGTCGAACAGCGTCAGGCTGTTGTCGGGGACGCGTGGGATAAGCCCTTCCGCCAGTATCATTTCGTTCTCATTCTGGCAGCCCATCACGGCGCCGCCGATAAGATGGCTGGTCAGCTCCATCAGGCAGACCACGCGTACCTGCGGATAGGGCGATGCACCGGCAACCGTTTTTGTGCGGGCGATAGCCTTTTCATTATCCGGCGTTTCCTGCGTGCGCCAGACGACGCCGTCAACCGCGTGAAGCGTCAGCCCACACCAGTCAGGATGCGTGGTCTGCGCGTGCCAGAGGTCGCTGCTTTGTTCGAAGACACGCCTGACGGCATCGTCTCCCAGGCGCTGCCGGGCCTGCACCACGGCGCTGGGCGCAACAAAAGGCCGGTTTCCCGGCAACAGAATATCAAGGCGATTCACGATGGCGTGCAGGGGCTCTTTGCGCTCAAGCGCCATGCCGATAAAGCACCAGACCATCATATCGGTGGTAAGACGGCGCTTGCGAAGGGTAACGGAGCCTGACTCCTGAATGCAGCGGGCGATCAGTTCGGGCTCAAGGACATCCGCGAGTGTAGTGAGTGGGTTACGCAGAGAATCGTAGCAAGAGACAATATCAAAGGCCTGACGGAGCTGCATAAAAAAATCCGGAAACGAAACGTTCCCGGATTCTTACACAGCCACTGGATCGTTCAACTGATCCTTAACTGATCGGCATTA
>NZ_JACHZD010000016.1:0-1350 GCF_014193275.1 Enterobacter sp. Sphag1F | reverse complement strand
GACCCCACACTACCATCGGCGCTACGGCGTTTCACTTCTGAGTTCGGCATGGGGTCAGGTGGGACCACCGCGCTAAAGCCGCCAGGCAAATTCTGCTGCAAAAACGAATAACATCCGCTTCCGCTGATTCTTTAATCCGTAAACAAGCTGAAAATATCCGGTCTCTCAGACCAAAACGCCTCTGGCGTTGTAAGGTTAAGCCTCACGGGTCATTAGTACCGGTTAGCTCAACGCATCGCTGCGCTTACACATCCGGCCTATCAACGTCGTAGTCTTCAACGTCCCTTCAGGACTCTCAAGGAGTCAGGGAGAACTCATCTCGGGGCAAGTTTCGTGCTTAGATGCTTTCAGCACTTATCTTTTCCGCACTTAGCTACCGGGCAATGCCATTGGCATGACAACCCGAACACCAGTGGTGCGTTCACTCCGGTCCTCTCGTACTAGGAGCAACCCCCCTCAATTCTCCAGCGCCCACGGCAGATAGGGACCGAACTGTCTCACGACGTTCTAAACCCAGCTCGCGTACCACTTTAAACGGCGAACAGCCGTACCCTTGGGACCTACTTCAGCCCCAGGATGTGATGAGCCGACATCGAGGTGCCAAACACCGCCGTCGATATGAACTCTTGGGCGGTATCAGCCTGTTATCCCCGGAGTACCTTTTATCCGTTGAGCGATGGCCCTTCCATTCAGAACCACCGGATCACTATGACCTGCTTTCGCACCTGCTCGAGCCGTCACTCTCGCAGTCAAGCTGGCTTATGCCATTGCACTAACCTCCTGATGTCCGACCAGGATTAGCCAACCTTCGTGCTCCTCCGTTACTCTTTGGGAGGAGACCGCCCCAGTCAAACTACCCACCAGACACTGTCCGCAGCCCGGATTACGGGCCTACGTTAGAACATCAAACATTAAAGGGTGGTATTTCAAGGTTGGCTCCACGCAGACTGGCGTCCACGCTTCAAAGCCTCCCACCTATCCTACACATCAAGGCTCAATGTTCAGTGTCAAGCTATAGTAAAGGTTCACGGGGTCTTTCCGTCTTGCCGCGGGTACACTGCATCTTCACAGCGATTTCAATTTCACTGAGTCTCGGGTGGAGACAGCCTGGCCATCATTACGCCATTCGTGCAGGTCGGAACTTACCCGACAAGGAATTTCGCTACCTTAGGACCGTTATAGTTACGGCCGCCGTTTACCGGGGCTTCGATCAAGAGCTTCTCCTTGCGGATAACCCCATCAATTAACCTTCCGGCACCGGGCAGGCGTCACACCGTATACGTCCACTTTCGTGTTTGCACAGTGCTGTGTTTTTAATAAACAGTTGCAGCCAGCTGGTATCTTCGACTG
>NZ_JACHZD010000015.1:0-1724 GCF_014193275.1 Enterobacter sp. Sphag1F | reverse complement strand
GCTCTTTAACAATTTATCAGACAATCTGTGTGGGCACTCGCAGGATTGATATCAGCGTCTCCGGACGTAAAAAATATCAAAGCCTCACGAGTGAACACATAATGAAATTCATTATGACGTTTTACAGATGAGCACCGCTGAACTTGTTTCAGCAAATCAAACTTAAATTGAAGAGTTTGATCATGGCTCAGATTGAACGCTGGCGGCAGGCCTAACACATGCAAGTCGAACGGTAGCACAGAGAGCTTGCTCTCGGGTGACGAGTGGCGGACGGGTGAGTAATGTCTGGGAAACTGCCCGATGGAGGGGGATAACTACTGGAAACGGTAGCTAATACCGCATAACGTCGCAAGACCAAAGTGGGGGACCTTCGGGCCTCACACCATCGGATGTGCCCAGATGGGATTAGCTAGTAGGTGGGGTAATGGCTCACCTAGGCGACGATCCCTAGCTGGTCTGAGAGGATGACCAGCCACACTGGAACTGAGACACGGTCCAGACTCCTACGGGAGGCAGCAGTGGGGAATATTGCACAATGGGCGCAAGCCTGATGCAGCCATGCCGCGTGTATGAAGAAGGCCTTCGGGTTGTAAAGTACTTTCAGCGGGGAGGAAGGCGGTGGAGTTAATAACTTCACCGATTGACGTTACCCGCAGAAGAAGCACCGGCTAACTCCGTGCCAGCAGCCGCGGTAATACGGAGGGTGCAAGCGTTAATCGGAATTACTGGGCGTAAAGCGCACGCAGGCGGTCTGTCAAGTCGGATGTGAAATCCCCGGGCTTAACCTGGGAACTGCATTCGAAACTGGCAGGCTAGAGTCTTGTAGAGGGGGGTAGAATTCCAGGTGTAGCGGTGAAATGCGTAGAGATCTGGAGGAATACCGGTGGCGAAGGCGGCCCCCTGGACAAAGACTGACGCTCAGGTGCGAAAGCGTGGGGAGCAAACAGGATTAGATACCCTGGTAGTCCACGCCGTAAACGATGTCGACTTGGAGGTTGTTCCCTTGAGGAGTGGCTTCCGGAGCTAACGCGTTAAGTCGACCGCCTGGGGAGTACGGCCGCAAGGTTAAAACTCAAATGAATTGACGGGGGCCCGCACAAGCGGTGGAGCATGTGGTTTAATTCGATGCAACGCGAAGAACCTTACCTACTCTTGACATCCAGAGAACTTAGCAGAGATGCTTTGGTGCCTTCGGGAACTCTGAGACAGGTGCTGCATGGCTGTCGTCAGCTCGTGTTGTGAAATGTTGGGTTAAGTCCCGCAACGAGCGCAACCCTTATCCTTTGTTGCCAGCGGTTCGGCCGGGAACTCAAAGGAGACTGCCAGTGATAAACTGGAGGAAGGTGGGGATGACGTCAAGTCATCATGGCCCTTACGAGTAGGGCTACACACGTGCTACAATGGCGCATACAAAGAGAAGCGACCTCGCGAGAGCAAGCGGACCTCATAAAGTGCGTCGTAGTCCGGATCGGAGTCTGCAACTCGACTCCGTGAAGTCGGAATCGCTAGTAATCGTAGATCAGAATGCTACGGTGAATACGTTCCCGGGCCTTGTACACACCGCCCGTCACACCATGGGAGTGGGTTGCAAAAGAAGTAGGTAGCTTAACCTTCGGGAGGGCGCTTACCACTTTGTGATTCATGACTGGGGTGAAGTCGTAACAAGGTAACCGTAGGGGAACCTGCGGTTGGATCACCTCCTTACCTGAAGATACCTTCCCGCG
>NZ_JACHZD010000014.1:0-6512 GCF_014193275.1 Enterobacter sp. Sphag1F | reverse complement strand
GCTGTGAGCGAACAGCGGAAGTTCGCAATCATCACTCATTGTTAATCCATGCTTTCTGTTATTAAGTATATTTATCAATGACATATCAGTCGGCTCATTTAAGTTTATTATTATAATTGTTCAAATGATGCTTAAAATACTTTTCATATTGTTCTGATGATTTAATTAAAATCGTAACTTCAATAGACTCTTCACCCATTTCCTCTGAGCTATCCACGATAGTTATAAATTCAGTGAGAACATGCAAATTTCCGTCACACTTAAAAAGTGCATACTCAGGCTTTGAGTCGAGTTTTCGATAACAACTAGTAGGTGTTAATGCACCATAAACAAATCCCATCGGCGGATCGCCAAACTCTAATTCAGTGAAACCAATGACCTTGTTGTCTTTTCTAACCTCAAAAGTCATCTACTATCCACCTTGCGTAATGAGCATATGGTTGAAGGATACTCTGAACATCCGATTTTGGCACGCAGTAGCACTCAATAACTAGTCTTGTTTACCAAGAAAAAAATTTAGTCAAATGTTGCTGTTGGTTTTTCATTCTCGGTTGACCAATATCCACCACTGCCATGATATGTTTCAGCCATTAATACAAACTGCGTACCACAATGCTTACATATAAAGTGATATTTAACTGTATCGCCCCATATCATCTTTTCAGCACACTCATTAAAGCTATATTGGTTCCAGTCGTCAGTTGCTTCAATCTCGATCAGGATCCCTTCATTGAGCGCATGCTTTGCAATACGTATTGCCTTACGTAAGTGTTCAGGATGACGGATGACGTATTTGACACATAGATCCAGACAGTGCTCACAACTCATAAAAAAATCCAAAGTAATGGTTTTGCTTGGATTTTACTCGTTCTCATAACACTTCAAATGGTAGTTTTTTCCTTTATAAAACACATTAGCTACTTCCGCTCCTGGCACTCAGCGGACGAGGTAACAATCCGCTATAAGCGAAGACCCTACGTTCCTAGCCTAAAGTGGATGTCTACGCTTCCACTCAGCAATCACATTACCCAGATTTTTTGGTACGTCATTTCGTATCCAGGCCATAAACTCGCGATCAAACCGGAAATCTGGACCGCACTCATCCATCATGAAACGGCGAACGTTTTGTGTGTTTTTGTAGTCTTTATCCACCATTGTCAAACGTGTTAATGAAGAACTATGCCAGTCGATTTTCACTTGTTGACTCCTGTTTTATACAAACGATAGCGGTGTTCAAATTGAACACGCTGACTTTGAAATGCCCGCTTCAACACTTAGCTGAAGTTGCGAAATCTGTTATGGGCAGCGCGATCAATTTTAGCTTGATGTAGCAAGCATGAGGGCGCGCAGCACACCCAGATGCACTGGTAGACAAAGCTTGCCCGCTTTATCTCGAAGGGGCGTAGGCTTACGGTTAAGACCGGAACTTCACGTCGGGATATCAATGTCATGCCCAGTGCCGACTATGCGATACCTGAAGGGTTCAGAGGGTGATGAAGTCATTAAGATGCGCGCTCATGTGAAATGCATAGCCACATGACGCATGTCCGCTCCGTGCCCAGGCTGTGTGAAAACTGTTTTGGTCGCTTAATCTGCGAGAAACAAGACTGAAAACTGCGCTCATACGTAAAATTTGGCTCATCTAACCAGTCGAGTAATTCCAGATTTTGCGTAGATACGCGCACTTCAGTTCTAGGTCAGAGTTTTCACACAGCCTGTGCCAGAAGCGGACGTTGGTGATTTATTTATATACACTGCTGAAAAAAGTCCCCTAAGCCCAACACATTCAATCCTGACTGGCTTCATGATTAACAAGACGCGCACGGCAGACATCCAGAATTTCATCAGCCAGAGCGGAATTATCCGGGCAGGCACGAGACAACACCAGTGCACCTACAAGATGGGCGATGGTATCTATCAGGTCAGCGCGCGTGCCATTTTCAGCTCCTAAAACGTCGAGTTGGCGTTCAATTCCGGCGGAAAATATCGCCTTGATTGACTCAGACTGACGGGATGTATCGGTGCCCAGTGCTGACATCACGCACCCTTTTCCCATATCATCGCGATGTTGTCGGGAGAGGTAGTATTCAATAAATTTTTCCCGGTCCACACCTGCCGTGCTTTCTGCAGAACGCGTAAAACCGCAGCTCATCGCTTCCGCCATCAGGTCTGCCTTGGAACCAAAGTGCTTGTAGAACCCGCCATGGGTTAAGCCTGCCGCTGACATCAGTTCCGCCACGCCCACGCCATCGTAACCGCGTTCGCGAAAGAGTTCTGAGGCCGTTTCAACAATGCGTGTCCGGTTTTCCCGAACCTGCTCTTTCGACACTTTCATGCTTTCCTGCCTCTCTTAAAAATAGAGTTTAAGTATACATTGATGATGACCGTAATCAAACGGGTTGACTTTATAGATTATGATCATCATCATTGCATTGACACCTCAACCCATTATTAACGGGCGAATAAGCATGACGAATCAGACATTATTTCAACCCTATGAACTTGGCTCACTAACACTGGCCAACCGCATCGTGATGGCGCCGCTGACACGTAACCGGGCCGGAGCGGGTCTGGTACCGGGCGAACTGGCGGCGACCTACTACGCGCAGCGTGCCACAGCAGGGTTGCTAATTACCGAAGCGACGCAGATCTCCGCACAGGCGCAGGGCTATCAGGATACGCCGGGGATCTACACGCAGGCTCAGATCGATGGCTGGCGCAAAGTGACTGACGCGGTGCATGCCAAAGGCGGGCGCATATTTGTACAGCTATGGCACGTAGGACGAATTTCTCATGTCGATTTACAGCCCGGAGGCGCTGCACCGGTCGCGCCGTCTGCCATTCGCGCCGGGACTAAAACCTTTGTGAACAATGGCTTCGCTGATGTTTCTGAGCCACGTGCGCTGGAGTTGCAGGAAATACCGGGGATTATTGACGATTTCAGAAAGGCATCGGCCAATGCCATTGCCGCCGGATTTGACGGCGTAGAGATCCACGGCGCGAATGGTTATCTGCTGGAACAGTTCCTCAAAGATGGCGCAAATCAGCGTACTGATGAATACGGCGGCTCTGTCGAGAATCGTGCGCGACTGCTGCTGAAAGTCACGACTGCCGTAAAAGATGAGATTGGCGCAGAACGCACCGGCGTACGCATTTCACCGGTGTCACCTGCTAATGCGATTTCATGCAGTGATCCGCAGCCACAATATGACTACGTCGCTGAACAACTCGATGCATTGGGCATCGTGTACCTCCATGTGGTTGAAGGTGCGACGGGCGGACCGCGTGATGTATCACCGTTCGATTACGACTCCCTGCGCCGACGTTTTAAAAACACCTACATCAGCAACAATGGTTATGACCTGGAACTGGCGGCCGCTCAGCTTGCGCAAGGCAGAGCCGATCTGTTCGCGTTCGGTCGTCCGTTCATCTCCAATCCGGATTTGGTCGAAAGGCTGAAGACGGGCGCACCTCTGGCCTCAATCAATCCTGAAACACTTTATGGCGGTGGCGCAGCCGGATATACCGATTACCCGTCGCTGACTGAGACCCGCAAGTAAAGCAGCCGGTTTACGGTTCTGCCTGCATCGCACATGGCGAATTCTGTTTAAACTTTAAGAAAGAAGATCAACTTATGACTAAAGCTTCAGTTCTCATTACAGGCGCATCCACGGGTATTGGTGCGGTTTACGCTGAACGGTTCGCCCGCCGGGGTCACGACCTGGTGCTGGTCGCCCGCGACGAAGTAAAGTTAGAGGCACTTGCCGATCGTCTGCGACAGGAACATGACATTTCTGTCGACGTTTTGTCCGCTGATCTCACGCAAACGCGTGATTTAGCCCTGGTCGAAGCCCGTCTGCGTGAAGACACACGGATTGGCATTCTTATCAATAATGCGGGTATCGCGCAGTCCGGCAGTTTTACAGAGCAGACACCTGATTCAATAGAAAGCCTTATCGCGCTTAATGTTACTGCGCTGACGAGACTTGCCAGTGCCGTGGCACCACGCTTTGTGCAAGCGGGCGAGGGATCGATCGTCAACATCAGTTCCATCGTCGGCCTCGCCCCAGAATTTGCCATGACGGTTTACGGCGCCACCAAAGCCTTCGTGCTTTTCCTGTCTCAGGGAATGAATGTCGAGCTGTCATCTAAAGGCATTTATATACAGGCGGTGCTCCCTGCCGGCACTTACACGGAAATCTGGGACCGTGCGGGTATCGACATCACTAACTCGGCAAAATTCATGGAAGTGGGCGAATTAGTGGATGCCGCACTGGTAGGTTTTGACCGCCGTGAACGGGTCACCATTCCGCCTTTACATAATGCTGCCCGCTGGGACACCCTCGATGCTTCGCGTCAGGCTCTGCTTTCAGACGTCAAACAAGACGAAGCCGCAGAGCGATATAAAGCATTGTAATCAATGAGGTGTACTGTGCAGAACGGTCTTCCGGCTATTCTGCACAGCGGTAAATCCGACATAAATACCTTACAGCCTGTCGTCTCATCAGCGATGAGAAACCTGAAACATCTCAATAAGGCCTTATTCAGCATGGCAAAAAAACGTGTTGCACTGGTTACCGGCGCGTCCTCGGGTATCGGCGAAGCGTCTGGTCATAAACTTTTAGCCGCAGGATTTACGGTATATGGTACGAGCCGGCGTGGCGCTCAGGCGGGAAAGCATCCATTTCCTTTACTGGCGCTGGATGTGACCGACGACGCTTCTGTCGAGGCCGCAATTGAGGAGTTGTTGCGTCTGGAGGGGCGAATCGATGTTCTGGTTAATAATGCGGGCTTTGGGGTTGCTCCAGCGGCGGCGGAAGAGAGTTCTGTCGAACAGGCCAAACACATTTTCGACACCAACTTTCTGGGCATCGTCAGGTTGAGCCGCGCAGTGATCCCTCATATGCGCCGTCAGGGCAGCGGGCGCATCATCAATATCGGTTCGATACTCGGCATCGTTCCGTTGCCGTATGTGGCACTTTATGCTGCCAGTAAGCATGCGGTCGAAGGGTATACCGGAGCACTGGATCATGAACTGCGCACACAGGGCATCAGAGTGTCTGTCATCGAACCTGCCTACATGAAAACACAGTTTGAAGCCAATAATATCGAGGCGGATGCAAAGCTTCAGGAGTATGACCAGATCCGGGCTAAGCTGACGAAAGTGGTGAGCAAAGCAATGGCTGAGGCGGAAAGTCCGGAGGTGGTGGCTGACGTGGTGGTTAAAGCTGCTCAGACTTTACGCCCGAAGGTGCGCTACACGGCGGGAAGGCTGGCAGGTCAATTGAATTTTATTCTCAGATTCGCCCCTGCGTCATTCCTGGATAATGTGGTGCGCAAAAGTCTTCAGCTTGATGCGAAAAAATAAATGAAGAATAAGACGATAAAAGCACTTACGTTTAAACGCTATGGTAAATCCCCTGAGCTGGGATTCGATAACATCGATTGCCCTTCCCCCGATGATAATGAAATCCTGGTAAAAGTTTTCGCTGTGGGTCTGAACCCGATTGATAACATGATTCCAACCGGAATATTCAAACCGGTTTTGCATTTTAAACTCCCCGCCACTTTGGGAAGCGACTTAGCTGGGGTTGTCATCGCCGTGGGGAGTCGAGTGATGCGGTTCAAGCCTGGTGACGAAATTTTCGCCAGCACTTTCGACACGGGAATAGGTTCTCTTGCGGAGTTTGCAGTGGTGCCAGAGAGCGCTGCAGCCATAAAACCCACGAACCTGGATTTCGTGCAGGCGGCTTCGCTCCCGATGGTGAGCCTCACATGCTGGCAGGCGCTGACAGAGCGAGCCGGGTTGCAGCCTGGTCAGAAGGTATTCATCCCGGCAGGTTCCGGGGGGATTGGCAGTTTTGCCATCCAACTGGCGAAGCACCTTGGCGCACAGGTGGCCACGACAACCAGCACAGACAACGCCGGGTGGGTGAGTCATCTTGGCGCAGACGAAGTGATTGATTATAAAAAGCAGGAATTTGAAATCGAGCTGAGCGGCTACGATGTGGTTCTCGGCACTATCAGAGGCGATTCAATTGAAAAATCCACCCAAATTCTCAAGCCGGGTGGAAAGATTGTTTCTCTCATCGGTCCATTAGATGTTGCGTTCGCCCGGTCGCGGAGACTAAACGTCCTGCTGCGTTTAGTTTTCGGGCTGATGAGCCGCAAGATTATGCGTCTTACAAAAAATCGAGGCCTCATTTATTCATTTCTTTTTGTCCGTCCTGATGGCGATCAGCTCGCCCAAATCGGCAAACTCATTGAGGCGGAACAAATCAAGCCGGTGATCGACAAGGTATTCCCTTTTATGGAAACAAAGGAAGCTCTTGCCTATTTGAGGCAGGGGCACGCTAAGGGCAAAATAGTCGTTAAGATGCAGGAGTCATAACAAATGAAATTTGAATCTATTTAAAGAATATCGAAAGAAAAACTCCACTAATTTGACGATATATCAAGGGCATGTTGTCAGCTAAATTGATGGCCGCGAATGTCCGCTGTTCGCTCACAGT
>NZ_JACHZD010000013.1:0-9563 GCF_014193275.1 Enterobacter sp. Sphag1F | reverse complement strand
TGACGGAGCTGCATAAAAAAATCCGGAAACGAAACGTTCCCGGATTCTTACACAGCCACTGGATCGTTCAACTGATCCTTAACTGATCGGCATTAGGCCTTACGGCCCGTTTTTTTATGCGTTCTGACGCCACCATTCGGCGAGCAGAATACCGGTCGCCACGGACACGTTGAGACTTTCAACGTTGCCGGTGCCACCAATCGACAGGCTGAGATCGCCCTGCTGGAAAGCGCTGTCTGACAGACCTTCGCTCTCCTGACCCAACACCAGCACCATTTTGGCAGGCAGCTCGGCTTTCGCCAGCGGTGTGCCTTCGTGGCTTGAGGTGGTAACGATGGTGTAACCCGCTTTACGGAACGCTTCCAGGCCATCGGCAAAGCTTTCGCCGCTGATTGCCTGTACGTGCTCAGCGCCACCTTCGGCGGTACGTACTGCCGCACCCGATTCCAGCAGCGAAGCATCATTCACCAGCAAACCTTTCACACCGAAGTGCGCGCAGCTACGCATAATGCCGCCAAGGTTGTGCGGGTTGCTGACATCTTCCAGCGCCAGCACGCAATCTTTGGTCGGTGCCTTTGTCAGCCACTCGGTAACCGGCATGCCCATGCGTTTTTTAATGATGAAGCACACGCCGCCGTGATGTTCGGTACCTGAGGCTTTGGTCAGCTCAGCATCTTCAACCACGTGATAGGCTTTGCGGTTGGCCGCCAGCCAGCGCAGGGTTTCGCGGAAACGCGGTGTTACGCTCTGAATAAACCAGGCGCGCACGATGCTTTCCGGACGGCTCAGGAACAGCGCCTGACAGGCATTTTCACCGTAGACGCGCGTCTCTTCCTGACGCTGACGGCGAATCTGCTCTGGATCGATCACCGGCTTGTTCGCGGCCTCATCCAGTTGACTGTCATCGGCAACCGGTGGACGAGAAACGGTGCGCCACGGCGAATCACCGAAGCTGCGGTTGTCGTCACCACGATCGTCACGACGACCAAAGCTGCGTCCGCGCTCGGTATTGCTCGCACCGCGCGGTGCCGAGCTGCGTGCGCCGCTACGGCCACCTTCTTCATTATTACGTGCACCGCTGCGAGGACCAGAACGACGATTATCTTCCTGGCGCGCAGCAGGACGGCCGCCTTTGCCGGTACGGGGATTCGGCTTTTGACCGCCATCCTCATCACGTACGTACATCACTTTTACCTTGCCGCTTTTGCCTTTAAATTCGTCGTTCATCTGTTCCTCCAGCATTGAGAGCGCGAAGATTACCTGATGTGTCGGTGCTTAGCTATCAACTATTGAACCTATTGGGCAATCCAGATTGAGCATAGCACTCAACCTTTTCATAATGTCCGGCAATCATCAGATTTACAGGTCCGGGTTGAGGTAAATATGAATACAGTTTGTGCCTCCTGTCAGGCAACCAACCGCGTGCCCGAGTCGCGCATTGCCGATGGAGCAAAATGCGGTCGCTGCGGCGGTGAGCTGTTCAACGGTGAAATCGCCAACGCGACGGCCGCCACGCTGGATAAGTATCTGCAAGACGATCTGCCGGTGGTGATCGACTTCTGGGCGCCGTGGTGCGGCCCGTGCGTTAACTTCGCACCGGTGTTTAAAGATGTCGCAGACGAGCGCCGCGGCAAGGTACGCTTTGTGAAAGTGAATACCGAAGCCGAACCTGCGCTGAGCTCGCGTTTCCGCATTCGCAGCATCCCTACGATTATGCTGTTCAAGAACGGCGAGATGGTCGACATGCTGAATGGCGCAATGCCGAAAGCGCCCTTCAACGAGTGGCTCGACGAATCGTTGTAAATCGCTGATGGCCAGCCGCGTGCTGGCCTTCCTTATTACCTTTCCCGGCTAATTCCATTACACTGGCGTTTTTTATCCTGCCTGCGAACCTATGTTTGAAAATGCCGTTCTGCGCTTACGTGCGCAACGTTTAGCGCGCGCCACGCGCCCGTTTCTTGCGCGCGGTAATCGTGTCATACGTTGCCAGCGCTGCCTGCTGCCGCAGAAAAACTGTCTGTGCGCCACCATCCAGCCACAGCAAGCGCGTAGCCGCTTCTGCCTGGTGATGTTCGATACCGAGCCGATGAAGCCGAGTAATACCGGAAGATTAATCGCCGATGTTCTGCCGGACACCGAGGCGTTTGGCTGGTCACGCACCGAGCCGGATGCCGCACTGCTGGCAGCGGTGAAGAATGAGCTTTATCAGCCGCTGGTGGTTTTCCCCGCGTCTTACGCCGATGCCGATCGTGAAGTGCTCACCAGCCCGCCGCTCTCCGGTAAGCCGCCGCTGTTTATTATGCTCGACGGCACCTGGACTGAAGCGCGCAAGATGTTCCGCAAAAGCCCGTGGCTGGATGCGTTGCCGGTGATGTCGCTGAACGTTTCTGCGCCTTCGCGCTACACGCTGCGCGAAGCCCACGGCGAAGGCCAGCACTGCACCGCCGAAGTGGCTGCCGCGCTGCTGGAACAGGCGGGCGACCTCGCCGCCGCCGCCGAGTTACAGCACTATTTCGCACGCTTCCGTCATGCTTATCTGGCGGGAAAACCGCATCATCCGGTGCATAGCCTCGAAAATGTCCTTTAAGGATTTGCTTCTTTTGTAACCTGCTAATTTGATTTATAGTCTCGCATCGCCACGGAGTTGGCCTTACTTGCAAAGGATGCACGATGAAAATCTTCTGGCTGCTCATGCTGCTGCTCACCGGC
The DNA here is from genome assembly GCF_014193275.1 of Enterobacter sp. Sphag1F. Taxonomy (NCBI): domain Bacteria; kingdom Pseudomonadati; phylum Pseudomonadota; class Gammaproteobacteria; order Enterobacterales; family Enterobacteriaceae; genus Enterobacter; species Enterobacter sp. Sphag1F. The sequence goes on along the minus strand of NZ_JACHZD010000013.1, from coordinate 6,854 downwards.
TGCAGCACCGCCCCACAACCCGATCGCACTTTTCCGCCGCAGCTGCAATCAGCCAGCACGCGACCTACTATTCTGATTTCATCCAGCGACTTGTTGCCCGGCGATCTGTTGCTCTCATCTGCCACGTCACCTCAATCCTGGGGCATTCGCCTGTTTACCCTGACCGGCGTAAGCCATGCGGCGATTTATCTTGGCGATGAACAGGTCGCGGAAGCGGTAGGTAGTGGCGTTAAAATCATCCCGCTCAATCATGCTATAGATGAAAGCAATAATCTGCTGGTGCTCCGCGTACCGGGCATGACCAGCGATCAGATGCTGCGCTTGCGTGAGTTTGCTGATTTACAGCAAGGCAAAAAGTACAACTTCAAGGGCATCGTGATGTTTATGCCGTTTATGGTGTCACGCCGCTTGTGTGAACTGCCGCTCGTCAATGAAGAAGTGCGCAGTACCTGTTTAACCGCGCTTGCGCGCTTGCAGTTGGCTGATGTTGATGACCCCCAAGCCAATCGTTTTTTCTGCTCCGAATTTGTATTGGCGGGCTATCGCCACGCAGGTATTGAACTGTTGCAGGGACAAGCCAATTGGGTCAGCCCGGCGGATTTACTGCATTTACGTGACGGTGATGTCTCTGCCTGGCAGACGCAGCAAAATATGCAGTACGTCGGCCATTTAAAACGCTGGGATTTGAAAGAGATCCTCAGCCTGCGATCGGCGAATCGGCAAGCGCGGTAAAAAGCGTTTACAATCATGCCAATCTTGATAGCAGGAGCGGATGATGAGCCAACGCGGACTGGAAGCGCTGTTACGACCTAGATCAATCGCGGTAATCGGTGCATCAATCACACCGGGCCGCGCCGGCTACTTTATGATGCGTAATCTGCTGGCCGGTGGATTTAGTGGTCCGGTATTGCCGGTAACGCCGAAGTATAAGGCGGTGAGCGGCGTGCTGGCCTGGCCCGATATCGCCAGCCTGCCCTTCGCACCCGATCTCGCCATCATCTGTACCCACGCCAAACGTAATCTCGACCTGCTGCAGCAACTGGGCGAAAAAGGCTGTAAGGCCTGCATTATTCTCTCGGCGCCGTCCAGCCAGCTGGAAGAGCTGAAAGCCTGTGCGAGCCAATGGCAAATTCGCCTGCTCGGGCCCAATAGCTTAGGTTTGCTGGCACCTTGGCAAGGATTGAATGCCAGCTTCTCGCCGGTGCCGATTGCTAAAGGTCGCATTGCTTTTATTTCGCAATCCGCAGCGGTCTCTAACACCATCCTCGATTGGGCGCAGCAGCGTAATCTCGGTTTCTCCTGGTTTATCGCGTTAGGCGATAGCCTGGATATCGACGTTGATGATCTACTGGATTTTCTCGCGCGTGACGGCAAAACCAGCGCTATTCTGCTCTACCTCGAACACCTCAGCGATGCGCGCCGCTTTGTTTCCGCTTCGCGCAGCGCCTCACGCAACAAACCGATTCTGGTGATAAAAAGTGGCCGCAGCCATCAGGCGCAAGCGATGATCGGCACCCACAGCGGACTGGATGCTGCCTGGGATGCGGCGATTCAGCGCGCCGGTTTGCTGCGCGTGCAGGATACGCACGAGCTGTTTACGGCGGTTGAGTCGCTGAGCCATATGCGTCCACTGCGCGGCGATCGCCTGATGATCATCAGCAACGGCGCGGCCCCGGCGGCGCTGGCATTGGATGAACTGTATGCACGTAACGGTAAGCTGGCGACGTTGAGTGATGAAACGTTGCAGGCGCTGGCCGCACTGCTGCCGGAAGGCGTTGGGCGCGGCAATCCGCTCGATTTGAAAGATGACGCGACACCCGCGCGCTATGTCGCCTGTATTGAACGGCTGCTGGATAGCCATGAACTCGATGCACTGATGATCATTCATGCGCCAAGCGCCGTTTCGCCCTCCAGCGAAACCGCCGAGCAGATTATCGCTGCGGTTGCCAAACATCCGCGCGGCAAGCAGGTCACGCTACTGACTAACTGGTGCGGCGAATACTCCTCGCAGGCCGCGCGCCGCGCTTTCACTCAGGCCGGCATTCCCACCTGGCGCACGCCGGAAGGCACCGTCACCGCGTTCATGCATCAGGTGGAATATCGCCGCAACCAGAAGCAACTGCGTGAGACGCCCGCGCTGCCGATCGGTTTGACGCAGAACAGTGCGCAGGCGCATCAGCTGATTCAACAAGCGCTGGATAAAGGCATTACCACGCTGGATACCCATGAAGTTCAGCCGGTGTTGCAGGCTTACGGTCTGGCAACGCTGCCCACCTGGATTGCCAGCGACAGTGCCGCTGCTGCCAGCATCGCCGATCAGATTGGTTATCCGGTGGCGCTCAAGCTGCGTTCGCCGGACATTCCGCATAAGTCCGAGGTACAAGGCGTAATGCTGTATCTGCGTAGCGCCGCAGAAGTGGAACAAGCAGCTGAAGCCATTTTCGATCGTGTGCGCGAAACCCATCCACAAGCGCATATCGATGGCCTGCTGGTGCAGAGTATGGCGAACCGCGCCGGGGCGCAGGAGTTACGCGTGGTGGTCGAACAGGATCCGCTGTTTGGCCCGATTATCCTGCTGGGTGAAGGCGGCGTGGAGTGGCAGCCAGACAAGCAAGCTGCCGTGGCTTTGCCACCGCTGAATATGACGCTGGCGCGCTATCTGGTGATTCAGGCAATGAAAAGCGGCAAAGTACGCAGCCGTAGCGCGTTACGACCGCTGGATATCACCGGGCTGAGCCAGCTGTTAGTGCAGGTTTCCAACCTGGTGGTCGATTGTCCGGAAATTCAGCGCCTGGATATTCATCCGCTGCTGGCATCGGCCGATGAATTCACGCTGCTGGATGTGACGCTGCAGCTGGCACCTTTCAACGGTGACAACGAAGCGCGCCTGGCGATACGTCCTTATCCGCACCATCTTGAAGAGCAGGTTCAACTGAAAGATGGGCAATATTGCCTGTTCCGCCCCATCCTGCCGGAAGATGAACCGCAGCTGCGCGCGTTTATTGCTCAGGTAACTAAAGAAGATCTCTACTATCGTTACTTCAGTGAAATCAATGAATTTACTCATGAAGATTTGGCGAATATGACGCAAATCGATTATGACCGCGAAATGGCGATTGTCGCCGTACGCCAGCACAATGGCGTCGATGAGATCATTGGCGTAACGCGCGCGATCTCCGATGCCGACAATATCGATGCTGAATTCTCGGTGCTGGTGCGATCTGACCTGAAAGGCTTGGGCATGGGCAGGCGCTTGTTGGAGAAGATGATTCGCTATACGCGCGATCATGGCCTGCAACAATTGAACGGTATCACCATGCCAAACAATAGCGGCATGATTACGCTGGCGCGAAAACTCAATTTTCGCGTGAATATTCAACTGGATGATGGCATTGTCAGCCTGAATTTGCCGCTTGGTGATGTCATCAGCTAACCTGTACAGAAAGGTAAAAGTCCTCCTCTACAGGCCGGTTGATGGTATTATTTACCGTTAGGATCATGATTTGATGGCAAAAGGCCATGCAATGAACAGAGAAGAAGTGCACTGTGATGTTGTCTAAATTTAAACGTAATAAACACCAACAACACCTCGCACAGCTGCCTAAACTGTCACAATCCGTGTCGGATCTGACGACGCTTTACTCGCCTGCCGAGTTTCGCGAAACCCTGCTGACGAAAATTGCCGCAGCAGAAAAGCGTATCTGTATTACCGCGCTGTATCTTGAAAATGATGACGGCGGGCGGGGAATAATGCAGGCGCTGTACGCAGCGCGTCAGGCACGTCCGGAGCTGGATGTCTGTATTCTGGTTGACTGGCATCGTGCGCAGCGTGGTCGCATTGGCGCCGCCCGCGGCGTGACCAATGCTGACTGGTATTGCGAAATGGCGGCTCAGCATCCGGATATCGCTATTCCGGTTTACGGCATTCCGGTTAACACCCGTGAAGCGCTCGGCGTGCTGCATTTAAAAGGGTTTATCATTGATGATACGCTGCTCTACAGCGGCGCGAGCCTGAACGATGTCTATCTGCATCAGCATGATAAATACCGTTATGACCGCTATCAGCTGATCCGCAATCCACAGCTTACCGATACCATGTATGCGTGGATCTGCGAAAATCTCAAAGAATCCGATGCGGTTAATCGCCTCGATAAAACTGAGCGCCCTTCCAGCCCGGAAATTAAGAACGAAACGCGTCAATTCCGTCAGGAACTGCGCAGCTTTAACTATCAGTTTACCGGCAATGCAGATAATGAGTCACTTGCCGTCACGCCGCTGGTTGGCCTGGGCAAACGCAGTCTACTGAATAAAACCATTTTCCATTTGATGCCTTGCGCCGAGCGCAAGCTGACGTTGTGCACGCCTTATTTCAACCTGCCAGCTATTCTGGTGCGTAACCTGATTCATTTACTGCGTCAGGGCAAAGAGGTTGAGATCATCATTGGCGACAAAACGGCCAATGACTTCTACATCCCGCCAGAACAGCCGTTTAAGATTATCGGCGCGCTGCCTTATCTTTATGAGATCAACCTGCGTCGCTTCCTTAGCCGTTTGCAGTATTACGTCAATAACGGTCAGCTGACGGTGCGCTTGTGGAAAGATGGCGAGAACAGTTATCACCTGAAAGGCATTTGGGTGGATGATGAATGGATGATGATCACCGGTAATAATCTCAATCCGCGCGCGTGGCGACTGGATCTGGAGAATGCGGTGCTAATTCACGATCCACTGAATCAATTGGCCGAACAGCGTGAAAAAGAGTTGGCGCTGATTCGTGAGCATACTTCCGTGGTGCAGCATTTTCGCGAGCTGGAAAGTATCTCCGATTATCCAGCGAAGGTGCGCAAGCTGATCCGTCGCCTGCGCCGTATCCGCATCGATCGTTTGATTAGCCGTCTGCTCTAGCCGATGCGTGCGCTCATCCTCTACGTGGTTTTGCTGTGTAGTGGATGTGCGCATGTCGCCCAGGATAACTGGACCGGCAAAGACAAAGCACAACACTACTTCTCTTCCGCTGTTCTGGCTGCCGCTGGTAGCGAAATTTCCCAGCATCAAAATCACAGCCACGGGCAGAATTTGCGTTTCGGCTTTCTGTTTTCGTTGAGTTTTGGTGTGGGGAAAGAATTATATGACAGCCGCTCAGCAGGAAGCGGCTGGAGTTGGAAAGATCTTAGCTGGGATGTCGCCGGTGCCGCCAGCGGCATCGCGCTGTGGAATCTCAGCCAGTAGCTACAGCGCAATCCCCTTTCCTTTGCGATGCAGCATCAGCGATACCAGAAATGCTAAAGCGCCCATCGCCGAAACATACCAGAAGAAGCTGGTTTCAATACCTTCTCTTTTCAGCAGCAAGGCTACGTATTCTGCCGACCCACCAAAAATAGCATTCGCCACCGCATAGGAAAGCCCAACGCCCAGCGCCCGGACTTCTGGCGGGAACATCTCGGCTTTCAGGATTCCACTGATCGCGGTGTAGAAACTGGTGATGATCAGCGCCAACATGATCAAAGCGAATGCCAGCCAACTGCTCTGCACATTTTGCAGCATGATCAGAATCGGAACCGTGCAGATTGCTGCACCGGCACCGAAAATCATCATTGAGGCGCGACGACCGATTTTATCTGACAGTGCGCCAACAATTGGCTGAATCAACATAAACACCAATAAGCAACCGGTCATTAATCCACTCGCACTGCGCGCATCCATCCCGGCGGTGTTCACCAGATATTTTTGCATGTAGGTCGTGAAGGTATAGAAGCTCAGCGAACCGCCTGCGGTAAAGCCCAGCACCATTAGAAACGCACGAGTATGATTGCGCAGTAATCCCGTAATACTGCCGGCATCACGATGTTCGCGATGTTTTTTCTCTGAGGTTTCGTTGAGTGAACGACGCAACCACAAAGCCACGACGGCCAGCGCCGCCCAGAGGAAGAATGGGATACGCCAGCCCCAACTGCGGAGTTCTTCATCGCTAAGAATCTGCTGCAAGACGACGACGGTCAGCACCGCCAATAGTTGGCCGCCAATGAGCGTCACATACTGGAATGAGGCATAAAATCCTTTTCGTCCTTCCAGTGCTACTTCGCTCATATAAGTGGCGCTGGTACCGTATTCCCCACCAACCGATAATCCCTGAAACATACGCGCCAGCAATAGAATTACGGGTGCGGCCAGGCCTATTTCGCCGTAGCCAGGTAGACAAGCGATCACTAATGATCCCAGACACATCATGCACACTGAGATCAGCATTGAAGCTTTGCGGCCATGACGATCAGCGATGTAGCCAAATAGCCATCCACCTATCGGACGCATTAGAAAACCAGCAGCGAAGACGCCGGCAGTTTGCAGCAATTGGGTGGTGGTATCACCGCTTGGGAAGAAGACGTGGGCAAAATAGAGGGAGAAGAAGGAGTAGACGTAGAAATCAAACCATTCGACTAAATTGCCGGAAGAAGCGCCAACAATCGCCCAGATGCGTTTTTTACTGTCGGCTGCCGTTTCAGATAGTGCCACTTTTTGTTGTTGTGAGTCAGTCATGCTTACCTCTTTTCCTTGCGAAGAATTAACGCCAAAGGATTCAGTAAAGCATCTATTAACTGGTTGCAGGAGTAGTCTCGATTCCTGGATTACAAAATGTGACTAAAAGGGAGTTTTTAGTGCAATTTTTTGCTGATTTTCATGCAGATTCAGTTAACTACTGACTTTAAACAGCTATATAAAGACGTAAAAAAGCCCCGAACTCTCGTTCGGGGCTTCTTCACTTGTTTGATGCCTGGCAGTTCCCTACTCTCGCATGGGGAGACCCCACACTACCATCGGCGCTACGGCGTTTCACTTCTGAGTTCGGCATGGGGTCA
>NZ_JACHZD010000012.1:0-31971 GCF_014193275.1 Enterobacter sp. Sphag1F | reverse complement strand
AACTCAGAAGTGAAACGCCGTAGCGCCGATGGTAGTGTGGGGTCTCCCCATGCGAGAGTAGGGAACTGCCAGGCATCAAATAGTGAAGAAGCCCCCGAACGAAAGTTTGGGGCTTTTTTACGTTTGTACATTAATAATATCCCACCAGAAATACGAAAACATCAAACTAGCAACCTGCCAATCAGGTAAACTACGGCCAGATTAATCAGTAAAGGCCGTGAAATGTCCAGCCCCAATACATCCCTAGAAGCTTTCAACACCCTTGGTCTTGCGATCAATGCCCAAACGCTTACCATCGCTGAAACTCCTGACGCTATTACCCTTGCCTGGAAAAACAGTCAGCAATTAAATCAGCCCTTTATTGTATTAGGCGAAGGGAGCAACGTACTCTTTTTGGAAGATTTCAGCGGCTCTGTAGTCGTTAATGCGATTAAAGGCATAACTATCGAAGAGCATGACGAAGCATGGCATTTACATGTTGGTGCTGGCGAAAATTGGCATGCTTTAGTTGAACAGACGCTGAAGAAGGGCATTACAGGATTGGAAAACCTGGCGCTAATTCCCGGCATGGCAGGTTCAGCACCGATTCAAAATATCGGTGCATATGGTGTCGAATTTAAAGATACCTGTCATTACGTTGAAGCTTTACATCTTCCAACCCAAAAGATTATTCGTTTGTATCGGGAAGAGTGTCAGTTTGGCTACCGCGATAGCGTTTTTAAACATGCAATGAAGAATGACTATGTCATAGTTGCAGTGGGATTACGTCTGGCGAAACAGTGGAAACCTGTTCTGACTTATGGCGATCTTACTAAATTAAACCCAGCAACAGTTTGTGCGTGGGATGTATTCAATGCTGTTTGCCATATGCGTCAAAGTAAACTGCCCGACCCAAAAATTACAGGCAATGTGGGAAGTTTCTTCAAAAATCCGCTCATCACCGCTGAGCATGCAACTGCATTAATTAAGAAGTGGCCATCTATTCCTCATTATCCTCAGGCCAGCGGTGAAATGAAATTAGCAGCTGGCTGGTTGATCGATCAATGTGGTCTTAAAGGCTTTCGTGTTGGCGGTGCCGCAGTTCACCGCCAACAGGCTTTGGTACTGATTAATGAAGATCATGCCACTCCACAGGATATTGTAGATTTGGCGCATCAGGTCAGAAATAGAGTCGGTCAAAAATTTGATGTTTGGCTGGAGCCAGAAGTACGCTTTATCGGTGCTCGAGGCGAGCGTAACGCCGTTGAGGTAATTTCATGAAAGATAATAGCGTGCCGTTAAAGTTGGTTGCATTAGTGGCTGATGGTGAATTTCACTCTGGTGAACAACTGGGCGAAGCGCTTGGCATGAGCCGCGCCGCCATCAATAAACATATACAGACTTTAAAAAGCTGGGGTCTGGATGTATATACGGTGACGGGTAAGGGGTATAGCTTACCGGAACCTATCCAGTTACTGGATGAAGAAGTCATTCAATCTCACCTGCATCAACCTAATCTGGCGGTGATTCCTGTAATCGATTCTACCAACCAGTATTTGCTGGATCGGATGGATCAATTGCCGTCTGGCTACGCATGCATTGCCGAATATCAGCAAGCAGGGCGCGGACGTCGCGGACGTAAGTGGTTTTCACCGTTTGGTTCCAACCTGTATATGTCCATGTATTGGCGCCTGGAGCAGGGGCCAGCCGCGGCGATGGGCCTGAGTCTGGTGATTGGTATCATCATGGCAGAAGTAATTCAGTCATTGGGTGCACCTGATGTTCGGGTGAAATGGCCAAATGACCTCTATCTTAACGATCGTAAACTTGCCGGTATTTTAGTTGAGTTAACCGGTAAAACCGGCGATGCCGCTCAGATCGTTATAGGTGCTGGCGTCAATTTGCTGATGCGTTCAGAAGGTACGGCGGAAATTAATCAGGGTTGGATTAATCTTCAGGAAGCTGGAGTTGATATTGATCGGAACGAGTTGGCTGCGAAGTTGATAAATAGCCTGCGTGAAGCATTACCCATTTTTGAGCGCGATGGTTTGGCGCCTTTTGTCTCTCGTTGGGAAGTCCTTGATAACTTCATTAGTCGCCCAGTAAAGCTTCTTATAGGGGATCGTGAAGTATATGGCATTGCGCGAGGTATTGATAAGCAGGGCGGTTTATTACTGGAGCAGGATGGAGTCATTAAATCCTGGGTCGGGGGCGAGATTTCACTGCGTCCAGACAATTAATGCATACCAACTAACAAATTAAAATGCCCACAATCTTTTATGGGCATTTTATTAAAAAAGGCTATTTTCTCAAGCGTACACTTTGCACAGCATGATCAGCCGACTTAGTCATAATAAGGCTGGCCCGTTCACGTGTAGGCAGGATATTTTCCTTTAAATTAAGCCAGTTAATCTCTTGCCATAGCCCGCGCGCAATATCGAGTGCATCTTCTTCTGGTAATTGCGAATAGTGATGGAAATAAGAGTCCGGATCGCTAAACGCGCCCTCACGGAATTTCAAAAATCGATTTACATACCAGCTCTCGAGTAAGGACTCTGGTGCATCGACGTAAATTGAAAAATCCACGAAATCAGACACAAATACATGATGAGGATCGTGAGGATAGTCCATACCGCTTTGCAGCACATTCAATCCTTCAAGAATAAGAATATCAGGCTGTTGTACGACTTTATCGCCATCCGGAATGACATCGTAAATCAGATGAGAATAAACCGGCGCTGTTACTTGGTTAGCACCCGATTTTAAATCAGATACGAAGTTAACCAGGCGATGCATATCGTAAGATTGCGGGAACCCTTTTTTCTTCATCAAACCGCGTTCTTTGAGCACGGCATTAGGATGCAAAAAACCATCAGTAGTGATCAGTTCAACTTTGCGGTGTTCTGGCCAGCGGCTAAGCAGCGCCTGAAGCACACGAGCGGTTGTGCTTTTTCCTACCGCAACGCTGCCGGCAATACTGATGATATAAGGGATTTTCTGCCCATTAGTGCCAAGGAATTGCTCAAGCACTGCCTGACGACGCAGATTAGAACTGATATAGAAATTAAGCAGACGCGATAGCGGCAGATAAATCTCGGCCACTTCTTCTAATGAAAGGTCTTCATTGATACCACGCAGACGCTCAATTTCACCTTCAGCCAACGTCATTGGTACTGAATCGCGCAGTGCTGCCCATTGCTGGCGATTAAACTGCAAATAGGGCGTAGTAAGAGGTGTCGTTTTTTTACTCATAAGCATGCATCTGAGTGCAAATTCTGATTCATCAACACCTTGCTGCATTAGGCATACAACGATGTATCAAACTCAATTGCACGTCACAGGGGTAATTAACGAGAACAATGGGCAGGAGGGTAACACCAGTGTGACTTTAAAAAGAAGTAAAATGATAAACAGGAGCACGCTTTCGCAAGCGTACCCGCATTTTTCTTGTCGGTCAGTAGCTTGTCGCTACATTTTCTGCTGGGCTGGTACGTAGACGTTTATAGTAAATCGCGCCGGGATGAGGATGCCCATCCGCGCATAATGCATAGTCGGGCAATTCCCCTAAATAGTGGTAGCCATGTGCCCGGTAGAAATTTTCTGCCACAGAACCCGCCATGACATCCAAATAAAGTAGCCCACGTTGATAGCTTTCTGCCTTATGCTCAAGCGTCTGTATTAATCTGCGCCCGATTCCTTCTCGTTGAATGCTGGAATGCACGAGCAGCTGTAAAACCTCCGCGCGATTTTGTCCATCTGGGCGCTGACAAATGTTGAGCTGTACGCTTCCAACCACAACCGAGTCGATGATCGCAATCCATAACAACAGCTCATGATGTGCCATTTGGTTGCGCAAGCTATGAAAATAACGCTCGGCATCCTGATACTGTTGCATCTTTTGCGAATGTTGGAATGCCGAAGTCATATTGTTTTTTACCGCGTCTATCATCAGGGTAGCCAAAGCCTGGCGATAACGGGGTAATGTTTCTGCAGTAATCTGAACAATATTCATACGACACACTCCATTTAATGACCCGATTTAATAGATAAGCAAAATGCGGACCAGCCGAAAAAACGGCTATGGAGGATGTTTTCACAAAAAAATTTCTAAATTTGCACAGTAGAAAGGCAGTGCGCTTCAAATATGTGCATTGGAAATGATGTTGATACAGAGAAAACCAATCGACGAATTGGTGTAAAAATGGACATGTTTTGGATGATTTTACTGCATGAGATAGCTAATTTGAGATGATTTGCACAAATAGTAAGCGATAGAACAATTTTGGCGATTTTTTTGTTGCATCCTTCTTCGGGTCTTCCTAGAATGCGCTCCACTTGATGCCGGCTTAGCTCAGTTGGTAGAGCAACTGACTTGTAATCAGTAGGTCACCAGTTCGATTCCGGTAGCCGGCACCATCAAGTAGGTGGGATTCCCGAGCGGCCAAAGGGAGCAGACTGTAAATCTGCCGTCACAGACTTCGAAGGTTCGAATCCTTCTCCCACCACCATCTCAACCTCCTGGTTGGGCATCAGATAAAGTCTTTGTCTGATGGGTGAGTTATTCATCTCTCACCTTCGAATTTCAGATTGCGCATTAGCGCAATCAAAGTTGGTCAGAAACTCTGACCGGCTCGAATAATAGAAGGTCTTCTTTTATTATTCATAAGCTACAGAAAGAACAGGTAGCCGAGTTCCAGGATGCGGGCATCGTATAATGGCTATTACCTCAGCCTTCCAAGCTGATGATGCGGGTTCGATTCCCGCTGCCCGCTCCAGATGTGCTGATATGGCTCAGTTGGTAGAGCGCACCCTTGGTAAGGGTGAGGTCCCCAGTTCGACTCTGGGTATCAGCACCACTTCCTTTATCTCTCTCCTGATTCTCTCTCTGTAAACCAAACAGTCAGGCAATGCCTGGTTGATATGACGATATCTTCGATATATCCGTGTCTTAGAGGGACTAGCGATGGCTAAAGAGCAATTTCAGCGTAACAAACTGCACGTAAACGTGGGCACCATCGGTCACGTCGACCATGGTAAAACTACCCTGACGGCAGCAATCACCACCGTTCTGGCTAAAACCTACGGCGGTAAGGCAAGCAAATTCGACGAGATCGATAAAGCGCCAGAAGAGAAAGCACGTGGTATCACCATCAACACTTCTCACGTTGAATATGAAACCCCGAATCGCCACTATGCGCACGTTGACTGCCCAGGCCACGCCGATTATGTGAAAAACATGATCACCGGTGCTGCACAGATGGACGGCGCGATCCTGGTTGTTGCTGCGACTGATGGCCCAATGCCACAGACCCGTGAGCACATCCTGCTGGGTCGTCAGGTTGGCGTTCCTTACATCATCGTGTTCCTGAACAAGTGCGACATGGTTGATGATGAAGAGCTGCTGGAACTGGTAGAGATGGAAGTACGTGACCTGCTGTCAGCATATGACTTCCCAGGCGACGACACTCCAATCGTACGTGGTTCTGCTCTGAAAGCGCTGGAAGGCGACGCTGAGTGGGAAGCTAAGATCATTGAACTGGCTGGTCATCTGGATACCTATATCCCAGAGCCAGTACGTGCAATCGACAAGCCGTTCCTGCTGCCAATCGAAGACGTATTCTCAATCTCTGGCCGTGGTACTGTTGTTACCGGTCGAGTTGAGCGCGGTATCGTTAAAGTGGGCGACGAAGTTGAAGTTGTTGGCCTTAAAGATACTGTGAAATCAACCTGTACTGGCGTTGAAATGTTCCGCAAACTGCTGGACCAGGGTCAGGCAGGCGAGAACTGTGGTGTTCTGCTGCGTGGTATCAAGCGTGAAGACATCGAGCGTGGTCAGGTTCTGGCTAAGCCGGGTTCAATCAAGCCACATACCCAGTTCACTTCAGAAGTTTACGTTCTGTCTAAAGATGAAGGCGGCCGTCATACTCCGTTCTTCAAAGGCTACCGTCCTCAGTTCTACTTCCGTACTACTGACGTGACCGGTGACGTTCAACTGCCAGAAGGCGTTGAGATGGTAATGCCAGGCGACAACGTAAAAATGACCGTAACTTTGATCAAGCCAATCGCTATGGATCAGGGTCTGCGTTTCGCAATCCGTGAAGGCGGCCGTACTGTTGGTGCGGGTGTTGTTGCTGAAATTATCGCTTAATTGCGATAACATTTGACGCAATGCACAAGGAAAGGGCATCATTTGATGCCCTTTTTGCACGCTGTTACATAGAACCTGGCTCATCAGTGATTTTCAATCATAATCATTGTTGAGACAGGCTCTGTTTCACGGCGTTGGATACCGAGTTACGCTCAAAAGCTCATTCGGTTTGGATGCCTCGCTCTGCGGGGCAGAATAGTTTCTGAATTATTGTGGCAGGTTGGTTTATGAGTGCGAATACCGAAGCTCAAGGAAGCGGGCGCGGCCTTGAAGCGATGAAATGGGTAGTTGTGATCGCATTGCTCCTGGTAGCAATTGTCGGCAACTATATTTATCGCGATGTAACACTGCCGCTGCGCGCGCTGGCTGTAGTAGTGCTGATTGCTGCAGCAGGCGGCATCGCATTGCTGACAATCAAAGGCAAAGCGACTGTTGCATTTGCCCGTGAAGCAAGAACCGAAATGCGCAAGGTCATTTGGCCAACTCGCCAGGAAACATTGCACACCACGTTAATCGTTGCCGCGGTAACTGCCGTGATGTCACTGATTTTGTGGGGGCTGGATGGTATTCTGGTCCGCCTGGTATCGTTTATCACTGGCCTGAGGTTCTGAGATGTCTGAAGCTCCAAAAAAACGCTGGTACGTCGTTCAGGCGTTCTCCGGTTTTGAAGCTCGCGTAGCTAAGTCGCTGCACGAGCATATCAAACTGCACAACATGGAAGAGCTTTTTGGCGAAGTCATGGTGCCGACTGAAGAAGTCGTCGAAATCCGTGGTGGCCAACGTCGCAAAAGCGAACGTAAGTTCTTCCCTGGCTACGTATTGGTTCAGATGGTAATGAATGACGCCAGCTGGCACTTAGTACGTAGTGTACCGCGTGTGATGGGCTTTATCGGCGGAACTTCCGATCGTCCTGCGCCAATCAGTGATAAAGAAGTTGATGCGATTATGAACCGCCTGCAGCAGGTTGGTGATAAGCCGCGTCCAAAAACGCTGTTCGAGCCAGGCGAGATGGTACGCGTCAGCGACGGCCCGTTTGCCGACTTCAACGGTGTGGTCGAAGAAGTGGATTACGAGAAGAGCCGCTTGAAAGTTTCCGTTTCCATCTTTGGTCGTGCAACGCCAGTGGAACTCGACTTCGCTCAGGTGGAAAAAGCTTAACCCTTTTGTTCACTTTTTAGCTCTTGCGGAAGGCGCGAAATTTACCTATAATTTCGCGCCTTTTGTTTTTATGCGCTGCTACTAGCGTGTAAATCGTTATCACGGGGAGCCTGTTTTTCAGGCGTTAAAACCCAATTGAGGAAATATCATGGCCAAGAAAGTACAAGCCTACGTCAAGCTGCAGGTTGCAGCTGGTATGGCTAACCCAAGCCCACCTGTTGGTCCAGCTCTGGGTCAGCAGGGTGTTAACATCATGGAATTCTGCAAAGCGTTCAACGCTAAGACAGAATCTCTGGAGAAAGGTCTGCCTACTCCAGTTGTTATCACCGTATACAGCGACCGTTCTTTCACTTTCGTTACCAAAACGCCTCCGGCTGCCGTTCTGCTGAAAAAAGCAGCAGGCATCAAGTCTGGTTCTGGTAAGCCGAACAAAGATAAAGTCGGTAAAGTGACTCGTGCTCAGGTACGTGAAATCGCAGAAACTAAAGCTGCGGACATGACTGGTTCTGACGTAGAAGCGATGACTCGCTCTATCGAAGGTACTGCTCGTTCCATGGGCCTGGTAGTAGAGGATTAAGAAATGGCTAAGCTGACCAAGCGCATGAGCGTAATTCGCGACAAAGTTGACGCGACCAAGCAGTACGACATCACCGAAGCTGTTGCTCTGTTGAAAGAACTGGCTACTGCTAAGTTTGTAGAAAGCGTAGACGTTGCTGTTAACCTCGGCATCGATGCTCGTAAATCTGATCAGAACGTGCGTGGCGCGACCGTTCTGCCACACGGTACTGGTCGTTCAGTACGTGTTGCCGTCTTCACCCAAGGTGCAAACGCTGAAGCTGCTAAAGCAGCTGGCGCAGAGCTGGTTGGTATGGAAGATCTGGCTGAGCAGATCAAAAAAGGCGAAATGAACTTTGACGTTGTTATCGCATCTCCAGATGCAATGCGCGTTGTTGGCCAGTTGGGCCAGGTTCTGGGCCCACGCGGTCTGATGCCAAACCCGAAAGTTGGTACTGTAACCCCTAACGTTGCTGAAGCAGTTAAAAATGCTAAAGCAGGTCAGGTTCGTTATCGTAACGACAAAAACGGCATCATCCACACCACCATTGGTAAAGTGGATTTTGACACTGACAAATTGAAAGAAAACCTGGAATCTCTGCTGGTTGCGCTGAAAAAAGCTAAACCATCACAGGCGAAAGGCGTGTACATCAAGAAAGTCAGCATCTCTACCACCATGGGCGCCGGCGTTGCCGTTGACCAGGCTGGTCTGAGCGCATCAGCAAACTAATTGCTGCTTGTAACGGGCGAAAAATTCATCTAGAATCTTACGCCCGTTGTTCTGGTTGTTTACGCAATTCAGAACCCAGATTCAAAGCGAGTGAGTGACTAAGTCTAAAGGCTCAGTTGTTCAGTCGCTTAGGTTGGAGCCAGGCCTTATCCTGGCCTCCGTCCGAGACCGCAGGAGCAGAATATTTTCGGATATCCTGCTTAATACCCTGCGTAGACGGTGACAGAACCAAAAAGAATTTTTTCTTCGCTGGATTCTGCTCACCGTGTAATAGCGCTTATCGCCTTCGGGTGAATGAGTGAAGTGAGTTCCGGGAAATTATTCCCGGCCAATCCAGGAGCAAAGCTAATGGCATTAAATCTTCAAGGCAAACAAGCGATTGTTGCTGAAGTTAGCGAAGTAGCCAAAGGCGCGCTTTCAGCGGTTGTTGCGGATTCCCGTGGCGTAACCGTTGATAAAATGACCGAACTGCGTAAAGCAGGTCGTGAAGCTGGCGTTTACATGCGTGTTGTTCGTAACACCCTGCTGCGCCGCGTCGTTGAAGGTACTCCTTTCGAGTGCCTGAAAGACACGTTTGTTGGTCCGACCCTGATTGCATACTCTTTGGAACACCCGGGCGCTGCTGCTCGTCTGTTCAAAGATTTCGCTAAAGCGAATGCAAAATTTGAGGTCAAAGCTGCAGCCTTTGAAGGTGAGCTGATCACGGCGGCCAATATTGACCGTCTGGCAACTCTGCCGACTTACGAAGAAGCACTGGCACGTCTGATGTCGACCATGAAAGAAGCCGCTGCTGGCAAACTGGTCCGTACTCTGGCTGCTGTGCGCGATGCAAAAGAAGCGGCTTAAGGCCAAATTCTTTTCCTTCGTGCTTGCTAACGTATAAACTTTTTCTGATTTTTAGGAACAATCGATATGTCTATCACTAAAGACCAAATTCTGGAAGCTGTTGCCGCTATGTCCGTAATGGAAGTAGTTGAGCTGGTTTCTGCTATGGAAGAAAAATTCGGCGTTTCTGCTGCTGCTGCTGTAGCTGTTGCTGCTGGCCCAGCTGAAGCTGTTGAAGAGAAAACTGAATTCGACGTAATTCTGAAAGCTGTTGGCGCTAACAAAGTCGCAGTAATCAAAGCAGTACGTACTGCAACTGGCCTGGGCTTGAAAGAAGCTAAAGACCTGGTTGAAGCTACTGGTACTATCAAAGAAGCCATCAGCAAAGATGACGCAGCCGCTCTTGAAGCTGCTCTGAAAGAAGCTGGCGCTGAAGTTGAAGTTAAGTAAGACAACCTTCGGGTTGCAGCCTGAGTAACATTAGGCTGATGGCTGGTGACTGTTTAGGTCACCAGCCTTTTTGCGCTACAGGGGAATGATGGCGTTTCGCACTGTTTGTCCATCATTCCTCTTCAATATCTTTTTCTATCGACGCCTTAATATATCGCTCTCCTGCGAAGGTTCCCTGCCTGAGCAACGGCGATGAAATGATTTAAGAGTGATAGAAAGATGTATTGCATGGGGTGCTACGCATCGCATGAAAAACAAAAAATAGTGTTGCATGAACTGTCCTTTTCAGGACGGACAGCGTGGTTCGACATGTCAGCTAGCTGAGGAACCCCATGGTTTACTCCTATACCGAGAAAAAACGTATTCGTAAGGATTTTGGTAAACGTCCACAAGTTTTGGACATACCTTATCTCCTTTCTATCCAGCTTGACTCGTTCCAGAAGTTTATCGAGCAAGATCCAGAAGGCCAGTACGGTCTGGAAGCAGCCTTCCGCTCCGTATTCCCAATCTCAAGCTACAGCGGCAACTCTGAGTTGCAGTATGTTAGCTACCGTTTGGGTGAGCCTGTCTTTGACGTAACTGAATGTCAGATCCGTGGCGTGACCTATTCGGCACCGCTGCGCGTGAAACTGCGTCTGGTGATCTACGAGCGCGAAGCGCCGGAAGGCACCGTAAAAGACATTAAAGAACAAGAAGTCTACATGGGTGAGATTCCACTCATGACGGACAACGGTACCTTTGTTATCAATGGTACTGAGCGTGTTATCGTTTCTCAGCTGCACCGTAGTCCTGGCGTGTTCTTCGACAGTGATAAGGGTAAAACGCACTCTTCCGGTAAAGTGCTGTATAACGCACGTATCATCCCTTACCGCGGTTCATGGCTCGACTTCGAGTTTGACCCGAAAGACAACCTCTTCGTCCGTATTGACCGTCGTCGTAAGCTGCCGGCCAGTATCATTCTGCGCGCGTTAAACTTCACCTCAGAACAAATCCTCGATCTGTTCTTTGACAAAGTCGTTTATGAAATCCGCGATAACAAACTGCAGATGGAACTGGTGCCTGAGCGCCTGCGTGGTGAAACCGCCTCCTTCGATATCGAAGCAAACGGCACGGTCTACGTTGAGAAAGGTCGTCGCATCACTGCGCGCCACATCCGTCAGCTGGAAAAAGACAACATTCAGCACATCGAAGTGCCAGTTGAATACATTGCTGGCAAAGTGGTCGCTAAAGACTACGTCGATCTGAACACCGGCGAGCTGATCGTTCCAGCGAACATGGAATTGTCACTGGATCTGCTGGCGAAACTGAGCCAGTCAGGCCACAAGCGCATTGAAACGCTGTTTACCAACGACCTGGATCACGGTGCGTATATCTCCGAGACTCTGCGTGTTGACCCAACCAACGATCGCTTAAGCGCGCTGGTTGAGATCTACCGCATGATGCGTCCTGGTGAGCCACCAACGCGTGAAGCCGCTGAAAACCTGTTTGAGAACCTGTTCTTCTCTGAAGATCGTTATGATCTTTCTGCGGTTGGTCGCATGAAGTTCAACCGTTCTCTGCTGCGTGATGAGATCGAAGGTTCAGGTATCCTGAGCAAAGACGACATCATCGAAGTGATGAAAAAGCTTATCGGTATCCGTAACGGTATCGGTGAAGTGGATGATATCGATCACCTCGGTAACCGTCGTATTCGTTCTGTTGGCGAAATGGCAGAAAACCAGTTCCGTGTTGGTCTGGTTCGTGTTGAGCGTGCAGTTAAAGAGCGTCTGTCTCTGGGCGACCTCGATACGCTGATGCCTCAGGACATGATCAACGCTAAGCCGATTTCGGCGGCGGTGAAAGAGTTCTTCGGCTCAAGCCAGTTGTCCCAGTTTATGGATCAGAACAACCCGTTGTCTGAGATTACGCACAAACGTCGTATCTCTGCTCTGGGCCCAGGCGGTCTGACCCGTGAGCGCGCCGGCTTCGAAGTTCGTGACGTACACCCAACCCACTACGGTCGTGTATGTCCTATCGAAACCCCGGAAGGCCCGAACATCGGTCTGATCAACTCACTCTCTGTGTACGCGCAGACTAACGAATACGGTTTCCTTGAAACCCCGTATCGTCGCGTTGTTGACGGTAAAGTGAGTGATGAAATTCATTACCTCTCTGCAATTGAAGAGGGTAACTACGTTATCGCTCAGGCGAACACCAACCTCGCAGAAGATGGCAGCTTTGTTGACGATCTCGTCACCTGCCGTAGCAAGGGTGAGTCAAGCCTGTTCAGCCGCGATCAGGTTGACTACATGGACGTTTCCACCCAACAGGTGGTTTCTGTCGGTGCGTCACTGATTCCGTTCCTGGAGCACGATGATGCTAACCGCGCCTTGATGGGTGCGAACATGCAACGTCAGGCGGTTCCAACTCTGCGCGCTGATAAGCCGCTGGTTGGTACCGGTATGGAACGTGCAGTAGCGGTTGACTCCGGTGTAACTGCCGTCGCGAAACGTGGTGGTACCGTTCAGTACGTTGATGCTTCTCGTATCGTTATCAAAGTTAACGAAGAAGAGATGTATCCGGGCGAAGCGGGTATCGACATCTACAACCTGACCAAGTACACCCGTTCTAACCAGAACACCTGCATCAACCAGATGCCGTGTGTAAATCTGGGTGAGCCGATTGAGCGTGGCGACGTGCTGGCAGATGGCCCGTCTACCGATCTCGGTGAACTGGCGCTCGGTCAGAACATGCGCGTGGCGTTCATGCCATGGAACGGTTACAACTTCGAAGACTCCATCCTCGTATCCGAGCGTGTGGTTCAGGAAGACCGTTTCACCACTATTCACATCCAGGAACTGGCATGTGTGTCTCGCGACACCAAGCTGGGGCCAGAAGAGATCACCGCTGATATCCCGAACGTGGGTGAAGCT
The DNA here is from genome assembly GCF_014193275.1 of Enterobacter sp. Sphag1F. Lineage (NCBI taxonomy): Bacteria > Pseudomonadati > Pseudomonadota > Gammaproteobacteria > Enterobacterales > Enterobacteriaceae > Enterobacter > Enterobacter sp. Sphag1F. The sequence continues at coordinate 19,214 of NZ_JACHZD010000012.1, read as the reverse complement.
GCGCTTTCTAAACTGGATGAATCCGGCATCGTGTATATCGGTGCGGAAGTGACCGGTGGCGACATTCTGGTTGGTAAGGTAACGCCGAAAGGTGAAACCCAGCTGACGCCAGAAGAGAAACTGCTGCGTGCGATCTTCGGTGAAAAAGCCTCTGACGTGAAAGATTCGTCACTGCGCGTTCCAAACGGCGTATCCGGTACGGTTATCGATGTGCAGGTCTTCACCCGCGATGGCGTGGAAAAAGACAAGCGCGCGCTGGAAATCGAAGAGATGCAGCTGAAGCAGGTTAAGAAAGACCTGTCTGAAGAACTGCAGATCTTCGAAGCGGGCCTGTTCGGCCGTATCCAGGCTGTACTGATCTCGGGTGGTGTTGAAGCTGAGAAGCTGGACAAACTGCCACGTGAGCGCTGGTTGGAGCTGGGCCTGACTGACGAAGAGAAGCAGAATTCTCTGGAGCAGCTGGCTGAGCAGTACGACGAGCTGAAGCACGAGTTTGAGAAGAAACTTGAAGCTAAGCGTCGCAAGATCACCCAAGGCGATGATCTGGCACCAGGCGTGCTGAAAATCGTTAAGGTGTATCTGGCCGTTAAACGTCAGATCCAGCCTGGTGACAAGATGGCAGGTCGTCACGGTAACAAGGGTGTTATCTCTAAGATCAACCCTATCGAAGACATGCCTTACGATGAGAACGGTACGCCGGTCGACATCGTACTGAACCCGCTGGGCGTACCATCGCGTATGAACATCGGTCAGATCCTGGAAACTCACCTCGGTATGGCGGCGAAAGGCATTGGTGAAAAAATCAATGCGATGCTGAAGAAGCAGGAAGAAGTCTCCAAACTGCGTGAGTTCATCCAGCGTGCTTACGATCTGGGCACTGATGTGCGTCAGAAAGTTGACCTGAACACCTTTACAGACGACGAAGTGCTGCGTCTGGCAGAAAACCTGAAGAAGGGTATGCCAATCGCGACTCCGGTGTTTGACGGTGCGAAAGAGAGCGAAATCAAAGAGCTGCTGCAGCTCGGTGGCTTGCCTTCTTCCGGTCAGATCACCCTGTTCGACGGCCGTACCGGTGAGCAGTTTGAGCGTCAGGTAACCGTAGGTTACATGTATATGCTGAAACTGAACCACCTGGTCGACGACAAGATGCACGCACGTTCTACCGGTTCTTACAGCTTGGTTACTCAGCAGCCGCTGGGTGGTAAAGCGCAGTTCGGTGGACAGCGCTTCGGTGAGATGGAAGTGTGGGCACTGGAAGCATACGGTGCCGCGTATACCCTGCAGGAAATGCTTACCGTTAAATCTGATGACGTTAACGGCCGTACGAAGATGTATAAAAACATCGTCGACGGTAACCATCAGATGGAACCGGGCATGCCGGAATCCTTCAACGTACTGTTGAAAGAGATTCGCTCGCTGGGTATCAACATCGAGCTGGAAGACGAGTAAGTACTCGCAAGTACTGGTTACGGGACGTGCACTTCGGGTGCGCGTCCCTGAGAGTTCCACTCCGACGGGAGCTAATCCGTGAAAGACTTACTTAAGTTTCTGAAAGCGCAAACTAAGACCGAAGAGTTTGATGCGATCAAAATTGCTCTGGCCTCGCCAGACATGATCCGTTCATGGTCTTTTGGTGAAGTTAAAAAGCCGGAAACCATTAACTACCGTACCTTCAAGCCTGAGCGTGACGGTCTTTTCTGTGCCCGTATTTTCGGACCGGTAAAAGATTACGAATGCCTGTGCGGTAAGTACAAGCGTTTAAAACATCGCGGCGTGATCTGTGAGAAGTGTGGCGTTGAAGTTACACAGACCAAAGTACGTCGTGAGCGCATGGGCCACATTGAGCTGGCTTCTCCAACTGCGCACATTTGGTTCCTGAAATCACTGCCTTCGCGTATCGGCTTGCTGCTGGATATGCCACTGCGTGATATCGAGCGCGTGCTGTACTTCGAATCTTATGTAGTTATCGAAGGCGGCATGACCAACCTGGAAAAACGTCAGATTCTGACGGAAGAGCAGTACCTTGACGCGCTGGAAGAGTTCGGTGACGAATTCGACGCGAAGATGGGTGCGGAAGCTATCCAGGCGCTGCTGAAAAATATGGATCTGGAGCAAGAGTGCGAGCAGCTGCGTGAAGAGCTGAACGAAACCAACTCCGAGACCAAACGTAAAAAGCTGACCAAGCGTATCAAGCTGCTGGAAGCGTTCGTTCAGTCTGGTAACAAGCCAGAGTGGATGATCCTGACTGTTCTGCCGGTTCTGCCGCCAGATCTGCGTCCGCTGGTACCGCTGGATGGTGGTCGTTTCGCTACGTCGGATCTGAACGATCTGTATCGTCGCGTGATCAACCGTAACAACCGTCTGAAACGCCTGCTGGATCTGGCTGCGCCAGATATCATCGTACGTAACGAAAAACGTATGCTGCAGGAAGCGGTTGATGCACTGCTGGATAACGGCCGTCGCGGTCGCGCCATCACTGGCTCGAACAAGCGTCCGCTGAAATCTCTGGCAGACATGATCAAAGGTAAACAGGGTCGTTTCCGTCAGAACCTGTTGGGTAAACGTGTTGACTACTCTGGCCGTTCAGTTATCACCGTTGGTCCATACCTGCGTCTGCATCAGTGCGGTCTGCCGAAGAAAATGGCTCTTGAGCTGTTCAAACCGTTCATTTACGGCAAGCTGGAACTGCGTGGCCTGGCCACCACCATCAAAGCCGCTAAGAAAATGGTTGAGCGCGAAGAAGCTGTCGTTTGGGATATCCTGGACGAAGTGATCCGCGAACACCCGGTACTGCTGAACCGTGCACCAACTCTGCACCGTTTGGGTATCCAGGCGTTTGAACCGGTTCTGATCGAAGGTAAAGCGATCCAGCTGCACCCGCTGGTTTGTGCGGCATATAACGCCGACTTCGATGGTGACCAGATGGCTGTTCACGTACCGCTGACGCTGGAAGCCCAGCTGGAAGCGCGTGCGCTGATGATGTCGACCAACAACATTCTGTCACCAGCGAACGGCGAGCCAATCATCGTTCCTTCACAGGACGTTGTTTTGGGTCTGTACTACATGACCCGCGACAAAGTGAACGCCAAAGGCGAAGGCATGGTGCTGACTGGCCCGAAAGAAGCTGAGCGTGTTTACCGCGCTGGCCTGGCCGAGCTGCATGCACGCGTTAAAGTGCGTATCACCGAATATACAAAGAACGAGCAGGAAGAGTTCGTTGCGAAAACCAGCATTATCGACACCACCATTGGTCGTGCGATTCTGTGGATGATCGTTCCGAAAGGTCTGCCTTACTCCATCGTCAACCAGGCGCTGGGTAAGAAAGCAATTTCCAAGATGCTGAACACCTGTTACCGCATCCTGGGCCTGAAGCCGACCGTTATCTTTGCTGACCAAACCATGTACACCGGTTTTGCTTACGCAGCCCGTTCAGGTGCCTCTGTAGGTATCGACGACATGGTCATCCCAGCCAAGAAAGCGGAAATCGTAGCGGAAGCGGAAGCGGAAGTTGCTGAGATTCAGGAACAGTTCCAGTCTGGTCTGGTAACTGCTGGCGAACGTTACAACAAAGTTATCGATATTTGGGCCGCTGCTAACGAACGCGTTTCCAAAGCGATGATGGATAACCTGCAAACTGAAACCGTGATCAACCGTCATGGCGAAGAAGAGCAGCAGGTATCGTTCAACAGCATCTACATGATGGCCGACTCCGGTGCGCGTGGTTCTGCTGCACAGATTCGTCAGCTGGCCGGTATGCGTGGTCTGATGGCTAAGCCAGATGGCTCAATCATCGAAACGCCGATCACCGCGAACTTCCGTGAAGGTCTGAACGTACTCCAGTACTTCATCTCCACGCACGGTGCGCGTAAAGGTCTTGCGGATACCGCACTGAAAACTGCTAACTCCGGTTATCTGACGCGTCGTCTGGTAGACGTAGCGCAGGATCTGGTTGTTACCGAAGATGACTGCGGCACGTTCGAAGGCATCATGATGACTCCGGTCATCGAAGGTGGCGACGTTAAAGAGCCGCTGCGTGAGCGTGTACTGGGTCGTGTAACGGCTGAAGACGTTCTGAAGCCGGGCACTGCAGACATCCTGATCCCGCGTAACACCCTGATCGATGAGCACTGGTGTGATGTGATCGAACTGAATTCAGTCGATGCGATCAAAGTGCGCTCGGTTGTTGGCTGTGAAACCGACTTCGGTGTGTGCGCACACTGCTACGGTCGCGATCTGGCACGTGGTCACATCATCAACAAAGGTGAGGCCATCGGTGTTATCGCAGCACAGTCCATCGGTGAGCCGGGTACTCAGCTGACGATGCGTACGTTCCACATCGGTGGTGCGGCATCTCGTGCGGCTGCTGAATCCAGCATCCAGGTGAAGAACAAAGGTACTATCAAGCTGACCAACGCTAAGTCTGTAACCAACTCCTCAGGGAAACTGGTTATCGTTTCACGTAACGTTGAGCTGAAGATGATCGACGAGTTCGGTCGTACCAAAGAGAGCTATAAAGTGCCTTACGGTGCGGTTATGGCTAAAGGTGATGGCGAGCAGGTTGCAGCGGGCGAGACCGTAGCAAACTGGGATCCGCATACCATGCCGGTAATCACCGAAGTGGGCGGTTTCATTCGCTTCACTGACATGATCGACGGTCAGACCATTACGCGTCAGACTGACGACTTAACCGGTTTGTCATCGCTGGTGGTTCTGGATTCTGCAGAACGTACTGCGGGCGGTAAAGATCTGCGTCCTGCGCTGAAAATTGTTGATGCCAACGGAAATGATGTTCTGATTCCAGGTACCGACATGCCAGCACAGTACTTCCTGCCGGGCAAAGCGATTGTTCAGCTGGAAGATGGCGTTAAGATCAGTGCCGGTGACACGCTGTCGCGTGTTCCGCAGGAATCTGGCGGTACCAAGGATATTACCGGTGGTCTGCCGCGCGTTGCTGACTTGTTCGAAGCGCGTCGTCCGAAAGAGCCAGCAATCCTGGCGGAGATCAGCGGTATCATCTCCTTCGGTAAAGAGACCAAAGGTAAGCGTCGTCTGGTAATCACGCCGGTTGATGGTAGCGATCCGTACGAAGAGATGATTCCAAAATGGCGTCAACTTAACGTATTCGAAGGTGAGCGCGTAGAACGTGGTGACGTCGTATCTGACGGCCCAGAGTCTCCGCACGACATCCTGCGTCTGCGTGGCGTCCATGCTGTGACCCGTTACATCACTAACGAAGTGCAGGAAGTTTACCGTCTGCAAGGCGTTAAGATTAACGATAAACACATCGAAGTCATCGTTCGTCAGATGCTGCGTAAAGCAACCATCTCGAGCGTGGGAAGCACCGACTTCCTGGAAGGTGAGCAGGCTGAATACTCTCGCATCAAGATCTCTAACCGTGAACTTGAAGCGAATGGCAAAATCGGCGCAACATTCATGCGCGATCTGCTGGGTATCACCAAAGCGTCACTGGCAACCGAATCGTTCATCTCTGCAGCATCGTTCCAGGAGACCACGCGTGTCCTGACTGAAGCAGCAGTTGCAGGTAAGCGCGATGAACTGCGCGGCCTGAAAGAGAACGTAATCGTGGGTCGTCTGATCCCAGCCGGTACCGGTTATGCTTATCACCAGGATCGTATGCGTCGCCGCTCTGCGGGTGAAGCACCGGTTGCACCGCAGGTTACTGCGGATGAAGCCTCTGCTAGCCTGGCTGAATTGCTGAACGCCGGTCTGGGCGGAAGCGACGACGAGTAATTCGTCTGCTAAAGCTGACCAATAAAAAACCCTGCCTCGGCAGGGTTTTTTTTCGTCTTCATTTTGTCAGAACTTGCGGCAGACATCTTCGCGTGTCAGTCCGATATCACGCAGCTGATTGTCACTCAGTTTTGACAGGATGCGATGTGTTTCACGCCGTGCTTTCCAGTGTTTAACCATACGTACTGCGCCACGGAAGATATCCAGTAAAGTGACATCAAAAGGTTTAGCCGCGCGGTTTTGATCGAATTCCATAATCCTTGCCCTCAGTAGGTTGCCTGAGATGCATTGTCCAATCCCTGCACATTATGATACAGACGCAAAAATCACTTATCTTTAACATACAGATTGCGCTGTGATGGATCTGAATGGTAATAATGAGGGCTATCTGTACTGGTTTGTCATGATCGACGGCTGAGTGAGGCATACGATGACGCGTTACCAACATTTGGCATGTTTGCTTTCGGATCGTATTGAGCAAGGGCTGTACCGCAGCGGCGAGCGTTTGCCATCGGTGCGCACGCTGAGTCTGGAACATGGCGTGAGTATCAGCACCGTTCAGCAGGCATATCATCTGCTGGAAGAGAAACAGCTGATCGTACCGCAGCCACGATCCGGATATTTCGTTGCAACGCGCAAAGCGACGCCGCCGATGCCGGCGATAACCCGACCGGCACAGCGCCCGGTGGAAATCACCCAATGGGAATCGGTGCTGGAGTTGCTCAGCAGCCGGACTAACAGCGATGTGTTGCAACTTGGCAGCGGTATTCCCGATCTTACTCAGCCCACATTGAAACCGCTGTGGAAAATTCAGAGCCGGATGGCGCAGAGGCAGGATATTGACCAGCTCAACTATGACAGTTTGCTGGGCGTTGCGGCATTGCGCGAACAGGTTGCGCGCCTGACGATCGACAGCGGTTGTCAGCTTACGGCAGAAGATATCGTGATTACAACCGGCTGCCATGAAGCATTGTCGATTTCGATTCGTGCCATATGCCAGTCCGGTGACATCATTGCCGTGGAATCGCCCACTTTCCACGGCACCATGCAAACGTTGCGCGGCTTCGGCATTCGCGCCATTGAGATTCCTACCGATTCGGTCACCGGTATCAGCCTGGAAGCGCTGGAACTGGCGTTCGAGCAGTGGCCGATCAAAGCGGTGGTGGTAGTACCAAACTGCAATAATCCGCTGGGCTTTATCATGCCCGAATCTCGCAAACGTGCGTTGGTAACGCTGGCGCAGCGTTTTGATGCCGCGATTATTGAAGACGATGTGTATGGCGAACTGGCGTGGGAGTATCCGCGACCGGTTACCATCAAGTCGCTGGACCACGATGGCCGCGTGTTGCTGTGCAGTTCGTTCTCCAAGACGCTGGCGCCGGGATTGCGTGTTGGTTGGGTGGCGCCGGGACGCTATCGCGATCGCGTGCTGCATATGAAATACATCAGCACCGGATCGACGGCCACACAGCCGCAGCATGCGGTCGCCGAGTTTATTCGCCTTGGTCATTATCTGCCGCACTTGCGGCGCATGCGTCAGGTGTATCAACGCAACTACGAAACTTTCAGCTGTTGGGTGCGCCACTACTTCCCGTGCGGGATTTGTGTCTCGCGTCCGCAGGGCAGCTTCCTGATGTGGATTGAATTGCCAGAAGCATTTGATGCAGTCAGGCTCAATACCGAATTGCGGGAGCTGAACATGCAGGTTGCGGTGGGTTCGCTGTTTTCGGCCTCGGGCAAGTATCGCAACTGCTTGCGCCTGAATTATGGTTTGCCAATGAATGAGCATACGGAGCAGGCGATAGCCCAACTCGGCGCAGCAGTAGAGCGTGCCATGCTGGCTTGCAGTATAGAAACCGTGCATACCTCCTCCCTGACTATGTGAAGAAAGGCAGGGCTGGGAGAGGTTAAGACCAGCCCTGGCCCGCTGCAAGCGACAGCGGGCAGGCACACTTTAGTCTTATCAGGAAAGGACGCTAGCCATCACATCACGCTGCTGCGCGGCAGATTCCAGCGTTTCATCCTCACTTACCACGCATTACATTGCTTCTGCAGGTTCGATTCCATTTTCCACCAGTGACAGCAGCTGTTGCGTTGCTGCGCGCCAGTCTGCGGCATGGGTAATCGCGCTCACCACCGCAATACTGCCCACGCCGGTAGCCAGCACTTCAGGCACGCGCGCCAGTGAAATACCGCCAATCGCCACGGTTGGCATATCCTGTAAACGCGTCAGATGGCGTTTCAATTCCACCACGCCCTGCGGCGCAGAAGGCATGTCTTTGGTTTGCGTAGGATAGATGTGGCCAAGCGCGATGTAAGAGGGGCGCAGCGCCAGAGCCCGATCCAGCTCGGCATCGTCATGCGTCGATAAACCCAGGCGCAATCCCGCCTCACGAATGGCCGCCAGATCGGCGATATCCAGATCTTCCTGGCCGAGGTGCACGCCATAAGCGTGATATTTAATGGCTAAGCGCCAGTAATCATTGATAAACAGGCGTGCACGATACTGTTTGCCAAGCGCAATCGCCCCACGCACGGCATCTTCCACCTCATGATCTTCACAATCTTTGATGCGCAGCTGAATGGTGCGCACACCGGCTTCCAGCAAGCGCGCGATCCATTCCAGGCTATCAACAACCGGATACAGCCCCAGTTTTGGGGCCGTGGCAGGAAAGGCGTCGGTCATACATTTTCCTCTTTAAGGGTATCGGCAGCGTGATAAAGCTCGCCGCCACGATTGCGGAAGGCATCCGACATTTGCGCCATACCAATCTCTATCGGCTGAGCTTCAGCCTGTTGGCGGGCGGCAAACTCGCGCACTTCCTGAGTAATTTTCATTGAGCAGAATTTTGGGCCGCACATCGAACAGAAGTGCGCGACTTTGCCTGATTCCTGCGGCAGGGTTTCATCGTGATAGGCGCGTGCGGTGTGCGGATCAAGCGCCAGATTGAACTGATCTTCCCAGCGAAATTCAAAACGAGCTTTCGACATCGCATTGTCGCGGATCTGCGCGCCCGGATGACCTTTCGCCAGATCCGCTGCATGCGCGGCGATCTTGTAGGTGATCAGCCCTTGTTTCACATCCTCTTTATTCGGCAAACCGAGGTGCTCTTTCGGCGTCACGTAACAGAGCATGGCGCAGCCGAACCAGCCAATCATGGCCGCGCCGATGCCAGAAGTGAAATGGTCATAGCCGGGCGCGATATCGGTGGTGAGCGGGCCAAGCGTGTAAAACGGGGCTTCGTGACAATGCTCAAGCTGTTCGGTCATATTGCGACGAATCATCTGCATCGGCACGTGTCCCGGACCTTCAATCATCACCTGCACATCATATTCCCAGGCGATTTTAGTCAGTTCGCCCAGCGTATGCAGTTCGGCAAATTGCGCCTCATCGTTGGCATCCTGAATCGAGCCGGGACGCAGGCCGTCGCCGAGCGACAGCGCCACATCGTAGGCGGCACAAATTTCACAAATCTCGCGGAAGTGCAGATAAAGAAAGCTTTCGGTGTGATGTGACAGGCACCATTTCGCCATGATCGAGCCGCCGCGCGACACAATGCCGGTCAGGCGTTTGGCTGTCATTGGCACGTAGCGCAGCAGTACGCCAGCGTGAATGGTGAAGTAATCGACACCTTGTTCTGCCTGCTCCAGCAGCGTGTCACGGAAAATCTCCCAGTTGAGATCTTCTGCAATACCGTTCACTTTCTCCAGCGCCTGATAAATCGGCACTGTACCAATTGGCACCGGACTGTTTCGCAAAATCCACTCACGCGTTTCATGAATGTAGCGGCCGGTTGAGAGATCCATCACGGTGTCTGCGCCCCAGCGCGTCGACCACACCAGCTTCTCCACTTCTTCTTCAATTGATGAACTCACCGCCGAGTTACCAATATTGGCATTTACCTTCACCAGGAAGTTGCGGCCAATGATCATCGGTTCGGATTCGGGATGGTTGATGTTAGAAGGGATGATGGCGCGGCCGCTGGCGACTTCCTGGCGGACAAACTCAGCGGTGATATTTTCCGGCAGATTAGCGCCAAAGCTGTGACCCGGATGCTGCTGTAGCAGCACTTCACCGCGAATACGCTCGCGGCCCATGTTTTCGCGCAGCGCAATAAACTCCATCTCGGGCGTGATGATGCCCTGACGTGCATAGTGCAGCTGGGTAACCCGGCTGCCATCCTTGGCGCGGCGCGGTTGTGGCAGATGTTCAAAACGCAGGTGATCCAAGCCTTCATCCGCCAGACGTTGCTGCGTGTAGCTGGAACTTAGCTGGTGGATAGTTTCACTGTCGCCACGATCTTCGATCCAGTTGGCGCGCAGCCTTGCGAGTCCCTGATGCACATCAACAGTGGCTTGAGGATCGCCATAAGCACCGGCGGTGTCATAAACCGGCACCGCTTCATTCGGCTCATATTGCGGATGTTCTTTGCTGCCGCCGATATGTGTCGGGCTGAGCTGTATCTCACGCATTGGCACACGAATATCCTCGCGGCTGCCAGTGATCCAGATACGTTTGGAGTTGGGGAAAGCAGTTCCCTGCAGGGAATCGATAAATTCTTGCGCCTGAGCGCGTTGTTCTCGACGAGACGTTTTAGCAGACATAGCAAGTTTCCGGTAAAGGTTGGAAGTTGCTTGTCCAGAGTTCGGAAGGAGTAACAGCGACGATGCTGGGCGCCAGCTTGCAACGTGCTGATGATGTCTACTCTTGTTCCCTTCGCAGGTACTAACCTGATCAGGTTCCGCGGATCCCGAATTAACGGTCTCAGCCCCGGAGGGCACTCCGACAAGGTTGTGTTTTGTGGTTTAAGCTACTTTGCTTGCCATTTTGCACTTGGGCAGTGCTCGTGACCGTCACGTACTACGTGTACGCTCCGGTCCCTGCGCGCTGTCCGAGTGCAAACTGGCTGCGCACGCTACGCTTAAACCGCAAAACCTTACTCTTCATACTTCTGAAAGAAGAAATAAAAAAAGCCCATTCAGCATAAGAGGGCTTTTCTTGAATAACAAGTTTTTTACATCTTCGGGATGTTATGCCGGGCGGGCGATGACGCTGTCGTTGGCAACCGGCGGGCGCGCCAGCTGGTTGTCCCAGGCGAGCTGCACCAACTTATCTTCCAGCGTAAAGCGCGATTCCAGCACTTCACCGACTTCGGAGAGCGCGGTTTGAAAATCCACACAATTATCATCGTTAATCGCTTGCTGCAGATGGGTGTCGTAAAGCTGCATGATGCGATCGGTATTCGCCTCGAGTGCCGGATAAATCTGCGCTGCCACGATTAATGGGCTATCACCCTGCATCTCACTAATGATGTGTTCATACACGCTGAAATGGCCGGTAGACAGGTAATCCACCAGGTTGTGACAAAATGCATCCAGCGCCTGTTCATCCAGCGCGGTTAACGCATCTTTTTGTGGCTTCATGCCAATAAGCTCGTAGTAAGTGACGAGCAGCTGTCGACGGGCGCGCAGCCATGAATCCACCAATTCATTTCTGCCACCTACACGCTCTGTCAGGTTCTCTAACTGGTTAAGCATATGGGGCTCCAGGTAGGTTATAGTTGTTTATTACACACTTAATATTAGGATTTCAGCGTGCGATTTGACGCTAAGGACAACGATTAAGATGCAACGTGAGATCTCAAGCTTAGACGCTGGTTGGTGGGTTGTCAGCCATGAGCAAAAACTTTGGATGCCGCAGGGTGAATTGCCGCATGGCTTAGCCACCGATTTTGGCCTGAACGGCAGCAACGGCATTTTGATTGGCGAGTGGCAGGGCGAGAATGTCTGGCTGGTACGCGAGCCGCGCCCGGACAGCATGGGCTCCGTGCGCCAACTGATTGATGAGGATGTCGGCCTGTTCCAAATCGCCGGACGTGGCGTGCAGCTGGCGGAGTTTTACCGCTCGCATCGCTGGTGCGGCTATTGCGGCCATGAGATGCATATCAGCAAACGCGAATTTGCCTGCTTGTGCAATCACTGCCGCGAGCGCTATTACCCGCAAATTGCGCCGTGCATCATCGTGGCCATTCGCCGTGGCGATGAGATTCTGCTCGCCAATCATGCGCGCCACCGTAACAACATCTACACCGTGCTGGCCGGCTTCGTCGAAGTGGGCGAAACCTTAGAACAAGCGGTGGCGCGGGAAGTGATGGAGGAGAGTAACGTGCGGGTGAAAAACGTGCGCTACGTTACCTCGCAGCCGTGGCCGTTCCCGCACTCTCTGATGATGGCGTATATGGCGGAATATGATGGCGGCGATCTGCAACACGACGGTAAAGAGCTGCTGGATGCCGGTTGGTATCGCTATGACGATCTGCCGCTGTTGCCGCCGCCCGGCACGGTGGCGCGTCGCCTGATTGAAGATACCGTTGCCCTGTGTCGCGCCAGCGCGGCGTGAAAATGCTACACTGCCGGCCTTAGCATGAGAGAGCCCATTATGAGTGAACTGAAGAACGATCGTTATCTGCGCGCCCTGTTACGTCAGCCGGTTGATGTCACGCCGGTATGGATGATGCGACAAGCTGGGCGCTATTTGCCGGAGTACAAAGCCACGCGCGCTGAAGCCGGTGATTTTATGTCGCTGTGTAAGAATGCTGAGCTGGCATGTGAAGTCACGCTGCAACCGCTGCGTCGCTATGCGCTGGATGCGGCAATCCTCTTCAGCGATATCCTCACCATTCCGGATGCGATGGGACTTGGGCTCTACTTTGAGACCGGCGAAGGCCCACGTTTCTCCAATCCGATCACCTGCCGTGCGGATGTCGATAAGCTGCCGGTGCCGGATCCAGAGCAAGAACTCGGTTATGTGATGAACGCGGTGCGTACCATTCGTCACAACCTGAAAGGCGAAGTGCCGCTGATCGGTTTCTCCGGTAGCCCGTGGACGCTGGCAACCTACATGGTTGAAGGCGGCAGCAGCAAAGCTTTCACGAAAATCAAAAAGATGATGTACGCCGAGCCGCAAACCCTGCACAAGCTGCTGGATAAGCTGGCCGACAGCGTAATTCTTTATCTCAATGCGCAGATCAAAGCTGGCGCGCAGTCGATCATGGTGTTCGACACATGGGGCGGCGTGCTGACCGGACGCGACTATCGCGAATTCTCGCTCTACTACATGCACAAAATAGTCGATAGCGTGCTGCACGAGAATGAAGGTCGTCGTGTACCTATTACGCTGTTCACCAAAGGTGGCGGCCAATGGCTGGAAGCGATAGCCGCGACTGGCTGTGATGCGCTGGGGCTCGACTGGACCACCGATATCGCCGATGCGCGTCGTCGCGTGGGTGACAAAGTGGCGCTGCAGGGCAACATGGATCCTTCCATGCTGTATGCACCGCCTGCGCGCATTGAGCAGGAAGTGGCTGGGATTCTCGAAGGTTTTGGCGCGGGCGAAGGCCACGTGTTTAACCTGGGCCACGGCATCCATCCAGATGTGCCGCCTGAGCATGCCGGTGCGTTTGTAGAAGCGGTGCATCGTCTGTCACGTCCTTATCATCAGGGCTGATGGTGGATTTAGCCGCACTACGCCAGGAACAGTTGCAACGCGCTGCTGATGTGGTGCGGCAGGATGATTTCGACGTGCTGCCGCCGCGTTTTATTGGTGGTGCCGACGTAGGTTTTGAACAGGGCGGTGAGATCACACGCGCTGCTCTGGTCATCCTCGAATATCCATCCTTAACGCTGGTGGAGCATCGCATTGCACGCGTGGCTACCACCATGCCGTATATTCCGGGCTTCTTATCCTTCCGCGAAATGCCGGCACTGCTGGAAGCCTGGCAGCAGCTCTCACACATGCCCGATCTGCTGTTTGTCGATGGTCACGGTATTTCCCATCCGCGTCGGCTTGGCGTGGCGGCGCACTTCGGTTCGCTGGTGGATGTGCCTACCATTGGCGTGGCGAAGAAGCGTCTATGCGGACGTTTTGCTGAGCTGGACGCAGAGCCAGGCAGCCGTCAGCCGCTGCTCGACAAAGGTGAACAGATTGGCTGGGTATGGCGCAGTAAAGCGCGCTGTAATCCGCTGTTTATCTCCACCGGCCATCGGGTCAGCATGGATAGCGCCTTGCATTGGGTGGAAGCCTGTACCGCAGGCTATCGTTTGCCGGAACCGACGCGTTGGGCGGATGCTGTCGCCTCTGGACGCCCGGCCTTTCTGCGCTGGCAAAATACGCCTTAACGCTGTTTGTGCCCGGCTTTTGCGGTACACTGCCGCCAGCTAACCTATTGAGAGTAAGTTTGATGTTACAGAATCCCGTCCATTTGCGTCTGGCGAAGCTTGAAAGCTGGCAGCATATGACTTTCATGGCCTGCCTGTGCGAGCGTATGTTCCCCAACTATTGGGCTTTCTGTCAGCAGACCGAATTCGCCGATCCGCAACTCTATCGCCGTATCCTCGATCTGATCTGGGAAAGCCTGACGGTCAAAGATGCCAAAATCAATTTCGACGGTCAGCTGGAGAAATTTGAAGCGGCGATTCCTGATGGTGACGATTTCGAGGTTTACGGTGTACATCCGGCGATTGATGCCTGCGTGGCATTAAGTGAACTGCTGCATGCACAGCTCAGCGGTGAAACGCTGGAGCACGCTGTTGAAGTCAGCCGTACATCGATCACCACCGTGGCGATTCTGGAAATGACGCAGGCCGGTCGCGAAATGACCGACGAAGAGCTGCGCGGAAATCAGGCGGTAATCGATGAATGGGACCTGCAGTGGGAGATTTTCCGCTTGCTGTCAGAGTGCGAAGAGCGCGACCTGGAATTGATTAAAGGCCTGCGTGCAGACCTGCGAGAAGCGGGAATCAGTAACATCGGTATACTTTTTCAGCAATAAGGCAAGAAAACGTGACTTCAGGCCCGAATTACCGCGCCTGGAGGCTTCACATCGGCCCCCTGTCTGGTCTACATTTGGGGGGCTGAAAATTGTGGCTATCGGTGCGTACCGGCTGAACAAGGCCTGAGAAGGGCTTTTCCCTCGCACTCGTTGCTTAGCAAGCGATAAATACACTTTAAGGATAACTTATGAACAAGACTCAACTGATTGATGTGATCGCAGAGAAAGCTGACCTGTCTAAAACCCAGGCTAAGACTGCGCTGGAATCTACCCTGGCTGCGATCACTGAGTCTCTGAAAGAAGGTGATGCTGTACAACTGGTTGGTTTTGGTACTTTTAAAGTGAACCACCGCGCTGAGCGTACCGGTCGCAACCCGCAGACTGGCAAAGAGATCAAAATTGCAGCGGCTAACGTGCCAGCGTTCGTTTCAGGCAAAGCTCTGAAAGACGCTGTTAAGTAAGTTTCCGCATTGCGGTTTAGCTTTAAAAGAGGGGGCGTTAGCGCCCCTTTTTGTTGCCGGGACCTGCCATGCTGAATTCAATTCCTCAGCGCGTGTGCGCCCTGTTATTTGGTGCGCTACTTACGGGCTGTAGCTCCACTCCTGATCTTCCTGCCTTTACGGCGAGCGGCTATCTGGCCGACCGCGGCACCGTGCGCATCTGGCGCAAGAATAGCGACCATCAAGTGGTTCACCTGCGTACGGTCTTCACACCGTTTAATGGCGATGCGATGGAAACCACTGATTACAACTGGCAGCAGCAGAAGCTGATTAGCGTCGAACGACGTGTTGCCAGTGCACAGCCGGATGATGTCACCTTACGCTTCGATCATCAGGGCAATCTCAATTTCATGCAGCGCCAGCTGGCGGGACGACGTGAAGCGGTTAGCGCTGATAGCGTTGAGCTATATCGCTTTGATGCGCAGCGCATGTTGGATCAGAGCAATGCGTTGCTTGCAGGCCGCGTATTGCTGCGTCAGGGCCATTGGCTGGGCGGCAATCAGGTGCGTGAGTGCGATGACAAGCTGGTGAGTGCGGCCTTTGATCGCGACACGCTGTTTACGCTAGGTCGGCAGCAGCAGAGCCAGTCTGCGCCATTAATGGTGTCATGGCTGGAAGCGCCGGAAGGTGTGCAACTGCTACGTGCTACGCCGGATGACGAATGCAGCTGGCAGCCAAAAGAGAGTGATTTCTAGCAGGCGGATAAGAGAAGGGGCACATGCTGTGCCCCTTTGCGTACTTATTTGCGGTTAATTGCGCGGTAACCGATATCGCGGCGGCAGAAGCTGCCATCCCACGAAATATGCTGCGCCAACGCATAAGCGTTCTTCTGCGCTGCGGCTACATCGTCGCCCAGCGCGGTCACGCACAGTACGCGACCGCCGTTGGTCACCACCAGATCGTCCTTCATGGTGGTACCAGCGTGGAATACTTTGCCGTCCGGCACTTCTTCCAGTGGCAGACCGTGAATCTGATCGCCCGTGTTGTAATCGCCCGGATAACCACCCGCCGCTAACACCACGCCGAGAGAGGGACGCGGATCCCACTGCGAGGTTTGCTGATCCAGTTTGCCATCGGTCGCCGCCAGACATAGCTCAACCAGATCCGATTGCAGACGCAGCATGATCGGCTGCGTTTCCGGATCGCCGAAGCGGCAGTTAAATTCGATCACTTTAGGCTGACCGGCTTTATCGATCATCAAACCGGCATACAGAAAACCGGTATAGATGTTGCCCTCAGCTTTCATACCGTTAACGGTTGGCCAGATGATCTGATCCATTACGCGCTGGTGGATCTCATCGGTCACCACTGGCGCCGGAGAATACGCGCCCATGCCGCCGGTGTTTGGACCGGTATCGCCATCGCCGACGCGCTTGTGATCCTGGCTGGTGGCCATCGGCAGCACATTATTGCCGTCGACCATCACGATAAAGCTGGCTTCTTCGCCATCAAGGAACTCTTCAATCACGATGCGGTGACCGGCATCGCCGAACGCATTGCCAGCCAGCATGTCTTGTACTGCAGCTTCTGCTTCAGCCAGTTCCATCGCCACGATCACGCCTTTACCGGCGGCCAGACCGTCAGCTTTGATGACGATCGGTGCGCCTTTCTCGCGCAGATACGCCAGCGCAGGCTCCACTTCGGTGAAGTTCTGGTATTCGGCGGTTGGGATCTGCTGACGTGCCAGGAAATCTTTGGTGAACGCCTTTGAGCCTTCCAGCTGGGCGGCGGCTTGCGTTGGGCCAAAGATCTTCAGACCTGCAGCACGGAACGCATCAACCACGCCAATCACCAGCGGCGCTTCCGGGCCAACGATAGTCAGATCGATTTTTTCCTGCTGAGCAAAAGCCAGCAGCGCGGGAACGTCGGTGGCGCTGATTGCCACGTTTTGCAAAGCCGGCTCGAGCGCGGTGCCCGCATTGCCCGGCGCGACAAACACTGTTTCGGCCAGTGGCGATTGTGCCGCTTTCCATGCCAACGCGTGCTCACGTCCGCCATTACCAATCACTAAAATTTTCATCTGTACTGCTCCCAACAATTAATGGCGGAAATGACGCATGTCGGTAAAGATCATCGCGATGCCGTGCTCATCAGCGGCGGCAATCACTTCATCATCACGGATTGAACCGCCTGGCTGAATCACGCAGCTGATGCCGACAGCCGCTGCGGCGTCGATACCGTCGCGGAACGGGAAGAAAGCATCAGACGCCATCGCAGAGCCTTTCACTTCCAGACCTTCATCACCCGCTTTGATGCCGGCAATTTTGGCCGAGTAAACGCGGCTCATCTGGCCAGCGCCAATGCCGATGGTCATATTGTCACGTGCGTAGACGATGGCATTAGATTTAACGAACTTCGCCACTTTCCAGCAGAACAGCGCATCACGCAGTTCCTGTTCAGTTGGCTGACGCTTGCTGACAACGCGCAGCTGGCTGGCATCGACCATGCCCAGATCACGATCCTGAACCAGCACGCCGCCGTTGACGCGTTTGAAATCCAGCGCCGCAACGCGACCTTGCCACTGACCACACACCAGAACGCGTACGTTCTGCTTAGCGGCGGTCACTTTTAGTGCTGCTTCGCTGGCGGATGGCGCGATGATCACTTCAACAAACTGACGGCTGATGATCGCCTGTGCGGTGGCTTCGTCCAGCTCGCGGTTGAAAGCGATGATGCCGCCGAAAGCAGAAGTCGGGTCAGTTTTGTAGGCGCGCTCGTAAGCGTCAAGAATCGAACCGCCAACCGCCACGCCGCATGGGTTAGCGTGTTTAACGATCACGCAAGCGGCTTCGTCGAACTCTTTCACGCACTCGAGTGCGGCATCGGTATCTGCGATGTTGTTGTAAGAGAGCGCTTTGCCCTGAACTTGCTGCGCGGTGGCAACAGAAGCTTCAGCAACATTCTCTTCTATATAGAAGGCAGCATCCTGATGGCTGTTCTCGCCGTAACGCATATCCTGCTTCTTAATGAAGTTGAGGTTAAGCGTGCGCGGGAAGCGGCCGGCCGGTTCTTTGCTGTCGCTGTGATAAGCCGGCACCAGGCTACCGAAGTAGTTGGCGATCATACTGTCATAAGCGGCAGTGTGTTCGAAGGCTTTGATGGCCAGATCAAAACGCGTTTCCAGCGTGAGCGAGTTTTCGTTGGCATCCAGCTCGGCAATAATCGCCTCGTAATCGCTGCTCTTGACTACGATCGCCACGTCTTTGTGGTTCTTCGCCGCTGAGCGAACCATCGTTGGGCCACCGATATCGATGTTCTCAACCGCGTCAGCTAATGAGCAATCAGGTTTGGCAACGGTTTGTGCGAAGGGATACAGGTTGACGACCACCATGTCGATTGGGTTGATGGCGTGTTCAGCCATGATCGCATCATCCTGACCACGACGACCCAAAATGCCGCCATGCACTTTCGGGTGCAGCGTTTTGACGCGTCCATCCATCATTTCCGGGAAACCGGTGTAGTCAGAAACTTCGGTGACGGGCAGGCCCGCATCTGCCAGCAGACGTGCGGTACCGCCTGTGGAGAGCAGCTCAACACCACGACTGGAGAGTGCCTGAGCAAATTCGAGGATACCGGCTTTGTCAGAGACACTGAGTAGAGCGCGGCGTACAGGACGACGTTGTTGCATGGTGGTTTTATCCCTTGGCTTTGTTTCGCGTAAAAAAGAGCGTTACATCAAGCTTAGTGTCTCTCTTCTATATAGAAGGAAACGCTTGCCTCATGTAACGCCCCAAAAGGGGCATCCTTGACGTCGCCGGGCATTGTAGCGAAAACGTTTGCGTGATGCTCGCCTAAATTCATTTGTGCGGCAGAGTGTGGATAACACTGTGTGTAACTGCGTATAAGGCGGGGTTTTGCTGTGGAATGCAGCGAACGGTTGTTTTTATTGAATTTAGCGGTTGCGCGCTGAGAACAACTCCCTATAATGCGCATCCATCAACACGGCACAACGGTTTACGAAATGTGGTGTTGGTGAGGAAGATTCGATAAGAACTTCCGCCGGATGAAAACGCTGAAAAAAGTGTTTGACTCCGAAGGAGGAAAGCGTAATATACGCCACCTCGCGACAGACGGTTCAGCCGCTGTTCGCAACGCTCTTTAACAATTTATCAGACAATCTGTGTGGGCACTC
>NZ_JACHZD010000011.1:0-74597 GCF_014193275.1 Enterobacter sp. Sphag1F | reverse complement strand
TGACGGAGCTGCATAAAAAAATCCGGAAACGAAACGTTCCCGGATTCTTACACAGCCACTGGATCGTTCAACTGATCCTTAACTGATCGGCATTACGGCAAATTTGCCGGCTTTTTTGATCAGAACAGTTCGTGGCTTTGGCCGTTGTCCATGATGGTGGTGCCCACATCATGCACCGAATACTCCGTCGGCTGCGTGCCGTTGATGAAGTACTCCTGACGCGAGTTGCCGCCATTGGCCAACTTGCCGGTGCCGCGATCGATGTTGACGGTGACCACGCCATCTGGCGGTGTCAGCGGCTGCACCGGCACGCCTTCCAGCGCGGATTTCATATAGTCATCCCACGCTGGTTGCGCACTCTTCGCGCCGCCCTCGTAACCGGAAATCTGATCCGGAATCGCGCCGGACATGGTTGAGCGACCCAGCGCGCGTGAATCATCGAAACCAATCCACACCGACGTCACCACGCCCGGACCGTAACCGGAGAACCACGCATCTTTCGAGCTGTTGGTGGTACCGGTTTTTCCGCCGATATCATTACGCTTCAGGTCACGACCGGCACGCCAGCCCGTTCCCATCCAGCCTGGCTCGCCGAAGATGTTGGTGTTCAGTGCGCTCTTGATCAGGAATGACAGCGGCGTGTTGATCACGTGCGGTGCATACTGCTGCTCGCCACCCGGCTGCGGCTGGGCAGGAACTTGCTCCAGCTCTGGCTGCGGCACAGTTTGATTCTGCGATTGATCGGAGGTCGCGACATTCTCGACGCTCTCTTCGTTCAGCGCGACCGACTTTTTGGTATCGCCATAGATTACCGGCAAGTTGCACTGCGGACAGGCAATCTTCGGTTTCTCTTCAAAGATCACGCCGCCTTGTTCGTTCTCAATCCTGGAGATGAAGTACGGGTCGACCAGGAAGCCGCCGTTCGCCATCACCGCGTAGCCACGAACCACCTGCATTGGGGTAAAGGACGCCGCGCCTAACGCTAACGATTCGGTATGCACGATGTTCTGCGCCGGGAAGCCGAAACGTTGCAGATATTCTGCCGCGTAATCCACGCCCATCGCACGCATCGCACGCACCATCACCACGTTTTTCGATTCGCCCAAACCCTGACGCAAACGGATTGGACCCGCATAAGTAGGCGGTGAGTTCTTCGGACGCCAGTCAGCACCCGCACCGGCATCCCAGCGCGAAATCGGCACGTCGTTGAGAATTGATGCCAGGGTTAAACCGCGATCCATCGCTGCGGTATACAGGAATGGCTTGATGTTGGAGCCCACCTGGCGCAGCGCCTGGGTCGCGCGGTTGAACATGCTCTGGTTGAAGTCGAAGCCGCCGACCAGCGCGCGAACCGCACCATCTTCTGGATTGAGTGACACCAGTGCGGAGTTCACCGCCGGAACCTGGCCGAGCCACCAATCATCATTCACTTTACGCACCCAAATCTGCTGACCAGCTTGCAGCACCTGCGTCACGCTACGTGGCGTTGGGCCTTGCAGCGTGTCAGATTTGTAAGCACGCGCCCAGCGCACGCCCGCCATATTCAGCGTGACGCTGCTGCCATCTTTCAGCATTGCCGTGGCTTGATCGGCGCTGGCGCTGGTGATTACCGCCGCATTCAGCGGTCCGTAAGTCGGCAGATTTTTCAGCGCGTTCTGGATGCGGGTTTGATCCCAGCTCGCTTCGCCCACTTTCCACAGCACGTTGGTCGGTCCGCGATAGCCGTGGCGCATGTCGTACGCCATCACATTGTTACGCACCGCCTGCTGCGCAGCTTCCTGCAGATGGCGAGTAACGGTGGTGTAAACCTTGTAGCCATCTTCATAAGCGCTGTCGCCGTAACGCTTCACCATCTCCTGACGCACCATTTCACTTAAATATGGTGCAGAGAAAGCGATTTCCGGGCCGTGATAGCTGGCCGCCAGCGGCGTGTTACGCGCGTCGTTATATTGCTGCTGCGTGATGTAGTTTTGGTCAAGCATACGTGCCAGCACCACATTACGACGCGCCAGCGCACGCGTATGAGAGTAGAGCGGGTTGAAGGTCGAAGGGGCTTTTGGCAATCCTGCAATCATCGCCATTTCACTCAGCGACAGTTGATCAATAGGTTTACCAAAGTAGACCTGCGCCGCCGCGCCCACGCCGTACGCGCGATAGCCGAGATAAATCTTGTTGAGATAGAGCTCAAGAATTTCATCTTTGCTCAGCAACTGTTCGATACGGATCGCGAGGAACGCTTCCTTAATCTTACGCATCAAGGTGCGTTCAGGGCTGAGGAAGAAGTTACGCGCCAACTGCTGAGTAATGGTACTGGCGCCCTGCGAGGCGTGACCGGACATCAGCGCAATGCTGGCTGCACGGAAAATCCCCACCGGATCGACACCGTGATGCTCGTAGAAACGGCTATCTTCGGTGGCAATAAACGCTTTGATTAACTCAGGCGGCATCTGTTGTAGGGTCAGCGGGACACGGCGCTTCTCGCCGTATTGGGCGATCAAATCGCCATCCGCGCTGTAAACCTGCATAGGAGTTTGCAGGCGCACATCTTTCAATGTGTTCACATCAGGCAGCTGCGGCTCTATGTATTTGTACAAACCATAAACCGTGCCGGCTCCCAGCAAAATGCAACACACTGCAAGGATCAATAAATACTTTACGAACTTCACCTGAGAATTCCCATCTGTTGTCGTTTGAGCAGTTTATAAGCAACCGCGCGGTAGTATAAAGACAAGCCTGACGCTTTGATATACCCGCAATAATTGAAGTTGGCCGGGTATTGGAGCTCATTACCTTCAATGATAAGGAGATCATGCGTATGGCTTTTCAGCGCTGGCAAATTGGACTGGACATCCAAAACGGGCAACTGTGCGCCCTTGGCATCGAACGTCGACGTCATGGTTGGCAGTTGCGACACTGGTGGCAACAAACGCTGCCGCAAGATACGTTAAGAAACGGCGTGCTGCAAACCACGCCTGCGTTACTGGATATGTTAGGGCGCTGGCAGCGCCAACTGCCGAAACGCTATTCACTGCGCGTTGGCCTGCCGCCGCAGTTGGTATTGCAACGCACTTTGCCCATGCCGGAAACCTCGCTGCGTGAGCCCGCGCTGGGGCGCTATGTGGCGGCTTCCGCACAGCGCCTGTTTCCCGTCGAGCCCGCTTCGCTGTCGCTGGATTATCGATCGCCGGGCAAAGATTCTTCGCTGTGCGTCACCGCCGCGCGGCGTGAGGTGATTGCACAATGGCTGACGCCGCTCAAGCAGGCCGGTCTGCGCCCGGACGTGTTCGAACTGAGCAGCCTGGCGCTGACGCAGATCGCCATGCGGCTGCCGTTACGCCACAACCAGTTATTGATTCATCCGCTAAGCGATCACTGGCTGTGGACGCTGGCGGGTGAAAGTGCCACTTCAGGCGCGGCCACCGAACCTCTCAACCTTGCGCAACTGCGCGAAACCTTCCCGCAGATGGAAAGCGTGTTCTGCACCTCAAACCTGGTTTTGCCCGAGGAGCAGGTTAAACGCTGTAAACCCTTTTCGCTGCTGCATTACCTGCAACCGCCGCTGCCTGCGCAGGAAGGTATTTTTGCCATCGCGCTTGGGCTGGCGCTGCGCCCGGAGGATATCTGATGCTGGCGGTAAACCTGCTTCCCTGGCGCATCCAGCAATCGCAGCGGCGGCGCCAGCAGAGCATCTCGCTGCTATTGCTCACGCTGGCGGTGACTTTGCTCATCCTCTCATTACTGTGGTGGCGCGGTGTCAGTACGCGGCAGCAACAGACGGACGCGCTGATGGAGATCACCTTTATCCTCAACACGCTGCAGCAACAGCTAGAACAGCAGCAATCGCTGTTCCAGCTGCGTGAATCACTGCTTCAGGCGCAGCAGGAACAGCTGCAGCGGCAAGAGCAGCATCAGCGCTGGCAGCATTTTTGGCAGCAACTACCGCAGTTAATGCCTGACACCTTGTGGCTGAATCGCCTCGAACGCCGGCAAGGGCAATTGGTTCTGGAGGGGCAGGCGCAGAGCATGGCGGCGGTCAGTGATTTTCGTCATCAGCTGATCACCCAGCCGCTGTTCAGCAGCGTAAAGCAGGGCAGTGTAAAGCGCGAGACGGGTGGCGACTATCGCTTTGCTTTACATGCGCGTGTGCAGGAGGTAGCAGATGAATGAACTCCTGCAGCGCTGGCTGATGCTAACGCTGCCACTGCGTATGGTTTGGCTGCTGATGTTATCGCTGCTGCTGTTTGCGCTGATGTGGATTGTGCTGCTTCGTCCGCAGCAGCAGATGCGTGAAGCGCAAGCGCGGCAGCTGGAACAGATGTGGCAACAGCAGCAACAGCGGCTAAAACAGCTGGCTTCACTTCCGGCGATTGATGCCTTGCAGAGCGAGATTAGTCTGCTTCAGCAACCTAAGAAGGATGCAGACGCTCAGCAAACGCTGGAGCGAATCGTGGCGGCACACGGCAATCAGCTGGAAGCCTGGCATCCGGATAGCCAGCCGCAACAGCTGCAGTTAAGGCTTGCCTGGCCGCAATTTCTGCCGTTGTTTAGCGAATTAGCCAACACCCGATTACCGGTGCCACAACGCTTTCAGCTGCAAGCCGAGCAGGGCGTATTGAACACGCAACTTTGGCTGGAGAGTGACGATGCGGAGTAGCGCATTACTGCTATTGCTCTGTAGCTCGCTGGCGTTAGCGCGCGACCCTTTCCAGCCGCTGGCAGAAACGCTGTGTCAGGCGCAGGTTGCTGCCCCAGCAGGCTGGCGTTTGCAGGGCATTATTGGCACGGCGCCGCACTACGTGGCGTGGTTGGTGTCGCCACAAGGCAAAAGCCATCGGCTGAATGATCAAGCACCTTTTCCGCAGCCGCCCTGGCAGGTCGTGCAGCTTACGTCGCGCACGCTGGTGTTGAGTGCAGCACAAAGCTGCAAGCCGCAGCAAATCACATGGGTAATAAAAGGAGGTTTCTATGAAATGGATGACGTTACTGATGCTGCTGTGTCTGAGCATGCCGCTGCGCGCTAATGGCGACCGATTAAGCCTGACGTTTGATGATGCGCCAGTTGAACGTATTTTGCAGGCGCTGGCCGATTATCAGCAGACCAATCTGCTGATTGCGCCGGGCGTTGAAGGTCGACTGTCGCTGCGATTAGATAATGTTGGTTGGGATCGTGCACTTGCTCTGGTCACACAGCTGGCAAAACTCACCGTGGTGCAGGAAGAGGGCGTTTTGCTGGTCTACCCGGAAAGCTGGCAACAGCTACAGGTGCAACAGGAAAAGGAGGAACGCGAGGAGGAAAAACAGCAAACGCCGCTGGAGCAACAAACCGTGACGCTACATTACGCCAGCGCCAGCGATATTTATCGTAGCCTGCAAGCCGAGCGTTCGTTGATGACGCCGCGCGGTAGCGTCACGGTCGATAGCCGCACCAACAGTTTGCTGCTGCGTGACACGGCTGAAGCGCTGCGTGACACCGAACGCTGGTTAAAAGCGTTGGATTTACCGCTCGAGCAGGTTGAGCTCACCGCGCACATCGTCACCATCAATGAAGAGCATCTGCGTGAGCTGGGCGTGAACTGGGGCACGTCACCGGCAGAAGTGGTGACGCAAGCGCTTCGCAACCCGCTGCTCGAGATTCCACTGGCGGTGAGCAATCCGGCATTTCGCGCTGGTGTGACGTTGGGCCAGGTCAGCGGCGAATTGCTCAACCTCGAGTTGAGCGCGCTGGAGCAGGAGAACCAAATCGAAATCATCGCCAGTCCGCGCTTATTTACCTCGCATCAGCAAACCGCCAGCATCAAGCAGGGCACGGAAATCCCTTATGAGGTGAAATCAGGCAACAGCGGCGCGACGGCCATTGAATTTAAGGAAGCGGTTTTAGGCATGGAGGTGACGCCTGTGGTGCTGGGAAATGGCCGCATCCAGCTCAAATTACGGCTGAGTCAGAACTTGCCGGGACGCAGTCTAAACATTGGCGACAATCAGGTGCTGAGTATTGATAAGCAGGAGATCGAGACTCAGGTAACGCTGCGTGATGGCGAAACCTTAGCGCTGGGCGGCATTTTCCAGCAGCAGCGTTCGCAGAGCGAAAAACGCGTGCCTGGGCTTGGCGATCTGCCGTTACTGGGCAATTTGTTCCGCCAGCAAACCGATGAGCAGAAGAAAAAGGAGCTGGTGATCTTTATTACTCCCCGACTGGTCAGGGAAGCAGCGCTTACTGCCGGATAAAGCGGAAAATTCGCTCTGTGAGGCCAACTGCGTTGACGCAGGGCTGGAATTAGCTTACAAGGTTTAGCGATTTTCAAAACGGTGTAACGGAACGCGGCAGAATAACCTTCCGAATGACGTTGGTCACAAGCGATACTGACGTCAAAAGAAATATCTCCAAAATAATTCGAGCTCCAGTAAGACGTTAAATGAGTGAATGCACTGTGCTTACATCGGTAAGTGATTACAGTGGATGACCCCGGCCAGCGTGCCTGTAGCAGGAAATATAGCGGATTAGCGGAGGTGCGTTACCGTCTCGCGAACCACAGACCGGTCCTGTTAAGAGGTCGCCGGGGGCAATTTATTCGGTTGCCAAACGGCCATGAGTGTTGAGATAATTTTCCGTCTGACTCTTGTTAACGCTCATGAGGTCTCAGTTCCTGTCCCGCCAGCTACGCTGAACGCGGGGTATCATCAACGAATTCTTAGTAATACCGATAAAATGGCAGAGAAACGCAATATCTTTCTGGTTGGGCCGATGGGTGCCGGCAAAAGCACTATTGGTCGTCAGTTGGCTCAGCAACTCAATATGGAATTTTTCGATTCCGATCAGGAAATTGAGCGACGCACCGGAGCGGATGTAGGCTGGGTATTTGATGTGGAAGGCGAAGAAGGCTTCCGCGATCGTGAAGAAAAGATCATTAATGAGCTGACC
Source organism: Enterobacter sp. Sphag1F (assembly GCF_014193275.1). Classification (NCBI taxonomy): domain Bacteria; kingdom Pseudomonadati; phylum Pseudomonadota; class Gammaproteobacteria; order Enterobacterales; family Enterobacteriaceae; genus Enterobacter; species Enterobacter sp. Sphag1F. Next base: position 67,678 of record NZ_JACHZD010000011.1, on the reverse strand, counting down.
GAGAAGCAAGGCATTGTCCTCGCGACCGGTGGTGGCTCAGTCAAATCCCGCGAGACCCGTAATCGTCTCTCCGCCCGCGGTGTGGTCGTATACCTTGAAACCACCATCGAAAAGCAACTTGCTCGAACCCAGCGTGATAAAAAGCGTCCGCTGTTGCAGGTTGAATCACCGCCGCGCGAAGTACTGGAAGCGCTCGCAGGTGAACGTAATCCGCTTTATGAAGAGATCGCTGATGTCACTATTCGCACTGACGATCAAAGTGCAAAAGTGGTGGCCAATCAGATCATCAACATGCTGGAAAAGAACTAATCCAGCGCCCTGAGGGCTCAGCAATAGGTATCGGTCATCATGGAGAAGATCACTGTCTCACTCGGGGATCGCAGTTACCCCATCACCATCGCTGCCGGACTGTTTAACGATCCGGCTTCTTTTTGGCCGCTCAAAGCAGGCGACAATGCCATGCTGGTGACAAACCAGACACTGGCGCCGATCTATCTTGAATCTCTGTCAGCGCTGCTCAGCAACGCCGGCATTAAGGTAGATCAGGTAATTTTGCCTGATGGTGAGCAGTACAAAACGCTGGCGGTCATGGACGAGGTATTCACCGCGCTGCTGAAAAAGCCGCACGGTCGTGATACCACGTTGATTGCACTCGGTGGTGGCGTGATTGGTGACTTGACCGGCTTTGCTGCAGCCAGCTATCAGCGTGGTGTGCGCTTTATTCAGGTGCCGACCACGTTGCTGTCTCAGGTTGACTCCTCCGTCGGTGGAAAAACCGCGGTTAACCATCCACTCGGCAAAAACATGATAGGGGCGTTTTATCAGCCCGCGTCTGTCGTGGTGGATACCCATTGCCTGGCCACTCTGCCACCGCGCGAATTAGCGTCCGGTCTGGCGGAAGTGATCAAATACGGCATTATCCTTGATGGCGAATTCTTCCAGTGGCTGGAGCAGAACCTTGATGCTCTGCTGGCGCTGGATGAAAAAGCCCTGGCTTACTGCATCCGTCGCTGCTGCGAGTTGAAAGCAGAAGTGGTTGCGGCTGATGAACGCGAAACTGGCGTACGTGCACTGCTCAATCTGGGCCATACTTTTGGTCATGCGATTGAAGCGCACATGGGCTACGGCAACTGGCTGCACGGCGAAGCGGTGTCGGCTGGCATGGTGATGGCCGCACGTACCGCTGAACGTTTAGGGCAGTTCACCTCAGCTGAAACCGAGCGCATTATCGCGCTGCTGCTGCGTGCTGGTTTGCCTGTACATGGCCCGGCGAGCATGGCGGCGGAAGATTATTTGCCACACATGATGCGCGATAAGAAAGTGCTGGCGGGCGAGCTGCGTCTGGTGCTGCCTCTCGCTATTGGCCGCTCTGAAGTGCGTGGCGGTGTGGCACATGATATGGTGCTGGCAGCAATCAACGATTGCCAGAAACCCTGATTATTAGAAGTGAGTGGTGATGCGGCGTGTGGGAAGCGCGTCGTTTTACGGAGGAGGCTAAATGGATGAGTTCAAACCGGAAGACGAGTTAAAACCTGACGCCAGTGACCGCCGTCCGACGCGGCCACGCAAATCGTCTTCTGCGCCGAAAGTGAAAGTACCGGTTTCTCGTCAGCATATGATGATGGGCATCGGTATTTTGGTTCTGCTGTTGGTAGTGCTGGGGATTGGTTCAGCATTAACCGGCCCAGACGAGAAGAAACCTGCAACCAATACCGCAAATAATGGCGCGGCACCTTCTGCCGGTGGCAGCGAAAAGAACATCGACCTTTCGGGATCGACGTCCATGAGCGGCCAGCAAAACGCCACGCCTTCTGCTGATGGCAGCGCACCGCAAAACACAGCGGGCACGGCTGCACCAGCGGGCAGCGACGGCCAATCCATCTCGATGCCATCAGTCTCCTCTACGCCGACGCAAGCTGCGCCTGTCGATACGCCAGCCAATCAGCAGCGCGTCACACTGCCGGGCGATCTCAATACTGCGCTGAACAATCAGCAAGGTTCTGTCGATGCCGCAGCACAAGGCGCGCAGGGCAATAGCTCGCTGCCAACCGCGCCGGCCACAGTCAGCGGCAACGGTAAAGCGATTACGCCGCCAGCCATGCGTTCAGAAACCCCCGCGCGCACCAGCAACAATGGTACACGCGAGACGCACGCATCGACCCCGCATAAAACATCGGCCGCCACCAAACCGGCACCTGTGAAAGAGAACAACACCCGCACCACCGCGACGCGTAATTCCGCGCCTGCCAGTTCGAGCGGTGCCAGCAAATCGCTGCCTTCGGGCGGAAACTACACGCTGCAGTTAAGTGGCGCGTCGAAAGAAGAGAGCCTGAACGCCTGGGCGAGAAAACAGAACCTGAGCGGTTATCACGTGTATAAAACCACGCGTAACGGCGAGCCTTGGTATGTGTTGGTGAGCGGTGCTTACGCCACGCCAGCCGATGCGAAACGCGCCGTGGCATCGCTGCCAGCGGAAGTGCGTGCAGCCAATCCGTGGGTAAAACCGCTTAGCCAGGTGAAGAAAGAAAGTCAGTAATGAGATGTGGGGCCGCAACCATGCGGCCCCGTTTAAAGCGCAGAGCTGCTGTCGGTTTCACCACAGCCAATAATTAAGATGTAATAACCACGACAGCATGAAAAAAAATCGCGCTTTCCTGAAATGGGCCGGAGGAAAATACCCGCTCCTTGATGACATCCGTCGTCATTTGCCACAAGGTGATTGTCTAATCGAACCCTTTGTCGGCGCCGGTTCCGTGTTCCTCAACACCGATTATGACCGCTATCACCTGGCGGACATCAACGGTGATCTCATCAATCTGTATAACATCGTCAAAACGCGTACTGCGGCTTTCATTGAAGACGCGCGGCAGCTTTTCAACGCTGAAGGCAACACGGCAGAAACCTACTACGCGCAGCGCATCGCTTTTAATGCGAGCAAAGATGAATATCAGCGCGCAGTGCTGTTCCTGTATCTCAATCGCCACGGTTATAACGGTCTATGCCGCTACAATTTGCGCGGTGAGTTTAACGTGCCATTTGGTCGCTATCGCAAGCCGTACTTCCCGGAAGCGGAGCTGTTATGGTTTGCCGAACGGGCGCAAAAAGCGACCTTTGTCTGTGAATCGTACGATGTTACTCTGAACAACGCCGTTGAAGGCTCAGTGGTTTATTGCGATCCGCCTTATGCACCGCTTTCGGCGACAGCGAATTTTACCGCTTACCACACCAACAGTTTTAGTCTGCGCGAGCAGCAGCATCTGGCGGAACTGGCCAATAAGCTGGCGCAGCAAAACCGCATCCCGGTACTGATTTCAAATCACGATACGCTGCTCACGCGTGAGTGGTATCAGAATGCGGATTTACACGTAGTCAAAGCCCGGCGTTCCATCAGCCGAAGCATAAGTGGTCGCACGCAAGTCGACGAACTGCTGGCGCTTTTCCGCTAGCCTGTTTCGTCCGCGACCAAGGCATTACGCCAGCTCAGGCTGGCGCACAAAATTGGGAGAATCGGATGAAACAATTTTTACTGGCCCCTTCAATTCTGGCTGCTGACTTCGCGCGTTTGGGTGAAGACACAGCTAAAGCGCTGGCGGCAGGTGGTGATGTGGTCCATTTCGATGTGATGGATAACCACTACGTTCCCAATCTGACGATGGGGCCGATGGTGCTGAAAGCGCTGCGCGATTACGGCATCACTGCACCTATTGATGTGCATCTGATGGTTAAACCTGTGGATGCATTGATCCCGGAATTCGCTAAAGCAGGCGCCACCTTCATCACTTTCCACCCGGAAGCCAGCGAGCATGTTGATCGCACGCTGCAGCTGATCAAAGAGCACGGTTGCAAAGCGGGTCTGGTATTCAACCCTGCGACGCCGCTCGACTACCTCGATTATGTAATGGATAAGCTGGATATCATTCTTCTGATGTCGGTGAACCCAGGCTTCGGCGGTCAATCCTTCATTCCCGGTACGCTCGACAAACTGCGTCAGGCGCGTCGCCTGATTGATGAGAGTGGCTACAACATCCGTCTGGAAGTGGATGGCGGTGTGAAGATCGATAACATCGGCCAGATTGCTGCCGCCGGTGCCGATATGTTCGTGGCCGGTTCGGCGATCTTTGGTCATCCGGATTACAAAAAAGTGATCGATGAGATGCGTGGCGAACTGGAGAAAGTTAATGGCTCATTTCACTGATATCCGCGCGCTGGCGTTTGATCTCGACGGTACGCTGGTTGATAGCGCGCCCGGTTTGTCACAAGCCATCGATCATGCGCTGAGCGATCTGCAGCTACCGCCGCCGGGTTTGGCATTGGCCTCGACCTGGATTGGTAACGGCGCTGACGTGATGATGACCCGCGCACTGACCTGGGCGCTGGGACGCGAGCCGCACGCTGAAGAGCAACGCGATGCGCGTGCGCTGTTTGATAAGTATTATGCGCAAACGGTAGAAGCGGGCAGCACGCTGTTCCCGCAGGTGAAGGAGACGCTGGCGGCCTTGCAGGCGAAAGGCTTGCCGCTGGCGATCGTCACCAACAAGCCCACACCGTTTGTGGCGCCGCTGTTGAAGTCGCTCGGGATTGCTGAGTATTTCACGCAGATTATCGGCGGTGACGACGTAATTGTGAAAAAGCCCCATCCGGCGGCTATTTTCCTCGTCCTCGGCCATTTTGGCGTACTTCCGGGACAATTGCTGTTTGTCGGCGATTCCCGCAATGATATTCTCGCGGCCCAGGCGGCAGGCGTACCGAACATCGGTATGACATTTGGCTACAACTACGGTGAGCCGATTGCGACAAGCCAACCCGATTTAACTCTCGACTCTTTTGACGAACTTTTGCCCGCTATCGGGCTGTGATTATCAGGACATAACATGAGCAAACCCATCGTTTTCAGCGGTGCCCAGCCTTCCGGTGAACTGACCATTGGCAACTATATGGGTGCGCTGCGTCAGTGGGTGCAGATGCAGGATGATTTCCACTGCATTTACTGCATCGTCGATCTGCACGCCATCACCGTACGTCAGGATCCAACCGCGCTGCGTAAAGCCACGCTGGATACCTTAGCGCTCTATCTTGCCTGCGGCATCGACCCGGCGAAAAGCACCATCTTTGTTCAGTCGCACGTGCCAGAGCATGCGCAGCTGAGCTGGGTGCTGAACTGCTACGCCTATTTCGGCGAACTGAGCCGCATGACGCAGTTCAAAGATAAATCCGCGCGCTACTCGGAAAACATCACCGCAGGCCTGTTTGACTATCCGGTGCTGATGGCGGCCGATATCCTGCTGTATCAAACCAATCAGGTACCGGTTGGCGAAGATCAGAAGCAGCATCTGGAGCTGAGCCGCGATATCGCCCAGCGTTTCAATGCGCTGTATGGCGATGTGTTCAAAGTGCCTGAGCCGTTCATTCCGAAATCGGGTGCGCGCGTGATGTCGCTGCTTGAGCCGACCAAGAAAATGTCCAAGTCAGACGACAACCGTAACAACGTGATTGGCCTGCTGGAAGACACCAAAGCGGTGGTGAAGAAGATCAAACGCGCGGTGACTGATTCCGCCGAGCCGCCAGTGGTGCGCTACGACGTTAAAGAGAAGGCCGGCGTTTCTAACCTGCTGGATATTCTCTCGGGCGTGACCGGTAAAAGCATTGCGCAGTTGGAGCAAGAGTTCGAAGGCAAAATGTACGGCCACCTGAAAGGTGAAGTTGCTGAAGCGGTTTCCGGCATGCTGACCGAACTGCAGGAGCGTTATCATCGTTTCCGTAACGACGAAGAGCTGCTGAATCAGGTGATGCGTGATGGCGCAGCGAAAGCCCGCGCCCATGCGCAGGAAACGCTGAAGAAAGTGTACGAAGCGGTAGGCTTTGTCGCACAGCCGTAAGCGGCTAGCGGGATAGAACAGAACGGCGGGTCATGATGACCCGCCGTTTTTTATTTGATGCGATGTAACGCCAGTTCCGCGCCATCCCAGAACAAGCGGGCGTTACCGTCAGCCAGCACGCTGATCACCGCGCCTGGTGCAGGTCCCCAGGCTTTGTTGCCACAGCTCACATTGAAGCCATAACGGAAGGTGAAATCACGATCCTGGCCCGCGCCATTGGCGGCGCTGAGACGCGGTTTAGCGTTGCAGTTATCGACAGAAGGATTGATGCTGCGCTCGTCAGTACCGCGCGTCCAGGTTATCGCATTCGGCTTAAACGCCACGCGCGCACCCATAAACTGTGGATCATTCTTGATATACAGCTGACCGACTTCCTTCTTAGGCGTTACCGCCACCACTTGCCATTCACCCACCACGTTCGACCAGGTAACGGGTGCAGCGGTAGCAACCGCGCTCAACGGCAATAACAACGCGCAAACCAGTGAAGCAACGCGCATGGAAACTCCTTATTGATGAGAAAGATGGCCTGTAGTCTGGCGACAAAGCGCAGCGCTGTACAGTTTTTTGCCGTGTCAGAACCAGCGTAACTGTGAACGCAGTTCCACTACGCGACCAACAATAATCAGAGCCGGACTGGCAAACTGCTGCGCCAGCGTGGCCAGTTCCGCCAGCGTTGCGGTCTCTACGTGCTGCTGTGGCGTGGTGCCATTCTGCACAATCGCTACCGGCATTGCGGCATCCATGCCGTGCTGTAACAGCTGCTGCTGGATTTCCGGCGCCTGCGCCAGCCCCATATAGAACACCAGCGTTTGCTGCTCTGCCGCCAGCTTGCGCCACTCGATTTCGCCGTGCTGCTGCAAATGACCGGTGACGAAACGCACGCTCTGCGCGTGGTCGCGATGCGTCAGCGGAATGCCGCTGTAGGCAGAACAGCCCGATGCGGCCGTAATACCCGGCACCACGCTAAACGGGATGTTGTGCTGCGCCAGCAGTTCCAACTCTTCACCACCGCGACCAAAGATAAAGGGATCGCCGCCTTTGAGGCGCACCACGCGCTTGCCGCTCTGCGCCTGCTCAAGCAAAACCTGGTTGATCTGCGATTGCGGTACGCAGTGATTGCCGGCTTGTTTGCCAACAAAGATGCGCTCCGCATCGCGGCGTACCAGATTGAGAATAGGCTCGGAGACTAAGCGGTCATACACCACCACATCGGCCTGCTGGATATGCTGCAAGCCTTTCAGCGTCAACAGTCCCGCATCGCCCGGCCCGGCGCCGACCAGTACCACTTCGCCTTGCTGCGACAGCGGCGCATCGAACAAGGTCTCGACGATGTGCTCGGCGCGTGGCCGATCGCCATTCGCCAGGGTTTGCGCCAGACGATCGCTCACGAAGAAGCGCTCCCAGAAGGCGCGCCGCTGCGCCATGCTGTTAAAGCTACGCTTCACGCGATTGCGCAACGATCCGGCTAATGACGCTAACTCACCAAGATGCTGTGGCAGCATCGCTTCGAGTTTTTCACGCAGTAAACGCGCCAGCACCGGCGCGCGACCACCAGACGACACGGCAATCATCAGCGGCGAACGATCGATAATTGACGGCATAATCGCGCTGGCTTCCTGCGGTGCATCCACCAGATTGCAGAAGATGCGACGCAACTCCGCCGCATCGCCAACCTGCTGATTCACCGCATCATCATCGGTGGCGGCAATCACCAGCCAACAATCCTCGAGCCAGCGCTCATCAAACGCGCCGGGTAATAAGGTCACCTTTCCCTGTTGCGCCCACAGTTGAAACGCCGGGGAGAAATTCAGCGCGCCAACGTGCAAAGCGGCCCCGGCATCCAGCAGCAAACGCGCTTTGCGCTCAGCCACATCACCACCGCCAACCAGCAAACAGCGTTTGCCTTGCAGGCGGCAAAGCAGCGGAAAGTAGTCCATAGCTCATCCTGAAAAAAGCCCGCGCGAGGCGGGCTGAAAAAAGTGTTATGCCGTTTTGAGCGGCGCGGCTTGCGCTTCGGCCTGCGGGCGCTGCGCCTGCGGTGTGGCGTACCAATAACCGAGGCCCATCAGCACCATGCCGGAGAACATATTGCCCAGCGTCACCCACAGCAAGTTGTGGCCGATGCCGCTCATTGTGAAGTCGGCATTATGCTGACCAAACCACGACAGCGCAAAGACCGTCATATTGGCAATCGAGTGTTCGTAGCCGGAAGCGATGAACGCCAGCAAACACCACCAGATGGCGATGAACTTCGCCGTTCCTTCGGTACGCACCGCCATCCAAATCGCCAGACAGACCAGCCAGTTACACAGCGCGCCTTTAAAGAACAGCGCCATGGCTGACTGCGTGGTTTTCGCCAGCGCCGCGCTGTGCAGCAGCGATCCGGCATTCGGCAGCAGCGGACCCGCCGCATAGTAATAAATCAGTGCGACCAATACTGAACCGACAAGATTACCCAGCCAGGTTTGCGGCAGCACGCACCACATCTGGCCTTGCTTGATGCTGCCCGCTTTCACGCCGATGGTCAGAAACATAGTGTGACCGGTGAACAGCTCGGAACCGGCGATGATCACCAGCGTTAAGGCGATACCGAAGGTCGCGCCCATCAGCAGCGGACGATAAGCCGGATCAACCAGATTGCCGAGCGTGAAGATCAGGATAATCGCCAGGCCAACGTAAGCGCCCGCCATCGCCGAGCTGATCCAGAAGGCTAGCGGGCTGTGCTGCGCCGTACGCACAATGCGCGCCGCGTTGGCGGCGCATTTATTCAGGGTGTCAGTAAACATAGTGACGTCTCATAAAGTGAAGGAATGCTGTCAGGCGCAGATCTCGACCTTGCCATCGCTAACGCGCACCGGATAACTGGCCACCGAGTGCGCTTCGTCTTCCAGACAAAAGCCATCGCTCAGGCGGAAGCGCTGTTTCTTCAGTGGACTTGCCACCCACAGCGCCTGCTGGTGCTCCGCAATCAGGCCGCGTGACAACACGCTGGCCTGGGCGAAAGGATCGATATTGCTTAAGGCGTAGAGTTGCTCATCGTCATGCGGACGAAAGATAGCAATCTGCTGGCCGTTGATCAGCGCGCATACGCCGGTCGCAGGCAGAATTTGGCTGAGTTCACACACCGAATGCCATTGGCTCATGCGTCGATCTCCTCAATCAGAGTGACCGCAATGCGCTCGGCGGGTTGCGCCGGACGATGCTGATCGCGTTGGTTGATGTGCTGTACCAGCGGATCGCGCCGATCGCTGTTGATAAAGGTGCTGAAGTGGCGCTGCTGTTGTGGATCCTGCACCGTTGCGGTCCACTCACATTCCACCGCCGCGCGTAAACGCGCCAGCTCGGTTTCCAGCTGTGAATTCAGGCCGAGTTTGTCATCGATAATCACGCTGCGCAGATAATCAATGCCGCCGTCCATGCTTTCCAGCCACAGCGAGGTGCGCTGCAGGCGGTCGCCGGTGCGGATGTAGAACATCATGAAGCGGTCGAGATAGCGCAGTAGCGTATCGCGATCGAGATCGGCGGCCAGCAAATCGGCGTGACGTGGCTTCATGCCGCCGTTGCCGCACACATACAGGTTCCAGCCTTTCTCGGTGGCGATGATGCCGACGTCTTTGCCCTGCGCTTCGGCGCATTCACGCGTGCAGCCGGAGACGCCAAACTTCATCTTGTGCGGGGTGCGAATGCCTTTGTAGCGATGCTCCAGCTCAATGCCGAAGCCGAGGCTGTCGCCCACGCCAAAGCGGCACCAGACGCTACCGACGCAGGTTTTCGCCATGCGCAGCGCTTTGGCATACGCTTGTCCGGTTTCAAAACCGGCATCAATCAGCTGCGTCCAGATAGCCGGCAGATCGTCGCGCTGCGCACCAAACAGGCCAATACGCTGCGAGCCTGTGATTTTGGTGTAGAGATTGTACTGGCGCGCCACGGCGCCAATCGCCATCAATCCTTCCGGCGTGATTTCGCCACCGGCCGAACGCGGGATCACCGAGTAAGTGCCATCTTTCTGAATATTGCCGAGGAACAAGTCGTTGCTGTCCTGCAGCGGCGCGAGCTGTGGTTTCAGCACATATTCGTTCCAGCAGGACGCCAGCAGCGAACCGACCGTCGGTTTACACACTTCGCAGCCGTAGCCCTGGCCATATTTCGCCAGCAGCGCGTCGAACGATGTGATCTCTTCCACGCGAATCAGGTGATACAACTCCTGACGCGAGTAAGGGAAATGCGCGCACAAATGATTGTTGACCTCGATGCCCTGGCGGCTCAGTTCAGCATTCAGCACCTGAGTAATCAACGGAATACAGCCGCCGCAGCCGGTTCCGGCGCGGGTTTCGGATTTCAAGGCCGCGACGGTGTGGCAACCACCTTGCACCGCTTTGACAATATCGCCTTTGCTGACGTCGAAGCAGGAGCAGATTTGCGCGCTGTCCGGCAGCGCATCAGCGCCCATCACCGGTTTCTCGCCGCTGCCTGCGGGCAGGATCAGCAAGGCCGGATTTTCCGGTAACGTGATGTTATTCAGCGCCAGCTGCAGCAGATTGCCGTAATCGCTGGTGTCACCGACTAACACCGCGCCGAGCAGCGTGCGGTTATCTTCGCTGACGATCAGGCGCTTATAGATATTTTTCTGCTCGTCGAGCCACACGAAGCTGCGCGCGCCCGGCGTGCGGCCATGCGCATCACCAATTCCGCCCACATCAACGCCCAGCAGTTTCAGCTTGGCGCTCATATCCGCGCCGGCAAACGCGTTATCGCGGCCAACCAGCCGGTCGCTGGCAACCTGCGCCATTTTGTAGCCCGGCGCGACTAAACCGTAAATACGGTTTTGCCAGGCGGCGCACTCACCAATGGCAAAGATGTGCGCATCGCTGGTCTGGCAATGATCGTCAATTGCGATACCGCCGCGCGCGCCAAGTTGCAGGCCGCACTGTTTAGCCAGCTTGTCCTGCGGGCGAATGCCGGTGGAGAAGACGATGAAATCGACATCCAGCGCGCTGCCGTCAGCAAACTCCAGCGTTTTGCCGCCTTGTGGATGATGGACGATCTGCTGGGTGTTTTTACCGGTGTGAACGCGCACGCCCATTTGCTCAATCTTACGGCGCAGCTGCTCGCCACCTTGAGGATCGAGCTGTTCCGCCATCAGTACCGGCGCGAACTCAATGACGTGGGTTTCGACGCCGAGGTTTTTCAGCGCGCCTGCCGCTTCCAGCCCTAACAGGCCGCCGCCAATCACCGCGCCGCGTTTGCTGCGGCGTGAACAGGCTTCAATGGCGTTGAGATCTTCAATGGTGCGATAGACATAGCAATCGCTGCCTTCTGCGCCTTTTATCGGCGGAATCCACGGATAAGAGCCGGTGGCGAAAATCAGCGTGTCGTAATGCACCGCGCGACCGGTATTCGAGTGAATCAGTTTTTCGTCGCGATTGATGGTGATGGCGCGTTCGCCAAGCAGCAGCTTTACCTGATGCTTTTCGTAATAACCTTCGCGAACCAGCGAGAGTTCTTCGGCGGTGTGATGGGAAAAATAGGCGGAAAGGTGGACGCGGTCATAGGCTACGCGGGGTTCTTCACAGAAAACGGTTATCGCAAACTCACTGGATGGATCTTTGTCGATAAGTTCTTCTATAAAGCGGTGGCCGACCATGCCGTTGCCAATAATAACGACACTGTGCTTGCTCATGCTTGCCTCAAAAATTGCGGTATCTGCGCTTACCTTAACGCGGCGCTTTTGGCGCTTATTGATGTACATCAAGCGCGCCCCTATATACCCATTTTGAGGTATGTGGCTGATTTTGAAAGAATTAGTTAAGTGACTTATTTGGTTGATTATTGTTCTGGTTGCCATAAATGGCGTAATGCCGCTCAGTTAAGCAATAAATTGCATATGTAACCAGGTGCGCATGAATGCGCACCCTACAAAATCACCGTAGGGTCGTCATTCATGGCGACCGATTTACGCTTAACTGACAAGCCTTACGCCATACGCGGCGACCCTACGTTGGTTTCCCTTTTTCATGCTAGCTTTAGGTTTTGTGTTTTACAGGAGTACGGCATGGCAAACCCGTCACTGAAGTGGATCAACAACCTGCGCTTAGCGGGCCAGCAGGGCTTGTGGCAGATCGAAATCGATAACGGCAAGATTGCGCAGATTCGTCCGCAGCCGCCGCAAACTGCAGCCCAGCCGGATGCGCTGGATGCGGAGGGCGGGCTGGCGAGCGCACCGTTTATCGAGCCGCATATTCACCTCGACACCACGCAAACCGCTGGCGAACCCGCGTGGAACCAATCCGGCACGTTGTTTGAAGGCATCGAACGCTGGGCGGAGCGTAAAGCGCTGCTGAGCCATGAAGATGTGAAACAGCGCGCGCAGCAAACCCTGAAGTGGCAAATCGCCAACGGTATTCAGCATGTGCGTACTCACGTGGATGTCTCCGATCCCACGCTCACCGCGTTAAAGGCGATGCTGGAAGTGAAAGCGGAAATGGCGCCGTGGATCGACATCCAGATTGTGGCGTTTCCGCAGGAAGGCATTCTCTCTTATCCCAACGGGGAAGCCTTGCTGGAAGAGGCGCTGCGTATGGGCGCGGATGTGGTGGGCGCGATTCCACACTACGAATTCACCCGCGAATATGGCGTGGAGTCGCTGCATAAAACCTTTGCGCTGGCTAATCGCTACGATCGGCTGGTGGATGTGCACTGCGACGAGATCGACGATGAGCAGTCGCGCTTTGTGGAAACCGTGGCGGCGCTAGCGCATCGCGATGGTAACGGCGAGCGAGTCACCGCCAGCCACACCACGGCGATGCACTCATACAATAATGCCTATACTTCGCGGCTGTTCCGTCTGCTCAAGCTCTCAAATATCAACTTTGTCGCCAATCCGCTGGTGAATATCCACCTGCAAGGGCGCTTTGATAGCTATCCGAAACGTCGCGGCATCACGCGAGTGAAAGAGCTGCTGGAAGCGAATATCAACGTCTGCTTTGGCCACGATGATGTGTTCGATCCCTGGTATCCGCTCGGCACTGCCAGCATGTTGCAGGTGCTGCATATGGGATTGCATGTTTGCCAGTTGATGGGCTACGAGCAGATTGATAATGGCTTGCAGCTGATTACCGCGAACAGCGCCAAAACCATGCAGCTGGCGAATTACGGTATTGAGGCGGGTAATGATGCCAGTTTGATTATTCTGCCGGCGGAGAGTGGATTTGATGCGGTGCGGCGTCAGGTGCCGGTACGTTATTCAGTGCGCAAAGGTGTGTTGGTGGCTGCCACGCAGCCCGCCAGCAGCGAGATCTATTTAGCGGAAAAAGAAGCGGTAACCTTTAAACGCTAAGGAGCAGGGCGGACCGAAGTCCGCCCGTCAAACTTAGTGCGTTACGTGGCCGTGCTGGCGATGTTTGGTCACAAAGCCGAGCAGAACACACATCACAAACACCACGGCGTACAAACCGTTAGCGGTAGAGAGCGCGGCATGTGCGCCACCTTGTGCCACGATTGGGCCGGTCACCACGAACGTCAGCATGGTGCCGACGGTACCGCAGGTCAGGATGAAGTTCACCAGCTTCGGTGAAGAGACCTTGGTTTGCAGCGATCCCAGCGTGATGATGGTGGTGTAAATCGCGCTTGAGCTGAAGCCCAGCGTCATAATGATCCAGTGCAGCATGCTGGCGTCTTGAGAGGTGACGAACCAGTACATCAAACCGGTTGCCAGCGCGGCCAGCACCATCAGGATGCGCTGCAGATCGAAGAAGCGCAGCACGAAGCTGAACACCCACATGCCGACCATGTACGCGGTCCAGAAGTTACCCACCAGCTGACCGGCAGCGGCGATATCCATGCCCATCGATTTGGTGGCGTATTCCGGCACCCATGAAATAAAGCCGAGCTGACCGAGGATGTAGCACAGCGCCGCAATCGACAGGAACAGCACGCCGATGCCCCATTTCTCTTTCTCAACGCCTGGCTTAGCCGCTTCGCTTTTCAGCACCGGGAACTCAATGAACAGCGTCAGTACAAAGATCGCCACATAAATGATGCCGATGCAGGCGTAAACCCAATACCACGGCAGCGCGCGCGCCAGCAGAATACCGGCGATGATCGGGAAGATGGTGCCCGCCATGCTGAAGAACGAGTCGGTAAACAGCAGACGTGCGCCGCGCTGACGGCCATCGTACAGATGGGTGATCAGGAAGGTGCCGATCGACATGGTGATGCCGCTAACCACGCCGAGGATGAACATGCATAGTGAGAAGACGGTGAGATCGTGGCTGGTCATCAGACCCGCAACGGCGAGGATCATCAGCACAAAGCCAAAGATTAGCTGGCGCTTCAACGGCACAATCACCATCAGCCAGGCGTTCAGAAACACCGACACCAAAATGCCCGCATTAAGGAATGTGAAGGTGTTGCTCATTTCTGAAATAGGGCGCTGGAAATACTGCGCGATATTGTCCAGCACCATACCGGTAACGATCACCAGTGCGCCGGTGAGCGCATAGGAGAAATAGCTAATCCAGGTAAGGCCAATGCGATTACGGTTTGTCATGTTCTGAACCTGTTAAGCGCCGAGATTGGCAAAAAGTGTCATGAATTGTAAGTGTTGCTGTGATCTTAATAAACAACGAGTGTAACAAGGCGGAAATATTTCATTGAGAGTGTGATTTTCGTCACGCAAATGATTGCGTGGCGGCAAAAGTATGACAATAGCAACATCCGCGTAAATATCGGTAAAACGCTGGCTCTTGGATCACATGCTCTTTACAATCAATCTCGTTTTTGAGCTAGCTCTCCATGGTAAGGAATCTTTCATGCTTAAACGTACTTTGACAGCGGCGGTTGCCCTGTTAGCGCTCTCTTCTGTATCTTCTGCCGCGCTTGCCGCAAAAGGGGATCCACATGTGCTGCTCACCACTTCTGCGGGCAATATTGAACTCGAACTGAACAACCAGAAAGCCCCGGTTTCGGTGAAAAACTTCGTTGATTACGTCAACAATGGTTTCTACAACAACACCATTTTCCACCGCGTGATCCCTGGTTTTATGATTCAGGGCGGCGGTTTCACTACCGATATGCAGCAGAAGCAAACGGTAGCGCCGATCAAAAACGAAGCCGACAACGGCTTGCGTAATCTGCGCGGCACCATTTCGATGGCGCGTACCGCAGATAAAGATAGCGCCACCAGCCAGTTCTTCCTCAACGTAGCCGATAACGCCTTCCTCGATCACGGTCAGCGTGATTTCGGGTATGCGGTGTTTGGTAAAGTTGTGAAAGGCCAGGATGTAATCGACAAGATTGCGCAGGTCCCGACTAAAGATGTCGGTCCGTACCAAAATGTGCCGTCAAAACCGATTGTTATCCTCTCCGCCAAAGTCCTGCCTTAATTCTTAAACGCGCCATTTTCCACTGGCGCGTCATTTGCACTCCGGCAAAGCAAAAAATTGCTGCTTATACTTAGGGCTCACTGCTTGCCGGAGGCGCTATGACCAGCAAACTCACCGAGAAACAGAAAGCCACCTTGTGGCAGCAGCGCCGTGCTGCGAGCTATCAAGCCAGCTGCCGCCTGGCCGGTTACACGTCCAGTGAACCGCTCATCGAGGCCGAACATGCCGAAGAACGCCTGGCGTCACTGAGGAGGCAATATGGCGGATAACAGCTTAGCGGTACGCGATCCCTATCTGTGGCACAACGACAGCGTGCTGAAGAATCGTCTCGATATTCATGACGAAGCCCAGCTGCGCAAAGCGGAACTGGCTTTCAGCACCGCGCGCCTGGCGACGTTAGAACTCGGCCAGCGCAGCATCGGTTTGCCACGTCTTTGCCACATTCATCGCACGCTGTTTCAGGATCTCTACAGCTGGGCGGGAGAACTGCGCACCATCGATATCTGGCGTGATGAAACGCCGTATTGTCATTGCGAGTACATTGAGAAAGAGGGTAATACGCTGATGCAGGCGCTGGAGGAAGAGCGCGGCCTGGCTGACCTTGAGCAGGAAGTTTTCGTGGCGCGTATCGCGCATTACTACTGTGAGATCTTCGTGCTGCACCCGTTCCGCGCCGGCAATGGCCGCGCGCAGCGCATCTTCTTTGAGCAGCTCGCGCTGCATGCCGGTTATCAGCTTGCGTGGGAAACGCTCGAACGCGATGAATGGCGCGCCGCAATTTCGGCTGGCGTTGCGGGGGATCTGGCGCCGCTTACCGCGCAGTTTGCGAAAGTGGTGAGCCCGGCGAACTAAAATGGGTAGAATAGCGCCGCTTTTACTGGCCTGAGGGCGCTATGCTGCTGCTAATCGATAACTACGACTCCTTTACCTGGAATCTCTACCAGTACTTCTGCGAACTGGGCGCGGAGGTGCGCGTGGTGCGCAATGACGCCATTACGCTGGATGAGATGGCAGCGCTGCCGCTGACGCATCTGGTGATTTCGCCGGGTCCGTGTACGCCGGATCAATCTGGCATCTCGCTCGCGGCGATTCGCCATTTCGCCGGACGCGTGCCGATCCTCGGCGTTTGCCTTGGGCATCAGGCGATTGCGCAAGCTTACGGTGCGCAAGTGGTGCGCGCGCGCCAGGTGATGCACGGCAAAACCTCGCTGATCCAGCACACTAATCAAGGTGTGTTTCGCGATCTGAATAATCCGCTTACCGTGACGCGCTATCACTCATTGATTGTGGCGCGCGATACGCTGCCCGCTGAGTTTGAAGTCACCGCGTGGACCCTGCGCGACGACCAGCCGGATGAGATCATGGGTTTCCGCCATCGCACTTTGTCGCTGGAAGGCGTGCAGTTCCATCCGGAAAGCATCCTCAGTGAGCAAGGGCATCAGCTGCTGGCTAATTTCCTCAACGCGTAACTTATGTTTGCCTTCGTGTGATTTTTTATGCATATTTTGTGATTATATTTTCACATCAGCTCAACAAATAACCCGATGAGGTCATCAATGGCAGCGGAAAAACTAGCGGTAACCCGGGAAACGTTCGATAACGTTATTTTGCCTGTTTATGCACCTGCGCAGTTTGTGCCGGTAAAAGGTAAAGGCAGCCGAGTGTGGGATCAGCAGGGCAAAGAGTATATCGATTTCTCTGGCGGGATCGCGGTGACTGCATTGGGCCATTGTCATCCGGCGCTGGTGGAAACGCTGAAAGCGCAGGGCGAAACGCTGTGGCACACCAGCAACGTGTTCACCAACGAACCGGCGCTGCGTCTGGCGAGTAAATTGATTGCCGCGACCTTTGCCGATCGGGTGTTTTTCGGTAACTCCGGCGCTGAAGCCAACGAAGCGGCATTCAAGTTGGCGCGTTATTACGCCTGCAAAAAACACAGCCCGTTCAAAAGCAAAATCATCGCCTTCCATAACGCTTTCCACGGCCGCACGCTGTTCACCGTGTCGGTTGGCGGCCAGCCGAAATACTCCGATGGCTTCGGTCCAAAACCGGCGGATATCGTGCATGTGCCGTTCAACGATCTCGATGCGGTGAAAGCGGTGATTGATGATCACACCTGCGCCATCGTGGTCGAGCCGATTCAGGGTGAAGGCGGCGTGATGCCGGCCACGCCAGAGTTTATGCAAGGTCTGCGCGCGCTGTGCGATGAACATAATGCACTGCTGGTACTCGATGAAGTGCAGAGCGGCATGGGACGTAGCGGCAAACTGTTTGCGTATGAGCATTACGGTATCAAGCCCGATATTATTACCAGCGCGAAAGCGCTGGGCGGCGGTTTCCCGGTGAGTGCGATGTTGACCACCAACGAAATCGCCTCAGTAATGGCGCCAGGCGTACACGGCACCACTTACGGCGGTAATCCGCTGGCCTGTGCCATCGCTGAAACTGCGCTGGATATCATCAATACGCCAGAAGTGCTGGAAGGTGTGGAAGCGCGTCGTCAGCAGTTTGTTGAAGCGCTGCAAGCCATCGATAGTAAGTTCGATATCTTCAGCGAGATTCGCGGCAAAGGTCTGCTGATTGGTGCCGCGCTGAAGCCGCAGTTCGCCAGCAAGGCGCGTGACATCCTCAATGCTTCCGCCGCAGAAGGATTGATGATTCTCACCGCCGGCACCGACGTGATTCGTTTTGTGCCGTCGCTGGTGATTGAACCTACCGATATCGCTGAAGGCATGACGCGTTTCGCCAGCGCGATTGAAAAGGTGCTGGCTGCTTAATCCGCTTTCGGACGTAACACCTTGAGCCAGCGACCATGATGTGGTCGCTGGCTCCACGCCAGCGATGAGATGGTATGCATCACGCTGAGGTGCTGCAAAATCCGCTTCACATGCTGTTCGACAATCGTCACCGGCCCTTCATTGAGATTCTCCGGCGCTTCCAGAATATTGCTGTCGTTGCCTGGCCCGTCATACGCCAGCCGCTGCTGACAACGCTGCAGCGCGATTTCACAGGATTGCAGATAACGTTCCGCCAGCTTGGCCGTCAACATGGTGTGCTCACGCGCCAGAATCGTCATGGCGTTAATATGCTCGACGATAAATTGACTGTGCGTGACCCACATGCGCATATCTTTCAGGTATTGCAGGTTAAAGCCCGGCTCGCTCGATGCCTGGTTCAATGAGTTGAACAGCGCGTTGTGCGCCTGATTGACCTTCATGCGCTGATATGCCAGTTTCTCCGGCGACTGTTCCGGGCCTAACAGCATTCGCAGCGCTTCCTGATAGGCTTCCAGCGCATCGTGCGCGTTCTTGCGCAGCAGCCCGCTTTGCCACTGCGGCCACAGCCAAATCATCCCGGCGAAGGCAATCAAACAACCCATCAAGGTATCCATCATGCGCGGCAGCAGAAACTGTGCACCGTTGAGCGACAGCAGCTGCAGCGAATACACCGCCGTGACGGTGAAGCCAATCATCGACCAGCCGTAATATTTCCGCGTGATCAGATAACTCGCCAGCGTGATCCCCAGCATAAACAGCAGCGTGATTGATTCCGGCACCGCCAGCCGTAACGAGGCGGCGGCGATCAGCAAACCGGCAAAGGTGCCTAGCGCACGGTGCTGGATGCGCACGCGCGTCGCGCTGTAACCGTTCTGGCTGACGAACATGATGGTCATCAGAATCCAGTAAGGTTTGGGGATGTTGAAGAACAGCGCCAGTGAGCTGCCAAACATCAGCATCACGGCGAAGCGTGCCGCGGTGCGTAACGCGGTGGATTTGAATGACAAATAACTGCGCAGCGCCGGTAACAGCGGCAAACGGCGCTGGCGATCGGCCATCAGGTCACGCGTATAGAGCGGCTTCTGCGTACGCAACACGCGGGCGATGCGGCTGAAGTGATACAGGCAGAAGTTGCCGACCGGATTATCCGGATGCTGGCGCGCAATTTTCTCCAGCGCGCCGAGCTGTTTCTCCATGTGGAAACGGTCTGGCAGCTGATGGTAGAGAATCGCATCCGCCAGCACGCGCAGCCGCGCCGAGATGATTTTGGCGTTCCAGCGAATCACCGCTTCGGCGTGGCTCTCTTCAACCAGCTTCTGCACCTCTTCCGGCTGATGCAAACTCACCGAGATGTGTTCCTGTAAATCCAGCGCCACCTGGAAAGCGCGCGTCAGGCGTTTGTGGCTGTTATCGCGGCTGGCCGACAGCATATGCATTTGCTGGTAACAGGTGGTGATGAGATCGACCGCCTTTTGCTGACGTGCTAGCAGCGGCGGCAGCGCTTTTTCCGGATCGGTCAGCTGCGTCAGTAAGGTGTATTTGGCATCGCAATAATCCGCCAGTTCGCGGAACAGCAGGCTAAGCGATTCGCGCATCGGCTGCTCTTTCCACAGCCAGAACCAGAACCAGTTGAATAAGCCGTACCACAGCGTGCCGCCAATGTAGAGCAACGGCGGCACCCACATCGGCATGCGTCCCACTAAGCTGAGCGTAAAGATAGCGGCGATGAGCGTTGCGGGCAGCAAGCGCGCATGCAGCGGACCGATTTCACCGGTCACGCCAATCAGCAGCGGCAGCGCCAGCAAAATCAGCGGCAGCGGAATCTGGTAGGCGGTAAGGATTTGCATCAGGAAACTGCCGGTGGCAAACAGCGAACCACCCACAATCAGGCGTTTGAAGAAGCGTTTGTGCGGCGTATCCAGCCCCGCCATGTTGCAGCAGGCAGGCACTAACGAGAACAGCAGACCTTTTTGCAGATCGCCAAACAGCCAGCCGAGAGCCACAGGCAGGCACAGCACCAGCGTTTGCCGCAGCGCATAGTTAACTTCGGGATGATAGATGATTCGACGCCACATCAGCTCATCGCAAATAGAAACGGCGCGATGTTGCCATCACGCCGTGGGTGAGAAGAAATTAGCGGGTGCCGTAAACGACGATGGTTTTACCGTGTGCGGAGATCAGGTTCTGATCTTCCAGCATTTTCAGGATACGACCCACGGTTTCGCGTGAGCAGCCCACGATCTGACCAATCTCCTGGCGGGTGATTTTGATTTGCATCCCGTCTGGGTGGGTCATCGCATCTGGCTGTTTGGCCAGATTTAGCAGCGTTTGCGCGATACGTCCGGTTACATCGAGGAAGGCAAGGTTGCCCACTTTCTCAGATGTGACTTGCAGACGACGCGCCATTTGCGACGAAAGTCGCATTAAAATATCCGGGTTTACCTGAATCAGCTGACGGAATTTTTTGTATGAAATTTCAGCCACTTCGCAGGCAGACTTCGCACGTACCCAGGCACTACGTTCCTGGCCTTCTTCGAAAAGACCGAGTTCGCCGATGAAATCTCCCTGATTGAGGTAGGAGAGAATCATCTCTTTGCCTTCTTCATCTTTAATCAGTACCGCTACGGAACCTTTTACGATGTAGTACAGCGTTTCCGCTTTCTCACCCTGATGGATGAGCGTGCTTTTGGATGGATATTTGTGAATATGGCAATGGGACAGGAACCATTCGAGTGTAGGGTCTGTTTGCGGTTTGCCGAGAACCATTCGCTATTATCCTCTGTTGTAATCGTGCCCAAAATACAGGGGGCATTTTTCCCTGTCAGGCGGTTTAATCGTCGAGCGTTTCCAGTAAAGGAAAAATTATTCCGGGTGGACTCTTAAGCTACGCTTTTGATTCTTCCGGCCTTCGTCTGTGATGACGAAAATATTTTCAGCACTGTTTGTAGCACAGCTTTTGCGAGCTGTCTTGTGTTGTCTCGCTTCAGCAGAAGGGGGATTACTCTGGATTGCTGTTTGTCAGGTGAAAGCGTACTCTGGCGGCAAAACCGCCGCTTCAGGAGAGAGAATAATGCAGGCACGAGTGAAATGGGTGGAAGGTCTTACCTTTCTCGGAGAATCCTCATCTGGCCATCAAGTATTAATGGACGGTAATTCCGGTGATAAAGCGCCAAGTCCAATGGAGATGGTGCTGATGGCCGCAGGCGGTTGTAGTGCCATTGATGTGGTTTCGATCCTGCAAAAAGGGCGCAGCGATGTGGCCGATTGCGAAGTGAAGCTCACCTCAGAACGCCGTGAAGAAGCGCCACGCATTTTTACCACCATCAACCTGCATTTTATTGTCAGCGGCAAAGCGTTGAGCGATAAAGCGGTTGCGCGCGCGGTTGACTTGTCGGCGGAAAAATATTGCTCGGTGGCGATCATGCTTGGTAAAAGCGTGGAAATTACCCACAGCTATGAGGTTGTCGAGTTGTAATCGGTCGTAGGGGAGGCATTCATGCCTCCCTTTTCACAGCCCGCACCAAGCCTATTCAATTCGCTTCCCTTCAATCAGTCTCTGCACCAGCGGCAGCATAATCAGCTCCATCGCCAATCCCATTTTGCCGCCCGGCACCACCAGCGTATTGATGTGGGAAATAAACGATCCCTGAATCATCGCCAGCAGATAGGGGAAGGCGATGCCTTCCAGACCACGGAAATGAATCACCACGAAGCTTTCATCGAGCGACGGAATTTCGCGGGCGGCAAACGGGTTTGAGGTATCAACGGTCGGCACGCGCTGGAAGTTAATGTGGGTGCGCGAGAACTGTGGCGTGATGAAGTTAATGTAATCCTCCATCGAACGTACCACCGAATCCATTACTGCTTCGCGTGAATGGCCGCGCTCGCCGGTGTCACGCACCAGCTTCTGAATCCACTCAAGGTTAACAATCGGCACCACGCCAACCAGCAGATCGACATGCTCCGCCACATTTTGCTGCTGCGTGACCACGCCGCCGTGCAAGCCTTCATAAAACAGCACATCGGTGTTTTCCGGCAGCGGCTGCCACGGCGTGAAAGTGCCCGGCACCTGATTCCACGGCACCGCTTCATCGTAGGTGTGCAGATATTTGCGTGATTCGCCGAGGCCGGTTTGGCCGTAATGTTTGAACGTCTGCTCAAGCAGGCCGAAGTCGTTGGCTTCCGGGCCGAAGTAGCTGATGTGGCGACCGAGATCGCGCGCTTTGCGGATCGCCATGTCCATTTCCGGACGCGTGAAGCGATGGAAACTGTCGCCCTCGAGTTCCGCCGCATGCAGGTTCAGCTGCTGGAAAATCTTGCGGAAGGCGAGGCTGGTGGTGGTGGTTCCGGCGCCGCTGGAACCGGTGACGGCAATAATTGGATGCCTGGCTGACATAACAGAGCTCCCTGTGAAGTCCGGCGATGAGCATTGTTACCACGAATTGCCGCGGGGCGCATCAGCCGCGGAATTCACCCTTTGGCATAATATTGATCGATTCATGCAGTTCCGACCACACCAGCACCACGTCGCCGCGCTCCAGCTGGCGGCGCACGTCGGCGACTTTTTGCAGCAAACTGCGTTCCTGCTCGCCGTAATCGGTGCCTTCACGTAACACGAAGGTTTCAATCAGGTTTTCCAGCGTCTCCGCTTCGAGTTCTTGCCAGGGAATAATCACAATTCAACATCCAGATAGGTTGAGAGCCAGTCGGGCACGCGCTGTTCCAGCCACATTTTCGGTTTAAGCAAGGTGCCGCCGACGAAACCGACGTGGCCGCCTTGCTGCGTCAGCTGATACTGAATGGAGGCTGACAGCTGGTCAGGTTGCGGGATCACGGCATCGGTCATAAAGGGATCGTCTTGCGCATGAATGATCAGCAGCGGTTTACGCACGCCGGTGAGCAGCGGCATCGCGCTGGCTCGTTGATAATAGTCGCTGGCGTCAATAAAACCGTGCGCACGTGCGGTTATCGCATCATCAAATTCGCGTAAGCGACGGAAAGCGCGTAACTGGCTAAGATCAACCGGCAGCGTGCCGGGCCAGGCGTGCAGTTTGCGCGTAGCGTTCTTTTTTAGCCGCGTCAGCAAATAGTGCTGATAGAAGCGCGAAAAGCCAACATCCAGTTTGCCGCTGCACGGCTCCAGTGCCAGCGGCGCTGAGATGGCGATGGCGGCATCAATCGGCACATCGTGACCTTGCTGACCCAGCAGACAAGCGAGCATGTTGCCGCCCAGCGAAACGCCGACAGCGGCGGTCGGCACGCTGCCCCATTCTCGCTGCAGCCAGTTAAGGAAGTAGGTGGCGTCTTCGGTTTCACCGGAGTGATAGATGCGCTTTAAGCGATTAGGCTCGCCGCTGCAGCCGCGAAAGTGCATCACCACCGCCAGCCAGCCACGCGCCTGACACGCCTGCATTAGGCCGTGCGCATACGGGCTGCGAAAGCTGCCTTCCAGGCCGTGAAACATCACCATGCGCGGTTTATGACGCGCCTGCGCCGGATCTTCACTCCACGCTAAATCGACAAAATCGCCGTCCGGCAGGTCAAGACGCTGCCAGTGCGGACGCAACGTGACGCGGCGGCGCAGAATGCGCGGCAGCAGCGTTTGCAGATGCGCGTTACTGAATCCGCGCAGTGGTTTAAAGCGCTCGCCGCTGGGGCGATCAAAATAGCTTTGGTAAAGGCTTGTCTGATGCATAAGTCGCTGATAGCTTCGATGGGTTGTTCGCTTTACTGGGTGAGGAGCACCCGAATATACATGGAACTGAGTCTTTTTTTATCAATGTTAGGTTTTCTTTGGGTCGCGGCCATCACGCCCGGGCCCAATAATATGTTACTTACCGCCTCGGGTGCTAATTTTGGCTTCCTGCGCACCATACCGCTGCTCATTGGTATCATGATTGGTATGCAAGTCATGTTGCTGATGGTGGCATTTGGCATCGGCGGCCTCATCCTGCTTTATCCTTCGCTGCATCTGGTCCTGAAGATTGCCGGTAGCCTTTATCTGCTGTGGCTGGCGTGGAAAATCGCCAGTGCCGAGTATGAAAAGCTGGAAACCGATGATGTGACGGTAAAGCAGATGCCGTTCTGGCAAGGCGGCTTGCTGCAGCTAATCAACCCAAAAGCCTGGCTTATGGCGCTCGGTGCGGTGGCCAGCTTCAGCCTGGCGGGCAGCGAATATCTGCATTCGGTGCTGGCGATCAGCCTCGGCATGTTCATGGTAAATGTGGTTTCCGGGGTGATTTGGATGGGCTTTGGCTCGCTGATTGGACGTCTGCTGCGCAGCCCACGCGCGTGGAAAATGTTCAATCTGGCGATGGGCTTGCTCACCGCTGCGTGCGTATTGCTGATTTGGCGCTGAGTTAACTGGAAGCGCGTTCAACGCGCTTCCACGGCAACACTTCATGTACTACCGACGAGTTGGGCTGGCGGATGCGTTGCAGCAGCAGCTGTACGCTGCGCACACCCATGCGATTCATCGGCTGCTCAATCGTCGTCAGCGGTGGATTCAGGCTGCTGGTAAAGTTGATGCCATCAAATCCCACCACCGCTAAATCTTCCGGCACGCGTAAACCCGCTTCCAGCGCTGCGTGTATTACGCCAACCGCCAACACATCCGACACCGCAAACACTGCATCCGGCCGTTCCGGCTGCGTCAGCAGTTCGCGCAAGGCCGCACTGCCCGACTCGCAGGTGACATTCTCGGCGTAGGCCACGCCGCACCAGCTGAGTTCGAGTTGCTCCAGCGCCGCGCGATATCCCTCTTCACGCTTATGCGAATAGAGGTAGCGCATATCACAGTTGACCAGCGCAATACGGCGTCGGCCTTTGCTCGCCAGATAACGCACGGTTTCGAAAGCCGCTTCTTTATTATCAATCGCCACGCTTGAGGCGGCGATCGCCGGATCGTATTCGGCGCACTGCACCCAAGGCGCATCGCCAATCAATTCCTTTAGCTCCTGCAAACTGCTGGCGGCATCCATGGTGATCACGCCGTCGACCACTTTGCCGGTGAGCAGGGCGATGTAGGCCGCTTCGCGCCGCAGCTGCGATCCTGAGTTACACAGCAGAATATGGTAACCCTGCGCTTCCGCTTCGGCTTCAATGCCCTGAACCACGCGCGAGCAGAACGGATTGGTGATGTCAGGGATCAGCACTAACAACATATGGCTTTGCGAGGTGCGTAGCTGGCGCGCCAGTAAGTTGGGCTGATAGTCGCAGATGTCGATGGCCGCCAGCACTTTGGCGCGCGTATCCGGGCGCACGCCGGGATTCTGGTTCAATACCCGTGAAACGGTGGCTTTGGACACGCCAGCCAGGTGCGCGACTTTCTCAATCGACATGGATTCAGGACCGCTCGTTAAGAGTGAAAAATGAGATGTCTATCAATATCACAGCTGCTATGTGAGCGCGTGACATATTTACCGATTTCCCTTTTCTTTCCATTTGCACTTTCTGCATAGCCTTGCCCGATGTTGATCTAAGAACGGATCGTCATTAGGGATAATTTTTAATTCCTTTATGAAATTACTCTTGCTGGAGAAACTGCGCAGACAAAAACACATTGGGGTGAATGATGATGGCGATGAAAAAAACAATAACGGCAGTCGCAGCGGCTCTGGCCCTGATGGCGTTCCAGGCGCAAGCGGTCAACGTTACCGTGGCGTATCAGACGTCGGCGGAACCGGCCAAAGTGGCGCAGGCGGATAACACCTTTGCCAAAGAGAGCGGTGCTACCGTCGACTGGCGCAAATTTGATAGCGGAGCCAGCGTGTTGCGTGCTCTGGCATCGGGCGACGTCCAGATTGGCAATATCGGTTCCAGCCCGCTGGCGGTCGCCGCTACGCAAAAGCTGCCGATTGAAGCTTTCCTGCTGGCCTCACAGCTCGGTAACTCCGAAGCGCTGGTGGTGAAGAAAACCATCAAAGATCCTAAAGACCTGATTGGCAAGCGCATCGCCGTGCCGTTCATCTCGACGACGCACTATAGCTTCCTCGCTGCGCTCAAGCATTGGGGCATCAAGCCTTCGCAAGTGACCTTAGTCAACCTGCAGCCACCGGCGATTATTGCCGCCTGGAAGCGCGGTGACATCGACGGTGCTTACGTCTGGTCGCCGGCGGTAAATGAGCTGGAAAAAGATGGCAAGGTGCTGACGGATTCCTCGCAGGTTGGCAAGTGGGGCGCGCCAACGCTTGATGTGTGGGTGGTGCGTAAAGACTTTGCACAGCAGCATCCAGAAATCGTCACCGCCTTTGCCCGCAGCGCCGTCGAAGCGCAGCAAGCTTACATTGCCAATCCGGATCAATGGCTGAAGCAGTCAGACAATCTGAGCAAGCTGGCGCGCCTGAGCGGTGTACCCGAAGCGGATGTGCCGGTGCTGGTGAAAGGCAACACCTATCTCACCGCGCAGCAACAGGTGGAGCAGCTCGGCAAGCCGGTGAACAAGGCGATTGTCGATACCGCCGGCTTCCTGAAAGAGCAGGGCAAAGTGCCAGAAGCAGATAGCGATTACAGCAGCTTCGTTACCACGCGCTTCGTTGCACCCTTAGCGAAATAACCGGAGGCCGTATGCTTAACATCACCAATCTCAATGCGCGTTACGCCGGACAACCCGCGCTGCAGGACATTAACCTGCAGCTGGGCAGCCGAGACCTGCTGGTGGTGTTAGGCCCTTCCGGCTGTGGCAAAACCACGCTGCTGAACCTCATCGCCGGCTTTCTGCCGCTGGAATCCGGCAGCATTACGCTGGATGGCAAAAAGGTAGAAGGGCCGGGCGCGGAGCGCGGCGTGGTGTTTCAGAATGAAGGCTTGCTGCCGTGGCGCAACGTGATTGATAACGTGTCGTTCGGCTTGCAACTGGCGGGGATGGCGAAGGCGGAGCGCCATACCCTTGCACGCCGTTTGATCCGCAAAGTAGGACTGGAAGGTGCAGAAAAGCGTTTTATCTGGCAGCTCTCTGGGGGTCAACGTCAGCGCGTGGGCATTGCGCGTGCGCTGGCGGCTGATCCTCAGTTGCTGCTGTTAGATGAGCCGTTCGGTGCGCTGGACGCCTTTACCCGCGAACAGATGCAAACCCTGCTGCTAACGCTGTGGCGTGATACCGGCAAACAGATTCTGCTGATCACTCACGACATCGAAGAAGCGGTGTTCCTCGCCAGCGAACTGATGCTGCTGTCGCCGGGACCGGGCCGCATAGTGGAACGTTTGAAACTCGACTTCGGTCAGCGCTTCGCCGCCGGGGAACCGTGCCGCAGCATCAAATCCGATCCGGCGTTTATCGAACGTCGCGAATATGTACTGAATCAGGTGTTTTCCCAGCGTGAGGCGTTTATATGAGTGCGGTGATTGATGAGAAAACCCAAGCGCGTCGTCGCGCTCTGCGCTGGCCGTTCTCGCGCCAGTTCTCACTTAGCCTGCTCAGCGTTGGTCTGTTGCTGCTGTTGTGGTGGGCGATAACCGCGCTCGGTTTAGTGGCGCCGCTGTTTTTACCGCCGCCGCAAGTGGTGCTGCAGAAGCTGATATTGATTGCCAGCCCGCAAGGCTTTATGGATGCCACGCTTTGGCAGCATCTGGGTGCCAGTTTGGCGCGTATGCTGGTGGCGCTGTTCTTTGCCGCGCTGATTGGCATTCCGGTCGGGATTGCCATGGGTCTGAGCCCGGCGATTCGCGGCTTGCTTGATCCGCTGATCGAACTCTATCGCCCGGTGCCGCCGCTGGCCTATCTGCCGCTGATGGTGATTTGGTTTGGCATCGGCGAAACCTCGAAGATTTTACTGATTTATCTGGCGATTTTCGCGCCGGTGACCTTATCGACGCTGGCAGGCGTGAAGAATGCCCAGCAGGTACGCATTCGCGCGGCACAGGCGCTGGGCGCATCGCGCTGGCAGCTGCTGCGCTTCGTGATTCTGCCCGGCGCGCTGCCGGAAATCCTCACCGGCTTGCGCATTGGTCTCGGCGTAGGTTGGTCAACGCTGGTGGCGGCGGAATTGATTGCCGCTACGCGTGGACTCGGCTTTATGGTGCAGTCGGCCGGTGAGTTCCTCGCCACCGACGTGGTGCTGGCCGGTATCGCCGTGATTGCCCTGATTGCCTTTGGCTTAGAACTGGGTCTGCGCGCCTTGCAGCGCCGACTGACGCCCTGGAATGGAGAACAGCAATGAACGAACGACTTTCTTTTACCGCTTTGGGCCCGAATATCGGGGCGCAGGTTAGCGATGTCGATCTCAGCCGTCCGCTGAGCGATGCCCAGTTTGAACAGCTTTATCATGGCCTGCTGCGCCATCAGGTGCTGTTCCTGCGCAATCAGGTGATCACCCCGGAACAGCAGCGCGCGCTGGCGATTCGCTTTGGCGATCTGCATATCCATCCTGTCTATCCGCATGCGGAAGGCGTGGAAGAGATCATCGTGCTGGATACCCATCAGGATAATCCGCCGGATAATGACAACTGGCACACCGATGTCACCTTTATTCAAACACCGCCGGCGATTGCGATTCTGGCTTCCAAGCTATTGCCGGAGAGCGGCGGCGATACCTTGTGGTCAACCGGCATTGCGGCCTATGAAGCGCTTTCTGAGCCGTTTAAGACGCTGTTGAATGGGCTGCAGGCGGAGCACGACTTTAAGAAGTCGTTCCAGGAGTACAAATACCGTAAAACTGAGGAAGAGCATCAGCGTTGGCAGCAAGCGGTGGCGAAGAATCCGCCGGTGCAGCATCCGGTGATTCGTACCCATCCGGTCAGCGGACGCAAGGCGCTGTTTGTCAACGAAGGTTTTACCACGCGTTTGCTGGGTTTGAGCGAAAAAGAGAGCGATGCGCTGCTTAACTTCCTGTTCTGGCATAGCGCTAAACCGGAGTTCCAGGTGCGCTGGCGCTGGCAGGAGAATGATGTGGCGATCTGGGATAACCGCGTGACGCAGCATTATGCCAATGCGGATTATTATCCGGCGCGGAGAGTAATGCATCGTGCGACGGTGTTGGGGGATAAGCCGTTTTGATGAGTCCAGGTCGGCATGAATGCCGACCCTACAACTGCCTGCGGGCGCGTAGGGTCAGCATTTATGCTGACCGGAAAGACTGCACTTAACCCGCCAGCATCTGCTCCAGCTGTTCCTGCGCATCCAGCCACGCCATTTCGACCTCTTCCAGCGCGGCTTTACTCTCGGCCTGACGCTGCAGCGCCACGTTCAAGTCGGCTTTGCGGCTCTGATCGTAAATCGCGCTGTCGGCTAACTGCGCTTCGGCATCGCTGAGCTGGCCCTGCCACTTCGCCATCTGCTTCTCAAGCTTTTCGATCTCTTTGCGCAGCGGCTGTGTTTGTGCACGCAGTTCGGCGTCGCGGCGTTTCTGGTCTTTACGCGATTGCGCGCTGTTGCCGTTATCCTGCTTCGGCGCGGCATCCTGTTGCGCTTGCTGCTTCTGCAGATCGCTCAGCCACTGCTGATAATCTTCCAGATCGCCCTCAAACACATCGACCTTGCCGTCGTGCACCAGATAGAGATCGTCAGTGGTGGCGCGCAGCAGATGACGATCGTGCGAGACCACCACCAACGCGCCTTCGAAATCAATCAGCGCTTCGGTCAGCGCCTGACGCATATCGAGATCGAGGTGGTTAGTCGGTTCATCAAGCAGCAGCAGATTCGGACGCTGCCAGACAATCAATGCCAGCACCAGACGCGCTTTTTCGCCGCCGGAGAAACGTTCGGTGATTTCGCTGACTTTATCGCCCTGGAAGCCGAAGCCGCCAAGATAGTCGCGCAGCTGCTGCTCAAGGACTTTCGGCGCGATGCGTGATAAATGCTGCAACGGTGATTCATCGGCGCGCAGATATTCCAGCTGATGCTGGGCGAAGTAACCGAGCTTGATGCCTTTCGCCAGGCCAACTTTGCCATCCAGCGCCTCGAGCTCACCGGCGAGCAGTTTGATTAGCGTCGATTTACCCGCGCCGTTACGGCCCAGCAAGCCAATACGCGAACCCGGCACAAGGTTGAGTTTGATGGCGTCGAGAATGATGCGTTCGCCATAACCGGCGGTGACGCGCTCCATCTTCAATAACGGATTCGGCAAGCTTTCTGGCGCGCGGAAACTGAAGCTGAACGGGTTATCGACGTGCGCCGGCGCAATCAGCTCCATGCGCTCCAGCATTTTAATGCGGCTCTGCGCCTGTTTCGCTTTGGTGGCCTGCGCGCGGAAGCGATCAATATACTTCTGCAGGTGCGCCACTTTTTCCTGCTGGCTCTGGAACAGCGCCTGCTGTTGCGCCAGCTTGGCGACGCGTTGACGTTCGAACGAGCTGTAGTTGCCGGTGTATTCAAACATCGTTTGCTGTTCGATGTGGATGATCTTATCGACCACCGGATCGAGAAAGTCGCGGTCGTGCGAAATCAGCACCAGCGTGCCTTCGTAGCTTTTCAGCCAGCGTTCAAGCCAGATCACTGCATCGAGATCGAGGTGGTTGGTCGGTTCATCGAGCAGCAGCAGATCGGAACGGCACACCAGCGCCTGCGCAAGGTTAAGGCGCATGCGCCAGCCACCGGAGAAGTCACTCACCGGCCGCATTAATTGTTCCTGGCTAAAGCCCAAACCGTGCAACAAACTTGAGGCGCGAGCAGGTATGCTCCAGGCCTGAATCGCGTCCAGCTTGCCGTGCACCAAGGCGATGGCGTTGCCATCGTTGCGCGCATTGGCGTCGGCTAATTCGGATTCAAGCTGACGATATTCACGGTCGCCGTCGATAACATACTCCAGCGCGGGTTTGCTCAGCGCCGGGGTTTCCTGATTGACCCACGCCAACGCCCAGTTGCTCGGGAAGGTGGCGTTACCTGCATCGCTGCTGATTTCGCCCTTCAGCAATGACAGCAGCGTTGATTTGCCGCAACCATTTTTGCCCACTAGACCAACTTTCTGGCCTGGGTTAATGGTGGCTGTTGCGTTATCCAGCAGCACGTTGGTGCCGCGGCGAATTTGTAGTGCTGAAAAGACAATCATAAGCGCCGTATCGTCAGAATATGTTAATTTACCGGCAACATAATTCGAGAAAATTTGTTGCGTCGAGCATGGTAGCGGAATTCCTGTGCCGTGACGACGCTTTGGAGGGGAACGATGTCGCAGCCACCCAAAATATTGCTGCTTTACGCCCATCCGGAATCACAGGATTCGATTGCTAATCGGGTTTTGCTGCAGTCGGCTATGGAACTGGACCACGTCACGGTGCACGATTTATACGCCCACTATCCGGATTTCTTTATTGATATTCACTATGAGCAACAATTGCTGCGCGAACATCAAATCGTTGTATTCCAACATCCACTTTATACCTACAGCTGCCCGGCGCTCCTGAAGGAGTGGCTGGATCGTGTGCTGTCGCGCGGCTTTGCCAGCGGTCCGGATGGCAATGCGCTGGAAGGCAAATACTGGCGCAGCGTGGTGACCACCGGCGAACCAGAAGCGGCATATCACCATAGCGGCCTGAATCGCTATCCGATGAGTGACATTATGCGTCCGTTTGAGCTGACGGCGCAGATGTGTCGCATGCACTGGATGACGCCGATGGTGATTCACTGGGCACGTCGGCAGACGCCGGAAGTGATGCGTAATTTTGCGCGAGCGTACGGCGACTGGCTAGCTTCACCGCTGCCGCAAGGAGGTGTGTGATGGAAGGCGAAACGTTACTGACGGCGGGCGTCATTTATCTGGTTGCGGCGGTGCTGATTGTGCCGATTGCGGCGCGTCTCGGCATTGGCGCGGTGCTGGGCTATTTGCTGGCCGGTATTGCGATTGGTCCGTGGGGTTTGGGTTTCATCAGCGACGTTGAGGAGATTCTGCACTTCTCCGAACTCGGCGTGGTGTTTCTGATGTTCATCATCGGGCTGGAACTGAACCCGTCGAAACTCTGGGCGCTGCGCCGTTCTATCTTTGGCGTGGGTGCCGCTCAGGTGCTGATCTCCGCCGCCATTCTCGGCGGATTGCTGTGGCTAACCGACTTTAGCTGGCAGGCGGCGGTGATTGGCGGTATTGGCCTGGCGATGTCATCTACGGCGATGGCGCTGCAGCTGATGCGCGATAAAGGCATGAACCGCAGTGAATCGGGACAGCTCGGTTTCTCGGTGTTGCTGTTCCAGGATTTGGCGGTGATCCCCGCGTTGGCGCTGGTGCCGCTGCTGGCAGGCGGCGACAGCGGTCACGTTGACTGGTTGAAAGTCGGTATGAAAGTGCTGGCGTTCGGCGGGATGCTGATTGGTGGCCGTTATCTGCTGCGCCCGATTCTGCGCTTTATTGCCGCATCCGGTGTACGCGAAGTGTTTACTGCCGCGTCGCTGCTGCTGGTGCTGGGTTCGGCGCTGTTTATGGACGCGCTCGGCCTGTCGATGGCGCTCGGTACTTTTATCGCCGGTATTCTGTTGGCGGAAAGTGAATATCGTCACGAGTTGGAAGTGGCCATCGAACCGTTCAAAGGCTTGCTGTTGGGCTTGTTCTTTATTTCGGTTGGCATGGCGCTGAATCTCGGCGTGCTTTATACCCACATCACTGAAATTTTGTTGGGCGTGCTGATTCTGGTGACAGTGAAAACGCTGGTGCTGTACGTGCTGGGCCGTATTTATGGCCTGCGCAGCTCGGAGCGTCAGCAGTTTGCCGGTGTGTTAAGCCAGGGCGGCGAGTTTGCCTTTGTGCTGTTCTCGGCGGCGTCTTCGGCCAAAATGTTCAGCGGCGACCAAATGCCGCTGCTGCTGGTGACGGTGACGCTGTCGATGATGACCACGCCGCTGCTGATGAACGGCATCGACCGTTTACTGGCGCATCGTTTTAATGAACCCGATGAAAATGCCGAGAAGCACTTTGTCGAAGACGATCAGCCGCAGGTCATTGTGGTGGGCTTTGGTCGTTTTGGTCAGGTGGTTGGTCGTTTGCTGATGGCGAACAACAAACGCATTACGGTGCTGGAGCGCGACATCTCTGCAGTGAGCCTGATGCGTAAATATGGCTATAAGGTTTACTATGGCGACGCCACCGAGCTGGAGCTGCTGCGTGCAGCGGGCGCGGAGAATGCGCAATCCATCGTCATTACCTGTAACGATCCGGAAGATTCGATGACCATCGTGCAGCTGTGTCAGCAGCATTTCCCGCAGCTGGAAATCCTGGCGCGCGCGCGTGGACGTGTTGAGGCGCATGAACTGTTGCAGGCTGGCGTCACGCTGTTCTCACGTGAGACGTTCTCCAGTGCGCTGGAGCTGGGCCGTAAAACGCTGATCTCGCTGGGCATGCATCCGCATCAGGCGCAGCGCGCACAGCAACATTTCCGTCGTCTGGATATGCGCATGCTGCGTGAACTGGTGCCAAGCCATGATGACAGCGCGCAGGTTTCACGTGTGCGTGAGGCTCGGCGCGAGCTGGAGGATATCTTCCAGCGCGAAATGCAACACGAAAAACGCCAGTTCGACGGCTGGGATGACGAGTAGATCTATACTTACTTAATCCGTTCATTAACGACGGCAGGAAACAGTATGCGTAAACGCTTTATAGCCGGTGCGGTTTGTCCAAAGTGCCAGGCAAAAGATACCTTGGCGTTGTGGCGTGAAAACAACGTTGAAGTGGTGGAATGTGTTCAGTGCGGCCATCAGATGCGTGAAGCTGACAAGCAGGTGCGCGATCAGGTTCGCACTAACGAGCAAGTGATCGGGATTTTTCATCCTGAGTAGCGCAATGGCGCAGCTTTTTTTAAGCTTGAACTTACAGCGGGATTGAATTCCGCTACAATCGGCGCCATTAACGCTGAGCAGTATGCCGCAACACTATTGGCATCCTCAGTCTTGAACCTTTCTGGTTGGTTTATTGCACGCAAAATTGACCAATGGGACGGGATCTTAGTTCTCAACGGTTAGGAGATATCATGAAAGTAGCAAAAGACCTGGTGGTGAGCCTGGCGTATCAGGTTCGTACCGAAGACGGTGTGTTGGTTGACGAGTCACCGGTGAGTGCACCGTTGGACTATCTGCACGGTCATGGTTCCCTGATTTCTGGTCTGGAAAAAGCGCTGGAAAATCATGATGTAGGCGATAAGTTTGACGTGCATATCCCGGCGAATGACGCTTACGGTCAATACGATGACAACCTCGTACAGCGCGTACCTAAAGACGTGTTTATGGGCGTTGATGAACTGCAGGTTGGCATGCGCTTCCTGGCAGAAACCGATCAAGGTCCAGTACCGGTTGAAATCACCGAAGTTGAAGATGAGCACGTAGTGGTTGATGGTAACCACATGCTGGCGGGTCAGAACCTGAACTTCAACGTGGAAGTTGTGGCGATTCGCGCAGCGACCGAAGAAGAGCTGGCGCACGGTCATGTGCATGGCGCTGATGGGCATCATCACGATCATGACCACGACCATGGTCACGATCACGGCCAGGGCGGTTGTGGCACTGGCGGTTGCGGCTGCAGCCACTAATCAGTGTTACGCTGGCGAGGCCACCTTCGGGTGGCCTTTTCTTTTAGTAATGTGGCGGCGGCGTTTCTTCTGATTGCGAGGCAATCATCGACGGCGCGCTATCTTTCACTTTATCGATTAACAGACGGACCTGCTCACGCAGTCTGATCATCTCCAGCTCATGCTGAACCACCGTTTGATTGAGCTGATCGATGGTGTATTCCTGAAAAGCCAGCTTGCTCTCCAGCGCCTCAAGGCGTTGTTCCCATTCTGTTGGTTGCATGATCTTTCCTCATCTTGCGGTGCTGCGCGTTAGTCTGTTTCGGGCGTGATTCTACGGCCTTTCACTTCAGAATCACCTGATATTTTACCTTTCCGCGTCATGCTGCATTGAAACGGCGCATAACGCCTATATCTCTGATGAAACTTCCTGAAGCAAAAAAGGTCGGAGGTTGAACGGGTAATTACATTGTGGGAGTGTTCGCCGCTGCCACGTAAAGTTATAGTGTGGGCCTCAGTCCGCAATGATTCCCGAGGTTAGAGGCTTCGGTTTTGGAGAAAGGATGAATTCACTGTTTAAAGTCACATTGTTAGCTACCACCATGGCCTTCGCGCTGAATGCACCGCTGGCAATGGCAGCAGAAACCGCCGCTGCTCCAGCAGACGCCGCTCAGGCTGCGCCGCAAGCACCGAAAAATGCTGCCTTCAAAAACGAAGACCAGCAATCAGCCTATGCACTTGGCGCGTCCCTTGGTCGCTACATGGACAACTCTCTGAAGGAACAAGAGAAGCTGGGCATCAAACTGGATAAAGATCAGTTGATCGCGGGTGTTCAGGACGCCTTTGGCGGCAAGAGCAAACTTTCTGATCAAGAGATCGAGCAAACCCTGCAGGCCTTTGAAGGCCGCGTGAAAGGTGCAGCTCAGGCGAAGATGGAAAAAGACGCGAAAGAGAACTCCGATAAGGGCTCTGCTTACGCTGACAAGTTCGCCAAAGAAAAAGGCGTGAAGAAAACTGAATCTGGCCTGCTGTATCAGGTAGAGAAAGAAGGTACTGGCGATGTGCCTAAAGACAGCGACACTGTGGTTGTGAACTACAAAGGTACGCTGATCGACGGTACTGAGTTCGATAACTCGTATACTCGTGGCGAGCCGCTGTCGTTCCGTCTGGACGGTGTGATTCCTGGCTGGACTGAAGGTCTGAAGCACGTGAAGAAAGGCGGCAAGATCAAGCTGGTGATCCCACCGAACCTGGCTTACGGCAAAAATGGCGTTCCGGGTATTCCGGCTAACTCCACGCTGGTGTTCGATGTTGAACTGCTCGACATCAAACCCGCGCCGAAAGCGGATGAAAAAGCGCAAGCTCCAGTCGCTGGCGATCAGAAAGCGCAGTAATCTGAACTTTCTGCACCACGCCGCCTACGGGCGGCGTTTTTATTTCGGAGATAGAGGTAAAGGTCTGGCTAAAGACCATGACATTTGCCAGACTAACGCCTGCTTAACTATCACCACATGAGTCTGCCCCAATGCTGTCGAGACAGGCTCCAGCCATTTAGGGTAATGTCTTCGATGTCTAATCCATTCAATCCCGGCGAACTGACTGACTTCGATTTACTGGAGCAACGTCCGTTCGAGCAAGCAGACTACGATATCCTCAAATCATACGAAGCCGTTGTCGATGGCCTGGCGATGCTGATTGGCTCGCACTGCGAAATCGTGTTGCACTCGCTGGAAGATTTGAAGTGTTCTGCGGTGCGTATCGCCAACGGTGAACATACCGGGCGTAAAGTGGGTTCGCCGATTACCGATTTGGCCCTGCGTATGCTGCACGATATGCACGGTGCAGATAGCAATGTCTCCAGAGCCTACTTCACGCGCGCGAAAAGCGGCGTGCTGATGAAATCGGTCACTATCGCGATTCGTAATCGTCAGCAGCGCGTCATTGGCTTGCTGTGCATCAATATGAACCTCGACGTTCCATTCTCGCAAATTATGTCGACCTTTATGCCGCCGGAAATGCAGCAGGTGGATTCCAACGTCAACTTTGCCAGCTCGGTGGAAGACCTGGTGATGCAGACGCTTGAGTTCGCAATAGAAGAAGTGAGCGCTGACCGTAACGTTTCTAACAATGCCAAGAATCGCCAGATCGTGCTCAATATGTATGAAAAGGGCATCTTCGACATTAAAGACGCGATTAACCAGGTGGCTGACCGCCTCAATATCTCCAAGCACACGGTTTACCTCTACATTCGCCAGTTTAAAAGCGGTGATTTTCAGGGGCAGGATCGCTAATGCGCTACACCTTGCTGGTCACCGGACCGGCATACGGCACGCAACATGCCAGTAGCGCGCTGCTGTTTGCGCGTGCGTTAGTCAAGGCCGGACATCAGCTGGAAAGCGTGTTCTTCTATCGTGAAGGCGTGTTGAACGCCAACCAACTGAGCGCGCCGGCCAGCGATGAAGTGGATATGGTGCGTGAATGGCAGCAACTGCGCGCTGAAAGTGGCGCCGCGTTGAATATCTGCGTGGCCGCAGCACTTCGTCGTGGAGTAACCAACGCGCAGGAAGCCGCGCGCTTACAACTGGCGGGCAGCAATTTACAGCCAGGTTTTGAACTCAGCGGTTTGGGCGCATTGGCTGAAGCCGCGCTCGGCTGCGATCGTCTGGTGCAATTCTAATGAACCGCGTGGCGTTTCTTTTTACTCAGGCACCGCACGGAAGTAGTGCGGGCAGGGAAGGGCTCGATGCGGTACTTGCGACGGGCGCGCTAAGCGAAGATATCGGTCTGTTCTTTATCGGTGATGGCGTGCTGCAGCTCAATCGCGACCAGCAACCCGAGCAGATTCTGGCGCGCAACTACATCGCTACCTTTGGCGTGCTTGCGCTGTACGATATCGACCAGTGTTTTGTCTGCGCCGATTCGCTGCTGGCGCGCGGACAAAGTTTAGCGGCTGAACGTGTGTTGGCTGCTGAGGCGCTGGATGCTGCATCGCTACGTGAGAAGCTGGCTACCTATCATCGTGTTATTCGATTCTGAGAACTGATCATGCTCTACACGTTGCTGCAATCTCCCTGGCAATGCGATATCGATAGCCTGCTGCTTTTATTGCAGGAAGGCGACGATCTGCTTTTATTGCAGGATGGCGTGACTGCCGCTTTGGCCGGTAGCCAGATGTTAACCAGGCTCAGCGCATCGCCGGCTACGCTGTGGGTATTAGAAGAAGATGTGGCGGCGCGCGGCCTGACTGAGCAAATTTCGACCAAGGTAGCACGTTTAGACTATACTGGTTTCGTTGCGTTGACAGCGAAGCACCAACAACAAGTGGCCTGGTAAGAGCGAAAACCTGGTTATTTCTTGACACCCTTTTGACACAGCCCTAAAATTCTGCCTCCTCGTAGTAATACGAGGCGATTTATTACGTGTTTACGAAGCAAAAAGCTAAATCCCAGGAGCTATTTAATGGCAACAGTTAACCAGCTGGTTCGCAAACCACGCGTACGCAAAGTTGCAAAGAGCAACGTGCCTGCGCTGGAAGCTTGCCCGCAGAAACGTGGTGTATGTACTCGTGTGTACACCACTACCCCTAAAAAACCAAACTCAGCACTGCGTAAAGTTTGCCGTGTGCGTTTGACTAACGGTTTTGAAGTTACCTCCTACATCGGCGGTGAAGGTCATAACCTGCAGGAGCACTCAGTGATCCTGATCCGTGGCGGTCGTGTTAAAGACTTGCCAGGTGTGCGTTACCACACCGTTCGTGGCGCGCTGGACTGCTCAGGTGTTAAAGACCGTAAGCAGTCACGCTCCAAATACGGCGTGAAGAAGCCAAAGGCTTAATGGTTCTCCGTTAAGTAAGGCCAAACGTTTTAACTTAAATGTCAAACTAAACTCGTAGAGTTTTGGACAATCCTGAATTAACAACGGAGTATTTCCATGCCACGTCGTCGCGTCATTGGTCAGCGTAAAATTCTGCCGGATCCTAAGTTCGGATCAGAGCTGCTGGCTAAATTTGTAAATATCCTGATGGTAGATGGTAAAAAATCTACTGCTGAATCTATCGTCTATACCGCGCTTGATACCCTGGCTCAACGCGCTGGTAAAGATGGCCTGGAAGCGTTCGAGGTTGCTCTCGAAAACGTACGTCCGACTGTCGAAGTTAAGTCACGTCGCGTTGGTGGTTCTACCTACCAGGTTCCAGTTGAAGTCCGTCCGGTTCGTCGTAATGCCCTGGCAATGCGTTGGATCGTAGAAGCTGCTCGTAAACGCGGTGATAAATCTATGGCTCTCCGCCTGGCGAACGAACTTTCTGATGCTGCAGAGAACAAAGGTACTGCAGTTAAGAAACGTGAAGACGTTCACCGCATGGCTGAAGCCAACAAGGCGTTCGCACACTACCGCTGGTAACAGCAACGTAGTTGTTATAAACCCAGCGGGCGTCCCAGTGACTCACCTGCTGGGCTTTTTTAACTTAGAACGTCTAAGAATCAGAGGAATCAAATGGCTCGTAAAACACCCATTGAGCGCTACCGTAACATTGGTATCAGTGCGCACATCGACGCCGGTAAGACTACAACTACCGAACGTGTTCTGTTCTACACCGGTGTAAACCACAAAATCGGTGAAGTTCATGACGGCGCAGCAACCATGGACTGGATGGAGCAGGAGCAGGAACGTGGTATTACCATCACGTCCGCTGCGACTACCTGTTTCTGGTCTGGTATGGCTAAGCAGTTTGAACCACACCACGTAAACATCATCGACACCCCGGGACACGTTGACTTCACCATCGAAGTTGAGCGTTCTATGCGTGTGCTTGATGGCGCAGTAATGGTTTACTGTGCAGTTGGTGGTGTTCAGCCACAGTCTGAAACCGTATGGCGTCAGGCTAACAAATATAAAGTTCCACGCATCGCGTTCGTTAACAAAATGGACCGTATGGGTGCTAACTTCCTGAAAGTTGTTGACCAGATGAAAGTGCGCTTGGGTGCAAACCCAGTTCCACTTCAGCTGGCTATCGGCGCAGAAGAAGGTTTCACCGGTGTTGTTGACCTGGTGAAAATGAAAGCGATCAACTGGAACGATGCCGATCAGGGCGTTACCTTCGTTTACGAAGATATCCCAGCTGATATGCAGGAACTGGCTGAAGAGTGGCGTGCAAATCTGGTTGAAGCCGCTGCTGAAGGTTCTGATGAGCTGATGGAGAAATTCTTCGGCGGTGAAGAACTGACAGAAGAAGAGATCAAAACTTCTCTGCGTAAGCGCGTTCTGAAAAACGAAATCATCCTGGTTACCTGTGGTTCTGCATTTAAGAACAAAGGTGTTCAGGCGATGCTGGATGCGGTAGTTGAATACCTGCCAGCACCGACTGACGTTACCGCGATTAACGGTATGCTGGACGACGGTAAAGACACGCCGGCTGAGCGTCATTCCGATGACAAAGAGCCGTTTGCTGCACTGGCGTTCAAAATCGCTACCGACCCGTTTGTTGGTAACCTGACCTTCTTCCGCGTTTACTCTGGTGTTGTTAACACCGGTGACACCGTGTACAACCCGGTTAAGTCAAACCGTGAGCGTCTGGGCCGTATCGTTCAGATGCACGCGAACAAACGTGAAGAAATCAAGGAAGTTCGTGCAGGCGATATCGCCGCTGCGATCGGTCTGAAAGACGTAACTACTGGTGACACCCTGTGTGACCCAGACAACGTCATCATTCTTGAGCGTATGGAATTCCCTGAGCCGGTAATCTCTATCGCCGTTGAGCCGAAAACCAAAGCTGACCAGGAAAAAATGGGTCTGGCTCTGGGTCGTCTGGCGAAGGAAGATCCATCATTCCGCGTATGGACTGATGAAGAAACCAACCAGACCATCATCGCTGGTATGGGTGAGCTGCACCTCGACATCATCGTTGACCGCATGAAGCGTGAATTCAACGTTGAAGCGAACGTCGGTAAACCTCAGGTTGCTTACCGTGAAGCGATTCGCGCGAAAGTTACCGATATCGAAGGTAAACACGCCAAGCAGTCTGGTGGTCGTGGTCAGTACGGTCATGTTGTTATCGACATGTACCCACTGGAGCCAGGTGTTAACCCGAAAGGTTACGAATTTGTCAACGATATCAAGGGCGGTGTGATTCCAACTGAATACATCCCTGCG
Source organism: Enterobacter sp. Sphag1F (assembly GCF_014193275.1). NCBI lineage: Bacteria > Pseudomonadati > Pseudomonadota > Gammaproteobacteria > Enterobacterales > Enterobacteriaceae > Enterobacter > Enterobacter sp. Sphag1F. The sequence continues at coordinate 27,076 of NZ_JACHZD010000011.1, read as the reverse complement.
GTTGATAAAGGTCTCCAGGAGCAGCTGAAATCAGGTCCACTGGCTGGTTATCCGGTAGTTGATCTGGGTGTTCGTCTGCACTTCGGTTCATACCATGATGTCGACTCCTCTGAGCTGGCGTTTAAACTGGCTGCATCTTTGGCCTTTAAAGATGGCTTTAAGAAAGCACAACCAGTGCTGCTTGAGCCAATCATGAAGGTTGAAGTAGAGACTCCGGAAGAGAACACCGGTGACGTTATCGGTGACCTTAGCCGTCGTCGTGGTATGCTCAAAGGACAGGAATCTAACGCTACTGGCGTTCAGATCCATGCTGAAGTTCCGCTGTCTGAAATGTTCGGATATGCAACCCAGCTGCGTTCTCTGACCAAAGGCCGTGCTTCTTACTCCATGGAGTTCCTGAAGTACGATGATGCGCCGAACAACGTCGCTCAGGCCGTTATTGAAGCTCGTAGCAAATAAGCTACGGTTTAAAAATTGTGAACTGATGCCTTCATGACTCATGAAGGCACAACGTAAGGAATTATCGCCATGGCGAAAGAGCAATTTCAGCGTAACAAACTGCACGTAAACGTCGGCACCATCGGTCACGTTGACCATGGTAAAACCACTCTGACTGCAGCAATCACCACCGTTCTGGCTAAAACCTACGGCGGTAAGGCAAGCAAATTCGACGAGATCGATAAAGCGCCAGAAGAGAAAGCACGTGGTATCACCATCAACACTTCTCACGTTGAATATGAAACCCCGAATCGCCACTATGCGCACGTTGACTGCCCAGGCCACGCCGATTATGTGAAAAACATGATCACCGGTGCTGCACAGATGGATGGCGCTATCCTGGTTGTTGCTGCGACTGATGGCCCAATGCCACAGACCCGTGAGCACATCCTGCTGGGTCGTCAGGTTGGCGTTCCTTACATCATCGTGTTCCTGAACAAGTGCGACATGGTTGATGATGAAGAGCTGCTGGAACTGGTAGAGATGGAAGTACGTGACCTGCTGTCAGCATATGACTTCCCAGGCGACGACACTCCAATCGTACGTGGTTCTGCTCTGAAAGCGCTGGAAGGCGACGCTGAGTGGGAAGCTAAGATCATTGAACTGGCTGGTCATCTGGATACCTATATCCCAGAGCCAGTACGTGCAATCGACAAGCCGTTCCTGCTGCCAATCGAAGACGTATTCTCAATCTCTGGCCGTGGTACTGTTGTTACCGGTCGTGTTGAGCGCGGTATCGTTAAAGTGGGCGACGAAGTTGAAGTTGTTGGCCTGAAAGATACTGTTAAATCAACCTGTACTGGCGTTGAAATGTTCCGCAAACTGCTGGACCAGGGTCAGGCAGGCGAGAACTGTGGTGTTCTGCTGCGTGGTATCAAGCGTGAAGACATCGAGCGTGGTCAGGTTCTGGCTAAGCCGGGTTCAATCAAGCCACATACCCAGTTCACTTCAGAAGTTTACGTTCTGTCTAAAGATGAAGGCGGCCGTCATACTCCGTTCTTCAAAGGCTACCGTCCTCAGTTCTACTTCCGTACTACTGACGTGACCGGTGACGTTCAACTGCCAGAAGGCGTTGAAATGGTAATGCCAGGCGACAACGTAAAAATGACCGTAACTTTGATCAAGCCAATCGCTATGGATCAGGGTCTGCGTTTCGCAATCCGTGAAGGCGGCCGTACTGTTGGTGCGGGTGTTGTTGCTGAAATTATCGCTTAATTGCGTTAATGTCGATGGCTGTTTCGGCAGTCATCGCAGCATGAAAAAGAGCACTTCGGTGCTCTTTTTTTATGTCTGAATTTTGCCGTTTCGATTAATCCCACATAAAAGCTGCGTTTGAAATAAAAACCATTCTCATTTACAATTTGATCATAAATTGTACGGGAGTCCGCAGTAAATGTACGTCTGCTTGTGTAATGCCGTGAGTGATAAAACTCTGCGCGAAGTGGTTCGCCGCTATCAACCCAAATCGATTCAACAATTGCGCCAGTTGGTGCCCATTGGCAAGCAATGTGGGAAGTGCGTGCGCTTTGCGCGGGAAATTATGGAAGATGAACTGCAAAACGTGCCGCTCTACAAAGAGATAGCCTGATAACTTAATCCTGCACTTCACAATACCCACAATAACCGTCGCGTTTTTTGACTTCCTTTCATCCGCATCTACGCTCTATTTAGTTGGAAGCGGAGGAAGCAAAATGAAGGGCGACGGTAAAATCATAAATCATCTCAACAAATTGCTGGGGAATGAACTGGTTGCGATTAATCAGTACTTCCTTCATGCGCGTATGTTCAAAAATTGGGGTCTGACCCGGCTCAATGACGTTGAGTATCATGAGTCGATCGATGAAATGAAGCATGCGGACAAGTACATCGAACGCATTCTTTTTCTCGAAGGGATTCCTAACCTGCAAGATCTCGGTCGATTACGCATCGGTGAAGACGTGCCGGAGATGCTGCAGTCTGACCTGGCATTAGAACTGGAAGGCGCCAAGGATTTGCGCGAGGCAATAGCCTATGCCGACAAGGTTCATGATTACGTCAGCAGAGACATGATGATTGAAATTCTCACGGAAGAGGAGGGGCACATAGACTGGCTGGAAACTGAACTCGATCTGGTGAACAAAGTCGGCCTGCAAAATTATCTTCAGTCTCAATTAAAAGATCAGAACGAACATTAGTCTTATGTCCAACCAGCAATGTTATGCAAGCCCGCGCCAGTCAAAAACGATTGCTGCGGGTTTTTTTGGGCTAAAGCCAGATAGATGTGGTTAAAAACACAACACGGGTTGCTTCCTAAACAGATTTACGTATAATGCGCGGGCCTGCCGATATTGGTGCGGCGCGATTCGAGCAGAATCGCAGGGGATAGCTGTCTATGTATCGCCTAACAATACTCCCAATTGGGGAGTTATATGCTGAACGATTACACTCCTCCATCAATCGTAATGGATGTGGGTAGTAATTCTTTTCGTTTATAAAATGTTTGGAGCCTTGGTCTCATGTCGAACCAAAGAATCCGTATCCGTCTTAAAGCGTTTGATCATCGCCTGATCGATCAATCAACCGCGGAAATCGTTGAGACTGCCAAGCGCACTGGTGCGCAGGTACGTGGTCCGATCCCGCTGCCAACCCGCAAAGAGCGTTTTACCGTTCTGATCTCTCCGCACGTTAACAAAGACGCGCGTGATCAGTACGAAATCCGCACTCACAAGCGTCTGGTAGACATCGTTGAGCCAACTGAAAAAACCGTTGATGCTCTGATGCGTCTGGACCTGGCTGCCGGTGTTGACGTGCAGATCAGCCTGGGTTAATCAGGTCATCGAGCGATTGAGAGGTTGATACAATGATTGGTTTAGTCGGTAAAAAAGTGGGTATGACCCGCATCTTCACTGAAGATGGCGTTTCAATCCCAGTAACCGTTATCGAAGTTGAAGCAAACCGCGTTACTCAGGTCAAAGGCCTGGACAACGATGGTTACCAAGCTATCCAGGTTACCACCGGTGCTAAAAAAGCAAGCCGTGTGAGCAAGCCTGAAGCAGGTCATTTTGCTAAAGCTGGCGTTGATGCTGGCCGTGGTCTGTGGGAATTCCGCACCGAAGGTGAAGATTTCTCTGTTGGCCAGAGCATCAGTGTTGAGATTTTCGCTGACGTTAAAAAAGTAGACGTTACCGGTACCTCTAAAGGTAAAGGTTTCGCAGGTACCGTTAAGCGCTGGAACTTCCGTACCCAGGACGCTACACACGGTAACTCCTTGTCACACCGCGTTCCGGGTTCTATCGGTCAGAACCAGACTCCGGGCAAAGTGTTCAAAGGCAAGAAAATGGCTGGTCAGCTGGGTAATGAGCGCGTAACCGTTCAGAGCCTGGAAGTAGTACGTGTTGACGCTGAGCGCAACCTGCTGCTGGTCAAAGGTGGCGTCCCGGGTGCAACTGGGTGCGATCTGATTGTTAAACCAGCTGTGAAGGCGTAAGGGGATAGCAATGGAATTAGTACTGAAAGACGCGCAGAGCGCGCTGACTGTTTCCGAAACTACCTTCGGTCGTGATTTCAACGAAGCGCTGGTTCACCAGGTTGTTGTTGCTTATGCCGCTGGTGCTCGTCAGGGTACTCGTGCGCAGAAGACTCGTGCTGAAGTTACTGGTTCAGGTAAAAAGCCTTGGCGCCAGAAAGGTACCGGCCGTGCGCGTTCAGGTTCTGTAAAGAGCCCGATCTGGCGTTCAGGTGGCGTGACCTTCGCTGCACGTCCACAGGACCACAGTCAAAAAGTTAACAAAAAGATGTACCGCGGCGCGCTGAAAAGCATCCTGTCCGAGCTGGTACGTCAGGACCGTCTGATCGTTGTCGAGACGTTCTCTGTAGAAGCGCCTAAAACTAAGCTGCTGGTACAGAAACTGAAAGACATGGCGCTGCAAGATGTGCTGATCATCACCGGTGAACTGGATGAGAATCTGTTCCTGGCTGCGCGTAACCTGTACAAGGTTGACGTGCGTGATGCAGCGGGCATCGACCCAGTTAGCCTGATCGCCTTCGACAAAGTCGTTATGACTGCGGAAGCAGTTAAGCAAGTTGAGGAGATGCTGGCATGATCCGTGAAGAACGTCTGCTGAAAGTAGTGCGTGCACCGCACGTATCAGAAAAAGCATCTACTGCGATGGAAAAAACCAATACCATCGTTCTCAAAGTTGCTAAAGACGCGACCAAAGCAGAGATCGTTGCTGCTGTTGAGAAGCTGTTCGAAGTGGAAGTTAAAGACGTAAACACCCTGGTAGTTAAAGGGAAAGTTAAGCGTCACGGACAGCGTATCGGTCGTCGTAGCGACTGGAAAAAAGCTTACGTCACCCTGAAGGAAGGCCAGAATCTGGACTTCGTCGGCGGCGCTGAGTAAGTCGGAGGAGAAAGACAATGGCAGTTGTTAAATGTAAACCGACATCTCCGGGTCGTCGCCACGTAGTTAAAGTGGTGAACCCAGAGCTGCACAAGGGCAAACCATTTGCTCCGCTGGTAGAAAAAAACAGCAAATCCGGTGGTCGTAACAACAATGGTCGTATCACTACCCGTCATATCGGTGGTGGTCACAAGCAGGCTTACCGTATTGTTGACTTCAAACGCAACAAAGATGGTATCCCAGCAGTTGTTGAGCGTCTTGAGTACGATCCGAACCGTTCTGCGAACATCGCACTGGTTCTGTACAAAGATGGCGAGCGCCGTTACATCCTGGCCCCTAAAGGCCTGAAAGCCGGCGATCAGATTCAATCTGGCGTTGATGCTGCGATTAAAGCAGGTAACACCCTGCCGATGCGTAACATCCCGGTGGGTTCTACCGTTCATAACGTAGAAATGAAACCAGGCAAAGGCGGTCAGATTGCTCGCTCAGCTGGTACTTACGTGCAGATCGTTGCGCGTGAAGGTTCCTACGTTACCCTGCGTCTGCGTTCAGGCGAAATGCGCAAAGTTGAATCCGAATGTCGTGCAACTCTCGGCGAAGTCGGCAACTCTGAGCACATGCTGCGCGTACTGGGTAAAGCTGGTGCAACCCGTTGGCGTGGTGTTCGTCCTACCGTTCGCGGTACTGCGATGAACCCAGTCGATCACCCGCACGGTGGTGGTGAAGGTCGTAACTTTGGTAAGCACCCGGTAACTCCGTGGGGCGTTCAGACCAAAGGTAAGAAGACCCGTAGCAACAAGCGTACTGATAAATTTATCGTACGTCGCCGTAGCAAATAATTTTAGAGGATAAGCCATGCCACGTTCTCTCAAGAAAGGTCCTTTTATTGACCTGCACTTGCTGAAGAAGGTAGAGAAAGCGGTGGAAAGCGGTGACAAGAAGCCCCTGCGCACTTGGTCCCGTCGTTCAACGATCTTCCCTAACATGATCGGTTTGACCATCGCTGTCCATAATGGTCGTCAGCACGTTCCTGTCTTTGTTTCCGACGAAATGGTCGGCCACAAACTGGGTGAATTTGCACCGACACGTACTTATCGCGGCCATGCTGCAGATAAGAAAGCCAAGAAGAAATAAGTAGGAGGAAGAGATGGAAACTATTGCTCAACATCGCCATGCTCGTTCTTCTGCTCAGAAGGTTCGCCTGGTGGCAGACCTGATTCGCGGTAAGAAAGTGTCGCAGGCTCTGGATATTCTGACCTACACCAACAAGAAAGCTGCTGTGTTGGTTAAGAAAGTCCTGGAATCTGCCATTGCGAACGCCGAACACAACGATGGCGCTGATATCGACGATCTGAAAGTCGCGAAAATCTTCGTAGACGAAGGCCCAAGCATGAAGCGCATTATGCCGCGTGCGAAAGGTCGTGCAGATCGCATCCTGAAGCGCACCAGCCACATTACTGTGGTTGTGTCCGATCGCTGAGACTCTGGAGACTAGCAATGGGTCAGAAAGTACATCCTAATGGTATTCGCCTGGGTATTGTAAAACCATGGAACTCTACCTGGTTTGCGAACACCAAAGAATTCGCTGACAACCTGGACAGCGATTTTAAAGTCCGTCAGTTCCTTACTAAGGAACTGTCTAAAGCGTCTGTATCTCGTATCGTTATCGAGCGTCCGGCTAAGAGCATCCGTGTGACTATTCACACTGCTCGCCCGGGTATCGTTATCGGTAAGAAAGGTGAAGACGTAGAAAAACTGCGTACGGTCGTCGCGAAAATCGCTGGCGTTCCTGCACAGATCAACATCGCCGAAGTGCGTAAGCCGGAACTGGACGCTAAATTGGTTGCTGATAGCATCACTTCACAGCTGGAGCGTCGTGTGATGTTCCGTCGTGCTATGAAGCGTGCTGTACAGAACGCAATGCGTCTGGGCGCGAAGGGTATTAAAGTTGAAGTCAGCGGCCGTTTGGGCGGTGCCGAGATCGCACGTACCGAATGGTACCGTGAAGGTCGCGTACCGTTGCACACACTGCGTGCAGACATTGACTACAACACCTCTGAAGCGCACACCACTTATGGTGTAATCGGCGTTAAGGTATGGATCTTCAAAGGCGAGATCCTGGGTGGTATGGCTGCTGTTGAACAACCGGAACCGGCTGCTCAACCTAAAAAGCAGCAGCGTAAAGGCCGTAAGTAAGGAGAGTCGCTGATGTTACAACCAAAGCGTACGAAATTCCGTAAAGTGCACAAAGGCCGCAACCGTGGTCTGGCGCAAGGTACGGATGTCAGCTTCGGTACTTTCGGTCTGAAAGCTGTTGGCCGTGGTCGTCTGACTGCTCGTCAGATCGAAGCAGCACGTCGTGCTATGACCCGTGCAGTTAAGCGTCAAGGTAAAATTTGGATCCGTGTATTCCCGGACAAACCAATTACCGAGAAGCCGCTGGAAGTGCGTATGGGTAAAGGTAAGGGTAACGTGGAGTATTGGGTTGCCCTCATTCAACCGGGTAAAGTCCTGTATGAAATGGACGGCGTTCCGGAAGAGCTGGCCCGTGAAGCCTTCAAGCTGGCAGCAGCAAAACTGCCTATCAAAACCACCTTTGTTACTAAGACGGTGATGTAATGAAAGCAAATGAGCTGCGTGAAAAAAGCGTTGAAGAGCTGAACACTGAGCTTCTTAACCTGCTGCGTGAGCAGTTTAACCTGCGCATGCAAGCAGCATCCGGCCAACTTCAGCAAACCCATCTGCTGAAAGAAGTTCGTCGTAATGTTGCACGTGTTAAGACTTTACTGACTGAGAAGGCGGCGTAATGACCGATAAAATCCGTACTCTGCAGGGTCGTGTTATTAGTGACAAAATGCAGAAATCTGCAGTTGTTGCTATCGAACGTGTCGTGAAACACCCGATCTACGGTAAATTCATCAAGCGTACGACTAAGCTGCACATCCATGACGAGAACAACGAATGTGGTATTGGTGACGTGGTAGAAATCCGCGAAACCCGTCCACTGTCTAAGACTAAGTCTTGGGCGTTGGTTCGCGTTGTAGAGAAAGCGGTTCTGTAATAGAATCCGCTTCCTCTAAAAAATAAAATGAACGGCTCGTCTGAGCCGTTCATTTTTTCTACCCATGTGCGAGAACCGGTGTTATAATGCCGCGCCCTCAATTATGGGGCTTTTTAACGACCTGAGGTTTGGGTCCCGAAGTAGTAGTTGACATTAGCGGAGCACTAAAATGATCCAAGAACAGACTATGCTGAACGTCGCCGACAACTCCGGTGCACGTCGCGTAATGTGTATCAAGGTTCTGGGTGGCTCGCACCGTCGCTACGCAGGCGTCGGCGATATCATCAAAGTGACCATCAAGGAAGCAATTCCTCGTGGCAAGGTGAAAAAAGGTGATGTCCTGAAAGCGGTAGTGGTGCGCACCAGGAAGGGTGTTCGTCGCCCGGACGGTTCTGTCATTCGCTTCGATGGTAATGCATGCGTTATTTTAAACAATAACAGCGAGCAACCTATCGGTACGCGTATTTTTGGGCCGGTAACTCGTGAACTTCGTACTGAAAAGTTCATGAAAATTATCTCTCTGGCACCAGAAGTACTCTAAGGAGCGAGCAATGGCAGCGAAAATCCGTCGTAACGACGAAGTTATCGTGCTTACCGGCAAAGACAAAGGTAAACGCGGTAAAGTAAAGAACGTCCTGACTTCTGGTAAAGTCATCGTTGAAGGTATCAACCTGGTTAAGAAACATCAGAAGCCGGTTCCGGCCCTGAACCAACCAGGTGGCATCGTTGAGAAAGAAGCTGCTATTCAAGCTTCCAACGTTGCACTCTTCAATGCGGCAACCGGCAAGGCTGACCGTGTAGGCTTTAGATTCGAAGACGGCAAAAAAGTCCGTTTCTTCAAGTCTAATAGCGAAACTATCAAGTAATTTGGAGTAGTACGATGGCGAAACTGCATGATTACTACAAAGACGAAGTAGTCCAGAAACTCATGACAGAGTTCGGCTACAATTCTGTCATGCAAGTCCCTCGGGTCGAGAAGATCACCCTGAACATGGGTGTTGGTGAAGCGATCGCTGACAAGAAACTGCTGGATAACGCAGCAGCTGACCTGGCAGCAATCTCCGGTCAAAAACCGCTGATCACCAAAGCACGCAAATCAGTTGCAGGCTTCAAAATCCGTCAGGGCTATCCGATCGGCTGTAAAGTAACTCTGCGCGGTGAGCGTATGTGGGAGTTCTTTGAGCGTCTGATCACTATTGCTGTACCACGTATTCGTGACTTCCGCGGTTTATCTGCGAAGTCGTTCGATGGTCGTGGTAACTACAGCATGGGCGTTCGTGAGCAGATCATCTTCCCAGAAATCGATTATGACAAAGTCGATCGCGTTCGTGGTTTGGATATTACCATTACCACTACTGCGAAATCTGATGATGAAGGCCGTGCTCTGCTGGCTGCCTTTGAATTCCCATTCCGCAAGTAAGGTAGGGTTACTTAATGGCTAAGCAATCGATGAAAGCACGCGAAGTTAAGCGTGTGAAATTAGCAGACAAGTTCTTCGCCAAGCGCGTAGAACTGAAAGCGATCATTTCTGATGTGAACGCATCCGACGAAGATCGTTGGGATGCCGTTCTCAAGCTGCAGAGTCTGCCGCGTGATTCCAGCCCTTCCCGTCAGCGTAACCGCTGCCGTCAGACAGGTCGTCCGCACGGTTTCTTGCGGAAGTTTGGGTTGAGCCGTATCAAGGTCCGTGAAGCCGCAATGCGCGGTGAAATCCCGGGTCTTAAAAAGGCTAGCTGGTAATTGTCACCATTTGAATCACGGGAGTAACACAGATGAGCATGCAAGATCCGATCGCGGATATGCTGACCCGTATCCGTAACGGTCAGGCCGCGAACAAAGTTGCGGTCTCTATGCCTTCCTCCAAGCTGAAAGTGGCAATTGCCAACGTGCTGAAGGAAGAAGGCTATATTGAAGATTTTAAAATCGAAGGCGATATCAAGTCTGAGCTGGAAGTTACTTTAAAGTATTTCCAGGGCAAGGCTGTGGTAGAGAGCATTCAGCGTGTTAGTCGTCCAGGTCTGCGCATCTATAAGAAAAAAGATGAGCTGCCAAAAGTAATGGCTGGTCTGGGCATCGCTGTAATCTCTACCTCTAAAGGTGTCATGACTGATCGTGCAGCGCGCCAAGCTGGTCTTGGTGGCGAAATTATCTGCTACGTAGCGTAATCGGAGGAATAAAATGTCTCGTGTTGCAAAAGCACCTGTCGTTGTTCCTGCGGGCGTAGAGGTAAAACTCAGCGGTCAGGAAGTTTCGATCAAAGGCAAAAACGGCGAGCTGACTCGTACTATCAACAGTGCTGTAGAAGTTAAGCATGCAGACAACGCCCTGACTTTCGCTCCACGCGAAGGTTATGCGGATGGTTGGGCACAAGCAGGTACTGCTCGTGCGCTGCTGAACGGCATGGTTATCGGTGTTACCGAAGGCTTCACCAAGAAGCTGCAACTGGTTGGTGTTGGTTATCGTGCAGCTGTTAAAGGCAACTCTGTGAGCTTGGCCCTGGGCTTCTCTCACCCTGTTGACCATGCACTGCCGGCCGGCATCACTGCTGAATGTCCAACTCAGACTGAGATCGTGCTGAAAGGCGCTGATAAACAGCTGATTGGTCAGGTTGCAGCTGATCTGCGCGCCTACCGTCGTCCTGAGCCTTATAAAGGCAAGGGTGTTCGTTACGCCGACGAAGTCGTGCGTACCAAAGAGGCTAAGAAGAAGTAAGGTAACACTATGGATAAGAAATCTGCTCGTATCCGTCGTGCGACCCGTGCACGTCGCAAGCTCAAAGAGCTGGGTGCTACTCGCCTGGTGGTACATCGTACCCCGCGTCATATTTACGCACAGGTGATCGCCCCGAACGGTTCCGAAGTTCTGGTTGCTGCTTCTACTGTAGAAAAAGCTATTGCCGAACAACTGAAGTATACCGGTAACAAAGACGCCGCTGCAGCTGTAGGTAAAGCTCTGGCTGAGCGCGCTGTTGAGAAAGGCATTACTAATGTCTCTTTCGACCGTTCCGGGTTCCAATATCATGGTCGTGTCCAGGCACTGGCAGATGCTGCCCGTGAAGCTGGCCTTCAGTTCTAAGGTAGAGGTCTAAGATGTCAAACATCGAGAAACAAGCTGGCGAACTGCAGGAAAAACTGATCGCGGTAAACCGTGTATCTAAAACTGTAAAAGGTGGTCGTATTTTCTCCTTCACCGCACTGACTGTAGTGGGTGATGGTAACGGCCGCGTTGGTTTTGGTTACGGTAAAGCGCGTGAAGTTCCAGCAGCGATCCAGAAAGCGATGGAGAAAGCCCGTCGCAATATGATTAACGTCGCGCTGACTCACGGCACCCTGCAGCACCCTGTTAAAGGTGCTCACACAGGTTCTCGTGTGTTCATGCAGCCAGCTTCTGAAGGTACCGGTATCATCGCCGGCGGTGCAATGCGCGCTGTTTTAGAAGTTGCTGGAGTACATAACGTTCTGGCTAAAGCGTATGGTTCTACTAACCCGATTAACGTGGTTCGTGCAACTATCGATGGCCTGGGCAATATGAATTCTCCGGAAATGGTCGCTGCCAAGCGTGGTAAATCCGTTGAAGAAATTCTGGGGTAATCACGATGGCTAAGACAATTAAAATTACACAAACCCGCAGTTCAATCGGCCGCCTGCCTAAGCATAAAGCGACTCTGGTTGGCTTGGGTCTGCGTCGCATCAATCACACCGTTGAGCGTGAAGACACGCCTGCTGTACGCGGTATGATTAACGCGATTTCCTACATGCTGAAAGTGGAGGAGTAAGAGATGCGTTTAAACACTCTGTCTCCGGCCGAAGGGTCTAAACACGCTTCTAAGCGTCTGGGTCGTGGTATCGGTTCTGGCCTCGGTAAAACTGGTGGTCGTGGTCACAAAGGTCAGAACTCTCGTTCTGGTGGTGGCGTACGTCGCGGTTTCGAGGGTGGTCAGATGCCTCTGTACCGTCGTCTGCCGAAATTCGGTTTCACCTCTCGCAAAGCAATGATCACGACAGAAGTTCGTCTGTCTGATCTGGCGAAAGTTGAAGGCGGTATTGTTGACCTGAATACGCTGAAAGCGGCCAATATTATCGGTGTTCAGATTGAATTCGCGAAAGTGATTCTTTCTGGTGAAGTTTCTGCACCGGTAACGGTTCGCGGTCTGCGTGTCACCAAAGGTGCTCGTGCTGCAATCGAAGCTGCTGGCGGTAAAATCGAGGAATAAGTAGCAGATGGCAAAGCAACCGGGATTAGATTTTCAAAGTGCCAAAGGTGGCTTTGGTGAACTGAAGCGCAGACTGTTGTTTGTAATCGGTGCACTCATTGTCTTCCGAATTGGCTCTTTTATTCCAATCCCCGGTATCGATGCCACTGTACTTGCCAAACTGCTTGAGCAACAGCGTGGCACCATCATTGAAATGTTTAACATGTTCTCTGGTGGTGCTCTCAGTCGTGCCTCAATCTTCGCACTGGGTATTATGCCGTATATTTCGGCTTCTATTATTATCCAGCTGCTGACGGTGGTTCATCCAGCGTTAGCTGAGATTAAGAAAGAGGGTGAAGCTGGTCGTCGTAAGATTAGCCAGTACACTCGCTACGGCACACTGGTTCTGGCTGTATTCCAGTCGATCGGTATTGCTACCGGTTTACCGAATATGCCTGGAATGCAGGGACTGGTAATGAATCCAGGCTTTGCATTCTACTTTACCGCTGTTGTAAGTCTGGTTACCGGGACAATGTTCCTGATGTGGCTGGGCGAACAGATTACTGAACGAGGTATTGGTAACGGTATCTCGATCATTATCTTCGCAGGTATTGTTGCGGGCCTCCCGCCGGCCATTGGCCATACCATCGAGCAAGCGCGGCAAGGTGACCTGCACTTCCTTCTGTTGCTGTTGGTTGCAGTTCTAGTATTTGCAGTGACGTTCTTTGTTATTTTCGTCGAGCGTGGCCAGCGCCGCATTGTGGTCAACTACGCTAAACGTCAGCAAGGTCGTCGTGTATATGCTGCACAGAGCACACATTTACCGTTGAAAGTGAACATGGCGGGCGTAATCCCAGCTATTTTTGCTTCCAGCATTATTCTGTTCCCGGCGACCATAGCATCATGGTTCGGGGGCGGTACCGGTTGGAACTGGCTGACAACAATTTCGCTGTATTTGCAACCAGGACAGCCGCTTTATGTGCTACTCTATGCGACTGCAATCATCTTCTTCTGTTTCTTCTACACGGCGTTGGTCTTCAACCCACGTGAAACAGCAGATAACCTGAAGAAGTCTGGTGCATTCGTACCGGGAATTCGTCCGGGAGAGCAAACGGCGAAGTACATCGATAAAGTGATGACACGTCTGACCTTAATTGGCGCACTGTATATTACCTTTATCTGCCTGATCCCGGAGTTCATGCGTGATGCTATGAAAGTTCCATTCTACTTTGGCGGCACATCGCTGCTCATTGTAGTGGTCGTCATCATGGACTTTATGGCTCAAGTGCAAACTCTGATGATGTCAAGTCAGTACGAGTCTGCATTGAAGAAAGCTAACCTGAAAGGCTACGGCCGTTAATTCGGGTGCTTGAGAAGTTACGGAGAGTAAAAATGAAAGTTCGTGCTTCCGTCAAGAAATTATGTCGTAACTGCAAAATCATTCGCCGCGACGGTGTCGTACGTGTGATCTGCAGCGCCGAGCCAAAGCATAAACAGCGCCAAGGCTGATATTGTCACATATTTTTCTTGCAAAGTCGGGTTGAGCTGGCTAGATTAGCCAGCCAATCTTTTGTATGTCGATGCGTTACCATTTGAGTATCCTGAAAACGGGCTTTTCAGCATGGGACGCATTTGTTTAATTATAGGAGTGCATAGTGGCCCGTATAGCAGGCATTAACATTCCTGATCAAAAACATACCGTTATCGCATTAACTTCGATTTTCGGTATCGGTAAAACTCGTTCTAAAGCCATCTGCGCTTCAACGGGTATTGCTGAAAATGTTAAGATCAGAGAGCTGTCTGAAGAACAAATTGAACAGCTGCGTGAAGCAGTTGGTAAATTCGTTGTTGAAGGTGATCTGCGCCGTGAAATCACCCTGAGCATCAAGCGTCTGATGGACCTTGGTTGCTATCGTGGTTTACGCCATCGTCGTGGTCTGCCAGTTCGCGGTCAGCGTACTAAGACCAATGCACGTACCCGTAAGGGTCCGCGTAAACCGATCAAGAAATAATCGGGGTGAGTAAATAATGGCAAAGGCACCAGTTCGTGCACGTAAGCGTGTAAGAAAACAAGTCTCAGATGGCGTGGCTCATGTCCATGCATCTTTTAACAACACCATCGTTACCATTACTGATCGTCAGGGTAACGCACTGGGTTGGGCAACCGCCGGTGGTTCCGGTTTCCGCGGTTCACGTAAATCTACTCCGTTTGCTGCTCAGGTAGCTGCAGAGCGCTGTGCAGAAGCAGTGAAAGATTACGGTATTAAGAATCTGGAAGTTATGGTTAAGGGTCCGGGTCCGGGTCGCGAATCAACAATTCGTGCTCTGAACGCTGCTGGTTTCCGCATCACTAATATTACTGATGTGACTCCAATCCCTCACAACGGTTGTCGTCCGCCGAAAAAACGTCGCGTTTAATCGCCCGTTTTTAGGTTAGTTGGAGAAAGAAAATGGCAAGATATTTGGGTCCTAAGCTCAAGCTGAGCCGTCGTGAGGGTACCGACTTATTCCTTAAGTCTGGCGTTCGCGCGATCGATACCAAGTGCAAAATTGAACAACCACCTGGTCAGCATGGTGCGCGTAAACCGCGTCTGTCTGACTACGGCGGCCAGTTGCGTGAAAAGCAGAAAGTTCGTCGTATGTACGGCGTGCTGGAGCGTCAGTTCCGCAACTACTATAAAGAAGCAGCACGTCTGAAAGGCAACACAGGTGAAAACCTGCTGGCCCTGCTGGAAGGTCGTCTGGATAACGTTGTTTACCGTATGGGCTTTGGCGCCACTCGTGCAGAAGCACGTCAGCTGGTTAGCCATAAATCTATCCTGGTGAACGGTCGCGTTGTTAACATCGCTTCTTATCAGGTATCTCCGAATGATGTCGTAAGCATCCGTGAGAAAGCCAAACAGCAATCTCGCGTGAAGGCCGCTCTGGAGCTGGCTGAGCAGCGTGAAAAGCCAACCTGGCTGGAAGTTGATGCTACTAAGATGGAGGGTGTGTTCAAGCGTATTCCTGAACGTACTGATCTGTCTGCGGACATTAACGAACACCTGATCGTCGAGCTTTACTCTAAGTAAAGCTTAGTACCAAAGAGAGGACACAATGCAGGGTTCTGTGACAGAGTTTCTAAAACCGCGCCTGGTAGATATCGAGCAAGTGAGTTCGACGCACGCCAAGGTGACCCTTGAGCCGTTAGAGCGTGGCTTTGGCCATACTCTTGGTAACGCACTGCGCCGTATTCTGCTTTCTTCCATGCCGGGTTGCGCGGTGACCGAGGTTGAGATTGATGGTGTGCTTCATGAGTACTCCACCAAAGAGGGCGTACAGGAAGATATCCTGGAAATCCTGCTTAACCTGAAAGGGTTGGCGGTAAGAGTTCAAGGTAAAGATGAAGTCATCCTTACTCTGAATAAATCTGGCATTGGCCCTGTGACTGCAGCCGACATCACCCACGACGGTGATGTTGAAATCGTCAAGCCGCAGCATGTGATCTGCCATCTGACCGATGAAAACGCATCTATTAGCATGCGTATCAAAGTTCAGCGTGGTCGTGGTTATGTGCCGGCTTCTGCCCGAATTCATTCGGAAGAAGATGAGCGCCCAATCGGCCGTCTGTTGGTTGACGCTTGCTACAGCCCTGTAGACCGTATCGCCTACAATGTTGAAGCAGCGCGTGTAGAACAGCGTACCGACCTGGACAAGCTGGTCATCGAAATGGAAACCAACGGCACAATCGATCCTGAAGAGGCGATTCGTCGTGCGGCAACCATCCTGGCAGAACAACTGGAAGCTTTCGTTGATTTACGTGATGTACGTCAGCCGGAAGTGAAAGAAGAGAAACCAGAATTCGATCCGATCCTGCTGCGCCCTGTTGACGATCTGGAATTGACTGTCCGCTCTGCTAACTGCCTTAAGGCAGAAGCTATCCACTACATCGGTGATCTGGTACAGCGTACCGAGGTTGAGCTGCTTAAAACGCCTAACCTGGGTAAAAAATCTCTTACCGAGATTAAAGATGTGCTTGCTTCACGTGGTTTGTCTCTGGGCATGCGCCTGGAAAACTGGCCACCAGCAAGCATTGCTGATGAATAACCCGATCACAGGTTAAGGTTTCACTGAGAAGGATAAGGTCATGCGCCATCGTAAGAGTGGTCGTCAACTGAACCGCAACAGCAGCCATCGTCAGGCTATGTTCCGCAACATGGCTGGTTCTCTGGTTCGTCATGAGATCATTAAGACGACTCTGCCGAAAGCCAAAGAGCTGCGCCGCGTAGTTGAGCCGCTGATTACTCTTGCCAAGACCGACAGCGTAGCTAATCGTCGTCTGGCATTCGCCCGCACTCGTGATAACGAGATCGTGGCAAAACTGTTTAACGAGCTGGGCCCGCGTTTCGCGAGCCGTGCCGGTGGTTACACTCGCATTTTGAAGTGTGGCTTCCGTGCTGGTGACAACGCTCCGATGGCTTACATCGAGCTGGTTGATCGTCCAGAAGCTCAAGCAGAAGCTACTGCAGAGTAATTTGCAGTATCGTAGAAAACCCGCTTCGGCGGGTTTTTTATTGTCTTAATTCCTTCCCATTTACTCCCCTTTCGCTATGCTGATGGCAGATATACCCGTCAGGAACGCTCTTATGTGGCTAATTGATCAACTTGTTGAGCAGCGCATCCGTGAAGCTCAGGAAAAAGGTGAACTGAGTAATCTGCCCGGCGAAGGCGCGCCTTTAAAGATAGATGATGACAGCGGAGTGCCGGTTGAACTGCGCACGGCATATCGTCTATTGAAAAACTCTGGTCACTTACCGCCGGAACTTGAAATGCGTCGTGAAGCGTTAGCGTTAAATGATCTGCTTCGCGACCTGAATCCTGACGATGGCAAGGCGCGTGAATTATCGAAACGCTTAGCGCTGCTAGAAATCAAACTCCAGCAAGCCGGAATCAGTACCGACTTCTTGCGAGGCGATTATAGCGACGTCATCCATCATCATTTGCAGCGGGAGATATAGCATGTATCGAATTGGCCAGCTGGCAAAAATGGCGGATGTTACGCCAGACACTATCCGCTTTTATGAAAAACAGCAGATGATGAATCACGAGGTACGCACTGAGGGCGGCTTTCGCCTTTATAGTGAAGATGATTTACAGCGGCTGCGTTTTATTCGCTATGGTCGCCAACTCGGCTTCAGCTTAGAATCAATTCGTGGTTTATTGTCGATCCGCATCGATCCTGAACATCACACATGCCAGGAATCCAAAGCCATTGTGGCGAAGCGTTTAGATGAAGTTAATGGCATGATCGCTGAACTGCAGACGATCCAGCGTTCATTGCATCGTTTGGCTGATACCTGCTGCGGCGACGCACATAGCAGCGCCTGCTGTTCAATACTTGAAGCTCTGGAAAGAGGTGAAGAGCCGCAGCCTGAAATTTGTTGCAGCAAGGATTGAATTTTGCGCTGGAAGGAATATAGTTGCGCCGTTAATAACCGGAGGACGAGATGACTCGCTATCAGCACCAAAAAGGTAAAATCAACGACAATGCACTTGAAGCATTATTACATGATCCACTGTTTAGGCAGCGCGTTGAGAAGAATCAGAAAGGAAAAGGCAGCTACCAACGTAAAAACAAACATGCTAAAGGACGTAACTGGGAGGCCAGTGATAAGCAGAAGAGTTTATCACTGGTCTTCTTCTTTAGAGACAAAAAAGCCGCCTTATTTGGGCGGCTTTTTCATCATAATTTATCGTGATTTTGTTGTTTTAACAGGTCACGGATTTCAGTAAGCAGTAACTCTTCATTTGTTGGCTTAGGGGCAGCTTTCTCAACTTCTTTTTTCTGATAAAGCTTATTCATTACTTTAATTGCCAGGAAGATTGCGAAGGCAACAATAACGAAATCAAATACAGTCTGAATAAAGTTACCGTACTCCATCACTACAGCAGGAATATCACCTTCTGCTGGCTTTAGTACCCACTTGAACTGTTTGAAATCGACGCCACCAATCAGCAAGCCAAGTGGCGGCATGATGATATTGGCAACCAGTGAAGAAACAATCTTACCAAAAGCGGCACCGATGATGACACCGACTGCCAGGTCAACCACGTTCCCACGCATTGCAAAATCACGAAACTCTTTGAATAAACTCATTGTTATCTCCTTGCCTTGGCCAATGGCTAAAGTCTAACAAACCTTTCTGCAATTGCCATTAGAACAATGGATTAAGCAAAACTTTCACGGCGGGCTTTCGCCCGCAGCTTTTACAGGAAGAATGGACTTGGCTGGAACAGACGCTCAACATCGGGCACAAACTTCTTATCCGTCAGGAACATAATTACGTGATCGCCCTGTTCAACACGCACATTATCATTGGCGATGATCACTTCATCACCGCGCACCACAGCACCGATAATGGTTCCCGGCGGCAGCTTAATATCTTCTATAAGGCGTCCAACCACGCGAGATGTTGTTTCATCGCCATGTGCGATAGCTTCGATGGCTTCTGCAATACCGCGGCGTAGTGAAGAAACGCCAACGATATCTGCTTTACGGACGTGGCTAAGCAGCGCCGAGATGGTGGCTTGTTGTGGCGAAATCGCAATGTCGATCACGCTGCCTTGAACAAGATCGACATAGGCGCGGCGCTGGATCAGCACCATCACTTTCTTAGCGCCCATTTTCTTGGCCAGCATGGCCGACATAATATTAGCTTCATCATCATTAGTGACCGCAATGAAGAGATCCACCTGATCGACATGCTCTTCGGCCAGCAATTCCTGATCCGAAGCATCGCCGTAAAACACGATGGTATCGTGTAATCGTTCTGCTAGTTCCGCCGCACGCTGTTGATTACGTTCAATCAATTTCACGCTGTACTGTTTTTCGAGGCGCTGCGCCAATCCAAAGCCGATATTTCCGCCGCCAACCAGCATGATGCGCTTATACGGTTTTTCCAGACGCTGCATTTCGCTCATTACCGCTCGAATATGCTGGCTCGCGGCAATAAAGAACACTTCATCGCCGGCTTCCACAATCGTAGAACCCTGCGGCCGAATTGGGCGATCCTGGCGGAAAATCGCCGCGACTCGCGTATCAATATGCGGCATATGTTCCCGCATGATCGACAAAGGATTCCCGACCAGCGGACCGCCATAATAGGCTTTGACCACTGCGAGGCTCACTTTGCCTTCGGCAAAATTCACCACCTGAAGTGCGCCAGGATACTGAATCAAACGGTAGATATTATCGATCACCAACTGCTCAGGAGAGATCAAATGATCAATCGGCACGGCTTCCGGCACAAACAGCTTTTCAGCATCGCGTAAGTATTCTGCGGCACGAATACGCGCGATACGATTGGGCGTATTGAAAAGCGAATACGCAATCTGACAAGCCACCATATTGGTTTCATCGGAGTTGGTTACCGCCACCAACATATCCGCATCTTCAGCACCGGCTTCACGCAAAATACGCGGATGGGATCCGTGACCATGCACTACGCGCAGATCAAATTTGTCCTGCAACACGCGCAAACGCGTGGCATCGCTGTCGACGACGGTAATATCGTTATTTTCCCCGACCAAATTTTCTGCCAGGGTTCCGCCGACCTGGCCGGCGCCGAGGATAATGATTTTCATGGCTTAGATGCTCTTGTCAGCGTGCGCAGCACTATTTTTTCATCAGCTTAGCGTAGAAGAAGCCGTCGCCGCCATCGATGGTCGGGAAAACCTGCCAGCCATTGGTTTGTCCCTGTGGCAACTTCTCAGCCACGGCGTCGCTGTGCGCTGCCAAAAAGGCGCTGATTTGGTTGTGGTTCTCTTCCGGCAATATTGAGCAGGTGGCATAAATCATCGTGCCGCCAGATTTCAGACGCGGCCAAACGGCCTCAAGAATTTCACGCTGCAGATTCGCCAGCTCAGGAATATCACGATCGCGACGCAACCACTTGATGTCTGGATGACGACGAATTACGCCTGTGGCAGAGCAGGGTGCATCGAGCAGGATGCGATCAAACTGCATATCACCGCACCATTCTGCCGGTGTGCGGCCATCGCCCTGACGCACTTCAGCCTGCATGCCTAAGCGCTGCAAGTTCTCATGCACGCGGAGTAGGCGTTGCGGGTCAACATCGACAGCCAATACTTTGGCCTGCGGCGCGATTTCGAGGATATGTGTGGTTTTACCACCCGGAGCAGCGCAGAGATCGAGAATCGATTCCCCATCTTTTGGCTCAAGCAGCAGTGCGCAACGTTGTGCTGAAAGATCCTGCACCGTTACCCAACCCTGATCGAAGCCCGGCAGCTGGCTAACTGGAGCAGGTGATTCCAGACGCAATGCATCTTGCGCATCGCCAGGAAAAGCCACTTTCTCTTCTGCCTGCAATAGTGCCAGCCAGGCATCACGACTGTGATGCTGGCGATTGACGCGCAGCCACATCGGCGGTCGCTGATTGTTGGCTTCAACAATCTGTTGCCACTGTTCTGGCCATGCTGCTTGCAGACGTTTCAGCAACCAGCTTGGGTGCCAGTAACGTTGCGAGCCCTGATCGACTTCGGCTAACAGCGCTTCTTGCTGACGCAGGAACTGGCGCAACACGCCATTTAACAGGCCTTTCAAAGCCGTACGCTTTAGCACTTCAGCACCCGCCACGGTTTCTGCCAGCGCCGCATGGGCCGGCACGCGGGTATAAAGTAGCTGATAAAGGCCAACCATCAACAGATAATGCAACACTCGCTGCTTACCGGTTAAGGTGCGTTCCATCAGTTTGCCGATTAAGGCTTCCAGCTGCGGCAGTGTGCGCATCACGCCAAAACAGAGCTCTTGCAGCAGCGCGCTATCTTTATCGGATAAGGTCTTTTGCGCGCCCGGCAAAATGGCACTTAGCGACTCGCCTTTGTCCACAACGCGTTCAATGAGTTGCGCGGCCAGGCTGCGCAAGTTGGTAGCTTTTTTCATGTTATTTCATCAAACAAAAAGCCCGGTTAAACCGGGCTTGGAAGATCAGGCCAGAACGGTTCCAGGTACGAACCATTCGCGGCGCGAATTGAGCAGGTCCTGAGCGGACATGGCTTTTTTACCGGCAGGTTGCAGCGATACCAGATTCAGCACACCATTGGCCGTTGCAATCTGAATGCCTTGTTTATCAGCATGAACGATTTCACCGGGTTGTTTGTTCTGATGCGGCAAAACCGTTGCCCGCCAGACTTTTACCGGTTGCTCTTCAATCATGAAATAGCTCATTGGCCATGGATTGAAGGCACGAATACAACGTTCCAACTGCGCTGCTGAAAGTGACCAATCGAGACGCGCTTCTTCTTTACTCAGCTTCTCGGCATAAGAGACCAGCGCTTCATCCTGAACTTCAGGCTTGGCATTACCACTTGCCAGCAGATCCAGCGTTAACAGCATGCCTTGTGGACCGAGTTGCGCCAGTTTCTCATACAGCGAAGCGCTGGTATCTTCAGCCGTAATTGGGCAGGAGAGTTTATGCAGCATGTCGCCGGTATCAAGGCCAACATCCATCTGCATGATGGTGACACCGGTTTCGGTATCGCCGGCCCAGAGAGAGCGTTGGATTGGGGCCGCACCGCGCCAGCGTGGCAGCAGCGAACCATGCACATTAATACAACCCAGGCGCGGCATCGCCAACACGGCTTTCGGCAGGATCAAGCCATAAGCGACCACCACCATGATATCGGCCTGCAGATCGGCAACCAGATGCTGATTCTCTTCAGGCTTCAGGGATTTCGGCTGAAATACGGGAATATCGTGAGCCTGTGCCAGTACTTTGACCGGGCTTGGCGTAAGCTTGTTTCCGCGTCCGGCTGGACGATCGGGCTGGGTAAAGACGCCAACAACCTGATGCTCAGAAGCAAGCAGCGCGTCTAAATGACGCGCTGCAAAGTCAGGTGTACCGGCAAAGATAATTTTGAGCGGTGCAGACACAGTTTAACCTTCTATTAGCACTTAATCTTCGCGTGCGTTAAGGCGGGCCAATTTTTCCAGCTTCTGTTTGATACGCTGACGTTTCAGTGGCGACAGATAATCAATGAAAAGTTTGCCATCGAGATGATCGATTTCATGCTGGATACAAATCGCCAGCAGACCGTCGGTTTCCAGCTCAAAGCTTTTACCGTCGCGATCCTGCGCACGCACTTTTACCCACTCTGCACGCGGCACAAAAGCACGTTGTTCAGGGATGGAAAGGCAGCCTTCTTCAATACCGGTTTCACCGCTTTTTTCCAGCAGTTCCGGATTGATCAGCACCAAACGCTCGTCACGGTTTTCTGAAACATCAATAACAATGATGCGCTGATGAATATCGACCTGAGTCGCCGCTAAACCAATACCTTCTTCGGCGTACATGGTTTCAAACATGTCGTCGACAATACGCTGCACGTCTGCGTTTACGGTTGCCACCGGCGCAGCGATTTTGCGAAGGCGATCATCAGGGAAATGTAATACCTGCAAAACTGACATAAATATCCAGATCTGTATGCGTTAAAGAAAAGATTACTGCCTCATATTGTAGACTTTTTGATGCCTGATTGACAGCATTGCACCGCATGATAGCGCGGCTGACAGGGAGTGCAGCATGGAGAGAATTGAATGGATGCTTAGGCTGGCAAATGTGAAAGGCTTAAGCGGTCAGGTTGTCAGACATTTAGCTCATGCATTGCAGAGTAATGCTCAGGTTGATGACGATCTTTTACAGGATCAGGGATTAAACGAAACCCAGCGACAACAGTTTAAAGTGCTGTGTCCACGCCAGTTAGAACGAACGCATCTGTGGCTGGAGGATGAACAGCATCAGCTAGTTTCCTGTATCGATGAACATTATCCCTCGACGTTAGCGGAAATCAGTCGAAGACCCTCATTGCTGTATGTCGCTGGAAGTTTGGATGCTTTGCAGACGCCCCAAATCGGTGTCGTGGGCAGCCGTCATTGCACGCATTATGGTAAGCAGTGGGGAAGCTGGTTTACACAGCAATTGGCGCTGAGTGGATTGACCATCACCAGCGGCCTGGCGCGTGGAATTGATGGCGTGGCGCATCGTGCCGCGCTAGAAGCGCAGGGTAAAACTGTGGCGGTGTTAGGTAGCGGACTACAGCATATTTACCCTAAAAGTCATCAAGCGCTGGCACGCGAGATCATCACCGGCGGTGGCGCACTGATCTCGGAATTCCCCCTTGATACGGCACCGCATGCGGTGAATTTTCCCCGACGTAATCGCATCATCAGTGGTTTAAGCCTTGGCGTATTAGTGATTGAGGCCACTTTGAAAAGCGGATCGCTGGTGACGGCACGCTACGCTTTGGAACAAAATCGTAACGTTTATGCGTTACCCGGCGCGCTAGGCAATCCCGGCAGTGAAGGAACGCACTGGCTTATCCAGCAAGGCGCGCTGCTGGTGGCGCATCCCAACAATATCCTTGAAGATTTACATTCAACACTTCAATGGTTGCCTGATAGCAGTTCAGAAACAATATATTCACAACACAGTGACGATGTGCCATTGCCATTTGCAACTGTGTTGGCTAACGTAGGTGATGAGGTTACACCTGTTGACGTTGTCGCTGAACGTGCCGGCCAACCTGTGCCAGTTATCGCAGCTCACCTGCTGGAGCTGGAGTTAGCAGGATGGATCGCAGCTGTACCCGGCGGCTATGTCCGATTGAGGAGGGCATGCCATGTTCGACGTACTTATGTACTTGTTTGAGACGTATATCCACAACGAAGCTGAAATGCGCGTTGATCAGGATAAATTGACCGATGATTTAGCCGATGCCGGTTTTCATCGTGAAGATATCTACAATGCGTTGAATTGGCTTGAACGGTTAGCGGATTATCAGGAAGGCTTGGTTGCGCCTGTACTCATGGCAAACGATCCGCTCTCAATGCGAATCTACACCGAAGAGGAAAACCAGCGCTTAGATGCAGAATGTCGCGGTTTTATTTTGTTCCTGGAACAGGTCCAGGTGCTGAATATGGAAACGCGCGAAATGGTCATCGAACGTGTAATGGCCCTTGATACCCTCGAATTCGATCTTGAAGATCTCAAATGGGTGGTGTTGATGGTGCTGTTTAACATCCCAGGATGTGAAAACGCCTATCAGCAAATGGAAGAACTGTTATTCGACGTCAATGAAGGTATGCTGCATTAATAATCTGCGATTGATGCAACCGGTAATATGAGTAAATCAGCACTATTTTCCGTGCCTAAACACGATCCCTGCCCCGCTTGCGGGGCAGAATTAGTTATACGTTCTGGCAAACACGGCCCTTTTCTGGGGTGTGTGAATTATCCCACCTGCGATTACATCCGCCCGCTGAAAAGTCAGGGAGATGGTCATGTCGTTAAAGTACTGGAAGGCCATGCGTGCCCTCAGTGTGGCGCAGACAAAGTTCTGCGTCAGGGACGATTTGGCATGTTCGTGGGTTGCAGTCATTATCCGGAATGTGATTACACCGAAACCATCGATAAGCCAGATGAAACAGCTATCGCCTGTCCGCAATGTCAGAACGGTAAACTAGTACAACGGCGCTCGCGCTATGGCAAAACCTTCTACTCCTGCGATCGCTATCCAGATTGTCAGTTTGTCCTTAACGCAGCGCCGGTTGAAGGCGTTTGCCCGTATTGCCAGTTCCCATTATTAATAGAGAAGAAAACCGCAAAAGGCATGAAGCGCTTCTGCGCCAGCAAACGCTGCGGTAAGCCCATCGTCCAGGATGAATCATCATCATGAAGCCAAGTCAGTATTCAGCGGGTAGTCTCGATTATTGCATTGAGAAGCTACAGCAACAGGAAGTTATCGCCTATCCAACCGAAGCCGTATTTGGATTGGGCTGCGATCCCGATAGCGAAGAGGCCGTAATGGCGCTTTTGGCGCTCAAGCAGCGCCCAGTCGAGAAGGGACTCATTTTGATTGCGTCCGATTACGCGCAGCTGGAACCTTATATCGCGGATCGTGAACTCTCGGTGCTGCAGCGCGAGCGTATGTTTGCAAGTTGGCCAGGCCCGGTGACCTATGTGGTGCCCGCCTCGCCACATACGCCGCGCTGGTTAACCGGGCGTTTCGACTCACTGGCCATTCGCGTTAGCGATCATCCGGACGTAAAGGCTTTGTGTCGTGGTTTTGGTAAACCTCTGGTTTCGACCAGCGCCAATCTTTCCGGCGAACCGCCATGCCGTAATGCGGATGAGGTTGCTAAGCAATTTGGTCCGCAGTTCCCGGTCTTGCATGCTGAAACAGGTGGGCGACTGAATCCTTCTGAAATCCGCGACGTCATTAGCGGTGAACTTATCCGTCAGGGCTAATACATGGAAAATTTTGCCGTTTTTGGTCATCCGATTGCGCACAGCAAATCTCCTTTCATTCACCGCCTGTTCGCTGAGCAAACTGGCATTGAGCATCAATATGGCAAGGAGTGCGCGCCACTTGAGGGATTTCCACAGTCGATCGCGGATTTCTTTGCGCAAGGCGGTAAAGGTGCCAATGTCACACTGCCTTTTAAACAGCAGGCGTGGGAATTTGCTGATGAGCTCAGCGAGCGCGCGGCATTATCTGGTGCGGTTAATACCTTAAAGAAAGATGCGCAGGGCAAGATCTTCGGGGATAACACGGATGGCATCGGCTTGCTCAGCGATCTGGAACGATTGCAGATGATCCATCCCGGCGATCAAATTCTGCTGGTGGGCGCCGGTGGTGCTGCGCGTGGCGTGATCCTGCCTCTGCTTTCATTCGGATGTTCGCTGGTGGTGGTGAATCGCACCGTGGAACGCGCCGAGCAGCTGGCAGAGATTTTCCAGCATAGCGGAGATATTAAAGCGGCCAGCTTTGAGCAATTAGCAGATCAGCAATTTGATCTGATCATTAATGCGACCTCAAGTGGTGTTGATGGCAAAGTTCCGGCGTTGGCCACATCGCTAATTCATGCGCAAACGCGGTGCTACGACATGTTTTATCAACAAGGTTTGACGCCATTCTTAATGTGGTGTCAGCAGCAGGGCGCGCAGCAGCTGGCGGATGGCGTTGGTATGTTAGTGGGTCAAGCCGCTCATGCTTTCCATTTATGGCATGGCGTGATGCCAGAGATCACGCCAGTGATTGCCAAACTAAAGCAGTCGATGCAGCAGGTATAAGGTTGGCGTTCAGGGATGAGTTTGGCTTTCCTGATCGAGATATTCATTCTTCCAATCCACATAGTTGTTGGACGAATAAAGCAGCCCGGCAATCTCCGCTTCACTGAGCGGGCGCACTTGTTTAACCGGGCTGCCTAAATACAGGTAGCCACTTTCCAGCCGTTTACCCGGCGGCACCAAACTGCCAGCGCCAATCATCACATCATCTTCAACGATCACGCCGTCCAGTAGAATGGATCCCATACCAACCAATACGCGATTGCCGATAGTACAGCCGTGCAGCATCGCCTTATGCCCTACTGTGACATCTTCGCCGACAATCAGCGGATAACCTTCTGGGTTGCTGGTGGACTTGTGAGTGACATGCAGTACGCTGCCATCCTGAATATTGCTTCTTTTACCTATCACGACTTTATTGACGTCACCGCGAATCGCAACCAGCGGCCAGATGCTTACGTCATCGGCAAGTTGTACTTCACCCACCACCACGCTGCTGCTGTCGATCATCACGCGATCGCCTCGTTGTGGAAAATGGTTCTTATAAGGCCGTAGGGCTGTAGACATGATCTTCTCCTTTTACGTTTTTACCCAAGCCTGCGGCTTAATAGGCGGATAAACAAGATGATTTTTGAGCGGATCGCTCGCGATCGCAGCGAAAAGAGTGAAAACTCGCCAGTCGATTAAAAAGATCGAAAAAAGGGGTTGTGCAAAAAATTCGGATCCCTATAATGCGCCACCACTGAGACGGCAAAGCGGCAACGCAGACGGCTCAGCAGGGAGTGAAGAAATTCATCCCGCCGGATGAAAACGCTGAA
>NZ_JACHZD010000010.1:0-118014 GCF_014193275.1 Enterobacter sp. Sphag1F | reverse complement strand
TTCACTCGTGAGGCTTTGATATTTTTTACGTCCGGAGACGCTGATATCAATCCTGCGAGTGCCCACACAGATTGTCTGATAAATTGTTAAAGAGCATGCCGCGATTTCTCTAGCGGCGCGGGATGCGTATATTACGCTTTCCGCATTCTCAGTCAAGCATTTATTTTTGCTTTTCTGAAGGTTGCCGTGAAGGCCACCTCCTGAACACATCGCTTCGTAAGCCGTTGTTCCGTGTCAGTGGAGGCGCAGTATAGGGATTTCTTCGGGACTGACAAGTGCTAATTTCAAATTAATTTCCGAGTGCTGATTTTTTCGTCGAAACGCCACTAAACTGCTAATTTTTCCAGCAACGGGAAGCCATAACGCTGCAAAATCGGTGACAATTTCGTTACTTCATCATCCATACGCGTACAGAACGCTAAATTCTGCCCGGACGAAACCGCCTGCGGTGCTTCATGCTCTAATAACCAAACGGTACGACGCGCGATAGCAGCGCCCGAATCCACCAACCTTGTCCCTTCCGGCAGTACCAATTGCAGCTCATCACGTAATAAAGGGAAATGCGTACAGCCGAGAACCACGGTATCGGGCGGTTCTTTCATACGTAGCCAAGGTTGCACGGCGCGGCGCACATCGGCCAGCTCAACATCTTCGCCATGCAGCTTGGCTTCCGCCAGTTCCACCAGCTCAGCAGAACCGAGCATTTCGATTTTGCAGTCTCGGGCAAATTGCGCCACCAACTCATGCGTATAAGGACGTTTCACCGTGCCACGGGTGGCCAGCAATCCCACCACGCCGTTACGCGTCAGACGCGCAGCAGGTTTAATCGCAGGCACCACACCCACAACCGGGAATTCAAAGCGCTCACGCAGAGCCGGCAAAGAGATGGTACTGGCCGAGTTACAGGCGATGATCACCAGCGCAAGCGGGAAACGCTGAGTGATAGCCGTCACCACCGCCACTACACGCTCGACAATAAAGTCTTCGGATTTTTCGCCGTACGGGAAACCTTCATTATCGAAGGCGTAGAGATAGTGAAGATCCGGCAGTAGATGCCGGACCTCATCATAAACAGACAGCCCACCCACGCCGGAGTCAAACACCAGCACGGTGGGACGCAGATCAGAAGCTGTAGCTGGCGCTGAGGTAATACTCCGTTCCTGGAGTTGGATAGCCATACGCTGTCTCATAATCTTTATCGAACAGGTTGGCAATTCTACCACGAACGGTGAGCTGTGATGTGACCGGATACGAGACAGCGAGATCTACCGTGCTGTAACTCGGTAAACGACGTTGCTCGCTGGCATATTCGCTGGTGTTGTTATCGTAGCGCTTACCAAAGTATTGGTAGATGACATCGATATCAAAGTCATACACCGTCATACCAAGCTGATATTTGGCCTGCTCACGCGCGCGACGCGCCAGCGTTTCACCATCTGAATCACGACGAGCATCCAGATAACCCAAGGTGATCTGGTGATGAAGGAAGCTGGTATCAAAATCAGCGGTGGCTTCAATACCTTTCAGGGTAACGGCTTTTTCATTGTAATAGCCGCCCTCAAAAGTCACCGGATCAGAAGCGTAGGTAATGAGATTGCTGACTTTATTGTGATACGCCGCAACACGCCAATTAACCGGACCGGTTAAACCTTCCAGCGCGGCTTCCCACTGTTTTGATTTCTCAGGATTGAGATCGGGATTAGAGCTGATACCAAAACGCTTCAGGCCATAAAGCTGACCTAATGTCGGCGCCTGGAAACCCGTACCGTAAGAGAGTGAAGCTTTGTAGCCCGGTACAAACTCCCAACCCGCAGCCGTTTGCCAGGTGCCATGACGGCCAAAGTCTTCATTATCATCGCCACGCGCCGAACCTTCGAGGGTGACATTGCCAAACTGCTGCTGAGCCGTCAGGTAAGCACCTGTGTTGTCTTGCTTGTAGCCATCTTCATCACGCGGTGCGCCAGAATAGAGTTGTCCAACCGAGCTCAGTTTCTGCTGCTGCCAATCCAGGCCCGCGCTGACCATGCCATGTCCCACCGCAAAGGTGTTACCCCATTGCAGGTTGCGCTGCTCCATGTCATCCAGACTATTGGAATCCGCATAGCGGCCGTCAGATCCAACGTAGTTGTAGATTTTGTACTTTTGATAGCTGGCGGTCAGCTGCGAGGAGTAATCCTCTTTATTAAAGCGCAGACCGGTATCGAACGAGTGATTGTAGATCTGTTGCTCATCCTGACCACCGACGTAACCCGCATCGTAATCTGAGTTAGCGGCGTAACCGTAACCACGGAAGAAGCCAGAGAACGCATCATTAAACTTGTGATCAACTCCGGCCCAGAACGCCTTATTGCGCCAGCCATCACGGTCGCGATCGGTTGGCGATGTTGAGCCCGGCTGAACGTTGTAGCCATTGGTGGCCTGATAAGAACCCGCCACCGTTACGCGCGTCTGGTCCGTGACATTTTGATTGATGCCGCCGCTGTATTCCTGATACCCCTTCGAACCAAAGCCAGCCGTCAGCGAGTTTTGATTATTCGGGTTTTGCGTAATGACATTCACCACGCCGCCAATCGCATCAGCGCCGTAAACGGCAGAGCGCGGGCCGCGAATAAACTCAACGCGCTGGATAATAGAAACAGGGATTTGGTTAAAGTCAGCAACGCCGGTGATACCCGGTTTAGAGAACGGCACGCCATCAACCAGAATCAGCGTATGACGCGCTTCCGAACCTCGCACATACATAGAAGCGCTTTGCCCAATGCCGCCGCTTTGCGCGATATCCACGCCCGGCAAGCGACGCAACACTTCCAGCAGGTTCTTAGATTGCCACTGATCGATCTCGTCGCGGGTAACAACAGAAGTCGAAGCCAGCACCGACGAGA
This sequence comes from Enterobacter sp. Sphag1F, assembly GCF_014193275.1. Lineage (NCBI taxonomy): Bacteria > Pseudomonadati > Pseudomonadota > Gammaproteobacteria > Enterobacterales > Enterobacteriaceae > Enterobacter > Enterobacter sp. Sphag1F. The sequence goes on along the minus strand of NZ_JACHZD010000010.1, from coordinate 115,132 downwards.
CCGGCTGTGCGAAGCGGTTAGCGGTAACGATTTGCGTATCATCATTCTGCTGCGCGTAGCCAAATTGCGCCCAGAGAGACAACGCCGTTGCACTAAAGGCAAACAGCGAAGCATGTGTTTTTTTCATTGTTATAGCATCCAAAAGACGAAGCAGGATGCCGCACGACTACAACCAATAGCTCGCGATGGTCGTATGTATTGCGACGTCACACCGGCAGGTCTTCGGGCTGAGAATCATAAATGGTGAAAAACTTCCCATCCGGCTGGACAGTGTTTGTAAGTGCCATCACCACGACATTCTTTACCGCTGCGCGTCAGCTCCAGATTCACACTGGATTCCCTTTTAACTCAAGGAGGCCGGCAGGCGCAGTCTACGGCCAGGAAGGCCGGAAATCCAGACTTCCAGCCATCTTGTTTTCCGCAAGGCTGGACATCAGCAGTTGAATGCCTACAATCGCCCGGCAAGCCAGCTTATTACCAGGATTAAAGATGACACCCGAACAGCTCCCGATTGAACAATACGACGCGCAACTGGCGGAAAAAGTCAGCCGCTTACAGGCGATGATGGTGCCCTTTGCTGCGCCCGACGTGGAGGTGTTCCGTTCGCCGGTCAGCCACTATCGGATGCGTGCCGAATTCCGCATCTGGCACGACGGAGACGATCTCTACCACATCATCTTTGATCAACAGACCAAGCAACGAATCCGCGTCGATCAATTCCCGGCGGCCAGTGAATTGATCAACCAGCTGATGCCAAAACTGATCGCGGCGATCCGCGACAACCGCGCGCTGCGTTTTAAGCTGTTCCAGATCGATTACCTGTCGACGATGAGCAACCAGATCGTCATCTCGCTGCTCTATCACCGTAAGCTGGAAGAGGAGTGGACCGCCGCCGCCAGCGCCCTGCGCGAAAGCCTGCGTGCCGAAGGCTTTGACGTGCAGCTGATTGGTCGCGCCACCAAAACCAAAATCTGCCTCGATCGCGATTACGTTGATGAGCGCCTGCCGGTCGCCGGAAAAGAGATGATTTATCGTCAGGTGGAGAACAGCTTCACCCAGCCAAACGCGGCGATGAATATTCAGATGCTGGAGTGGGCGCTGGACGTGACGCAGGATTCGCGTGGCGATCTGCTGGAACTCTATTGCGGTAACGGCAACTTCTCGCTGGCGCTGGCGCGTAACTTCCGCCGCGTGCTGGCCACCGAGATTGCCAAGCCGTCGGTCGCGTCAGCGCAATACAACATTGCCGCCAACCAGATTGATAACGTGCAGATTATTCGTATGGCCGCTGAAGAGTTTACCCAGGCGATGACGGGTGTGCGCAGCTTCAATCGTTTAGAAGGCATCGACCTGAAGAGCTATCAGTGCGAAACCATTTTTGTCGATCCGCCGCGCAGCGGGCTGGATGAGGAAACCGTGAAGATGGTGCAGGCGTATTCGCGCATCCTTTATATCTCCTGCAACCCGCAAACGCTGTGCGACAACCTTGCGGTGCTGGGAGAAACGCATGATGTCACGCGTCTGGCGCTGTTCGATCAGTTCCCGTATACCCATCATATGGAATGCGGCGTGCTGCTGACGCGCAAGGCCTGATGAATCGGTCGCCATGAATGGCGACCCTACGATACATTTCGTGCGACAGGTGCAGGTTTTGTAGGGTGCGCATTCATGCGCACCGAACAGCAGTCGAAGTCTTAGTTACGGTTTTTACGGCGGAAACGCATACCAATCCAGAACACCAGTGCCACCATCAGAATGGTTGGGATGAAGTTGGAACCGATATCCGGATATTCGGCCCGCACCAGCGCGCTATAAACCAAAATACCCAGCAGGAAGAACGCCGCCGCCAGTGAAGGCATGCCGTCTGGCATATTGCGGTTGAGATAACGCTGATGCAGACACCAGGCCGCGAGGCCAAGCGCAATCAGCGGGAATATCGAAAAGGGAACAAACGTGCTGAACAGCACCGAAAAGGAGCCGTTGATCGCTAAACCGGTGATAAAAGCCAATAAAAGCGTTCCTTTATCGCGTGGGTTTTGCTCAATCATTTCATTATCCTTATCACATTACTCTTCGGGTTTTTCCAGGGTAACCGCCAGCCGCTCTTGCTCCCGGCGATACCAGTAATAAGCGCCTTTGGCGATCATGCGCAACTGCAGCACTAATCGATCCTCCAGCTTGCGGCGCTGCTCAATATCAACATCCAGCGCTTCGGCACCCGCGCTAAACACAATCGTTACCATCGCTTCGGCCTGCGCTTCGGTGAAGCTGCGCGGCATGCGATTTTCCAGCTCAAGGTAATCGGCCAGTTCGGCGATGAAGTGCTGAATCTCCCGGGCAACGGCGGCACGAAATGCTGCCGAGGTTCCGGAGCGCTCGCGTAGTAAGAGCCGAAAAGCGTTGGGATTGTTCCCGATGAACTCCATAAAAGTTGCCACCGAGGTTTTGATGATGCTGCCGCCCTTGGCAATACGCTGGCGCGCCTGACGCATTAACTGGCGCAGCATCAAGCCGCTTTCGTCCACCATGGTCAAGCCCAGCTCGTCGACATCGCGAAAGTGACGATAAAATGAGGTCGGCGCAATCCCCGCTTCGCGTGCAACTTCGCGCAAACTCAGGCTGGCAAAACTCCTTTCTGCACTTAACTGACTGAAGGCAGCTTCAATCAGTGAACGTCGTGTACGTTCTTTTTGTAGCGCTCTGACGCCCATTTTCCCGGCCTTTTAGGTGATTTGGCAGGCACTATAACAAACTTTTCAGCGTACAGCGGTGCAAACTTTGTGAACGCCTGTGAACCTCACGCTTTGTCAAACTTCAGCAATTTACGCTGTTAGAATTCAGATGTGCGCGGCGAGATGTTAGAATCTCGTTGTAAAAATGTGATAAAAAAATAGGACGTACTGGTATGCAAAAGTCTTACGATTACGATGCCATTGTGATTGGCTCCGGTCCGGGCGGCGAAGGTGCGGCGATGGGGCTGGTGAAGCAGGGAGCGCGTATTGCAGTGATCGAACGCTACCACAACATCGGCGGCGGTTGTACTCACTGGGGAACCATCCCTTCCAAAGCCTTGCGTCACGCTGTCAGCCGTATCATCGAGTTCAATCAAAACCCACTTTACAGCGATCACACTCGACTCCTGCGCTCCTCATTCGCCGACATTCTCAACCACACCGAGAACGTGATCAGTCAGCAAACCGCGATGCGTCAGGGCTTTTACGAGCGCAACCGCTGTGAACTTTATCAGGGCGATGCCCGATTTGTTGATGCCAACACCATCGAAGTGGAACAACCCGACGGCACCCGCGAGCGCTTAACCGCCGAGAAATTCGTTATTGCCTGCGGTTCTCGTCCGTATCATCCAGCGGATGTCGATTTTACCCATCCACGCGTTTACGATTCCGACTCCATCCTCAACCTGCACCATGAACCTGGCCACGTGATCATTTACGGCGCCGGCGTGATTGGCTGTGAATATGCCTCGATTTTTCGCGGCCTGAACGTCAAGGTTGACCTGATTAACACCCGCGACCGCCTGCTGGCGTTCCTCGATCAGGAGATGTCAGATTCCCTCTCCTATCACTTCTGGAACAGCGGCGTGGTGATTCGTCACAACGAAGAGTTCGAGAAGATTGAAGGCGTCGATGACGGGGTGATTATTCACCTTAAATCGGGCAAAAAAGTGAAAGCCGATTGCCTGTTGTACGCAAACGGTCGAACCGGTAACACCGATTCGCTGGCGCTGGAGAACGTGGGACTGGAAGCGGATGGCCGTGGCCTGCTGAAAGTGAACAGCATGTACCAAACCGCGCTGCCGCATATTTACGCGGTCGGTGACGTGATTGGTTATCCAAGCCTGGCTTCTGCAGCCTACGATCAGGGCCGCATCGCCGCGCAGGCAATCATCAAAGGTGAAGCCACCGCGCATCTGATCGAGGATATTCCAACCGGGATTTACACCATTCCGGAGATCAGCTCAGTAGGTAAAACCGAACAGCAACTGACAGCGATGAAAGTGCCGTATGAAGTGGGTCGTGCGCAGTTCAAACATCTGGCGCGTGCGCAGATTGTTGGTATGCACGTCGGCAGCCTGAAAATTCTGTTCCACCGCGAAACCAAAGAGATTTTAGGGATTCACTGCTTTGGCGAGCGTGCTGCGGAGATCATTCACATCGGCCAGGCCATCATGGAACAGAAGAACGGCGGCAACACGATTGAGTACTTCGTGAATACCACCTTCAACTATCCCACCATGGCCGAAGCCTATCGTGTGGCAGCGTTAAACGGCTTAAACCGCCTGTTTTAACGAAGTATCCAGATAACCCTTCATGTGGGTTTTGATTGCTTCTGCCAACTGCTCATAGCGGCTGCGCAGAGGCGATCCTGGACGATAGACCAACGCAATGGTGCGCTGTGGAACAGGCTTGTAGCACGGCAAATAGCAGACGCCATCACGTTCGCGCTCATTCGGCACGGACAGCGCAGGCAGCAAGGTAATGCCGCTACCGGCGGCAACCATGTTACGCAGCGTTTCTAAACTGGTAGCGCGGAAATGCGTGTCTTCATCGGCACCGGCTTCGAAGCAGAAGCCCATCGCCTGATCGCGCAGGCAGTGCCCATCTTCCAGCATCAGCAATTTCTCACCGGCCAGATCCGACATCGGCACACGATCGCGATCGCGCCACGGATGATCGGCATACACCGCCAGCGTCATTGGCTCATCAAACAGCGGCACCTCAATAAAGGCTTCACTCTCTTTCACCAACGCCACGATGGCGCAGTCCAGCTTGCCGCTGTCGAGCTGTGCCAGCAGTTGCTGCGTCTGCGCTTCATGCAGGTACATTTCGAGTTTGGGGAAGGTTTTATGCAGCATCGGAATGATGTGCGGCAGCAGATACGGCCCGGTGGTTGGAATCAAACCAATGTGCAGCGGTCCAGACATCGCTTCGCCTTGTTGGCTCGCCATCTCCTTCAGCACTTTCACTTCGCGCAGCACGGTTCGCGCTTGATCCACCAGCAACAGTCCAGCCTGAGTAAACAACACCTTACGGCTGGTACGCTCCAGCAGCATCACACCAAGTTCATCTTCCAGCTTACGAATCTGTCCACTTAAGGTGGGTTGGCTGACATGACATGCGTCAGCTGCACGCCGGAAATGGCGATGCTCCGCAAGTGAAACCAGGTATTCGAGATCACGAATATTCATTGAAATCCTCCAAACCACGATAGCCCGTGGCGATAGATAGAATAGCAATGAACGATTGGCCCTATCAAGGCGTGAGCGGGAATAATGCGCGCATCAAATGATCTGGAGCAGAACCTGCAAACTGCTTAAAACAAATCACTGTGCTGGCCGGGAGTGGCCTGCCCTTGATGATGTGCCTATAACAAAATGTAATTCCGAAGCTAGAGGTTGGCGGGCTACCGAAGAGGTGCCCGCTTTTTTTTGCGTTGGATTTATTGGTCGCCATGAATGGCGACTCTACGAAGAGATTAACCTAAACGCTTCTGCGCTTCGCCGATGGCGAAGGCGACCTGCTGAGGCGACACGCCACCCTGCGCATTACGCTTATCGAGACAGGATTGCAGCGACAGAATCGGATACACGTCATCCTCAATCACCGCGCTGAACTGCTGCAACTGCGCCAAAGTCAGCGCTTCCAGCGCCACGCCTTGCTTGATCGCTTCCACCACGGTTTCACCGACAATGTGGTGCGCTTCGCGGAACGGAACGCCTTTTGCCACCAGATAATCGGCCAGCTCGGTAGAGTTGGCGTAGCCCTGCTCAGCGGCTTCCTGGCAACGCGGACGTTTTACCTGAATGCCATCCAGCACCAGCACCGACATATGCAGGCAGTCGAGCCAGGTATCAAGCGCATCGAACAGCCCTTCTTTGTCTTCCTGCATATCTTTGTTGTACGCCAGCGGCAGACCTTTCAGCGTCATCATCATGCCGGTCAATGCGCCCTGCACACGGCCACATTTGCCACGGATCAGTTCCAGCGCATCCGGGTTTTTCTTCTGCGGCATCAGCGAAGAGCCGGAAGTGACTTTATCAGAGAGCTCAAGGAAGCCCGCTTCACCGGTGTTGAAGAAGATCAGGTCTTCGGCAAAGCGTGACAGATGCACCATACCAATCGAGGCGTCGGACAGCAGCTCCAGCACGTGATCGCGATCGGAAACGGTATCGAGGCTGTTACGCGTGGCAGAAGCAAAACCTAACCAGCCGGCCAGCTGCTGACGATCGATCTCGTAAGCGGTACCGGCCAGCGCGCCGCAACCCAGCGGACTGACATCCATACGCTTCAGTGCATCCTGCAAACGGCTCTCGTCACGCGCCAGCATTTCAACGTACGCCAGGCACCAATGCGCGAAAGTCACCGGCTGCGCACGCTGCAGGTGCGTATAACCTGGCATCACCGCGTCCTGATTGGCTTCTGCCGTGGCGACCAGCGCTGATTGCAGTTCGCGCGTCGCCTCCAGCAGCACGGCAACCTGCTCTTTGCACCACAGTTTCAGATCGGTCGCGACCTGATCGTTACGGCTACGGCCAGTGTGCAATTTCTTGCCCAGCGCGCCGACTTTATCGATCAGCTTGCCTTCCACCCAGCTGTGAATATCTTCCGCATCGCTTTGCAGAATCTGCTCAGGATTGGCGCGTACCTCGGCCAGCAGTTCATTCAACGCGCTTTCCAGCTGTTGCTGCTCTTCATTGGTCAGCACGTTGACCGTTACCAGCGCTTTTGACCAGGCAATTGAGCCGGTAATGTCCTGCTCGGCCAGGCGATAGTCAAAACGCAGTGAGTCGTTGAACTGTTTGAACCGTTGGTCTGCTGCCTGCGAAAAACGTCCGCCCCAAAGTGCCATCTGAATTACTCCTGAATCCGTTATAGAAAAGGCGGCCCGAAGCCGCCCTTGCAAATTATGTCGATTGCCGCGGTATTACTTCTTCTGCTCGTTCAGCGCGCGAATGCGTGAAGAGAGTGAGAACAAGCGGATAAAGCCGCCCGCGTGACGGTGATCGTAAACTTCGTCTTCGCCAAAGGTAGCGAACTCTTCTGAATACAGGCTGTTAGCAGAGGTTTTCTGAATCGCCGTAGCCTGGCCTTTGTACAGCTGTAGCACCACTTCGCCGTTCACCTCTTCTGCCAGAGATTCAGCAGCGGCCTGGATGGATTTACGCAGCGGCGCGAACCAGCGGCCATCGTAAACCACGTAAGACATTTCATGGCCCAGCTGCTCACGCCATTTGAAGCTATCGCGATCCAGCACCAGCTGTTCAACCGCACGCAGCGCATTCACCATGATGGTGCCGCCCGGGGTTTCGTAGCAGCCGCGAGACTTGATGCCTACCAGACGGTTTTCCACGATATCGATACGACCCACGCCGTGTTTCGCACCCAGCACGTTGAGTTTTTCCAGGCACTGGAACGGGCTCAGCTTCTCGCCGTTCACTGCGACAACGCGACCTTTCTCGACGGTAACGGTGACGTTTTCTGGCTGATCTGGCGCTTCCAGCGGATCAACGGTCCATACCCAGCAATCTTTGTTCGGAGCATTGGCTGGGCTTTCCAGCACGCCACCTTCGGTAGAGATGTGCCATGCGTTCTCATCACGGCTGTAGATTTTTTCCAGCGACGCGGTGGTCGGGATATTGCGCTCTTTCAGGTAATCCAGCAGCGCCTCACGTGAACGCAGGTCCCATTCACGCCATGGCGCAACCACTTTCAGCTGTGGTGCCAGCGCGGTGTAGGTGGTTTCGAAGCGCACCTGATCGTTACCTTTACCGGTTGCGCCGTGGCACAGCGCATCTGCACCGACTTTCAGTGCCAGCTCAACCTGCGCTTTGGCGATAATCGGACGCGCCATCGAGGTACCCAGCAGGTAAGTACCTTCGTACAGTGCGCCAGTTTGCAGCACCGGATAAACGTATTCGCTGATGAACTCTTCACGCAGATCGGCCACGTGGCACTCAGACGCACCTGACTGCAGCGCTTTCTTCTCAACGCCTTCTAAATCTGCCGGATCCTGGCCAATGTTCGCCACGAACGCCACCACTTCACAGCCGCCGTAGTTCTCTTTCAACCATGGAATGATGGCTGAAGTATCCAGACCGCCTGAGTAGGCCAGAACGATTTTTTTGATGTTTTGCGTGCTCATGTCTTAATCCTTGATTATGCGAGAATCCGGGTGCCAATCGACACGCCGTTGAAAAGGGTTGGCAGTTGTTCAGCATGACGCCAGCTGGCGATATCGACCGGGCGACCGAGCGTGCGAGCGGCATCGAGCGCCGCGTTCACTTTCACGATCATGCCATCGGTGATGATGCCCTGCGCAATCAGCTGTTCCGCTTTCGCGGCGGTCATCTCTTCGATGCGCTGACCTTTGCCATCGAGAATGCCGCTAACGTCAGACAACAGCACTAAATCGGCACCAATGGTCGCCGCCAGCGCAGTGGCCGCCTGGTCAGCGTTGACGTTCATCAACTCGCCGCCGTCGGTGATGCCAATTGAGCTGATTACCGGCATGTAGCCCGCCGCCAGCAGCGTGTTCACCAGCGCCGGGTTGCCCGGCGTTGCGTTGCCAACGTGTCCCAGCTCTTCATCGAACTGCGCCACATTAACCAAACCGGCGTCGCCGAGGCACAAACCGACTGCGCCGATGCCATATTTCTTCGCCCACGCCAGCAGCGTTTTGTTGGCGGTACCGGCTAACGCACCGGTAATAATGTCAATCTGATCGGCTGGCGTCACGCGCAAACCGTTCTTCTTTTTCACCGGCAGCGCGAGCTTCTTCATCAGCTCGTCCACCACGCAACCACCGCCGTGCACAATGATCAGCGGACGCTGATGTTCATTGCGGTACGCCAGCAGGGCATCAAACAGACGGGCCAGCGCTTCTTCGCTATCCAGCAGCACGCCACCCAGTTTAATGATCAATGGATTCATTGCGTTATCCGTTCGTTAAATCAAAGACAGCGTTTCGGGGAAGCCGAAACGAATGTTCAAACACTGAACCGCCTGCGATGAGGCGCCTTTCAGCAGGTTATCTTCGGCAGCCACCACAATCAGGTGCTCGCCTTGCATGGCGAAGCCAATGTCGCAGAACGGCAAACCGACCACCGCTTTCAGCGCCGGTACGCCTTTGTCATAGACGCGCACCAGCGGTTTGTCGTGGTACGCATTATGGAAGGCATCCGCCACATCCTGCTGCGTCACGCCCGCTTTCAGGCGGCAGGTAGTGGTCGACAGAATACCGCGCGGGAAGCTGCCCAGATGTGGCGTGAAGATCACCGGCGTACCGAGATGTGCCACGATTTCCGGATGATGACGGTGATTAAACAGGCCGTACGGCTGCAAGCTCACTTCACAGAAGCTGGTGCCAACGTTGGCTTTGCGCCCTGCGCCGCTCACGCCGCTGGTGGCATTGATCACCGGCCACTGTGCATCGTTAAGCAAGCCCGCTGCGATCAGCGGTTTCAGCGAAAGCTGGGCTGCGGTTGGGTAGCAACCCGGCACCGCAACCAGCTCCGCATCTTTGATTTTGTCGTGCTGCCATTCGGCCAGGCCGTAAACCGCCTTATCCAGCCAATCCTGATGCTGATGGCTGAAACCGTAATATTGGGTATAGAAAGCGTCGTCGTTTACGCGGAATGCGCCGGAGAGATCGAACACCACGCAACCGGCTTTGAGGAATTCAGGTGCCAGATCGTGGCTGACTTCATGGGCGGTGGCGAGGAACACCACATCCACTTTGTCGGCCCATTCAGCGGCATCGCTCAGCGGCTGCAGCGGCAAATCGACAATGCCTTTGAGTTGCGGATGCAAATCCGATAATAACTTTCCAGCATCCGGGCTTTGCGCTGAAACCGCCAAAGCGGTTATGTTCATATGCGGATGGCGATTCAGGTAGGTGGCAAGCTCTACGCCAGCGTAACCACTGGCACCAACGATCAGCGTATTCAACATCAGGCTGTATACCTTATTACAGTCACGTATCGGGTCGCGGCCTTGCCCCGTTGCCCAGAATGCCGTTTGCAGAAGATTTGATGCTTCACATGCAAGCGACGTTATTGTATTTTTATTCACTATTAATGCATGAATATTGATACATCCTAACCCAAGGACCGTCAACAGTGAAGACAAAATTACCACCTTTTATCGAACTCTACCGCCAGTTGATTGCCACGCCATCAATCAGCGCAACCGATAGCGCACTGGATCAGAGTAATGAAACTTTAATCAATTTGCTGGCCGGCTGGTTCCGCGATATTGGCTTCAGTGTAGAAGTGCAGCCGGTGCCTGGCACGCGGCATAAATTCAACATGCTGGCGCGCAGCGGATTGGGCGCAGGCGGCCTGTTACTGGCCGGTCATACCGACACCGTTCCCTACGATGATGGCCGCTGGACGCGCGATCCCTTCACGCTGACCGAGCACGACAACAAGCTTTACGGCCTGGGCACCGCCGATATGAAAGGCTTCTTCGCCTTTATTCTGGATGCGCTGCGTGACGTTGACGTGACCAAACTCAGCAAGCCGCTCTACATCCTCGCCACCGCCGATGAAGAGACCACCATGGCGGGCGCGAAGTATTTCTCTGAATCAACGCAACTTCGTCCGGATTGCGCCATCATCGGCGAGCCAACCTCACTCAAGCCGGTGCGCGCGCATAAAGGTCATCTGTCGAATGTGATTCGTATTCAGGGACAATCGGGCCACTCCAGCGATCCGTCACGCGGCGTCAACGCCATTGAGCTGATGCATGAATCCATTACCCAACTGATGCAGCTGCGTAACACGCTGAAAGAGCGTTACAACCACGATGGGTTTGCCATTCCTTATCCAACCATGAACTTCGGCCATATACATGGTGGCGACGCCGCTAACCGCATTTGCGCCTGCTGTGAATTGCATATGGATATACGTCCGCTGCCGGGCTTAACCCTGAGCGATTTAGATGGTCTGCTGAATGACGCGCTGGCACCGGTTAGTGCGCGCTGGCCGGGACGTTTAACCGTGGGCGAACTGCATCCGCCGATTCCAGGCTACGAATGCCCGGCCGATCATGAGCTGGTGCAAGTGGTGGAGAAGCTGCTGGGCGTGCCAACCGAAGTGGTGAACTATTGCACTGAAGCGCCTTTTATCCAGCAATTGTGTCCAACGCTGGTTTTAGGCCCCGGATCTATCAATCAAGCCCACCAACCTGATGAGTTTATTGATACCGCATTTATCAAGCCGACTCATGCGCTTATCACTCAAGTCGTGCAGCATTTTTGTCATTGATGAACAACGGATGGGGCATTTCACTGTTAAAACAGCAAATTGCCCCGTCATTGTTCGGGATTTGATAATAAGAATAACTTATCTCGCTTCGCTGCAAGCAAATTCTTTGAATTTCCGCCATTTAGCAGCACATTTACGTAGATTTAAGGCAATTGACGTGCAGGAAGATACGTGGCTAGATAAAAGACGATGTTATGCCCGTGGGTAAATAATTCCCGTGGGGATATTTAAAAAGATGATGAGGGTGTCAGGGTCCAATGAACGAACAATATTCCGCAATGCGAAGTAATGTCAGTATGCTCGGCAAACTGCTCGGGGATACGATTAAGGATGCACTAGGAGAGAACATCCTCGACCAGGTGGAGACCATCCGTAAACTCTCTAAGTCATCCCGTGCGGGAAATGACACCCATCGTCAGGAACTGCTGACCACGCTGCAAAATCTGTCGAATGACGAGCTGCTGCCGGTGGCGCGTGCCTTTAGCCAGTTCCTTAATCTCACCAACGTCGCTGAACAGTATCAAACCATTTCCCGTAGCGGTGATGGTGCGAACCATCCTGAACTGCTGAAAAAGACTTTCGAGCGCCTGAAACAGCAAGGCGACATCAGCGAAGCGGCGATCCGTCAGTCGATTGAAGAGCTGTCGCTGGAGCTGGTGCTGACTGCGCACCCTACCGAAATTACCCGCCGCACGCTGATCCATATGCTGGGCGAAGTGAACAGCTGTTTGCAGCAACTCGATCACAGCGACATTTCCGATTACGAGCGCACGCAGGTGATGCGCCGTCTGCGCCAGCTGGTGGCGCAAGCGTGGCACACCGACGAAATCCGCAAATACCGTCCAACGCCAATCGATGAAGCCAAATGGGGCTTTGCCGTGGTGGAAAACAGCCTGTGGCAAGGCGTGCCCGCCTTCCTGCGTGAGCTGAACGAGCAAGTTGAAGAGACCTTTGGCATTAAGCTGCCGGTCGATTTCGTACCGATCAAATTTACCTCGTGGATGGGCGGCGATCGTGACGGCAACCCGAACGTCACCGCACCGATTACCCGCCACGCAATGCAGCTGAGCCGCTGGAAAGCCGCGGACCTGTTCCTGCGCGATATCGGCGTGCTGGTTTCTGAGCTGTCGATGTCCGAATGCAGCGACGAAGTGCGCGAGCTGTGCGGCGATCCGGAAGCGCTCGAGCCGTACCGTATGGTGCTGAAGCGCATTCGTAGCCAGCTGATGACCACGCAGGCCTATCTTGGCCGCCGTCTGAAAGGCGAGCGCCTGCCGCGTCCAGCCGATCTGCTGGTCTCCAACGATCAGCTATGGGAACCGCTGTTCGCTATCTACCAATCTCTGCAACAGTGCGGCATGGGCATCATCGCCAACGGCCAACTGCTGGACACGCTGCGCCGCGTGAAGTGTTTCGGCGTGCCGCTGGTACGTATCGATATCCGTCAGGAGAGCACCCGCCATACCCAGGCGATTGCCGAAGTGACGCGCTATCTCGGCCTCGGTGATTACGAAAGCTGGTCAGAAGCCGATAAACAAGCCTTCCTGATCCGCGAACTGAATTCTAAGCGTCCGCTGCTGCCGCATCAGTGGGAACCGGGCGATGAGACGCGTGAAGTGCTGGATACCTGCAAAGTGGTGGCTGAAGCGCCGCAGGGTTCGATTGCTTCCTACGTGATCTCCATGGCGAAAACCCCGTCGGACGTGCTGGCCGTGCATCTGCTGCTGAAAGAAGCCGGCATTCCTTACGCCATGCCAGTTGCGCCACTGTTCGAAACCCTTGATGACCTGAACAACGCCAACGATGTGATGACGCAGTTGCTGAACATCGACTGGTATCGCGGCTTTATCAACGGCAAACAGATGGTGATGATTGGCTATTCCGACTCGGCGAAAGATGCCGGTGTGATGGCCGCCAGCTGGGCGCAATATCAGGCGCAGGATGCGCTAATCAAAACCTGTGAGAGCGCGGGCATTACGCTGACGCTGTTCCACGGACGCGGCGGCTCAATCGGTCGTGGCGGCGCGCCAGCCCATGCTGCGCTGTTGTCACAACCGCCGGGCAGCCTGAAAGGTGGCCTGCGCGTGACCGAACAGGGCGAGATGATTCGCTTCAAATACGGTTTGCCAGAAGTCACCATCGCCAGCCTGTCGCTGTATACCGGTGCGATTCTGGAAGCCAACCTGCTGCCACCGCCGGAACCAAAGCGCGAATGGCAGGAGATCATGAATGGTCTGTCGGCGCACTCCTGTGCGATGTATCGCGGTTATGTGCGTGAAAACCCGGACTTCGTGCCCTATTTCCGTTCAGCCACGCCAGAGCAGGAACTGGGCAAATTGCCGCTGGGTTCACGTCCGGCTAAACGTCGCCCAACCGGCGGTGTGGAATCGCTGCGTGCTATTCCGTGGATCTTTGCCTGGACGCAGAACCGCCTGATGCTGCCAGCCTGGCTGGGCGCGGGTGCCGCGTTGCAGAAAGCGATGGATGAAGGTCATCAGGATGAGCTGGAGAACATGTGCCGCGAGTGGCCGTTCTTCGCCACACGTCTGGGCATGCTGGAGATGGTGTTCTCGAAAGCCGATCTGTGGCTGGCGGAATATTACGATCAGCGCCTGGTGGATAAATCACTGTGGCCACTCGGCAAGCAGCTGCGCGATCAACTGGATGCGGATATCAAAGCGGTGCTGACCATCGCCAACGATGCGCATTTGATGGCCGACCAACCGTGGATTGCTGAATCTATCGCGCTGCGTAACGTCTATACCGATCCGCTGAACGTGTTGCAGGCTGAACTGCTGCATCGTTCACGTGCGCAAGAAGAGCGCGGTGATGAGCCAGATGCGCGCGTTGAGCAAGCGCTGATGGTGACGATCGCGGGTGTCGCGGCGGGAATGCGTAATACCGGTTAACCGAGTGAAATGATGTGAAAAAGGAGCCAACTGGCTCCTTTTTTTATTGGATTTTGTAGGGTCGCCATTCATGGCGACCGCCAATCTTAACCACCAATCGCCGGACGCACGCCCAACGTGTGACAAATCGCGTAACTCAACTCAGCACGGTTCAGCGTATAGAAATGGAAATCCTTCACCCCTTCTCGCGACAGGATTTTCACCATGTCCATGGCAACGCTGGCACCCACCATTTTGCGCGTTTCCGGATCGTTATCCAGACCTTCAAACATCGCACTCATCCAGCCAGGCACACGCACATTGGTCATGGTGGCGAAGCGTTGTAGCTGTTTAAAGTTAGATACCGGCAAAATACCCGGCACGATTTCCACATCGATACCGGTTGCGACACAGCGATCGCGGAAGCGCAGGTAGCTTTCCACATCGAAGAAGAACTGGGTGATGGCGCGATTGGCACCGGCATCAATTTTACGTTTCAGGTTGATCAAATCAGCCTGCGCACTTTTCGCTTCAGGATGCACTTCCGGATAGGCCGCCACCGAGATATCGAAATCGCCGACATCTTTCAGCAGTTCAACCAAATCCGAACCGTACATTTCCGGCTTGCCGCTGCCCGGCGGCAAATCACCGCGCAGTGCCACGATATGACGAATGCCGCTATCCCAGTAATCACGTGCGATAGCGCGCAGCTCATCACGCGTGGCATCGATACAGGTCAGATGCGGTGCCGCTTCCAGACCGGTACGATCTTTAATGCCTTTAATGATGCTGTGCGTACGGTCGCGCTCGCCCGAGTTGGCACCGTAGGTGACGGAGACGAATTTCGGTTTCAGGCTGCTCAGTCGATCGATTGAGCTCCACAGAGTTTCTTCCATTTCACTGGTGCGTGGCGGGAAAAATTCGAAAGAGACATTAATTTGCCCGTTCAGCTCAGCCAGGCTTTGGTTCAACGCTTCGCGTTGATTGGCGTGAAAGAAACTCATCCTAATTACCTCGTCATCACATATCGATTATTTTGCGGCCTTCGAACATCCATACGTTTAGACGTCCAGATGCACAAAATGAACGATTCGCGCGCCAGCGTCAACAGAAAATTAATGTACGGGCGTGACAAATCTTCAATCAAGGTGAAAGCGTTTCATGATGCGCGGGAGAAGGTGAAGATTGCAGACGGACGATGCCGTCTGCAGAGTGAGGCAGATTACAGCAGCTGTGCGAGGCGGTTGATATCGGATTGCAGCGCGCCCGCTGTAACATCCCGGCCTGCGCCCGGTCCGCGAATCACCAGCGGATTATCGCGATACCAGCGGCTTTCGATGGCAAACACGTTATCGCACGGCAGCAACGCGGCCAGCGGATGCTCGGGACGTACCGCTTCCACGCCGACGCGCGCTTTGCCATTGGCATCGAAACGCGCCACGTAACGCAGCACTAAGCCCATCTCTTGCGCCGCTTCCAGACGCTGCAGCATCTGGTCATTCAGCTCGTCGGCGTTTTCGAAGAAGTGATCAATCGATTCACCGTCGCAAATCGCCGGCACCAGCGATTCAACACGCACCTGATCCGGCTCGATGTCGTAGCCCGCTTCACGCGCCAGAATCACCAGCTTGCGCATCACGTCCTGCCCGGACAAATCAACCCGCGGGTCCGGTTCGGTCAGGCCTTGCTGCCACGCCTGATCGACCAGCTCGCTAAATGGCACCGTGCCGTCAAATTGCAGGAACAGCCAGGAGAGCGTGCCGGAGAAAATGCCGCTGATCGCCAGAATGCTATCGCCGCTTTCGCGCAGATCGCGCACCGTGTGATTGACCGGCAAACCGGCTCCGACGGTGGCGTTATACAGCCAGTGACGACCGGTTTTGGCGAAAGCATCGCGCACCTGACGCCAGCTCTGTCCGCTCGACGCACCGGCAACCTTGTTGGCGCTGATAACGTGGAAGCCGTGGCTGGCGAAATCGTGATACTGCTGCGCCAACTGCTCGCTGGCGGTGACGTCCAGCACCACTAAATCATCGAACGGGTGCGCACGCATCCACAGGAACAGCGACTCTTCATCACGCTCGACCGCTTCATCATCAAAGAATGCCAACGCGCGGCTGGCTTCCAGACCATCGTAGCTCAGCAAACTGCGGCTGCTGTCTGCGACGCCCGCCAGCACATACTCAAATCCCGTACGCGCCGACAATGTTTCCTGCTCGCGGGCAAACAGCTCCAGCCAGCGTGAACCGATGTTGCCTTTGCCGAATAGCATCAAACCGATGCGTTTTTCTGCGCGGAACAGCGACTGATGCAGTCCCTGAATCAGGTGCTGAGTCGGGCCGACGCGCAGTACCGCCACGATGCTGATGTGATCTTCGGATTGCCAGACAAACTCCACCGGCTGATCTTTGATCTGCTGCCAGAAGCGGTGGCTGTGCAGCGGATTACGCGTCACGCCTGCGCCCACCAGCGCCACCAGCGCTAAGCCGTCGCGCAGCTGCAGATGGCCCGGCAGTGCGGCATCCTGCAACAGGTTGAAGGCGCTGTTCACCACTTCCGAGGTGTAACACAGCTGCAGCAGGCGACGATCGGGATGCACGCCGATCGCCAGCGGACGCAGCTGCGCGCGCTTCAGCAGCAGATCGATCTCTTTCTGCTGCGTTTTGAAATCGTGATTGTCGGGGATTTGAATCTCCACCAGACACACATCATCGTGGCTGGTGACGATACGCGCGCCGGTGCCGGAGGCCAGCACGCGTTCAATACGCGTCGAGCCTTGCTCCGGTTGATAGCTGCAACGCAGCTGCAAATCGATGTCGCTGTTGGAAACCGGCTGCAAGGTACGAGTGTGCAGCACCGGCGCAGCCAGACGCGCCAACTCGCTGGCTTCATCAAGACGCAGCAGCGGCAGCAGACACGCATCAGAGACTTTACGCGGATCGGCGCTGTAAACGCCCGCCACATCGCTCCAGATGGTCACGCGACCGACGCCCGCCAGCGCACCAATTTGCGTAGCCGAGTAATCCGAGCCGTTACGACCGAGCAGTACGGTTTCACCCGCTTCACTGCGGCTGATAAATCCGGTCACTACCAAACGCTTATGCGGATGCTGTGTTAACAGCTCCTGCAACAGCGGCCAGGATTTGCCTTCATCAACCTGCGGCTGCGCGGCACGTTCAGCACGCAGGAAGTCACGCGCATCCAGCCAGGCGGCTTCGATCTCGCGCTGGCTCAGCACTGCAGCCATCAAGCGTGCCGACCAGATTTCACCGTGCCCCACCACTTCCGCATACACCGCATCGGTGATGGTGCCATCGAGCAGCGCCGCCAGTCTTTCCAGATCGCGTATAAAGGAAGACGTCAGGGTTTCGGCATATTCAGCAGGCAGCAGCGCAGCAATTAACTCGCTGTGAAAACGCCTTAAAGCCTGTTGCACCTGATGGGCAGATAAGCGATCGCTTTGGCTCAATTTCAGCCAGCTGATCAACTGGTTAGTGGTGCTGCCTGCGGCAGAGACCACCATTAAGTCGCCTGGCTGGCTGTAATCCGCCATGATGCTGGCCACACGCTGATAGCAACGTGCGTCTGCCAGGCTACTGCCACCAAATTTATGCAACTGCTTGATCGGCGTTCCCGCGCCCACTGAACTCGTCATGATTACTCCTCGGCTGCGATCCGGAATGCATTATCCAGATCGGCGATTAAATCTTCGTGATCTTCAATCCCAACAGAAATACGCAGCAGTGTTTCCGAAATTCCCGCTGCCGCGCGCGCTTCTGCAGACATGCCGGCATGCGTCATGGTTGCGGTATGCGAAATCAAACTCTCTACGCCACCGAGCGATTCGGCCAGCGTGAACAGCTGCAGCGCTTTCAGGAAGCGGCGCAGGCGAGCCTCATCGGCATCGATTTCGAAACTCAGCATGGCACCAAAGCCACGCTGCTGACGTACCGCAAACTCATGACCGGCATTTTCCGGCAGAGACGGATGATACAGTTTTTTCACCAGCGGTTGTTGCTTCAGGTAATCAACAATCGCCAATGCATTACGTTGTGCTGCGGCGATACGCGGTGACAGCGTGCGCAAACCGCGCAGCAGCAGGTAGCTATCAAACGCGGCGCCGGTTACACCAATATTATTCGCCCACCAAGCCAGATCGGTGGCCATCGCCGGATCTTTCGAAATCACCGCGCCCGCCACCACATCAGAGTGACCATTCAGGTATTTGGTGCAGGAGTGAACAACCAGATCGGCACCCAGCGCCAGCGGGTTTTGTAACGCCGGGCTGAGGAAGGTGTTGTCCACCACGCTAATGGCGCCCGCTTCACGCGCGGCGGCACAAATGCTGGCGATATCGACCACACGCAGCAATGGATTGCTTGGGCTTTCCACCAGCACCAGTTTCGGTTTTTCGGCTAATGCCGCATCCAGTGCCGCTTTATCGCCTTGATCGACAAACTTCACGCGATACGCACCGCGCTTGCTCAGGCTATCGAACAGACGATAGCTGCCGCCGTAACAGTCGTGTGGCGCAACCAGCAGATCGCCCGGCTTCAGGAACACGGTTGTCACCAGATGAATCGCCGACATGCCGGTATTGGTTAATACCGCGCCTGCACCACCTTCCAGCTCTGCCAACGCGCGCTGCACCACATCACGCGTTGGGTTACCACGACGTGAATAGTCATGCGCACGCGGCTCATTGAAGTCGAGGAAGTTATAGGTGCTGGAGAGATGAATCGGTGGGACAACGCAGCCATATTGCTCGTCATCATTCAAACCGCTACGTACTGCGATGGTTGCCTGTTTACGCGTCATGGTGCTTACTGTTCCTGAAGAAAAAGAAGAGCAACAGAATAACATTCCGCACATAGACGTCAATACATCTGGACATCTAAATGTCTTTGCGTATAGATTGAGCAAATCATCAATAACCGCTAAAATTGTCCGTCATCGCCTGGTGTTCAGCGCGCTTTCCTTTGCAGAAGCGGTGCTCAAGCATAAAACCTGCGGTTTAAGGGGTCAGGCATCGAAAAATCGGGCATAATCAACGGATTTCCCCATATTCAACTTTTATTGATTAAGGTAACCCATGGCTGAATGGAACGGCGAATATATCAGCCCTTACGCTGAACATGGCAAGAAGAGCGAGCAGGTTAAGAAAATCACAGTTTCTATCCCGCTGAAAGTGCTGAAGATTTTAACGGATGAGCGCACCCGCCGTCAGGTGAATAACCTGCGTCACGCCACCAACAGCGAACTGCTGTGTGAAGCCTTTTTGCATGCTTTCACCGGGCAGCCTCTGCCGAACGATGTCGATTTGCGTAAAGAACGCAGCGATGAGATTCCGGAAGAAGCGAAACAGATTATGCGTGAAATGGGCATCGATCCCGATAGCTGGGAATACTGAAGCCAGAAATAAAAAAACCCAGCCGAGGCTGGGTTTTTTCTTGCTGCCGAATCGCGAAGATTCGACGGCCAAAAATCTTATTTCTTGCTTGCTGGCACGCTGAAACGCTTGTTGAAGCGATCTACACGGCCACCGGTGTCAGCAATACGCTGCTTACCAGTGTAGAACGGGTGGCATTTGCCGCACACGTCCAGGTTCAGACCAGAAGCCATGGTTGAACGGGTGTTGATCACGTTACCGCAAGAGCAAGTCATGGTTACTGCTTCGTACTTAGGGTGAATACCTTGTTTCATGGGAGAACCTCATAAAAGGCCGTGTCGCTCTCCGTGCCAGGCTCAGCCTGCACAGCACCACACGCGGTTGAACATTAAGTGTATGCTCCGACAAGCGATCTCATCGAAGGCGGCATAGTATACAGAAATTAACCGGTTTTAGCAAATAGCCGCTTCCTAATTAGGCGTGTACACTACTTCTCCTTAATTCAGAACTGGATAGAGATTCAGATGCCCGTTGTTCAGGTTGCCCTGCCCGTTCCGCTACCTCGCCTGTTTGACTACTTGCTGCCTGCCGATGCGCCGCAGCCGGTGGCGGGCGCACGCGTGAATGTGCCATTCGGCAATCGCAAAATGATCGGCATTGTGGTCGGCACGCGCGAGACCAGCGATCTGCCACTGACGCAGCTCAAGCAAATAGAAAGCGTGCTCGACGATCAAAGTCTGTTCTCGCCCGCCCTGTGGCGCATTTTGCATTGGGCCGCCACCTATTATCATTCTCCGCTCGGTGAAGTGCTGAGCCATGCGCTGCCGGTGCTGCTGCGTCAGGGCAAACCGGCGCAGGAAGCGCCGCTGTGGCAATGGGTGATAAATGATGCTGGCCGTGAAGTGGCGATGGAAAGTCTGAAGCGCGCGCCGAAACAGCAGCAAGCGCTGGCGATGCTGCGTCAGCGACCGCTCTATCGTCATCAGGTCAGTGAACACGATTTTACCGATGCCGCGCTGCAAGCGTTGCGCGCCAAAGGCTTGTGCGATTTGCGTGAACATACGCCGCAGATGCACGACTGGCGCACCAGCTTTGCCGTCAAAGGTGATCGCTTGCGCCTGAATACCGATCAGGCGATGGCGGTGGGCGCGATGCGCAGTGAAGACGATCACTATGCGCCGTGGCTACTGGCCGGCATTACCGGTTCGGGCAAAACCGAGGTGTATCTCAGCGTGCTGGAGAACGTGCTGGCACGCGGCAAACAGGCTTTGGTGCTGGTGCCAGAAATCGGCCTGACACCGCAAACCATCGCCCGCTTCCGCGAGCGCTTTGATGCGCCGATTGATGTGCTGCACTCAGCGCTGAATGACAGCGAACGCCTGGCCGTCTGGCTGCGCGCGCGCAGCGGCGAAACGGCGATTGTTATCGGCACACGCTCGGCGCTGTTCACGCCGCTGGCGCGTCCCGGCGTGATCATTATTGATGAAGAGCACGACAGCTCGTACAAACAGCAGGAAGGCTGGCGCTATCAGGCACGCGATCTGGCGGTGTTCCGCGCGCATGAAGAAGACATTCCGATTGTGATGGGTTCGGCCACGCCGGCGCTGGAAACGCTGCACAACGTGCGAGTCGGCAAATATCGCCAGCTCAATCTCACCAAACGCGCGGGCAATGCTAAACCGGCGTTGCAGCAGCTGATCGATCTTAAAGGCCAGCAGCTGAAAGGCGGGCTGGCACCGGCGCTGCTCGGCAAAATGCGTCAACATCTACAGGCCGACAATCAGGTTCTGCTATTCCTCAATCGCCGCGGCTTCTCACCGGCGCTGATGTGCCACGATTGCGGTTGGCTGGCGGAATGTCAGCGCTGCGATAGCTATTACACGCTGCATCAGAATCATCGCCAGCTGCGCTGCCACCATTGTGATAGCCAGCGCCCGCTGCCGAATCAGTGCCCAAGTTGTGGTTCGACGCATTTGATGCCGGTTGGCGTCGGCACCGAACAGCTGGAACAGCAGCTGGGCACGCTGTTCCCCGGCGTGCCGGTATCGCGCATCGATCGCGACACCACCAGCCGCAAAGGCGCGCTGGAGCAGCATCTGGCCGATGTGCATCGCGGCGGCGCGCGTATTCTGGTGGGCACGCAAATGCTGGCGAAAGGCCATCACTTCCCGGATGTCACGCTGGTGTCACTGCTGGATGTCGATGGCGCCCTGTTCTCCGCCGATTTCCGTGCCGCCGAGCGCTTCGCTCAGCTCTATACGCAGGTCGCGGGCCGCGCCGGTCGTGCCGGCAAACAGGGCGAAGTGTTGCTGCAAACCCATCATCCGGAACATCCGCTGCTGCAAACCTTGCTGCATCGCGGCTATTTCGCTTTTGCCGATCAAACGCTGCTGGAGCGTCAGTCGGTTCAGCTGCCGCCGTGGACCAGCCATGCGCTGTTCCGCGCTGAAGATATGGATAACCAACAGGCGGCGGAATTCCTTACTCAGCTGCGCAATTTGCTGGAAGCCAGTCCGCTAAAAGATGAGGCGATGTGGCTGATGGGGCCGGTTCCGGCATTGGCACCGAAACGCAGCGGACGCTGGCGCTGGCAGCTGCTGTTGCAGCATCCATCACGCAAACGTCTGCAACAGCTGCTGAGCGGATCGCTACCGCTGATCGCCACCTTGCCTGCGTCGCGCAAAGTGAAATGGACGCTGGATATCGATCCCACTGAGAGCTAAGCCGCGCCACATCTGCGAGCCAGATCGAAAAAAGTCGCACAAGTCACAATTTTTATGCAAATTAAGTAACAACCCGGCGCGACCTTGGGTTAACAATAGTGCCGACCCGGTTGAAGCCCGGTAATGTCAGAAAATCAATGCGCTGTACCGCGTCAGGAGTTATACGTTGGACCAGAAGCAACCCTCCACCGCCGCCACCATGAAAGATGTGGCCGAGAAAGCAGGCGTTTCAACCGCCACGGTTTCACGTGCGTTGATGAATCCAGAAAAAGTCTCTGCTGCGACCCGGCTCAAGGTCGAAAAAGCGGTGATTGCCGTGGGTTATGCGCCGCACGGTTTGGCGCGCAATGCCAAACGCGGTGAAACGCAAACCATTCTGGTGATTGTGCCGGACATCTGCGATCCCTTCTTCAGTGAGATCATTCGCGGCGTGGAAGTTACCGCTGCGCATGAAGGTTATCTGGTACTGATTGGCGATTGCGCGCATCAGAACAAACAGGAAAAAACCTTCCTGAACTTAATGCTGACGCGCCAGATCGACGGCATGGTGCTGCTAGGTTCACAGCTGCCGTTTGAGGCGGGCATTGAAGATCAGCGCAACCTGCCGCCAATGGTGATGGGCAACGAATTTGCGCCGGAAATGGCGTTGCCAACGGTGCATATCGATAACCTGACCGCCGCTTTTGAAGCAGTAAATCACCTGCTGCAGCTTGGTCATCGCCAAATCGCCTGCATCACCGGGCCAGAACATATTCCGCTGAGCCAATATCGTTTGCAGGGCTACATTCAGGCGCTGCGTCGCAGCAACATCGCCATCGATCCGACAATGATTGTGCACGGCGACTTCACCTTTGAAGCCGGTGCAAATGCGCTTAAGCAGTTGATGAGTTTGCCGCAGCCCCCGAAAGCGATCTTCTGCCATAGCGATTTAATGGCGCTGGGCGCGATGAATCAGGCACGCAAATTGGGCATGCGCATTCCACAGGATTTGTCGGTAGTGGGCTTTGATGATATCGAACTGGCGCAGTACTACGATCCACCGCTGACCACCGTGGCGCAGCCGCGCTTTGCCATTGGTCGTGAAGCGATGCTGCTATTACTTGATGAGCTGCAGGGCAAACGCGTGAATAACGGTTCGCGCCTGCTGGATGCAGAGTTGCGCGTGCGCGGCAGTACGGCACCGGCGGCAAAACGGGAAAAATAGCGCGTAGAAGCCTGCATTTTCAGCGGATTCTGAAGGCAGACTGTGCTGGTCAAAGTTCCAGCCCTTGCGTAACATGGCGCATTCATTGCCGGGCAATTAACAGCACATTTACATGCCCATTGGCATTTTTTTGAAGGGTAGCAGAACGAAAGTGGCACAGAAAGATTATGTAGGCCGCGGGCGTTCAACAGGGACGCGTCGCAAAAAACCCGCCAGCCGCAGCAAGAAAAGCAAAGGCGGATCAGGCACTTCAAAGCTCATGATGGTACTGGCCGTGGCCGTGCTGGTCACCTTTGCCGGTGGTTTATGGTTCATCTCGCATCATAAGAAAGAAGAGATTGAGGTCATTCCAAACCACAAAGCCAACGGTAACGGCCTGCCGCCGAAGCCGGAAGAGCGCTGGAAGTACATCAAAGAGCTGGAAAATCGCCAAATTACCGTTCCGTCGCCGACTGAGCCTTCGGCCGGTGGCGTGCAATCACAAACTCAGCTGACCGATGAACAGCGCCAGTTGCTGGAGCAGATGCAGGCCGATATGCGCCAGCAGCCGACGCAGTTGAACGAAGTGCCGTGGAACGAACAAACCCCGGCGCAGCGCCAGCAAACGCTGCAGCGTCAGCAAGTGCAGCAACAGCAGCAGCAGGTTCAACAGCAACAACAGCAGCAGTTGCAGCGTCAGCAGCAACAGTTACAACAGCAGCAGCGTCAGCAACAGTTGCAGCAACAACAGGCCGCGCGTCAGCAGCAACAACAGCAAGCTGCGCCTATCACGCGTGAGCCAACGCAGCAGACCAAACCGCAGGAAACGGCCAAGGCGAAAACCGAAGAGAAAGCCTCTTCACAGCGCTGGATGGTGCAGTGTGGATCGTTCAAAGGTACCGATCAGGCGGAATCAGTACGCGCCGGTCTGGCATTTGAAGGATTCGAGAGCCGCATTACGACCGGCGGTGGCTGGAATCGCGTGGTGATCGGGCCGTTCAAAGATCGCAGCAGCGCCGACAGCACAGTCAAACGCTTACACAGTTCCGGCCACGGAAGTTGTATTCCCCTCGCTATCGGGGGTTGAAACCCTTCAAAGCTACCCCATATCTGGTTGCATGATACTCCGCGCTGAGTGCGCGGAGTTCCTTTTCTACTGCAACAAGGGGTCTGCCCGTGACAACAATAGTAAGTGTACGACGCAACGGCCAGGTAGTGATTGGCGGTGATGGCCAGGCTACGCTCGGCAATACCGTAATGAAAGGCAACGTTAAAAAAGTCCGTCGTCTTTACAACGATAAAGTGATCGCCGGTTTTGCTGGCGGTACCGCAGATGCCTTCACCCTGTTTGAACTGTTTGAGCGCAAGCTGGAAATGCACCAGGGCCATCTGGTGAAAGCGGCGGTCGAACTGGCTAAAGATTGGCGTACCGATCGCATGCTGCGTCGCCTCGAAGCGCTGCTGGCGGTGGCCGACGAAAACTCCTCATTAATCATCAGCGGCAACGGCGACGTTATCCAGCCGGAAAATGACCTGATTGCAATTGGTTCTGGTGGGCCTTACGCCCAGGCAGCGGCACGCGCGCTGCTGGAAAACACCGACATTGGTGCGCACGATATCGTGGAGAAAGCGCTGAACATCGCAGGCGATATCTGTATCTACACCAACCACAATATTAACTTCGAAGCATTACCGTCTAAGGCTAAGGACTAAACATCATGTCTGAGATGACTCCACGCGAGATTGTCAGCGAGCTTAATCGCTTTATTATCGGCCAGGACGGCGCAAAGAAGGCGGTCGCGATCGCCCTGCGTAACCGCTGGCGCCGCATGCAGCTCGACGAAGAGCTGCGCCACGAAGTGACGCCGAAAAACATTCTGATGATTGGTCCAACCGGCGTCGGTAAAACCGAAATCGCCCGTCGCTTAGCCAAACTGGCTAACGCACCGTTCATCAAAGTGGAAGCCACCAAATTCACCGAAGTCGGTTATGTCGGTAAAGAGGTGGATTCCATCATTCGCGATCTGACCGATTCTGCCATCAAGATGGTGCGCAGCCAGGCGATCGAGAAGAACAAATACCGCGCGGAAGAGATGGCGGAAGAGCGCATCCTCGATGTGCTGATCCCACCCGCGAAAAACAACTGGGGCCAGGCTGAACAAGCGGCTGAGCCATCAACAGCGCGTCAGTCATTCCGCAAGAAACTGCGCGAAGGCCAGCTGGATGACAAAGAGATTGAGATCGATCTGGCCGCTTCATCGGCTGGCGTTGAAATCATGGCGCCTCCAGGCATGGAAGAGATGACCAGCCAGCTGCAATCGATGTTCCAGAACCTCGGTGGCCAGAAGCAAAAACCGCGTAAGCTGAAAATCAAAGAAGCCATGAAGCTGCTGATTGAAGAAGAAGCGGCCAAGCTGGTGAACCCGGAAGAGCTGAAGCAGGATGCCATCGATGCGGTTGAGCAGCACGGTATCGTGTTCATCGACGAAATCGACAAAATCTGTAAGCGCGGCGGCCAGAATGCGGGCGGTCCAGACGTGTCACGTGAAGGCGTACAGCGCGACCTGCTGCCGCTGGTAGAAGGTTGCACCGTTTCCACTAAGCACGGCATGGTGAAAACCGACCACATTCTGTTTATCGCTTCCGGCGCGTTCCAGGTCGCTAGCCCGTCAGATCTGATCCCAGAACTGCAAGGTCGTCTGCCGATTCGCGTTGAGCTGCAGGCGCTGACCGTCAATGACTTCGAGCGCATCCTGACCGAGCCAAACGCCTCGGTTACCGTGCAGTACAAAGCATTGATGGGCACCGAAGGGGTCAATATCGACTTCACCGATGACGCCGTGCGTCGTATCGCCGAAGCCGCATGGCAGGTGAACGAAACCACCGAGAACATCGGTGCGCGTCGTCTGCATACCGTGCTGGAACGTCTGATGGAAGATATCTCCTATGACGCCAGCGATCGTAACGGTGAATCGATCACTATCGATGCCGAGTACGTTGGTAAGCATCTGGATGAGCTGGTGGCCGACGAAGATCTCAGCCGCTTCATTCTGTAAGCTTTACCCGCGAAATCGCTGCCCGGCCACTGTGCCGGGCTTTTTTTTACGCAGGATATTGATGCAACGCTTTTTTTGGCGGTTGATGATTTTGCCAACAATCGCCAGATAGCGATATACTTAGCGCTCCTGTGGCAAACAGACGAAAACCCTCATGAAATACGATACATCTGAACTCTGTGACATCTACCACGAAGCTGTGAATGTTGTTGAACCGCTTTTTTCGAACTTTGGTGGGCGCAGCTCATTCGGTGGTCAAATCACCACAGTGAAATGTTTCGAAGATAACGGCTTACTCTACGATTTGCTGGAAGAGAACGGTCGGGGTCGCGTATTGCTGGTGGATGGCGGCGGTTCGGTCCGTCGCGCACTGGTCGATGCTCAGCTGGCGAGTCTGGCGGCGCAAAATGAGTGGGAAGGCATTGTGGTTTACGGCTCGGTGCGTCAGGTAGACGACCTTGAAGAGCTGGAAATCGGCATTCAGGCGATTGCGGCGATTCCGGTGGGTGCAGCGGGTGAAGGCATTGGCGAAAGTGACGTGCGCGTTAACTTCGGCGGCGTGACCTTCTTCTCTGGTGACCATCTGTATGCCGACAATACCGGCATCATCTTGTCTGAAGACGCACTCGACATCGAGTAAGCCGCAACAAAAACGGGTGCCGCGGCACCCGTTGGTTTAAGCATCGACGCTTAAACTTCTTCCATTTTTCCCAGCAGTGCCCGCAGACGATCCTGCCAGACATGCTGCTCTTCTTTCAGATGCTGATTTTCACGCACCAGCGCATCCTGGTTGCCTGAAGCCTGGCTGACTTCGTTTTTCAGCGTATTGTTTTGCTCTTTCAGCTCTTCAATTTCCATCTGCAGCAGAGTGATGGTATCAATCGCCTGCTGTACTTTCGCTTCCAGTTTCTCGAACACTTCAAATGACATCTTTCTGACCTCTCCTAAATCTTGCAAGGCGTTGATGGGGCTAGTGCATGCCTTATTATGGTGCGCTCAGCCACGATGACTCGATTGTATGTAGCCGAACCCAGCAAGTCCAGTGGCACAAGGCTTGCGAGGGCAGTCTGTAACACTTTTCAGTCTATGCCTAAAAAAAATGCGCATCTTCGCGCATCTGTGTGCGCGATCACATCAGCATCGACCAGCAAAGCGGGAAAAATGGGTCTTAAAGCAACGCAAAAGACGCGAAAACGCGCATTTTTATGATGGAGTACACAGTTTTCAATTTCGCTATTTCTCGTTTATGCTCGTTAACGATAAATTCACATCAACCCTACATTGATAGCTGGGCGACTCATGGATGAGAACAAAAACTGATAAAATTTAACCTCGCTTCAGGAATGCCATTATGAGTCAGACAACTAACACACTAAAAGGTCAGTGCATCGCTGAATTTCTCGGTACAGGTTTGATTATCTTCTTTGGTGCAGGCTGTGTAGCTGCACTGAAACTGGCCGGTGCGTCATTCGGTCAGTGGGAAATTTGTATTATCTGGGGTTTAGCCGTCTCCATGGCAGTCTATCTAAGCGCAGGCGTTTCTGGTGCGCATCTTAACCCAGCCGTTACCGTCGCGCTGTGCCTGTTCGCTAATTTCGAAGGTCGTAAAGTTGTTCCCTATATTCTGGCGCAGGTTGCCGGCGCGTTCTGCGCTGCCGCGTTGGTTTACGGTCTCTACTACAATCTGTTCTTTGATTATGAAGCGGGCCATCAAATGGTGCGCGGCAGCGTTGAAAGCCTCGATCTGGCCGGTATCTTCTCTACCTACCCGAACCCGCACATCAGCGTCGCTCAGGCGTTCCTGGTTGAGATGGTGATTACAGCGGTATTAATGGCGGTGATCATGGCGCTGACCGATGACGGCAACGGTGTACCGCGTGGTCCACTGGCTCCGCTGTTGATTGGTTTGCTGGTCGCGGTAATCGGTGGCTCAATGGGTCCACTGACCGGCTTCGCACTCAACCCGGCGCGTGACTTCGGTCCAAAACTGTTCGCCTTCTTCGCTGGCTGGGGCAACGTTGCCTTCACCGGTGGCAAAGATATTCCTTACTTCCTGGTTCCGATTTTTGGCCCGCTGGTCGGTGCTTGCCTCGGAGCCTTTGGTTACCGTTCGCTGATTGGCCGCCATCTGCCAGTTAACGTCGCGGAAGCCAGCACAGCAGAAAAACCGGTTGCGCGCGCTCAGCAGCGTAAAGCGTAAGTTTCATCGATACCACATCAGGAAAGCACAATGACTACTGATAAAAAATATATAGTTGCACTCGATCAGGGCACAACCAGCTCACGCGCCGTGGTGCTTGATCATGATGCCAACATCGTCGCGGTTTCTCAGCGCGAATTTACCCAGATCTACCCGAAAGCGGGTTGGGTTGAACATGACCCAATGGATATCTGGGCGTCACAAAGCTCAACGCTGGTTGAAGTGCTGGCACACGCCGACATTAACTCCGATCAAATCGCGGCGATTGGTATCACCAACCAGCGTGAAACCGCCATCGTCTGGGATAAAGAGACCGGCAAACCGGTTTACAACGCCATCGTCTGGCAGGATCCACGCACCGCAGATTACTGTAACAAGCTGAAGAAAGAGGGCCTGGAAGAGTATATCCAGCACACCACCGGTTTGGTGATTAACCCGTACTTCTCAGGCACCAAGGTGAAGTGGATTCTGGATAACGTGGAAGGCGCGCGTGACCGTGCCAAACGCGGCGAACTGCTGTTCGGTACCGTTGATACCTGGCTGATTTGGAAAATGACGCAGGGACGTGTGCACGTCACCGATCACACCAACGCCTCACGTACCATGATGTACAACATCCACAAGCTGGAGTGGGATGATCGCATGCTGGAGATCCTCGATATCCCGCGTGAAATGCTGCCAGAAGTGAAAGGCTCTTCTGAAGTGTACGGCCAGACCAACATTGGTGGTAAAGGCGGTACGCGTATTCCAATCGCCGGTATCGCGGGTGACCAGCAAGCGGCGCTGTATGGCCAGCTGTGCGTACAGCCGGGTATGGCGAAAAACACTTACGGCACCGGCTGCTTCATGCTGATGAACACCGGCACCGAAGCTGTGACTTCAACGCATGGCCTGCTGACCACCATCGCTTGCGGCCCACGCGGCGAAGTGAACTATGCGCTGGAAGGTGCGGTGTTTATCGGTGGCGCGTCGATTCAGTGGCTGCGTGATGAGATGAAGCTGATCAGCGATTCAACCGACTCTGAATACTTCGCGTTGAAAGTGAAAGACACCAACGGCGTGTATATGGTGCCTGCCTTCACCGGTTTGGGTGCGCCGTATTGGGATCCGTATGCACGTGGCGCGATTTTCGGCCTGACGCGCGGTGCTAACGCCAACCACATCATCCGTGCCACGCTGGAGTCGATTGCTTATCAGACGCGCGACGTACTGGAAGCGATGCAGAACGATGCTGGCACCCGCCTGCAATCACTGCGCGTGGATGGTGGTGCGGTTGCCAACAACTTCCTGATGCAGTTCCAGTCTGACATTCTCGGCACGCGCGTTGAGCGTCCGGAAGTGCGTGAAGTCACGGCGCTGGGTGCGGCTTATCTGGCGGGCTTAGCGGTTGGCTTCTGGAACGATCTGGAAGAAGTTCGCGCTAAAGCGGTGATTGAGCGTGAGTTCCGCCCAAGCATCGAAACCACCGAACGTAACGTCCGTTACGCCGGCTGGAAGAAAGCGGTCGCTCGCGCCAAAGCGTGGGAAGACGAAGAGTAAAATCCTGCTAACCCGCGGCGCCCTGCCGCGGGTTTTTCCCCTGCCACGTTTCCCCGCTGTGTTAAACTGCCTGCCTGTTTTTTATCAGGTGCCACCATGAAACGAGAACTCGCGATTGAATTTTCCCGCGTGACCGAAGCCGCCGCTCTGGCGGGCTATCACTGGTTAGGACGCGGCGATAAAAATGCGGCCGACGGCGCAGCCGTTCACGCCATGCGCATTATGCTCAACACCATCGATATCGACGGTCAGATTGTGATTGGCGAAGGCGAAATCGACGAAGCGCCGATGCTGTATATCGGTGAAAAAGTCGGTACCGGCCGTGGCGATGCCGTGGATATCGCGGTCGATCCGATCGAAGGCACGCGCATGACGGCGATGGGCCAGGCCAATGCGCTGGCGGTGCTGGCGGTGGGAGACAAAGGCAGCTTCCTGCACGCACCTGATATGTACATGGAAAAGCTGATTGTTGGACCGGGCGCACGTGGCGCCATCGACCTCAATCTGCCGCTTGATATCAACCTGAAAAACATCGCGCTGGCATTGGGCAAACCGCTCAGCCAGTTAACGGTATCGATTCTGGCCAAGCCACGTCACGATGCGGTGATTGCCCAACTGCAGCAGCTCGGCGTGCGCGTGTTCTCCTTCCCGGATGGCGATGTCGCGGCCTCGATTCTGACCTGTATGCCGGATAGCGAAGTGGATGTGATGTACGGTATCGGCGGCGCACCGGAAGGTGTGGTGTCGGCGGCAGTCATTCGCGCGATGGACGGCGACATGCAGGCGCGTTTATTGGCGCGTCACGAAGTGAAAGGCGATAGCGAAGAGAATCGTCGCCTCGGCGAGAATGAACTGCAACGCTGCGCCGAGATGGGCATTGAAGCCGGTCAGGTGCTGAAGCTGGATCAGATGGCGCGCAACGACAACGTTATCTTCGCTGCCACCGGCATCACCACCGGCGATTTGCTGAAAGGCATCACGCGTAACGGCAACATCGCCACCAGCGAAACCCTGCTGGTGCGCGGCAAATCGCGCACCATTCGCCGCATCCAGTCAATCCACTATCTGGATCGCAAAGACGCGGCGCTGCATCAATTTATCCTGTAATCGCCTGCTTGCCGCTCTCCGGATGACGAGAGAGCGGCCACCAGCACAGTAACATCACCAGCGACGTCACGAACATCAGCATGCCAAGGCTGGATTGATCGTGCTGTGGCAACAGTGCAGAAAGCCACGCCACCACGCCGGAACCGAGATTCTGTAAGCCTCCGATTAACGCACCTGCGCTGCCCGCCAGCCACGCATACGGCTCCATCGCACCCGAGGTTGCCAACGGAAACAGCATGCCCGCGCCGAAGAAGAACAGCGCAGCCGGCACCAGCAGCGTCCAGATGTTCATCACGCCAAACCAGGCGGGAACCCACATCAATAATCCAGCCAACAGGCAGCTGTTCACGCCGTACCACATCAGCGTGTGCCAGGATTTCTGCTCGCGTCCAGCAAACCAGGCGCCAAAGAACGCCGCCGGAATCGGCAGGATAAACAGGATGCTGACGGTTAATCCATCCAGCCCCAGTACGCCGCCCATCAGCACGCCGCAGCTGGCTTCAAACACCGCGATACCGGCCAGCGCGCCAATCAGCAGCAGCAGATAACGTACGAAGTTGCCGTCGCTCAGCAAAGTGGCATAACGGCGCAGGAACGGCGTGGCGGGCGTATCAACAGGGCGCGTTTCCGGCAGCCAGCGCGCCATCGAGGCGGTGACGCCGACGCACAGCAGCAGCAGGAAGGCGAAACAGGCGTGCCAGCCAAAAAGATGCGTCAGCAGTGCACCAATCACCGGCGCCAGCAGCGGACTCACCAGAATGCCCATATTCAGCAGGCTGTTCGCCTGACGCAGGGCGATGCCGGAATAGAGATCGCGCGGCATGGTGCGCGCCATCACGCCCGCGACGCCGGTCCCTAAACCTTGCACCGCACTGCCGAGCACCAGAATATCGAGCGAGGGCGCGAACATGGCGATCAACGCGCCGACGGCAAAGATCGTCATGCCAATCAGGATCACCGGACGGCGGCCAAAACTGTCCGAGAGCGGACCGTAGATCAACTGCGATCCACCGTAGGTCATCAGATAGGCGGCCATCACCTGCTGGATCGCGCCGCTGCGCACATTGAGCGTTTCGGCCATGTTGGCCATCGCTGGCACATAGATGGTTTGCGCCATCTGCCCGACCGCCACCAGCACGATCAGCATGAATAACAGAAAGCGATTTTGCGTTTTACTTATCAACATGGAACAAAATGTCTGCCTGAGAAACAAAGAATAAGCAGCACAAAACAAGCCGCCTCGGATTTATGGCGGCAAAAATATCAGGATTCAGTGACAAATCGAGAGGCGCGGACAAAGCTGTATGTCTTAAGCCGTCAAGTTGATAGTCCAGATTGTAAACTGCCCGCTACAGTTGCTGATCTGTGCGCTGCGTTTGTCGCTGAGAGCCCTTTGCTGGGCGCAGGGCTGGAAATTTTCCGGATGGATAACGATGATAATCATGTGCCTGAATATTCAACACTAAGGAGTTAGCATGGCTGAGTGGATCAATGCTGAAGTTAAAGAAGTAAAAAACTGGACCGATGCACTGTTCAGCCTGCGCGTCGAAGCACCGATTGATACCTTTACTGCGGGACAGTTTGCCAAGCTGGCACTGGAAATTGACGGTGAGCGCGTGCAGCGCGCCTATTCTTACGTCAATGCGCCGCAGGATTCGCTGCTGGAGTTTTATCTGGTCACGGTGCCGGAAGGCAAACTGAGTCCGCGTTTGCAGGCGTTGCAGCCTGGCGAGCAGGTGATGATCACCAAAGAGGCGGCGGGTTTCTTTGTACTCGACGAAATTCCAGACTGCCAAACGCTGTGGATGCTGGCGACCGGCACGGCGATCGGCCCCTATTTATCGATTCTGCAACAGGGCGAAGATCTGGATCGTTTCGACAATATTGTACTGGTGCACGCCGCGCGTTTCGCCGATGACCTGAGCTTCCTGCCTTTGATGCAAGAGCTGCAGCAGCGCTATCAGGGCAAATTGCACATTCAAACGGTAGTCAGCCGCGAAGAGATCGCCGGTTCGCTACACGGTCGCGTACCGCAATTGATTGAAAGCGGAGAACTGGAGCGAGCCGTCGGCTTGCCGCTGACGGCAGAAACCAGCCATGTGATGCTGTGCGGCAATCCACAAATGGTGCGCGATACCCAGCAATTACTGAAAGACACGCGTGAGATGCGTAAACATTTCAAACGTAAACCCGGCCATATGACCAGCGAGCATTACTGGTAATCGGCGCGGCACAAAGAATGTGAGATTTTTCCCAGTGTGGGTTTTGACTTTGCCCGGTAAAAACCGTTCTAATCGTGGGCTAAGTGAATGATTTAGGGCCGAAGCAATGAACAACCTGCCAGTCGCGCTGCTGCTTGGCCTCGCACTGACATTTCCCGTCTGGGCGGAGGATGCCCCCACGTTAGATCGTAGCGATCATCTGCCTGCTGCGCCCTATCTGCTCGCGGGTGCGCCGACCTTCGATATGACCGTTGCTCAGTTCCGTGAGAAGTACAACGCGGCCAATCCCAATGAACTGCTGCAGGAATATCGCGCTATTGATAATCGCGGCGATAAAAGCAACCTGACGCGTGCCGCCAGCAAAATCAGCGAAACGCTGTATGCCTCAACGGCGCTGGAGCAAGGCACCGGCAAAATCAAAACTCTGCAAATCACCTGGCTGCCGGTTCCCGGCCCCGATATGAAAGCCGCGCAGGCACGCGCCATGGATTACATGACCGCCCTGCTGCGCTTCTTCATCCCCGGCTTATCGTCCGAAGATGGGCGTAAAAAACTCGATTCCCTGCTGAGCGCCGGTAAAGGTGCACGCTATTTTGCCCGCACCGAAGGTGCCTTGCGTTTCGTGGTGGCGGACAATGGCGACAAGGGTTTGACCTTCGCCGTTGAGCCGATAAAACTGGCGCTCGCGACGCCCTGATCGCACCGGCAAAAATGACGAAAAGCAAAGCCAGCAACGCATTTGATCTCTATACTGTCTCGCAGACATCGCTGCCCGATGGCAGCGCTATTTCATGAATCGCGTTATGCGGAGGAAAGAATGCGACATCCACTGGTTATGGGTAACTGGAAACTGAACGGTAGCAAGCAGATCACTAAAGAGCTGATTGAAGGCCTGCGCAAAGAGCTGTCTGGTGTTGATGGCTGTGGCGTCGCGATTGCACCGCCAGCCATCTATCTGGACCTGGCGAAGCACGCCATTTCCGGTAGCCACATTGCTCTGGGTGCTCAGAACGTTGACGTTAATCTGTCTGGCGCATTCACTG
Source organism: Enterobacter sp. Sphag1F (assembly GCF_014193275.1). Classification (NCBI taxonomy): domain Bacteria; kingdom Pseudomonadati; phylum Pseudomonadota; class Gammaproteobacteria; order Enterobacterales; family Enterobacteriaceae; genus Enterobacter; species Enterobacter sp. Sphag1F. The sequence continues at coordinate 80,498 of NZ_JACHZD010000010.1, read as the reverse complement.
GCGAAACTTCCGCAGACATGTTGAAAGACGTTGGCGCGAAATACATCATCATCGGCCACTCTGAGCGCCGCACCTACCACAAAGAGAGCGACGAGTTCATCGCGAAGAAATTTGCCGTAGTGAAAGAAGCTGGCCTGGTGCCGGTTCTGTGCATCGGTGAAACTGATGCAGAAAACGAAGCGGGCAAAACCGAAGAAGTGTGCGCACGCCAGATCGACGCCGTGCTGGAAACTCAGGGCGCTGCAGCGTTCGAAGGCGCAGTGATCGCTTACGAGCCAGTTTGGGCTATCGGTACCGGCAAATCAGCCACTCCAGCGCAGGCTCAGGCGGTGCACAAATTCATTCGTGACCATATCGCGAAGAAAGATGCAGCTATCGCACAGCAAGTGATCATTCAGTACGGCGGCTCGGTCAACGACAAAAACGCCGCTGAGCTGTTCACCCAGCCAGATATCGATGGCGCGCTGGTTGGCGGTGCTTCACTGAAAGCGGATGCTTTTGCGGTGATCGTGAAAGCGGCAGCAGCAGCGAAAAACGCGTAAGTTCTCGTTTTCGATGCAGAAAAAGGCGGCTGATTAGCCGCCTTTTTTATTGGTCGCCATCAATGGCGACCCTACGACAAATGGAGCCGTACGTCGGTTTTGTAGGGTGCGCATTCATGCGCACCTGGTTATCGCCTCAACGATTATTGCGGCAATATGCTGCATTTATGATCCTGCAACTCTTCCGCCGAGCCGCTGTTCAGTTTCAGCCAGTTACGCTCCAGCGCCAACAGCGCTAAACGGCCATCCGGCAATTGTGCCAGAGCCAACCCGTATTTCCCCATCTCGGTGCGCGCATGCGGCACTTCATCCGCCAGACGGATAAACGCACTCTGCTGCGCCAGTTCTTCCTTAGAAATCGACCGCACCAGATAACGATGCTTACGCAGCGTTTCACTCTGCCACTTCACGTTCAGCCTCGGTGCCAGCGCATCCAGCTGCTGACGCACATCCGGCCGCAGACAGGAAATATGAATATGCAGCTGATTTTGCGTACGCCCGTATTGCGCATTGATGGCCAGCGACAGCGCGCTATCTGGAATCGGCGCGCCGTGCCTTTGCGCCAGTAATGCGCGCTGTTGCCAGGCCTCGGCAAATAGATTCGGCGTCGCGGGTTCAAGAAGGATCGGACTTTCCATGCCGGTGATTTTTTCGATCGGCATCAGCAGATACTGCAACGGACCGTTGAGATCTTTCAACGTGACGTAACCCTGCTCGCTGTTCACCTGCTGGCATGGCGCGGGTTTACCCGTCGCCGCCACATTCGGCACGCATTTTTCGCTGATAATCTGCCACAAGGCGTTGGAGTTTTTATGGAAATGGATGGCGCCGGCGATCAGTCCGACAATCAACAGCACCAATAATGCGGTAAGTAACTTCAGGGTACGACGACTGCCCTGCATAGCCCGATTCCTCTGCTCATCACCTGCCAGCATCCTCGCCTGGCAGATGATGAAAGTCACGGACTAAAACAAAACGGCCAGCATTCTCGCTGGCCGTTTTTCATTCGTTATGGCTTCATCACCTGATCGTAGCTGCCGCCATCAGCGAAGTGGGTTTTCTGGGCTTGCGTCCAGCCACCAAACTTGCTGTCGATAGTGAACAGTTTTACCGGCGCGAATTTATTGGCAAATTTCTTCGCAACGGCTTCATCACGTGGACGGTAGAAATTTTCTGCCGCGATGGTCTGACCTTCCGGCGAGTAGAGGTATTTGAGGTAATCTTCGGCCACTTTACGGGTGCCCTGCTCGTCAACCACTTTATCAACCACTGAAACCGTTGGCTCCGCCAGAATCGATTCACTTGGGGTGACGATTTCAAACTTGTCTTTACCCAGCTTATCTACCGCCAGATAGGCTTCGTTTTCCCACGCAATCAGCACATCGCCAATGCCGCGTTCTACGAAGGTGTTAGTCGCACCGCGTGCACCGGAATCCTGTACTTCTACGTTCTTAAACAGCGATTTGACGTAAGCCAGCGCTTTGGCCTGATCGCCATGGTTCTGATCCAGCGCCCAGCCCCATGCAGCCAGATAGTTCCAACGTGCGCCGCCCGAGGTTTTCGGGTTTGGCGTGATGACGGAAACGCCCGGTTTGATCAGATCCGGCCAATCATGAATGCCTTTCGGGTTGCCTTTACGCACCAGGAACACGATGGTCGAGGTGTATGGCGCGGAGTTGTCCGGCAGACGTTTAATCCAATCTTTATTGATACGACCACGGTCAGCAATAGCATCGACATCAGATTGCAGCGCCAGCGTAACCACATCAGCACGGATGCCATTGATCACTGAGGTCGCTTGTTTACCGGAACCGCCGTGCGACTGGCGAATTACCACGTTGTCGCCGGTTTCCTGCTTGTAATGCGCGCTAAACGCTTTGTTGTACTGTTCGTACAGCTCACGGGTTGGATCGTAAGAGACGTTTAACAGCTGAATATCTTTTGCCAGAACACTGGTTGAAGCCAGTAACAGGGTGACACCAATACTCCACTTATTCATTGCTTGCTCTCCCGAGGTCGTTATAGAACAAGACTGACACAAAGTTATCCACGGATTAAAGAATTAAAAATAAGCTGTTATAACTGGAGGGAATATGAGCAGGCATTAAAAAGGCGCGAATTGCGTCGCGCCTCGATAGGGAATTAGTAAAGTTTTTTCGCGGTATCCAGCCAGTCGCGTTTGAATGGACGCTTCATATTTTCAATCGCGTCGATGATGTCGTGATGCACCATCTTCTCATTCTGAATACCGACGCAGCGGCCGCCATAACCTTGCAGCAGCAGCTCAATGGAGTAAGAACCCATGCGCGATGCCAGGATGCGGTCATAGGCACAAGGTGCGCCGCCACGCTGAATGTGACCAAGAACGGTGGCGCGGGTTTCGCGTTTGGTTTCAGCTTCGATGAAGTGCGCCAGATCGTCGATATCGCAGATGTGCTCGGTAATCGCCACGATGGCGTGTTTTTTACCTTTGGCGATGCCCGCTTTGATCTCTGAAACCAGCTCTTCACGGGTATAGGGGATTTCAGGCAGCACGATGAACTCACAACCGCCGGCAATCGCTGCCGCCAGCGTTAAATCGCCGCAGTAACGGCCCATCACTTCTACGATGGAGATGCGCTGGTGAGAAGATGAGGTGTCGCGCAGACGGTCAATCGCTTCAACTACAGTTTCCAACGCAGTGAAGTAGCCAATGGTGTAATCGGTGCCTGCTACGTCGTTATCGATGGTGCCCGGCAAGCCGATGCATGGGAAGCCCATTTCGGTCAGGCGCTTCGCACCCATGTAAGAACCATCACCGCCGATAACCACCAGCGCATCAATGCCGCGCTTTTTCATGTTATCAATCGCGGTCTGGCGCACTTCATCGTTGCGGAATTCTGGGAAACGTGCGGAACCGAGGAAGGTGCCGCCACGGTTGATCATGTCTGACACGCTGTAGCGGTCGAGGTTGATCATGCGATCTTCGTACAATCCCAGATAGCCGTCGTAAATACCAAAAACTTCCAGTCCTTCACTCAGCGCGGAACGTACAACTCCGCGAATGGCTGCGTTCATGCCTGGGGCGTCGCCGCCGCTGGTCAGTACTCCGATTTTTTTGATCATGACAACCTCTGGATTGTTCAAAAACTAAGGATTATTCCTGCCATGTGTCCGGCGTGGACCAGCTCGCGATCGCATGGCTTAATAGTTGCAGAATAGTATATCAAAGGCTTGATGCTGAATTGATTCAGGTCAGACAAGTTTTCGCTAATTTTTTACAGAGTTGTTAGCGTTACGTCACTTTTTTTGTGTAATTGCATGATTTTAAATCGCTAACCTTGAAAAAAGCCGTGTTGATTGCTCGGCACAACAGAGCAGGGATCTTGATGGATGATCACGTCTGAGCCGGGAAACTTCTTTAGTAATGCCTGCTCAATTTGATCGGCCACCTGATGCGCCTGCACCAACGGCAACTGATCTTCCATCTCCAGATGCAGCTGGATAAAACGCGTAGGGCCCGATTGCCGTGTGCGCAATGCATGTGCGCCACGTACACCCGGCCAGTTGGTCACCACACGGATAATCTCCTGCGTTTCATGCTCGGGCAGTACGCGGTCTAGCAGCGCCTGTACCGCGTCATAGCCCATCCGCAACGCGTTATAGAGAATGTAAACGCCGATGCCGAGCGCAAACAATGCATCCGCCCGTACAAAACCATAGCTGCTCAAACCGAGGGCGACCAATATTGCGCCGTTCATCACCACATCAGATTGATAGTGCAGCATGTCCGCCCGAATCGCCTGGCTGCGCGTGCGACGCACCACCCAGCGCTGGAAGGCAACCAATGTCAGGGTTGAAAACAGCGCAATCACCGTAACCACAATGCCCACCAGCGGCGCATGTAAGGTTTCAGGCGATGCCAGATGCTGAATACCGGTGAGAAACAGAAACAGCGCCGAGCCGGAGATAAACATGCTTTGCGCCAGCGCGGCCAGTGATTCGGCTTTACCATGGCCGAAGGTGTGATCGTCATCGGCCGGCTGCAATGAATAGCGCACCACCAGCAAGTTGGTGAGAGAAGCGGCGATATCGACCAATGAATCCACTAACGCCGCCAACATGCTGACTGAACCGGTGTGCCACCAGGCAAAAATTTTCACGATTAACAGTAGCGTCGCCAGCGTAGTCGCCGCTAACGCCGCCCGATTGACTAACTTTGCATAGGAAGAATCCATGCTATGCCTCGCCGGGTCGCACGCTTTATGGGTGCGGCCTTTAGGTCTCAAGATGGCTAAAGTTTATCATCGGCAGAAGCGTGCTGCGTGATTGAATTTTAAGACAATGATGTTAGAGAGAAATGACAGGCAAAAAAAACCCCCGCATCATGCGGGGGAAGACAGGGATGGTGTCTATGGCAAGGAAAACAGGGATACTATGTTACTGGTTACTGCTGGTACTACTCACTGCTTGCAGCGGTGATGATGGCTGCAATCCTGAGAGTCGACGAACTTCAGCCAATCGTCGCTCATAATTTTTCTGCAATGTCGCTTGCTGTGCAGGCGTTAGCAGGTGGTACATCTGATTACGAACCCGAGCCATCTCGACTTGCTGTTCTATCGCTGCGCGGGCTTGTTTCTCTGCCTGCTGTCGAATAGCCGATTCGTTAAATTTGTCTGCAATCACAAGGTCATGCATAGTTTCTATATCTTGAACGCTGATTGTTGGGCGTTCGTGTCGCGCTTGCTGCATCAGGTCTCGCATCTGTTGCCGCTGTTGTTCAGTCAGCTCAATGCCATCGAACATGTAGCTTTGCGGATTTTGCGTCATACTGCCTGTCGTCAATCCGCTGTTCGGATGCATCTCGTCAATCGTCGTCGTGTCTGCTGCTTCGGCGCTGGCGTGACTGAGAACCATCGCTGAGGCAATGACGACGGCGGTTAAGTAGCGCATCGTTAACTCCCAGTTCGTTCCGTTTTGCGATTCAACGAGAGCCAGTGTACGGCGGTGGCTGCAAACATCCGTCAGGGGGTGTAAAACTACGTAAAGCGTTGGATTGCAAGTCAAGGAACACGGTATTTTGCCTGCGGAGGGCAATAAAAAATGAATAAAATCCTGTTGGTTGATGACGACCGCGAATTAACTTCGCTGCTTAAAGAACTGCTTGAGATGGAAGGTTTTGAAGTCATTGTGGCAAGCGATGGTGAGCAGGCGCTTAACCTGCTAGACAACACCGTGGACTTGTTATTGCTTGATGTAATGATGCCGAAGAAGAACGGTATCGACACGTTGAAAGAACTACGCCAACAGCACCAAACTCCGGTCATTATGCTGACTGCACGTGGCAGCGAACTGGACCGCGTTCTGGGCCTTGAATTGGGCGCAGATGACTATCTGCCTAAACCGTTTAACGATCGCGAACTGGTGGCGCGTATTCGTGCCATTTTGCGCCGTTCAAACTGGAGCGAGCAGCAACAGCAGCACGATAACAGCTCACCGACGCTGGAAGTCGACTGCCTGCGCCTGAATCCGGGTCGTCAGGAAGCCAGCTTTGATAGCGAGACTTTGGATCTCACCGGTACCGAATTCACCCTGCTCTATTTGCTGGCACAGCATCTGGGTCAGGTGGTATCGCGTGAACACCTTAGTCAGGAAGTTTTAGGCAAACGACTGACGCCGTTTGACCGCGCTATTGATATGCACATTTCTAATCTGCGTCGTAAATTGCCGGAACGTCGTGATGGTCATCCGTGGTTTAAAACCCTGCGCGGACGCGGCTATCTGATGGTTTCGGCATCATGATTGGAAGTTTAACCACCCGCATCTTCGCCATCTTCTGGCTCACGCTAGCGTTGGTGTTGATGCTGGTTTTAATGGTGCCCAAACTCGATTCGCGCCAGATGACCGCATTACTGGAAAGCGAGCAGCGTCAGGGCACCATGATTGAACAGCACGTTGAAGCGGAGCTATCACAGGATCCGCCAAACGACTTAATGTGGTGGCGTCGCCTGTTCCGCTCCATCGACAAATGGGCGCCGCCCGGCCAGCGCTTGTTATTGGTTACCAGCGAAGGCCGGGTGATTGGCGCGCAGCACAATGAAATGCAGATCATCCGCAACTTTATTGGGCAGTCGGATAACGCCGACCACCCACAAAAGAAAAAGTATGGTCGCGTTGAAATGGTTGGGCCTTTCGCGGTTCGCGATGGCGAAGACAACTATCAGCTCTACCTGATTCGTCCTGCCACCAGCTCACAGCTGGATTTCGTCAATCTGCTGTTTGACCGCCCGCTACTGCTGCTCATTGTCACCATGCTGATCAGCTCGCCACTGTTGCTGTGGCTGGCGTGGAGCCTGGCTCGTCCCGCCCGCAAACTTAAATATGCGGCGGATGAAGTGGCAAGCGGCAATTTACGTCAGCATCCGGAACTGGAATCGGGGCCACAAGAGTTTCTGGCCGCGGGTTCGAGTTTCAACCAAATGGTGAGCGCGCTCGAACGCATGATGACAGCGCAACAGCGTTTGCTATCAGATATCAGCCATGAACTGCGTACACCGTTGACTCGCTTGCAGCTGGCAACCGCGTTACTGCGTCGCCGTAATGGTGAAGGCAAAGAGCTGCAGCGCATCGAAACGGAAGCGCAGCGTCTTGATGGCATGATTAACGATTTGCTGGTGCTGTCGCGCACTCAGCACAATAACGCGCTGGTTAGCGAGGCAATGAAGGCCAACCAGCTGTGGAACGGCGTGCTGGAAGATGCCAAATTTGAAGCCGAGCAGATGGGCAAACTAATGGAAGTGCCTTATCCGCCTGGCCCGTGGCCGCTGTACGGTAATCCACATGCGCTGGAGAGTGCGCTGGAGAATATCGTGCGTAATGCGCTGCGCTATTCGAATTCGCATATCAGCGTCAGCTTCTCGGTGGATATCGAAGGCATTACCATCCACGTCGATGATGATGGTCCGGGCGTCAGCCCAGAAGATCGCGAGCAGATTTTCCGCCCGTTTTACCGCACCGATGAGGCGCGCGATCGTGAATCAGGCGGCACCGGATTGGGCCTGGCGATCGTCGAAACGGCCATCCAGCAGCATCGCGGCTGGGTCAAAGCCGATGACAGCCCTCTCGGGGGTTTACGCCTTACGCTGTGGCTGCCGCTGTACTCCGCCCGTCAATAATTTGTTATGCTTCGGCCCTCGTTTCTGGGGGCCTTATGCTAAACATTGTCTTATTTGAACCTGAAATTCCGCCAAATACCGGCAACATCATTCGCTTGTGCGCAAATACCGGTTTCCAGTTACACCTGATTGAACCGCTGGGCTTTGCCTGGGATGATAAGCGCCTGCGCCGCGCCGGGCTGGATTACCACGAATATACCGCCTTAAAAAAACACGCCAATTACGCGGCATTTCTGGCGACGGAAGCGCCTCAGCGCATGTTCGCGCTCACCACCAAAGGAACGCCTGCGCACAGCGCAGTGAGTTATCAAAAGGGTGATTATTTGGTGTTTGGTCCGGAGAGTCGTGGTTTACCCGCAGATATCCTCAACGCGCTACCCGCTGAGCAGAAAATCCGTATTCCGATGATGGCGGAAAGCCGCAGCATGAATTTGTCTAATGCGGTTTCTGTGGTCGTGTATGAAGCGTGGCGCCAGCTCGATTATGCTGGCGCACTGATCAAAGGCTAGATGCCGTCGCCGTACTCAAAGCCCGCGCCGTTGAAGTGCTGATCCATATCCATCGACGGTTTATCGCTGGTCGGTTTACCGACAATGCGCGCTGGCACGCCGGCCGCCGTGGTATGCGGCGGTACGGGCTGCAGGACAACGGAACCAGCACCGATTTTCGCACCGCGCCCCACTTCAATGTTGCCCAAAATCTTGGCACCCGCGCCAATCATCACACCTTCACGGATTTTCGGATGGCGATCGCCGCTGGTTTTACCGGTACCGCCGAGCGTCACCGATTGCAGGATCGAAACATCATTTTCGATGATGGCCGTTTCGCCGATAACAATGCCGGTGGCGTGGTCAAGCATGATGCCGCGACCAATGCGCGCCGCCGGGTGAATATCCACGGCAAACGAGACGGAGATTTCGTTCTGCAGATAAACCGCCAGTGCGCGGCGACCTTCTCTCCATAACCAGTTGCCAATGCGATAAGCCTGCAGGGCGTGGAAGCCTTTGAGGTAAAGCAGCGGCGTGGAATATTTATCAACGGCGGGGTCACGCTGACGCACAGCCTGAATATCGTAGGCCGCGGAGACAATCATCTCTGGGTCTTCACGGTAGGCTTCTTCCACGATTTCGCGGATGGCGATAGCTGGCATGATCGGGTTCGCCAGCTTGTTGGCGAGCATATAGCTGAGCGCACTGCCGAGGTTTTCGTGTTTAAGCAATGTCGCATGGTAAAAGCTGGCCAGCATCGGTTCACAGTCGGCCAGGGCTCTGGCTTCGGCTTTGATATGGTTCCAGACCAGTTCTAACTCTTCAGACGACATTGCTGTTTGCTCCCGATAAAAAAAGCGCCTGATGGGGCGCTACAGGTGGTGACGCTGGCGCATCCTGCTTCAGCTTTGGCTGTTTTCGTCCTTCCTTGCACGGCCAAGTAAAGTCAATGCTGCCTCTCGCGCTGATTTTCCGCAATAGAGCACCTGATAAATCTGCTCGGTAATTGGCATTTCTACGCCAACACGCGCGGCCAATGCTTTGACTTCTTTGGTGTTTCTGTAGCCTTCTACAACTTGTCCGATAATGCGTTGCGCATCGTCTACGCTCTCGCCTTGCCCCAGCATCATGCCGAAACGACGGTTGCGCGACTGATTATCGGTACAGGTCAGCACCAAATCGCCTAAACCGGCCATGCCCATAAAGGTGGTGGCATCGGCTCCCAGCGCTGCGCCGAGACGGCTCATTTCCGTCAGGCCACGCGTGATTAAGGCGGTACGCGCGTTGGCACCAAAGCCAATGCCGTCAGAAATCCCCGCACCAATCGCAATCACGTTCTTCACCGCGCCGCCTAACTGCACGCCGATGAAATCCTGATTGTTGTAGACGCGGAAACTTTTACCGCAGTGCAGCTTCTGCTGCAGGTCTTCAGCGAACTCCGCATCAGTCGATGCCAGTGCGATAGCCGTAGGCATGCCAGCAGCCAGCTCTTTGGCAAAGGTTGGTCCGGAAATCACCGCTAACGGAATTGCATCGCCGAGGATTTCACGCGCCACATCCTGCAGCAAACGGCCGGTCTCTTTTTCCAGTCCTTTGGTCGCCCAGACAATCCGTGAATCGGCACGTAGATGCGGCTTAAGCTGCGTCAGCACGTCGCCAAATACATGGCTCGGCACCACGACCAGTAGATCGCGACTGGCGTTAACAGCGTTAGCCAGATCGGCTTCAGGAACGAGATTATCAGGGAAAGGAACATCGGGCAGGAAAGCGGCATTGCAGCGGTCAGCTTGCAGCTGCGCCACGCTTTGAGGATTGTGGCCCCAGAGCAGAACCGGATGGCCATTACGGGCCAGCGTAATGGCCAATGCGGTGCCGTACGAGCCGGCACCGATGACGCTAATTGAAGCGTTGAGTGTAGTCATCAGGCATCCTGATGTGGCGCTTCGCCTTCACCTTGCTGCTGCAGATAGTTCATGAACAGCGCATCAAAGTTAACTGGCGCCAGGTTGAGCTGCGGGAAAGTACCACGAGACACAAGGCTGGTTACGCATTCGCGTGCATACGGGAAAAGAATGTTCGGGCAGTACGCGCCGAGGCAATGTGCCATCTGCGTACCTTCGATACCGCTGATGGTGAAAATACCCGCCTGCTGCACTTCGCACAGGAATGCGGTTTCTTCGCCAACGGTTGCGGTTACGGTAACACGCAGAACGACTTCAAAAACGCCATCAGCCAGCTGAGAAGAGGCGGTGTCCAGGTCCAGCTTCACTTCCGGTTCCCACTCTTTCTGGAATACCTGCGGTGCGTTTGGCGCTTCGTAAGAAACATCTTTGGTGTAAACACGTTGAATCTGGAACTGCATTTCGCTGTTGCTTTGCTCTGACATGTGTCTAAATCCTGTGAGTTAAAATTGTCTGACCGAAAAGTTATGCCTGGAGTAGAGGATCAAGTCCCTGACGCCCATCCAGCGCGTAAAGATCGTCACAGCCGCCAATGTGCTGCGCATCAATAAAAATCTGTGGCACCGTCGTGCGGCCGCTGCGTTGAATCATCTCTTCACGTTTCGCCGCGTTCCCGTCAATGGGAATCTCCTGGAACGACACGCCTTTCTGATCCAACAACGCCTTTGCACGGTGGCAATAAGGACAAGTGACTTTGGTGTAGATCTCTACATTCGCCATACGGTTACCTCAAAGAAGTTATTTGCCGCGCACCAGTGGCAGATTCTCACCACTCCAGCCGCTCACGCCATCTTTCAGTACGGAGACTTTCTCGAAGCCCGCTGCGCTCAATTTCGCCGCAGATTCACCCGCACTTTGACCGGTCGCGCAAACTACAATTATGTGCTGTGACTTGTGCTTTTCCAGCTCGCCAAAGCTCTCTTTTTTGATGTCTGCTGCCGCTACGTTGATAGCCCCAGAAATGTGTCCTTTGCGGTAATCGTCACGTGAACGAACGTCTACCACCACCGCGTCCTCTTTGTTAATCAGGTGGGTTGCTTCACCACGACTGATGGTTTTTACTTTAGAGAACATACCTTTAACGGTGGTCACAATCACGAGAACGAGTAAAGCGACCCATGCCAGACTGAGGATGGGGTGATTGCTTGCAAACTGCATAATTTCTTGCATGAGGGGTAACGACTCCAAACCGGGCTGATAAGCTAAAACAAGGGTTCTGAGTATACCTGCGCCACTTCGCATGTACAGTCGCTAAGGGGACAGAGTTACGATTTGTGCGTCATTTTCCAAAAAAAGTGTTCTAATCCCAAAATTAAGACAAAGTTTATGCCGGTAAGCTCGGTACAGACATTTTTAACAAAGTAAAACCCGGCCGGGCTAACTGGTAAGCGGCTGTTCATCGTGGAATAATTATCGACTATGAAGGGAAAAGCGACCGTTACACACACAAGGACCCGTCACAACGGCACTGCGCTTCCGTTGTCATTCCGCTGGTCCGAAATCTCCCTGAGTCTGCTTCTGGCAGGCACATTATTACTTCCTGCTGCCGCTCGCAGTGCGGATGACAGTAAAACGCAGTTGAAGTCCATTCAGCAGGATATCGCTGAGAAAGAGAAAAGCGTTAAAGCACAGAAAGTGCAGCGCAGTAAGCTGTTGGATCAACTGCAAAGTCAGGAAAAAGTGATTGCGCAGGCCAGCCGTCAGCTACGCGAAACGCGTAACAGCCTCAGCACGCTCGAGGGTGAAATCGCGCAGGTCACCTCCTCTATTTCTCGGTTAGAAAAGCAGCAAGCGCAGCAGGAAAAATTGCTGGCACAACAGCTTGATGCCGCCTTTCGTCAGGGACAGCACAATGGTCTACAGTTGCTGCTTGGTGGCGAAGAAGCCCAGCGCAGTGAGCGTATTCTTGCCTATTTCGGCTATCTCAATGCCGCTCGCCAGAAAAACATCGACGATCTCAAGCAAACCCAACAGCAATTAGCGGAACAGCGCCAATCATTGCGGGGTAAACAGGACCAGCAAAAATCGTTGTTAACTCAACAACAGACGCAGCAAAGCAAGCTGGAAGTGGCCAGCGCGGCGCGTAAGAAAACGCTCACCGTACTGGAAAGCTCGCTGGAGAAAGATCAGGCTGACCTGGTTGAGATGCGTGAGAACGAAAGCCGACTGCAGAGCAAAATCGCCAAGGCTGAGCGTGAAGCGCGTGAACGTGCCGAACGGGAAGCGCGCGAGGCGGAAAAAGTGCGTCAACGTCAGGCACAGGCGAAAGCCAAAGGATCAAGCTATCAGCCAACGCAGAGTGAGCGCGAGCTGATGGCGCGTACCGGAGGATTAGGCAAGCCCGGCGGGCAAGCGGTTTGGCCGGTACGTGGACGCATTGAACATCGCTTCGGTGAATCGATGCAGGGCGAATTGCGCTGGAAAGGTCTGGTGGTTGATGCGCCAGAAGGCACCGAAGTGAAAGCCATCGCAGATGGACGCGTACTGATGGCCGACTGGCTGCAAGGCTATGGTCTGGTTGTGGTTCTGGAACACGGTAAAGGTGATATGAGCCTTTATGGCTACAACCAAAGCGCACTGGTGAGCGTGGGTGCTCAGGTGAAGGCAGGACAGCCTATCGCCCTTGTGGGCACCAGCGGCGGCCGCGGCACGCCTTCGCTCTACTTTGAAATCCGACGCCAGGGACAGGCCGTCAATCCACTACCGTGGTTAGGAAGATAAGTTTTGTTTCAACCCTCTAAGCTCTCGGCCGCCCTGTGCGGCCTGTTTCTATCACTTTCCGCCCATGCGGGAAAACTCTCCATCGTGATCGACGACTTCGGTTATCGGCCAAAAGAAGAGAATAAAGTACTGCAGATGCCCACCGCGATTTCCGTTGCGGTCCTGCCGAATGCGCCACATGCGCGTGAGATGGCGACGAAAGCGCATCAGGGCGGTCGCGAAGTGCTGATTCACCTGCCGATGGCGCCGCTGAGCAAACAGCCGCTGGAGAAAGACACGCTGACGCCAGAGATGAGCAGCACGGAAATCGAACGGATTATTCGTGAAGCCAGTGGCAAAGTGCCTTACGCCGTCGGGCTGAATAACCATATGGGCAGCAAAATGACGTCCAGTTTGCCCGGCATGCAGAAAGTGATGCAGGTGCTCAATCACTACAACTATTACTTTCTCGATAGCATGACGATTGGCAACAGTCAGTCTATCCCGGCCGCGCAAGGCACTAACGTTAAAGTACTGAAACGTCGCGTATTCCTTGACGATAGCCAGGATGAGGCTTCAATCCGCACGCAGTTTACCCGCGCGGTGAAACTGGCGCAGCGCGATGGTTATGCCATCGCCATTGGTCATCCGCATCCTACGACGGTGCGCGTCCTGCAGCAGATGCTGCCGACATTACCACCCGATATCACGTTAGTGCGGCCAAGCCAGTTACTGAATGAGCCGCTGCATCAGGACACGACTCCGCCGCCATCCAAAACGCAGCCTCCACGCTTCCGCGCGCCAGGCGTGTGTAAACCGGGCAAGCCGCTGCCGCCGGTGCCGCAGAGCCACGCCGTTGAGTTGATCAGTGAAAGCATTGTGCAAAGCCCATTGGTTCAGTCAATAAAGCAGCTCTTCTGAGATCGGGAAAAGGAAATTCAATGAGAAGAAAAATTCTGCTGTTGGATACCGGCCGCGAATGGGGCGGCGGTACCAACAGTATGCTCGAGTTGCTCAAGCGCATTGATCGGCAGAGGTTCGATATCACCTGCTGTTTCTACAACAACTATTCTCGCGGCAACAGTGAAACCATTGAGTCAATTCTCAATTCGATTGGCATTCCGGTGGTTTTTATCGCCCAGCGTCGTCAGCCGAAATGGGCGAAAATCGCTAAAGAGCTGTTACGCGCGCTATTCATTTTTAACCGTTCGCTGAAGAAGCAGATGATTGACCAGGTTGATGAAAAATGGCGTGTGTTGCCAAACGCCCAACAAATTTCATCAATTTTGCAGACTGAGCAATATCACGCGCTGTATATGAATAATCAGCCCAGCACCAATGTTGAAGGCTATCGCGCTGTGCAGGATATGCCGGTTGCGCTGATTCAACACTGCCGCATTGAGCCGCAAATGAACTCTGCGCTGGTCGAGATGGTTAATGAACGTGTTGATGCCGTTATCGCGGTTTCGCATGGCGTAAACCTTACTCTGCGCCAGAGCGGAGTTGATGCGCAACGTTGCTTCACCGTGTCAAACGCGATTGATATTCATCAGGCGCTACCGCATCGCGAGGAAGTGCGCGAGCGCTTTGCTTATTCGCCCGATACTTTTATTTTTGGCTCGATCGGATCCCTTATTACACGTAAAGCGAATCATCATATTTTCCAGGCGCTAGGCCAATTTAAACGCATGCATCCTGAAGCTAAATGGAAAATGGTGGTGGTGGGTTCCGGGCCGGAACATGAAAATCTGGTTCAGCTGGCACGTAAAGAAAACATTGAAACGAATGTTGTTTTTACCGGTTTTCAAAACAACCCGCTGGATTACCTCACAGCGTTTGATGCCTTTATTCTCGCCTCGCGCAGTGAAGGCTTACCGCGCGTAGTGCTGGAAGCCATGCTGGTGAAAACGGCCGTTATTGGTTCGAATGTCGTGGGCACCTCAGAGTTAATTAACCACAATGAGACTGGATTAATTTTTGAATACGGCGATGTTAACCAATTAAGCGTTCATCTTGCCGCTTTATGGCAAGACGCAAGCTTGCGCCAGCGTCTGATTGATACTGCGGAATCACGCGTGCGCGAATGCTACGCGATTGAAAACTATGTCGCGGGTGTCGAAATGATTCTGGACAAGAGTATTGAAAAGCGATTAGCCATATAAGTTCACTAATCAAAATTCTCCGGCCATCAGGCCGGAGAAAAGTTAATCCCAGCTCAACACCACTTTGCCGGATCGACCTGAGCGCATCTCATCAAAGCCCTGCTGGAACTCATCAATGTGATAGCGATGGGTAATGATCGGCGTGAGATCGAGGCCGGACTGAATCAGCGCTGCCATCTTGTACCAGGTTTCGAACATCTCACGGCCGTAGATGCCTTTGATGAACAAGCCTTTGAAGATTACCTGATTCCAGTCGATGGACATCTCGCCCGGCGGAATGCCGAGCAGCGCGATGCGGCCGCCGTGGTTCATCACTTCCAGCAAAGTGCGAAACGCTGGTGGCGCGCCGGACATCTCCAGGCCCACATCAAAACCTTCGGTCATGCCGAGCTCATTCATCACGTCACGCAGATTCTCCTGCGCCACGTTCACGGCACGCGTTACACCCATTTTGCGCGCCAGTTCAAGGCGATAGTCGTTGATATCGGTGATCACCACATGGCGCGCACCGACGTGCTTACACACCGCCGCCGCCATAATGCCAATCGGCCCGGCGCCAGAGATCAGCACATCTTCGCCTACCAAATCGAACGACAGCGCGGTGTGCACCGCATTGCCGAAGGGATCGAAAATCGCCGCCAGTTCGTCAGAAATGTTGTCAGGGATTTTGAAGGCGTTAAACGCCGGGATCACCAGATATTCGGCGAAGCAGCCCTGACGATTGACGCCAACGCCTACTGTATTGCGGCACAGATGCGTGCGTCCGGCGCGGCAGTTGCGGCAATGGCCGCAGGTGATATGGCCTTCACCGGAAACGCGATCGCCTACAGCAAAACCCTTAACTTCCTGACCCATTCCTACCACTTCACCCACATATTCGTGGCCAGTGATCATCGGCACTGGAATGGTTTTGCGCGACCAGTCATCCCAGTTATAGATGTGCACGTCGGTGCCGCAGATAGCAGTTTTACGAATCTTAATCAGCAGGTCGTTATGGCCAGGTTCGGGAATCGGCGCGTCCTTAACCATCCAAATACCTTCTTCGGCTTTTAATTTGGCGAGTGCTTTCATTTCCCTGCTCCTGAAATAACGCCCAGCTGTTGACCAATACGGGTAAAGGCAGCCACAGCGTTTTCCAGCTGCGCCTGCGTATGTCCGGCAGAGATCTGCGTACGGATACGCGCCTGACCTTGCGGTACCACCGGATAGAAGAAGCCTGTGACGTAGATACCTTCCTGCTGCAACAGGCTGGCAAACTGCTGCGCCACTTTCGCATCGCCCAGCATTACCGGGATGATGGCGTGATCGGCGCCGGCCAGCGTGAAGCCTGCGGCAGTCATCTGTTCGCGGAAGAAGCGGGCGTTTTCCCACAGGCGCTGGCGTAAACCGTCGCCTTCACTCAGTAACTCCAGCACACGCAGCGAGGCGGCAACAATTGCCGGTGCCAGCGAGTTGGAGAACAGATACGGACGTGAACGCTGACGCAGCCACTCAACCACTTCTTTCTTCGCTGCCACGTAGCCGCCCGATGCACCACCCAGCGCTTTGCCCAGCGTGCCGGTCAGAATGTCGACGCGATTCATCACGTCACAATATTCGTGCGTGCCGCGTCCGGCAGAACCGACAAAACCCACCGCATGAGAATCATCGACCATCACCAGCGCATCGAACTCATCGGCCAGATCGCAAATGCCCTGCAGATTGGCGATCACGCCATCCATCGAGAACACGCCGTCGGTGGCAATAAGAATGTGGCGTGCGCCTTTGTCGCGTGCTTCCTGTAAACGCGCACGCAGCTCGCTCATGTCGTTGTTGGCGTAACGATAGCGCTGCGCTTTACACAGACGCACGCCATCAATAATCGAGGCGTGATTGAGGGCGTCGGAAATAACCGCGTCTTCGGCACTAAGCAGCGTTTCAAACAGGCCGCCGTTGGCATCAAAGCAGGACGAAAACAGAATCGCGTCTTCCATGCCAAGGAATTCAGCCAGTTTGTGTTCCAGCTGCTGATGGATGTCCTGCGTGCCGCAGATAAAGCGCACCGAGGCCATGCCAAAACCGTGCGAATCCATGCCGTCTTTCGCCGCCTGGATCAATGCCGGATGATTAGCTAAACCCAAATAGTTATTGGCGCAAAAGTTGATAACGGGCGGGCTATTGGCAACGTCGATTTCTGCCTGCTGCGCCGACGTAATGGTGCGTTCTTGTTTGAACAATCCGTCCTGCCGTGTTGTCTCAAGCTGTTGACGGATTTGCGAATAAAACTGATTGGACATGATTATGCTCCTCAGATAGCAAATATTTGGCACATATTACTGATCGAAAAGCGAATCAACGACATTTCAGCCATCAATATCTCGGTTTTGCAGCATAGTTCACGCTGCGGACAGGATTTGTGCAGCGCTTACGGAGTCATCTGGCTGCCTGCGTCGGGCTGAAATGTTATGATAATAGGCATTCGTGGGTGAAACCTCCTGTTTCCCCCCAACTCTTTAAAGGCAAAGCATATGATTATCGTAACCGGTGGCGCTGGCATGATTGGCAGTAACATTGTTAAAGCGCTGAACGACCGCGGTCTGACCGACATTTTGGTGGTGGATAATCTGAAGGATGGCACCAAGTTCGTGAATCTAGCGGATCTCGACATCGCCGATTACATGGATAAAGAGGAATTCCTCAGCTACATCATGTCTGGCGAAGATCTCGGCCCCATCGAAGCGGTTTTCCACGAAGGTGCGTGTTCCGCAACCACCGAGTGGGATGGCAAGTACATGATGGATAACAACTATCAGTACTCGAAAGATCTGCTGCACTTCTGCCTTGAGCGTGAAATCCCGTTCCTCTACGCCTCTTCCGCTGCCACTTATGGCGGCCGCAATGAGAACTTCATCGAAGAGCGCCAGTACGAGCAGCCGCTGAACGTATACGGCTACTCGAAAATGCTGTTCGATCACTATGTGCGCCAGATTCTGCCTGAAGCTGAATCGCCGGTGTGCGGCTTCCGTTACTTCAACGTGTACGGTCCGCGTGAAGGCCACAAAGGCGGCATGGCGAGCGTGGCGTTCCACCTCAACACGCAAATCAGCAACGGTGAAAATCCAAAACTGTTCGAAGGCAGCGACGATTTTCGCCGCGACTTCATCCACGTTGATGACGTGGTGGCGGTAAATCTGTGGTGCTGGGAAAACGGTGTTTCCGGTATCTACAACTGCGGTACCGGTCGTGCGGAATCTTTCCAGGAAGTGGCGGATGCGGTGCTGAACTTCCATCAGAAAGGCCAGATTGAATACATTCCGTTCCCGGACAAGCTGAAAGGCCGTTATCAGGCGTTTACCCAAGCTGACCTCACCAATTTGCGTGCGGCGGGTTACGACAAGCCCTTCAAAACCGTCGCGCAAGGCGTGGGCGAATACATGGCCTGGCTGAACCGTAACGCATAAGGAAATCGGCAGCAGCGATGAAAATTCTGGTTATTGGCCCATCATGGGTCGGCGATATGATGATGTCGCAAAGTCTCTATCGCACGCTCAAGGCTGAGCATCCTGAAGCGGTGATCGACGTGATGGCGCCGGCCTGGTGCCGCCCATTGCTGTCGCGTATGCCGGAAGTGAATCAGGCGCTGGCGATGCCGCTCGGCCATGGCGCATTAGCGCTGGGCGAACGTCGTCGTTTGGGGAAAACCCTGCAGGCCAGCGGCTATGACCGCGCCTATGTGCTGCCGAACTCCTTCAAATCTGCGCTGGTGCCGTTTTTCGCCGGGATCAAACGTCGTACCGGCTGGCGCGGCGAGATGCGCTATGGCGTGTTGAATGATGTGCGCACGCTGGATAAAGCGGCCTTTCCGTTGATGGTTGAGCGCTATGTGGCGCTTGGCTACGACAAGCCAGTTGCTTCCTCGCAGCAGCTGCCGCAGCCATTGCTGTGGCCGCAATTACGCGTTGATGACGATGAAAAGCAGATGACGGCGGCGCAGTTTGCGCTGTCGGCCGATCGTCCGGTGATCGGCTTTTGCCCAGGCGCGGAGTTTGGCCCGGCGAAGCGCTGGCCGCACTATCATTATGCCGCGCTGGCAGAGCAGCTGATTGGCGAAGGTTATCAGGTGGTGCTGTTCGGTTCAGCGAAAGACCGCGAAACCGGCGACACCATTGTGCAGACGCTGTCCAAAGCGGCGCGTGCGCACTGCAAAAATCTGGCCGGTGATACGCAACTCGAGCAAGCGGTGATTCTGTTGGCGAACTGCGCGGCGGTTGTCAGTAACGATTCCGGCCTGATGCATATCGCCGCAGCGCTTAATCGTCCG
Organism: Enterobacter sp. Sphag1F; assembly: GCF_014193275.1. Taxonomy (NCBI): domain Bacteria; kingdom Pseudomonadati; phylum Pseudomonadota; class Gammaproteobacteria; order Enterobacterales; family Enterobacteriaceae; genus Enterobacter; species Enterobacter sp. Sphag1F. Next base: position 61,191 of record NZ_JACHZD010000010.1, on the reverse strand, counting down.
CTGGTGGCGCTGTATGGCCCAAGTAGTCCGGACTTCACGCCGCCGTTGTCCCAACAAGCGCGCATTATTCGTTTGATCACCGGCTATCACAAAGTCCGCAAAGGTGATGCCGAGCAAGGTTATCATCAGAGCCTGATTGATATTCAGCCAGCGCGTGTTCATCAGGAACTGAGCGCGCTGTTGCATCCGGTGCAGGAGTAAAGATGCACGTTTTGATTGTTAAAACTTCCTCAATGGGAGACGTGCTGCATACCTTACCGGCGCTGACAGATGCGATGCAGGCGATTCCTGGCATCAGGTTTGATTGGGTGGTTGAAGAGAACTTCGCTCAAATCCCAGCCTGGCATCCGGCGGTCGATAAAGTGCTACCGGTGGCGATTCGCCGCTGGCGTAAGCATTGGTTCGGCAGTCAGCAGCGTGAAGAGCGTGTGCAATTTAAGCGTGAGCTGCAATCGCGTCAGTATGATGTGGTGCTGGATGCGCAAGGCCTAATCAAAAGCGCCGCGCTGGTTACGCGCCTGGCAAAAGGCGAGAAGCACGGACAAGACAGCCGCAGCGCGCGCGAACCTTTCGCCAGCTGGTGGTATGACAAACGCCATGAAATCAACAAGCAGCAGCATGCGGTGGAACGTACGCGCGAGCTGTTTGCCAAAAGCCTCGGCTATGAAAAGCCTGCATCGCAGGGCGACTACGCGATTGCTGGCCATTTCCAGTCAACGCAGACCGATGATGCTCAGCCTTATCTGGTGTTTCTGCACGCCACCACGCGTGATAACAAACACTGGCCCGAATCCCACTGGCGCGCGCTGATTGAGTTAGTGCAGCCAACAGGTTTGCGCGTGAAGTTGCCGTGGGGCGCTGAGCATGAACATCAACGCGCACAACGTTTGGCGGAAGGCTTTGACCATGTTGAGGTGCTGCCAAAGCTAACGCTGGAGCAGGTAGCGCAGCAGTTAGCCGGCGCGCGCGCGGTGGTGTCGGTGGATACCGGTTTGAGTCATCTTACTGCGGCGCTGGACCGTCCGAATATCACACTTTACGGTCCAACCGATCCGGGGCTGATTGGCGGTTATGGTAAGAATCAGTATGTGCTGCGTCCTGCTCAAGGACACAGCATGGCGGATATTCAAGCCACAGATGTTGCAACGATGATGAAAGAAATTGCGGTATAAATTTATACCGCTTCGCTAGATAGCGCTGTTTCTCTTCTGCAGCGCATATTCCGTCAGCGTCATACCCTGAGTACGTGATTGTAGCCAACTGAAAAGCTGCTCTAAATCATCATAAAGGCGCTCAATGTCAGCTTTATTTTTAAATGTGGGGCTGCCATCAGGCATGAATTCTGATGAATGCAGCATGAACTCGACGTAATCATTCCCCTGGCTAAGTGTTTGCTCAACCACCAGCTTCATCTGCTCCACATTGCCCCCAACCGGACGTAGCCAATTAACAGAGGGACCACGTTTCTTGCCGCGCACGTCATTCCACACTTTTTTCAGCTGATTAGTGAAAGCGCCATAGCGATATTGAATGCTCATCGGCAACTCTAACAACGGGCTGTCACCCGCGCGGGAGATGTCGTTAATATCAAGGTAATAAGCATGATCGGGGAAAAGGCTGTAATCGGTGCCGCCTTTGCCTTGCGGCGCGCCAGATGAATTACGCCAATCCACGCGCGGTGTGACGGAGCAATCTACCAAATAACCGTTGTCGATCAATGCTCGGGCGTAAACTTCATCAAAAGCCCAGCGTCCGGCACGATGACTGGTCATCTTCTGCTGAAAAGCGCTTTCCAACAAATCGGTCATGTATGCGACCTTGTCGCGCAAAATATTTTCCGGAAATTCAATCAAATAAGGCTGATAACGCCAGTCATCATCGGTCAACGCGTATTCCGGCGGGCTATACCATGCATGAAGATGCATACCGATTTCACCTTGCCCGCGCGCCAGCAGATCGTGACCAAATTCAACATAGGCAGGATCGCTCGCCATTTCGTAATTGGTTAGCCATGTCGGTTTAAAATTGTATTTCTCACACAGCGACTGAAAACGCGGCAGAAACTGAACATTTCGCGTGGTAACCTTGCCGCTGCGATTGCGCCAAAGATTATCGCCTTCAGTATCGAGAGTGATTAAAAACGCAGGCTTATCCATAACTTATCCGATAAAATGAGCAATTCCTCGTCGTTATGGTACGCAAGCCAATGAATGAGGGCAAACATTTCATCTGCCGTGTTCGCGCAGATGTTGTTAGCAGTATAAGTGTGGTTAAACTAGAGTAAATTAGACTACACAACGGCACGAATACGCAGAATGTTCATCTTAAGATCAATGCGTAATGTCTGAAGCCAAACATACCTAATAAATTGATTTATCTTATATTCAGCTCTGTTTTATCAGGGGATGATAGCTGCATTGTCATACAAAACAGACTGGCGATTAGGAGCAAAAGAATTTGTCGAAGCGCATTCTGATGGTGATTGATGGCCTGCCGGGCGGCGGTGCCGAAAAAGTCGTCCTGACACTGGCTGAAGGTTTTATCAGTCAGGGACATCGGGTGTCGCTTTTCTCCTTACGCAAAGTATGTGAGTACCCTATTCCTGCGGGTGTGGATTATCAGACCGTGATTGATAAAAGTTCACGTCCGTGGCGCAAGCTGACTGAAACCCATCGTCGTGCACATTTGCTAGATGAAGCCGTGCTTCAAAGCGAAGCGCTGCACGGAAAATTCGATTTGGTTTTGTCTAATCTGCACAAAACCGATCGCATTGTCCGCCATGCGCGTACTCTGGATGCGAGTAAAACCTGGTATTGTTTGCATGGCGTTTTTTCAGCTTCCTATCTTGCTCGCAAATCAGGTTTCTCTTTATGGCTTAAGCGGCTGAAAATTCGTGATACTTACCACGGCAAGCAGCTTATTGGCGTCTCACAATATGTGATTGATGATGTTATCCAAAATATCGGCGTGAAGCCTGCCAAAGCGCAGGTGATCTTTAACCCGTTTGATTTCGATCTTATTTCCCGCCTGGCAGCAGAACCTTGCCCGTTAGCAGGGAGTAATTTTGTGCTTCATGTTGGCCGTTTTCATGAAACCAAGCGTCACGATCGCTTGCTGGCCGCCTATGCGCAAAGTGGCATCACGGCTCCGTTGGTGTTATTAGGTCAGGGAAGCGAAAAAATCACGGAAAGATTACGCCAGCAAGCCACTGATTTAGGCATCGCGGAGCGCGTGCGCTTTGAAGGTTTTCATAAAAATCCTTACCCGTGGATTCGCCATGCTCGCCTGTTAGTGGTCAGTTCAGACAGCGAAGGATTTGGCAATGTGCTGGTCGAAGCCTTAAGCTGTGGCACCTCGGTGGTCAGTACACGCTGCCCCGGCGCGCCATCTTCAATTTTGCGCGGCGATCTGGCGCGTGGACTTGCAGAGTTGAATGTTGAGTCACTGGCGCAAAAAATGCATGAAATCTATGTTAATCCACCTGAGTTGCAACATCTGGACTTAAGCATTTATAGTCTCAACGTTATTTGTCAGCAGTATTTGCAACTGGCAGAAGTGGAAGAACCTCTATTTTCAGGCACTCAGCACGTTTCAGGTTAATAGGTCCCCATGTCGGTGTGGCCGTATCATGGGGATAGATCGTTGACGTATGTAATACTCTTTATACTTTTTTTACCGGTCAAATGGGTGATGAAAATCTTCCACGGCCGAACCGGTAAAAATCTGGTCATTCAAACAGCCAAGATCGGTGATTTCATTAATATCACCCCGCTATTAACCCATCTTGGAAAAAGCGATGCGCTATTGAGCAATAGCGTTGCCGCTCTTGCCACGCGCGATAACACGCTGGAAAACATCTGGTATATCGAAGAGCATCGTTCAGGCTTAGTCAAAAAAATGAAGTTGGTGTGGCAGATACTCAACCGCTACGACAACATCTATCTATTACATCCAACCAATCTTAATCTGTTTATTGCCGCTTGCTGTAATGCCAGCAACAAACAGTTTCTTTCCAGCTATCGCCGCAAAGGTTATCAGGGACTGTTTTATCTCACCGCAAGCGGCGTGGTCGAGCATGAGAAAAATACCCTGACTCTGGAAAATTACTTAAAACTCGCCGATCGCTCATTTACTAAAGAGAGCTATCCGAAGCATGCCACACAACCACTTTGGCAACCCAAATCGTTGCCGGATGAAATATTCCAGCATGATGGCATTCGTATTGGCATCAGCATCACCGCAGGTAACCAGGCAAAGACTATCCCGCCGATGATTTGGCAGCGACTTTTTGACCACTTGAGCGATCTGCCCTGTCATTTTTACGCCTTTGGCGCACCGAATGAACAATCACGCTTGCAGGAGCTGTATAAAGTTGTCGGCGCGCGCGAGAACCTCATCAGCCTGGTTGGCAAGGTGCCATTAGAAGACGTGCCAGCGGCTATCGGTGAAATGGATTTCTATATCGCGTCAGATTCCGGCAATGTCTATATCGCCGATGCGCAGCAGGTGCCGATCATTTTGATTTATGGCCCATGTTGCGTCGAGGAGCAGCGCCCTCTGGGCGAAGTATTATTGATTGGCCCAAATCATATTGCGCCTTCATCCTTTGTGTTCGCGGCGCAGTACAAATTCATGCATCCCACTGAACAGCTTTTTGAACTGGATCAGCGGAAGTTAGACGACATTCACGATTTTATCAGCGCGCGTCAGCAGCAACGTTTGGCGCGACGGAAGAACATGAAAACAGCATGACCATGCAGCCTGAAAGATCATCCCCGTTACTCAGCCTCATTATTCCCATGTTCAATGCGGGCAGTGATTTTGCCGCCTGCATGCAGTCGTTGCTGGCGCAAACGCTTACCTCACTGGAAATCATCGTTGTCGATGATGGCTCCACGGACGGTTCCGGCGAACGCGCCGACGCCTACGCGCAGCAGCACCCACATGTGCGAGTGATCCACCAGGCCAACGGCGGCGTATCGCGCGCGCGCAATGCCGGCTTAGCGGTAGCGCGCGGTAAGTACGTTTCGTTTCCAGATGCCGACGACACCATGGATCCGGCGATGTATCAAACGCTGGTTGAGATGGCAGAACGCGACAATCTCGATGCTGCGCAGTGCAACGCAGAGTGGTTTTTCAAAGCCAGTCAGCAAGTTAAACCGCTTATTCCTCTCGATCGCCTCACCAGCACCGAAGTACTCGGCGGCCCTGAGTGGCTTAACAAGGCGCTGCAAACGCATCGCTATATGCATGTGGTTTGGCTGGGTATTTACCGCCGTGAATTGATCGAACGGCTCAAACTCTACTTTGAACCTGGCCTGCATCATCAGGATATTCCGTGGACTACCGAGTTCATGCTCAATGCCCAACGCGTGCGCTACACCGATCGGGTGCTTTACCGTTATTACATGCATGATGCCTCAATCAGTAACCGTAAACGTACTGGCCAGCGTAACGTCGAGTATCAGCGTCATTACCTGAAAATTGCGCAGTTACTGGAAGAACTCAACGCACGCTATCGCCATCAAGTGAAAATCTACCCGGCGTTTCATTATCAGATTACGCACGAGGCGCTCAGCGTCTGTCACTGTATCCGACGCGAGCCCGAAGAAAGCGCGCGTCAGGCGATGATTGCCGATCTATTCGCCACGCAAACCCATAAGCGCATGCTGCGTAATGCGCGCGGCGTACGCCAATGGTATCAACTGCTGTTGTGGCTGAGCCGGATTTACCGCTGGCGTAAGAAATAAGCGCCGCGTCTGGCTTTCACCCCTTTGGGGTTTGCCCTACAATCAGCTGACTGAATTCTGAGATCATTTGAGTATGGCAAGCCCGATTCCAGACCAATTTGCACCGAAAAATATTCTGCTGATCAAGCTGCGCCATCACGGCGATATGCTGCTGACTACGCCCGCTATCAACGCTCTTCGCCAGCGCTATCCGCAGGCCAACATTGACGTCCTGCTGTATAAAGAAACCCGTCCGATGCTGGAAGCGCATCCGGCCATTCGCCAGTTACACATCATCGATCGCAACTGGAAGAAGGAAGGCGGCTGGCAGAAATTCCGACATGAAATGGCGCTGCTTTCAGCGGTGCGTGCTTGCCATTATGACCTTGTGATTAACCTTGCCGATCAGTGGCGCAGCGCCATTATTACCGGTTTCTCTGGCGCGCCAGTGCGCATTGGGTTTGCCTTCCGCAAACGTGATAACGCCTTATGGCGCTGGATGCACAATCAGCTGGTCAGCACGGAAGATCATAATCAGCTGCATACGGTCGAACAGAATATGGCGGCGCTGAAGCCACTGGGCATCAGTGGCGCAGGCGCAAAAGCCTCAATGCATTTCAGCGCAGCCGATCAACAGAAAGTGCAGGATGTGCTGGCGCAGCACGCGGTGAAAATGCCGTTTGTTGTGGTGCAACCCACCTCACGCTGGCTGTTCAAATGCTGGGAAGATGAAAAAGTCGCACAGCTGATCGATGCGCTGGTCGCCGAAGGCCGCACCGTGGTACTGACTGCGGCGCCGGACCAGAAAGAAATGGCGATGATCGCCAATATTCAGTCGCTGTGCCATAGCCATAACGTGGTGTCGCTGGCCGGTGAATTATCCTTGCCGCAGCTGGCGGCGTTGATCGATGCGGCACAGCTGTTTATCGGTGTGGATTCTGCGCCGATGCATATGGCCGCCGCGCTGGAAACGCCTTGTTTGGCGCTGTTTGGCCCCACCAAGCTGCAACACTGGCGTCCATGGGGCGATAACAACCGCGTGATTTGGGCCGGCGATTATGGTCCGCTGCCCTCGCCAGACGCCATCGATACCAACACGCAACAGCGCTATCTTTCTGCCATTCCTGTTGAGGATGTGGTGGCCGCCGCCCGGAGTTTTTTGCATGAGTAAGTTACGCCTGGCGATCGTCCGGCAGAAATACCGCCCAGACGGCGGCGCAGAACGTTTTATTTCGCGTGCGCTGGAAGCGCTGGATAGCGAGCAGCTCGATCTCAATATCATCACCCGCAGCTGGCAGGGCACGCCGAATCCGGCCTGGCATCTGCACATCTGCAATCCAGCAAAATTCGGTCGCATTTCGCGCGAACGCGGTTTTGCGCGTGCCGCACGTGAATGTTGGGAACGCGAGAAGTTCGATATTGTGCAGAGCCACGAACGCATCGCCGGTTGCGATATCTTTCGTGCCGGTGATGGCGTGCACCGCGTTTGGCTGGAGCAGCGCGCGCGCATCGTGTCGCCGTGGCAGCGCTTAAGTGCCCGCCTCAGCCCTTATCATCGTTATGTGTTGCAGGCGGAAGCCGAAATGTTCAACGCGCCGTCGTTGAAAGCGGTGATCTGTAATTCAGAGATGGTGAAGCAGGATATTTTGCGGCACTTCACGCTTGATGCCAGCAAGATCCATGTCATTCACAACGCCATTGATAGCCAACGCTTCCAGCCAGCCAGCGAAGCGCTGCGCCATGCAGCACGCCAGCAGCTCAAACTGCCGCAAGATGCCACGGTAATGATCTACGTAGGTTCGGGCTTTGAGCGTAAAGGATTGAAGGCTGCGATTGAAGCGGTGGCGAAAAGCGATCGTTATCTGGTGGTGGTCGGCCAGGATAAGCAGCTGTCGCGCTATCAGCAATTGGCAAACCAGCTAAATTGCCTCGACCGCTTACGCTTTGTTGGTGTGCAGCAGGACGTGCAACCGTTCTACCATGCAGCCGATGCGCTGCTGCTGCCCACACTATATGATCCCTTCCCGAATGTGGTGCTGGAAGCGATGGCCTGCGGTTTGGCGGTGATCACCAGCACCGGCTGCGGCGGCGCGGAGTTTATCACTGCAGGCCAGGAAGGTTTCGTCTGCGATGCATTAGATATCAAAGCGTTAAACGAAGCCGTAAAAGCAACACCGGCGCTTTCACACAATTCTGCCATGGGCGAAGCCGCACGTCGCAGAATTGAACCTTATGGTCCGCAGCGGCTGGCGCAAGCGCTGACCTCGCTGTATCAGCAAGTGCTGCAGACCCGCTGACGAAGTGGTATGAGCAGGCGGTTAATTTCTGATAACATGCCGCCTTTCCTCTGTTTTTTGACGCGATTCTGTCGTAACGGTAACTATGACGACTCTATACACAGCCTTGCTCTATCTGATTCAGCCACTAATCTGGCTGCGCCTGTGGCTGCGCGGTCGAAAAGCACCGGCCTATCGTAAACGTTGGGCAGAACGCTACGGCTATTGCACTGGAAAAGTGCTGCCGCATGGCATTGTGTTGCACTCGGTTTCCGTCGGCGAGACGCTGGCGGCGGTGCCGCTGGTGCGCGCGCTGCGTCACCGCTATCCGACGCTACCGATTACCGTCACCACCATGACGCCGACCGGCTCCGAACGTGCGCAGTCAGCGTTTGGCAAAGATGTGCACCACGTTTACCTGCCGTACGATCTGCCAGGTTCCATCAACCGTTTCCTTGATACCGTCGATCCACGCCTGGTGATCATCATGGAAACCGAGCTGTGGCCAAACATTATTCGTATTCTTCATCAGCGCAAGATTCCGCTGGTGATTGCCAACGCGCGCCTGTCTGAGCGCTCGGCCAAAGGCTACAAAAAACTTGGCGGCTTTATGCGCGATTTGCTGCAGCGCATCACGCTGATTGCCGCGCAAAACGCCGAAGATGGCGACCGTTTCCTCAGCCTTGGCCTGAAGCGTTCGCATCTCACCGTTACCGGCAGCCTCAAATTTGATATTTCCGTGACGCCAGAGCTGGCGGCAAAAGCGGTCACGCTGCGTCGTCAGTGGGCATCGCGTCGTCCGGTGTGGATCGCCACCAGCACCCACGAAGGCGAAGAAGCGATTGTGCTCGATGCGCATCGTCGCCTGCTGCAACAGTTCCCCGATCTGTTGCTGATTTTGGTGCCACGCCATCCGGAACGTTTCAAAGATGCCTGCGACCTGACGCAAAAACGTGGCTTCAGCTTTACCCTGCGCAGCAGCGGCGAAATTCCTTCAAGCTCCACGCAAGTGGTGATTGGCGACACCATGGGCGAGTTGATGATGCTGTACGGCATCGCCGATCTCGCCTTTGTGGGCGGTAGCCTGGTTGAGCGCGGCGGTCACAACCCGCTGGAACCGGCAGCACATGCCATTCCGGTGTTGATGGGCCCGCATATCTGGAACTTCAAAGATATCTGCGCCAAGCTGCAGCAAGCCGAAGGGCTGATTACCGTCACTGACGTGGTATCGCTGCAGAAAGAGGTCGCTAACCTGCTGCAGGATGACGATTATCGCCGCTATTACGGCCGCCATGCTGTGGAAGTGCTGCATCAAAATCAGGGCGCATTACAGCGTCTGCTACAGTTACTCGAACCTCACTTACCGCCGCGAGCTCACTAATTCATGTCGCAACGCCAACGTCTCTCCGTAGTGATGATCGCCAAAAACGAAGCTGAACTGCTGCCGGAGGCGCTGGCTTCTGTCAGTTGGGCGGATGAGATTGTGGTGCTGGATTCCGGCAGCAGCGATAACACGGTGCAGGTGGCTCGCGAACAGGGCGCGCAGGTGTTCCATGCTGAAGGCTGGCAGGGATTTGGCAAGCAGCGCCAGCGCGCGCAGGCCCATGCGCAAGGCGAGATGATTTTGATGATCGATGCCGACGAGCGCGTGACGCCAGAACTGCGTCGCGCTATCGAGCAGGTTCTCGCGCAGCCCGCATCGGACAACGTTTACAGCCTTGGCCGCAGCAATCTGTTTCTCGGTCGCTTTATGCGCCACAGCGGCTGGTATCCTGACCGCGTCATGCGTCTTTATCCGCGTAAGCTCAATTACAACGACAATCTGGTACACGAATCACTGGAGACGCAAGGTGCGCCGGTGGTGAAGCTGGCGGGCGATCTGCAACATCTCACCTGCCGCGACCTGATTGCATTTCAGCGTAAGCAGATGAACTACGCCGAAGCCTGGGCAAAAGAGCGTTTCCAGCGCGGCAAACGCTGCGGCTTATTCTCGATCTTTAGCCATACGCTCGGCGCGTTCGTTAAAACGCTGCTGCTGCGCGCCGGTTTTCTCGATGGCAAACAGGGCTGGATTCTGGCGGTGGTTAACGCGCAATACACTTTCAACAAATACTCGGCGCTCTGGGCGCTGCATCACACCTCAACACAAGGCCGCGTATGAGTACCAAAGCGATTTATCCCGGCACCTTTGATCCCTTTACCTTGGGCCATCTGGATATTGTGACGCGCGCAGCGAAGATGTTTGACCGCATCGTCGTGGCGATTGCCGCCAGCCCGAGTAAAAAGCCGCTGTTCACTCTGGATGAGCGCGTGGATATGGCGCGTCAGGTGACGGCACATCTGCCGAATGTCGAAGTTATTGGGTTTAGCGATCTGATGGCGAATTTTGCCCAGGTGCAGAATGCCAATGTACTGGTGCGTGGATTGCGTGCGGTATCGGATTTCGAGTATGAGCTGCAGCTGGCGCAGATGAATCGGCATCTGCTGCCCACGCTGGAAAGCGTGTTTCTGATGCCATCAGAAGGTTTCTCGTTCGTCTCTTCTTCACTAGTCAAAGAAGTGGCGCGCCACGCCGGTGACGTGCAGGCATTTCTGCCTGCCGTGGTGCATAAGGCGTTACTGGCGCGACTGGCACAGCCTTAACTCAGTGCTGGCAGCGTGGGCACCAGAAGGTGCTGCGCTGGCCATGCTTGCCGCTGACAATCGGCGTACCGCAGGCGCGACAAGGTTCACCGGTGCGACCATAAACCTGCAGCTCTTGCGCAAAGTAGCCAGGTTTACCGTCAGTTTGCAGGAAATCACGCAGCGTGGTGCCGCCCTGCTCTATCGAGCGTAGCAACACCGCTTTGATGGTGTTAACCAGCAGTTCCGCCTCTTCCTGACTCAAACTCATCGCCGAACGATCGGGCAAGATCCCGGCGGTAAACAGCGATTCGCTGGCGTAGATATTCCCGACGCCTACCACCACTTTGTTATCCATCAGCCACTGTTTAATCACGGTGCGTTTGCCGCGTGACTTTTCAAACAGATAAGCGCCATCAAATTCGCTGCTGAGCGGCTCCGGGCCGAGATGCGCCAGCACGCTGCTGCCTGCAAGGTCATTGCTCCACAGCCAGGCGCCAAAGCGACGTGGATCGGTATAGCGCAGCACTTTGCCGTTGCTCATCACCAAATCGACGTGGTCATGTTTAGCGGCCGGTTGTTCGCCGGGTAGCACACGCAGGCTGCCGGACATGCCGAGGTGAATGATGATCCAGCCATGCGGCAGTTCGAGCAGCAGATATTTAGCGCGACGCTGCACGCTCAATACCGGTTGATCGCTCAGCGCGTGGATTTCATGCGAGACCGGCCAGCGCAAACGTGGATTGCGCACCACTGCATGCAGAATCGTGGCACCCACCATATGGGGTTCGATACCGCGACGACTGGTTTCTACCTCAGGTAATTCAGGCATCTCATCTCCTCAACGAATCGCAGAAACAAAAAACCCGGCCGAAGCCGGGTTTTTCACAGAACACTAAAATTACTTAATTTTAGCTTCTTTGTAGATCACGTGCTGACGTACAACCGGATCGAACTTTTTCAGTTCTAATTTCTCTGGTTTAGTACGCTTGTTCTTCGTGGTGGTATAGAAGTGACCTGTACCAGCAGAGGAAACCAGCTTGATCTTCTCACGAATACCTTTAGCCATGATTCAGTTCCTTAGTACTTCTCACCACGGGCGCGGATTTCGGTCAGAACCGTATCGATGCCCTTTTTATCAATAACACGCATACCTTTAGCAGATACACGCAGAGTAACGAAGCGCTTTTCGCTCTCAACCCAGAAACGGTGAGAGTGCAGGTTCGGCAGGAAACGGCGTTTCGTCGCGTTCATTGCGTGGGAACGGTTGTTACCCGTTACCGGACGCTTTCCAGTTACCTGGCAGACTCGTGACATTTCTATTCTCCAAAAATCAAATCAGCTCGAGCTTTAAAAACTAGGTTTTGGCCGCCTCGTCAGGCCTTAGCCCGCCTAGGCGAGTTCCATGTGAACCCGCTAAGCTGGCCCAAACGCCAAACCCGAGATTCTCAAAGGTGGCGTAGTATACGCCGCTCAGCCCGAGTGCTCAAGTCCCGAACAGATAAAGATCCCTCTGGATCGCGCAAAAATGCCTCATTTCTGTTCAGTTGAATCGATGAATTACAACCAACCGCGCTCGGCGAAAGAGGTAAACTCGCCGTGACCGATCACCAAATGATCAAGTAAACGGATATTGAGCAGCGCGCACGCTTGCCCTACTTTTCCGGTAATCTCGCGATCAGCTCGGCTGGGTTCAGCGATTCCCGACGGGTGATTGTGTGCCAGAATCACCGCTGCCGCGTTGAGTTTCAGCGCTTCGCGCACGATTTCGCGCGGATGAACTTCCACGCTGGCAATCGAGCCGGAAAACATCTTCTGTGCCTGCAACACGCGGTGCTGGTTATCAAGGAACAGCGCCATAAACACTTCGCGCTCCTGGTGCGCCAGCACGCTTTGCAGATAATGGCGTGTCACCTGTGGATTCTCCATCACGTTCTCCCGCGCCAGCTGGCTGGCAAAAAACCGTCTTCCCAATTCGGCTATGGCATACAGCTGCGTCATTTTGGCGCTGCCCACACCTTTAATCTGCCCGAGCTCCTCTTTGCTGGCCGTCATAATGCGATAGAGCGAACCAAACTCGTTCAGCATCTGATGTGCCAACAGCAGCACGCTGGTGCCGCTGATGCCGGTGCGCAAAAAAATCGCCAGCAGCTCAGCATCACTCAGCACTTCTGCGCCCATTAACATCAGTTTTTCCCGTGGTGCCAGTTCCGTCATGACCTTCTCCTCCCTGCGTTGCGGCGATTCTGCGCGTCAGCCACATTCAGCGCCAGCACGCATTGAACGATTTCAGAGCCGGCTCGCAAAGGCCGCAGGCAGTGAAAAGGCGCGTTGCGGATTTTGTGATAAAGTTGCCTGCATCTGCCGCCCCTGACGCGGCAATCTGCTTTGAGGCGAACAACATGACGGGATTAGCCGGAAAGAAAATTCTGCTGGGCGTGAGCGGCGGCATCGCTGCGTATAAAGCGCCGGAGCTGGTGCGTCGGCTGCGCGATCGCGGCGCTGATGTGCGCGTAATGATGACCGAAGCGGCCAAAGCTTTTATTACCCCGCTGAGCCTGCAGGCGGTTTCCGGTTATCCGGTATTTGATGATTTGCTCGACCCGGCGGCGGAAGCGGCGATGGGACATATTGAATTGGCAAAATGGGCCGATTTGATTGTGCTGGCGCCGGCAACCGCCGATCTGATTGCCCGCGTGACGGCCGGTATGGCGAATGATTTGGTCACCACCGCGTGTCTGGCAACCGCAGCGCCCGTTGCCATCGTCCCGGCCATGAATCAGCAGATGTACCGCGCGGCGATCACGCAAGAGAACCTGCAACGCCTGCATCAGCGCGGCGTGCTGATTTGGGGACCCGACAGCGGCAGCCAGGCGTGCGGCGATATTGGTCCGGGCCGCATGCTCGACCCGCTGGCGATTGTGGCGCACGCACTTGAATGGGCTGCGCCCGTCAACGATCTGCAACATCTCAACATTATGATCACCGCCGGTCCAACACGCGAAGCGCTGGACCCGGTGCGTTATATCAGCAATCACAGCTCGGGCAAGATGGGCTTTGCGATTGCGGCTGCGGCAGCAAAACGCGGTGCGAAGGTGACGCTGGTTGCCGGTCCGGTGGCGCTGCCAACGCCAGCCGGCGTGCAACGCGTGGACGTCGACAGCGCGCTGGAGATGGAAGCGGCGGTGATGGCGCAAATCCAGCAACAACATATTTTCATTGCCAGCGCAGCCGTGGCAGACTACCGGGCGGCTAACATTGCCGCAGAGAAAATCAAAAAACAGGGTGGCGACGATAGCGTCACGCTGCAGTTGGTGAAGAACCCCGATATTGTCGCAGGCGTAGCGGCGCTGCAGAAAAATCGCCCTTACGTTGTGGGATTTGCTGCCGAAACCCAGAATGTGGAAGAATACGCGCGGCAAAAACGGGTGCGAAAAAACCTGGATCTGATTTGTGCCAACGATGTGGCACAGGCGGGTCAGGGCTTCAATAGCGACACCAATGCTCTTCACCTTTTTTGGCAGGAAGGAGAAAAAGTCTTACCGCTCAGTGATAAGACGCTCCTTGGCCAACAATTAATAGACGAGATTGTCAGCCGTTATGATGAAAAAAATCGACGTTAAAATTCTTGATGCACGTGTGGGCAACGAATTCCCGCTGCCGACTTATGCAACCTCTGGTTCCGCAGGTCTCGATTTACGCGCCTGCCTGGATGATGCACTGGAAATCGCACCGGGCATGACCACGCTGGTTCCCACCGGTTTGGCGATTCACATTGGCGATCCAGGTCTGGCAGCCGTGATTCTGCCGCGCTCCGGCCTTGGCCATAAACATGGCATCGTGCTGGGCAACCTGGTCGGTTTGATCGACTCCGATTATCAGGGCCAATTGATGGTTTCCGTCTGGAACCGTGGTCAGGACAGCTTCACGCTGCAGCCAGGCGACCGTTTGGCACAGCTGGTCTTCGTGCCGGTCGTGCAGGCCGAATTTAACCTGGTGGAAGATTTTGACACCAGCGATCGCGGCGCAGGCGGCTTCGGTCACTCAGGCCGTCAGTAACACGCGACACTTTTCGCTAAGCCATCTTTTTATTTCTTGTCGCCACAGGCCGCTTTGCTTGTGGCAGATGAGGCAGTATTGCCTGTTTTTGGTGAATTTCAGGGGTGTTGAAGGTCATGGCAGAAAAAAAAGTCGCGAAACGGAATCGTCGCGAAGAGATTTTGCAGGCGCTGGCGCAAATGCTGGAGTCGGGCGATGGCAGTCAGCGCATCACCACCGCGAAGCTGGCCGCTAATGTCGGCGTGTCGGAAGCGGCGCTTTATCGCCACTTTCCCAGCAAAACGCGCATGTTTGACAGCCTGATCGAGTTTATTGAAGACAGTCTGATTACCCGCATCAATCTGATCCTGAAAGATGAAAAAGAGACACTGACGCGACTGCGTTTAATCGTGCAGCTGATTCTGGGATTTGGTGAGCGTAATCCGGGGCTGACGCGTATTTTGACCGGCCACGCGCTGATGTTTGAACAGGATCGCCTGCAAGGGCGTATCAACCAGCTGTTCGAACGTATTGAAGTGCAGCTGCGTCAGGTGATGCGCGAGAAGAAAATGCGTGATGGTGAAAGTTTCCAGAACGACGAAACGCTGCTGGCGAGCCAGTTACTGGCGTTTTGTGAAGGGCTGTTGTCGCGCTATGTGCGCTCGGAGTTTCGGTTTCGTCCGACCGTGGATTTCGATAGCCGCTGGCCGCTGATGGCTGCGCAGTTGGTTTAATTTACCAGATCGCTGCCCCTCACCCTAGCCCTCTCCCGCAAGCGGGCGAGGGAACCGATCGGCGCTGATTGATCGAACATATGGCAGCGTCTCCCTCTCCCGCCTGCGGGAGAGGGTCGGGGTGAGGGACAGCACGCACTGTCCCTCACGTCCTTAAATCCCGTACTCTTTGCGATACGCGCGCACTTTCGCCAGATGATCAGCCATCTCCGGCTTCTCTTCCAGGTAATCAATCAATTCTGCCAGCGTAATAATCGCGGTGACTTTGCATTTATAGTCGCGTTCCACTTCCTGAATCGCCGAAATATCGCTGCGGCCGCGTTCCTGACGATCCAGCGAAATCAGCACGCCCGCTAACGTCGCGTTATGCGCACTAATGATATCCATTGATTCACGAATCGCGGTGCCGGCGGTGATCACATCATCCACCAGCATCACTTTGCCTTGCAGCGGGCTGCCGACCAGCAAACCGCCTTCACCGTGATCTTTGGCTTCTTTACGGTTAAAGCAGTAAGGCACGTCACGCTCATGATGATCGGCCAGCGCTACCGCAGTAGTGGTGGCAATCGGGATGCCTTTATACGCCGGGCCAAACAGCAGGTCGAAATCGACACCGCCATCGACGAGCGCCTGCGCGTAGAAACGGCCTAACAGCGCTAAATCGCGACCGGTGTTAAACAGACCGGCATTGAAGAAATAGGGGCTTTTACGTCCCGATTTCAGGGTGAACTCACCAAACTTCAGCACCCCTTTGTTCAGGGCGAATTCTATAAACTGACGCTGCCAGGCTTTCATTTCTCACTCCTCAAATAAAGAAAAGGCGACTCTATGGTCGCCTGTTACATCAATTAGTTAGCGCCGCTTTCTGCGCCTGAATCAACTGCTCAATGCCGCCTCGCGCCAGCGCCAGCAGCTGCAGTAACTCGTCGTGGCTGAAGGGTTCACCTTCTGCGGTGCCCTGCACTTCAATCATGCGACCGTCTTCGGTCATCACCACGTTCATGTCAGTTTCTGCGGCGGAATCTTCCACATACTCCAGATCGCACAGCGCTTCACCGCCGACGATACCCACAGAAATCGCCGCCACCATGCCTTTCAGCGGGCTGGCTTTCAGCTTGCCAGCAGCAACCAGCGCATTCAATGCATCGGCCAGCGCCACGCAGGCACCGGTAATGGATGCGGTACGCGTGCCGCCATCGGCCTGAATCACATCGCAATCCAGCGTGATGGTGAATTCACCCAGCGCTTCCAAATCCACTGCCGCGCGCAGTGAACGGGCGATCAGACGCTGAATCTCCAGCGTACGGCCGCCCTGTTTGCCTTTGGCCGCTTCACGCGCCATGCGGCTGTGGGTAGAACGCGGCAGCATGCCATATTCTGCGGTAATCCAGCCTTGACCTTTGCCTTTGAGGAAACGCGGCACGCTCTCTTCGACGGTTGCGGTGCACAGCACTTTGGTTTCGCCGAACTCAACGAGCACAGAGCCTTCTGCATGTTTGGTGTAGTGACGAGTGAGTGTGACGGGACGTGTTTCAGATGCACTACGGCCTGCTGGACGCATGGTTTCTCTCCGGCTTGCTTAGGTTTGGCTGCGCATTATACGGACTTCGGCTGCGGCTGTCCTGCCCGCGATCGCCACAATCCTGGATGAAATTCTGTGGTGGCTGTGGCTAAATGCGCGTTTCCTCCCTAAAAAAGATAAATGATGACCGCGATACTCCATTTCCTGCTGGCGCTGGTGGTGATCTTTGCCCTTGCGCTATTGGTCAGCCACGACCGCAAACGCATTCGTCCCCGCTTTATTATTCAGCTGCTGATTGTTGAAGCCGCGCTGGGCTGGTTCTTCCTGCATTCGGCGGGCGGCCAATCGGTGGTCTCTGCGGTGGGCCGCTTCTTCGAAACCTTATTAACCTACGCCGCGCAAGGGACCAACTTTGTCTTCGGTAATATGGCGGATCAGGGATTAGCCTTTATTTTCCTCGGCGTGCTCTGCCCGATTGTGTTTATTTCCGCACTGATCGGCATTTTGCAGCACTGGCGCATTCTGCCGCTGCTGATTCGCGCCGTTGGTACTCTGTTGTCGAAGGTGAATGGCATGGGCAAGCTGGAGTCGTTTAACGCTGTCAGCACCTTGATTCTTGGCCAGTCGGAGAACTTCATCGCTTATAAAGGTATTCTCGCCGATATCTCCGCTCCGCGTATGTACACCATGGCGGCGACGGCGATGTCGACGGTTTCGCTGTCGATTGTTGGCGCGTATATGTCGATGATTGATGCCAAATATGTGGTCGCGGCGCTGCTGCTCAATATGTTCAGCACCTTTATTATCCTCTCGATCATCAATCCAACCCGCCCGGAAAACGAAGAGCAGATTGCGCTGGATAAGCTGCACGAAGATCAGAGCTTCTTTGAGATGCTGGGCGAATACATTCTCGCCGGTTTTAAAGTGGCGATGATCATCATGGCGATGCTGATTGGTTTTATCGCGTTAATTGCGGCGATCAATGCGCTGTTCGCGGCGCTATTTGGCTACAGCTTCCAGCAGCTGCTCGGCTACGTTTTCTATCCGTTTGCATGGCTGGTTGGCATTCCGTCCGCTGATGCCTTGCAGGCGGCGAGTATTATGGCCACCAAACTGGTGGCGAATGAATTTGTCGCGATGATCGAGCTGAAGAAAGTGGCGGCTGAGATGACGCCGCGCGGATTGGGGATTCTGTCAGTGTTCCTGGTTTCGTTCGCTAACTTCGCCTCAATCGGCATCGTTGCCGGTGCGATTAAAGGCCTGAACGAGAAACAGGGCAATGTGGTTTCACGCTTTGGCTGGAAACTGGTGTATGGCTCCACGCTGGTGAGCTTGCTTTCGGCCGCGTTCGCCGGGCTGTTTATCTGATAACGCATGGCGGCTAGATGGCCGCCATTTTTTAAAACGCCACGCACACCAGTGAATCAACTCGCATCACCGATTCCTGCTCAAAGCGCTTTTTATACACATCACGAAGCTTATTGATGCTCTCAGAACTCGCTAAATCCGGATTGTGAATCAGCATCAGCGCTTTGCTGTTTTCCCGCGCCAGCTTGCCGTTCTCGCCCAGCCACTGCCCTTTTGCGTCATATACCGATAAACCGTCTTTGAAACGCGGCGTCACATCGTTATCAACAAACTGCTGCCATTCGCTGCTGCTAACGATGCCACCTTTCGGTTTGTTCATGCCAAACCACAGCGTGGTTTGCATCATCACGTCACCCGAACCGCATACCGCGACTGGCGCAGTGTTGGGCGGGATCTGTTGCGTTGCTGTCGACGGTGCCTGACAGCCAGCGAGCAGTAAGGTTAATAAAGCAGGAAGAGCCAGAGAGCGGAACATCACTTCATCCTTTTAAGCGAACCAGCGCTAAGCATAAGTGTCTGTAGGTAAAAGGGGTAATTTTTTGTTATTCAAGCTTAAGTGCGCTTATGCCTGTTAGCGTCGAGGCTGCCTCGCTATACTTCACCCAACATTTCTGAAAAAGAGAAGACGACTATGATCCGCAGTATGACCGCTTACGCCCGCCGCGAAGCCAAAGGCCACTGGGGCAGCGCCGCCTGGGAAATCCGTTCGGTTAACCAGCGCTATCTGGAAACCTATATCCGCCTACCGGAGCAATTTCGTGGTCTGGAGCCGGTAATCCGCGAGCGCATCCGCAATCGTCTGACGCGCGGTAAAATCGAGTGCAACCTGCGTTATGACGCCGATGCCAGCGCGCAAGGCGAACTGCAGCTGAATGAATCGCTAGCCAAGCAGCTGGTGCAGGCCGCCAACTGGGTGAAGATGCAGAGTGATGAAGGCGCGATTAATCCGCTGGATATTCTGCGCTGGCCGGGCGTGATGTCCGCACAAGAGCAGGATCTTGACGCTATTAACGCTGAATTGCTGGTGGCGCTGGATGGCGCATTGGATGACTTTATCGAAGCGCGTGAAAGCGAAGGTACCGCGCTGAAAGCGATGATTGAACAGCGTCTGGAAGGCGTATCGCACGAAGTCAGCAAAGTGCGCGCGCAGATGCCAGAAGTGATCAAATGGCAGCGCGAGCGTCTGGTGACCAAGCTGGAAGAAGCCGAAGTGCAGCTGGAAAATAATCGCCTCGAGCAAGAGCTGGTAATGATGGCGCAGCGCACCGATGTTTCAGAAGAGCTGGATCGTCTGGATGCGCACGTCAAAGAGACCTACAACATCCTGAAAAAGAAAGAAGCCGTTGGCCGCCGCCTCGACTTTATGATGCAGGAGTTCAACCGCGAATCGAACACGCTGGCTTCGAAATCGATTAACGCCGAGATCACTACATCAGCGATTGAGCTGAAAGTGTTGATTGAGCAGATGCGTGAGCAGATTCAGAATATCGAATAGTTTTTGCTGATGGTCACGGTTGATAATAAAGCCCGCATCGCGGGCTTTATTATTTTGTAAAAAGACAGGTAAGGAAATATTTTAAAACAGTAACAATAAAGACTCACAACTTTGAGAACCGTCTCAAATGCTCACAGCATCCCCACATTAAAATATTGTTTACTTTTAATCGAAAAAAACCTTCCTATAATCGACACATCTTCACGCCTTTTTTATAAAACCAAGACCGTTAACAATGATGCAACGAATGAAAAAATGTGCAGTTACAATGCTTATGATATTTTTTTCGACTTTTTTAGCGACTCTTGTAACGATCGGAATAGCTGAAACAGATATCCTATTTAACTTAATCGAGAAAAATATACCTTATGAAGTAGCCGATAAACTTACTCAATCATTCTGGAGAGCCAGACCAGAACATGCGTATAGTAGAATCCATACCATAATTTGTTTATTTATCTTATTTACCACCAGCGGATTAATCTACTCAACATTAAAAACATGCATCAAAAGATACCGATACAAGGAGATAATTCGCGTTAAGACATTTGCTTTTGAAAGCTTAGTGATTATGATTAAACCTGTATATTTCTTCTTCCTGATGTATCTTTATTTTTACTTTTTACCGCAGAGAATTTTCGATGGTTATATCGATCATGCTTTATTAGGGTTTCTGATAACATCGCTCTTTGCAGTAGCCATCCCTATTGCCATTTACTCGATCACAAAAGTATTCTTAAAATCTCATGTTTTGCAAAAAAATTAACTCATTAAAAATAGATTTTCTAGCTCGCTCTACTTTAATTTAAAACACCTCCACTTAAAAAAGCATTTTTTATTTGATCGTCCTGCTGGACTAATTCGTAGCGACGCTGGTCAATCTGATACTGCTACAACTGTGGGTATTTGATGATGCCGCGCTAGCGGTGAAATCCAGTGTGAGCTGCTGGCTCAAGGCGAGGCTAAGTGGTGTTGCATTGAGCAACTGGCCACGGCTGTTTTTGGTAGGGATTATGTTGGCATTTGAGAAGCGGTAATGCCTTGCAAGGTTTCAACACTACAAAGATTACCCCTCAATAAAACGCGCTGGTTTTGGTGGCAGACAGAGAATCGCCCGATCGTTGTCGGCGTGGCCGATTAAACAAGGTGAATCGCCATCAATAATCTGTCCATGAAAGGTTACACGTCCGTTATCATCGGCGGCCATCGCTGACGCATTAAAGAGTGAGAATCCGATAACTAAAGCTGAAGTTTCAATAATGACTTTCCTCATGCGATCCTTATCAGCCTCACCAGCAACCACATAAAACTATGATTTATAAATGCTTTTTATAATTCTTTTTTTTGTGCGTGAAAAAAACCGAGATCAACCATTAACGAATGCAGGGATTGTCTTAAAGAGTTTAAGCTAGCCTGATTGAGACAAATTTTTAGCCATTAGCGTAAAAATAGTGTCAGCAATGATATAAAAACATTTCTGCCGCGCATTTAAGCGCGCAAACAGCATGAGAAAACTGCACTAAACACTGTGATTAAATCTTTGTTAGAATTGAAAAATATCCATCAGATAGCCATTAACCTGCTAATAGTCGCCTCATCAATGATTTCCTTTAATCTTAAAGATTGTGGAGATCGCGTTTCTTTGACGGCACTATTTGTTAATCTACTGGTCGTAATTAGAACAGTTGTACCGCCAGGAACTCATGGACTCTCTTCTTAGTGCGATACATTTTCTCCCGACATGAAGGCGTTATGACGAAATCCAGGCAGTTCCGCTCCAAACTTCTGCATCCCCGCTATTGGTTTACCTGGTTTGGGCTAGGTGTGCTGTGGCTGCTGGTGCAACTTCCTTACCCCATTTTGATCCGGCTTGGCGCGGGCGCTGGCAAATTGTCGCGTCACTTCCTCAAGCGTCGCGAACGTATCACTCGCCGCAATATCGAGCTGTGCTTCCCCAATATTGATGAAGAGAAGAAAGAAGCGATGATCGCCGGCAACTTCGAATCTCTGGGAATGGCGCTGGCAGAAACCGGCATCGCCTGGTTCTGGTCCGATGCACGCGTACGTCGCTACTTCCAGGTCAGCGGTCTCGAAAACCTGCAGCACGCGCAAAGCCACCAGCGTGGTGTGATGGTTATTGGTGTGCACTTTATGTCGCTGGAGTTGGGCGGCCGCATTACCGGTTTATGCCAGCCAATGATGGCGATGTACCGTCCGCACAATAATCAAGCGATGGAATGGGCACAGACAAAAGGTCGCATGCGTTCGAATAAGGCGATGATCGACCGTCGCGATTTGCGCGGCATGGTGCAGGCGCTGAAAAAAGGCGAAGCGGTGTGGTTCGCGCCGGATCAGGATTACGGCCCTAAAGGCAGCGTGTTTGCCCCGCTATTTGCGGTTAAACAAGCGGCGACCACCAACGGCACCTTTGTGCTTTCTCGTCTGGCGAAACCGGCGATGTTAACCATCGTGCTGATTCGCAATCAGGATAAAAGCGGTTATCAGCTGATCATTCAGCCGGAACTGGAAAATTATCCGTATGAAGATGAGGCCGCCGCCGCTGCTTATATGAATCGTGTCATCGAGAAAGAAATTCTGCGTGCACCCGATCAATATCTGTGGCTGCACCGTCGCTTTAAAACCCGCCCGCCGGGTGAAGCGTCACTTTATATCTAATCTTGATGCAGCAGGTTTTCGCCTGCTGCTCATTTTCTCTACTCACATTTAACAACCATTCTTAACGAAAAACAGGTTTGTCAAAATCTGTCCTGCCTCTTGTAATGGTCGCCTCCTCCTCTCTTTGACCAGAACCATGACACAGCACTTCCATTGCAAATTTCTCGCGCTGGCCGTTGCCACTGCGCTGCTGACCAGTTGTGCCATTTCACACGGCTTACACACCAAAAACACGCTACTCGATGCCAACACTCTGCAAGCCAATCAATCCCTAAAAGATGCGCATTTCAGCGCCGCGAATTGGCCAAAGAGCGAATGGTGGCAAAGCTTTAACGATGCTCAACTCAATCGACTGATTAATGATGCGATGGCTTCCAGCCCGGATTTGCAGGTGGTCAACGCGCAGGCGGATAAAGCCAATGCACAGGTGATTGCCGCCGATGCCGAGCGCTATCCGGATGTCGATCTCAACGCTGGAATTACGCGCTCGCGCGTGGCAAAAGTGGATGATCCGCTGCTGGAGGGCAAAAGCTACAGTACGCTGCGTACCGCCAACGTTGGATTGAGCTACACCTTCGATTTGTGGGGCGGCAAAAAAGATGCCGCTGAAGCCGCGCTGGGGCAAGCACGCGCCAGCGAGCTGGATCGTCAGGCCAGCCAGTTAACCTTAGCCGCAAACGTGACGCGAGCGTGGAATAACCTTAATCTCGCCTGGAATAATGCCGAACTGGCACAGCAGAATCTCGAACGTGCTGTGGGTATCGCCAACATTCAGCAGCAATATGTCAGCGCCGGACTCACTTCCGATTACCAATATAAGCAGGCGATGTCGCAGCAAAAAACGGCGCAAGCCGGAGTGACTGAAGCCAAACAAGATGTCACCGATGCCGGTATTCAGCTTTCGACATTGATTGGTAAAGGCCCGGATTACTGGCACCAGTTAAAACCGGCGCAGATGAATGTGCCGGTCGCCGCCATGCTGCCAAACGCCATTCCGGCTGAACTGCTGGGACGTCGTCCTGATGTGGTGGCCGCGCGCTGGCGCGTTGAAGCGGCATCGAAACAGATTGCCGCCAGCAAAACCGAGTTCTATCCCAACATCAATCTGGTGGCTGAAGCCGGCACCAAATCACTGCTCGGCGATGCCTTCCTCGGCGCGCCAAGTCGTTTCTTTAATGTGGGCCCGAGCCTGTCGTTGCCGATCTTTGACGCGGGCAAACGTCGCGCTGATTTAGCCGAAAGCGATGCCAACTGGGATCTGGCGGTGGCGCAGTACAATAAGCTGCTGATCGGTTCATTAGGTAATATCAGCGATACCATCACGCAGCTGCAGTCGATTCAGGATCAGCTGGCGCAGCAGGAAAGCGCCAACCAGCTGATTCACAGTGCGTGGGATGATTTGCATCGCGAATACGCTGCGGGCCTGCGTCCGTATCTGGATGTATTAACCATTCAAAATCAGCTGATTGAATCCGACCAAAAACTGGTGGCGCTGAAGGCACAGCAGATTAATCTCGCGGTGGTGTTGATTGAGGATTTGGGCGGCGGATTCCAGAGCGGCAGCTCTCAAGTTTGAAAAGGTCGCCATGAATGGCGACCCTACAGTTGTTTGGAAAGGTTTTTGTAGGGTGCACATGAATGTGCAGATTTTGCCGGCTGGCATTCTGCCGTGCGTTGATGAATCATAGTCCGCACTGTGTAATCACCTGCGGACTATTATGATGGAACAGAATATTGAGGCTGGCTGGTTGCGGCCTCTGATTGCCGATCGACTGACGCCTTACCTCGAAATTGACGCCGCGCGCCTGCAGCGTAACCTGCAACAGATGCAGCAAAAAGCCGATGCCGCTGGCGTCGCGCTGCGCCCTCATATCAAAACCCATAAAAGTGTCTGGATTGCTGAGCAACAGCGCATGCTCGGTGCGCGTGGCATTACCGTATCTAAGCCGAGTGAAGGCATCGCTTTTATTCTGGGTGGCGAACGCGATCTGCTGCTGGCTTATCCGATTGTGCATGCCGAAACACTGAAAGAGTTTTTGGCGGTGGCCGCACAACATCAGGCGCGCATTACCTGCATTGCTGATTGCGCCAATGGCGTGGCGGCAATAGCGGCTGCACATCAGCGCCAGCCCGATTGTCAGCTGGCGTTAGCCATCAAAGTGGATATGGGATTACATCGCATCGGCGTTGATCCGCACAGCGATACTGCCATTACGCTGGCGCAGCAGATTCAGGATGCGGGCCTCACTTTTGCCGGACTAGTTTCACATGCTGGTCACGCGTATGGCGCAGGTAACGCCACGGCGATTGCAGAAGTAGCCTTGCAGGAAATCGCACTGATGAAGGATCTTCAACAGCGCCTGATTGCCGCCGGTTTTGCGCACTGCCCGATTTCGGTCGGTTCAACGCCAACGGCATTGGCAGCGCCCGTCGCGCAGGGCAGCGATGAAATCCGTCCCGGCAATTACGCATTGCTCGATCTCACCGCATGGCGTTTGGGTCTCTGCACGCCAGATGCATTGGCGCTGAGCGTGGTGACGCGTGTGGTATCCGTCAATCCGCACTTCGCCATTATTGATGCCGGTTCCAAAATGCTTAGCTCTGACAAAGGCCCGCATGGCACCAATGCCAGCGGATTTGGTATCGCCGTGGATGAGCAAGGCAATCACTATGAAGTGTTGAAGCTGTCGGAAGAGCATGGCTTCCTGCAATACGCTGAACAGGCACCAGCCGTTGGTGCGCTGCTGCGCATCTTCCCTAACCACAGCTGCGCGGTGGTTGCGCAGTCCGATCGCTTTGTGTTGCGCCATGCTGATGGTGCGGGTGAAGAGCAGGATATTCAGGGGCGCGGCAAGTTTATCTGATTACAGCATTTTCACGGAAACCGCTGCTGTCCCACACTTCCATGACCGGGCCGTTTGCAGCCCGGTATCAGCGTGCTTTAATGACTTCTTGTTTGCTCATTAGGAGGTTCCATGCTGCCATCTCAGACAGTCACACTCACGGTTCCACGCAACTGGTTAGATTTGTATGAAACCATCTGGAAACCTGAATGCTTTGCGAAATGGGCGAGCGGGCTGAGCGCAAGTACGCTGACGCAGGAAGGGAACAGCTGGAAAGCCAAAGGCCCCGAGGGAACGGTGAAGATTCGCTTTACCCCACACAATCCGTTTGGCGTGATGGATCACTGGATTGATACCGGAAACGGTAAAGAGATTTATATGCCGATGCGGGTGATTGCTAACGAGCAAGGTGCGGAAGTGGTGATGGTGGTTTACCGTCAACCGTTCATGTCTGACGAGAAGTTTGCCGGGGATGTTGCATGGGTAAAACGCGACCTGGAACAGCTCCTCCATCTGTTAACTCATTAGAATCAATGGATTATGCAGCGCTCGCCTCTTTAACGCATGCTGGAATCAATCAATAAAAATCGGTTACTTTTTTGCTCAGTAGCGTTTAACTGTTTCACTCAAACCTTCTCTTGTTTATCTGTTATTCACCAGTCTGGCTTAAGCATCCTCAGCAGGAAAAGTCCTGGTGAGGATGCGCATGAAAATGCTGAGTCACTCTGATTTATCGAAGTTTTTTCAAATTGCCTCGAACACTTCTTGATTAATCAGCCTGGAATCAAGAAAAGCACTAATAAATAGTAAATCACTCGCCTTATATATTCTGATGCAAATTCTGAAACCATTTATTCCTGCGGTCTATTTATAGGAGTTTTCTGATGGTGTTAATTTAATTAAAACACGGTATAACTCATTCACACACAGCAGTAACCATAATAACAACAGCAGGGAAATAACATGGATCGCTCAACCTATCCTTTGTTATCAGAAAAAGAATTCGTTGAGATTGCCAGGCGGATGCTGGCCGGGGAATATATAAACGAAAAGGGATTTTATAATGATCTTACGGATTTCCTCCGCACAGGAGGAGATACCATTAAGACAACAACACCATTAAGCGCCAGGGGCATCTTAATAAATTCAGAACATCATTTAATTGCGAGCATCTTTACGTGGCAAAACCTGAAAGGAATATCAGGGCTGCGTCAGGACACGCTGCATTAATGTGAGCTGTGCTTTGGCCTGCGGCCAGGGTAAACCCTTAATTGCACTGGTACATGTACCATAATGAGCAGAGTATGACGATAAGAGAAAAAAATCTGGCTAACACTAAATGGTCAATTTTGTCATCGATTAAAATCGTCGGCATTGGTGTTTTACAACTTTCACTTCTGGCACAAATACTCCAGGCAAACGAGTTAGATCTACTCGCCATTGCCATTGTGATGTTATTAATTATTGATACGCTGGCCGATCGCGGATTTGGTAATAGAATTATTAGAAGTAAAAAACTGAATAACAGCGATCTCTCAATATTGTATTGGGGGAATGTATTAAGCGGCCTGGCAATTTTTGCTGCACTGTTTATTGGCAGCGATATTTCCAGTCGTATAATGAATCAGCCCGAAATGGCAATCATGCTGGAGATGATGTCGGTCATATTCATCATTATTCCGCAGGGACAACATTATCGCGCCATATTACAGCGGGAAAACCAATTTTCGCGCATCGCTTTTGCGGAAATAGCATCTGTACTTGTGGGATTAGGCATCACACTGTTTACCGTGTGGCTGACACCTTCAGTGCTGTGCGCCATCTGGGGCTACCTCGCGATGGTATCCATCAGAATGCTGATCTACTGCTACTACGGTCGCTCATGGTTCCAGCCAGAATACCGTTTTAGCCTGAAAAGTTTCGCTAACGTGCGAGCAAAAAACGGATAATAAAAACAAGTCTGTATGGTGGGCTCTGGGCATCTGAAAAGATGCGTTCGCGTGCTGGTTGCCAGCACGCTTTTTTCTTTTTAGGCTTCCAGTAACTCTTCAAGCGAGTAAAAGTTAAGCTCACTTAACTTACCGTTACCCTGCAAGCGCAGCCAACTCACCAACATGCGCAATTCATCAATCACCATAAACAGATCGGCCATATCATTCTTGCTTTTGATCTGCAGCCGCGTCAGTGCATTGAGCTTGTGTGCATTAACCGTTTTATGACTAATTCCTAAGCGAATGCCGATGTGTTCCATGCTGTACCCCCACGCCATCATCAGGAGCACCCGCAATTGCCGGTCGGGCAGAATAATATCCGCGCCTTCTAATAACTGTACCTGGGCATGGGTATTGATGCTGGTAAGCAGGCGGCTGGAAAGCATTTGGCGCGAGGATTTTAAATCCAAAACAGTGAGCGAAGGCAGATAACGACTGAGCGCATGCATCAGCGGTAACAAGCGTCGCGTAAGCACCAGCATTTGCATCGCGGGGAATTGCTGCTGTAAGGCGTAGAGCACCTTTAAAGTCCCTGCGAGGGGCATGTTTTCATGAAAGATACATACCAGTAATCGCGGTTTGAGTTTTTCACACTGAGCTATAACAGTGCTAAGAGACCACAATTCATGTATCTGTCCCGCGCAAGGTAACGTGGACAAAAGACTCTCCAGCCCAAGCGCCGCCAGTTTGTCAGATGAAAAATAGAGAATGTCTTCGTTACGCGTTTTCATGCCTGTCCAATAGTTGCTTCGTCTGATGCCAATGAGTGATAAGCCCGGTTGAGCAGGCAGTAATCACTTACGACACAAAAAGAATGGAACTTAAGAAGACAGTTTCAGGCCCATTCGCATCATTTATACTCATGCGAAATTATCATTAAAAGCGGATGTATCCCGCCAAATAAGCCTGTTAGCATGCACGCCATCAAAAAGGCTAATCCGACGACACCTTATTGAGAAAATCTCAGTGGTCTACACTCTGGGAAATCTTTAGCCTTGCCGCCAATTTATTGGAGTGCTCTATGTTATTAACCGTTCTCTATATTATTGGTATTACAGCCGAAGCCATGACCGGCGCGTTGGCGGCAGGACGTCGTAAAATGGACCTGTTTGGCGTGATTATCATCGCCTCGGTCACCGCCATTGGCGGCGGTTCGGTGCGTGACATTCTGCTGGGCCACTATCCGCTCAGTTGGGTTAAGAACCCGGAATACATCATGATCGTTGCTGCGGCTGCGGTGGTGACCACCTTTGTTGCGCCGCTGATGACGCACCTGCGCAAAGTGTTTCTGGTGCTGGATGCGCTGGGTTTGGTGGTGTTCTCGATTATTGGTGCCCAGGTCGCGCTGGATAGCGGACACGCTTCCATCATCGCCGCCATCGCCGCCGTGATCACTGGCGTGTTTGGCGGCGTGCTGCGCGATATGTTCTGCAACCGCATTCCGCTAGTGTTCCAGAAAGAGCTGTATGCCGGGATCGCTTTCGCCTCAGGTTGGATGTACATCCTGCTGCTGAAAACGCCGCTGGCGCATGAAGCGGTGGTGATCATCACGCTACTGTTCGGCTTCTTCGCCCGCTTACTGGCGCTGCGTTTCCGCCTCGGCTTGCCGATCTTCAACTATCCCCATCCTGAACATTGAGTCAGTGGCAGGAATCTCCTGCTGCTGTAGATAGTGAATCAACTGCTGCAGGTGCGCATCCTGCAGCATCATCACAATCCGCTGCGCCAGCACGCTTCCGATGCCGGGCAACTGCTGCCAGCTTTCCGCCGTTCGCGTCAGCAACTGTGACCACTGCACATCCGGTAAAGCCTGTAACGCTGCGCGCGGCAACGGCAAGCCAAGCGCACTCACCCAGCGCCGCAGCGGCTGCTGCCGCGTCAGGTTAAAGCGGTGCCAGATAAGTTGCGCGCGAACTGGCGTGATGCCATTAGCCTGCGCAATCTGCTCCGGCGTCAGCGTCAGCCAGGAAAAAAGATGAGTGATAGCCCCACTATCCAGCAGGCGCTGCCAGCTGCTGCGCTGTACGCCCGCAATATCGAGTACTGATTTCTGGCTGAGCCAACTGAGGCGAGACAAAAATTGCGCCCGGCAATCAGCGCTAAAGTGCAAACAGGTTAAGCCGTTGAATTCGCTATCCAGTGGCGACGCAGGATAATCGCGCTGCGCCACGCGCCAAATCACCCGCTCTAGTCGCGGAATGCCTAATCCCGCCAGTGTGAGCGTCACCTCATCACCCGCGATCACATCCAATTCACGCCAGCGCCGTAGTGAACCAATGTTTACCCGGCGTACCGTTTTGTCCTCCAGTTGCACCGGTATTAGATTCAGCACCACGGCGATCTTGCCCGTGCGCCCCACATTGAAATCCACTGACAGCACTTCGCTGCTGACTTCCGCCGGTTGATATTTCCACGCTGCAGACCAACTGCCCTGACCGGGTTGCCAGTCGCGCCCTGCACTGACGGGTGACTGATGGATCACCACGCCATCGGTGACAAACGGCAATGATTCATGGAACCAGCGATCGCGCCACACCGCGACTTCCTCTTCATTACTCACCTGACGGCTCCAGCTCTGAGCCAGTCCAAATCCCCATTGTGTGAGTTGCGCCAGACGATCGGGCATCGAATTTGGCCCATCCGGCCACGCCCAGATAAAGATGCCAAGTCGCTCAAGCAGTGGGCTATTGTCGTGACGCATCATCGCCCCCGCTACCTGAGCACGCGCGTTCTTACCGCCGTCTCGCGCCTGTTGATGATCGGTCATTTGCAGAAACAGCTCACCTTGCAGCACCACTTCCTCACGCAAAGTATCCAGCCGCTGCGGAATGGAGGGAATATGTGCGGATTTGGCCAGCCACTCTTCGCCACGCAAACCGTCGCCGCGGCTGATCAATGACGCCAGCTTACCCTGTCGATATACCAAGGTGACGGCGACGCCATCGACTTTCGGCTGCAGCCATAGCGCAGATTTATCCTGCATCCAGTACGCCACCGCCAGCTTGTCGCGCAATTTGCGCACGCCGGTATGCGCCACCGGATGATGCATGCTGCCATCGGTGGAGAGTTGTGCATCGTAGGTAGCTTGCGCCGGCGTGAAACAGCGCTGCCACTGCTGTAATCGCTGTTGCAAACTG
Source organism: Enterobacter sp. Sphag1F (assembly GCF_014193275.1). NCBI lineage: Bacteria > Pseudomonadati > Pseudomonadota > Gammaproteobacteria > Enterobacterales > Enterobacteriaceae > Enterobacter > Enterobacter sp. Sphag1F. The sequence continues at coordinate 30,760 of NZ_JACHZD010000010.1, read as the reverse complement.
TCGTAATCGGCATCGGTCACCAGATTGGTGCCCTGCCGGTAGTACGCGTCATCCCATTGTCGTAGCTGGGTTTGCAGTTGTGCGATTTCCTGCCCCGCGCGCACCGGCGACCAGTTCGGGCAAAGCGCTTCGGCCCAGCAACCGATGCTGAATAAGCAGCATATTAAACTCAGACATCCTTTCATCTTCGCTCTCCTTTTTCGCTATTGGAGAGCGCAGCGCAGCCATTTACCAGCCATGAAAATCGCGCGCTGGAAGCAGATTCCAGAGATTAATTCGCTGTTGCAGCCTGCTACATCAGCCTCTGGCGCGGCTTCACAGAAAAAAGAATTGCCTCAGCCAAGCGGCAAACGCTGCGTGACCACCCCAAGCCGTGTATACTGTGCAGGAAATCGACTCCGCTCTTTACTCAATTCAAGATAACCATGGCTCAAGGCACGCTTTATATAGTTTCCGCCCCCAGTGGCGCGGGTAAATCCAGCCTGATTCAGGCGCTGTTAAAGACACAACCGCTGTACGATACGCAGGTGTCTATTTCTCATACCACCCGTGGCGTGCGTCCCGGTGAAGCTCATGGTGAGCACTACTTTTTCGTCTCTAAGTCCGAATTCGAGACCATGATTGCCACAGACGACTTCCTCGAACATGCGGAAGTGTTTGGCAATTATTACGGTACGTCACGCGCGGCGATTGAGCAGGTGCTGGCGACCGGCGTGGACGTATTCCTGGATATCGACTGGCAAGGTGCGCAGCAAATTCGCCAGAAAATGCCTGCCGCACGCAGCATCTTTGTGCTGCCGCCTTCTACCGAAGAGTTGGATCGTCGCCTGCGTGGCCGCGGTCAGGACAGCGAAGAGGTGATTGCCCGTCGTATGCAACAGGCCGTGGCAGAAATGAGCCATTACGCCGAGTATGACTATTTAATTGTTAATGATGATTTCGATCTGGCGCTGTCAGATCTGAAAACCATTATTCGCGCAGAACGTCTGCGTATGGGTCGCCAAAAATCGCGACATGATGCTTTAATCAGCAAACTATTGGCAGTCTGAATTCACTTTCAGTATTATGCCCAGTCATTTCTTCATCATCTGTGGAGTAGCACACCTATGGCACGCGTAACCGTTCAGGACGCAGTAGAGAAAGTTGGTAACCGTTTTGACCTGGTGTTGGTCGCTGCACGTCGTGCACGTCAGATGCAGGTAGGCGGTAAAGATGCGCTGGTTCCGGAAGAGAACGATAAGCCAACCGTTATCGCCCTGCGCGAAATCGAAGAAGGTCTGATCACTACCCAGATTCTGGATGTCCGTGATCGTCAGGAACAGCATGAGCAGGAAGCCGCTGAGTTACAAGCCGTTACCGCTATCGCTGAAGGTCGTCGTTAACAGCACTTCGCAGGTCGCCCTTGTATCTGTTTGAAAGCCTCAATCAACTGATTGAAAAATACTTGCCTGAGGAGCAAATTAAGCGCCTCAAGCAAGCTTATCTAGTCGCGCGTGATGCCCACGAGGGTCAAACACGCTCCAGCGGCGAGCCTTATATCACCCATCCTGTTGCTGTCGCCTGCATTCTGGCCGAGATGAAACTCGACCATGAAACGCTGATGGCGGCGCTGCTGCATGACGTGATTGAAGATACGCCCGCCACTTACCAGGATATGGAACAGCTGTTTGGTAAAAGCGTTGCCGAACTGGTGGAAGGTGTATCAAAGCTCGATAAGCTGAAGTTCCGCGACAAGAAAGAAGCGCAGGCTGAAAACTTCCGCAAAATGATCATGGCGATGGTGCAGGATATCCGCGTCATCTTGATCAAACTGGCTGACCGCACGCACAACATGCGCACGCTCGGCGCGTTACGTCCGGATAAAAAACGCCGTATCGCGCTGGAAACGCTGGAGATTTACAGTCCTCTGGCGCACCGCCTTGGTATTCATCACCTAAAAACAGAACTGGAAGAGCTCGGCTTTGAAGCGCTCTACCCGAACCGTTTCCGCGTGATTAAAGAGGTGGTGAAAGCGGCGCGCGGTAACCGTAAAGAGATGATTCAGAAGATCCTTGCTGAAATCGACGGTCGCTTACAGGAAGCAGGCATTCCCTGCCGCGTAAGTGGACGCGAAAAACATCTCTATTCGATCTACCGCAAAATGCACCTGAAAGAGCAGCGTTTTCACTCGATCATGGATATCTACGCTTTCCGCGTCATCGTGAAAGATCTGGATACCTGTTATCGCGTGCTCGGACAGATGCACAGCTTGTACAAACCGCGTCCCGGACGCGTCAAAGATTACATCGCCATTCCCAAGGCTAACGGCTATCAATCGCTGCATACTTCAATGATTGGCCCGCACGGCGTGCCGGTTGAAGTGCAGATCCGTACCGAAGATATGGATCAGATGGCAGAAATGGGTGTGGCAGCACACTGGGCGTATAAAGAGAGCGGCGAAGTCAGCGGCACCACCGCGCAGATTCGTGCTCAACGCTGGCTGCAAAGCCTGCTGGAGCTGCAACAAAGCGCCGGTAGCTCATTTGAATTTATCGAAAGCGTGAAATCCGATCTCTTCCCGGATGAGATCTACGTGTTCACGCCGGAAGGCCGCATCGTCGAATTACCTGCTGGCGCCACGCCAGTCGATTTCGCCTATGCAGTGCATACCGATATCGGTCATGCCTGCGTCGGCGCCCGCGTCGATCGCCAGCCTTATCCGCTGTCACAATCGCTGACCAGCGGTCAAACCATTGAAATCATTACCGCGCCGGGCGCTCGCCCGAACGCTGCCTGGCTCAATTTTGTCGTCAGCTCAAAAGCGCGCGCCAAAATCCGTCAGCTGCTGAAAAACCTCAAGCGTGAAGATTCCGTTAACCTTGGTCGTCGTCTGTTGAGCCACGCGCTCGGCGGCAGCAAGAGGCTGGCAGAGATTCCGGTTGAGAACATTCAGCACGAACTTGAGCGCATGAAGCTCACCGCTATCGATGATTTGCTGGCAGAAATCGGCTTAGGCAACGCCATGAGCGTGGTGGTGGCGAAAAACTTGCTGCAGTCCGGCAATGAAGAGCCGCAAAGCAACAGCAAACGCAAAAAGCTGCCGATCAAAGGCGCGGATGGCGTGCTGATTACCTTCGCCAAATGCTGCCGTCCGATTCCTGGCGACCCGATTGTGGCGCACGTCAGTCCCGGCAAAGGTTTGGTGGTGCACCACGAATCCTGCCGGAACATTCGCGGCTACCAAAAAGAACCTGAAAAGTTCATGCCGGTAGAGTGGGATAAAGTGACCGATCAGGAATTTGTCGCTGAGATTAAAGTCGACATGTTCAATCATCAGGGCGCACTGGCGAATCTGACTGCGGCAATCAACACTGCCGGTTCCAATATTCAGAGCCTGAATACCGAAGAGCGTGATGGTCGCGTGTATAGCGCCTTTATCCGCCTCACCGCGAACGATCGCGTCCATCTGGCGAATATTATGCGCAAAATCCGCGTAATGCCGGACGTGATCAAAGTTCACCGCAACCGTAACTAGTCGATGAACGCTCAACGTTTTGCCCGAATTCAGGAGATGCTGGCCCTGCGCCAGCACGATCTCACCGTCTGCATGGAACAGGTGCATAAACCGCATAACGTCTCGGCGGTGATTCGTACCGCCGATGCGGTGGGCATTCATGAAGTGCACGCTGTGTGGCCCAGCGTGCGTATGCGCACTATGGTTGCGGCTTCGGCGGGCAGCAACAGTTGGGTGAAAGTTAAAACGCATCAGCATATTGCAGATGCGGTGCGTCATCTGAAGGATGAAGGCATGCAGGTGCTGGCGACGAATCTGTCGGCCAAAGCGGTAGATTTTCGCGAGATCGATTACACCAAACCGACCTGTATTCTGATGGGTCAGGAAAAAACCGGGATTACTTCTGAAGCGCTGGCGCTGGCCGATCAGGACATCATTGTGCCGATGGTCGGCATGGTGCAGTCGCTCAATGTCTCGGTGGCTTCCGCGCTGATTCTGTATGAAGCGCAACGTCAGCGACAGAATGCCGGCATGTATCAACGCACCTACAGCCTGCTGGATGAAGATGAGCAACAGCGTTTGCTGTTTGAAGGCGGTTATCCGGTGCTGGCGCGCGTCGCCAAACAAAAAAATCTGCCTTATCCGTACATCAATGGCCAGGGCGAAGTGGAAGCCGACGCCGATTGGTGGGCCACCATGCAATCAACAGGTAGAAAATGAAAGGCCGTCTGCTGGATGCCATCCCGCTCAGTACCCTGACCGGCGTCGGCGCCAGTCAGGCGGGCAAGCTGGCCAAACTTGGCCTGTTTACCATTCAGGATTTACTGCTGCATCTGCCACTGCGCTACGAAGACCGTACCCAACTGTATAAAATCAATGACCTGCTGCCGGGCGTTTATGCGACGGTGGAAGGTGAAGTGCTGAGCAGCGAAATCACTTTTGGTCGCCGCCGCATGTTGGTATGCCAGATCAGCGATGGCAGCGGCATGCTGACCATGCGCTTCTTCAATTTCAATGCCGGGATGAAAAACAGCCTGTCGCCGGGCCGTCGCGTTACCGCCTATGGCGAGATTAAACGCGGTCAGCGCGGTGCTGAAATCATTCATCCCGAGTATCGCGTGCAGGGCGAACAAGGCGGCGTTGAGCTGCAGGAAACCCTGACGCCGGTCTATCCCACCACCGAAGGCATTCGTCAGGCGACACTGCGCAATCTCACCGATCAGGCGTTGACGCTGCTGGAGAGTTGCCCGATTGCCGAGCTGCTGCCCTCTGAACTGAGCGGCGGGCTGATTAGCTTGCCGGATGCACTGCGTACGCTGCATCGTCCGCCGCCGGACCTGCGTCTGAGCGAGCTGGAAACCGGCCGCCATCCGGCACAAAAACGCTTAATTCTGGAAGAGCTGCTGGCGCATAACCTCAGCATGCTGGCGGTACGCGCCGGTGCGCAGCGCCATCATGCGTTGCCGATGACGGCGCGCCACGAGCTGGTTGATCAGCTGCTGGCGGCGCTGCCCTTCTCGCCAACTGGTGCGCAAAATCGTGTGGTTGCAGAAATCGAAAAAGATCTGGCCAACGATTTTCCGATGATGCGTTTGGTGCAGGGCGATGTTGGCTCCGGTAAAACGCTGGTGGCCGCACTAGCGGCGCTGAACGTCATCGCGCACGGCAAACAAGTGGCGCTGATGGCGCCGACTGAACTGCTGGCCGAGCAGCATGCCAACAACTTCCGCCAGTGGTTTGCACCGCTGGGAATCGAAGTGGGCTGGCTGGCGGGCAAGCAGAAAGGCAAAGCGCGCGAAGCGCAGCAGGAAGCCATCGCCAGCGGCCAGGTCGCGATGGTGGTTGGCACCCATGCGCTGTTCCAGGAGCAGGTAAAATTCAACGGCATGGCGCTGGTGATCATCGACGAACAGCACCGCTTTGGCGTACATCAGCGCTTAGCCTTGTGGGAAAAAGGTGAGGAACAAGGCTTCCATCCGCATCAGCTGATCATGACCGCCACGCCGATTCCGCGCACGCTGGCAATGACCGCTTACGCCGATCTTGATACCTCCACCATCGACGAATTACCGCCAGGCCGTACGCCGGTCACCACGGTGGCGATTCCCGATAGCCGCCGCAGTGAGATCATCACGCGCGTGCAAAGCGCCTGTCACGAAGGACGTCAGGCTTATTGGGTATGTACACTGATTGAAGAGTCGGAAGTGCTGGAAGCGCAGGCGGCGGAAGCAACCTGGGAAGAGCTTAAAGTGGCGCTGCCCGATTTGCAGGTTGGTCTGGTACACGGCCGCATGAAGCCCGCCGAAAAACAGGCGGTGATGGCGGCGTTTAAGGCCAATGAAATCCAGCTGCTGATCGCCACCACGGTTATCGAAGTGGGCGTGGATGTGCCGAATGCCAGCCTGATGATTATCGAAAACCCGGAACGTCTCGGTTTGGCCCAGCTGCATCAGCTGCGCGGCCGCGTGGGCCGTGGTGCTGTCGCCTCACATTGCGTGTTGTTGTATAAAGCGCCGCTCAGCAAAACCGCGCAGAAGCGTTTGCAGGTGCTGCGCGATAGCAACGACGGCTTCGTGATTGCTCAGCACGATCTGGAGATTCGCGGTCCGGGTGAGATGCTCGGCACACGTCAAACCGGCAACGCCGAGTTTAAAGTGGCTGATTTATTGCGCGATCAGGGCATGATTCCCGAAGTTCAGCGCGTGGCGCGTCATATCCACCAGCACTATCCAGAGCAGGCTCAGGCGCTGATAGAGCGCTGGCTGCCGGAAACCGAGCGCTACAGCAACGCTTAATCCGCCGTTATCGCTTTATCGATAGCCATGAAATCCCCGACAAATTTCTGCAGCAGACGCGCCAGCTCGGCGCGCTCTTCATCCGGCCAGCTGGCAAACAGGTTCTGATAGATCTGCGCACGCGCCGCATCGATCTTGTCGGTCATCGCTTTACCTGCTGCCGTGATCACCGCTTCATTCACTCGTTTGTCTTTGGCATTTTTCTGGCGCTGCGCCAATCCTAGCTCCTCCAGCTTCGCCACCTGCCGACTCACCGTGGTGTAATCGCGCCCGGCACGCTCCGCCAGTTCGACCACGCCAATCGGGCCGAAGCGACCAATTTGAATCAGCAGCGGAAACAGCGCGCGATCGAGCTGAATATGCGACTCTTTTATCAGTAATTCATCACGTTGCGGACGGTTGAAGGTTCCAACAATCATCAGCAGCGCATTATGCAGATCATCGAATGCTGCACTATTATGTGTATTTTGCACACTTTTCATTGACGTCATCCCGAGGCAAGCCTAATGTGTGCATATTACACATAGTTTCCGATTTACTGAAGGTGAAAGCATGAAAGCAGCGATAGTTTCTGCGGCAGGTGAACTGCCCGTTTACGGTGATTTCCCTGAACCGCAGGCTGATGAAAGCCATGTGGTGGTGACAGTAAAAGCCGCCGCCGTCAGCCAGCTAGCGAAAGCACGCGCCGCCGGTACGCATTACAGCGCGGCCGCGCACTATCCCTTTATTACCGGCATTGATGGTACCGGCACGCTGAGCAATGGCGATCCGGTTTACTTCCTCGCCTTTAATGCGCCGTGGGGCAGCATGGCAGAAAGAACCTTAGTGCCCGCCGCAAGCATCGTTTCGTTGCCGGCCACACTGGATCCGGTGCTGGCCGCTGCGCTGGCGAATCCGGGCATGTCATCGTGGGCGGCACTAACCCGACGCGCTCAGCTGCGCGCCGGTGAAACCGTGCTGATCAATGGCGCAACGGGCACGTCGGGCGGTTTAGCGGTGCGCATCGCGCAGCATTTGGGTGCTGGAAAAATTATCGCCACCGGCCGCAATCGCGCCGCGCTGGATCAACTGCGCGCGCAGGGTGCTGACCTCACTTTAACGCTAGATGAATTGCCGGGCGCATTACCGGCATTGATGAAAGAAGGCATTGATGTAGTGCTGGATTATCTCTGGGGCCAGAGCGCGCTCGATATTATGCAGGCCGCCGTAGCAGGCGGAGAAAAAACGGTGCGCTTTGTGCAAATCGGTTCGTTGAGCAGACAGGAGATTACCCTGCACAGCAAACTGCTGCGTTCGTCCGGGCTGATATTAATGGGCAGCGGCCTCGGCAGCGTGTCGGATAAAGAGTTGATCGCCTGCATCGGAGAAATGCTGACGGCCGCCGCCGAGAGCGATTTTTCCATCGCCTTCCAGATGCGACCGCTGAGTGACGTCGCGCTGGCGTGGCAGGAAGATGACAGCCGCTGCCGTACGGTGTTTACGCTCTAGATCAACGGAAGTAAAAAGGGGCATTGCAAACGATTGCTTTCACAACGCAACCGTTTAAAATCGCCCCTTTGTTGTAATTGAGAACGTCCACCATGTCCGTCAACACCGCTGAAACTCGCCAGCCTGCCAGCGCTGCAAGCCCGAAAAGTGAACTGATTTATCGCCTCGAAGACCGTCCACCGTTACCGCAAACCTTGTTTGCTGCCTGTCAGCATTTGCTCGCGATGTTTGTCGCGGTGATTACGCCCGCGCTGCTGATTTGCCAGGCGCTGGGTTTACCGGCGCAGGATACGCAGCACATCATCAGCATGTCGCTGTTTGCCTCGGGCGTGGCATCGATTCTGCAAATCAAAACCTGGGGACCGGTGGGTTCCGGACTGTTGTCGATCCAGGGCACCAGCTTTAACTTCGTCACGCCGCTGATCATGGGCGGGATGGCGCTGAAAAACGGCGGCGTTGATGTTCCAACCATGATGGCGGCGCTGTTTGGCACGCTGATGGTAGCGTCTTGTACCGAAATGGTGCTTTCACGCGTGTTGCACCTGGCGCGCCGCATCATTACGCCGCTGGTTTCCGGCATTGTGGTGATGATTATTGGCCTGTCGCTGATTCAGGTCGGTTTGACCTCTATCGGCGGCGGCTTTGCTGCGATTAGCGATCACACGTTCGGTGCCCCGAAAAACTTATTGCTGGCGGCTTCGGTATTGGTGGTGATTATCCTGCTCAATCGTCAGCGTAATGCTTATCTGCGCGTGGCTTCGCTGGTAATCGCAATGGCGGTAGGTTATGCGCTGGCCTGGGCGCTGGATATGCTGCCCGCCACCAGCACGCCAGCCGATCAGCCGCTGATTGCCGTGCCATCGCCGCTCTACTACGGCCTGGGCTTTGACTGGAATCTGCTGATCCCGCTGATGTTAGTGTTTATGGTGACCTCGCTGGAAACCATCGGCGACATCACCGCGACCTCTGATGTTTCCGAGCAGCCGGTGAGTGGTCCGCTGTATATGAAGCGTCTGAAAGGTGGCGTGTTGGCAAACGGGCTCAACTCCTTTGTCTCGGCGCTGTTCAATACCTTCCCGAACTCCTGTTTTGGCCAGAACAACGGCGTGATTCAACTTACCGGCGTTGCCAGCCGCTATGTGGGGTTTGTCGTGGCGCTGATGCTGATCGTGCTTGGCCTGTTCCCGGCTGTAAGCGGTTTTGTGCAGCACATTCCAGAACCGGTGCTGGGCGGTGCAACCATTGTGATGTTCGGTACTATCGCCGCATCTGGCGTGCGTATTGTTTCACGCGAGCCGCTGAATCGTCGTGCCATCATGATTATTGCGCTGTCGCTGGCGGTAGGTTTGGGCGTTTCTCAGCAGCCACTGATTCTGCAATTTGCACCTGACTGGCTGAAAACCCTGCTTTCATCTGGTATTGCGGCCGGTGGTATTACCGCCATCGTGCTGAACCTAATCTTCCCGCAAGAAAAGTAATCCAGACGGCAGGCTTCGGCCTGCCTGATATTTATCCGCATTTACATCCAGGCTGTTGAGCTGTAACGGTAATTCAGGCATAACAACCACTCACCGGATAAATATCGGGATGGATGAGTGCGATGAAATTTTTAGGCAAGTTTTTCCTTACCTTACTGCTGCTAATTCTGCTGGCGCTGGTAGTGCTGTATGTGTTGCTGCAAACACAATGGGGCGCAGGTTGGTTTAGCCGCTGGGTAAGCGATAAAACCGCCTGGCATCTCTCTCTCAGCAAGATTGAGCACGACTTCTCCTCTCCTTCGCACATCATTCTCGATGACTTCAGCTTTGGCCATGATGGCCAGCCCGCCGTGTTGGTGGCGAAACGCGTTGACCTCCGCCTTTCGCTGGTTCAGTTCAGCGATCCGTTGCACTTCAACAGCATCGAAATACGCGACGGTGAAATCAATCTTGCCAATCAAGCGCCCGATACCACGCTGCCCATTCAGGCCAATCGCCTGCAGCTGAATAACGTGCGTATTGAGAATCCGCATAGCGCGTTGCCGATGACCGCTCAGCGCGTCAACGGCGGTCTTCTGCCGTGGAAACCGCTGCCTAACGACGTGCTGGGCAGCGATGCGCAGTTCCAGATCAGCGCCGGCACCCTAACGCTGGATGGCGTGCCGGGCAACAACGTGCTGCTGCAGGGCAGCATTAATCAACGTCGACTGGTGCTGAGCAATATCGGCGCCGATCTGGCGCGTGGTTCGATGACCGGCAACGCCGAGCGTGATGCGCAGGGTAACTGGAAGATCGACCAACTGCGCCTCAACGATATCCGCCTGCAAACCCATCAAAGCCTGAGCGACTTCCTCAATCCGCTGCGCGATGTGCCTTCAGTGAGCATCAACCGTCTGGATATGACCGATGCGCGCCTGCAAGGACCGGATTGGGCGGTGACCGATCTTGATTTAACCCTGAAAAATGTCACCCTGCGCGGCGATGACTGGGAAAGCGATGGCGGTTCACTCTCCATGAACGCCGGGAATTTTATTAACGGTGGCTTTGAGCTCAACGATCCTATCGTCAATGCCGACCTTTCGCCGCAAGGCATAGCGCTGACACAGTTCAGTTCGCGTTGGGTGAATGGCGTGGTGCGCGCCAGCGGCAACTGGACGCGCAGCGATAAACGTCTGACGCTGGATGAACTGGCCGTCGCCGGGCTGGAATATACCTTGCCGCAAAACTGGCGTGAACGCTGGCAGCAAACCTTACCGGATTGGCTGGATAGCGTGCTGATAACGCGCGCCACCGCTAACCGTAATCTGATTATTGATATCAATCCAGCGTTCCCGTTCCAGATGACGTCACTGGATGGCAGTGCAGATAACCTGCTGCTGGCGCGTCAACATCAATGGGGAATCTGGGCCGGTAAAGCGAGCTTTAACGCTGCTGAAGCCACCTTTAATCGCACCGATCTGCGCCATCCATCCATTGCGCTGAATGCCAATGACCAACAGATTCAGGTAACGGAGTTGAGCGCCTTTAACGGCAGCGGTTTACTGGAAGGTTCAGCAACGGTTGGGCAGGATGCGCAACGTCCGCTGACGCTGAATCTGAAAGGCCAGGCTGTGCCGGCAAACGTGCTGGGAAATTGGGGTTGGCCAACGCTGCAGTTGAGCGGGAACAGTAATTTGCAGCTGCAGGTAAAAGGTTCGTTGAACGCCAGCGCGCCGCTGCGCCCAAGCGTGGATGGTACGTTGTCGGTGACGACCGATGCACAGTCGGTGCAGCAGACGATGCGGGGCGGGCAGGTTCAGTGAGTTTAAATAACAAGGTCGCCATGAATGGCGACCTTACATGCTAGTTGATACGGGCGCCGGAACCGCCCTCTTCCAGCGCTCCGTCCGAATCGGCGGGCAACACGATATACACGCCTTCGAATACCGCGCCCAGCTCATCATCGCCAAACAGCTCCACTTCCATCTGCACGCGCGCTTTGCGGCCTCGCGCCAAACGGTCAAGATCGCCGCTGAGTGAGCCGAGATCGGCAATCGCGCCCGGACGGCCACTGATCGGTTTGCTGTAGCGAATATGCGCATCCGCCAGAATAATAGTGCCGCCGAGATGACGCTCGCGCAGCAATAGCCAAATCAAGCCCCAACCGGTCAGCGTGGCGAGCGAGAACAGGCTACCCGCAAATAAGGTGTGATGAGGATTCTGGTTGCCCGCTTCAGGCATGGTGGTAACGAATTTCTGCCCGGTGTATTGCAGAATGCGCACGCCCATTTTTTCACTCAACGGGATGTGCTCATACCAGGCTTGCTGCAGCTGCCCACACCAGTCGGCGCGATGCAGAATATCGTCGAGCGTCACCACTGGTTTGATCATCAGGAAGTGGCGCACCGGCGTGGTTTGCGGCGCGGTGATTTCCCCCTGATTGACGTAGCCAAGCTTGGCAAAGAATTCAACCGCGTCTTCACGTGCGCTACAGGTGACGCGTTTCGCCCCTTCCTGACGCGCGACCGATTCCAGCGTCATCGCCACCAGCGTGCCAAGACCTTTGCCCTGCACGGAAGGATGCACGGCAAGGAAGCGAATCGCCGCTTCGTTCTCGGCGTTGATGTACAGACGGCCGATCGCCACTGGTTTGCCCTGCTCATCCACCACCATTTGATGATGTGCCAGCGCATCCCAGGCATCACGCTCAGAACCCTGCGGCTGACGCAGCGGCTTTCGTAACATTTCCCAGCGGAACTGATAATACATATCCAGCTCTTCCGCCGTTTGCGGTACGCGAAGATGATACATAAAGTGATTCTCTCGTTCGGAGCTTGCGTGGCTAAGTCCTTGCCGCTCGGCTGAAAACCTCACACCTGTAACCAGAAGGTCACCGGACCATCGTTTACTAACGAAACCTGCATGTTGGCGGCGAAGCGCCCGTTTGCGGTGGTCACGCCCTGTGCTCGGCAGCAATCGCTAAAGTATTCATAGAGGCGCTCGGCTTCCGCCGGTTCTGCGCCGCCAGAGAAAGAGGGACGCATCCCTTTATTAGTATCTGCGGCGAGAGTAAATTGCGATACCACCAGCACGCTGCCACCCGCCTGCTGCACATTGAGATTCATTTTGTCATTCTCATCCGCAAAGATGCGGTAGCCCAGCACGCGCTCGGTTAGACGCTGCGCTTTTTGTTCGTCGTCACCCTTTTCCACACCCAATAACACCAATAACCCATTGCCAATTTCCCCCACTGTCGCGTCGTCAACGCTAACACTGGCGCGGCTGACGCGCTGAATCAAAGCAATCATGTTTCCTCACGTTCTTTTTCGCGTTCCTGCTGTTTTAGCTGGCGATAGTCATCCAGCGTGACGGTGATTTCCGCGCCTAACAACACAATACACCACGACCAATAGACCCAAAGGAACAGAATGGGGATGACCGCCAGAACGCCGTAAATTAACTGATACGAAGGGAACATCGTAACATAGAGCGCAAAGCCTTTTTTGCCCAGCTCGAACAGCAATCCAGCAACGATGGCGCCGATCAGTGCATCGCGTGTGGGCACGCGCCGCGTCGGCACAATGCTGTATAGCAGCCAGAAAGCGAGGATGGAGAGGCACAACGGGAAAATACGGAGCAGCTGATCAACCAGACTGGTTACGCCTGTCACACTCAACCAGCGCAGCGACAACAGATAGGAGCTGAGCGCTAAGCTTGCGCCTGCCAGCAGCGGGCCGAGCGTTAAGATCATCCAGTAAACGGCAAACGAATAGACCATCGGACGCGGCTTATCGCTGCGCCAGATGGCGTTCAATGCGCTATCCACCGAATGCATCAGCAGCAGCGCGGTGACGATCAACCCCACAATACCGATCGCCGTCATCTTATTGACGTTAGCGACGAACTGGTCGAGATAACGCTGAATCACGTCGCCCGTTGCCGGGATGAAGTTGGTAAAGATGAAGTTCTTCAACTGCACGCTGATATCCGAGAACATCGGAAAAGCAGCAAACAGCGCGAACACCACGGCAATCAGCGGCACCAATGCCAGCAATGAAACGTAGGCGAGATTACCCGCCTGCGTTGTCATGTTGTCATCGTCAATGCGTCGCCACAGCAGTTTTACCCACAAATAAAAGGCATGCGCCGAGTGGCGCAAATGTCGTTGGTTCAGCACTCAGAGACGACCCGCAAACCAGTCCGGCACGGTTTTTTCATCAACCACCAGCACGCTTTCAATGCCGAGCGCGCGCGCAGCGTCAATATTGGCCTGGTTATCATCGAAAAACACCGCCTGATTGGCCTGATAACCTTCGTGCTGCAGCACATAGTTATAGATGCGCGCCTCCGGCTTACGCATGCCGATATCCTGCGACATATAAAGATGATCGGCCGCCTGTTGAACATCGGGATATTGGGTTGGCCAGAACTCAAAGTGCAGCTGATTGGTATTCGACAGGATCACTACGCGCTCGCCATTGGCACGCAGCTTGTTCATGATCGCCAGCGTTTCCGCACGCACGCCGACAAAGACCGCCTGCCAGCCAGCGGTGAATTGCGGATAGCTCAGCGCGATATCCAGCTGGTCGCAGATACGTGCAGCAAATTCCGGATCGCTGATTTCGCCGCGTTCGTGTTGCTCAAAAGCCTCATCCATGCGGAAACGACTTTGCAGCGTGGATAACGGCACGCGCCCCAAATCGCTCCAGACGCCGAGCACACGATTGAAATCGATATCAACAATCACATTGCCTAAATCAAAGATGTACAGCATGACGCCTCTCCTTTTCGTTCCCTGGATCATTCACTTTAGCGGCAAAAGTGGGAGCTGAACAGGGACGAAAGGTGGGAAATCAGTAATCTGGAAGCGGAGCCAAACTTCATTAAGCGAGCGTTGCAGCGGGTTGCAGGCATAAAAAAGCCCCGCAAGTGCGGGGCTCAATATCAGACTGTTTCGCTTACTCTTTGCTGCCGCGAGAAGAACGCTTACGATCGTTCTCGGTCAGGTGACGTTTACGAATACGGACTGACAACGGAGTCACTTCTACCAGTTCGTCATCATCGATGAACTCGATAGCCTGTTCCAGCGTCATTTTCTGCGGTGGAACCAGAGTGGTGGCTTCGTCAGTACCTGACGCACGCATGTTGGTCAGTTTCTTACCGGTCAGGCAGTTTACTGTCAGGTCGTTAGAACGGCTGTGAATACCGATGATCTGGCCTTCATATACTTCCGCACCGTGACCCAGGAACAGCTTACCGCGATCCTGCAGACCGAACAGGGCGAACGCGACCGCTTTACCCTGACCGTTTGAGATCAGCACGCCGTTCTGACGCTGGCCCACTTCGCCTGGACGAACGTCGTCGTAGTGGCTGAAGGTGGAGTACAGCAGACCGGTACCTGAAGTCATGGTCATGAATTCGTTACGGAAGCCGATCAGACCACGGCTTGGGATCATGTAGTCAAGACGTACACGGCCTTTGCCATCTGGATCCATGTTTTTCAGGTCGCCTTTACGCTCACCCATCGCTTGCATCACAGAACCCTGATGGGTTTCTTCGATGTCGAGGGTCACGTTTTCGAATGGCTCCTGCTTACGGCCTTCGAACTCGCGGAAGATTACTTTCGGACGGGATACCGCCAGCTCGAAACCTTCACGACGCATGTTCTCGATCAGAACCGACAAGTGCAGCTCACCACGACCAGAAACGCGGAACGCATCCGAATCTTCGGTTTCTTCAACGCGCAGTGCCACGTTGTGTACCAGTTCTTTGTTCAGACGCTCCAGGATCTGGCGCGAAGTCACGAACTTACCTTCTTTACCGCAGAACGGTGAGGTGTTCACGTTGAAGAACATGGTTACGGTTGGTTCGTCGACGCTCAGGGCTGGCAACGCTTCCACATTCTGCGTGTCGCAGATGGTGTCAGAGATGTTCAGCTCGCCCAGACCGGTGATCGCGATGATGTCGCCCGCTTCCGCCAGGGTGCTTTCGATACGCTCCAGACCAAGGTGGCCCAACACTTTACCGACTTTACCGTTACGGGTTTTGCCTTCGCTATCAATGATAGTGACTTGCTGGTTCGGCTTCACGGTACCGCGCTTGATGCGGCCGATGCCGATCACGCCCAGATAGTTGTTGTAGTCCAGCTGCGAGATTTGCATCTGCAGTGGCGCTTCAACTTCAACCTGAGGTGGAGAAACGTGGTCAACGATCGCCTGATACAGCGGGGTCATGTCGTCAGCCATGTCGGTGTGTTCCAGACCCGCGATACCATTCAACGCCGAAGCGAAGATGATCGGGAAGTCCAGCTGCTCGTCAGTCGCATCCAGGTTAACGAACAGGTCAAATACCTGATCAACAACCCAATCAGGACGCGCGCCCGGACGGTCAACTTTGTTGATAACCACAATCGGCTTCAAACCATGAGCAAATGCTTTCTTGGTTACGAAGCGGGTTTGCGGCATAGGGCCATCCATCGCATCTACAACCAGCAGCACCGAATCCACCATGGACATGACGCGCTCCACTTCACCACCGAAGTCGGCGTGTCCTGGGGTATCAACGATGTTGATACGGTAGTCATTCCATTTGATGGCGGTGTTTTTTGCGAGGATGGTAATCCCACGCTCTTTCTCCAAATCGTTGGAGTCCATTACGCGCTCAGTCGCTTCGGTACGAGCATCAAAAGTACCGGACTGTTGGAGCAGCTTGTCAACCAGGGTGGTCTTACCATGGTCAACGTGCGCGATGATGGCGATGTTACGCAAATTTTCGATCACAGCTTTGCCTCAGGCATTATAGAAATAACGCGGTATTGTACACGGATTAAGCGGAAGACTGAACATGATCACAGATTTCGCCGAAAGTTTCTCGTAGCGCTGGTTTTTAGCACCGTTTACGGTGCATTAATCTGCACTGCGATGGCAATTTGCACCAATTTAGTGCTTAACTTCACCCATGGTGCACCATAACGATGCATGCAATCCATCCTGGTGCAGCCTTCGACTCACGAAAGGGCGCATTGTAGCGCCATTTTCACCATTGTCATAAAGTTGGCACAGAATTCGCTTTATATATTTTAAGCGAAAACGACAGTTATAAAACGGTTGATAGAGCTTGCCGAGATCTTTGGTTAGGAATGGTTAGCAGTCGTGACACATTCCCGGCAACGAAGTTCTCTCACCATGACGATAATGACCATTTCCAGGAGAGTTGAGTATGTCCGCTGAACACGTTCTCTCGATGATGAACGAGCATGAAGTTAAGTTTGTTGACCTGCGTTTTACCGATACCAAAGGTAAAGAACAGCACGTTACTATCCCTGCTCACCAGGTTAACGCTGACTTCTTCGAAGAAGGCAAAATGTTCGATGGCTCCTCCATCGGTGGCTGGAAAGGCATTAACGAATCAGACATGGTGCTGATGCCGGATGCAACCACTGCAGTAATGGATCCGTTCTTCGAAGACTCGACCCTGATCATCCGTTGCGACATCCTTGAGCCAGGCACACTGCAGGGCTACGACCGTGACCCACGCTCCATTGCTAAGCGTGCAGAAGAGTTCCTGCGTTCTTCAGGCATCGCGGATACCGTGCTGTTTGGACCAGAGCCAGAGTTCTTCCTGTTCGATGACATCCGTTTCGGTTCTTCTACTTCAGGTTCACACGTTGCTATCGACGATATCGAAGCAGCATGGAACACCGGTAAAGAGTACGAAGGCGGTAACAAAGGTCACCGTCCAGGTCTGAAAGGCGGTTACTTCCCAGTGCCACCGGTTGACTCAGCACAGGACATCCGTTCTGCCATGTGTCTGACCATGGAGCAGATGGGTCTGGTGGTTGAAGCACATCACCACGAAGTAGCAACTGCTGGTCAGAACGAAGTGGCAACCCGCTTCAACACCATGACCAAAAAAGCTGACGAAATTCAGATCTACAAATACGTGGTGCACAACGTTGCTCACGCGTACGGCAAAACTGCAACCTTCATGCCTAAGCCAATGTTCGGCGATAACGGTTCTGGTATGCACTGCCACATGTCCCTGTCAAAAGGCGGCGTGAACCTGTTCTCTGGCGACAAGTACGGCGGCCTGTCTGAAACGGCTCTGTTCTACATCGGCGGTATCATCAAGCACGCTAAAGCGATCAACGCCCTGGCGAACCCAACCACCAACTCATACAAGCGTCTGGTCCCAGGCTACGAAGCACCAGTTATGCTGGCTTACTCTGCCCGTAACCGTTCTGCTTCTATCCGTATTCCAGTGGTTGCTAGCCCGAAAGCACGTCGTATCGAAGCACGCTTCCCGGATCCAGCGGCTAACCCATACCTGGCATTCACCGCGCTGCTGATGGCCGGTCTTGATGGTGTTATCAACAAGATCCACCCTGGCGATGCGATGGACAAAAACCTGTATGACCTGCCTCCGGAAGAAGAAGCTGAGATTCCAAAAGTTGCAGGTTCTCTGGAAGAAGCACTGAACGCACTGAACGAAGACCGCGAGTTCCTGACCCGTGGCGGCGTGTTCACTGATGACGCTATCGATGCATACATCGAACTGCGTAAGCCAGACGTTGACCGCGTGCGTATGACTCCGCACCCAGTTGAGTTCGAACTGTACTACAGCGTTTAATCAGCATTAAAGATTCGCGGATTTTGCATCGCCGCAAGGCGGCAATCGAGAGAATCCCGGGGAGCTGAGATAACTCAGTGACTCGGGTGAACGAGTGCAGCCAACGCAGCGGCGGTGTAAAAGACGCCGAAGATTTTATATTGCCGTGGAAACTTTAGCCCATCTCCGGATGGGCTTTTTTCTCCGCGCATTCATGGTTCGAAGCACAGATTTCCGTCCTGAAAGGCTATAATGCACTAAATTAGTGCAGAGGAACGCTGTATGGCAACTGGCACGCTGCCCGACGCGGGGCAGATTCTCAACTCACTGATCAACAGTATTTTGCTGGTCGATAACGATTTAGTTATCCATTACGCCAATCCGGCGGCTCAGCAATTACTGGCGCAAAGCTCACGTAAATTGTTCGGCACGCCATTACCGGAATTAACCGGCTATTTTTCGCTGAATATTGAGGTGATGAGCGAGAGTCTCGGAGCTGGCCAGGGCTTTACCGATAGCGAAGTCACGTTGGTGGTCGATGGTCGCGCGCACATTATGTCGCTCACGGCACAGCGCTTACCGGATGGCTTTATTCTGCTGGAAATGGCGCCAATGGATAATCAACGTCGTCTCAGCCAGGAACAAATTCAGCATGCTCAGCAGGTCGCTGCCCGCGATTTAGTGCGCGGTTTGGCGCATGAAATCAAAAACCCGCTGGGAGGATTACGTGGCGCCGCGCAGTTGCTGACTCGCGCGTTACCCGATCCTTCCCTGCATGAATATACGCGCATCATCATTGAGCAAGCCGACCGACTGCGTAATCTGGTCGATCGCCTGCTCGGCCCGCAACAGCCGGGCTTGCACGTAACGCAAAGCATTCATCAGGTCGCCGAGCGCGTGGTGAATCTGGTGTCGATGGAGTTGCCGGATAACGTCTCGCTGGTGCGTGATTACGATCCAAGCCTGCCAGAATTGCCGCACGATCCCGACCAGATTGAACAAGTGCTGTTGAATGTGGTGCGTAACGCCCTGCAAGCTTTAGGCGATGAAGGCGGCACCATTGTGATTCGCACGCGTACTGCCTTCCAGCTCACGCTGCACGGCACGCGTTACCGTTTAGTTGCACGTATTGATATTGAAGATGATGGCCCAGGGATTCCGGCCCAGCTACAAGACACCCTGTTCTATCCGATGGTTAGCGGACGCGAAGGCGGCACCGGTTTAGGTCTGTCCATCGCCCGTAGCCTGATCGATCAGCATTCAGGGAAAATAGAATTTAACAGTTGGCCAGGACACACCGAATTCTCGGTTTACCTGCCTATTCGCCAGTGAGGTTTCTATGCAACGAGGGATAGTCTGGATCGTCGATGACGATAGCTCCATCCGCTGGGTGCTTGAAAGGGCACTCACTGGAGCCGGTTTGAGCTGTGCAACCTTTGACAGCGCTAACGAGGTATTGGACGCGCTCGCAAGCAAAACCCCAGACGTATTATTGTCAGACATTCGTATGCCTGGCATGGATGGACTTGCGCTTCTGAAACAGATTAAGCAGCGCCATCCGATGCTGCCGGTCATCATTATGACCGCGCACTCCGATCTGGATGCCGCCGTCAGCGCTTATCAGCAAGGTGCGTTTGATTACCTGCCAAAGCCGTTTGATATTGATGAAGCGGTGGCGCTGGTTGAGCGTGCGATTAGCCATTATCAGGAACAGCAGCAGCCGCGTAATCAGCCCGTCAGCGGCCCAACCACCGACATTATCGGCGAAGCGCCGGCCATGCAGGATGTGTTCCGCATCATTGGTCGTCTTTCACGCTCCTCAATTAGCGTGCTGATCAACGGTGAATCCGGTACCGGTAAAGAGTTGGTCGCCCATGCGCTGCATCGTCATAGTCCGCGTGCGAAGTCCCCTTTTATCGCGCTGAACATGGCGGCGATACCCAAAGATTTGATTGAATCAGAGCTGTTTGGTCACGAGAAAGGCGCGTTTACCGGTGCTAACCAGATTCGTCAGGGACGTTTTGAGCAGGCCGATGGCGGCACGCTGTTCCTCGATGAAATTGGTGACATGCCGCTTGATGTGCAAACCCGCTTATTGCGCGTTTTGGCCGATGGCCAGTTTTATCGCGTTGGCGGCTATGCGCCGGTGAAAGTGGATGTGCGTATCATCGCGGCAACCCACCAGAATCTTGAGCTGCGCGTGCAGGAAGGCAAATTCCGTGAAGACTTGTTCCATCGTCTTAACGTGATTCGCGTTCATCTGCCGCCGCTGCGTGAACGCCGCGAAGATATTCCGCGCCTGGCGCGTTACTTCCTGCAGGTCGCTGCGCGTGAGTTAGGCGTGGAAGCGAAGATTCTGCATCCGGAAACCGAAACCGCGCTGACGCGTCTGCATTGGTCCGGTAACGTGCGCCAGCTGGAAAATACCTGTCGCTGGTTGACGGTGATGGCAGCTGGCCAGGAAGTATTGATTCAGGATCTTCCGCCTGAACTGTTTGAATCCAGCACGCCAGACAATCCGGTGCAATCGTTGCCGGATAGCTGGGCCACGCTGCTGGCGCAGTGGGCAGATCGCGCCTTGCGTTCCGGTCATCAAAACCTGTTGTCGGAAGCACAGCCGGAGATGGAGCGCACGCTGCTCACCACCGCGCTGCGTCACACGCAAGGGCACAAACAGGAAGCGGCACGCTTGCTCGGCTGGGGACGTAATACCTTGACGCGTAAGCTGAAAGAGCTGGGAATGGAATAACGCGCACGTTGTGCGTGTTAATACAGGGGAGCGAATGGGCTCCCCTTTTTTATATCACTCGCGAGAACTGCTGCATGCGCACCTTTTGGCGCATATACACATCGAAGCACATACAAATGTTTCGAATCAGCAAACGCCCAACGCCAGTAACGTGCAGGCTGCGACCGCGCTGTTCCACTAATCCATCCGCCACCAGCGGCGCTGACAGCGCTAAATCCTCGGCAAAATAACGTTCAAACTCAATCGGGTATTGCGCTTCTATCGCGGCAAAATCCAGTGCGAAATTGCAGATTAAGGCTTTAATCACATCGCGGCGCAAACAATCATCGTCACTCAACGTGAGCCCGCGCCACAGCGCATTGCCGCGCTGCTCGACATCTGCGTAATAGGCTTTCAACTCTTTGTGATTTTGCGCATAGCTGTCGCCCAGCATACTGATGGCCGACACGCCCAAACCGAGCAGATCGGTTTCGCCCTGAGTGGTGTAGCCCTGAAAATTACGATGCAGTTCGCCGGCGCGTTGTGCCACCGCCAGTTCATCATCCGGACGCGCGAAGTGATCCATGCCGATAAACTGGTAACCTTCGCCGGTTAAGGTGGCGATGGTTTCCTGCAGGATTTGCAGTTTCTGTGCCGCGCCTGGCAGCTCGTCATCTTTAATCTTGCGCTGCGCAGCGAACAGCGCTGGCATGTGCGCATAGTTGAAGACGCTGAGGCGATCGGGATTGAGTGCAATAACACGCTGTAAAGTGAAGGCGAAGCTTTCCGGCGTCTGCAGCGGCAAGCCATAAATCAGATCGAGGCTAACCGAACGGAAGCCCTGCTCACGCGCACGCTGCACCAGCGCAAAGATGGTTTCTTCATCCTGCACGCGATTCACGCGTTCCTGCACCGCTTTATTAAAGTCCTGCACGCCCATGCTCAGGCGATTAAAACCTTCCGCGCGCAGATGATCGATCATCTCCAGTTCGATTTCACGCGGATCAACTTCGATCGACATTTCAACATCATCGGCAATGGTAAAATGATCGCGTAGCAGCGCCACCAGCCGGCTCACCTGCTGCTGGTTGAGGAATGTCGGCGTACCGCCGCCCCAATGCAGCTGAGTGACGCAGCGGCCCGCAAACAAGGGCGCACGCTGGCGGATTTCCTGCTCCAGCACATCGAGGTAGCGATCGGCTTTATGCAGCTGGCGCGTCACGATTTTATTGCAGCCACAGAAGTAGCAAAGACGATGGCAAAACGGAATATGCACATACAGCGATAACGGACGATCGGGATAGCGCTGCACGGCGTGCTGAAAATCTGCCTCACTAAAGTTCTCACTAAACTCAAGCGCGGTGGGATAAGAGGTATAGCGCGGGCCAGCGTAATTGTATTTTTCGATGAGGCGCTGATCCCAATCAATCTGCTGCAATGACATGCTCACTCCTTACGGTGACGTCGTCTGAGAGAGGGTCGCGTAGCAGAAGAGTGGACGAAGCGATGGGCTGAACGCCGACGTAAACGCGACTTCAGACGCGACAGGCGGCGTAGTTTAAACAATAACCAGAGCAGATAACATGTCAGCAGCAGCGCGAAAATTGATCCAGGCCAAAACATAGGTGAATACCTGTTCAGCGCGGCATGCGCGAAAACGCATGCCGATCAAGATTGGCCTTAATTGCCTTTGAGCAGGCGCATCATATCTTCTTCGGCCTGCTCATCTTCCGCTTCGTCATCCAACGCGATGCCCAGCGTTTCCATTAGCTCGTCAATGCGGTCTAAGGTTTGATCCAGCCAGGCCTGATCTTCGCCACTCAAGGTTTCACCGTTTTCCAGGCGATCCAGCAGCGTATCCAAACGTTCGTCATTTTCCAGCTTCGCCAGCTCTTCTTGCGGCGTCAGGCGAACTTTTTCCGCTTTTGGCTTTGGTTTCGCTTCAGGTTTTTTCGCCGGCTGGGTTTTACCATCAGCGACTAATGCGATCGGCGTTTTGCTTCCCAGGCGTGGATCCTGAGCTTTTTTACCCTGACCTTTGCCAGCGGTTTGCGTTTCCGGATTGGCACGGCTGCCAGATTTATGGCCGCTATGCTTTTTATCGCGTTTGCGATCGCGCGCTTCCTGATTAAGGTCTTCACGCGATTTGCGTTTGGCTTTCGCAGCAGGTTTGCCACGCGGGGCTGATGCAGGTTGCTTCATGGTGTCCGGTCTCGGCGGTGCTTTGTGAGTTCAGTATAGAATTGCGGCGAAATCTAGCAGAAAGTAAGCAAAGAAAAAAGGCGATAGCCTATGCTATCGCCTTTTATCGCACCTTCATACGAAGGAAACACTGAATAAATCCTTTACGGCTCACAACGTCCCGGTTGCTCCATCGCCACATCGCTCCTGCGATTATTCCCTGTCCTTGTCCGATTCCTGCCTGAATCGCTTCCCGCCATGCTCTTGGTCATCCCCGACACTCCTGAGCTCATCATCCTGATGGGTGCTGCCGTGCACTGACAACAAATGTAGACTAATAGGTAAAATGAACAAGTGAGACTTGTCTCTATTTTAGAGTGGCATTTCCTACAAACATCTCAAGCCATTGAAATTAAATGCCTAAAATGATTGTTAATATTCCATGAAGCGGTAATCACTGGCAGTAAAAATCATAGATCTCTTACAAAATGACGCGTTTAGACGCTATCGGGCACTTTTGCGCCATTACAGGTATAATCAGCCCAATTGCCCGATTCATTTTGCTGGAGTTTCACTTTGTCTGCTTTGAACTATCACATGACCCATTTCATGCTCAGCGCCCCGGATATTCGCCATTTACCGGCGGATGTGGGTATTGAAGTTGCTTTTGCCGGGCGCTCGAATGCAGGCAAATCCAGCGCGCTGAACACCATCACCAATCAAAAGGGTCTGGCACGTACCAGTAAAACGCCAGGTCGTACCCAGCTGATTAACCTGTTTGAAGTGGTTGAAGGTAAATGTCTGGTCGATTTACCCGGTTATGGCTATGCCCAGGTTCCGGAAGAGATGAAGCGCAAATGGCAAAAGTCTCTGGCGGAATATTTACAGAAACGCCAGGCATTGAAAGGCTTGGTGGTATTGATGGATATTCGCCATCCGCTGAAAGACCTCGATCAGAACATGATTGAATGGGCTGTACAGAGCCAGATTCCCGTGCTGGTCTTGCTGACCAAAGCCGACAAGCTGGCATCAGGCGCGCGTAAAGCACAACTGACGATGGTACGCGAAGCGTCGCTGGCCTTTAACGGTGATGTGCAGGTAGAAATGTTCTCGTCATTGAAGAAGATGGGCGTTGATATTGTGCGTAAGAAGCTGGATAGCTGGTTTAGCGAACTGGAGCCTGCGCAAGAAGGCGACGGCGAAGAAACAGCAGAGTAATTTTGTTGCGGCTTTTGCGAAAAAAGCCCAATAAAAAACGCCCCAGTCATAAATGACTGGGGCGGCTAAATATTCAGCCAAATCCGATTACGTGAAGTAAAAGGTCTGAAAGATAGAACATCTTACCTCTGTACCCTACGCGACAAACTCTACCTGATTTTCCGCGCCCTACAAAGGGTTTTTTGTTGTTAAGTTTCAGGATTTGACATCTTTTTTACTAAGCTCATCACACTTTCACGTGTGCGATGTAGTTTAATTACTAAAAAAATGCTTAGCCGATAAGCAGTTACAAAACGCGCATTTAATAGACCGCTTTGTGGAGTTGCTGAACCGATTAAGTAAACTTTTTTCTTATGATGATGTCAGCGACACGCAAGTGCCGCTGAATGCGCGTAATCAGTGCGCCTCATCCCAGTTATCGCCGGTTCCGACTTCAACCTGCAATGGCACATCCAGCTTCATGCTGTTCTCCATCAGGTCACGGATGGTCTTAATCGAGCCATCTACCGCGTCGCTGCGGATCTCAAACACCAGTTCATCGTGTACCTGCATAATCATGCGCACAGCATCGTCTTTTTGCTCTAACAGCCAGCCATCCACTGCAATCATCGCGCGTTTGATGATGTCTGCCGCCGTGCCTTGCATTGGGGCGTTGATCGCCGCACGCTCCGCCGCTTTACGACGAATGGCATTGCTGGAGGTGATATCAGGTAGCCACAAGCGACGACCGTCAAGCGTTTCTACATAGCCTTTCTCTGCCGCCTTCGCGCGCGTCTCTTCCATATAACGCAGCACGCCCGGGTAGCGTTCAAAGTAGAGATCCATATATTTTTTCGCCTCACCCGCGCCGATATTCAGCTGGCGGGAGAGACCAAATGCGCTCATTCCGTAGATCAGGCCAAAGTTGATCGCCTTAGCACTGCGGCGCTGCTCACCAGAAACTTTGCTCAACGCCACACCAAACACCTCTGACGCGGTGGCGCGGTGAATATCTTCGCCCTGGGCAAACGCATCCAGCAGGCCTTTGTCTTGCGACAGATGCGCCATGATGCGCAGTTCAATCTGTGAGTAGTCCGCAGCAACAATACGATTGCCCGACCCGGCGATAAACGCCTGACGAATACGACGCCCTTCTTCGTTGCGCACCGGGATATTCTGCAGATTGGGATCGGTAGACGAGAGTCGTCCTGTCGCGGTTACCGCCTGATGATAGGAAGTATGCACGCGGCCGGTAACCGGATTGATCATCAGTGGCAGCTTGTCGGTGTAAGTTGATTTCAACTTCGATAAACCACGATGTTCAAGAATCACTTTCGGCAATGGATAATCGAGCGCCAGCTCAGCCAACACTTCTTCGCTGGTCGACGGTGCGCCGCCCGGCGTTTTCTTGGTTGGCTTGATTCCCTGCTTTTCAAACAGAATGGTTTGCAGCTGTTTAGGTGACGAGAGATTGAACGGTTCGCCCGCCAGCTCGTGCGCTTTCAGCTCCAGCTCTGCCACACGCGTGGTCAGCTCCTGCGAGTGTTTCGCCAGGATATTCTGGTCAATTAGCACGCCGTTGCGCTCAATACGCGATATCACCTTCAACAACGGCATTTCGATCTCTTCAAATACCTGTTTCGGTCCCGCTTCCGGCTCCAGCTTCTCCCACATTTTCAGATGCAATTGCAGCGTGACATCGGCATCTTCCGCCGCATAGTGGCCGGCTTGCTCGATAGCAATTTGGTTAAAAGTGAGCTGGTTTTTGCCTTTGCCCGCGATCTCTTCGAAAGTCACCGTTTTATGGTTCAGCCAGCGCGCGGCCAGGCTATCCATATCGTGTTTTCCACCCACGCTGTTCAGGCAATAGGATTCCAGCATGGTGTCGAATTTGATGCCGTTCAGTTCAATGTCGTAGTTCTTCAGCACGCCGCGATCGTATTTGAGATTCTGGCCAACCTTCGCCGCTTTGCCATCTTCCAGCAGCGGTTTTAGCTGCTTCAGTACTTCGCTACGATCCAGCTGATCTGGCGCATCCAGATAATCGTGAGCGACCGGCAGATAAGCCGCTTCACCCGGCGCGACGGCAAACCCAATACCGACAATATTGGCGCTTAAGGTATCCAACGAGTCGGTCTCAAGATCGAAAGCGAAGAGCTCGACGCTTTTCAGCTTTTTCAGCCATTCAGCAAATGTCGCTTCATCGAGGATAGTGACGTAGCCATCCGCAGAGAGCACGCTGGTCGCTTCGGCAGCGGGCGCAGCAGGTTCGCTGAGCTGCGCTTTCTTAGTCTGCGCGTTGCTCTTTTTACCTTGTTGCAGCCATGAGCCATCCTGCAAATCGGTGATCCAGCGCTTAAATTCATAGCGGCTAAACAAGGTTTGCAGTGCTTCTACATTGGGTTCATTGACGACAAGCTGATCGCACGTCAGATCCAACTCAACGTCGGTTTTGATGGTTGCCAGCTGATAAGACAGGAAAGCGACATCGCGATTTTGCTCCAGCTTCGCCGCCATGGTTTTCGCGCCGCGGAACGAGAGATCGGCCACTTTATCGAGATTGTCATAGATTGACTGCATACCGCCCAAGCCTTGCAGCAGCGCCTGTGCGGTTTTCTCACCAACGCCCGGCACGCCCGGAATGTTGTCCGAGCTGTCGCCCATCATGGCAAGGAAATCGATAATCAACGCGGGTGGCACGCCATATTTCTGCTCGACCTCTTCCGGACCAAGCACGGTATTGGTCATGGTGTTGATCAAGGTGATCGCAGGCGTCACCAACTGCGCCATATCTTTATCGCCGGTGCTGATCAACACCGGGCGCCCGAGTTTTTCCGCCTCTAGCGCCAGCGTACCGATGACATCATCCGCCTCAACGCCAGAGATCGCCAACAGCGGCAGGCCCATCGCTTTGACCATTTCATGTAGCGGCTCAATCTGCGCTCGCAGATCGTCTGGCATCGGCGGACGGTGCGATTTGTAGTGCTCAAAGAGCTCATCGCGGAAAGTTTTGCCTTTCGCATCGAAGACCACAGCCACATGGCTTGGCTGATACTGCATCAACAGGCTTTTCAGCATGTTGAGCACACCATACATGGCGCCAGTTGGCTCGCCTGCACTGTTCGTTAGCGGCGGAAAGGCATGATATGCACGGTACAGATAAGATGAGCCGTCGACCAGAATCAGGGGATTTTCTGCAATTTGCGCCATAGGTTCGTATTTTCTTCGTTGCGATAATGAGGGCTATAAGGATGCCACAACCGGAGGAGAATGTTGAATGCACTCGGGGAAGTCAGGATCTTTTTCGTCGTTACGCGGCACGGATCGCAAGGATCAATCTGTGGATAAGTTTGTGCGTAAAAATCATAACGTATTGTTATTTACGTTAATTGTAATTACTTTAATATTAAAAATTAAATTATATCAGTTAGTTAAATACTTACTGTGACCTTATCCGTCCTAATGAAAAGACGATCGTCCATGTGGATATTAAGCGGAGGGTTAATAAATACAACGTATAAGCAACACGAAAAAGGCAATAAAAAACGCCGGCAGTGCCGGCGTTCTTAAAACTAAATTACTTCTTTTCTACCAGGAACTTCACTACGTTGGCGTAATCAGCAACGAAGTTGTCCATTGAGCTGGTATCCAGGCCACCGTTGTTAACCATATATTTGCCATTAACAAAGATTGCTGGCACACCTTGCAGGTTGACGTCTGCTGCCGCTTTCTGCTGCTGGGCAACCAGCGCTTTTACTGCGAAGCTGTTCCACGCTGCATCGTAATCCTCTGAAGAGATACCCGCCGCTTTAATAAAGGTCTCTTTCAGGCTTGCTGCATCAGTCACGGTTTGGGTTTTCTGAATACCGTCGAAAATCGGTGCAGTAACTTTGCTTTCTACGCCCAGCGCCATGGCAACAGCCCATGCCTGAGTGACAACCGGACCGAATTGACCGCCAAGGAAATCAACGTGGTATTTGGTCACTTTCGTGTCCGCCGGCAGGTTCTTTTTCACTGCATCGCTCACGTGATAAACGCGTTCGAACTGGTAGCAATGTGGGCAGAAGAAGGAGAAGAACTCCAGAACCTGCGGCTCACCCGCTACTGGCTTTGGCAAAGTAACGAACTGCTTACCATCGTTGAACTGTGCCGCTGAGGCGCCAAATGCCAGCATTAAACCTACCAGCGCAAACATGATCTTTTTCATCGTGAAACAATCTCCTGAGTACTTCATTAATATTGCGGGCTAAGCTGCAACGGCGGTTCGTGTAGCAGCCTTTCCTGCTCGATAAATAATGCAATCTGCCGGCGCCAAAAATCCTCATCTGTCATCCAGGGAAAGGCGCGCGGAAAAGCGGGATCCTGCCAGCGGCGTACCACCCAGGCCAAATAATAAACCATGCGCATAGCGCGTAAAGGTTCAATCAGTGACAATTCATGTAAATCAAAATCACCGAATTCATTATAGGCTTCCAGCAAAATGTCCCATTGAATCAACTGTTCCTGACGATCGCCATTGACCAGCATCCACAAATCCTGCACTGCTGGCCCGTTACGGGCATCATCAAGATCGACAAACATCGGGCCTTCACGCCACAAAATATTGCCGGGATGGCAATCGCCGTGCAACCTTAACGGCTGCCACTGGCTATGCCAGCGCTGCTGCAGCGTTGCGCTGAGCTTATCAACGGCAGCAAGCAGTAAGTCTTTGAGCGAAGCCGGTACTAACGCGCTTTGCTCTAGCTCCCTACGCGGTTGAAACACATACTCTTCAAGGCCGATAGTTGGTCGCTGCTGAAACAGGCTTTGCCTGGCGGTTTGATGGATGCGACCCAGAAAGCGGCCAACCCATTCCATCTGATCCTCGTTATCGGTTTCATATTGCCGTCCACCTAAACTGGGAAAGACCGCGTACATGAAGCCGGCATGATGATTCAGCGTACTGCCCTGCAGAACGATCGGCGCGGCAACCGGCACTTCATCCTCTAATAAATCCTGAGTGAACTGATGCTCTTCGAGGACCTGTTGCGCGCTCCAGCGCTGCGGACGATAAAACTTAGCCACATAGCGGCGTTTATCATCATCGCTGAACTGATAGACGCGGTTTTCATAGCTATTAAGGGCGGTTAAGCCTGATTCGACACGCAGACCCGCATCCCAAAGTGCATCAAGGATGACATCGGGATTCAGCGTCTGGAAATTAAAGGCGGCTTCGCTCATCATTTGGCCTGTGTGTTACCTTTGCGATTAATGCGCAAGGATAACATTACTCATCATCCTTAATCACACCGCGTGCACGTAATAGCGCGGTTTTGAAGTCCACTTCATAATCCTTTTTCAGGCCGGGAATGACACTCTGGCTGTCTGTGTCACGCATTTTGAGATGGTAAATCAATACATCATCGGTTAATTCACTTAATGGGCCACTGAAACCAGATTCCTGCGCCAGTTTTTGCAAAAATGCCAGTAAGTTGAGATCGGCATCCTTTTGCCATGCGGGTTGCAGGAGCTCGAGCAGTTCATTGAGTCGGTGATATTTCATCATTGATTCCTTTATGCAGATGGTACGCTGCCGCTCAGTAAGTATCGTCCAGAATGAAGCAAGGAGACGAAGATGACAGCATTTACTGGCGTGATCCTCGCGGGTGGTCAAGGCAGCCGTATGGGAGGCCAGGATAAAGGGTTGTTGATGTTACAGGGCGACCCCCTTTATCAGCACGTTTTGCGGCGATTCCGGCCGCAGGTCAATATTGTGTTGATAAGCGCTAACCGTAACATTGATCGCTATCAGGCAAGTGGTTGTCAGGTTGTTACCGATTCATTGCCCGATTATCCCGGACCGCTGGCTGGTATGCTCAGTGGTTTACGCAGCAGTGAAACCGAATGGGTCGCTTTCTGCGCTTGCGATACGCCATGGATCCCCAATGATTTCGTCGCGCGTCTATGGCAGCAGCGTAATGATGCGCCCGCCGTGTGGGTGAAGTCTTCCCTGCGTGATCATCCAGCCTTAGCCCTGGTCAATCGTGCGTTGGCTGAGGATCTTGAAGCCTGGCTACTGCGCGGCGAGCGACGCTTAATGCAATTTTTACGTGAGCATGGCGGGCATGCTGTTGCGTTTTCAGATCCAGAATCTGCGTTCCGCAATATCAATACGCCAGACGACCTCGTGAATGAGGAAAGGTGTTTATGAGTGTGCGCTTACTGGCGATTTCCGCGTGGAGTGGGACCGGAAAAACGACCTTGCTCGAGCAAGTTATCCCACTGCTCAAAGCTCAGGGGATTCGATCGGGCTTAATTAAGCACACACATCATCAGATGGATATCGATACGCCGGGGAAAGACAGCTATTTACTGCGCAAAGCTGGGGCGGATCAAGTGATCGTCGCCAGTAATCAGCGCTGGGCGTTAATGGTTGAAACACTCGATAAACCGTTAAGTCTGACGCAATTAGCATCGCAGATGGATAGCTCGACGTTGGATCTGGTGCTGGTAGAGGGTTTTAAAGATGAGGCGGTCCCCAAAATTGCACTTTGGCGGCGTGGCGTTAAAGGTAAGGTTGAGGATTTGCTGGATCAGTATGTGATTGCAATCGCTACTGATGAAAATTTAGAAGTGAATTTGCCGGTATTGGATATTAATCAACCAATGCAGGTTGCTGATTTTATTGTTCAGTGGCTGAAGAAGAGTTGAAATAGTGGTTTTTTTACTAATATCTGGACGTAAAAAAGCCCCGAACTTTCGTTCGGGGCTTCTTCACTATTTGATGCCTGGCAGTTCCCTACTCTCGCATGGGGAGACCCCACACTACCATCGG
>NZ_JACHZD010000009.1:0-159943 GCF_014193275.1 Enterobacter sp. Sphag1F | reverse complement strand
ATCAGTACAGAATCGGTGGAGCGGTAGTTCAGTTGGTTAGAATACCTGCCTGTCACGCAGGGGGTCGCGGGTTCGAGCCCCGTCCGTTCCGCCACCCTAATTAGGGGCGTAGTTCAATTGGTAGAGCACCGGTCTCCAAAACCGGGTGTTGGGGGTTCGAGTCCCTCCGCCCCTGCCAGAAAATAATCCTTTGCCTCGGCAAAGGATTTTTTTTGTGCAAAATTCGTCAGTGGAATGAGTTTGAGTTTCACTGCGATCCACTCAAACTCCCTCATTTATTATCTTATTGTGTCAAAACCGGATATTTAAGCAGCTGACGAATGTGACTTTGCTGATCGCTATTCTGCAGCCACACCGCATATAACGGTCGCACGGCGACGGGTGTATCTGGAATAACCATCAAATCACTATAAATGCCGTGCCAAAAATCAGGTAAAAATGCACATGCACCGGTGGTATGCAGTAATTCGCGCGTTAAATGTGCCGATGTCGTAGTTAATACTGGGACATCATCACTGGACAGATAACTTTCATGCTGATGAAAATCTGCGCCCCATTCCAGCTTGATATAGTCATATTTTTCACGCTTCTCAGTTTTGCGTGCCCGGAATAATGCGAGCGAAATATGACCTATTTGCTGGCTGGTTAACTCATCCATTTTTGGTGCTTCGGTAGTGATCAACAGGTCCAATTGACGTTCATGCAATTGCTTAACCAGCAAATGTCGCTGGGCGATACGTGCCTCAAGATGAAGGCTTTCGCGATTCTCATAAAGTGTTTGCAACCAAGGAGTTAAATACGCTTCCCAAAGGGATGCGCTACCTCCTATCGAAAGCTCATGATGCTGCTGTGTATGTGAAACTTCCTTTTTGGCCATCAACCAGGTACTCATCAAGCTTTCGGCATAGGGCAATAAACGCTCGCCCGCTGAAGTCAGCCGGATGTTATTACGGTGACGAGTAAAAAGGTTTACGCCCAGCTGATTTTCCAGCTGACGAATGCGAAAACTAACGGCAGATTGCGTGAGGTAAAGCGCTTCAGCAGCACGCCCGAAATGGCGTGTTCTGCTCACTTCGAGGAAAGTTTTCAGTAATTCCGTATCCACTGCATTCTCCCAAAAATTGTTTGTCGTACTGATTTAAATGTTTTGTTTTACACTCTGTCAAGCCTATCTAATACTCCGCGCCATAAATAGCACGGCCATATGAGAGTCAGGAGCGTGTAAAATGGCGGATAGCTTCGCAACAACGAATCGTTTCTTTGATAACAAACATTACCCACGTGGTTTTTCGCGTCATGGTGATTTCACCATTAAAGAAGCTCAGCTTCTGGAGCGCCACGGTTACGCCTTTAATGAACTGGATCTCGCTAAGCGTGAACCCATTACAGAAGAAGAGCGTTCATTTTTAGAAGTATGTCGTGGTCTTCGTGAGCCGCAAACTGAAGCTGAACGTGTATGGTCGAAATATACCGCACGTATCAAACGACCTAAGCGTTTCCACACGCTATCTGGCGGCAAGCCGCAGATGGACACGGTGGAAGATTTTAGCGATAGCGATGATTAAGAATAGCGGGGCTTATATAAGCCCCGTTTTTTATTCCAGAGTTTTGTGCAGATAGATCATTAAGCGGTCGATGCTGCGATATCCCACTGCTTCCTGCAAATGGCTCCGCGTAATCAGCTCTTCACCTGCTAAATCAGCGATTGTCCTCGCCACCTTTAAAATCCGCTGCCAGGCGCGTACCGAAAGCCCCAACGAATTCAACACCTCTTCCAGCCATTCAGCATCCTGCTGCTTCAATGGACACCAACGTAAAATCTCCGGGTTTGAGAGATGAGCATTCACTTTTCCGCTGCGTGCTGTTTGAATCTGTCGCGCGGCAAGGACGCGTGCTAAAACCTCAGCGCTGCTTTCGCTGACTTGTTGTTTCTTACTCAGCGATCCGCTCGGAAGAAGTGGAACTTCTAACGATAGATCAAAGCGATCAAGAAAAGGTCCTGATAGGCGATTGAGATAGCGCAACACCTGCTGAGGTGATGAGCGATTATGGTTGCCCTGATAATGCCCAGTCGGGCTAGGATTCATTGCACCGATCAATTGAAAGCGCGCGGGATAAGTCACTTTAGCGCGCGTGCGTGAAATGGCGATTTCCCCGGATTCGATCGGTTCGCGCAACGCATCCAGCGTTCTGCGCTCAAACTCGGGCAGTTCATCGAGGAATAACACACCGTTGTGTGCCAAAGATATTTCCCCAGGCCGTGGCAATGAACCGCCACCAACCAACGCATACAGTGATGCACTGTGATGAGGCGCTCTGAACGGCCGTTTGCGCCACTGATGATGGAGATTGCCACTGCTTACCAGACTGGCGATAGCGGCGCACTCCAGTGCTTCCTGGTCGTCTAATGGCGGCATGATACCGGGCAGACGCGTTGCCAGCATGGTCTTGCCGGTGCCCGGCGGTCCAATCAGTAACAGGTTATGCCCGCCAGCTGCAGTGATCTCCAGTGCTCGTCGGCCCTGATCCTGACCAATGATATCGCTGAGGTCCTGCTTTTCCTGTTCAAGCGTTTCAGGGTGATAATGCGCGACGGTGAGGGTAGTTTTGTTATGTAGAAACGCACAGATTTCTACCAGATGTTTGCCAACCAGCGTCTCGCCTTGTTGAATCAACCCGACATCCTGTTGATTCTGTTCAGCTAACACCATTTGTCTGCCCGCTTGCAGCGCCGCCATCGCCGCCGGAATAGCGGCCTGAACGCCACAGAGCGCGCCGTTAAGCGCTAACTCCCCCAGGAATTCATATTGCCCTAGTTTTGCGTCTGGCAGCTGCTCAGAGGCAGCCAGAATGGCGATTGCGATGGGGAGGTCATAGCGTCCGCCTTCTTTTGGCAGATCGGCAGGTGCCAGATTGATGGTGACGCGTTTCGCCGGAAAGGTAAATCCGCTATTAATAATCGCGCTACGCACCCGTTCCCGCGCTTCTTTTACCGTGGTTTCAGGCAGTCCAACTAGCGTCAGGGCCGGCAAACCGTTGCTAATGTGTACTTCCACCGTCACCAGCGGAGCCTGAACACCTAGCGCAGCTCGTGTTAATACTTTGGATAAAGACATAACCGCTCCTTGTTGTCCTTATCATCAGAGCAGCCAGGTGGATGAACAATGGCTATCTGCTCAACATCAGAACCAGATTCCTGACATTCGCTGAGAATTGCAGCTGTTTCACTAAAAATCAGAGCCTGTTCGTAAACCGCAAATGAAGATTACGAAGCGGGCGTTATGAATTTTTATCACAAATGTAAATAACCTTTTACTTACAATGTGATAACGCAAAACCGCCAACGCCGTCATAAAAATTCCCAATGAAAATTATTGTCAATGACGTGCTAACTATGATAACTCTGTAGGTATTACTTCGAACAATCGAAAAAACAAACAACACATGAAAGCCCTTCTACAAGTGATTAGCCTAGTCGTGATTAGCGTGGTGGTGATTATTATCCCACCGTGCGGGGCATCGCTTGGAGAAAGAAAGGCTTAAAAATCAAGTCTGGAATTCCAAAAACCCCCGCACCGAAAGGTCCGGGGGTTTTTTTTTAACCAGGCTAAATATCAGCAAATTAGCGAGGAACAGATTATGAGCAGTAGCATAAAATTCTGTTGTTCCCCTAGGAATACAGGAGAATAACCATGACAGGTGCACAGTGGGTAGTTCAGGCTTTACGCGCGCAGGGTGTCGATACAGTGTTTGGCTATCCTGGCGGCGCAATCATGCCAGTGTACGATGCGCTCTACGATGGCGGCGTGGAACACCTACTGTGCCGTCATGAGCAGGGTGCGGTGATGGCGGCCATCGGTTATGCCCGCGCAACCGGCAAGACTGGCGTCTGTATCGCCACTTCGGGTCCGGGCGCCACCAACCTGATCACCGGTCTGGCGGATGCGATGATGGATTCGATCCCGGTTGTAGCGATCACTGGCCAGGTCTCATCGGCCTTTATCGGTACCGACGCCTTCCAGGAAATTGACGTTCTCGGTTTATCCTTAGCCTGCACTAAACACAGTTTCCTCGTTGAATCCCTTGATGATTTACCTTCGGTGATGGCAGAAGCCTTTGCTATCGCGCAATCGGGTCGTCCCGGCCCGGTTCTGGTTGATATCCCAAAAGACATTCAGATCGCCAACGGCGAACTGACGCCGCATCTGCTGCCGGTTGAGGAAGAAATCAGCCACTCAGCGCAGCACATTGCGGAGGCGCGCGCATTGATGGCGCAGTCGCATAAGCCGATGCTGTATATCGGTGGCGGCGTTGGCATGGCGCAGGCGGTTCCTGCCTTACGTGCCATGGCGAAGGAAACCGGCATCCCGATGGTTTCCACCCTGAAAGGGCTCGGCAGCGCGGATGCCAGCAGCGATCTCTATCTCGGCATGCTTGGCATGCATGGCACCAAAGCCGCTAACCTCGCAGTACAATCCTGTGATTTGCTGATTGCCGTCGGCGCACGCTTTGACGACCGCGTTACTGGCAAGTTGGATACCTTCGCGCCGCACGCCAGCGTTATCCATATCGATATCGATCCTGCCGAACTGAACAAACTGCGCCGCGCGCACGTTTCACTGCAGGGCGATATGAATCAGGTTTTGCCCGCACTGAGCATGCCGATGCACATTGATGGCTGGCGCCAAGAAGTCAGCGCGATGAAAAAAGAGTTCGACTGGCGTTACGATCACCCAGGCGAAGCAATCTACGCGCCGTTGTTGCTGAAGCAGTTGTCCGATCGTAAAGCGGATAGCGCAGTGGTCACCACCGACGTCGGCCAGCACCAAATGTGGGCCGCACAGCATATGAGTTTCACCGCGCCAGAAAACTTCATCACCTCCAGCGGCCTCGGCACCATGGGCTTTGGCTTGCCGGCGGCGATTGGTGCACAGGTTGCACGTCCAGAAGATACGGTTATCTGCGTATCTGGTGACGGTTCCATCATGATGAACATTCAGGAGCTGGGCACTATCAAGCGCGGCAAATTGCCGGTGAAGATTCTGCTGCTGGATAACCAGCGTCTCGGCATGGTGCGCCAGTGGCAGCAATTGTTCTTTGATGGTCGCTACAGCGAAACCATTCTTACTGATAACCCCGATTTCCTCACGCTGGCCAGCGCCTTTGATATCCCAGGCCAGCGCATTAGCCGTAAAGATCAGGTCGACGCCGCCCTCGATGCTCTGCTGAACAGTGAAGGTCCTTACTTCCTGCATGTTTCGATAGATGAGCA
The DNA here is from genome assembly GCF_014193275.1 of Enterobacter sp. Sphag1F. Classification (NCBI taxonomy): domain Bacteria; kingdom Pseudomonadati; phylum Pseudomonadota; class Gammaproteobacteria; order Enterobacterales; family Enterobacteriaceae; genus Enterobacter; species Enterobacter sp. Sphag1F. The sequence continues at coordinate 154,671 of NZ_JACHZD010000009.1, read as the reverse complement.
TGAAAACGTCTGGCCATTGGTACCGCCGGGTGCCAGCAACGCAAACATGATGGAGAAAACCGCATGAATCAGCATCAATTGTCTATCGAAGCCCGCTTTCGTCCTGAAATATTGGAGCGCATTTTGCGTGTCGTGCGTCACCGTGGTTTCCAGGTGTGTGCGATGAATATGGCCTCCGCGGTCAATGCCGAGAACATTAATATCGAAATGACCGTTGCCAGCCAACGCTCAGTCGATTTACTGTCTTCGCAGTTAAGCAAACTTATGGATGTCGCTTGCGTCGAGATCCAACAACAGACAACACAACAAATCCGCGCATAGTCGCCAAAGGAAAAAGCAATGAGTACGAAGAAAGCAGACTTTATTTGGTTCAATGGTGAGATGGTTAAGTGGGAAGACGCCAAGGTCAGCGTTATGTCTCACGCACTGCACTACGGTACTTCTGTGTTTGAAGGCGTGCGTTGCTACGACTCACACAAAGGTCCAGTAGTGTTCCGCCACCGTGAGCACATGAAGCGTCTGCATGAATCCGCCAAAATTTACCGTTTCCCGATTAAAGCCAGCGTTGATGAGTTGATGGAAGCGTGCCGCGAAGTAATCCGCGTGAACAAACTGAAAAGCGCTTATATCCGTCCGCTGGCCTTCGTCGGTGACGTGGGTCTGGGTGTGAACCCGCCAGATGGCTACACCACCGATGTAATCATCGCCGCCTTCCCTTGGGGTGCTTACCTGGGCGCTGAAGCGCTGGAAAACGGTATCGACGCGATGGTTTCTTCGTGGAACCGCGTTGCACCAAACACCTTGCCGACCGCCGCGAAAGCGGGTGGTAACTATCTTTCTTCTCTGCTGGTCGGTAGCGAAGCGCGCCGCCACGGCTATCAGGAAGGTATCGCCCTCGACACCAACGGCTATATTTCAGAAGGTGCTGGCGAAAACTTGTTCGAAGTGAAAGATGGCATTCTGTTCACGCCACCGTTCACCTCTTCTGCGCTGCCAGGCATCACTCGTGACGCCATCATTAAGCTGGCGCAAGACATGGGTATCGAAGTGCGTGAGCAGGTTCTGTCGCGCGAATCCCTTTATCTGGCAGACGAAGTCTTCATGTCAGGTACTGCAGCGGAGATCACTCCGGTGCGTAGCGTCGACGGCATTCAGGTCGGCGAAGGTAAACGTGGTCCGGTCACCGGTCGTATCCAGAAGGCATTCTTTGGCCTGTTCACTGGCGAGACGGAAGACAAGTGGGGCTGGTTGGATCCGGTTAACGCATAACGAGATTTTTTGCGGGCGTCAGATGGCGCCCGCAACCTGATTATTACTGGAGTAAATAGAGCATGCCTAAGTACCGTTCCGCCACCACCACCCATGGACGTAACATGGCCGGTGCCCGTGCCTTGTGGCGCGCGACAGGAATGACCGATGACGATTTCGGTAAGCCGATTATCGCCGTGGTCAACTCATTCACCCAATTCGTACCGGGCCACGTGCACCTGCGCGATCTTGGCAAACTGGTTGCTGAGGAAATCGAAGCAGCTGGCGGCGTGGCTAAAGAGTTCAACACCATAGCGGTGGATGACGGTATCGCCATGGGTCATGGCGGCATGCTGTATTCACTGCCTTCACGCGAGCTGATTGCCGATTCAGTGGAGTACATGGTTAATGCGCACTGCGCCGATGCCATGGTCTGTATCTCCAACTGCGACAAAATCACCCCGGGCATGCTGATGGCGTCACTGCGCCTTAACATTCCGGTGATCTTTGTGTCTGGCGGCCCGATGGAAGCCGGTAAAACCAAACTGTCTGATCAAATCATCAAGCTGGATCTGGTTGATGCAATGATTCAGGGCGCCAACCCGAACGTCAGCGATGCCGACAGCGATCAGATCGAACGTTCTGCTTGCCCAACCTGCGGTTCCTGTTCCGGTATGTTTACCGCCAACTCGATGAACTGTCTGACCGAAGCGCTGGGCTTATCTCAGCCAGGTAACGGTTCACTGCTGGCCACGCACGCAGATCGTAAAGAGCTGTTCATCAATGCCGGTAAGCGCATCGTTAGCCTGACCAAACGTTATTACGAGCAGGATGACGTCAACATGCTGCCGCGTAACATCGCTACCAAAGCGGCGTTCGAGAATGCGATGACGCTGGATATCGCCATGGGCGGTTCCACCAACACCGTTCTTCACCTGCTGGCAGCGGCGCTGGAAGGCGAAATCGACTTCAACATCTCCGATATCGATCGCTTGTCTCGCAAAGTACCGCAGCTATGTAAAGTGGCGCCAAGTACGCCGAAATATCACATGGAAGATGTGCACCGTGCGGGTGGCGTTATCGCCATTCTCGGTGAGTTGGATCGTGCCGGTTTGATCGACACCAGCGCGCGCAACATTTTGCAGCAGAGCATGCGTGAAACCCTGGATCAGTACGACATCATGCTGACCAAAGATCAGGCGGTGAAGGATATGTTCCGCGCCGGTCCTGCTGGTATTCGTACCACCAAGGCGTTCTCGCAGAATTGCCGTTGGGACACGCTGGATGACGATCGTACCGATGGTTGTATTCGTACTCGCGAACACGCTTACTCGCAGGATGGCGGCTTAGCCGTGCTTTACGGCAACATTGCGGAAGATGGCTGCATCGTTAAAACCGCGGGTGTAGACAAAGAGATCCTCACCTTCAAAGGCCCGGCCAAAGTGTACGAAAGCCAGGATGATGCGGTTGAAGCGATCCTTGGCGGCAAAGTTGTGGCTGGCGATGTCGTAGTAATCCGCTACGAAGGACCGAAAGGCGGGCCGGGCATGCAGGAAATGCTCTATCCGACCACATATCTGAAATCCATGGGCCTCGGCAAAAGCTGCGCACTGATCACCGATGGTCGCTTCTCTGGCGGTACGTCGGGCTTGTCGATTGGTCACGCCTCTCCGGAAGCGGCGAGCGGTGGCACCATCGCGCTGGTGAAAGATGGCGACATGATTGAAATCGATATCCCGAACCGTGGCATCAAGCTGGCGGTACCGGATAACGAACTGCACGCACGTCGTGAAGAAGAGCAAGCGCGTGGCGATGCGGCTTATACCCCGCACGGCCGTGTGCGTGAAGTCTCCTTTGCCCTGCGCGCCTATGCATCACTGGCGACCAGCGCAGACAAAGGCGCGGTGCGCGATAAGTCTAAGCTGGGAGGCTAACCCATGGCTGAGTCTCAACCGCTCTCCGCAAAGCCAAACGGCGCGGAGTATTTGCGCGCAGTGCTGCGTTCACCGGTGTATGAAATTGCTCAGGTGACGCCGCTGCAAAAAATGGAAAAAATTTCATCGCGTCTTGGCAACACCATTCTGGTGAAGCGTGAAGATCGTCAGCCGGTGCACAGCTTCAAGCTGCGCGGGGCCTACGCGATGATTGCCGGGCTGAACGAAGAGCAAAAAGCGCGCGGCGTGGTGACGGCTTCGGCCGGCAACCATGCGCAGGGCGTGGCGCTCTCGGCCAGCACGCTTGGCATCAAATCACTGATTGTGATGCCGTTGGCCACGGCAGACATCAAGGTTGATGCAGTACGCGCATTTGGCGGTGAGGCTTATCTGTTTGGTGCTAACTTCGACGAGGCGAAAGCCAAAGCGATTGAGCTGTCAGAGCAGCAGGGTTACACCTTCGTTCATCCGTTTGACCATCCGGCGGTGATCGCCGGGCAGGGCACGCTGGCGATGGAACTGCTGCAGCAGGATGCGCATCTCGATCGCGTCTTCGTGCCGGTCGGCGGTGGCGGTCTGGCGGCGGGCGTTGCGGTGCTGATCAAGCAGCTGATGCCGCAGATCAAAGTGATTGCCGTGGAGTCGGAAGATTCTGCCTGTCTGAAGGCGGCGCTCGATGCGGGTGAGCCGGTAGATTTGCCGCGCGTGGGTTTGTTTGCTGAAGGCGTGGCGGTCAAACGCATCGGCAGCGAAACCTTCCGCCTGTGTCAGGAGTATCTCGATGACATCATCACGGTGGATAGCGATGCGATTTGTGCAGCGGTGAAAGATCTGTTCGAAGATGTGCGCGCCGTGGCGGAACCTTCAGGCGCGCTGGCGCTGGCGGGCATGAAGAAGTACATCCAGCTGCACGACATCAAAGGCGAGCGCCTGGCGCACGTGTTGTCGGGTGCCAACGTGAACTTCCACGGCTTGCGCTATGTCTCCGAGCGTTGCGAACTGGGCGAACAGCGTGAAGCGCTGCTGGCGGTCACCATTCCAGAGCAACAGGGCAGTTTCCTCAAGTTCTGTCAGACCATCGGCGGGCGCTCTATTACCGAGTTCAACTATCGTTACGCGGATGCAGACAACGCCTGCATTTTCGTCGGTGTGCGTTTAACGCGCGGGCTGGAGGAGCGCAGTGAGATCATCAGCCAACTGAGCGAAGCCGGTTATAACGTGGTGGATCTGTCGGATGATGAAATGGCCAAGCTGCACGTGCGCTACATGGTGGGCGGACGTCCATCGAAGCCGCTGCGCGAACGCCTGTTTAGCTTTGAATTCCCGGAAGCACCGGGCGCGCTGCTGAAGTTCCTGCAGACGCTTGGCGCGCACTGGAATATCTCGCTGTTCCATTATCGCAGCCACGGCACGGATTACGGTCGCGTGCTGGCGGCGTTTGAAGCTAACGATCAAGAACCGGATTTCGAAACCCATCTCACCGCGTTGGGCTACGAATGGCATGACGAAGCGAACAACCCGGCGTTCCGTTTCTTCCTCGCCGGGCAGTAATTACAGCTGGTGCCAGAACGCATTGATAAGCGGCTCTCCGAGCCGCTTTTTTTGTACGCAAACGCCGAGTTCCAGCGGCGCGACAGACTCCACATTCTCTAGCGTTAACACGCGATTGCGCACCGGTTCCGGGCTGTTCTCCAGCACCACATCCGGTAACAGCGCAATACCGCATCCCAGCGCCACCATCGACACAATCGCTTCATGACCAGAAACCGTGGCATAAATCTGTGGATTAGGAATGCGCTGGCGGCGGAACCATAAATCGATACCACGGCGTGCAGGTCCTTGTTCCGGCAGGATAAACGGAATCTGCGCCCAATCGGGTTGCTCCTGCGTTGCCTGATTGCGTACCGGACAAGGCAGCGCCGGGGCGATCAGCACCAGCGGAATCAGGCCCAGTGGCGTAAAATCTATGCTGGCGGGCAGCGATTCAGGGCGACCGGCAATGGCGAGATCGGCATCACCGGATTGCACCATCTCAATCGCATCGGCGGCATCACCGGTAGTAAGTTTGATCTCTACCTGCGGATGTTCAGCGCGAAAGCGATCGAGAATCGGCGGCAAATGGCTGTAAGCGGCGGTCACCGAGCAAAACAGGCGCAGCTCGCCGCTCAGTGAAGGGCCGTTAAGATCCATCACATGGCGCAACTGCTGATACTGCAGCAACGTCTGCTGCGCAAACTGGCGCAGGCGCTCACCGGCTTCTGTTAGCGTCACGGTGCGGTTATCACGCAGGAACAGCGCGTGACCGACATCCTCTTCCAGGCGCTGAATCTGGCGCGATAGGGTTGAAGGGCTGACGTGCATGGCACGCGCGGTGCGACCAAAGTGGCAGCTTTCAGCCAGATGAAGGAAGAGTTTCAGGTCTCGTAAATCCATGCGCGTATCGCCTCAAGGTTATGTTGCAAATTTTGCAATGTGACCTTGCTAATATATCAATTTAAGCAACGGATTTCCTGTCATATGATGGGGTCATTCGCGGCGTAAGAGACAACGTCGTTACTGAACAAAAACAAACACAACATCTAACCGGAGTACCCATGGCTAATTACTTCAACACATTGAATCTGCGCAACCAGTTAGCGCAGCTGGGCAAATGTCGTTTCATGTCACGCGACGAATTCGCAGATGGCGCTAGCTTCCTGAAAGGCAAGAAAGTGGTCATCGTTGGTTGTGGTGCTCAGGGTCTGAACCAGGGCCTGAACATGCGTGATTCTGGTCTGGACGTGGCGTATGCCCTGCGTGCTGAAGCGATTGCTGAGAAGCGTGCCTCTTTCCGCAAAGCGACCGATAACGGCTTCAAAGTCGGTACTTACGAAGAGTTGATCCCACAGGCCGATCTGGTAGTAAACCTGACGCCAGACAAGCAGCACTCCGCGGTAGTTCAGGCTGTTCAGCCGCTGATGAAAGATGGCGCTGCGCTGGGTTACTCACACGGTTTCAACATCGTTGAAGTGGGCGAAACCATCCGCAAAGACATCACCGTTGTGATGGTAGCGCCGAAGTGCCCGGGTACTGAAGTACGTGAAGAGTACAAGCGTGGTTTCGGTGTTCCTACGCTGATCGCCGTTCACCCGGAAAACGATCCAAAAGGCGAAGGCATGGCGATTGCTAAAGCCTGGGCAGCAGCGACCGGCGGCGACCGTGCGGGCGTGCTGGAATCTTCCTTCGTTGCGGAAGTGAAATCTGACCTGATGGGCGAGCAGACCATCCTGTGTGGTATGTTGCAGGCCGGTTCTCTGCTGTGCTTCGACAAGCTGGTGGCTGAAGGTCACGACGCGGCTTATACCGAAAAACTGATTCAGTTCGGCTGGGAAACCATCACCGAATCACTGAAGTTCGGCGGCATTACGCTGATGATGGATCGCCTGTCTAACCCGGCGAAAATCCGTGCTTATGCGCTGTCTGAGCAGCTGAAAACCATCATGGCACCGCTGTTCCAGAAGCACATGGATGACATCATCTCTGGCGAATTCTCTTCAGGCATGATGGCTGACTGGGCTAACGACGACAAAAACCTGCTGACCTGGCGTGAAGAGACCGGCGCAACCGCATTCGAAAACGCACCGCAGTTTGATGGCAAAATCGAAGAGCAGGAATACTACGACAAAGGCGTCGTGATGGTTGCAATGGTGAAAGCAGGCGTTGAGCTGGCGTTCGAAACCATGGTTGACGCGGGCATCATCGAAGAGTCCGCTTACTACGAATCACTGCACGAGCTGCCGCTGATTGCTAATACCATCGCACGTAAGCGTCTGTATGAGATGAACGTGGTTATCTCAGATACTGCAGAATACGGTAACTACCTGTTCTCCTTCGCGGCAGTTCCACTGCTGAAAGAGTTCATGACCACGCTGCAGCCGGGCGATCTGGGCAAAGTAGTTGAAGGTACTCAGGTTGATAACGCACAGCTGCGTGACGTCAACGAAGCCGTTCGTCAGCATCCAATCGAATCTGTAGGCCGCAAACTGCGTGGCTACATGACCGATATGAAACGTATCGCTGTCGCTGGCTAAGCCACGCACGACACCGTTTTCAGCACAATAAAAACCCCGGCTTGCCGGGGTTTTTTGTTATGTAAGATTGTCGATTACAACGTAGGGTCGCCATTCATGGCGACCTGGTTTAAACCGCACCCAATAAAAAACCCGGCCTAAGCCGGGTTCTCTCAACGCTCAATCAATTACACCGCTTCATACAGCGTCTGATTACGCGTCTCTTTACAGGCAATCAGCGCGATCAACGTCAACACCGCCATCGAGGCCAGATAGAAACCCACCGCCTGCAAACCGTAATGGGCATTAAGCCAGGTCGCGATATAAGGCGCCACAGAAGCCCCAAGAATCGACGACAGGTTGTAGGAGAAGGATGCACCGGTATAACGCACTTCCGTCGGGAACAGTTCTGGCAGCAGCGCGCCCATCGGACCAAACGTCAGGCCCATAATGCTCAGACCAAGGATCAGGAAGCCCATCACCAGCACCTGAGAGCCAGAACCCAGCAGCATTGGGAACATCAATGCAAAGGCGATAATCATCAACGTAATGGTGATCATGGTTTTACGACGACCAAAGCGATCGGCCAGCAGACCGGCAATCGGTACCATCACACCAAAACCAATCACCGCCACCATCAGCATCCACAGGAAGCTATTACGCGAATAGCCAAGACCTGCCGGTACGGGCGCGGTGCCGTAACTCATTGAGTACACGGTCATGATGTAGAACAGCGTGTACGTGGCGAGCATAATGAAGGTGCCGAGAATGGTGGCGGTCAGATGCTTGCTCAGCAGCGTGCCAATCGGCATTTTCACCTGCTTGTTCTCTTTCTGCACTTTGGCGAATACCGGGCTTTCATGCAGCGAAACGCGCACATACAGACCAATTAACACCAATACCGCAGAGAGAATAAACGGCACGCGCCAGCCCCAGTTCATGAACTGCTCGTCGGTCAGCAACCATGAAAGCAGCAGGAAGGTGCCGTTAGCGAAGAAGAAGCCAATCGGCGCGCCGAGCTGTGGGAATGAACCATAAAGCGCACGTTTCTTCGCCGGGGCATTTTCGGTCGCCAGCAGTGCTGCGCCGCCCCATTCACCACCGAGTCCAAGGCCCTGACCAAAACGCGCCAGCGCCAGCAGCAGTGGCGCTGCCACGCCAATGGTTTCATATCCTGGCAGCAAACCAATCAGCACCGTCGAAACGCCCATGGTCAGCAGCGATGCCACCAGGGTTGCTTTACGGCCAACGCGGTCGCCAAAGTGGCCGAACACGGCAGAACCGATAGGACGCGCCACGAAAGCGATAGCGAAGGTTGCCAGCGACTGCAGCGTGGCCACGGTCGGATCGCCCTGCGGGAAGAAGATGTGCGGGAAAATAATCACCGCGGCGGTGGCATAGATATAGAAATCGAAGAACTCAATGGCGGTGCCGACAAGCGATGCCACAACCACTTTGCCACGTGAATTGACCGGCGCGTCGTCGTGTTTTTTGTCGAGTGTTTCTGTGATGGAGGCTTGCATAAGTGTTTCTTAATTGTAAATGTAGACAGAGAATCTTACGCACCTGGTTTGCGGCATTCAATGGCGAAAAACCGCGTCAGACCGGGCTTTTTCGGCGAATAAGTGGATAATTTCTGAGTTGCTGCAATCAGTGGCGGATGGGAACGGGAAGTGTCATTTTTTTGGCGGGAATCTCTGCAAAAGGGCCAAATTAAAGTGACCCTTTAGCGTTTCCTGCTGGTTTTTGCTGAAAAAGTAGCCAGCAGGAAACATTTTTAGCTAGTACGGCAATTGTAACAACTTCGTCGGCTTATTTAGCCTGATGCGGCTGCGGCATCTCTTTATCATCTTTGTATTTAGCGGTGGCGATCCACGCAGCGCAGAACAGCGTCAAACGCGCAAAGAAGTAGAAGAACGCCATCAAGCCGAGCACCGAACCAAAGGCGGCACCCGATGGCGAAGTCGCCAGCTTCGGCAGCGTCAGCGTCATCACAAACTTGATCACTTCAAAGCCAATCGCCGCCAGCAGCGTGCCACGGAACAGTGCTTTTTTACGTGGCTTGTGGCGCGGCAGAATCCAGAAGATCCACAGGAACAGCAGATAGTTAGCAAAGATGGAGATAGATAACGCAATCACTGTCATCGCCGGACGCAGCCACTCAATGTCTTCAAGCCCCAACGCATTAACGATCGCCGCCTGTGCCGCACCGGCAATCGAGGTCAGCGACAGTGTAATCACCAGCGCAAACATCAAACCCAGCAGCGAAAGCAGGTCGCGTGCGTACTTCTTCCAGAGTTTCTCCTGATCGTCTGGCGTGCGTTCCCACACGTCGCGCGACTGCGCACGTACCGCTTCACGCAAATTGCCCATCCAGTTAATGCCGGAGTAGAGCGCCAGCAGCAAACCGGTTATCCCCACTGTGGCGCGCTGTTGAATCGCGGTGTTCACCGTATTCTTCAGCGTGGTGGCCAGCGTCGGATCGCTGATGCTGTTAACGATTTTGTTGATCAACTCGGTGAGCAAATCCTGATTCGACGCCAGCACAAAGCCGACCGCCGCAAAGGAGACCATCAAAATCGGTATCAGTGAAAGAAATGAGAAGTAGGTGATAGCCGCGCCAAACTGGCTGCCGAGGCGATCGTTAAAGCGTTCCAGCGCGCGCATAAAATGCGCCACTGCCGGAATCGCCTGAAACCAGGCAGCGAAGCGCGACACATTTTGAATCGAGCCATCCACGGTTTTATTGCCGGTTTTAATATCAATTAGCGGCTTGGCTTCTGCCTTGGCCGCTGTCTCTGTAGGTTTTTTGTCCGTCATAGACGATAGTCATCCTGTTCACTGCGAAAATACAATTATAGCGCCTTATGTGACGTACTCCTGCAAGACGTGGCTTAACCACTCCATAAACACGCGTACGCGGCGCGCCACGTTACGGCGATGCGGGTAAAGCAGCGAGATTGGCATCGGTTTCGCCGGGAAGTGATGCAGCACTTCAACCAGTTGTCCCGACTCCAGCAGCGGCTGCACGCCAATCGCCGGCACCTGAATTATGCCAAGCCCGGCCATGCACGCCGCGCGATAGGTTTCGGTGCTGTTTACCGTCACCACGCCGCCGGTTTGAACGTAATGACACTGTTTGCCATCAAAATATTCAAAGCCCAGTGAAGGTTGTCCAAGCTGCTGGGTGTAATGCACCATCGCGTGTTGCGACAGATCTTCCAGCCGCACCGGCATGCCGAAGCGGGAAAGGTAGCCGGGGCTGGCGCAGTTGATCAAGGCATGTGAGCCGATTTTCCGCGCAATCAGCCCGGAATCTTTCAGCTCGCCAACGCGCACCACGCAGTCAAAGCCTTCGCGAATCACATCGACCTGGCGATCGCTACTGCTCAGCTCAATTTCCAGACCGGGATAGTGCTGCAAAAATTCTGGCAGGCGCGGCAGCACAAAGCCGGTTGCCATTGCCACCGACATATCCACGCGCAGCTTACCGCTTAAGGTGCCGGGATCGTGCTGGAACAGGCTGTCTATGTCGTCGAGCATCGAGAGCAAATCGAGACAGCGATCGTAATAAACCAGGCCGTCCTGCGTCAGATGCACGCGCCGCGTGGTGCGATGCAGCAGGCGCGTTCCCATTTGATTCTCCAGCGCCTGCAGCTGGCGCGATACGCTGCCTTTCGGTAAACCCAAACTTTCTGCCGCACGGGTAAAACTGCCCATTTCTGCCACTCGCACAAAAACCTGCATTGCGTGAATTTTATCCATGTTGTTCACCGATTGTTGTTGTTAGTGAAACAGTGCTGCGTATTCCTCTGCGTTTATAGATCAATTATTCACGAATATCCTTAACACGTGTTCAATTTTCCAACTGGAGCGAAACATGAGTCATAAAATTGCATTGATTACCGGCGGAAATCGCGGTTTAGGCAAGAATGGGGCGCTGAAACTGGCCGCCAAAGGCACCGATATCCTGTTTACCTATCGCGGTCACGCGGAAGAAGCGCAGGCGGTAGTGCAAGAGATTGAAGCGCTGGGTGCGCGTGCGGTGGCGTTGCAGCTGGATGTGGGCGATAGCAGCACGTTCGATGGCTTCGTGGCGCAGGTGAAAGAAGCGCTGCAGAAAATCTGGCAGCGTGACAATTTTGATTATTTAGTGAACAACGCCGGTCATGGTCACTACAAGCTGTTCGCCGAGACCACCGAAGATGAGTTTGATGCGCTGGTGAATGTGCACTTCAAAGGGCCGTTCTTCCTGACGCAAAAACTGCTGCCGCTGATCGTTGATGGTGGACGCATCCTGAATATCTCCAGCGGTTTAACCCGTTTGACGCTGCCGGGTTCAGGCACTTACGCCTCAATCAAAGGCGCGATGGAAGTATTAACTCGCTATCAGGCAAAAGAGTTGGGCGAGCGCCATATTCGCGTCAACATTCTTGCGCCAGGCGCGATTGAAACCGACTTCGGCGGCGGCCGCGTGCGTGATACCAAAGATCTCAACGATCATATCGCCTCGGTGACCGCGCTGGGCCGCGTCGGCTTGCCGGATGATATCGGCGATGCCATCAGCGCGATCCTCAGCGATGAAACCGGCTGGATCACTGCACAGCGCATCGAAGCCTCAGGCGGACAAGGCCTGTAATCCGTAGGGTCGCCATTCATGGCGACCTCGTTAAACAGCGACGCCAGCCAGGTTGCCATAAATGGCAACCTTACAGATCAATCGTCCCATCAATCACCGTCACCGTTTGGCCGCCAATCCAGATCGCCTTATCCGTAAAACTCACCTGAATCCGACCTTCACGCTGAATCGCGCTGCCCTGACGCGCCCGGTAATCCCGCGTTTGGTGGTTCGCCTCGAAGTAGCGTGCCAGACAGGCGTTGGCGCTGCCGGTCACCGGATCTTCGGTCAAACTGCCGTTCTCAACCAGCAATGCGCGCACTTCATACTGCTCGTTTTCGTCCGCCGGTAGCGCACCAAAAATCGCCGTGCCGTTAACCTCGGCATGCTGCTGTAAACGGTGTAAATCGGCTGCTGACGGCACCACATCCAGCACCGCTTGCGCGCTACTCATCGGAATCAGCAGCCAGCGAATGCCCATATCAACGATGGTCGGCGTTTGGCTGAGATCAAAAGCTTCACTGTTCAGCGCGCTGCTCATCAGTGCATCGCTAAAGGGTGTTAAGCGAGCGGCGGGTGCCGCAAAGGCCAGCGCGCCGTCGTCGCTGATTTTCACCTCAACCAGACCCACGCCGCACTCCTGTACGATTTTGCCCGGCGTTTTCAGCGGCCAGCCCGCTTCCAGCAGCGCATGCGCGGTGCCGAGCGTCGGATGTCCGGCAAACGGCAGTTCGCCTTCCACGGTAAAAATGCGCACGCGGTAATCTGCCGCCGCATCCTGTGGCGGCAGCACAAAGGTGGTTTCGGACAGATTGGTCCAGCGCGCAATCGCCGTCAGCTGCGCGTCACTCAATCCCTGTGCATCCATAATCACCGCCAGCGGATTACCTTTAAACGCCGATGAGGTAAACACATCCACCTGTTTAAATGCGACCTTCATTGTCACTCCTTCCTCGTTGAGGTTGTCTGAAATCGGGATTTACATCCTGCTGATTGCGAAAGGCCAGCAACAGGGCTATGAATAGATTAAGAATTCTGGAATCGGAGTCCGCAATGTTAAAAGTTCTTGGCCGTACTTCTTCAATTAACGTGCGAAAAGTTCTGTGGCTGTGCGCAGAACTCGATATTGCGTACGAATTAGAACCCTGGGGCGATGATCCGCAATCGCTGCACTCGCCAGAGTTTATGGCGCTCAATCCCAACGCCATGGTCCCGGTAATTATTGAGGACGACTTTGTGCTGTGGGAATCCAACACCATTCTGCGCTATCTCGCCAACAGCAATGGCGGCGAATGGCTCTATCCCGATAATCCGCGCGCACGTGCGCCGGTCGATCAGTGGATGGATTGGCAAGCCACCGAACTCAATACCTCATGGCGCTACGCGTTTATGTCACTGGTGCGCAACTCGCCAGCGCATCAGGATCCCCGTTTGCTGGCGGCGGCCGTTAAAGGCTGGACGCACACCATGAACATTCTCAACCAGCATCTGGAGAAAACCGGGCGCTACGTCGCAGGCCGCAACTTCTCGCTGGCAGATATTCCGGTTGGTCTGGCGGTGAACCGCTGGTTTGAAACCCCGCTGGAGCATCCTAACTTCCCGGCGGTACAGACCTATTATGAGCGTCTGACCGAGCGCGAGCCTTACACCACCTGGGGCCGCAACGGCAAACCCTGATCCTGTCCCGGCGCCAAACCTGTCATTTCGCAGGCCAGCGCGCCGGTACGCTGCAATGCCCACGTATAACGCTCATCAAACGGATAGCAGCAGGAGAGGCGCAAGGCGTGTTTATAACGATCGCTCAGCGAGTAGAGCGCGCCTGGCGTCACACAGATTTGCTCCTGCAGCAGACGATGAAACATCTCCACGGTATCGATATTTCCCGGCAGTTCGACCCAAAAAACAAACCCGCCGCGCGGCAGGGTAGCGCGCGTGCCCTGCGGAAAGTGGCGCGCCAGAATACCGCGCGCCGCATCCAGATTGGCGGCATAGCGCCGACGCAGCGTGCGCAGATGATGATCGTAGCCGCCGCTGGCAAGGAATTCGGCCAGGGTTTCACTCAACAAGCGTGACTCTGCCATCGATGAAACCGCTTTGAGGTGAGCGATGGCGTCATGAAAACGTCCGGCGGCAGTCCAGCCGACGCGGAAATCAGGCGCCACGGTTTTGGTAAAGCTGGTGCAGTAAATCACCCAGCCATCGCTATCAAACGCCTTCACCGGCGGCGACAGCGGCCACTCAAACTGCAATTCGTCATACAAACCATCCTCCAGCAGTGGAACGTGGTAAGTATTCACTAACTTCGCCAGCCGCTTTTTGTTCTCCAGCGGCATCACGTATCCCAACGGGTTCTGCGCGCCCGGCATGGCGATCACCGCCTGAATCCGCTTCTCCTGCAACAGCATCTCCAGCGCATCCAACGACAATCCCTGATGCGGATCGGTGGGGATTTCCAGCGCTTTCAAACCCAGCGACGCCAGCAGCGGGAACAGGAAGAAATAGGTTGGCGACTCCAAACCAATGCAATCGCCGGGTTTGGTCACCGCACGCAGCGCCAACTGGAGCGCTTCCATACAGCCGTGCGTCAGCGTGATCGCCTGCGGTGGCAGATTGATGCCGTTGTGCAGGGCGCGACGCGCAATCTCCTCCCGTAAGCGCTCACTACCAGGCGGAAGCGCATAGCGTCCGATAATGTCGGGATTCTGGCGCAAAATCGACGCAGTAATTCGCGCTATTCGCGCCGCCGGATAGAAGGTGCCATCCTGCGGACAGGCCAGCGAGATATTGGTGTAATCAGGATTATTTTGCGCCGCGAACACTTGCTCAATCAGCTCCAGCTTCTGCGCACTGGGATCGTTGATTTTTGCCGGCAGCGGTTTTACCGGGCGCGTCACGGCGGGCAGCACGCCACGCACGTAATAACCCGACTGCGGGCGCGATTCGATTAGGCCGCGATCTTCGAGGATTTGCCACGCATTGAGCACAGTATTGATACTCACCTGATGCGATTGTGCCACGCGGCGTATTGCTGGCAGCCGCTTGCCGGGCTTCAACGTGCCCTGATGAATCGACTCGGCAAAGCTATCGACCAGCTGCTGATACAGCGTTTGACCGGATGAAAGTGGAAGGGACACAAAAGCCTCCGCGCGCAATAGGTACAATTCATTTTTGAGACAACTGTATCCATTACAATAGTGGTTTTGTGTCTCTGTTTCCATTGCAGCGTTCGCACTAGCATGAAGACATCATTGATTCTTCAGGAAGCGCATCATGCTTGATCCCTCATTCTTCAGCTACGTCACCGTTATGTCGATCACGCCAGGCCCGAACAACCTGTTGCTGGCGACATCGGGCGTTAACTTTGGCTTTAAGCGCACGCTGCCGATGCTGTTTGGCATCCTGCTGGGCTGCGCGATACAGATGCTGCTGGCGAGTGTGGCGCTCGATGCGCTGCTGCACTGGATGGGCGCGATTCGCCTGCCGCTAACGGTGGTTGGCTGTAGCTATCTGCTGTGGCTGTCGTGGAAAATTTTCCGTGCCGGCGCGCCGCAACTGCGTGAACGTCCGCGTCCGATGACGCTGGTGGGCGGCATCCTATTTCAAGCGGTCAATCCCAAAGCCTGGCTGATGGTCACCAACGTGGCGCTGATGTACGCCAACAGCAACGGCGTGCTGACGGTATTGCTGGGATTTGCGGCACTGAATCTGCCGTGCATTTTGATATGGGCAGCGCTCGGCGATCGCCTTCGCAGCCATCTGCAGGTGGCGTGGAAACGTCAGGCGTTTAACAGCTTAATGGCGCTGTCGCTGGTGGCGACAACGGGCTGGATGTTGTACGACGCGGTATTGTTGAGTTAATCATATTCATTATCCACGTTGTTGCTTATTACGCAGCAACGTGGGTTTAAAAGCGTTTTCATTGCGATAAAATATTAACACCGTTTTAGCTCAATTCCTGCTTGTTTACCCATCATCGTCAGCATTAATTCAGCTAAGTCTTTATCTCCGGCGTGGAGTTTATGAAAAAGCGTTTCAACCACGCTGATTGTCAAAAAATCGGCATTAGCGGGGAAGTGGTGATTAAAGGTAATGCCGCGCGAAACAAAATCCCAGCTGGCAGTCGTTTCTGTTTCAATAATTTTGTCATTAATCTTCTCAACCAACGCATCTATATATTGAGGAATTTTTTTTGTCATATAAGCTTCATCAGCTTCAGAGAATTGTTGTTCCATGATCATATTGTCTCTTTGAATAATTCATTGTTTGGGAGGTGAGCTTAAGCTTGCTGCCAGCGAACTAAATCTTGTTTAAGCAATGTTAATCCAATAGCCACCACCATAATATCTTTTAGTATAAAACCGTCGATCGTGCCAAGCTGTGGTAGTAGGCTCAATGTCACCACACCCGTTAAAACGATCAACGTGGCGCCAGCGGCACCCGCCATCGGATTTTTGAATCCTAGCACCAGCAGCGCCACGGTGGTTAATTCCACTACGCCAAGAAAGTAGCTGGTGCCATGCAGTCCCAGCATGTCCTTCAAAATACTGAGCCATGTTGTGGTAATTATCGGAGTCAGCGCCTCCACTTCAAATTCAAACCACTTGGCGATACCAAAAAATAGGAAAACAACGATCAAGGATAACCGCAGGGCGATGGTGTCTTTTTTATTGAGAAAAAGAATGGCGCAGAATAAATAATCATTTTTCACTGTCATCGCAATGACCTCATTATACATTAAGAGATATTTGATGCGGATTATTATGATTGCATCAATTCGCGTATAGAGAGTATGCGAAGTCACTTAAATCAATTTTATACAGGGAAAGGTTTTTTAGCATTTAATTAACGTAATCATTAAATATAATCAACGATGTCATTAATTACGGGGGAATAGAAAAAAGGAATAAGGGGCGAGCGACGCTCACCCTTTGTAGGGTCGCCATTCATGGCGACCAGGATAGAACTACCTTGTTACTTCCCCACCACGTGCGCCGTTTCGCGCGCTTCATCGTTGGCGGCATCAGGTGTAATCACCGGCTCGTAATCGAGTTGCAGCACACGGCTGGTATCGGCCAGCACTTTCTCGGTCAGTGCGACGTCGCCGTTCAGCTTGCGGCCCCACGATGGGATAACCATGCGGATTTTGGTCTGCCATTCCGGTGAACGCATCTGTTCCGGGAAGGCTTTCGCCATCAGCTCGAGCATAATCGGCGCGGCGGTGGATGCGCCCGGTGATGCACCCAGCAACGCCGAAATCGAGCCATCTTCCGAGGTCACCACTTCGGTACCGAGACGCAGCACGCCGCCTTCAACGGCATCGTTCTTGATGATCTGCACGCGCTGGCCGGCAGTCACTAAACGCCAATCTTCCTGCTTCGCCTGCGGCACGTAAGCGCGCAACGCTTCCATACGATCGCTGTCGCTTTGCAAAACCTGATCAACCAGATATTTCACCAGGTCGAAGCTCTTCAGGCCAACCTGCACCATCGGCTTGAGGTTGCTGGTGTTCATCGCGCCGAACATATCCAGCAGCGAACCCTGCTTGAGGAATTTGGTTGAGAAGGTCGCAAACGGCCCAAACAGCAGCACCTGCTTGCCATCCAGCACGCGGGTATCGACGTGCGGCACCGACATCGGCGGTGCGCCGACGCTGGCTTTGCCATACACCTTCGCCATGTGCTGTTTGACGACGTCAGGATTTTCCGTCACCAGGAATGAACCGCCCACCGGGAAACCGGCGTAGCCTTTCACTTCTGGAATGCCGGATTTCTGCAGCAGCGGCAACGCCGCGCCGCCCGCACCAATAAACAGCTGGCGCGTGGTCAGCACGCGATTTTCACCGCTGGCCAGATTATGCAGCGTGACCTGCCAGCGACCGTCGCTCAGGCGTTTGATATCACGCACTTCCTGGCGCAGACGCAGGCGGAAATTGGCTTTCTTCTCTAAAGAAGCAATCAGCTGACGCGTTACTTCACCGAAGTTCACATCGGTGCCCATTTCGGTCCAGGTGGCCGCCACTTTCTGTTTGCTGTCACGGCCGTTCATCACCAGCGGAATCCACTCGGTGATTTGATCGCGGTCTTCAGAGTAATTCATGCCACGGAACAGCGTGCTTTTCTGCAACGCATTGAAACGCTTGCGCAGGAATTCAACGTTATCGTCGCCCCAGACGAAACTCATGTGCGGCGTACTGTGGATAAAGCTTTTAGGATTGCGCAGGTTGCCTTTCTGAACGTGATAGGCCCAGAACTGGCGCGAAATCTGGAACGATTCGTTAATCGCCACTGCTTTGGCGATGTCGATGCTGCCATCCGCCTTCTGCGGCGTATAGTTAAGTTCCGCCAGCGCGGCGTGTCCGGTTCCGGCGTTGTTCCAGCCATTAGAGGATTCAACGGCCACGTCATCAAGACGTTCAACCATCTCAATCGACCAGTCAGGCTCGAGATCTTGCAGCCATGCGCCCAAAGTCGCACTCATCACGCCTGCGCCAATCAGCAGTACGTCGACGTCTTTTCGTTCCTGAAGGTTTGCACTTTCCATGCCAGCGGCGGCGAGCGCCAGATTTACCGCAGTAGTACTCATGAGGCGACATCTCCTCTCTCTGTTGACCTGAAGCTCAACAGGTTCGCAGGCGAAATAGCCGCGCTTCTTTCGAGCGCGTGGCGCTATCTCTCAAAGGTTAAGACTCAGGTATAAGTCATGGGGACGATAACGGTTAACTGCACGTTATGCATATGCATTCGAATATAACATTCTCGTATCGGAATTAAACGTTTGTTTATTTTTTAAAGGCGGAAATGATTCAGCATAAGAATTAATCAGCTCAACCCCGCGGTCATAAGGGATTTTTATCTCTTAATCAGACGGTTAGAGTAATGCAGTTGTTACGCTATTGTGAGTGCTTTTGGTGGGGTTGAAAACGGTGAGTGAGGTGTGTCACATTTTAATGTGTTGAAAATTATGAGTTTTAACTAAATTGATTATTTATGCGGATTTTATGTTGCGCGATATTTCGCCATATCGTGTAAAAGTAATGTTACATTTTTGTGGTGATGAATTTCAGCTTGGGCGTAGGTGCCCGCCAGAAGAAAAATGCATCACCTTGCCGGAAAAATGATCAGCGCGATCGGCGGCGCCAGAGAAAGCGAATCACGAAAAACTCAATCGCGCCCAGCAGTAAAAACCACAAACTAAAGACGATGGTATACAGCTGATTAACATCCATCAGATGCAGGCTTTCCTGCAGCTGTTTTGCCAGCTCAATACCAAATGAAGGTGCAGGCAGCAGCAGGGCAGAAAGAAAGCCCAGCAGCAGAATGCCGCCTGGGATGATCAGCGTTTCGAATGGGTTATTCATGGTCATTTTCCAAATCAGTTAGCGCGGGCATTAGCGCATAAAACCGCGCTAAGGTGCAATCCCCGTGCCGAATCGCTCTAAGAAATTTCTTCTATTCCATTCACTTAGCGTCAAAAATAGCGAAAGTTAAGAGTTATAGCCTTTGCTATACTTAAATCCCTGATTTTACTGTCTTTTTTTTGCCGTTTTTGCGTGTTAGACTGCGCGCACTTTTTCATTACTGAACAATAAATGCGGAGAAGTAGCGGCTTTAGCGCCTGTTCCGCAGCATTGATTGAAAACCCATGACATTTATCGCAACCCTGATTTTGGCCTTTGGCATGTCGATGGACGCTTTCGCCGCAGCATTGGGCAAAGGCGCATCGCTGCATCGCCCGAATTTCAAAGAAGCGCTGCGTACCGGTTTGATCTTTGGCGTCATCGAGATGTTAACGCCGCTGATTGGCTGGGCAATTGGTCTTGCGGCCAGCCGCTACATCATGGCGTGGGATCACTGGGTGGCGTTCGTGCTGTTAACCGTGCTGGGCGGCCGTATGATGATGGAGGGCTTCCGTCAAACCGCCGATGAGCCGTGCGAAGCGCCGCAGCGTCACGGTTTTATGGTACTGGCGCTAACCGCTGTCGCCACCAGTCTTGATGCGCTGGCCGTGGGTGTTGGCCTGGCGTTCCTGCAAGTGAATATCATCATGACCGCCGTCACCATCGGCGCCGCTACCACTATTATGGCGACCACCGGCGTGCTGGTTGGCCGATTTATCGGTCCGGTGATGGGCAAATGGGCCGAAGTGCTGGGCGGTGTAGTGCTGATCAGCATTGGCTGCACAATTTTGGGCCAGCACTTAGGTTGGTTTTAATTTGTAGGGTCGCCATTCATGGTGACCGCTTTTAACTGCATCACTCAATTCCTAATTTCCCTTCATTATGTGATCTACTTCAAAAATAATTGCGGTAAAAACGCTCAGCGGCTATACTTTTTGCGTATTTCTTCAACAATTTTTGAACCAGGTGCCTTATGAAACGCTTTTTCCGCTACGTGTTTAACGCTTACGTTGAAACCTTCAAGCACGTACCGCCAGGCGCACAGCATTAATCCAGCGCTAACAGAATACCCTCGATAATCGCGGTCAGGGATCGACCTGTGGTTATCAACTGTTTTCTTATCTCTCCAGCCGCAATTCCCCCCATTTTCTCCCTAACTTGCTGATAAAACCCTTCAGCCATCAGATTTCGATCTGGCTATAGCCGCACGTTATACCCCGCAACTAAACAAGCATTCGTCACCCTTTCTCCTGCATGAAATAGTCAATTCAGGCCCTATAAACCGTCTGAAACGAGAAACATCATGCTGATCCCACAACCTTATTTACTCTTCCTCGGCGACGTAACCGATCCACTGGCCGCTAAAACCGCACGCGGCATCCACGTCTGGCGTCCAGAGCAGTGCGTTGGCGAAATCAAATTGCCGGGCTGCACCGTATCGCTGGGCCTCGACGTCCTCGACATTGCCGCTGCCAAAGCGCGCGGAGCCAAAACGCTGGTGCTCGGCACCGCAAATGCCGGTGGTTACTTGCCCACGCATTGGCTCGACACGGTAAAGAGCGCCATCTCAGCCGGGATGAACGTTGCCAGCGGTTTGCACCATCGTCTGGTGGATGAGCCAGAGCTGGTGGCGTTGGCTAAAGAGTTCGGTGTTGAGCTGTTCGACCTGCGCCACATGCGTCCAAAACTGGAAGTAGGCAGCGGTAAGAAGCGCACAGGTAAGCGTGTACTTACTGTCGGCACTGACTGCTCGGTAGGCAAGATGTACACCTCGCTGGCGCTGGAAGCCGCGATGCGTGAACGCGGCATGAAAGCCGATTTCCGCGCCACCGGCCAGACCGGCATTTTGGTGGCAGGCGAAGGTATCGCGATTGATGCAGTAATTGCCGACTTCATCGCCGGTGCGGTTGAAGCGCTGTCACCAGCCAATGACGCCGATCACTGGGATATCGTCGAAGGCCAGGGTTCACTGTTCCATCCTTCCTATGCTGGCGTCAGCATGGGCCTGATTCACGGTGCGCAGCCGCATTGGCTGGTGATGTGCCATGAAATGGGCCGTCCGCATATGCGTCATCTGCCGCATCAGCCGATGGTCAGCCTGAAAGATTGCGTCGAAGCCAACCTGCGCGCGGCGCACGTTACCAGCGACGCGGTACAACTGGCCGGTTTCGCCATCAACACCTCAAACTACAGCGAAGAAGAAGCGCGCGCCTATTGCGCAGAAATCAGCGCACAATTCGGCGTGCCAGCCACCGATCCGGTGCGTTTCGGCATTGCGGATATCGCCGCGCTGCTGCAGGAGCGAGGCTAATTATGCGGCGCATGCAGATTGAAGTGCTGGAGCTGCCGCTGGCGCGTCCGTTTGCCATCTCGCGCGGCACACGCACGGCGGTCACGGTGATTCGCGTGACGCTGGAGCAGAACGGCTTTATTGGCCGCGGCGAATGTACGCCCACGCCGCGCTACGATGAAACGCCAGAAAGCGTCAACGCTGAACTGGAAGCGCTGCGCGCCGACATGGAAGCGGGCCTGAGCCGCCTCGATCTGCAAAGCCGTTTGTCTGCCGGTTCAGCGCGTAATGCGCTGGACTGCGCACTGTGGCGACTTGATGCCGCGCTGGCGAAGCACACGCTGTGGCAACAGTGCGAGCGTCGTCAGCCGCCATCGGTAATCACAGCCGAAACCCTTAGCCTTGATTCCATCGAGAACATGGCCGCCGCCGCTGCCGATGCGGTATCACGCGGCGCCATCCTGCTGAAAATCAAACTCAATCGCGACGAGATTCTGGAAAAAGTCGCCGCGATTCGTCAGGCCGCGCCGCGCGCCACCTTAATCATTGATGCCAATGAAGCCTGGTCGGGCGTGGATTTGCCCAGCCTGTTCAACGCGCTGGCGAGTTTTAACATCGCGATGGTCGAGCAGCCGCTGCCAGCGGGCCAGGATCAGGAGTTGCAGCGCTTCGCGCACCCGATTCCGGTGTGTGCCGATGAGAGCTGCCACACACGTGAAGACATCGCGCCGCTGCGTAATCGCTACGAGATGATCAACATCAAGCTGGATAAATGCGGCGGGTTGACCGAAGCGCTGGCGATGGTGGAAGAGGCGCAGAAGCGCGATATGCGGTTGATGGTCGGCTGCATGCTCGGCTCTTCACTGGCGATGGAAGCAGCGCTGCCGGTGGCGATTGCCGCTGAGCATGTCGATCTCGATGGCCCAATGTGGCTGGCCGCCGATAGCTCGCCCTTCCTTTCTTACGCTCAAGGCCAAATCTGGCTGTAACCCGCACGCGGAGCAACGATGACGGACACTTTACTTACACCCAACGCCGCCAGCGTTGCCGGTTCAGCACCGGTGCTCGCGATTCAGGATCTCAGCGTCAGTTTTCGCGGCCGCAGCGGCGAAAATCAGGCGCTGAAGGGCATCAGCTTTAATATTCATCAGGGCGAAATTGTCGCCGTGGTCGGTGAAAGTGGCTCGGGTAAATCGGTCACCTCGCTGGCGGTAATGGGCTTGCTGGCCGCATCCGGGCGTATCGATCGCGGCAGCATGCAGTTCCGCGATCGGCAGGGCAAAGCGCATCAGCTTGCCACGCTGAATGAAACCCAGCGCCGTGCCTTGCGTGGTCGTGAAATGGCGATGATTTTTCAGGAGCCGATGACCTCGCTCAATCCGGTGTTGCGCGTCGGCGATCAGCTGACCGAAGCGCTGCGGGATCATCAGATTTGCGACAAAAGTCAGGCCGACGCGCGCGCACGTGAATTACTGCGCCAGGTGCGCATCGCCGATGTGGATCGCGTAATGAAAAGTTATCCGCATTCGCTGTCGGGCGGTATGCGCCAGCGCGTAATGATTGCCCAGGCGCTGGCCTGCGATCCGCAACTGTTAATCGCCGATGAGCCGACCACCGCGCTGGATGTCACGGTGCAGGCGCGCATTCTGCACATCCTGCGCGACCTGCAACGCGAGAAGCAGATGGCGGTGCTGTTCATCACCCACGACATGGGCGTGGTGGCAGAAATCGCCGATCGCGTGGTGGTGATGCTGCGCGGCGAAGTAGTTGAGCAGGGCACGGTAACTGAAATCTTCAACACGCCGCAGCATCCTTACACCAAAGCATTATTGGCCGCAGTGCCGAAACTTGGCGATATGCGCGAACACGCATGGCCGCAGCGCTTTCCGTTGTTGGGCAGCAATGCCAGCGATAACAGCGAGCAGCGCACCGCGCGCTACGACGAAACGCCGCTGCTGGATGTACGCGGCCTGAAAGTCTACTACCCGATTCGCAGCGGCATTTTCTCGGCGCTCACCCATCAGGTGCACGCGGTGGAGCAGATCGATTTCAGCCTGTGGCCGGGCGAAACCCTGGCGATTGTCGGCGAAAGCGGCTGCGGTAAATCCACCACCGGTCGCGCGCTGATGCGGCTGATCAACAGCGACGCCGACAGCATTCATTTCCAGGGCAATGAAATCGCCAACCTGAAAGAGGCGCAGTTCCAGCCGCTGCGTCGTGAAATTCAGATGGTGTTTCAGGACCCCTACGCCTCGCTCAATCCGCGTCTCACCGTCGGCTTCACCATTGCCGAACCGCTGCTGCTGCACGGTATGGTCAAGTCGCTGGAAGAAGCGTCGCCGCAGGTTGATGCGTTGCTGAAAAGCGTGGGCTTATTGCCGGAACACGCACAGCGCTATCCGCACGAATTTTCCGGCGGCCAGCGCCAGCGTATCGCCATTGCGCGCGCCATGGCGTTGAAACCCAAAGTGATCATTGCCGATGAAGCCGTCTCGGCGCTGGATGTGTCGATTCAGGCGCAGGTGGTGAACCTGATGATGGATCTGCAACAGCAAACCGGCGTGGCATGGATTTTTATCTCGCACGACATGGCGGTGGTGGAACGCATCGCTAATCGCGTGGCGGTGATGTATCTCGGCCAGATCGTTGAGCTGGGGCCGCGTCAATCGGTGTTCAACCAGCCGCAACATCCTTATACCCAACGTCTGCTGGCCTCGGTGCCGGTGGCCGATCCCCAGAACCGTCAACCCCGCACTTTCGAGGACGGCGAAATTCCGTCGCCGCTGCGCAAGGTGGGAGAAACGGTCGTTAAACCGCGTTATCGCCAGGTTGCTCCGCAACACTGGGTCGCTGATTTTGTTTCGCGCTAACCCTCAATACCAGGAGATTTCATGAACCCGATTTTCCGCCGTACTGCGCTCGCGCTGGGATTGACCCTCTCGCTGGCCGCCGCCGCTCAGGCGCAGGATCTGCGCATTTCGATGTATGCCGACATCACCGGCCTCGATCCGCACGATACCTCCGATAACGTCAGCTACTCGGTGCAGAGCGGCATCTTCGAACGTCTGTTCCAGTTCGATGCAAAGATGAAGCTGCAGCCGTGGCTCGCCACCAGCTACACCAGCAACGACAGCGCCACCGAATTTACCCTGACGCTGCGTAAAGACGTGACCTTCCAGGACGGCACGCCGTTCGATGCCGAAGCGGTAAAAGCCAACCTCGATCGCCTTGCCGATCAGACCAAAGGCCTCAAGCGCAACAGCCTCTACAAGATGGTTGCCAAGGTGACGGTGCTGGCACCGGATCAGGTGAAAATCGAGCTGAACCAATCGTTTGGTGCCTTCATCAACACGCTGGCGCATCCGTCGGCGGTGATGTGGAGCCCGGCGATTCTCAAACAGTATTCGGAAGAAGCGCAGCTGCGCCTGCATCCGGTCGGCACCGGTCCCTTCAAATTCGTGACCTGGCAGCCGGGTAAAGCCGTGACGCTGGCGAAGTACGACGGCTACTGGCAAAAAGGCTGGCCGAAAGTGGATAACGTGATCTTCTCGCCAAGCCCGGAAGATGCCACGCGCGTTGCGGCACTGAAGTCCGGTCAGGTGGATGCGATCTGGCCATTGCCATCCGATCTGATCGCCACCGTGCAGAGCGACAGCAAACTGGCGGTGCAGCGCGATCCGAGCATTTATCTCTATTACATGGCGATCAACACCCAGCACAAACCGCTGAATGATGTGCGAGTGCGTCAGGCGATCAACTATGCCATCGACCGCGATCTGTGGCTGAAAGTGGGATTTGCCGGCATGGGCAAACCGGCCAGCTCGGCGATTCCGGAAGGCGTGCAGTTCTACCAGAAGCAGAGCGCGCCGAACTATCGCTATGCGCCGGATGAAGCCAAAGCGCTGCTGAAAGCCGCCGGTTATCCGAACGGCCTCGATCTTAAACTGTGGGTCACCAACGCCACCGCCAGCGTGCGTGCCGCGCAGGTATTGAAAGCGCAGCTGGCAACGGTGGGTATTCGCGCCACGGTAACGCCGATGGATTCCGGCACGCGCAACGCCAAACTGTGGGGCGTGAAGGACCCGAAAGCGGCGGAATTTGATCTCTATTACGGCGGCTGGTCGACATCAACCGGTGATGCCGATTGGGCCTTGCGTCCACTCTACGCCACCGAATCCTGGGTGCCGACCTCGTATAACGTCTCGTACTTCAGCAACGCCGAAGCCGACAAAGCGATTGCTGGCGGCTTAGCCACTGCCGATCCGGCTAAGCGTGGCGAAGCCTACGCCGAGGCGCAGAAAGTGTTGTGGAAAGAGGCGCCAGTCGCCTTCCTCGGCACGCCAGACAATCTGGTCGGCAAACGCAGCACGCTGAGCGGTGTGTCAATGCTGCCGGATGGCAACTTCCTGTTTAATCAGGCGACGTTTAAGTAAAGGTTGGCGGTCGCCATTCATGGCGACCCTACGTTGTAGGGTGCGCATTCATGCGCACCTGGAACAATCCGCACCCAACCAAAAGGAACCGCATGTTCGCATACATCATTCGCCGACTGCTGGAGATGATCCCCGTATTGCTGGTGGTCTCGCTGCTGGTCTTCGGCTTCATCAAACTGCTGCCTGGCGATCCGGCGCGTATCTACGCCGGGCCGGATGCGCCTTTGGCCGCGGTGGAAGCAGCGCGTCAGCATCTTGGACTCAACGATCCGCTGCCGCAGCAATATATCAACTGGATCGGCGGCCTGCTGCGCGGCGATCTGGGCGTCACTTACCGCACTCAACAGCCGGTGCTGGAGGTGATCAAACAGGGCTTTATGCCCACGCTGTGGCTGGCGCTGGCCGGTTTTGCCTGGTCGGTGATTCTGGGCCTTTTCCTCGGCGTGTTTGCCGCCCTGAAGCGTGGTAAATGGCAGGACTGGACCTTAATGAGCGTCGCCGTCGGCGGCATCTCGATGCCCACGTTCTGGCTTGGCCTGCTGCTGATCCAGTTCGTCGCCATGCCGTTTGGCCTGTTCTCCGTCAGCGGCTTCAACCAACCCAGCGACATCGTATTACCGGCGATCACGCTCGGTTCCTCGGTGGCGGCGGTGATGGCACGCTTCACCCGCTCGGCATTTCTCGAAGTGGCGCAGGAAGATTACGTGCGCACCGCCAAAGCCAAAGGGCTGCGCAATCGGCTGGTGACGTGGAAACACGTCATGCGCAATGCGTTGATCCCGGTGATCACCATGCTCGGTTTGCAGTTCGGTTTTCTGCTCGGCGGATCGATCGTGGTCGAGAGCGTGTTCAACTGGCCGGGATTGGGCTGGCTGTTGATCGAGTCGATCAAGGCGCAGGATCAGCCGGTGATCCAGGCGTTAGTCATGCTGTTCGTGTTTGAATTTATTGTCATTAACCTGCTGGTCGATCTGCTGTATGCCGTGGTCAACCCAGCGATTCGCCTGCGACAGGAGCCCTGATGAGTCTGCAATCTCTGCCTGCCCACGCGCAGGAGGCGATCCGTTCGCCGTGGCGCGATTTCCTGCACGCGCTGGTGCGTAATCCGCTGGCGCTGGTCTCCGGCGGCTTTGTGCTGCTGCTGGTGCTGGTGGCCATTTTCGCACCCTGGCTGGCGCCGTGGGATCCAATGGCACCTGACTGGATGGCGCTGTCATCGCCGCCCTCCAGCACGCACTGGATGGGCACCGACGAACTCGGCCGCGATCTGTTCAGCCGCATCATCTTTGGCGCGCGTATCTCGCTGTATGTTGGCGTGTTGTCGGTAACGCTCGGCATGGTGGTTGGTGTGCTGCTCGGCCTGCTGGCGGGCTATTACGGACGCTGGATCGATATGCTGATTATGCGTGGTTCCGACGTGCTGTTCGCCTTTCCCGGTATGCTGCTGGCGATTGCGGTGGTGGCGATTCTCGGTCCAGGACTCAACAACGTCATCATCGCGGTAGCGATCTTCAGCGTGCCGGTGTTTGCCCGCATCGTGCGTGCGTCAACGCTGTCGCTGAAACAGGCGGCGTATGTCGAAGCGGTGCGCTGTGCCGGTGCGCCGGATCGCGTGATTCTGCTGCGCCACATTTTGCCGGGCACGCTGTCAAACGTGATTGTCTATTTCACTATGCGTATCGGCACCAGTATTCTGACCGCCGCCGGGCTGAGTTTTATCGGCCTCGGACCGGAACCCGATGTGCCGGAGTGGGGCAATATTCTGGCGATGAGCCGCAGCATGATGATGGCTGGCTTGTGGCACGTCAGCGTGTTTCCGGGTCTGGCGATATTTATTACCGTGCTGGCGTTCAACCTGTTGGGTGATGCGCTGCGCGACACGCTCGATCCCAAACTGAAGAGCTAAGCATGGACTTTCAACAACTGCAGCGCGACGTGCTGCTGCAACGCTGGCGCAGCGAGCGCCAACTGGGACAACCGCGCAGCGCCAGCGGGCCAACCAATCGCATTAGCGATGTGCCGGGCGTGCGCGTCGGTCACTACACGCTAGCGGACGGCGAGCGGCAAACCGGCGTCACCGCGATTGTGCCACCGGGCGACAATCTGTTTACCCAGCCGCTGCCTTGTGCGGCGGCGGTGTTTAACGGTTTCGCCAAACCGGTTGGTTTGGTGCAGGTTGAAGAGTTGGGCGTGCTGCAAACGCCGATATTGCTAAGCAACACGCTGGCGGTCGGCACGCTGTTTACCACGCTGGTGCGCGATGCCATCAGCCGCAACAGCGAGTTGGGCCGCAGCTTGCCCACGGTCAATCCGCTGGCGCTGGAGTGCAATGATGGCTGGCTCAACGATATTCAGGCGCTGGCGATCACCGAGACGATGGCGCAGCAAGCACTCTATGACGCCACGGCAGATTTCGATCGCGGCAGCGTCGGTGCCGGGCGCGGCATGAGCTGTTTCAGTTTGAAAGGCGGCATTGGCACGGCCTCGCGCATCATTCCGTCGCTCAATGCCACGCTGGGCGTGCTGGTGCTGGCGAACTTCGGCGCATTGACCGCGCTGACGCTGGACGGCGTGCGCCTGGGTGAAATGATCGCGCCGCTGCTGCCGGAACTGACGCCGCAGCGCGATGCCGGTTCCATCATCATTATTATGGCGACCGATGCGCCGCTTGATGCGCGTCAGCTGAAGCGCATCGCCAAACGCGCCGGGGCCGGTTTGGGGCGCTTAGGCAGCTATTGGGGCCACGGTTCGGGCGATATTGCAGTGGCATTTTCCACCCAGCCACAGCCGCAACCGCCAGAGGAATCCACGCTGGAACCGCTGCTTGCCGCCGCCGCCGATGCCACCGAACACGCGGTGCTGGATGCCTTACTCAGCGCCGAAGCCGTCACCGGTTTCCGCGGTCATCATCGCCCGTCGTTAACCGAAGTATTAGATCGATTAGCTGCATCGTAGGGTCGCCATTCATGGCGACCTCTGCCAATAACCGCACGGAATCAACCTCATGAAAATCTTCATCTCTGCCGACATCGAAGGCATCGCCGGCGTCATGCGCCCAGAACAGTGTTCTCCCGGCCACGCGGAATACCAACTGGCGCGCGGACTCATGGAACAGGAAGTTAACGCCGCCATCGATGGCGCCTTTGCCGGTGGCGCGACGGAAGTGGTGGTGGCCGACAGCCACGCGCAGATGACCAATCTGCGCGCGGAAAATATCGATCCCCGCGCGCGCATGGTGCAGGGCAAACCGCGCGGCTTATCGATGGTGGAAGGCATTGAGCAGCAGCCGTTTGATGGCCTGTTCTTTATCGGCTATCACAGCGCGGCGGGCGAACCCGGCGTGCTGGCGCACACCATTAATGGCCGTGCGTTCTGGCGCATTCACATCAACGGCAAGGTGATGGGCGAGACCGACATCTACGCCGCAGCCGCTGCCGAACAGGGCACGCCGCTGTGGCTGGTGAGCGGTGATGATCAGCTTAAAGGCTGGATTGCCGAGCATTATCCCTCAGTGGATTACGTCTGCGTGAAACGCGCCATCTCGCATACCTGCGCCGAATCCATCAGCCCGCAGGCGGCGCAAAACGCCATTCGCGCTGCGGCAACTGCTGCGGTACAGCGCAAACGTCAGATCAGCACCACGCGGCTGAGCGCGCCTTATGAGATGCAGCTGCAAGCCAGCAAACCGGTATTGGCGGACCTGTTTAGCCTGATTCCCGGCGTGACGCGCATTGACGCGGTCACCGTTGGCTATCGCGCCGACGACATGAATACGTTAATCAGCCTGCTGAGCGCCTTCTCCTATCTGGCAAGTACACAATCGTGATCGTAGGGGCGCCATTTATGGCGACCGCGCTAAATCATCAGGTCGGTCCGCATTTCCTGCTGAATTTTGCTAACCTGCGCGCAATTTATATATAACAACGAGGCAGTCATGCAGCTCTGCAGTTTTTATCTTATTGACCAGGAAAGAAAAAGTTACGGTATCGTGCAGCAAGAGGGCGTGATTGATATCGGCGCGCGTCTCGGCGCTGACTGCCCGGACCTGAAAACCTTGCTGCAACGCGGCGCGTTAAGCGATCTCGATGCTTTCGTTTCACAGCCCATTGATCATCCGTTTAGCGCCATCCGCTTTCTGCCGGTGGTAGAAAATCCTGGCAAAGTGTTCTGCGTTGGCATGAACTACGCCGACAAACGCAAAGAGTTCGCCGAGACGATTGAAGCGCCGACGCTGTTTGTGCGTTTCGCGGATTCGCTGGCGGCGCACGAGCAGCCGCTGCTGAAACCCGCTACCACGCAGGAATTTGATTACGAAGGCGAACTGGCGGTGATCATTGGCAAAGCGGCCTATCAGGTGAAAGCCGCCGATGCGCTAAATCACGTTGCGGGTTACAGCTGCTTTATGGACGCCACGGTGCGCGACATGCAGTTTACCTGGTTCACCGCCGGGAAAAACTGGCAGCAAACCGGCGGTTTCGGGCCGTGGATGACCACCGCCGACGAGATCCCCGATCCGCAGCAACTGGCGATCAAAACCTGGCTCAATCAGCGCGAAGTGCAGAACGACACCACCGCCAGCATGGTGCATCCGGTGGCGAAGATTATCGAGTACATTTCCGCCTTCAGCCCGTTGTCGCCTGGCGATGTGATCATCACCGGTTCACCGGGTGGCGTCGGTAAAAAACGCACGCCACCGCTGTTTATGTTCCCCGGCGATGAGATTGAAGTGGAAATCGAAAAGATCGGAAAATTACGTCACCGTATCGCATAAAACGGTCGCCATAAATGGCGACCCTACGACGGTTTTGTAGGGTGCGCATTAATGCGCACCTGGAATATTACGTTGCGTTAACGTGTAAACGTCACCACGCGGCTGCGATTCAACAGCAGCCGCAGCGTATCGCCTTCGCGCGCAATCGCGAAGCGCTTCTCCCACGGTCCATCCTGCGTGGTGGCTAACAGCCGATCGTTGCCCAGCGACTGCAAACGTGCGCGAATCGCCGCCGGGCCGATGCCCATGATTAAGCTGTCACCCTCAATCACCAACTCGCTGCGCCACTGCGGCGCGAACCAGCGGCCTTGCAGATTATCGAGACTGGCCTGATCGGCCTGTACCGGCACAAAACGTCGTGCGGCATGCCCGATCTCACCGACAATCGCCGTGCCATCATGACGTAACCGCATCGGGAAAGTGCTGGAGAGCGACACCGCCGTGCCGTGCACATCGTCACGCCACAAGGTTTCGCCTGCGCCGAGCCAGGTGGCGGTCACGCCTTTGATTTCCAGCCAGTCTGCGGCGTCTTGCGCCACGTAAAGTCCGGGCGTTAAATCGTGTCCTTTCTCCGGTAACGCGCGGTTGAGCAGCGCCGCCATCACCCGCAGCACGCTTTCCGAGGTAGTGACATCTTCGCGGTTGGCGACCAGCGCCACGCCGATTTTCAGTTCCGGATGCAGCAGGAAATAGCTCTTATAACCGGCATGCGAACCGCCGTGACCAAACAGCGTCTGGCTGCCGAGCGTCGAGCTGGTGATGCCCAAGCCATAACCGCTGGTGCGGCCATCGTTGAGATTACGCGGCGCGCTCAGGCGCTGCAGCACGCCCGCGCCCGGTCCGCTATCGGCGAGCAGGCTTTGCAGCCAGCGCGTCAGATGATTCAGGCTGCCAGTGACGCTGCCCGATGCCGAGAGATGCAAACCGGCGCTGGAGAGCTGCCACTGCGCGCCGTTTTGCCAGTAGCCAGGCACCAAACCAGGCACGATATCGAACCAGCTTTCCGGCGCAATCAGGTTGATATCCAGCGGATCGCAGATGTACTGCTGCAGCAGATCATTGAATAACACGCCTTTGGCTTTCAGCGCTTCTTCCACCAGCCGATAGCCGGTGTTGGTGTAGGAGATTTCGCTGCCGGGCGCATAGTTGAGCTCGCCTTCGCGCGCGATAAAATCCAGCAGGTCGTCGGCGCGGGTGGCGTTGTACACCGACAATCCCAGCAGCGATAAGGTTTCGCGCACGTCCGGCAAACCGCTGCTCATATCCAGCGCCTGGCCGACGGTGATTTGGCCGTTGGCTCCGCTCAGCTGTGGCAGATGCTGCACCAGCGCATCGTCGAGCTTGAGGTAGCGGCAGCCCGGCCCGGTCACCAGCGCGGCAAACAGATGTTTGGTGATCGAGGCGAAACGCACCACGCTGTCGGCGCTGAACGGCGTTTGCTGCGCCAAATCGGCCAATCCGGCGCAGTGCGTTGAGTGAATCTGGTGCGCATCAAACAGAACCATTGCGCCGCCCGGCGCGCCCGGCTGTTGCCAGCTTTCAGTGATCTGTTGTGCGACATCCGCAGCGTGTTGCCAGTTAGCGGTCATGCCGGTTCCTCCAGCGTCATGCTGAGATCGAAAAGTTGGGCGGTATGCGGATGCTGGATGCGCCGCGCGCGCAGATCGTCGGCGCTCAGCTGCTCCACCATCTCGCCATTCTGCATCACGCCAATGCGCTGACACAGGTGCGTTACCACCGCGAGATTGTGCGTCACCATAATGTAGGTGAGTTTGCGCTCGCTGCGTAGGTCGCTGAGTAAATTGAGGATTTCGGCCTGCACCGACACATCGAGTGCCGAGGTCGGCTCATCCAGCAGCAGCACTTCCGGTTCCGCGATCAGCGCGCGTGCAATCGCCACGCGCTGACGCTGGCCGCCCGACAGCTGATGCGGATAGCGGAAACGTACCGAGGCGGGCAAGCCCACTTCGCCTAACGCCTGGCTGATGCGCTGTTCGGCGCGATCGAGCTGATGCACCAGCAGCGGTTCGTGCAGGATGCGATCGATGGTTTGACGCGGATGCAGCGAACCAAACGGGTCCTGAAATACCATCTGCACCTGACAATAGAAGGCGCGGCTGCGTTTGGCGCTGAGCTGCATACCGCCAAACAGCATGCTGCCTTGCCAGTCAGCATTCAGTCCGGCGAGTGCGCGCAGGATGGTGGATTTGCCCGAGCCGCTTTCACCGACCAGGCCAAAGCTTTCGCCGTTACCGACCGAGAAGCTGACGTCTTTCACCGCCGTGTGCGCACCGAAGTTGATGCGCAGGTTATCGATTTGAATCATAGATTATTCTCGCCACGCGGCATCGCGCTGCAATACGGGTAAACGCTCGCGCGGATGGCGCAACGACGGCAAACACGCCAGCAAACCGCGCGTATAAGGATGCTGCGCCTGCTGCAACTGCCCGGCATCGAGCAGCTCGACGATGCGGCCGGCGTACATCACCGCCACGCGATCGCAGAAGTGCGACACCAGCGGCAAATCGTGGCTGATCAAGATCAGCCCCATGCCGCGCGCCGAGACCAATTCGTCAATCAGCTTGAGGATCTCCGCCTGCACCGTGGCATCCAGCGCGCTGGTGGGTTCATCAGCGATCAACAGTTCCGGATCGGGCGCCAGCATCATGGCAATCATCACGCGTTGGCCCATGCCGCCTGAGACTTCATGCGGATAGCGTTTCGCCACGGCTGCGGGATCGCGAATTTTCACCTGCTCCAGCAGCTCAATCGCCGCCTGCATCGCCGCTTTATGGCTGCCGCCTTTGTGCTCGCGCCAGGCTTCGGCAATCTGCTGGCCGATGGTCATCACCGGGTTGAGTGAATATTTCGGGTCCTGCAGGATAAAACCGACGCGCTTGCCGCGAATTTTACGCAGCACTTTCTCGCTGGCACCGCGCAGATCGATACCATCAAAGCGCAGCACATCGGCGCTGACTTCCGCATTGCCCGGTAATAACTGCATCAGGCTGCGCGCGGTCAGCGACTTGCCGGAACCGCTTTCGCCGACAATGGCGAACTTCTCGCGGCCAACGCTAAAACTGACGCCGCGCACTGCTTCAAAGGTTTCGCTGCGCGAGCGGAAAGCAACGCGCAGGTTCTCGATTTCCACCAACATTTAGCGCTCCTTAGGATCCAGCACGTCACGCAGACCGTCGCCGAGAAAGTTAAACGCCAGCGACGTCAGGAAAATCGCGATACACGGCATTAATGGCACCCACCATTCGCTGAACAGGAAGCGACGTGCGGTGGCGATCATCGTGCCCCATTCCGGTGACGGCGGCTGCGCGCCCATGCCAAGGAAGCCAAGGCTGGCGGCGGTGATAATGATGGAGCTCATGTCCAGCGTGACGCGTACAATCAGGCTTGGCACGCACAGCGGCATGATGTGGCGCAGAATAATGCGCAGCGGCGACGCGCCCGTCAGACGGCTGGCGGCGATAAAGTCGCTGTGGCGGAACTGCAGCGTTTCGGCGCGCGCCAGACGCGCATACGGCGGCCATGACGTCAGGGCAATCGCCAGAATCGCGCTCTCGACGCCGGGTTTCAGCGCGGCGACAAAAGCCAGCGCCAGAATCAGGCGCGGGAAGGCGAGGAAGATATCGGTCAGGCGCATCAGCGCTTTATCGATGAAACCTCCGGCATAACCGGCGATACAGCCAATCAGCAGACCGAGCGGCGCGGTAAGCAGCACCACGGCGATTACCATGCCGAGCGTGGTACGGCCGCCGTAGATAATGCGCGTCCAGACATCGCGGCCCAGTTCATCGGTGCCGAGCCAGTGTGCGGCGGAAGGTGCTGCGAGGCGGTTTTCCAGATGCTGCACGCCGGGATCGAACGGCGTCAGCCACGGCGCAAACAGCGCCAGCAGCAGCATCACCGCCACCACCAGCAGTCCGGCCATCGCCAGTGGATTACTGCGCAGGCTGAGCCACAGGCGATAACGCCGGCCCCACACCGCCTGCCGACGATTGGCGGGCGTGTCGTCGAGCAGCCATTCTCGTGAGAAGAAGATCATTTTACGCGCGGGTCCCAAAGTCGATAGAGAAGGTCAGCCAGCTGATTGAGCAGCACATACACGGTGCCGACCAGCAAGGTTGCGCCGATCACCGGGTTCATGTCGGCGTTCATCAGCGATGTGGTGAGATATTGGCCGATGCCGGGCCAGGCGAAGACGTTTTCCGTCACCACCGCGCCCTCCAGCAGTCCTGCATAGGTCAGCGCCAGTACCGTGACCAGCTGAACCGCCACGGTGGGAAACGCATGCCGCCAAATCACCCGCCGTGACGACAAACCTTTGGCGCGCGCGGTGATCACGAACTCGCCGCTCAGCGCGTTAAGCATAAAGGTGCGCGTCATACGCGTGATGTAGGCCATGCTGAAGTAGGCCAGAATCAGCACCGGCTGCGCCATGTGCGCCAGCGCATCCCAGAAGGCGTCCGTTTCCCCGGCCAGCAGCGAATCGATGGTGAGAAAGCCGGTGACCTGCGGCACCATATCTTGCCAGATGATGTCCTGCCGTCCGGGACCGGGCGCAATGCCGAGCACCGCGTAGAACACCAGCAGGCTCAGCAGCGCCAGCACGAACACTGGCAGCGAATGGCCCGCAAGACAGATCACGCGGATGGTTTGATCGACCCACGAACGTTGACGCACCGCCGCCCACACGCCGAGCGGAATGCCGATCAGCGCCGCGATGATGATCGCCGCCGTCGCCAGCTCCATGGTGGCGGGGAAGAAGCGGGCGATATCGGTAATCACTGGATTCGAGGTGAGAATCGATTTACCGAGATCGCCATGCAGCAGTTGATTGAGGTAGTGACCAAACTGCACGTAAAGGGGCTGATCCAGCCCCATTTCCGCACGCACGCGCTCAACCACCGATTGCGGTGCGTTATCACCGACCGCCGCCAGCACCGGATCGGTGGGCATGACGCGGCCAATGAAAAAGGTCAAAACCGACAGACCAAACAGCGTCAGCACCAGGCTTCCCAGGGTGCTGACGATTCTCTTCAGTAACGGCATCAGGCTTTTTTCACCTGCGCATACGGCCACTGCTCCAGCACGGTCATGTGGACATCACTCAGCGCTTTGCTGGTGGCCACGTTTTTGGTCTTCTGCATCATGAAAATGAACGGGCTCTTCTCGCGACCTAGCTGCTGAATCTGCTGATAGAGCGCGATACGCTTCGCTGGATCCGGCTCATGCAACGCCTGCTCGGTGAGTTTGTTGAACTCTTCATCTGACCAGCTGCAGCGCCATGCCAGCGTGCGCGCACGCGCGTTATCGCTGTTGTCGGTGTTAACGCAGAAGGCTTCGGTGTTGGAGTTAGGATCAAAGTAATCGGCACCCCAAACGGTCAATGCCAGCTGATGCTGACGCGCGCGCATTTTGGTCAGAACCTGACGGTTTTCGGCGGCGATCAGTGACACTTTGATGCCAATCGCGCCCAGCTGGGTTTGAATCGCCTGCGCGATGTCCGGATACGGTTGCATTGAGTAGTGATCGAGGGTGATTTCAAAACCGTCCGGATATCCCGCTTCGGCCAGCAGCGCTTTGGCTTTCGCCAGATCTTTGTGGAATGGCGTATCGTCCAGCGCCGCCGGGAAGCCGCTCGGCAGGAAACTTTGATGAGTAACAAAACTCATCGACAGAATGTTTTTCTGGATGCTTTCGTAATCCAGCGCCCACTTCAGCGCCTGCCACACCTGCGGTTTTTTCAGGTACTGATTATTGGTGTTGCACGACATCAGCATGATGGCCGACAGCGACTGATTCACCAGCGACACGCTGCTGTCGTTTTTCACCTGCAGCAGCTGTTCGGTGGTGAGGTCATATGCGGCATCGACATCGCCTTTTTTCAGCATCAGCGCCTGCGCGGCCGGGTCGGCGATGTGCTTGAGGATCACGCGTTTGGTTTTGCTTGGTCCTGCATATTGCGGGCTAATCTCCAGAATCACCGTTTCGCTGGCATTCCAGGTGCGCAGGGTAAAGGCACCGGAACCGGCGCTGTGCTGTTTCAGCCAGCCGTTACCGAAGTCATTGTTCTGCTGGTTCGCAAGACAGGCTTTCTTGGACACGATGCTGCCGACGGTGGCGGATAAGCAGTAGAGCAGGAAGGTTTCGGCAGCAGGCGCGCCGAGTTTCATCTCAACGGTGTGCGCATCTTTCGCGGTCACCAGCTGCGTCACGTTGTCTTTGGTAAAGCCGAACTGGTTGATAATAAAGGCCGGGCTCTTATCCAGCTTGACGATACGTTCAATTGAGAACGCCACGTCTTCTGCGGTGAGCGGCGAACCATCGGCGAATTTAGCTGCCGGATCGAGATGGAAGGTGTACGTGCCGTTATCGCTGCTGACATCCCAGCTTTGCGCCAGTTGCCCAATCACTTTATCGGCTTGCTTTGGATCGGGCGTGACTAGACGTTGATAGAGGTTGCCACAGATCTGGCCGCCGGTGGCTTCGAAGCTTTCGTGTGGATCGAGGCTGGTGATGTTATCGAGCTGCATCGCGATCACCAGCATGGTTGGCGGCGTCGCGGCAAAGGAAGAATTCAGGCTGAGGTAGGAAACAACAGGTACAGCAGTGCATCCTGCAAGAAAACGTCTTCTGGTAACCATGTAAACTCCCAACTGATTGATAAGTAAAATAAAAAATTGTTATTTGATTGTTTTTTGTCTTGACTTTACGCACCTGCCGGAGGATTAATACCGGCTCTAAGCCATTTGTTTCACGCGCGTGTGCTCGCCCTTTTTTGGTGCAATTTGCTCCGCCAGCTGGCAGTGCTGCGCTTTCCCCCGAACATGGAACTGAACAACATGTCTGACTCGATTACCCTCGATATTCCGGTCTTTGACGGCCACAACGATGTGCTGAATAAGCTGTGGCAGCACCATCAGCCGGACGCGGTTAATGCATTTTTCACTGGCACCAAAACGGGCCAAATGGACTTTCCGCGTATCCGTCAGGGAAATATGTTAGGTGGCATTTTCGCCACCTGGGTGCCGTCCCACCCTCTGATTGCAAGAAGTGCGCCAGACCTCGCAGATTTTCCTCAGGAAATTATCAACTCAGCGCGCGACGCGACCTTTTCCATGCTGGCGCTGCTGCTGCGCATTGAGCAGGCCTCAAACGGCCAGGTGAAGATTTGCCGCAGCGTGCGTGATATCCGCCACTGCATGGCAAACAAGGTGTTAGCGGTGGTGATGCACGTGGAAGGCGCGGAAGCGCTGGATACCCACGGCGAACTGCTCGACATGCTGTATGCCAGCGGCTTGCGCACGCTGGGGCCGCTGTGGAGCCGCCCGAATCAGTTCGGCGACGGCGTGCCGTTCCTCTATCCTTCGTCGCCGGATATCGGCAACGGCCTGACGGCAGCGGGCAAGCAGCTGGTACGCGACTGTAATCGCCGCCGCATCATGGTTGATTTGTCGCATATGGATGAGAAAGGCTTCTGGCACACCGCAGAGATCAGCGATGCGCCGTTGGTGGCGAGCCACTCCAACGCGCATGTGATCAGCGCGCAGTCACGTAACCTCACCGATCGCCAACTGGCGGCGATTGCCGAAACCAACGGCTTTGTTGGCGTCAATTTTGCCGTGCCGTTCCTGCGTGAAGATGGCGATCGCCATGCGCCGACCGGCGTCGATGCCATTGTGCGTCACGTAGAATATCTGCTGGAAAAAGTCGGGGAAGATGGCGTTGGTTTTGGTTCAGATCTTGATGGTGCCACCATGCCGGGCGATCTGAAAGACGTGGCCGGATTCCCGCTGCTGGTGCAGGCGCTGGCAGCACGCGGCTATTCGCGGGAGCTGCTGGAGAAGATTTGCCACGGCAACTGGCTGCGCGTGCTTGAAGCCACCTGGGGCGAATAATCATGCGGCTGCGGCATATTGAAGTGTTTCAGGCGATTGTGCAGACCGGCAGCATCAGTGCGGCGGCGCGTTTGCTGAATGTGTCGCAGCCGAATGTCAGCCGCGTGCTCAATCACGCCGAGCAGCAGCTTGGTTTTGCGCTGTTTGAACGGCGTGCGCAGGGCATGGTGGTGACCGCAGAGGGGCGGCGTTTGCTGCCGGAAGTGGAAGACATCTACCAACGTTTACAAGCGATTACCCAGCTCACCGAGCAACTGCGGCGCGGCGAAGGGCAAACGGTGCGCGTCGGTGCCGCTCATGCGTTTGGTCAGATGGTGTTAGCGCCAGCGCTGGTGAACTGGCGACAACAGGCGGCCTCGGTCAGCGTGGAATTGGTCACCGAGCATTTCAGCACCTTGTGCGGCATGCTCATGGCTAATCAGCTCGATTTCGCGCTGGTGTTTGGTCAGCAGGTGGATGCCGATTTATTGGCGGAACCGCTGTTTCAGTCGTCGATGGTGGCGTTGCTGCCGCGCGATCACACCCACAATGAGCCGGTGACGCTGGAGTGGCTGTGCGCTAACAACCTGCTGATGATGCAGAATCAGGATCCGCTCGGTCGCGTGCTGCACCGCGCGCTGCGCGATAAAGGGCTCAATCCAGCGGTTTCGCTGTCGATCAAAACCTATTCGGTGATTGCCGATATGGTGCTGGCGGGCGGTGGCGTCGGGATTGTCGATCTGTTTACCGCCTGCCGTTATGCCGACCAGCTCAAGCTGTTGCCGGTCGCGCAGCCGCTACCGTTTGAAGTAATGTTAATCAGCCGCCGCGATCAGCCGCAGTCGCAATCCACGCTGCAGCTGAAACAGGTGATTCGCAACAAGCTGTGGGAGATCGCGCGCCAATGTGAATCGCAGTTTTTCACCCGCCCATCGTAATGCCGGTTTCGTAGGGTCGCCATTTATGGCGACCGTCCCACATCCGACTCTTAATTAAACCCCATCGGTAATCGGTTTACGCACCAGCAGCAAATACGCCAGCGCACCCACCACCGTCACACCGGCGCAAATCATCAACGCCAGGCTAAACGACTTGGTAGTATCCAGCACCCAACCGGTGATCACTGGCGCGAACGAGGCGAACACGAAGCTGGCGAAGTTCTGGATGCTGCCGACCGAGGCCGTCATACGCGCCGTGACGTTGGCGTGAATCAAACCCCAGCACGATGTACCGGCAAAGTGGATGCAGAACAGCGCCATACCGATCATCGTCACCGCGCTGGTGGTGTCGGTGGCACGCGTTACAAAGGCGGTAAACGCAGCAGACAACAGCATGCCGGTGACTATAGAGACCTTACGCACTTTCACCGCATCATGACCACGACGCACCAGCGCATCGACTACATAACCGTTCAGCAGCATGCCCGCCGCGCCGAACAGGAATGGAATCGCGGCCAGTAAACCGGTGCTTTTCAGGTCGAGGTTATAAGTGGATTGCAGATAGCCCGGCAGCCACGCGATGTACAGCCATGCGGTGTAGTTGATGCCGCTGAAGCCAATCATCATGCCCCACATGGTGCGCTGCTTGAACAGGCCGCGCCACTCGGCAAAACTCAGCGGCTCTTTGCGCGATGCCACGCTGCCCGCCTGCAAATAGTGAATCTCTTCGCCACTCAGCTTGTTGTTATCGCGATCGCGATACATCAGATACCAGCCGATGGCGAGGAACATGCCGAGCACGCCGATGGTGACAAACATGCCGCGCCAGCCCATCACCATCATCATCGCGGCCAGAATCGGTGGCGCGATGGACAAACCAATCATCGAGGCGGCGTTAAACATGCCCATCGGCATGCCGCGATCTTTGATGTTGAACCAGTCGTTGATCACCTTCACGCCGCACGGGTTCATCGGCGCTTCACCAATACCTAACCCGATGCGCACCAAAATAAACTGGGTGAAGTTATGCACCAAACCGGCCGCGGCCTGGAAAAGCGACCAGAAGAACATGCCAATCGCCAGCATGATGCGCGGCCCTTTGCGATCGAGCAGCGCTCCGCACGGCAGCTGTGCTAAGCCGTACGCCAGTGAAAACGCTGACAGCAGCACGCCAATTTCGGTCGCAGATAAACCCAGTTCTCCACGGATGGTCATATTGGCGACCGACAGCGAGCTGCGATCGAGATAGTTGATCATGGCGGCGAACAGCAGCAGCAACATGGCGGTAATCTGGATCTTTCTGATGCGCGGCGAGCGCACCACGTCACTGCGTGCCGGGATAAAATCTTGCCCGTCTGCAGCCGGTTGTGGCGCGTTTTCGCGGCCACGAGCCGAAGTATTTTCCATTGCGACCTCCCGGATCTGGGTACTTATCGTTATGCGTTTGTGTGGGATCCTGCGGCAGCAAAACGGTGCTGCCCCAACGGATTGACTTCGAGACTAGAAGCAATCAGATCGGGATGTTGCGGAGATGTTTCAGATTCGTGCGGGAGCTAATGCTTTGTGGTTTTTAATCGGTTTTTAATTGTACTGACGAATTGAACGGATCATCGATGTCTTGGCGGTGCCGAGATGGTTGTGCAGGGCGCACAACGCTTCCACATCCTGGCGGCTAATTAGCGCCGTCAGAATCGCCATATGCTCCTCCAGCGCCACGATATTACGCTGTTTAAGATCGGTTTCATCCCATTGATAATGTGAATGAAAAATCACGGAAATAATCTCCAGCGACTGATTAAAAAACGGATTGTTGGCGGCGGAGAGAATCAGCGTGTGCATCTCTTTATCCAGCGCGGCGAAGTGGCGGTAATTGCTGGCGATGGTGTCACGCATCGAACGATGGCGATCCAGCAGGTCGCGTGCCTGCATCCAGCGCTCATCCTGCGAGGGCAGGTTGAGAAAGCGCGTCAGCGCGTGGGTTTCCAGCATTTCACGCAGCTCAAACAGGTTCTCGGCATACTTCTGATCGAACTTCTTCATGCGCCATTGTCCGCGCTTCACCGGCTCCAGCAGGTCATAACGCATAAAGCGCAGCAGGAATTCGCGCACCACAATCGGGCTGACCTTCACCTGCTGCGCTAACTGCAGCTCGCTAAAGGTATCGCCCGGCATCAGTTGACGCTGATTAATCAGGTTGAAAAAGGTCTGCTCAAACTGCAGCGCCTGCTGATCAATCGGCGGCGTAAGGGCGTTAAAACCATCTTCATCGCTGGGATCGCGCACGATAACGTAGGTTTCATCCACCTTTTCCAGCACGCCGCGCTCATGCAGATGCTGCAAGGTGTGGCGCACCGTGGTGCGGCTGATGTTGAACATTTCGGCAAGCGCCGCCTGCGGTGGCAACGGAGAACGGATATGCCGTTTGGCAATGCCTTCCAGCATCTGGTTAATCACGTTCTGACGTAGGTTCTGGCTGCGGCTCATGCGCGTCTCCGGTTTTTTATCTATTAAAAACCATACAAAGCCCAAAAAAAGCGGTTGGCTTCACACTTCCCCCAACGCAAAAAGCTGTCATCGGCGATTTTCGCCATAACTGCGACAACAGCACAGGAGAAGCCCATGACAACAATGAAAACGCTGGTGGTCGCCGAGCCGCGCCAGATGGTGTGGCAGCAGCGCGCGAAGCCGACACCCGCCGCCAATGACGTTCTGATCAAACCCATCGCCGCTGGGATTTGCGGCACCGATATCCACGCCTGGGCCGGCAATCAGCCGTTCTTCAGTTATCCACGCGTGTTGGGGCATGAGCTGTGTGGCGAAGTGGTGGAACTAGGCAGCCAGGCCAGCGGCTTCAGGCTGGGCCAGCGCGTGGCGCTGATTCCCTACGTTGCCTGCCAG
The DNA here is from genome assembly GCF_014193275.1 of Enterobacter sp. Sphag1F. Lineage (NCBI taxonomy): Bacteria > Pseudomonadati > Pseudomonadota > Gammaproteobacteria > Enterobacterales > Enterobacteriaceae > Enterobacter > Enterobacter sp. Sphag1F. The sequence goes on along the minus strand of NZ_JACHZD010000009.1, from coordinate 112,204 downwards.
CAGTGCGATGCCTGCCTAAGCGGCAAAACCAACTGCTGCGAAAACATCTCGGTGATTGGTGTGCATCAGGATGGTGGATTCTGCGAATTTCTTAGTGTGCCAGGCAGCAATTTGCTGGCGGTGGATGATGTTGATCCCGAAGCCGCCGCGCTGATTGAACCTTTCGCCATCAGCGCGCATGCGGTGCGCCGTGCGGCCGTGGCGGCGGATGAGCAGGTTTTGGTGGTGGGCGCAGGCCCGATTGGTCTTGGCGTGGCCGCGATTGCAGCGGCGGCGGGTGCCAAAGTGGTGGTGGCCGATACCAGCGAGCAGCGCCGTGCGCACGTGGCGCAGAAACTGGGTTTGGCGACGGTGAATCCGTTAGACGCCGATTTTGATGCGCAGCTTAAAGCGGAGTTTTGCGGGCGTTTGGCTGCCAAAGTGATCGATGCCACCGGCAGCCCAGCGGCGATGAACGGCGCGGTGAAACTGATTCGCCACGGCGGCACCATCGTGTTTGTCGGCCTGCATAAAGGCGATCTGGTGATCCCGGATATTGAGTTCCACAAAAAAGAGACCACGCTGCTGGGCAGCCGCAACGCCACGCTGGAAGATTTCGCTAAAGTCGGCGAACTGATGGCGAAAGGGCAGCTTCGTGCCGATATGATGCTGAATCGTCATTATGATTTTTCAACGCTGGTGGAGCGTTTTGAAGCGGATGTGATTAATAACCGGGAACTGATTAAAGGCGTAATTCACTTCGAGCGGTAGTTCTCCGGGAAGTTCGGTCGCCATGAATGGCGACCCTACGACAGATCGGTGACGTTTTCGTAGGGTGCGCATTAATGCGCACCTGGCTCGCATATTGTCTGCATTGCCAAGCCAGCGTATTATCTCCCGCCTAAGGTGATGGCGTGCCACCTTCCCCAACCGCCGTTCTGGTCACAGACGGCTGATGACGCCTGACAACACTCGTATCCCTGCGCGGGAGACGGCGGTGTGTCAGGTGTTATTCTGTCCTGCCGCGGCCCTGCGCGTAATTCATTTCAGGAGCTCCAAACTATGTTGAAGTCGTTACTGGCGGTGGTACTGGGCGGAGCGGTTGGCTGTTCGCTGCGTTGGTTGATCTCATTACGTTTTAACGCGCTGTTTCCCAATCTGCCGCCGGGCACCTTGATGGTGAATCTGGTGGGCGGTTTTATCATCGGTGCGGCGCTGGCTTTCTTCGTGCGTAACCCGCACATCGATCCCTTCTGGAAATTGCTGATTGTCACCGGTTTATGTGGCGGCTTAACCACGTTCTCAACCTTCTCAGCGGAAATCGTCGGGCTGCTGCAAACCGGCAAATACCTGTGGGCGATGTCGAGCGTGATGGTGCATGTCATCGGTTCGCTGCTGATGACCTTCGCCGGTTTTGCCGTGGTAAACCTGCTGGGATAACCTTCAGGCTTGAAATAACTCCTCAGAGGTAGATACTGATCGCCATTCTGTGCGCGTGACGCACAGAATGTGTCACCGATTATCCGGACGATTAAGGAGCTGTGTCATGCGTCGTAACCCCAAATTCCTTAACCTGGTGTTGTTAAACGGTGAACCTGAGGAGAAGCTGCGTGCCGCACGCGCCGCCGGTTTCGAGCAGGTTGAGATCTGGCGCGACGATGTGCAAGCCAGTACGCCACAGTTAGCAAAGCAGTTACAGCTTGGCTTCACCAATGTTCAGGTGCTGCGCGATTTCACCGGTGCGCCGGATCGTGAGCGCCAGCAAAAACGCGAAGAGCTGCGTCAGTTCATTCAAATTGCCCAAACCATTGGCTGCGACACCATTCAGGCTCCCGCCAGCACGCGTGAAGATTGCGTAGCATCGCGCATTGATGAAGATTTGCGTTGGATGGCCTCGGAAGCTGCGCGCTACAACATGCGCATCATGTATGAGCCGATGGCGTGGTGCAGCGTGGATAATAAGCTGCCGCTGGCGTGGGAACGGCTGCAACGGCTGGACCAGCCGAATATCGGTTTGGTGGTCGATCTGTTCCACATCTGCGCGTTAGGCGGCGATGCGTCTCAGCTGGATGGCATTCCTGCCGATCGTATCTACGAAGTGCAGCTGTGCGACATGGCCGAAATGCCGCCGCAGGATAAGCAGCCGCTCAGCGAGTACGCGCGTCATCAGCGCTTGTTGCCGGGCGATGGCATCATTGAAGTGGAACGCTTTGTCGATAAGCTGAAAAGTGCTGGTTATAGCGGGCCGGTCGGCATTGAAGTGTTTAACGATAAGTTGAAAGCGCAGCCAGCAGAGGTGGCTGCGCACAAGGCGTGGCAGGCGTTAAATCGTTACTGGCCTTAATCCTGCAAACATTGCGCAATAAAACCGGCGGCATCCATCGCACCCTGCGATGAAATGGTGTGGCCGGTGGCCGCTTCATAGCGCGCTTCCACCGTCACGCCAGCCTGTTGCAAACGCTGCTCCGCCGATGCGCTTTCGCTAAACGGAATCACATCATCAGCTTTGCCGTGAATCAGCAGCGCAGGCGTGTACTGTTGTGGCGTTAATGCGCCATCAAACGCCAGACGACCGGAAAATGCCACCACGCCCGCCAGCGGATAACGACCCGACGCCAGTGCATCCAGCGCCATGATCGAACCCTGCGAAAAGCCCACCAGAATCACTTTGTCCCACGCATCCGCCATGCCGTGTTGTGCCATCAGCTGTTGCAGTGTGTCATCAAAGGCCGCGCGCGCTTCACGCACGCGCGCCGGGCGATTTTCAGGCGTGATGCCGGTCAGGCTAAACCACTGATATCCCATCGCATGTTCAAAAGGATAGGGCGCATTCGGCGAGGCAAACGCCACATCTGGCAGCAGGCGCGCCCAATGTTCGCCGAGCACCGCGAGGTCATCGCCGTTGCTCCCGACGCCATGTAAAAAAATCACTAACGCTTTTGCCATCGCACTGCTCCTTATAAACCGTAGGCCGCCATATCCGGGCCAACCGGCACAATGCCGTTGGGATTCAGCGCTTTAATCGAATAATAGCCCTGCTTGATATGGTCGATATTCACTGTCTGACGCACGCCAGAAACCGACAGCATACTCTTGAGATAACGATCGAGCAGCGGATAGTCACGCAGGCGGCGCAGGTTGCATTTAAACAGGCCGTGATAGGCGGCGTCAAAGCGCACCAGCGTAACGAACAGGCGGATATCCGCTTCGGTTAAGCGCTCGCCGAGCAGGAAGGTGCGGCCATCCTGCAAACGCAGCTCCAGCTCATCCAGCTGGCTGAACACATCGTTAAACGCCTGCTGATAGCTGATCTGCGTGGTGGCGAAGCCGGTGCGATACACGCCGTTATTCAGGCGCGGATAGATCGATTCGTTCAGCGCGTCGATCTCTGCACGGAGATCTTCGGGATAAAGATCAATGCGATCGTCCGCCAGCGCGCCAAAGCCGCTGTTCAGCATGCGCAGGATATCGGCCGACTCGTTATTGACGATAGTTTGCGTCTTTTTGTCCCACAGCACCGGCACGGTGGCGCGGCCGGTGAAATCGGCATCGGCGCGGGTATAAAGTTCATGAATGTATTCGGCTTTATTCAGCCAGTCGCGGTCCGCGCCGGGATAATCACCGAAGCGCCAGCCTTGCGCACCGAGCTGCGGTTCCACCACCGACACGCTGATCACTTTCTCCAGCCCTTTCAGAGTGCGTGCCAGCAGCGTGCGCGAAGCCCACGGACAAATCAGTGCCACATAGAGGTGATAACGATCCGGCTCGGCAGCAAATTCGCTGGAACCATCTGCAGTGATCCAGTGACGAAAACTGGATGTCTGGCGCACAAATCCGCCTTGTTTGTCGGTGGCTTGCACCGGATGCCACTCTGCACTCCACTTACCGTTTACCAGCATCGTCTTCTCTCCTCAGTGTTGATGAAGTGAGCATACAGCGCTGCTAGTTGGGTGATAATCCGGGCAAAATGGCTTTAATTACTTCCAAATTGGAAGGAATCAGCCGGGCGGATGCTGCTGGAAATGGGCGGCGAGGAAATCGATCAGCAGCCGGGTTTTCTGCGCCAGATGACGTGCCGGCGGATAGAGCGCGAACAGGCCGAGCGGCGGCGTGGCGAACTCCTCTAATATCGAGACGATTTCACCGCGCTGCAGAGCGGGCGCGGCAATAAAACCCGGCAGCCGCGCAATGCCCAATCCGGCTATTGCTGCCTGCAAACAGGCTTCAGTATTCGAGAAACAGAGACGACCACGAATTGGCATGCTGACGCTATCGCCACACGGCGTGACAAACGGCCAGTGCCAGGGATCGCGGAAGTTGGTATCGCTGATGCACTGATGTGCCGCCAAATCGCGCCAATGCTGTGGCGTGCCGTGTTGCAGCAGATAACTGGAAGACGCGGCCACGCGGATCGGTACATCGCCGAGGCGGCGCGCAATCAGGCTGCTGTCGTCAAGCTTGCCGATGCGAATCGCCATATCGAAGCCTTCATCAACGATGTTAACTGCACGATCGGAGAAGTTCACGTCGAGTTCAATCTGCGGATAATGGCGCGCGAACTCAACCAGCACGCTGGCTAACACGGCGGTACCAAAGGTGCCGGGCGCGCTGATTTTCAGGCGGCCGGTCGGCGTGGTGGCGCTGTCGCGCACTGTGGCATCCAGCGTATCAAAGGCTTCGAGTAACGTTTTTACTCGTTCGTAATAGGCGCGACCAACTTCGGTGGGCGAGAGCGCACGCGTGCTGCGTTTAAACAGCTGCACGCCAAGTTCCTGCTCCAGCCGGGAGACCAGCTTCGACGCCTGGCCGCTGCTGGTGCCCAGGCGTTCAGCCGCACCGGCAAAGCTGCCGACTTCCAGCACGGCGACAAACATGCGGTCACAATCGAGTCGATCCATGGCGTTTCCTGTTAGTTCAGCGTTTTATGTTAATCGGTCGCCATGAATGGCGACCCTACGTCGTAGGGTGCGCATTAATGCGCATCGGGTCAAATCTGGTGATTACACATTCAGTGCGCTGCACCTTTTCCCACACGGGAAAACCTGTTGAACTAGGCGCCTGCTTTCATCTGGCCGGGAGCCGTGAATGTCTTTGCTACATCTGTCGTCGCTGGCGGAGATCTCCGCCGTCGAATGGGATGCATTGTTACCTGACGATCAACCGTTTTTACGCCATGCCTTTCTTCTTTCATTAGAAGAGAGCGGCAGCGTGCGGCCCGAAAACGGCTGGCAGACGGATCACCTGTTGTGGCGCGAAAACGGCACCCTGCGTGCCGCCATTCCGGGCTATCGCAAACGCCATTCGCGCGGTGAATATGTGTTTGACCATGCGTGGGCGGATGCCTGCCAGCGCGCCGGTATTCCTTACTATCCGAAATGGCTGGGCGCGATTCCGTTCAGTCCGGTGACCGGCGCACGTCTGCTGGGCGATGAAGACGCGGTGCTGAAACTGCTCAGCGCGCTGCCGGATAACCTCTACGAAAACGGTTTGAGCGGCGCGCACATCAATTTCACCACGCCGTTCGCCAATCAAATCATGCAGCAGCAGCCGGATTGGCTGGAACGTCTTGGCTTGCAGTATCACTGGCACAACAAAGGCTATCGCGATTTTCAGGATTTCCTCGACACGCTGATGTCGCGCAAGCGCAAACAGCTGCGCAAAGAGCGTGAACAGGTGATGAGCAGCGGCTTTGAATTCAGCTGGTATCGCGGCGATGGGCTGCGCGAAGATCACTGGGATTTCGTCTACACCTGTTACGCCAACACCTATGCGGTGCGCGGCCAGCGGCCGTATCTCACGCGCCACTTCTTTAGCCTGCTGGCGGAGCGCATGCCGCGTTCAATTCGCGTGGTGATTTCAACGCTGCAAGGCCAACCGGCCGCCATGGCGTTCTGCTTAATGGACGGCAACACGCTGTATGGCCGCTATTGGGGCTGTCTGGCGGAGTTTGATCGGCTGCATTTCGAAACCTGCTTCTATCAGGGCATGGATTTCGCCATCGCGGAAGGTTTACAGCGTTTTGATGCGGGCGCGCAGGGCGAGCACAAGCTGGTGCGCGGCTTTGAACCGCATATCACGCACTCATGGCACTATCTGTGTCATCCCGGCTTGCGCGATGCGGTGGGGGATTTTCTGCTGCAGGAACGGGAAGGCGTGCGCGGCTGGGCAATTGAAGCGCGCGACGCCTTACCGTATCGGCGTGGTGATTAATCCGCGCCGACAAAACCGCCGGTCTGATGCTGCCACAGGCGCGCGTAAAGTCCGCCGTGCGCCAGCAGCTCGCGGTGGTTGCCCATCTCGACAATCTCACCTTTCTCCAGCACCACCAGACGATCCATTTTGGCGATAGTTGAAAGACGGTGCGCAATGGCAATCACCGTTTTGCCCTGCATCAGCGTTTCCAGGCTCTCCTGAATCGCCGCTTCCACTTCGGAATCCAGCGCGGAGGTGGCTTCGTCCATGATCAGAATCGGCGCGTCTTTCAGCAACACGCGCGCGATGGCGATACGCTGACGTTGACCGCCCGACAGCTTCACGCCGCGCTCACCCACGTGCGCATCCAGACCGGTGCGGCCTTGCGGATCGGAGAGCAGCGGAATGAACTCGTCGGCGCGCGCGCGGATAATCGCCGCCTGCAGCTCCTCTTCCGTCGCATCCGGGCGGCCATACAGCAGGTTTTCGCGAATCGAGCGGTGTAGCAGCGATGTGTCCTGGGTGATCATGCCGATTTGCCCGCGCAGGCTTTCCTGCGTCACTTCGGCAATGTTCTGATCGTCAATCACGATGCGACCGCTGTTGATGTCATACAGCCGCAGCAGCAGATTCACCAGGGTGGATTTACCGGCGCCGGACGGCCCAATCAACCCGATTTTCTCGCCCGGTTTGATATTGAGGTTGAGGCGATTAATTACCTGACGGCTGCCGCCATAATCAAAGCGCACATCCTCAAAGCGAATCTGGCCGCGCGTCACCTGCATGTTTTTTGCATTCGGCTGATCCTGCACGCTCAGCGGCTGCGCAATGGTGTTCAGGCCATCCTGCACCATGCCGATGTTCTCAAAGATGCCGTTCACCACCCACATGATCCAGCCGGACATGTTCACCAGACGGATCACCAAGCCGGTCGCCAGCGCAATCGCACCGACGCTGATCAGCGACTGGCTCCACAACCACAGCGCCAGGCCGGAAGTGCTGACAATCAGCAAGCCATTGAGCGTCGAGAGCGTGATATCCATGGTGGTGACCATGCGGCTGGCGTGCTGGGTTTTGTCGGTTTGCTCCTGAATCGCCTCACGCGCGTAACGTTTCTCCAGATCGTTGTGCGAGAACAGTTTGATGGTGGCGATGTTGGTATAGCCATCGACGATGGTGCCCATCAATTTTGAGCGTGCCTCCGATGACACCACCGAACGCTGTTTAACGCGCGGCACGAAGAAGCTCAGCGACACGCTGTACGCCACAATCCAGATCACCAGCGGAATCATCAGGCGCCAGTCCGCTTCGGCAAACAGCACCAGCGAGGTCACCGCGTAAATCACCACGTGCCAGATGGCATCCACCAGCTGTACCGCCGAATCTCGCAGCGAGTTACCGGTTTGCATGATGCGCTGGGCAATGCGCCCGGCAAAATCGTTCTGGAAGAAGTTCAGGCTCTGGCGCAGCACGTAGTTGTGATGCTGCCAGCGGATCATGCTGGTCATGCTTGGGTTGATGCTTTGATGCACCAGCATATCGTGTGCGGCAATCACCACCGGCCGCAGAATTAGCGCCACAAAGCCCATCCACAACAATATTTGCCAGTTATCGCTGAACAACGAGGCGGGCGTGGAGTGATTAACCAGGTCAATGATGCGGCTGAGATAGCTGAACAGCGCCACTTCGATCAGCGCCTGCACCAGCCCGACAATCAGCAGCGCGACGAAACTCGGCCACACCTGACGCAGATAGTAGAAGTAGAACGGCCAGACGCTGGCGGGCGGGGAATCGGTTGGCGCATCCTGGAAAATATTGATAAAACGTTCAAAACGGCGATACAACATAGAGTCACTCTTCCCGAAATGGTGAGAGTTAACAGCTTAGTGCAAGTGAAAAGGGATTACCGACATGGATTTACACATTCGCGGTCGTGAGCCGGGCGATGCCGCCGCCTACCAACGTCTTTACAGCCATCCTGACGTTTATCGCTGGACCACGCAGCTGCCGTGCCCGAGCGTGGCGACCTGGCAGAAAAAATTCGAAAAAATGGATGAGCTGGGATACATCGGCTTTGTTGCGGAGATCGATGGCGCGATGGTCGGCGAGCTCACGCTGTTTGTCGAGCAGCGTCCACGCACGCGTCACAGCATCAGTTTTGGTATCGGCGTCGATCCGGCGTTTGGCGGGCGCGGCATTGGCGAAAAGCTGATCCGCAACGCGATGGATTACGCCTTTAACTGGCTCGGCATTATGCGCATTGAGCTGGAAGTGTTTCACGATAACGAACGCGCGCTGCGGCTGTATCAGAAGCTGGGCTTCGAGCGCGAAGGCGTGAAGCGCAAAGCCTGCCTGCGCGACGGCGAGTATCACGATATCGTGCAGATGGCGCAATTACGTTAACCGTAGGGTCGCCATTCATGGCGACCTTGTCGATAACCGCACCAAACCCGTATTACGGTCGCCATAAATGGCGACCCTACGATTTGGCGGTAATTATTGTGATTTATCAACGTACTTCTGCATATTCTCTTTGGTTACCAGCTCGAACGGAATCCACACGTGTGAATCGACTTTCTCGCCTTTGATCAGCTTCTGCGCCACATCCACCGACGTTTTGCCCTGGCCGACCGCATCCTGGAACACTGTGACCTGAATTTTGTCCTGCGACAGCGCTTTCAGGCCATCTGGCGTGGCATCGATGCCGCCAACCAGCACCTTTTTATTGCCCTTGGCCAGCGCCATCGCCGCGCCAATCGCCATCTCATCGTTATTTGCCGCTACGATATCAATCGCCTCATCGTTGCCTAGCCAGTTATTCATCAAATCCATGCCTTCGTTGCGCGCGTAGTTGGCGGGCTGTTTCTGTACCACTTTCATGCCGGGATACTTCGCCACCACTTGCTCAACGTCTTTAGTGCGTTGCAGCGCACCGGCATCGGTCAGGTTACCGATCATGATCGCCACATTGCCTTTGTAGTTAGCCATCTTGGCCAGCGCTTCCATCTGCAAGGTGCCGGATTCACGCTCGTCGGAGCCGACAAACACCACGCCGGCCGGCAGCGATTTATCGCCCGGCGTGCGGTTTACGTACACCAGCGGAATTTTTGCCTGCTGCGCCAGCTTGGTCAGCTGCGGCGTGCTGGCAGAATCGACCGGATCGACAATGATGGCATCCACGCCCGCGCCGATAAAACTCTGCACCTGATCGGTTTGCCGTCCAACATCACCGCGTGCATCTTCAAACTGAATATCGAGTCCGCGCGCTTTGGCTTCTTTATCAATCGACTGGCGAATAATGGTGAGGAAGTTTTGATCAAAGTAGGCCATCGACACGCCAATTTTTTCTGCCAGCGCCGAGGCTGATGTTGAGAGCAGGCCGAGCAACACAATCGCCTTGAGGGTTTTCATCGCAGACTCCAGAGTAAGCTTGTTATTAGAATGAATGTTTCATCAAGATCAAAAATGGCTTAATGAAATCATTTTCAGCCTACGAGCCCGCTACGCGGCTGACAATCAGCGCGGTTGGATTTTGCAGCCAGGCGCACACTTTGCTCTCGGGTGCGTCTTTGCTTTGCGCGCTCATAGTTGCGCTGCAAAGTATTTTCTTAGAGCTGGCGCACATTGCGGTGCAAAGGCGCGCGGATCTTTAAGGTTCTGTGCAGCACCGCACCTTGCTTTGTGCTGGCTGCCAAATCTGGCGCTAATTAGCACCGTCGATTCCGCCATTCGCACAATGACCACGCCTGAAACCGCTTCCTATAGTTGCTGAACAGGGGAAATAAAGCGGTATTCCGGTGTGTTTCATTTGAGGAATTCAGCCCATGCTAAAAGCCAATAATCGGCCACAGAACAGCCACGTACGCGTTTGGATCCTTTGCCTGATCCTGTTTCTTTCCGTGGTGGCGTATGCCGATCGCTCGATCCTGTCGATCTCGGGATCGGCGATCAAAGATGAGTTTGGACTTTCGGCGATCCAGCTTGGCCTGATCCTCTCGGCGTTTAGCTGGGCCTATGTGATCGGCCAGATCCCCGGCGGCCTGTTCCTCGATCGCTTCGGCACCAAAAAAGTGTATGGCGTGACGCTGGCGCTGTGGTCGATCTCCACGCTGCTGATGGGCTTTGTCGGCGAGTTCTCCAGCGGCATGACCATGGCGCTGACATTGATGTTTGCGCTGCGTTTCACGCTGGGACTGATTGAAGCACCCAGTTTTCCCGCCAATGCGCGCGCGGTGATCATGTGGTTCCCCAGCGCCGAACGCGGCCGCGCCTCTTCACTTTTCGCCTCGGCGCAATATTTTGCCGTCGCCATCTTCTCGCCGCTCTCCGGCTGGCTGGTGTCGTGCTTCGGCTGGGAATGGCCGTTCTTCGTTTTGGGCGGCATTGGCGTACTGGCGGTGTTTGTCTGGATGGGCTTTATGCGCAGCCCGCGCCATCATCCGCGGGTATCGGAACATGAGCTGCGCTACATCGAGCAGGGCGGCGCGCTGGTTGATATCGATTCGGCGCAAACGCTAAAAGCGCGTCCGCCGTTGAGCAAAGCGATGTTCAAAAAGCTGCTCAGCAACCGCATGCTGTGGTGCGCCTACATCGGCCAATATTGCATCATCGCGCTCAGCTACTTCTTTATCACCTGGTTCCCGATTTATCTGGTGCAGGCGCGCGGCATGAATATTCTCGACGCCGGTTTTGCCACCATCGCACCGGCGGTATTTGGCTTCCTCGGCGGCATCAGCGGCGGCTATATCTCCGACAAACTGCTGGCGAACGGCTGGAGTTTATCCTGGGCGCGTAAAACGCCGTACATCGTCGGCATGCTGATGGCGGCGTCGCTGGTTCTGGCGGCGGTGATCCCCAGCAACGTCGGCATTATCGCCATTATGTCGTTCGCCTTCTTCGGCAAAGGCGTGGCGGCAGGTGCCGGAACCTGGACGATTGTCAGCGATACCGCACCCAAAGAAGCGGTTGGCCTGGCGGGCGCGATCTTCAACGGCATCGGCAACATGGCGGGCTTTATCACGCCGCTGCTGTTCGGCATCATCGTCGGCTTAACCGGCAGCTACAGCATTGGGCTGGTGTTTGTCGGCGCGCACTGCGTGGTCGCTGCTTTACTGTTCCTGCTGGTGATGGGACCGATTGAACGCGTTGGCGAGGAGCAGAATGTTTCAAGCCAGGTCGCCATGAATGGCGACCCTACGACGTAGGGTGCGCATTCATGCGCACCTGGTCAAAGCCCGCACCATCGTAATGTGCGCATTTATGCGCACCCATCTCGCAAACCTCACCGATCGCACAAATCACTCCTGAAGATTTTTTGCTCAGCTGCCGATACCTCCTTACCACCCACTGATATTAAGGAGCGATATCGTGATAAAGCTGATTAACGTTGACGAACTGCGGCAGGGAATGTTTATCCACAAACTTGAGGTTTGGTGGGTCAAAGATAAGCGCATTCGCAACCAAATGCTGATCACTGATAAACGCCAGATCGCGATGATCCGCAATGAGGGGATCCTGCAGTTATGGATCGATCTCGACAAATCGGTTCAGGCGCCCGCTGCGCCTGCGCCGAAAAAAGATATTCCTAAAACCCCGTTTTTCCAGGAGATGGATCAGGCGCAAAGCATCTTCAATCAGGGGAAACCGCAGGTATTGGCGATGTTTAACGAGGCGCGCATGGGGCAGGGCCTCGACCTCGATTACACCCTTGATCTGGTAGATCAAATTGCCGGTTCGATCACCCGCGAACCCACTGCGCTGCTGAGCGTGGCGCGTCTGAAGAATCACGACGATTACACTTATCTGCACTCGATGGCGGTGTGCGGCTTGATGATCTCGCTGGGCAAAAAAATGGGCCTCGATGAGCATCAGCTGCGCCGTGTTGGCATGGGCGGTTTGCTGCACGATGTGGGTAAAGCCGCGGTGCCGCTGGAGATTCTCAACAAACCCGGCAAGCTCAGCGATGAAGAGTTCACCGTGATGCGCCAGCACCCGATTGTCGGCGCGCAGATGTTGATGGAGGCCAATGCCGGTGAAGATCTGCTGGATATCGCGCTGCATCACCATGAAAAGTACGACGGTAACGGTTATCCGCACGGTTTGAAAGGCGAGGAGATCTCACTTTATGCGCGCATGGCATCGGTGTGCGACGTCTATGATGCCGTCACCTCGAATCGTCCTTATCGCCAGGGCTGGACGCCTGCCGAAGCGATGCACAACATGTTGAGCTGGCGCGGCCACTTCGATAACACTTTGCTGCACGCCTTCGTGCGCACTATCGGCATCTATCCGGTGGGATCGCTGGTGCGACTGGCTTCCGGGCGCGTGGCGCTGGTGGTGCAGGCGGGCGAAAAATCACTGCTGAAGCCCAAAGTGCATGTGTTCTGGTCGCTGCACGCGCAGCGCGAAGTGAAACCGGAAGAGCTCGATCTCGGCGACAGCTTCTGCACCGACAGCATCACCGGCGCGGAAGACAGCGGCTTGTGGCAGAACATCGATCTGAACCGCATCTGGGCGTTAGAAAGCGCTTAATTCTTCACCATTTTTATACTTTATTTACGCCCGCTTCCCGCCTTTTTACCTCTTCTTTATGCCGCGCCGCGCATGCTTGCAGCACTACCAAAATCCTCTGGAGGTTGCTGTGAGCGTGGGCGTGATAGCCGGCATCGTGCTGGTGTTTGTTCTTCTGGGCTACCTGATTTATGCCCTGCTTAATGCGGAGGCATTCTGATGGCTGCGAATGCATTCATGCTAATTGCGGTGTTTCTGCTGGTACTGATGGTGCTGGCACAACCGCTGGGACGTTATCTCGCCCTGTTTGTGGCTGACAAGCCGCTGCTGCCGCGTACCGAACGCGCGCTGTGGCGACTGGCCGGAGCCGACGGCGACGCCATGCGCTGGCCGCACTATCTGCTGGCGGTTCTGCTGTTTAACGCGCTGGGTTTTGCCTTGCTGCTGCTGATGTTGATGACGCAGGCCGCGCTGCCGCTGAACCCGCAGCATCTGCCTAATCTGAGCTGGGATCTGGCACTCAATACCGCCATTAGCTTCGTCACCAACACCAACTGGCAATCCTACGCCGGGGAAAGCACGCTGAGCTATTTCAGTCAGATGGCGGGCCTCACGGTGCAGAACTTCCTGTCGGCGGCGACCGGCATCGCCGTGGCGTTTGCGCTGATTCGTGGTTTTGCTAACCGTTCGCTGGCAACGCTCGGCAACGCGTGGCGCGATCTGACGCGCATCACCGTTTACGTGCTGCTGCCAATCAGCCTGCTGATGGCGCTGTTTTTCGTTAGCCAGGGCAGCATTCAAACCTTCGAACCTTACCATGCGCTTACCACGCTGGAAGGCGCGCAGCAGACGCTGCCGCTCGGTCCGGTGGCGTCGCAGGAAGCGATCAAAATGCTCGGCACCAACGGCGGCGGCTTCTTCAACGTCAACTCGGCGCATCCGTTCGAAAACCCGACGGCGCTGACCAACTTCGTGCAGATGCTGAGCATCTTCCTGATCCCGGCGGCGCTCTGTTTCACCTTTGGCCAGCATCTGGGCGATCGTCGTCAGGGCCACATGCTGCTGTGGGCGATGACCATCATGTTCGTGCTGGCGGTGATCACCGTGATGTGGGCCGAAGTGCGCGGGAATCCGCACTTCCTCGCGCTCGGGGCGGACAGCGCCATCAACATGGAAGGCAAGGAGACGCGCTTCGGCATTCTCAACTCCAGCTTGTTTGCGGTGATCACCACGGCGGCGTCGTGTGGTGCGGTCAACGCCATGCATGACTCCTTCACCGCGCTCGGCGGCATGGTGCCGATGTGGTTGATGCAGCTGGGTGAAGTGGTGTTTGGCGGCGTCGGTGCTGGCCTGTACGGCATGCTGCTGTTCGTGCTGCTCGGCGTGTTTATCGCCGGGTTGATGATCGGTCGCACGCCGGAATACATGGGTAAAAAAATCGACGTGTGGGAGATCAAGATGACCGCGCTGGCGATTCTGGTGACGCCAACGTTGGTGCTGCTTGGCACCGCGTTGGCGATGATGACCGACGCCGGTCGCGCCGGCATGGCCAATCCAGGCATTCATGGCTTCAGCGAAGTGCTGTATGCGGTGTCATCGGCATCTAACAACAACGGCAGCGCCTTTGCCGGATTGAGCGCCAACACGCCGTTCTGGAACCTGCTGCTCGGCTTCTGCATGTTGGTGGGCCGCTTCGGCATCATCATTCCGGTGCTGGCGATTGCCGGTTCGCTGGCGGCGAAGAAAATTCAGCCGGTCGGCAACGGTACGCTGCCAACGCATGGCCCGCTGTTTATCGCGCTGCTGATTGGCACCGTCTTGCTGGTGGGCGCATTGACGTTCATCCCCGCGCTGGCATTAGGCCCGGTCGCGGAACATCTGCAACTTATTCAGGGATAACGGAATCATGAGTCGTCAACAACTGGCGCTGTTTGATGCGGCGCTAACCCGCGTTGCCATGCTGGATGCGCTGAAAAAACTCGATCCGCGCGTACAGTTCCGCAACCCGGTGATGTTTTTGGTGTGGATCGGCAGCGTGCTGACCTCGGTATTGGCGGTGGGCATGGCCAGTGGCACGCTCAGCGGCAACGCGGGCTTTACCGCTGGCGTCGCCATCTGGCTGTGGTTCACCGTGCTGTTCGCCAACTTCGCTGAAGCGCTGGCGGAAGGGCGCAGCAAGGCGCAGGCCAACAGCCTGAAAGGCATTAGCAAAACCAGCGATGCAAAAAAACTCGCCGAAGCGCGCTACGGCGCAGCGTGGCACAGCGTGGCGGCCGATACGCTGCGCAAAGGCGATGTGGTGCTGGTGGAAGCCGGTGACATCATTCCGTGCGACGGCGAAGTGCTGGAGGGCGGCGCGTCGGTGGATGAGAGCGCCATTACTGGTGAATCCGCGCCGGTGATCCGTGAATCGGGCGGTGACTTCTCCTCAGTGACCGGCGGTACGCGCATTCTTTCCGACTGGCTGGTGATTCAATGCAGCGTCAATCCGGGTGAAACTTTCCTCGACCGCATGATCGCGATGGTGGAAGGCGCGAAACGCCGCAAAACGCCGAACGAAGTGGCGCTGACCATTCTGCTGGTGTCGCTAACGATTGTGTTCCTGCTGGCAACCGTCACGCTATGGCCGTTCTCGGCGTATGGCGGCACGCCGGTCAGCATCACGGTGCTGGTGGCGCTGCTGGTATGTTTGATTCCTACCACCATCGGCGGCTTGCTGTCGGCCATCGGTGTGGCGGGGATGAGCCGCATGCTGGGCGCGAACGTGATTGCTACCAGCGGCCGTGCGGTGGAAGCGGCAGGCGACGTCGATGTGCTGATGCTGGATAAAACCGGCACCATCACGCTCGGTAACCGTCAGGCGACGCAGTTCCTGCCTGCGCCGGGCGTCAGCGAACAGCAACTGGCCGATGCGGCGCAATTGGCGTCGCTGGCTGATGAAACGCCAGAAGGGCGCAGCATCGTGGTGCTGGCGAAGCAGAAATTTAACCTGCGTGAGCGCGATCTGAGCAGCATGGGCGCGAGCTTTATTCCCTTCTCGGCGCAAACGCGTATGAGCGGCGTCAACGTGCAGGATCGTCTGATCCGCAAAGGCGCGGTCGATGCGGTTCGTCGCCACATCGAAGCCAATCATGGCCGTTTCCCGCTGGAAGTGAATGCCGCCGTGGAAGAGGTGGCGCGTGCTGGCGGCACGCCGCTGGTGGTATCGGAAGGCGCGCAGGTACTGGGCGTGGTCGCGCTGAAAGATATCGTTAAAGGCGGCATCAAAGAGCGCTTTGCCGAGCTGCGCAAGATGGGCATTAAAACGGTGATGATCACCGGCGATAACCCGTTAACGGCGGCGGCGATTGCGGCGGAAGCGGGCGTCGATGATTTCCTATCGGAAGCGACGCCGGAAGCCAAGCTGGCGCTGATTCGCCAGTATCAGGCCGAAGGGCGTTTAGTGGCGATGACCGGCGACGGCACCAACGATGCCCCAGCGCTGGCGCAGGCTGACGTGGCGGTGGCGATGAACTCCGGTACTCAGGCGGCGAAAGAGGCCGGCAACATGGTCGATCTCGATTCGAATCCGACCAAGCTGCTGGAAGTAGTGCACATCGGTAAACAGATGCTAATGACGCGCGGTTCGCTCACCACCTTCAGTATCGCCAACGACGTGGCGAAGTATTTCGCCATTATTCCGGCCGCGTTTGCCGCCACCTATCCGCAGCTCAATATGCTTAACGTGATGGGGCTGCATTCGCCGAATTCGGCGATTCTGTCAGCGGTAATTTTTAACGCGCTGGTAATTGTGTTCCTGATTCCGCTGGCGCTGAAAGGCGTGAGTTATCGCCCGCTGAGCGCGGCGGCGCTGCTGCGTCGCAACCTGTGGATTTACGGTGCGGGCGGATTAGTGGTGCCATTTATTGGTATTAAAGCCATCGACCTGCTGCTGACGCTGCTTGGTCTGGCTTAAGGAGAAGAGAAATGAGTCAGTTACGTCCGGCTATTGTATTGTTAATAGTGCTTACGCTGCTCACCGGCGCGGTCTATCCGCTGCTCACTACCGGTTTGGCGCAATGGTGGTTTCCATCGCAGGCCAACGGTTCGTTGATTGAGCAGGATGGTGCGGTACGCGGTTCCGAGCAGATCGGCCAGGCATTTAATCAGTCGGGCCACTTTTGGGGCCGACCTTCCGCAACCGGCGATGCGCCTTATAATGCGCTGGCCTCGAGCGGCAGCAATCTGGCAGGCAGCAATCCGGCACTGGACAAAGCGGTGGCGGAACGCGTCGCCGCGCTGCGTGCGGCTAATCCACAAGCACCCAAAGCAGTACCGGTGGAGTTAGTGACCGCATCGGCGAGCGGATTAGATCCAGATATTTCGCCGGAAGCCGCGTTGTGGCAGGCACCGCGCATCGCCGCCGCACGCAATATGGCGCTGCAGGATGTTGAGGCGCTGATTGTGCACCACACCGAGCGCCCGCTGTTGCCGTTTGTCGGCGAAGAGACGGTAAACGTGCTGCGCATCAATCTGGCGCTGGATGATTTGCAATAAACCGTAGGGTCGCCATTAATGGCGACCGTTTTCAATGGACGATCGATGAACGACGAAATTGCCCGCCCCGATCCCGATGCGCTACTGCTAAACCACAGCGATAGCCATCGCGGTAAGCTGAAAATCTACTTCGGCGCCTGCGCGGGCGTGGGAAAAACCTTCGCCATGCTGCAGGAGGCGCAGCGCCTGCGCGCGCAAGGCCTCGACGTGCTCGCTGGCGTGGTGGAAACCCACGATCGCGCAGAGACCGCCGCGCTCCTCAACGGGCTGGCGCTGTTACCCCGTCGTGCCACCGGGCGTTCGCGTCATGCTGAATTCGATCTCGATGCGGCATTAGCGCGCCATCCGGCGGTGATCCTAATGGATGAACTGGCGCACACCAACGTGCAGGGTTCGCGCCATCCCAAGCGCTGGCAGGACATTGAAGAGCTGCTCGAAGCGGGCATCGACGTCATCACCACCGTTAACGTGCAGCATCTGGAAAGCCTGAATGATGTGGTCGGCGGCGTCACCGGCATTCAGGTGCGTGAAACCGTGCCCGATCCCTTCTTCGATAGCGCCGACGAAGTGGTGCTGGTGGATCTGCCGCCGGACGATCTGCGTCAGCGGCTGAAAGAGGGCAAAGTCTACGTCGGCGACCGCGCCGAACGCGCCATCGAAAACTTCTTCCGTAAAGGCAATTTGTTCGCACTGCGCGAGCTGGCGCTGCGTCGCACCGCCGATCGCGTGGATGACCAGATGCGCGCTTGGCGTGACCAGCAAGGCCGCGACAAAGTGTGGCACACGCGTGACGCCATTCTGCTGTGCATCGGTGACGATACCGGCAGCGAAAAGCTGGTGCGCACCGCCGCACGTTTAGCGGCGCGGCTCGGCAGCGAATGGCACGCGGTGTATGTCGAAACGCCGCGCCTCAATCGGCTGCCGGAAGCTCGGCGGCGCGCCATTTTGCGCACGCTGCAGCTGGCGCAGGAACTTGGCGCGGATACCGCCACGCTCTCCGATCCCGATGAAGCGCGCGCGGTGCTGCGCTACGCGCGCGAGCACAATCTCGGCAAGATCGTGACCGGTCGCCAGCCGCAACGGCGCTGGCGGCGCGACAGCTTTGCCCAGCGCCTCGGCGAACTCGGTCCGGATCTCGATTTATTGGTGGTGGCGCTGGATGAACCGGTGCGCGACGCGCCGCATCCGCTTAGCGGCCAGCGCGCCAGCAGCGAAAAATGGCGGCTCTATCTACGTGGCTGTTTGATGGCGCTGCTGCTGTGTATTTTGGTCACCGGCGTTGGACGCTGGCTGCTGGTTGAGTTTGATCCCGCCAACAGCGTGATGATTTATCTGCTGGCGGTGGTGCTGGTGGCGCTGCGCTATGGCCGCTGGCCGTCGGTGTTCGCCACGGTGATCAACATCATCGCCTTTGACCTGTTCTTTGTCGCGCCGACCGGCACCGTTGCGGTGTCGGATTTGCAGTATCTGGTGACCTTCGCGGTGATGCTGGCGGTGGGCGTGATTGTCGGGAATCTCACCGCGGGCGTGCGCTATCAGGCCAAAGTGGCGCGCTATCGAGAACAGCGCGCGCGGCATCTGTATGAGATGGCGAAAGCGCTCGGCAGCGACCTGACGCCGCAGGATATCGCCAGCACCAGCCAGCGCATCATCGATGTCACCTTGCAGGCGCGCAGTTTGCTGCTGCTGCCGGATGAGCAGGGCGAGCTGCAAACCGTGGGCGATACCGCGATTGGTACGCCGCCGGATCTGGCCATCGCTAAATGGAGTTACAGCAAAGGCCAACCGGCGGGCGCGGGCACCGATACTTTGCCTGCGGTGCCGTATCAGATTCTGCCGCTGAAAAGTGGCAATCACTGTCGCGGCTTGCTGGTGGTAGAACCGGAAAACCTGCGCCAGCTGATGATTCCCGAACAGCAGCGTTTACTGGAAACCTTCACCGTGCTGATCGCCAACGCGCTGGAACGCATGGCGCTATCGCACAGTGAAGCCGCATCGCGGCTGGCCGCCGAGCGCGAGCAGCTGCGCAATGCGCTGCTGTCGGCGCTGTCGCACGACCTGCGTACGCCGCTGACGGTGCTGTTTGGTCAGGCAGAAATGCTGATGCTCGATCTGGCCAGCGAAGAGTCGAAGTATGTCGGCCAGGCCAATCAGATTCGCGAACAGACGCTGAGCACCATCCGGCTGGTGAGCAACATGCTGGATATGGCGCGCATTCAATCTGGTGGACTCAATCTGCGCGAAGAGTGGGTGGCGCTGGATGAGGTGATTGGCGGCGCGCTGAGCAGCATGGGCCCGTCGCTGAAGGGTCATGAATTTATGCTCGATTTGCCCGAGATGGTGTTGATCAAAGGCGACAGCGCCATGCTGGAACGGGTGTTTACCAATCTGATCGAAAACAGCCTGAAATACGCGGGCAACGCGGCGCAGCACGGTATTCGGGCGTGGCGCGATCGCGATCGGCTGGAGATTGCGGTGTGGGATAGCGGTCCCGGCATCGCGCCGGAGAACCTGACGCGTATTTTTGACAAGTTTGCGCGCGGCGATAAAGAGTCGGCGGTGCCGGGCGTCGGATTGGGGTTGGCGATCGGTAAAACCATTATCGAATCCCATCGTGGGCGCATCTGGGCGGAGAATCGGCCGGAAGGCGGCGCGGTGTTCCGTTTGTCATTGCCGCTGCCCGCCGCACCGGAAATTTCTGAAGAAGGGCTGAAATAACTTCACATAAGTTCGGTTATACTCGCCCACTTGTCTGTTGATTAATGGGAACTTATGGAACGTTTTATCGAAAACCTGATGTATTCATCGCGCTGGCTGCTGGCTCCGGTTTACATGGGACTTTCGTTGGGCCTGCTGGCGCTGACCATCAAATTCTTCCAGGAAATTTTTCACCTGTTGCCGCATGTCTTTACCATCGCGGAGAACGATTTGATTCTGTTGCTGCTGTCGCTGGTGGATATGACGCTGGTCGGCGGTTTGCTGGTGATGGTGATGCTCTCGGGTTACGAGAACTTTGTCTCCAAGCTGGATATTGATGAGCACAGAGAGAAGCTGAGCTGGCTCGGTAAAATGGACTCCGGCTCGTTGAAAAACAAAGTGGCGGCCTCGATTGTGGCGATTTCATCGATTCACCTGCTGCGTATCTTTATGGACGCGCGCAACATCGAGAATGAAAAGCTGATGTGGTACGTGATTATCCACCTGACGTTTGTGCTGTCGGCCTTTGTGATGGGCTGGCTGGATAATATGTCGAAGGGGGATAAGAAAGCGGTGAAGATGTGATGAATCCAGGTCGCCATAAATGGCGACCCTACAAACCATCGCGTAGGGTCGTCATTTATGGCGACCTTTTCATTTCCGCTACCGCGTTGGCGGCTGCGCTCCCGCTAACTTCGGCATCACTTCCCGTATCATGGCGAAAAACTTCTGTAACCGCGCCGGATAATAGCTCGCCCACGGATAAGTCAGCCACACCGGCAGCGGCGGCGCTTGCCACTCCGGCAGCAGCTGAATCAAATCCCCTTTCGCCAAATCCTCCTGTACCACCCACGACGACACCACTGCCGCGCCCATGCCCGCAATGGCCGCTTTGCGCACCGCGTACAAACTGTCGCTGGCGAGGCGCGGCGCAATCGCCAGATTCAGCGGCTGACCATCGCTAATGCGCTGCAAGGCGATTTCGTTGCGATAAAAGCTGGTCAGCGCCAGCCACGGCAGATTGGTGAGCTGCGAAACCTCTTCAACCGGCGGATGCGCGGCCAGCAGCGACGGTGCCGCCACCACAAAGCGCGGCACTTCCGCCAGTAACACCGCCACGATTGACGCATCGCTGGGCGCACCGACCTGAATCGCGCAGTCGATGTTTTCGCTGATGAAGTCTGGCGTGCGGTCATTCAGCGTCCACTCCACGTTTAAGCGTGGATAGCGATGCAGATAATCAATCAACGGTTCAATTAGCTGATCCTGACCAAACGCATGCGGCGCCCGCACGCGCAGCGTGCCAATCGGGTCGTCGCTGGCACCGGTAAGCTCATCCTCCAGCGCG
The DNA here is from genome assembly GCF_014193275.1 of Enterobacter sp. Sphag1F. Taxonomy (NCBI): domain Bacteria; kingdom Pseudomonadati; phylum Pseudomonadota; class Gammaproteobacteria; order Enterobacterales; family Enterobacteriaceae; genus Enterobacter; species Enterobacter sp. Sphag1F. The sequence continues at coordinate 90,942 of NZ_JACHZD010000009.1, read as the reverse complement.
TGCCAAGTCGCCACCAGCTGACGCGCCTGCGCATAGCAGCGCTCGCCATCATCGGTAAGTTTCAGCGCATGCGTGGTGCGCATAATCAGTTTGAGGCCGAGCCGCTGCTCAAGCGCCTGCAGGCGACGGCTGATGGTGGGCTGCGTGGTGCCGAGTTGGGTGGCTGCGGCTGAAAGCGATCCGCTCTCGACGATGCGGATAAAGGTCTGCATCAGTTCGATGCGATCAAGACTGGAGGTGTTGTTCATACGCACCACGCATAACAGTTCTGTGTTTGAGCAGTCTACCGCGTATGGCGGCGACGCGCTTTAATAAGCGCACATTCACGGGGGAATCCACTATGTCAGCCATCTCAACGTCAGCCATGCCAGCTGAAAAACTGCCCGCGCCGCTAGTCTTTACGCTCGCGGCCGGTGCCGGACTCAGCGTCGCATCGATTTACTACAGCCAGCCGATGCTGGATATCATCAGCAAACAGTTCAACGTCGGGATCGGCAGCGTCGGCATGGTGCCGATGTTGACGCAAGCCGGTTACGCGCTGGGGATTTTGCTGCTGGCCCCGCTCGGCGACCGTCACGATCGTCGCACCATTATTCTGATTAAAGGTTTGCTGCTGGTTGCTGCGCTGCTGCTGTGTGGCTTCTCGGGCGGATTGAATGCCTTACTGATCGCCAGCTTCGTCACCGGTTTAACCGCCACCGTGGCGCAGGACATCGTGCCAGCGTCAGCGGCGTTAGCGCCGGAGCGCAGCCGAGGCAAAACCGTTGGTACAGTGATGACGGGATTGCTGGTGGGGATTTTGCTGTCACGCGTGGTGAGCGGCGTAGTGGCGGAGTATTTCGGCTGGCGCACCATGTACATGATTGCGGCGGTAGCGGTGTTGCTGATTAGCGTTGCGCTGTGGCGCGTGCTGCCGCGCTTTACGCCGGGTACCTCGGTGAGCTATCCGCGTCTGCTGCTGTCGCTGGCACATCTGTGGCAACACCATCAAACGCTGCGCCGTGCCGCGCTGGCGCAAGGTTTGTTGTCGGTGGGCTTTAGCGCCTTCTGGTCAACGCTGGCATTGATGCTCAGTCAAAACTTCCATCTGGACAGCGCCGTCGCCGGGGCATTCGGTCTTGCTGGTGCCGCAGGCGCTCTGGCCGCGCCGTTAGCCGGCAGCGTGGCGGATCGCATCGGTCCAGCGCGTGTTACGCAATACGGTGCCACGCTGGTGATGGTGTCGTTCGCGCTGATGTTCCTGCTGCCGCTGCTGCCGATGCCGGCTCAGCTGAGTCTGATTATCATCAGCACCATCGGTTTTGATTTGGGTGTGCAGGCCACGCTGGTGGCGCATCAGACGCTGGTTTACAGCCTGGCGCCGGAAGCACGCAGCCGCCTTAACGCCTTGATGTTTACCGTGGTGTTTATCGGCATGGCAACCGGTGCGGCGCTGGGAAGCCTGGCGCTGGCACATTGGGGCTGGACCGGCGTGGTGGCACTCTCAACATTGGCCGCTGCGCTTGCTTTGATGATTCGCCTCGCCAGCCGTCATCTGAAAAACTGATCGCCTAACATGTGCCAGGCTTAAGGGAGAATGTTATTTAAAAACGGAGCGTTATGAATTTCCTGGCCTGGACCGCCGCCACCGGCGGTCTGCTACTTCTTATGTCACTGGCTTCCGGGTGGATTCACCGTGGGCCAGTGACCTCATTCGGTCTCTACCTGTTCGCGGGCATCCTGTGTGGTCCGTGGATGCTCAATCTGCTGCAAGTCGACATCATCGGTCACGCCAATCTCGCCGCGCATCTCACCGAAATCGCCATGGCGGCCTCGCTGTTTATCACCGGGCTGAAACTGCGCTTGCCGCTCAACGCGCATGCCTGGCGGATTGGCGTCAGGCTGGCGTTTCCGGCGATGCTGCTTACCGTCGGCGGCATGACGCTGCTGGTGCACTGGATCACCGGCTTTGACTGGGCGATGTCGCTGGCGTTTGGCGCCATTGTTGCGCCAACCGATCCGGTGCTCGCCAGCCTGATTTCCGTGAATGATGCGCGTGATGACGATGCCTTGCGCGTGGCGCTCTCCAGCGAAGCGGGCATGAACGACGGTTCCGCGCTGCCGCTGCTGATGCTGGCGATTTTGCTGTTGCAGCCGGGCGAATTGAGTACCGCTGCGCTGGGCGAGTGGTTTGCCAAAGATGCGCTGTGGGCGATTGGCGGCGGACTGGGAATCGGCTTTGCGCTGGGTTGGCTGATCGGTCAGTTGGCGACGCATTTACGTACTGCCAATCAGGATGTCGCACCTAACGATCTGTTCGCACTGGCGCTGATTGCGTTGAGCTATGCTGCCGCGCAGTCGGTTGATGCGTCAGGATTCCTCGCCACCTTTGCGGCGGGCGTCGGGTTACGTCGCGCGGAATTGCGCGTGGTGAAGCACTATCCGCAAGATGAGATGTCTGAAGAGGAGCGCTTCTTACCGGCAGAAGCGCGCGTGAATACCGGTCAGAGGATGGCGCAGGGCAGCAGCGGCATGGTGAAATCGGTGGGTTTGGTGATCGGCGATGCGCTCTCCTTTGGTGATACTATCGAGCGCTTGCTGGCGGCGGGCATGATGGTGGTGCTGGGCATTACGCTGGCGCAGCACTGGAATCTCACCGGCATTGGACTCGCGCTGCTGCTGTTTGTGGTGGTGCGTCCGCTGGCGGTGTGGATCACCACGTGGCGCTGCGATATTCCGCTGATGCGACGTTTGCTAATTGGCTGGTTGGGTATTCGCGGCATCGGCAGTATCAATTATATTGCCTATGCATGGGTGCACGGCATGCGTGGACCGCAGGCGGAACAGATGGTGGATATGGCGCTGACGTTAGTGGTGTGCAGCATTGTGTTGCACGGCATCACGGTAACGCCGTTGTTAAACTGGCGTGCTGCCCGTCAGGCCGCACGCGCCGAACAAAACGAAAACTGATTTATTGGAAATTATTGGAGCCTATTATGAAAGCGTTATTACTCGCCCTCGTTGGGCTGTCGCTGTCGGCCGGTGCCTTGGCTGCCGACGGTGACAATAATCAGGAAGAGAATGTTTATGCCAGCCAGCTGTGCCATCTGGTGAGCAGTGAAAAGAAGACCAGCGATTTAGATGGCTATACGGAGAAGCTGAAGTCTCAACTCGCGGCCAGCCAGTCTTCATCGTCCATGCAGCAACCTGAATTTAATGAAGAAATCGCGCAGGAAGTGATTAGCGCGTGGCTGGAGTTGGGCGAGGATGAGCGCGGCAAACTGCGTAAAGATCAGCAGCAATGCGAACAAACGGTAATGACCCAGTTCCAGCAACAGGACTGATTGTCTTTATCGCAAGAATACGCGCCTTTTTAGGCGCGTTTTTTTATGGCTTTTTTGTACGATTTACGTACATAATCGCCAACGTCGAAATCAGACATGCGTCACATAATGAGATTCAGCTGTTGAAGCTGGCATTTTTTGCATATTGGCACTGGGCAAGATGATTACACGTCGTCACTTTTTGTTGGCTACTGGAGCAACCGTTCTCTCAATGACCACGGGCAAACTCTTTGCTCGCGATGACGTCATTCCATTGTGGCCCGACGATCCGCCCGGCGGCGGCGGCCCTTCAGGCTTGCTCAAAGTCGATCGCCACGGCTCCTGGACCAATATCGTTTCACCCGCGATTCAACGCTTTCGACCGGAAAATCCCAACGGCGAAGCGGTGATTGTGGCGGCGGGCGGTGGCTATCGTTTTATCGGCATGGGCCGCGAAGCCTGGCCGGTGGCGCGCTGGCTGAATGGCAGCGGCTATACCGTGTATGTGCTTAGCTACCGTTTACCGGGTGAAAAGTGGCAGGCGGGCAATCTGGCGCCGCTGCAGGATGCACAACGCGCCATTCGTCTGGTGCGTTCGATGGAGCGCAAAGTGCATGTGCTGGGCTTCTCCGCCGGTGGCCATCTGCTTGGCATGGCGGCGGCGCGTCCGGATTTCGAATCCTATCCGGCGCAGGATCCGCTGGACCAGATCAGGCCAAATGTGGATAGCGTTGGGCTTATTTATCCGGTGATCACCCTTGAAGCGCCGTATCAGCGCACTAACACACATCTGATGATGGTGGGCCAAAACGCCACGCCAACCCAGGAAGCCAACTGGTCAGTGCAGAACTACGTGACGCGCCAATATCCGCCGACCTTCCTCGCGCAGGCCGAGGACGATCATACCTCCAATCCCCACAATACCGAAATGATGCGTGACGCTTGTCGCCGCATGCGCGTGCCGGTTGAGCTGATTGAGCTCAGCAGCGGCGGGCATGGTTTTGGTCTCGGCAAAGCGGGTACGCCAGCCGCGTTGTGGGATCAGGCGTATGTGCGTTGGTTGGATAATCAGGGTTAAAGCAGATTGGGTTGGTGTGTATTAGGAAGGTCGCCATGAATGGCGACCCTACAGGATCGGGGTAGGGTCGCCATTTATGGCGACCTGGTTCACGTCAAATTAAAATTCGCGTCCGGCTGCAACGGTTCCGGCAGCGGCGTATCACCATTCATTGCTTTCAAATTGCGTTCGATATTGACGCACAGCGCATCGAGCGGCAGATGATTCGGTGCGGTGCCAAACGGATGTTCCAGCTCCTCTGCCAGCGCTTCCAGCGACAAAAAGGTGTAGGAGATAAACATCGACACCAGCGGCGTCATCAGGTGTAAATCCGCCACCAGCGCAAACGGCAGCAGCGTACAGAACAGGTAAACCGTGCGATGCAGAATCAGGCTGTAGGCGAATGGAATCGGCGTGCTGGCGATGCGATCGCAACCGCCCAGAATCGCCGACAGCTGATTAAGATTTTCATCAATGCTCTGCCAGACAATATCCGACACCAACCCTTCATCGCGGCGCTGCGCCAGCCATTCACTCAGGCACAATAAAATCTGCGACGTCGGCATGGGATGATGCAGCACTTTGCTGTGCCAGCTGGCCGGCAGCAAACGCTGTAAATCGGCCTGCACATCGGTTTTACGCAAGCGATGATTCAGGCACCAGCAGAACGCCAGCAGCAAGCCGGTAAATTCCCGCACCTGTTCTTCACTCACGCCACGAATGCTTTTGATCTGCCGCAGCAGCGAGCGCTGGGTGATATGCAGGCTGCCCCACAAGGTGCGAGCTTCGATAAAACGCGCATAGCTGGCGTTATTACGAAAGCCGAGAAAGATGGCGATCGACACACCAACCAAACTAAAAGGCGCGGTGGTGAGGTGAATGCCGAAAGTGGAGTACCACGGATAGCCAAAGATGGCGATCAGCGACATCAGCAGGTTGAGCGACAGGCGGAACACGATGTTGCTGAGCACCGATCCATGCCAGTCAAACAGCCGGAGAAACCAGTGTTGATGAGGACGTACGATCATTTTGCGATGGTGTATTTTTTAGGTTTTGTGGTGACAGGTTACGCCGGTCAGTGATCTTGAACAACGCTAAATCCGGGTCTTTTTAAGGTGGGTTACGCAGTGAAAATGCCATTTTATTTATTTAAATCAAGCTTCTAAAAACACTTTGAACAAGTTGTAAAATTCTTTGCGTTATCTCTTCCTGCCTGCCTTCTCTAAAGTTCATTCCAGCAGCACAACACACAAATTTAAAACCACTTTAGAGGAACACATCATGTCTAAATTCGACCTGCTCGACCCACAGAACTCCACGCTGATCTTCATCGACCACCAGCCGCAGATGTCTTTCGGCGTTGCGAATATCGATCGCCAGCAGCTCAAAAATAACACCGTCGCTCTGGCGAAGACCGGCAAAATTTTCGACGTGCCGGTGATTTACACCTCGGTGGAGACGGAAAGCTTCAGCGGCTACATCTGGCCTGAACTGCTGGCGGTCCATCCCGAAGCCAAGCCGATTGAGCGCACCTCAATGAATTCATGGGAAGACGCGAAGTTTGTTGAAGCGGTAGAGAAAACCGGCCGTAAAAAGCTGATTATCTCTGCGCTGTGGACTGAAGTGTGCCTGACGTTCCCGGCGTTGATGGCGCTGAAAGAGGGCTATGAAGTCTATGTGGTGACTGATACTTCCGGTGGCACCAGCGTCGATGCGCACGAACGTTCTATCCAGCGCATGGTGCAGGCTGGCGCGGTGCCGGTGACCTGGCAGCAAGTGCTGCTTGAGTATCAGCGCGACTGGTCACGCAAAGAGACTTACGATGCGGTGATGGATCTGGTGCGCGAACACAGCGGCGCTTACGGCATGGGCGTTGATTACGCTTACACCATGGTGCACAAAGCGCCGCAGCGCAGCGCCTGAATCACGTCGGGCGCGGCAGGCTGACTTTCAGCGCATCGATAAACAGCCGCAGCGCCATGGATTGATGTCGGTTGGGCGGGAACCACAGCGCAATCCCCGCCGATTGCACCCGCCAATCGGCCAGCAACTCAACCAGCTGGCCGCTGCGCAGTTCTTTCTCCACATACAGCGACGGCACATAAGCAATGCCCAAACCGGCGAGGGCGGCCTGCGCCATCAGCGCGTTGCTGTCTAACGTCAGCGTGCCTGGCACGTCAATCTCATGCTTTTCGCCCGCCTGCGCATACTCCCACTGATAACGTTTACCGCTCGGCAAGCGCTGGCGGATGCACTGCTGTTGCAGCAGATCGCGCGGATGAAGAATCGATGCGTTTCTTGCCAGATAAGCGGGCGCGGCAACGGTCACAAACGTCAGCGGGCCGCCGAGCGGCACGGCCACCATATCCTGCGGTACATCCTCAATCAGCCGAATGCCGGCATCAAAACCGGCGGCGGTGATATCCACCAACGTACCTTGCGCGGCGAAATCGAGCTGAATATCGGGATAGCGCGCGCTAAAGTCCGCCACTACGTGATCCAGCAACAAACCGATCGAGGCATCGCTGGCGCTGATGCGCAGCGTGCCGTAATGCTGATGGCGGCTGGCGGAGATATCGTGTAGCACATCATCCATCTGGTTCAGCAGCGGCGAAAGCCGATCGAGCAGCTGCTGCCCGGCATCGGTGAGCGACACGCTGCGCGTGGTGCGTTGAAACAGCTGTACGCCAAGATTGTGCTCCAGCGTTTTCACCAGATGGCTGAGCGACGAGCGCTTTAAGCCGAGCATTTCAGCGGCACGGCGAAAGCTGCGCTGCTCGCCCAGCGTTTTGATGGCCTGCAGTTCGTGCCAGGAAGGACGTCTCATTGGTGGCTTTTCCTCACCGGGTCATGCGCGATTAGGTGGATTATCTCCACCAGTAAAGCGATCTACCATCAGGTTTTCAATATGAGGAGCACAACATGAAAACCTGGTTAATTACCGGTGCCAGCAGCGGGCTGGGCCGATTGATGAGTGAACGTTTACTGGCGCGCGGCGATCGCGTATTAGCGACGGTGCGGCGTGAACAGGCGATGGCCGATCTGCAGCAAACCTATGGTGAACAGCTGCAGGTTATTGCGCTGGATTTGGCGCACACCGCCAGCATCGCGCCCGTGATTGAACGCGCTTTTGCCGCCGTCGATCGCATTGATGTGGTGGTGAGCAACGCGGCTTACGGCCTGTTCGGCGCGGCTGAAGAGTTGAGCGATGCGCAGATTGAACGCCAGATCGTCACCAATCTCACCGGTTCAATCCAGCTGATTCGCGCGGTGATCCCTTTCCTGCGCCAGCAGGGCGGCGGGCGTATCGCGCAGGTTTCTTCGGAAGGCGGCCAGGTCGCGTACCCCAACTTCAGCCTGTATCACGCCACGAAATGGGGCATTGAAGGATTTGTCGAAGCGGTGCGCCAGGAAGTTGCCAGCTTCGGTATTGATTTCCTGCTGGTGGAGCCAGGCCCGACCGCAACCAATTTTGGTGCGGGTCTGGACGTGGCAGATGCGCTGGAGGTTTATCGCGATAACGCCGCAGGCCAGCTGCGCCAGGCGATTTTTTCGGGCGATTTCACCATTGCCGGCGATGCCGGGAAATGTGTCACGGCGATGATCGCCACGCTGGATCAGCCCAGCATGCCGCTGCGATTAGCGCTCGGCAGCACGGCGTATCAGAATATCGAAACGGCGCTGGAAAACCGGCTGGCAGAACTGCGCGGGCAACGGGATGTGGCGTTTGGCGCGGATGTGTAATCGTATAATCTAAAACATCACGCGAGCTTCATGCAGAATCGTGTGGCACAAAAAAGCCGGGAGTACCGGCTTTTTCGTTCAATCATCTGTAAGTTGTTCTGGCGTGCATTCGTAAAGCTCAGCGAGCTTGGCAAGATTGAAATCACGTGGTTTTTCGCTTTTTTCCATCGCGGATACAGACGCTTGCGTGATGCCCAGCGCTTCAGCAACCTGCTTTTGAGTCAGTTTACGATAGATACGCCATGCGGCGTGAAGCGTGACACCCTTATTAATGGTGATGTTTACTACATCACCAGGAATTAAGGCGTCGTCATTAATACCGGCCTCGTAAGGGACTGACTGCCATAATTCAGCGAAATCAGAATGTTGAGTCAGTTTTTCGAACAACTCGATTGGGACAATGGCCGCTTTGCGGTTACCAGCACTGTCAGTGATGAATTCGATCATAGGATTTATGTTCCAGTATTCAACGTTATCAGTTTCTTAGAAGCGTGATGAGAATCTGTGAATTATTGCAGCAAATCTCTATCTTGATTATTTGTAGGTTCCGCTGGTTCGTCTCATTACTTGCTGAATAGCGATGATTTTCGGTTCCTCGCCTTTGTGATAGTCGAACAAAACGCGATAATTTCCCCATCTAAGCCGGTAGTCAGCCTGACCATTTTTTAGAGACTTAACATCCAGATTGGGCGGAACAAGCGGAAACTTTTTTAACTCATTCACTTGCTCATTCAGCTTCTTCCTTTCGTTAGCGTCTGCAATGGCTCGCATCTGCTTCAGAGCAGCTTTACGCCAATGTAGCTCTGGCATTCCCTTACCTCACATGTTGCGAACACTCCTCACTGGATTTAATGAGTATAGATATAATTATCTATATCGGCAATATATATAGGTGTTTGGTGGGTGGTAAATCTATATTTTCAGTGATCAGCAATAGCTTCGATTCATTGAGTGAACTGCCAGCGGCGTTTAAACATCAGCAGAGTGCGGGGGGGACGGCGAGATTACGGTGGGGTGGTAAAACGAAAGCCTGTTTCTATAGAGGATACAGGCTTTTAAAAGATCAGTAATAATCGCCGTGGCGGTAATCCCATGAAGGGAAAATCTCGGACAGCAGCGCCATAATTTTATCCACATCCAACCCTTTACGAATCAGCACCGGGCACGGCGTGATTTTGCGCTCACCATTTTGCTGTGGAATCAGACGACCTTCGCTATCGACCATCGACACCATAACGCCTTGTTCATAGCGCACTTTATTGGCATCGTTAGGCTGAATGGATTTCACGTAAGCATTGGCTTCGATAATTAAATCGGCGCGGGCTTCAATGCGCTCGCCAATACCTTCGACCAAACCGCGATTTCCCTGGCCAGATGGATTTGCTGAGCTGGCAAAGGAGAATTTTCCGTGAGTATCCCACAATGCTTTTGCGATATTTTCGCCTGGCTTGCCGAATTTAATCACGAAGCAGCTGGTTTGACGGCCATCCATCATCAGCTCTTTTGAACCATCATCGGGAATACTCGACAGCGCATCGTCGCGCCACGGTAAAATACAGCCCAGCAGAATATCTTCATCCCAGTGACGCTGATAAAGCTGGTCGATTTCTGGTGTGAGTTGCGCCAGCGAACGCAGCTGTTCCAGCGAGCCGCACAGCACCACGCCAGGCTTGTTGCGCTTGCGCTGCTTGGCTTCAAACTTACGCTCCAGTCCGGCTTTATCGGAGGTCATGATGATGTAGCCCACTTTGGTTGGGCTAACGATCATGCCGCCATCTTGCGCCAGAATATCGATGGCTTCCGGTTGTAATCCGCCATTCCAGGTTATTTGCTTACCGCTCATGTATTTACCCTGTCTGCAATAAAAAGGATATGCAGGAATATTACCTGCAATGAATTTAAGGGTTTGGTAAATTAACCCGATATTTCATCAGGATTAATTATATTTTAGAAATTTCTGTTGCGATAATAGTACTAAAATTATCGCTAATGCAATGGGTGAAAATAACGATGAAATTAATAGGGGTAATAATAAATAACGCCTGAGAATTGTAGTGTTATTTACTTAATGGCGCTGAAAAGCGTATTCAGCGCCAACAGTAATCAGAACAGGATGGCGTGCACCGTCGCACGCAGCGCAATACCGAGCAGAATGCCAGGTACGGCAAAGCGGAACAGGCGCGGGAATCGGCTCGACAGACCAAGGTAAATCCCGATGCCGGGTAAATCAAAGGTTTGAATCAGTAATCCGGCCGACGCGTTGATGTTGTGCGCGCTGTATAAGCCTTTCTCCACCAATCCCGCCACCACGCCATAATAAGCGGTGCCGCCCGCCAGACATTTGGTCAGCGCCGGAAGAATATAGACTTCGGAAATATTCAGCTTATCCAGCAGCGGCGACACCAGACGCGTCAGCATTTCAATTCCGCCCGCTTCCTTCAAAATACCGACCACTGATAACGAGATAATCAACATCGGCAGCGAACCCAGCGCCAGACGAATCGCATCGGAACCGGCGCTATTAATGATGCCAATCAGCCCCATTTTAGTTTCGCTGCTGGTGACGGCTTCATCTTCATTTAACAGCGCCGCATCGGAGAGTTTACGGCCAAATAGGTGATAGGTCGCCGCCGCCGCTAATACGCCGCCGCAGATCGAAATAATCAGCGCCGTGCTCCAGTGTAATCCCGCCGGAATCAGCGGATAAAAGGTGCTGGCCTGGCCCATGGCAAACAGCATCGCCAGCGTGGCCGCCATATGACGATCGGAGGTGCCGCGCTTTTCCATAATAGCCAGCGCCGCCAGCGGTGCTGCAAAGCTGACGAAATTAAGCTGAATCATGGCAAAAAATGCCAGCCCGGTAATACCGAAGGGTTTTAATAACGGCGTGGCATGACGCACAACAAAATCCAGTAGACCTTTGACCTCCAGATATTTCATGATGAATAGCATCACCACCATAATCGGAATCAACGTGTAGAGCGCCACGTCTACCGAGGCTTTGCCTGCGGACATAATGATATCGATAATATTCATGCCCGCTTCCGACCTTTGTTCACACCGTTCTCCCCGTAAAAATATTTAAACTGGCAATGCCATTAAATTTTCGGTGCGCATTAATGCGCCCCCTACGTTGTAGGGTCGCCATTAATGGCGACCGCCAGCAAAGAAATAAATCTTATCCTGTGCATGCATTATTGAGTAGTGAAGAAAACGGAATGTAAATTGCAGCCATAAAAAAAACCAGCCATGAATTAATGGCTGGTTTTTCATTTCCGACAGGAAATATTAACGCATCGTCACAAACTCTTCCGCCGCTGTAGGGTGAATCGCTACGGTGTTATCGAAGTCTTTTTTGGTTGCGCCCATTTTCAGCGCCACCGCGAAGCCTTGCAGCATCTCATCCATACCGTTGCCGATACCGTGAATGCCGACAATCTTCTCTTCCGGGCCAACGCACACCAGCTTCATGCGGCACGGCTGGCGATGCTGGGTAACGGCGGTGTACATCGCGGTGAAGGAGGATGTATACACTTTCACCTGATCGTCGCCGTACTGTTCGCGCGCCTGCGGTTCGGTCAGGCCCACGGTACCAATCGGCGGATGGCTGAACACTACGGTCGGCACGTTGCTGTAATCCAGATGCTCGTCCGGCTTGTTGTTGAACAGACGCTCGGAAAGACGACGACCTGCGGCAACGGCTACTGGCGTCAGTTCCACCGCGCCGGTGTTATCGCCCACCGCGTAGATGCCTTTGACATTGGTGTTCTGGAACTTATCGACGTTGATGTAGCCTTTGTCGTTCAGCGCCACGCCGGTTACCGCCAGATTGAGGTTATCGGTCGCTGGTTCACGGCCAATCGCCCACACCAGGCAATCCACGGTTTGTTCGTGGCCGCTTTCCAGCTGCAGCGTCAGGCTGCCGTCGGCATTTTTAATCACTGCTTTTGGAATTGATTCGGTATGCAGCGTTGGGCCTTCGGCCTTCATCACTTCTACCAGCGTATCGACGATCAGCGGATCGAAGCTGCGCAGCGGCGCATGCTTACGCACGAACAGGTGCGTTTCCGCGCCCAGTGCATTGACCACGCCCGCCAGTTCCACCGCGATGTAACCCGCGCCCACTACCGCCACGCGTTTTGGCAGCGCATCGAGCTCGAAGAAACCGTCAGAGTCGATACCGTATTCCGCGCCCGGCACGTTGGGATGGCTTGGACGTCCGCCGGTGGCGATCAGGATATGATCGGCAGTGAGTGTTTCACCGTTCACTTCCACGGTATTAGCATCAATAAAGCGCGCGAAGCCTTTGATCACTTCAACCTTGTTTTTACCCAGCACGTTGTCGTAGGAGCTGTGAATGCGGTCGATGTAGGCGCTGCGGTTTTTCACCAGAACTGACCAATCAAAACGGTTTACCGTGGTGTCGAAGCCATAATCTGGCCCATAAAGATGAATAGCTTCAGCGATTTGCGCCGCATGCCACATGACCTTTTTCGGTACGCAGCCGACGTTGACACAGGTGCCGCCCAGCTCTTTGGCTTCAATCAGCGCGCACTTCTGGCCATGCATCGCTGCACGGTTAATCGAGGCGATACCGCCGCTGCCGCCGCCGATGGCGAGGTAGTCAAAATGTCTGGTCATCCGTTATGTCCATCTGTTGGAAGAAAATTGGCATAGAGTTTAACGCCAGGATGATTATTGACGCAAAGATTGCACCTATGATTGTAATAGCATTGATTTTTATGTCCGATTACAGGGAAGCATAGCATGCAACTGACATTCCTCGGCACCGGCGGCGGTGCGCCCAGCCTGCAACGTAACGTCACTGCGATAGCGCTAACGCTGTCAAAACGCGGCGATACCTGGCTGTTTGACTGCGGCGAGGCGACGCAGCATCAATACATGCGCTCTGCGCTGAAGCCGGGCAAGCTGGAAAAAATCTTTATCACCCATCTGCACGGCGACCACATCTTTGGGCTGCCGGGCTTGCTTACCAGCCGCTCAATGGCCGGTATCCCCGAACCGATGACTATTTACGGACCAAAAGGTATTCGTCAGTTTATCGAGACGGCGCTCAGTTTGAGCGGCTCGTACACCTCTTATCCGCTGGAAATTGTCGAGATTGAAGCCGGTTTGGTGCTGGATGACGGCGAAGTGCGCGTGACGGCCTGGCCGATGAATCATGTGATTGAGTGTTATGGCTATCGCATCGAACAACACGATAAACCGGGCTTCCTCGATGCGCCGCGTCTGAAAGCAGAAGGCGTACCGCGCGGGCCGTGGTATCAGGATTTGAAAGCGGGCAAACGCATCCAGCTGGAAGATGGTCGTGAGATCAACGGCGCCGATTATCTTGGCCCGGCAACCAAAGGCAAAGTGCTGGCGATATTTGGTGATACCGCGCCAACCGAAGTGGCGCTGCAGCTGGCCGCGAATGCCGATGTGATGGTGCACGAAACCACGCTAGAGGCGGCGCTGCAGGAGAAAGCCAATGGACGCGGCCACTCAACCACCATTCAGGCCGCCGAAGTGGCGAAACAGTCGGGGGCGAAGCGGATGATCGCTACGCATTTCAGCTCGCGTTATTTGTCTAAGGATCGGGAGAAACTGCTGGCGGAGTGCCAGTCGGTGTTTGCAGCGACCGAGCTGGCACATGATTTTGCGGTGTTCGAGGTTTAGTGCTGTAGCGCCGGATAGGTGAAAAACAGCAGATGCGTCATGTTGAACAGGAAATGGATGCCGGTGGCGACCCACAGGCGTCCGCTCCACTGCCATGCGAGGCCGTAAATCATCCCGGCGAAGGTGGCAAACACCATCAGCAGCGGCCCGCCGGGAAAATGCGACACGCCAAACAGCAGCGAAGTCAGTAACAACGCGGCAACGGGGCCGCCTTTCTGGCGCAGGCGCTGTTGCAGATAGCCGCGAAAGAACGCTTCTTCCGCCAGCGACACGAAGAACAGGTTCGCCAGCATAAAACTGCCCAACCACTCCGGCCAGTGTGGTTCAACGGCAAGGCCACCCAACTTAACCGCCACATACAGCAGCAGCGGAATCGCCGCCAGCAGCGCCAGCCACAAGATTTTGAGTCGCGGCGGCGCGGATTTGGTGCGGAACAGCTGCGGCAAGCAGATGAGCAACACAAACGGAATCAGCGCTTTATCGAAGTTATACGAGAAGCTAAAAGGCAGGCTGAGCGGCCCGGCTTGCACATCTTCTACCTGACGCGGATTTTTGAAACCGGGGAAAAAGTGCACAAACAGGCCGATAGCGATGGCAACCAGCGCGGCTTCGCTCACCTGCTGAATCCAGCGCGCGTTGTTTTCCACGCGAATCCAGGCGATGACGGCAATCGCACCGAGTAGCACCATCGCTGGCCAATCCAGCACATCCTCGAACAGCCCCAAAATAGTGGCGAGCGTGAGCAGCAGTACCGAAAAACGTTTGGCGGGCGACAGCACAGCAAGTGCGCCAGCCAGAATGATCCACATGATAATTGTCCTGATAGGCTGGCGACGTAGTAAGCGAACTTACTCTGGCACGATCTGCGTGACGCTGAAGTGACCGGTTCCGGCGGGCACCAATTTCTGATGCAACCACGGCAGCAGCTCTTCCATCTGCGCTTTCAGCTTCCACGGCGGGTTAATCACGATCATGCCGGAGGCCGTCATGCCGCGCTGATCGCTGTCCGGACGTACCGCCAGCTCAATCTGCAGGATGTTGCGGATATTGGTGGCCTGCAAATCTTTAACCATGTGCTTGATCTGCTGACGCATCACCACCGGATACCACAGCGCAAATACGCCGGTGGCGAAACGCTTGTGACCTTCCTGAATGCCTTTCACCACATCCTGATAATCGCTTTTCATCTCATACGGCGGATCGATCAGAATCAGGCCGCGACGGCTCAGCGGCGGCAGCTTGGCTTTCAGCTGCTGGTAGCCATCGCCACGCGCCACGCGCGCACGGGAATCTTTGCTGAACTCGGTGCGCAGCAGCGGATAATCGCTGGAGTGCAGCTCGGTCAGCTCCATTTTGTCCTCTTCACGCAGCAGGAAGCGGGCAATCAACGGTGAACCCGGATAATACTTTAAGGTGCCGTGCGGATTGAGATTACGCACCGCCGAGAGATACGGCTTGAGCAACTCCGGCACATCCGGCTGCTGCCAGATGCGGCCAATGCCTTCCAGATATTCACCGGTACGCTCGGCGTGCTCTCCGCTCAGCAGGTAACGTCCGGCACCGGCGTGGGTATCCAGATAGAGGAAAGGTTTTTCCTTCTCCATCAGGGCGGTGAGGATCAGGCTTTCAACGGTGTGTTTCAGCACGTCGGCATGGTTGCCGGCATGAAAACTGTGGCGATAACTCAGCATAAAGAAAGGGGGTCCGCGGTTGGATCAAAGGGAGTCAAAACATCGTGTGTGGCGCGATTATAGCCGCGCTGCATAAAAATTGCTGACGTTTTGGCAGGCGCTTAAGTTTTGCGCCAATGCGTCGCTATAGCCGGTTGCGACTTGTCTGGTATCAGTGAAAATTCCTAAGGAAAATTCGGTACTCGAATTTTATCCTCAGATTAAGTAAGTTAGTCTGCGCTAAACCAAGCGGTCACAAGCCAAATGCCAGAGAGTCTGGCAGGAAACTTTCCGGTTAAGGCCGTATAATTTTTTGCTTAAAGCATCTCTAACAATTCCTGGTGAAAATAATGAAAAAAATGACTGGTATCGCGGTGGCAAGCCTGTTGGCACTGACAGGCTGCGCGAAACAACAACCCGTTCATAGTTTAGTCACACCGCCGATGGCGGAAGAGCAGCCTGCAGCGCAAAATGCGCCAGAGCAGCAGGGTTCACCGTTTGTTGCTTCTGCGCCGGCACAAGCTGAAAGCGCATCTTTCAGCGACGACCGCGCGAGCAATATTCAGCAGTGTCGTAAAGAGTTGGATGCGATGCGTCTTTATAGCCAGGCTTCCTATGAAAGCTATCAAGCGGAATTCCAGAAAATCGGTGCACAGACCAATAAATATCTGCAAATTAAAGATTCCATTGGCTCTGATATCAATGATCTGGTGATGCCGCGTTATCAATTTCAGATCCGTGAATTGTGCTTCCGTATTAAGACTCGCCTTTCTCAGCTGATTATTCGCCAGGCTGGTTGAGTTAATAAAAGCAGCTCCAATTTATTATTTTTAACAGCGCAATGTGATTGCGCTGTGGTCGGGCTTCATCTTTATCTCAGTGATAAAGATGAAGCCTTTTGTTTACTTATTGTCGCGCCGGGAGGCCGTGATGACACCCCGTTATCTGTCTCGGATACTTGTAATGACTGTATCGCTGTTGCCTGCTTTAGCCTGCGCGGCTTCTGACGATGAGATGCTGCGCGCTTTTGGCGAGGCTTCTCACGCAAAACCTTTTATTCCGGCCGAAACGTCGAAACCACAGCCAACATCACAACCAAAAAGTACTACTAAATCAACGGACCAAGCGGAGTTGACACGCTTACGTGCGCGCATCAATCAGCTGGAGAAGCAGCAGGCTGAATCTAAGCGTGATAAGTCGCAAGAGGCGCTGAAACGTCAACAGGCTGAGAGCCAGAAAAAGCTGGCTGCGCTGGAAGCTGAAAATCAACAGCAGGCGCAAAACCTCGCCAAAGTCACGCAAGAACTGAAGGCGGCTCAACAGCAAGCGGCTGATGCAGCCCAGCGCAGCGTCCCGCAGCAATCGATCAGTGATAAGCAACTGGCTGCGTTACAGGCTGAGAAACAGCAGTTGGTAGAGGAAGTAAGTACACTTAAGCAGGCGCTGAAGGATGCACAACAGCAAAGCAGGGCATTAAGTGACATGCAAAAGAACGCTGAAGCTTTAAAGGTGCAACAAATCGAAAGCGCCAAAAAGCTTGCTACGCTGGATGCTGAGAAAAAACAGCAAGCCCAGGATGCGGCCCAGTTGAGTAAACAGCTGAATGAGGCGCAGGAAGCAGTAAAACGCAGCCACGAACAGCTTAAAACGCAGCATGCCGCAGATGCGGAGTTATTGAACCAACAACTGCGTGAAGCACACGATGCCGCCAAACGCAGTGAAGATGCTTTGAAGCAGCAGCAGGCAAAAAATATTGCCACATTGACTGCCGAGCTCGATAACGCAAAAAAGCACTCGACCATCGCGTTACCCGAGACACTTCCCAAAAGTGACGCTGATCGCGATGGTTACACCTTAGGTCAATTCATTGCCAGTAATGCCGTAGTGCAGTTGCAGATGGTGAAGGATGTGGGCCTCAATATCAGCCTTGATCAGTTGATCGCGGGGTTAACCACGCAACTGAAAACCGGCACGTCAGCCATGCGCAGTGAAGAGATGTCGCAGCGTTATGCAACGATGCAAGAATCGATCAATAAAGGCATGGGCAAGCTGATTGAGAAAGGCTATGCGCAACTCGATAAACAGGTTGAGAAGCGTAAAACGCTGCGCGCAGAAAATGGCGTGCGCTGGTTTGCGGTGAAGCCAGCGAAAGCGAAACTGATCCCCGAGCAGCAGGTTGAAGTGAGCGTCAAAGTCAGCACGCTGGGCGGCAAAGTGATTAATGATTTTGCAGATGACAAAGTGCCATTTGATAGCAATCTGCCGCCGCTGCTCTATGACGGGATGTCTCTCACCGGTAAAGGCGGTGCCGTGGAGGGCTGGGCGCTGGCGAAAGATATCTTCGAACGCGAGCCGTTGCCGCCGTGGGTGGCGCCTTACGATGTGATTCATTACCAACTCGCGATTAAATAATCTTCAGCCCGCCTTCTGGCGGGCTTTTCTTCGTTGGTCCAGACTTAGTGGCATTGATTTTCATGCCATCAAGCCGCATGTTAGTAAAATGCGTCGCGCGAAAGTTCGCGCCACTACTTCATCATGAAAGGACTGCGCTTATGACCAATCCGTTACTCACGCCTTTTTCGCTGCCTCCGTTTTCTGCCATCAAACCTGAACATGTGGTTCCTGCGGTTACCGAAGCGCTAAATGACTGCCGCGCAGCGGTGGAACGCGTTGTGGCACAAGGCGCGCCTTACACCTGGGAAAATCTGGTGCAGCCGCTGGCTGAAGTCGACGATCGTTTAGGTCGCCTGTTCTCGCCGGTTAGCCATTTGAACTCGGTAAAGAACAGCCCAGAACTGCGTGAAGCTTACGAGCAAACGCTGCCGCTGCTGTCGGAATACAGCACGTGGGTTGGCCAGAATGAAGGTTTGTATCAGGCGTATCGCAACCTGAAAGAGAGCGATAGCTACGCGGCGCTGGATACCGCGCAGAAGAAAGCGGTGGATAACAGCCTGCGTGATTTCGAGCTGTCCGGTATCGGCCTCGATAAAGAGAAGCAGAAGCGCTACGGCGAAATTGCGGCGCGTCTTTCTGAACTGGGTTCGACCTACAGCAACAACGTGCTCGACGCCACCATGGGGTGGAGCAAGCTGGTGACCGATGAAGCGGAGCTGGCGGGCATGCCGGAAAGTGCGCTGGCCGCCGCCAAAGCACAGGCCGAAGCCAAAGAGCAGCAAGGCTGGCTGCTGACGCTGGATATCCCAAGCTATCTGCCGGTCATGACTTACTGCGACAACGCCGCACTGCGTGAAGAGCTTTATCGTGCATATTCAACGCGTGCTTCCGAACAGGGCCCGAATGCAGGCAAATGGGACAACGGTCCTGTAATGGCGGAAGAGCTGGCGCTGCGCCATGAACTGGCTCAGCTGCTGGGCTTTGACTCTTACGCTGACAAATCGCTGGCGACCAAAATGGCGGAAAATCCGGCGCAGGTGATCGACTTCCTGACCGATCTGGCGAAACGCGCTCGTCCACAAGGCGAAAAAGAGCTGGCTCAGCTGCGCGCCTTCGCGAAGAAAGAGCACGGCGTCGACGAGATGAATCCGTGGGATCTGACGTACTACGGCGAGAAACAGAAACAGCATCTCTACACCATCAGCGACGAGCAGCTGCGTCCGTACTTCCCGGAAGCGCGCGCGGTGAGCGGTTTGTTCGAGGTGGTTAAACGCATTTACGGCATCACCGCCAAAGAGCGCAAAGACGTCGATGTTTACCATCCAGACGTGCGCTTCTTCGACCTGTTCGACGAAAGCGGCGAACTGCGCGGCAGTTTCTATCTCGATCTCTACGCACGTGAACACAAGCGTGGCGGCGCGTGGATGGACGATTGCGTCGGCCAGATGCGTAAAGCCGACGGCAGCCTGCAGAAGCCGGTGGCCTATCTCACCTGTAACTTTAATCGTCCGCTGCAGGGCAAGCCGGCGCTGTTCACGCACGATGAAGTGATCACGCTGTTCCATGAATTCGGTCACGGTCTGCATCATATGCTGACGCGCATCGAAACGCCGGGCGTATCCGGTATCAGCGGTGTGCCGTGGGATGCCGTCGAGCTGCCAAGCCAGTTTATGGAAAACTGGTGCTGGGAGCCGGAAGCGCTGGCGTTTATCTCCGGGCACTACGAAACCGGCGAGCCGTTACCGAAAGAACTGCTGGATAAAATGCTGGCAGCGAAAAACTATCAGGCGGCGCTGTTTATCCTGCGTCAGCTGGAGTTCGGTCTGTTCGATTTCCGTCTGCATACCGAGTTCGATCCTGCGCAAGGCGCGCGCATCCTCGAAACTCTGCGTGAAGTGAAGAAGCAGGTTGCCGTGGTGCCAAGCGCGGAATGGGGCCGTTTCCCGCACGCTTTCAGCCATGTCTTTGCTGGCGGTTATGCGGCGGGTTATTACAGCTATCTGTGGGCCGACGTGCTGGCTGCCGATGCCTATTCGCGTTTCGAAGAAGAGGGCATTTTCAACCGTCAGACCGGTCAGTCGTTCCTCGATAACATCCTGACGCGTGGCGGTTCCGAAGAGCCAATGGAGCTGTTCAAACGCTTCCGTGGCCGTGAGCCGCAGCTTGATGCGATGCTGGAACACTACGGAATTCAGGGATAAGCCGGCTTGTGAAAATTTGTTTAATCGATGAAACAGGCGCCGGAGACGGCGCCTTATTACATTTAGCCGAGCGCTGGGGTTTGCAGCAGGACGATCAGGCGACGATGGCGCTGGTGTTAACCGCCGAGCACCTTGAGCTGCGTAAGCGGGATGAGCCGAAACTCGGCGGCATCTTCGTGGATTTCGTTTCGGGCGCGATGGCGCATCGGCGCAAGTTTGGCGGCGGTCGCGGCGAAGCGGTGGCGAAAGCCGTCGGCATCAAAAGCGGTTATCTGCCAGACGTGGTTGATGCGACGGCCGGTTTGGGGCGCGATGCGTTTGTGCTGGCGGCGCTGGGCTGTCGCGTCCGCATGCTGGAGCGTCATCCGGTGGTCGCGGCCTTGCTGGACGATGGTTTGCGTCGCGGTTATCAGGATGCGGAGATTGGCGGCTGGCTGCGCGATCGGCTTACGCTGCTACACGTCGTTAGCCAGCAAGCGCTGAGCGATATCACGCCCGCGCCGGATGTGGTCTATCTCGATCCGATGTATCCACATCGCCAGAAAAGCGCGATGGTGAAGAAAGAGATGCGCGTGTTTCAGTCGTTGGTCGGTGCGGATGACGATGCGGATGCATTGCTGGAACCGGCGCGCCGGCTGGCGAAAAAGCGCATTGTGGTGAAGCGTCCGGATTATGCGCCGCCGTTAGCGGGCGTGGTGACGCAGGATGCAGTGGTGACCAAAAGCCATCGTTTTGATATTTATCCGCCGCTGGGGTAGATCGAGTGGTTTTGAGGAAGGTCGCCATGAATGGCGACCCTACGGGGTTACTCTTCGTCTTCGTCGCGCAGCGGAACAATTAACATGTCGATATGCACGGTGTTAATCAACTGGCGCGCCGATGACATCAGCTTGCTCCAGAAGTCCTGATGGTGACCACACACCACCAAATCCACATCATATTTCTTAATCGCATCCACCAGCACCTGGCCAAGATCGCCGCTGCCGCTCAGGGTTTCACTGATCGGATAGCCGGCATTGATCGACAGCTCTTTCAGCGCGGTGTGCGTCTCTTCAGAAATCCGCTTCTGCATGTCGCCCAGATTGACGTCAATCAGCCCGGTATACAGGTCTGAATAGTTCACATCAACGTGGATCAGCGAGATTTTTGCATCATAAGGACGGGCCAGCGAAACGGCTTTATCAACCAGCAACTGGCTTTCCGGGGAAAGGTCTACTGCAATCAGGATGTGTTTATAAGCCATGATAAAACTCCTTTCTCAAGATTCGGGGCAATCTTCCTGCTTTCACGGTAGGCGATTCCTTTGCGCGAGACGGCGATGAAGCGCCACCAACCAATTTTTCAGCCTTGCAGGCGGTTTTTATTATGTCCTGAGTATAGCCAGAGTTGTTAACAAATGCTGCAAGCGAAAGTTCGCATGTGAGGAAGATCAAGCGTTATCGGCTTTTTCACTCGCCCTGAACGAAAATCATCGCTGGAAAAAAATTGAACAGATCTCCTACACTGAAAATAAGTGCCACTGCCGTATGAGTCGCGCACTCAGGTTCGCATAACAACAATGCAATCGACATCATTCAGTGGCTGGTTTATTTCCCGTGCGGCGTCTACAGCAATTCCCCGCTGCGTTCGACGTCGTTGCGGCTCCAGCCGGGAGGGGAACATGATCAGCACTATCGCGCTTTTTTGGGCTCTGTGTGTGGTTTGTCTGGTGAATATGGCGCGCTATTTCTCTTCTTTGCGCTCACTTTTGGCCGTTTTGCGCGGTTGCGATCCGCTGTTATATCAATATGTGGATGGCGCGGGTTTCTTCACGTCGCACGGGCAGCCGAGTAAGCAGGTGCGGCTGGTGCGCTATATCTGGGAGAAGCGCTATCACGATCATCATGATGACGAGTTCATTCGCCGCTGTGAGCGGGTGCGCGGGCAGTTTGTACTGACCAGCGGGCTCTGTTTTTTGGTGGTGGTGAGCTTGATTGCGATGGCGATTTGGCAATGAAAAACGGCAATAAAAAAGGGCGACATCGCTGTCGCCCTGGAATATTTCTGCGCTTTGCTTAGATCAGTTTCAGTGCAATCCAGTAGAGCGCACCCGACAGCAAAATACACACCGGCAAGGTGAACACCCACGCCATAGCGATATTTTTGATGGTGCGACTCTGCAAGCCACCGCCATCAACCAGCATGGTACCGGCCACCGACGATGACAGAATGTGCGTGGTAGAAACCGGCATGCCGGTGTAACTGGCCACGCCAATCGATACCGCGGCTGTCACCTGCGCCGACATACCTTGCGCGTAAGTCATGCCTTTCTTACCGATTTTCTCACCAATGGTGGTGGCAACACGACGCCAGCCAATCATGGTACCGATGCCCAGCGCCAGCGCCACAGCAACAATAATCCAGATCGGAGCGTATTCAACGGTGCCCAGCAAATCGCTTTTCAGCTTGTTGAGGAAGCGCTTATCTTCCGCGCTGGTTTCCGGCAGCTTGGCCACTTTATCCACGGTATCGGAAACGCACAGCAGCAGACGACGCATCTGGCTGCGTTGATCAACCGTCAGCTGATCGTAGCTCTGCAGGTTGTTAAGCAGCAGCTGCGCACGATCGATGGCCTGCAGCGCACGGCTGCTGTCGCAATGGAACTCCTGCGGACCGCCAAGCGATTCATCCGGCGTTGGCACCACAGGCGGCGCCAGCTGCATCATGTGCGTCAGCGACTCGTTGTGCTGCTGATAATACTGCTCCAGATGATTGACTGCGTCACGGGTGCGGGTGATGTCATAACCTGACGCATTCAGGTTCACCACAAATCCCGCCGGCGCAACGCCGATCAGCACCAGCATAATCAGGCCGATGCCTTTCTGACCATCGTTAGCGCCGTGTGAGTAGCTCACGCCAATCGCGGAAACGATCAGGGCAATGCGCGTCCAGAACGGTGGCTTTTTCTTGCCATCAATCTTTTCACGGTCAGCAGGCGTCATGTGGATGCGGGAACGTTTGGTGGTTCCGCTCCAGTAGCGACGCAGGATAAAGATCAGACCGCCTGCAATCACCAGACCTACAATCGGTGAAAGAATCAGGGACATGAAGATATTGATGACTTTCGGCAGGTTGAGCGCGTCAACCACCGAGGTGCCGGTCATCAGGGCGTTGGTGAGACCAATACCGATGATAGCGCCAATCAATGTGTGAGAACTGGAGGCGGGCAAACCCAAATACCAGGTGCCGAGGTTCCAGATAATCGCGGCCAGCAGCATGGAGAAGACCATGGCGAGGCCGTGGGCCGAACCGACATTCAACAGTAAATCGGTCGGAAGCATGTGAACGATGGCGTACGCCACGCTCAATCCACCAAGCAAAACACCTAAGAAGTTGAAAACACCCGCCATGACAACCGCCAGTTGCGCCCGCATCGCACGGGTATAAATGACAGTCGCGACCGCGTTAGCAGTGTCGTGAAAACCGTTGATTGCTTCGTAAAACAATACAAACAGCAGAGCAAGAATCAGTAACAGGCTGGTACTGAGGTCGAGACCAGCAAACAGATGTAGCATAAACGTTACGCCATTTTGGGAGGACATGAACGCGGCGCATTATCTGCGACAACGTGCGCGATATGAAAGAAAAATATAGCTCTTTATTGTCTTAAAATTGTAATGCAGCGTATAGATTTAGCTGAAAACGGCTAAAAATTAGTGAGTTACATTATGACACATTTACGGCATTTTTTTGAAGCTGGCGCTAAAAGCCGCAAATCCCTACAATCAGCGCCTTTCGGGCAAGGCGGATAAAAGCAGTGGAAAAGTTTGACGTTATCATTATTGGTGCAGGCGCAGCTGGCATGTTCTGCGCGGCGCAGGCGGGACAATTGGGTCGTCGCGTATTGCTGCTGGATAACGGCAAAAAAGCCGGTCGCAAAATTTTGATGTCGGGTGGCGGTCGCTGCAACTTCACCAACATGCACACTGAACCCGCTGCATACCTGTCGCACAACCCGCATTTCTGCAAATCGGCGCTGGCGCGTTACAACCAGTGGGATTTCATCGATCTGGTCAATCGTCACGGCATTGCGTATCACGAGAAAACGCTGGGGCAATTATTCTGCGATGACTCCGCGCAACAGATTGTCGATCTGCTGTTGAAAGAGTGTGATGCCGGTCAGGTGACGCTTCGCCTGCGCAGTGAAGTGCTGAGCGTCGAGCGCGACGACAGCGGCTATACCTTACAGCTGAACGGTACTTCGGTGCAGGCTGAAAAACTGGTGATCGCCAGCGGCGGGCTCTCGATGCCGGGCCTTGGCGCCACGCCGTTTGGCTACAAAGTGGCGGAACAGTTCGGCTTGAAAGTGTTCCCCACGCGCGCGGCATTGGTGCCGTTCAATCTGCATAAACCACTGCTGGAACAGCTCAACACGCTGTCGGGCGTGGCGCTTCCCACCACCATCACCGCGCAGGATGGCACCTTATTTAAAGAAGCGATGCTGTTTACCCATCGCGGCTTATCGGGCCCTGCGGTGCTGCAAATCTCCAGCTACTGGCAGCCAGGTGAATTCGTCACCATTGATTTGTCACCCGCCACCTCCCTGGATGATTTCATTAATGTGCAGCGCGAGGCGCATCCCAACCTCAGCCTGAAAAACAGCCTGGCGAAGATTCTGCCAAAACGTTTGGTGGAAGTGCTGCAGGAGCTGAAGCAGATTCCTGACGTCACGCTGAAGCAGCTGAACAGCAAGCAACAGGGCGAGCTGGTTAATACGCTTCATCAGTGGCGCGTACAGCCGAACGGTACCGAAGGCTATCGCACCGCCGAAGTGACGCTGGGCGGCGTTGACACTACCCAGCTGTCATCAAAAACCATGGAAGCGCGCGGTGTGCCGGGCTTGTTCTTTATCGGCGAAGTGGTGGATGTTACCGGCTGGCTGGGCGGTTACAACTTCCAGTGGGCGTGGAGTTCAGCCTGGGCGTGCGCGCAGGCGCTTTAGAAGACAATCTGTACACCCAGTTGTGTCTGCCAGTTGCTGGCACCTTCCTGACTAAGGCGATGTTGCCACTTAAGCTGGCTATTAAGCTGAACATTCTCAGTCAGTTGCCAGCCAACGTAGCCGCTAAATTGCAGGTGCTCACCGCCTCGGCCAGTACGCAGATTATCTTTATCCACCGCAACATTGCCCGCATGGTCGCTGTACTGCATATAGCGTGTTTCAAGGCCAAATTTCAGGCTATCTGTCGGGCTGAAGCCATATTTCATACCGCCAGAGAACTGCAGCTGTTTTTGCTGCGAATAACCAATATGTAGATTGTCGTTGTCATGAATATCCTTGATGCGTGCCCATTGCATGGTGGTGCCCAACATCGGCGTGAAAGCATGTGAACCTTCTTGCCATCGCCAGCCAACATCCACACCTATATTGGCGCTGCGGGCTTTTACCTGCGCCACTTTATCTTTTTCATCACTGCTTATATTGCCGCGATAGTGACCGAAGCTAATCGGCAGAGCCAGTTGCAGGCCATGCTGTGGCTGCCAGCTCAACATGGCATTGATACCTTGAGTATCAACCTGCCCGTGGCTGTTGCCGCTGGACTGTGATGGCTCCAGAGTGAAGTGACCTTTACTGATCGCCACACTCAGCGCCAGCTGTCGTTGCTCATCTTCCGTCAGTAATCCACTTAAGCCGATCAGCCAGCCATAGTAGTGGTTTTCACTTTGGTTGTGATTGGCTTCGCTGCGATAGCGCTCATCAACGCTAAAACCCGAAATGAACAGGTTAGGGCGACCATCCCGGCCTGCAAGTTGTGCATCATAGATGAAGCGTGTTTGCAGATTTTCATCCATACCAAAGAGTGCGGCAGGCAGAGCGGCATAGGCTGGGATTTGTGGCTTAGGCCTTGGCACGACGGGCGGCGGTGGGGGAGGTGGATTGCCGTCGAGCACGGGGTCGATCAGATCCGGATCGGGTGGAAGCGGAGCAATCACTGAGCTCTGCAGCCGGTAAAACCAAAATAAATGGGGCCTGCTACCGGCAAGCTTTCCCTGAAAATGCGGACGGCTGGCCGCCGGATTGAAATCATCATACCAGCTGTTACGTGCGAAAAATTTCCCCACCATTTTTAAGCTGTCAGCGGCTGCATGTTTAGCGTTATGCAACAGCGAATCGGAATGGGGATGCTCGGATAAAGGCGCTGAAACCGCTTCGGTTGATGAGTGAGAAAGGGGGTTTACAGGAAGCGGTGGAGTGTCTGAAGAAAAGGGTTTTATCTCTTTAGCATATAACGGCTCGAAGCTACAAAGTGCACCGATAGCCAGCGTCAGCTGAGTCAGGTTCATCGTATCTGGTCGATTTATTGCGAAAGGGTTTGCAACTTATAGTGACCTGTTAGTCGAGCTATTTAAGACCTGTCTTGTTTTGACGGGCAAAATGAATTGCTCAGAAGCTGATCACAGTTAACTGGTTACGTTATTGATGCGACCGGCAAAATATGTGCGGCCAGCCGAATGCTGTTACTATCGCGCGTTTCCTATTTCCAGCGGATAAACCATTCATGTTAAAACTCAAATTCATTGTGCCGTTGCTGATCATCATCAGTGCGGCGGTTTGGTGGCTGATGCCGCATTACAGCGACGAGGATAAAGGTTATTACATCGCCATGTTCTGTACGCTGACTCACGATGGACGCGGCAATACCGCGCAGGATATGCAGCAGATAATTGAAGGCAGTAATTCAGATTACGCATTGCAGAAGATTCATTTCCAGCAGGGTTTGGCTGATCATCTGCAAGCGGTGTGGCAGGATTTGTCGCCCGAACAGCAGCAGCAAGCGCGGCAGGAAAATCTCTCCTGCCGCCGTTTGATGTCTGAGAAATTGCTACCGGGCCAGCCGGTGCAGTGATTATTGCACCGGCAGTGCAAGCACCTGATCGGTGGTTTTAATCTCTGCGAACACATCTGCCACACCCGCCAGTGCGGCTTGCTGCAACACTTTGTGATCGACCACGTTATTGTCCCAGGTTGCCAAATCGCGTGTAGCGGTGGCATCTTCCGGAATGATCACCGAATACCCCAGCGGCACGGCGTCACGTGCGGTTGATGACACGCACATATGCGTCATAAGGCCAGTGACAATCAACTGTTTGATGCCCAACGAATCCAGCTGTTTCTGCAGGTCTGTGCCCACAAACGAGCTTGGTGTGGCTTTGCTGATCACGCGGTCACCTTTAGCCGGCTGCAAATCTTTGTGAAACTCGGCGAAACGGCTGCCTTTGGCAAACAGCGGGCCATTCGCCTCACCCAAATGCTGCACAAAGAACACTGGCATGTTGTGTTTATGCGCGAATGCCACCAGACGTTTGCTGTTGTTCAGCGCCTGCATGCCATCGGGAATCGGCATCTTGCCGCCCGGGAAATACTCGTTCTGGATATCAATGACAATCACCGCGGTCTGCTTCGCGTTAAGTGAAGTGGAAGCAGTGGCGCCGCTCATGGTGCGGATGGTTGGTGCTTTTTCTGACTTAGTCTCGGCGGCGAACGCATTGCCAGACATCGCCATGGCCAGCGCTAAGGTTCCTGAAGCGAAAATGTTTTTCATGAGTAATAATCCTTTGATGGTTTAGCGGAAAGAAGAGGCCAGCGCGGCCTCCGATGTGGTGCAGTATGGCGATTTCGCCGTGAGTGAAGGAGTACAACGGATGACAAATAGCGTTCAATTTGCGCCAAAAATGCCAGGCACGGCTGCGCCCATCAAAGTGGGTATCGTGGTGTTCGATGACATCATTCCCTTCCACCTTTCGGTGCCCTGCGCGGTGTTTGAAAAAGCCGCTCAGGATGACGGCGCGTTGTGCTATCAGTTGCTGATCTGCGCCACGCATCCCGGACCGTTAAAAACCAACAGTGGCTTTTCCATTCTGGCCGAACACGGCTTAGATCAACTGGCCGATGTTGATGTGGTGGTGGTGCCAAGCTGGAGCGATCCTGACGTGCTGCCACCGGCAGAATTACTGCACGCCTTGCAGCAGGCGGCGCAGCGCGGTGCGCAGGTGGTGGGTTTGTGCCTTGGTGCATTCGTATTAGGTGCCGCCGGATTATTAAGTCAGCGCCGCGCCACCACGCACTGGCGCTGGATGGCAGATTTCGAACGGCTCTATCCGGATGTGGCGATTGATCGCGACGTGCTGTATATCGACGAAGGTCAAATTGTGACCTCAGCGGGTACGGCGGCGAGCATTGATTGCTGTCTGCATCTGGTGCGCGAACAGTGCGGTGTCGATGTGGCTAACAGCGTGGCGCGGATGCTGGTCGTGCCGCCGCATCGGCAGGGCGGGCAGGCGCAATATATTGAACAGCCGGTTTATCATTCGGCGGGCAACGATCGTTTTATGTCGGCGCTGAGTTGGGCGACAGAAAATCTGCAGCAGGCGCTCACGCTGGAACAACTGGCGGATAAAGCCTTGATGAGCCGCCGCAGTTTTACCCGGCGCTTCAATCAAACGACCGGTGGCTGTTTTAGCACGTGGTTAGTCAATCAGCGCCTGGCACTGGCGCAGCGTTTTCTCGAGAAAACCGATCAGCCGGTAGAACTGATTGCCGAAAAAGCGGGTTTTTCCTCGCCGCTGATGCTGCGCCGTCATTTCAAGAAGCAACTCAACACCTCCCCGCTGCAATACCGCAAAACTTTTCGCGGCAGATCCTGACGCCAATTTTGCGAGATGCCCCGCATCCGCCTGTACGTTACTTGTTGTACTAATTGATATTTTTCGCAGCGCCACGCAAAATACCAACAGTCACATGGTGCAACAATCGCTCGCTGAGCAAGATGTCGGCTTACGCCTCACCTCAACTCAGGAGCTTCACGGATGACACTCGCGATGATGAATACACATAAAGCTTTTAAAGCACTGCAGCTGGCCGGCGTCAGCGACCAGCAGGCTGAAGCCATGGTCGAGATCTTTACCGAAATGCAGCAGGATAATGCGTTGTCTCGTTCTGATTTGATGAAGGCCGGAGAAGGCATTACAGGGAGTATTAAAGAACTGGATGTTCGACTTATCGGTGTGATTAAAGAGCTAGATGACCGGCTAAGTGGCGATATTAGAGAACTGGATGTTCGACTTACTGGTGCGATTAAAGAGCTAGATGATCGGCTTAGCGGTGCTATTCGAGAACTGGATGATCGGCTTAGCGGTGCTATTCGAGAACTGGATGACCGACTTAGTGGTGTAATTAGGGAGCTTGATTTTCGGCTTACTAATGCGATTAAAGATCTGGATATTCGACTAAGTGGTGAAATAAAAGCGTTAGATGTGCGCCTGACCAGAGTCGAAGCTCGCCTTGATCGCATTGAAAAAGACATTGAGGTTATCAAAGCCGATGTCTCTGCCCTGAAAACCGATATGCGCTGGATAAAGCGTTTGTTAATGGTGATGGCCACTACGATGGTCATTGCAGCCATCAAATACATTTTCTCTTAAATTTCCTGATTCTGCGCTGCAAGTACAGTCGGCTGTACTCGTAGCGCGGCGCGATTCACATTCCCGCATACCCGTTGCCGCCAAATGCACTGTGCGCCACGTAATTTGAAGCGGCGCACACTTCTTAGAGGTTAAAACCACAACACTGCGCTCCAGATCATCAGACTGGAGTCCAGCATGTTGGAAATTACGCCCGTCCCGGCGCTGACGCGCGCCATTGCGATTCTCGACTACATTGCCCAGCACGGACCGTGCAGCGCCGCCGAGATCATTGAAACGCTGGCGCTTCCCAAAAGCAGCGCCTATCTGCTGTTCGCTGAATTGAAAAAACAGCGTCTGATCACCATCGATCGCAACAACAACTACTGCCTGTGGACGCGGCTGGTGGAGTTTGCCGGCCACGCGTTGCAGCACATGGATATCCGCGATATCGCGCGTCCACGTCTGACGCGCTTAATGCAGCAGACCAATCTGCTGTGTCACCTCGGCATCCTCGATGGCGGCCACGCCTGCTACATCCTCAAACTCGAATCAGCTGCCACCATCAGCGTGCGCTCGCACGAAGGGAAAAGCCTGTCGCTCTATCGCTCGGGCATTGGCAAATGTTTACTGGCCTGGCAACGGCCTGAAGAGCAGGAACGCATCATTAGCGACATGCGCTTTGTGGCTGTGACGCCAACCTCGCTGCGCAATGCCGACGCGCTCCGCACCGAGCTGGCACGCATTCGCCGTCAGGGCTGGAGCTTTGATAACGGTGAAGATTATCCCGATGTGCGCTGCGTTGCCGCGCCGATTTTCAATGCCCGCCAGCAATTAGTTGCCGCCATTTCACTGGTCGGCACCCGACTCGAGATTGACGACGACAAACGCGATTACCTTGCTGGTCAGGTGATTGCCTGCGCCCGCGATATTTCCCGTCTGCTGGGCTGGCGTAGCCCGGCGGAAAAACACGCCTCGTAACCAGGAGAAGAGCATGTCCCTACCTAAAATTAAAACTGTCCGCGCCTACTTTGCCGGTGGCGCTACCGCTGATAAAGCGGCGGCTGGCGGCGATTATCACGATCAAGGTGCTAATCACTGGATTGACGACCACGTCGCCACGCCAATGAGCAAATACAAACAGTATGAGCAGTCGCGTCAATCCTTTGGCATCAACGTGTTAGGCACGCTGATCGTTGAAGTTGAAGCTGATAACGGTCAAACCGGTTTCGCCATTACCACCGGTGGCGAAATGGGCTGTTTCATCGTGGAAAAGCATCTCAATCGTTTCCTCGAAGGGCGCTGCGTTAGCGATATAAAACTGATCCACGACCAGATGATGAACGCCACCATGTACTACGCCGGATCGGGCGGGTTGGTGATGAACACCATTTCATGTGTCGATTTGGCGCTGTGGGATCTGTTCGGCAAAGTCACCGATCTGCCGGTCTACAAACTGCTGGGCGGCGCGGTGCGCGATGAACTGCAGTTCTACGCCACCGGCGCGCGTCCGGATCTGGCGCAGAAGATGGGCTTTATCGGCGGCAAAATGGCGGTGCAGTGGGGACCACATGATGGCGATGAAGGCATCCGAAAAGAGGTAGCGCGCATCGCTCACTATCGCGAAACCTGCGGCCCGGATTTCTGGCTGATGCTTGATTGCTGGATGAGTCAGGACGTCAATTTCGCCACCAAACTGGCACACGCCTGCGCGCCTTATAACGTCAAGTGGCTGGAAGAGTGTTTGCCGCCGCAACAGTTTGAAGGTTACGCACAGCTTAAACAGCAAGCGCCGCAGGGCATGTTGATCACCAGCGGTGAACATCACGGCACGCTGCAATCGTTCCGCACGCTGGCAGAAACCGGCATCGATATTCTGCAGCCGGATGTGGGTTGGTGCGGCGGCCTGACCACGCTGGTTGAGGTAGCGGCGCTGGCGAAATCACGCGGTCAGCTGGTGGTGCCGCATGGCTCTTCAGTTTACTCGCATCATGCGGTGATCACCTTCACCAACAGCCCATTCAGTGAATTCCTGATGACCAGCCCGGATTGCAGTACGCTGCGCCCGCAGTTTGATCCGCTGCTGATCAACGAACCGGTGCCGGTCAACGGTCGCATGCACAAAACGGTGCTGGATAAACCGGGCTTCGGCGTGGAACTGAATCGCGATGGACTGAAGCGTCCTTATCAACACTAATCGCAGCGGCTGCGGCGACGCGTCGCAGCCGTGCGTGAGGGTTTTACCATGGATAATCTGGTGTTAAGCGCGGTTAAAAAGAACCGCGCACGTCTTATTCCTTTCATGTTGATGCTCTACGTGCTGGCGTTTCTCGATCGCGCCAACATCGGTTTCGCTAAAGAGGCGTATCAACTTGATACCGGTCTGAGTAATGAAGCTTACGCGTTAGGTGCCGGAATCTTCTTTGTGGTGTACGCGCTGCTTGGCGTACCAGCCAATTTGTTGATGAAGCGATTCGGCGCGCGCAGCTGGATTGGCGGCACCACGCTGCTGTGGGGATTTCTTTCGGCGGCGATGGCGTTTGCTGATACCGAAGCCAAATTCCTGCTGGTGCGTACCTTGCTCGGCGCCGCTGAGGCGGGTTTCTTCCCCGGCATGATTTATCTCACCTCGCTGTGGTTTCCGCAGCAGCAGCGCGCCAGCGTAATGGGGCTGTTCTATATGGGCGCGCCGCTGGCGTTGACGCTGGGTTCACCGCTTTCTGGCGCACTGCTGGAAATGCACGGCGTACTGGGTCATCCCGGCTGGTTCTGGATGTTTATCATTGAAGGATTGCTGGCTGTAGCGGCCGGTGTTTTCACCTTCAGCTATATCGACGACACGCCGGCAAAAGCGCGTTTTCTCAGCGCAGAGGAGAAGCAGGCGCTGCAACGTCAGCTGGACAGCGAAGAGCAGCAAAAGCCGACTGCACACCTGCGTGATGCGCTGCGCAATGGTCGCGTCTGGCAACTCGCCATCATCTACATGACCATCCAGATTGCGGTATATGGACTGATCTTCTTCCTGCCATCGCAAGTGGCGGCGCTGTTGGGCACTAAAGTCGGTTTCCTCGCCTCGCTGGTGGCGGCGATTCCGTGGGTTGCGGCGCTGTTTGGTACCTGGCTGATTCCACGCTATTCCGATCGCAGTGGCGAGCGTCGCCGGGTGGCGGCGTTTACGTTGCTGGCGGCGGCGGTCGGGATTGGTTTGTCCGGATTAGTTTCGCCGCTGTTGGCCATCATCGCGCTTAGCGTCGCGGCGGTGGGGTTTATTGCCGTGCAACCGGTGTTCTGGACCATGCCGACGCAGCTGCTTTCTGGTACCGCGCTGGCGGCAGGCATCGGCTTCGTCAACTTGTTTGGTGCTGTGGGTGGCTTCCTCGCGCCGTTGATTCGCGTAAATGCCGAGATGCAATTTAACAGCAGTGCCGCTGGATTGCTGGCGCTGGCGCTGATTGCCGCCATCGGTTCAATCATTATCCTCAGCCTGAAAGTGGAGCGTCAGTTGCCGCACTCTCAGCAGCCAAGTCATTGAATAAGGAGAAGCTATGCAGGACCCATTAAAAAATCCTTTCAAAGCCGGATTGGCTAAAGGTGAAACGCAGATTGGTTTGTGGCTGAGCAGTACATCGTCGTATCTGGCCGAAATTGCTGCCACCAGCGGCTACGACTGGTTACTGATTGATGGCGAACACGCCCCGAATACCGTGCAGGATCTCTATCATCAATTGCAGGCGGTTGCACCTTATCGCAGCCAGCCTGTGATTCGCCCGATTGAATTCCAGACCGCACTGATTAAGCAGGTGCTGGATATCGGTGCGCGCACCTTGCTGGTACCAATGATCGATAGCGCCGAGCAGGCAAGAGCGCTGGTGAAGGCGACACGCTATCCGCCTTACGGTACGCGCGGCGTCGGAGCGGGCGTGGCGCGTGCGGCACGTTGGGGACGCGTGGAAAATTACATGGCACGCGCCAATGAAGAGTTGTGTCTGTTGATTCAGGCCGAAAGCAAAACGGCGATTGATAATCTGGATGCGTTACTGGAAGTCGAAGGCGTTGACGGGATATTTATTGGCCCGGCAGATTTATCCGCCTCATTGGGTTATCCCGATAACGCAGCACATCCTGAAGTGCAGAAGGTGATTGAGCACAGTATTAAACGCATCCGCTGTGCAGGAAAAGCGGCCGGTTTTCTGGCAGTTAATCTTGAAATGGCAGAACGCGCCATCAGTTGGGGGGCAAACTTTGTTGCTGTCGGCGTGGATACCATGCTTTATACCGATGCTCTGGATAATCGGCTCGCGCATTTTAAAAAGCGTTTAATCGCGCCGAATAAATCGAACTACTAAATGAGTAAACGGATGGTGCGCCATCCGTTTTTCATTGATGAAATATATCATTTAATTGAAATGAATAAGTCTGTTGACGTCAAAAGGCGTTAATAAAAGAACCGTTATTTATCAACGCATCACACAGCTGAGCCGGGGCAGAAATCTATCGTTGCGCGCTAGCGGCGTAACAATCTCTTTAGCACGTTCTGTGGCATCAAAACCCGCTTGACGACACAGCACACAGGGATCGCTACTTTCACGCATTGCTTGTTTGGTTTCATCATCGAGCTGGCGCTTGCGGCAATACAGCGGCGTGCAGCCCAATACATGCTTAAACGATCGAGTAAAGGATTGCTGGCTTTCGAAATGGTATTTAACCGCCAGACTGATAATCGGCGCATTGCTGTCTTTTAAATCATTGATACAGTGAACCAGTTTCTTTTTACGAATGTAGCGTGCCAGCGTTTCATTGTGATAGCGGGCGAAGAGTTTCTGTAAATACCATTTAGAATAGCCGGACTTCAGTGCGATATCATCGATGCTTAAACGTTGATCCAGGTTAGCCATAATCCATTCGGTTACCGAATCAATTACCCCTTCATTGTATTTTTGCTGTGTCATCATAGTCCTCCATTAACACGCACAGAGTGTAATTTAATTAATCTTTCCATTCTGCAATTAATGTAAAGTTTTCTGATTATTGAACTATTTTGTTATTTGTCATCAAGACCGGTCTTGGTTTTCGTGAATTTACAGGTTTTCTTGTTGTGATGGTGTTGAATATTTATCGTAATAACGGACGTTATTATTAACTCAAATTTTTCATCGCATTGAGATGCTTAATAGTAAAAGTCGTGCTTTTTGGCGGCACACTTCATCAATACTTAACGCGAATTAACGTGCCAGACTGAAGGTTTTCACTCTTGAGGAATGGCGCTATGGATTTTCGTTTCAAGCCAAAACAGTCACTTGCCATTATTCTGGCGTCGATGGCGCTTTGTGGTACCGCCCCGGCGCTCGCTGCCAATGTGTATGGCGAGCAGTTGGAAGGTTTCAACTATCCCTATCCGCTGCAGCACTTTAACTTCACCTCGCAGCAGCAAGCGATGAGCATGGGTTATATGGATGTCAAACCTACGCAGCAGGCCAACGGCAAAACCGTGGTGCTGATGCACGGCAAGAACTTCTGCGGCGCAACCTGGGACGGCACCATCAAAGCGCTGAGCCAGAAAGGTTATCGGGTGATTGCGCCGGATCAGATTGGCTTCTGCAGCTCAACCAAACCGGCTAACTATCAATACACTTTCCAGCAGCTGGCGCAGAACACCCATCAGCTGTTGCAGCAACTGGGTATCGACAATGTCATTATTGTTGGGCATTCCACCGGCGGCATGCTGGCGACGCGCTATGCGCTGATGTATCCACAGCAAACGCAGAAGCTGGTGCTGGTCAATCCCATCGGTTTAGAAGACTGGAAGGCCAAAGGCGCGCCGTGGCGATCGGTGGATCAGTGGTATCAACGTGAACTCAAGCTGGATGCGGCGGGTATCAAGAAGTATGAACAGCAGACTTATTACAGCGGCCAGTGGAAGCCGGAGTATGACAAATGGGTCGATATGCTGGCCGGACTAAACAGCGGACCGGGCCACAAGAAAGTGGCGTGGAACTCGGCGTTAATCTACGACATGATCTTCACGCAGCCGGTTTATTACGAATTTAAAGATCTGCGCGTGCCAACCACCTTAATGATCGGTACCGCTGATACCACGGCGATTGGCAGCGATATCGCGCCGCCGGACGTGAAAGCAAAACTCGG
This sequence comes from Enterobacter sp. Sphag1F, assembly GCF_014193275.1. Classification (NCBI taxonomy): domain Bacteria; kingdom Pseudomonadati; phylum Pseudomonadota; class Gammaproteobacteria; order Enterobacterales; family Enterobacteriaceae; genus Enterobacter; species Enterobacter sp. Sphag1F. The sequence continues at coordinate 55,310 of NZ_JACHZD010000009.1, read as the reverse complement.
ACATTACAACGTGCTGGGCAAGCAGGTGGCGCAGCTGATTCCCGGCGCACGCTTAATCGAATTCCCTGGCATGGGCCACGCGCCGCAAATGGAAGAGCCGCAGAAGTTTAATCAGACATTAATCGCGGATTTAGCTGGCAATTAACCGTAGGGGCGCCATTCATGGCGACCAACATCAACTCATCTTCTTTTTCCCATTCTTAGCGGCGTACATCCGTTCGTCGCTACCTTCCAGCAATTGTTCCAGCGATTGCGGATGGTCAGGATCGAACTCAACAATCCCCGATGAGAAGTGCAGGGCGTAACGCCGCTCCAGATTCTGCGTTTGCTGTTGCAGGAAACCATCAAAGCGCGCCAACACGCCTTCGGCATCGGCGAGCTGCAAGCCGTTAAACAGCACCACAAACTCATCGCCACCCAAACGGGCAAAGATATCCGCGTGGCGGAAACTCACTTTCATGGCATCGGCAAAATCCATCAGTGCGCGGTCGCCTTCGCGATGGCCGAGGGTATCGTTGATGGCTTTAAAGCGATCGAGATCGAGGAACGTCAGGCTGGCGGGTAACTGCTTCACCTGGCACTCATTCAGCGCCAGCTGGCCGAGCGTCATAAAGCCGCGGCGATTGGTGATTTGCGTCAGTTCATCTGAGGTCGCGGTCTGGAAAGCCACCAGCTCCGCTTCCGCCATTGCGGCCAAATCGCGCAGTGTATGAATATCGTCTGCATCGAACTGGCGCGCATGGTGATCGATAATACACAGCGTGCCGATTTTGGCTCCGGCGGGCGTGCGCAGTGGACACCCGGCGTAAAAACGCACTGGGCTGTTTTCGCCGCTCACCAACGGGTTGTCGTGGAAACGTTCGTCTTCTAGCGCGTTTTCAACCACCATCACATCATCTTGCAGGATTGCATGGCCACAAAATGAGGTATTACGTGGTGCGGTGGTAGCAGCGTAACCGGCCGCTGATTTGAACCACTGATGGTCCTCTTCCAGCAGGCTGACCAGCGCGACGGGCACGCCAAACAAACGACGGGCAAGGCGGGTTAATCGGTCGAAACGCTCTTCTGCCGGCGTGTGCAGAATGTTGAGCGCACGTAACTGGGCCAGACGATGTGACTCGTCCGCAGGCAGTGCAGGTGCTTTCATCGCGTTACTCTTATTAATTATGGAATTACTGAAACACTGGTGTTGGTGCCATAAAGGCTGAAAGCGCCTGGCAACGGGATGCGATGTCCGATGCCAGGCGTAACGATAATCAGAGCACTTTTTGCTCGGCGAGATCAAGGGCAAAATAGCTGAAAATGAGATCGGCACCGGCACGTTTAATCGCGCCCAGGCTTTCCAGAACCACATTACGTTCGTCGATGGCGCCCGCCTGTGCGGCGAATTTAATCATCGCGTACTCACCGCTAACCTGGTACGCCGCCAACGGCAACGTAGTGCGTTCGCGGATATCGCGCAGGATATCGAGATAAGCACCCGCTGGTTTCACCATCAGTGAATCTGCGCCTTCCGCTTCATCAAGCAGCGACTCGCGCAGTGCTTCACGGCGGTTCATTGGATTCATCTGATAAGTCTTACGATCGCCTTTCAGCGCGGTGCCTGCTGCTTCACGGAACGGGCCGTAGAAGGAGGAGGCGAACTTGGTCGAATACGACATGATGGCGGTATCGGTGAAGCCTGCGGCGTCCAGCGCCTGGCGAATGGCTTTCACCTGGCCATCCATCGCGGCAGAAGGGGCGATAAAGTCGGCGCCGGCTTGCGCTGCCACCACGGCTTGCTTACCGAGATTTATCAGCGTTTGGTCGTTATCAACGCCGTGATCGCACAGCACGCCGCAATGGCCGTGGCTGGTGTATTCGCAGAAACAGGTATCAGACATCATGATCATTTCTGGCACGGTGTCTTTGCAGATACGCGACATACGCGCCACCAAACCGTTTTCGTTCCAGGCATCGCTGCCGGTGGCATCGGTATGGTGGGAAATGCCGAAGGTCATCACCGAACGAATACCCGCTTTAGCAATACGTTCGATCTCATACGCCAAACGTTTTTCTGGAATACGCACCACGCCCGGCATGGCGTTAATTGGCACGTAATCGTCCACGCCTTCTTCAACGAAGATCGGCAGCGCCAGATCGTTGATGCTTAGGTTGGATTCCTGGAACATTTCGCGCATTGACGCGCTTTTGCGCAGCCTTCTTGGGCGCTGGATCAGATTAAATTCAGACATGCTCTACAACTTATGCAGGTTAAAAAAGTGGCAATAGTTTACCCCTTTTCGGCACTGCGCATGAAGGATTGTGTGCGGAAACGAAAACTCCCGCCGGGCGGCGGGAGTGGGGAAGATTACTCGTTGATGTCCGGGTGCTGCTGCACCAGGTTTTTACGTTTCGCCTCAAGCTTGGCGATCTCGTCATCAATATCTTCGATTTTCTGCTCGATGTTGTCGTGATGCTCCTGCAGGATTTCACGCGCTTCTTCGAGATCCGACGCCGCCGGAGTGGCACCGCGCAGCGGCTTGTTAGCGGTCTCTTTCATGTAGATACCGGTAATCAAACCAATCACCGCGACAACCATCAGGTAGTAAGCCGGCATATACAGATTGTTAGTGGCTTCGACTAAATAAGCGGCGAGTGTCGGAGTCAAACCGGCAATCAGCACCGAGATATTAAAGGCACTTGCTAAGGCGCTGTAGCGAATGTGGGTTGGGAACATCGCAGGTAGCGACGATGCCATTACACCGGTAAAGGCATTAAGAATCACCGCCATCAGCAGCAGACCGGCAAAAATCAGGCCCAACACGCCGCTGTTGATCAGCATAAATGAAGGAATTGCGAAGGCAAACAGCGCGATAGAACCAATGATGATAAACGGACGACGGCCAAAACGGTCACTCAGCATACCCATCACTGGCTGCACAAACAGCATACCCATCATGATGGCGATAATGATTAACACGCCGTGATCTTCCGAGTAGTGCAGGTTATGCGACAGATAACTCGGCATGTAGGTCAGCAGCATGTAGTAGGTCACGTTGGTGGCAATCACCAGACCGATACAGGCCAACAGGCTTTTCCAGTGTTTGGTCGCAATCTCTTTAAACGACACTTTCGGGCCATCGCGCAGTCCTTCACGGTCGCCCTGTTCCAGTTTCTCAACGTGCTGCTGGAACGCCGGCGTTTCTTCCAGCGCATGACGCAGATACAAACCAATGATGCCCAGCGGCAGCGCGATAAAGAACGGAATGCGCCAGCCCCACTCAAGGAACTTCTCTTCACCGATGATGGTGGAGATCAGTACCACAACGCCCGCACCCAGCACGAAGCCGGCAATCGAACCGAAGTCGAGCCAGCTGCCCATAAAGCCGCGCTTACGGTCAGGCGAATACTCGGCAACGAAGATCGATGCGCCGGTGTATTCACCGCCGACCGAGAAGCCCTGCGCCATTTTTGCCAACAGCAGCAGGATCGGTGCCCAGATACCAATCGAGGCATAAGAGGGTATCAAGCCAATACAGAAGGTACTGATCGACATGATGACAATGGTGATAGAGAGAATTTTCTGGCGACCATATTTATCGCCCAACATGCCAAAGAACAAACCACCGAGCGGACGAATCAGGAACGGAACTGAGAACGTACCCAGTGCAGCAATCATCTGTACACTTGGTGAAGCATCCGGGAAGAACACCTTACCCAGCGCATAAGCCACAAAGCCATAAACACCAAAATCAAACCATTCCATCGCGTTGCCCAGCGAAGCTGCGGTAATGGCTTTACGTAAACGGGAGTCATCGATAATCGTGACATCATCAATCCCGATAGGTTTTACACGCTTCCTACGTAGTTTCATGCAGATACCCTGTATTGGAATTCGAAAAATCCTCAACGCTGCGGACTCAATAAATGCCAACAGTCCGCGGCGTTGAGAAAATTAAAGCATAGCCGGGAAATAACGTTTTTCCCTGGCCTGCCGGGCAATTATTAGGGGGGTAATGATTGCCAACCGCGACAGAGTATACCGATTTAGTGTGATATTTGTCATGTTTTCACCATTAACTGGCTATTTTTTAGCTAATGATACGGCTTTATTCATGCTTAAACGCGTCAAAAAAAGGCAGGAAAATAACATCACACTCTGCGGTTAGCGTGCGCCTTATGGTTAAACTACTTATACTTACGCCAATTGCTTTTTTGGAAATCAGGATTCGCATGGCGCGTTATGTTTTGTATGCCAAAAGTCTCTGTTTTGATGCCGAACAACAGGTGTTTTATCCGCTGAATGCCTCAACACAACGTGTTGCGTTGAGTACGCTTCAATGCGCAGTATTACGCCGCGTGCTCAATGCGCAGGGGAAACTGGTACGTAATCAGGCGCTGCATGTGCTGTTCCAACGGGAACCTTCTGATGTGCCCTTTGCCGATCGCCTCACTACGACCATTGCCGAGATCAATCGCCTGGCACTACATGCTCATGCGCCAGGTGCGTTGATTCACCAGGTGCCGCTAATTGGCTGCGTGCTGGCGGAGCAGGTTGATGTTGAACCCTGCAACGACACGCTGTCTGTGAAATCAGAGCCTGAGATGCCGGTGAACATTCAGCCTGCACCGCAAGCTAATCCTGTTGTCGCTAAGAAAAAATCCTGGTTGCTGCGCGGAGTGCTGGCCGGTTTTTTGCTGCTCAATGCGATGCTTGCACTGGTTGCACGACACGAGTTAGCACCAGCGGGACATGAAGGCACTGATTACAAATCCTATGGTCAGGAGGCGCGAACGCAGGTGTTTATCGCCGAAAGCCTATTGCCAAACTCTTTTGTGGTTCAGGATGCCCTGCGCCGCTTTCGCGATTTAAAGCCGCGTCTGGCGGATGGATCGACACCGCCTTTGCTTTATATCAATCGTTCGCGTACCCGCGTGTTTACCAGCGCATTTCTCTGCGCGCGACCGATGTCGCAAAAGAACAATGAATGTCTGTCGTGGATGGTATCTGCTCAGGAATTACCGGATGCGTAAATCACTTCTGGCTGTTGCCCTCTTTGTTGCTTTTATCTTGCCGTGGGCACTGGTGTTGCTGGTACGCCCAGCCGAACCGGTACCGGAATGGTGTGAATTTCCCTATCGTATTCAGAATGAAGCGCAGCCAGGTGGCGTGATTAATGCCACGGTGCGCAATCGTTTTAAAGCTGATGGCAGCGGCAGTTCAATTCTGACCGGCACCATCACGCTCAGCGATCGTCATTATCAATTAAATCGGGTATCAGATTACAGCTGGCATCGGCAGGGTGATTTTATGCTGGTGAATACGCATCAGGTGCAGATTATGGCCAACGATACGGTGCCTGCCGCGCTGGCAGCACAGGTTCTTTTCACTTCGGGGCGCGAAGCTAATAATGATTTTTATCAGATGTATCAACTCCCGAACGGCGATCAAATAATCAATTATTCTGGTATGCCACGGCTTTATTGCCATACCTGATTGTTGCGCAAATAAATAAGAAAAACTTACCATTAAGCGAGGCGGTAAGCACCGCTTGCCAGTTTGTAAGCATTCAGTAATACTCTGCCGCCGTGCTTTGGTGGAGTGTTCATGTCGAGGAAAAACGCCCAGTCTTTTAAGAATCCCTGGCTGTCGATGATCGACAGTGTAGAAAGGAATCTTATCAATTTTGTGCCTGCGGCACCTCGTACGGCTGCCGTTTCCAGTACCTCGATTGAGTGGATTAACTGTGGCGAGCGAGCCGATGCGCAGCTGGCATTATTGGCGCAACAACCCGATGAACTGCTGCAACGCCTGAAAAGCTGGCGCCAGGCCGGATTACTCACCAGCCAGGCGATGGAGAGCTTTCGTCAGCTGCAACGGCTGACACAAACCAGCATCGCACGTAACCAACCCATCACGCAGCTTGATGAATATCAGCAATTAGTGGGGCAGTTAACGCCGACGCTGGAGCGCATCAATCAACGTCTCAACGCCCAGCGCGATTTGCCGAATGGCGCACTGGCGGAAGATAGCCTTGAAGTGGCGCTGCGTATTGCTGAAAAACGTCGCGCAGGCCGTTCAGAGTAACGAGCGCAGCGGCGCACCGGTCAACCATCCCTTAATATCTTCCACCGCCTGCGTAAAGTAGGTGTGATAATTGCTGTCGGCAACATAGCCGAGATGCGGCGTCGCCAGCACATTCGGCAGCAGACGCAACGGATGATCCGCAGGAAGCGGCTCCTGTTCAAACACATCCAATCCTGCACCGGCTAGCTGACCCGATTGCAGCGCGGCGATCATCGCCTGTTGATCAACAATCCCGGCACGCGAAGTGTTAATCAGTAGCGCACCAGGCTTCATCTGCGCCAGCGCCGCCGCATCGATCAAATGGCGTGAGCGTTCGCTCAATACCAGATGAATCGACACCACATCGCTGCTGTTGAGCAGCACTTCCAGCGAGGGCGAGCGCTCAACGCCACACTCGGCGGCGCGTTCAGCGGTTAAATTCTGGCTCCACGCACATACATTCATCCCAAACGCCTGCGCTACTTTTGCCATCTCGCCGCCGATTTTGCCCAGTCCGAGCAAGCCCAGCGTTTTGCCCTGCAGACTCATGCCTAAGGTGTGCTGCCACGCGCCGTTGCTGCGCAGCGCTTGATTCTCCGGCACGATATGGCGCGCTAGCCCAAGCAATAATCCCCACGTCAGTTCCAGCGGTGCCGCACTGCTGCTGGCGGTGCCACATACCGCGATATAGCGCTCTGCGCAGGCATCTAGATCGATGGAGGCATTACGCATGCCGGAAGTGACTACCATTTTCAGATTGGGCAAGCGGCCAATCAGCTCGGCGCTGAGCGGCGTGCGTTCGCGCATCACCACCAGAATGTCGGCGTGGGCGATGTGTTTAACCAGTTGATCCTGGTCGGCGAAATGTTCAGTCAGGGAAGTGGTGTTAACCAGCGGGGCGAGAGACGCCCAATCGGCAAGTGACTGGGCGACGTTCTGATAATCATCAAGAATGATGCAGTTCAGGCTCATGATGTTCCTCAACGAGAAGTGGCTTGTGCCCTTGCTCGCTGAGCCAGGCACGCAGCCGGTCATTATCCAGCGGACGGGCATAATAGTAGCCCTGAATAAATATCACACCACGCTGCCGAAGGTACTCAAATTGTGTTGCGGTCTCTACGCCTTCACCGAGTACATCCAGTTCCAGCTTGTGGCACAGATTAATAATCGCATCCAGCACCGGCGTTTCGACGTCGAGGCCTTCAATGGCGTTAATAAAGCCACGATCGATTTTCAGATAATCCAGCGGGAAGGTGAGCAGATAAGTCAGCGAGCAGTGTCCGGTACCGAAATCATCAATTGCCACCTTCATGCCCTGCGCGCGCAAATGGCGCAGTTTACGCGCCACCATTTCACCATCTTCAATCAGGCTGCGTTCGGTCAGCTCCAGAGTAATACACATCTGTTTATCTTTGATGCGCTCAGCAAACAGCTCAATGTCAGCAACGAAATCGGCATGTTGCAGATGTTCCGCCGCCAGATTCAGCCCGATGTGGAAACCGGGTTCGACCTGCCAGCCCTGAATATCTTCCGCCATCAACTCCAGCAGATGCTGGGTCAGCGGCACAATCATGCCTTCGGCTTCAGCGGCGCTGATAAAGATATCCGGGCGAATCATGTCGCCATTGGGGCGCTGCCAGCGCAGCAAGGCTTCGGCGCCGGCGCAGGCGTGCAATGTGTTGCTGTAAACCGGCTGATAATGCACCGAGAACTGACGCGCGCGGATAGCGCGGCCAATCTCATCGTGCCAGGAGATACGGCGACGCAGCCAGTTGGCGGTGAGGATCATCAACAGAATCGAGAAAATCGCCGCCATCGGCAGGAAGATGAACAGCGCCTGACGCCAGGCTTTCAGCAACTCCGAAGCCGGAACCGTCACACTAACGGTGATGGGATAGCGGCTGGATTCGGCCATAAAAGTTTCACTTTTCATATACAGCTTCGGCCGCATGTCATTCGGTCCGCTGGCGATCACCGCACCGCCGCTGAATTGCAGGCTCATTTGGTAGCCACGAGATCCGCCGATGGCGTTCATAAAGTCCATCAAATATTGGCCATCAATGACCGCCCAAAAGCCGCTGGTATCGGGGAGCTGGCGCACAAACACCACGGCAGGACGGTTCTGTACGCCGTAAGTGCCGCGCACCGAGATGCTCCACCAGGCTTTGCCGGTAATCGGCGGTGGCTGCAGCATCATTTCGCTTAAGGTGCCGTGTTTCAGGCCAAAGGCGGACGAGCAGCTGATGTCGCCGCCTTTCAGCATACCAATGGATCGGAAATAGGGATTGAGCGTGCCCGCTCGCTGCAGCTGATCTTCGATTTGTGTGCAAGGTTGATAGTGATACTGACGCAGCTCAGTGATCATATCCCATGCGTTATCACTCATCTTTTCAGCCTGAGTGAGCAAGGTATTGGCGGTGGAAATCTGCTGTTGGTGGACGGTATGGCGCGCTTCGATGGCGGTACAAAGGATGCCGAGCACCAAGGGTAACAACCCGGCGCAGACAATTAAGAGCCAGCCAAAATCGTGATGTCGTTTTTTCAGTGGCACCAGACAATCCTCGGTGGGTTTACGCCGCGCATAAGCTGCGGTTGCGGCGTCAGCAGCATACCATTTTCACAGGGCTGTGTAGGGTAGCGATTTAAGAATAAACCGGTCTGATACAGGTCAATGATCAATCTCACTTTGCGTTTACTGACAATGTTTTGCCGTTATTGGCATTTCCCAGCGGCAAAAACGCTATGCCACGATGTTAGGTAAGCACATTGACCTGAAATGAGGAGCGGAAATGAGCATTGAAACCCTGGATGTCACATCGTTACGGCAGCGCATTAGCGAAGGCGAATGGCAGGCGCGTACCAAGCTGGCACAGGCTTACCATCTGGCGGCCAAGCTGCGCTGGACCGACCATATTTACACCCATTTTTCCCTGCGCGTACCGGGCGATCAGCCGCACTTTCTTATCAACGCTTTCGGGCAAACCTTCGATGAAATCCAGGCGGAAACGCTGGTGAAAATCGACATCGACGGCAATATTATTGACGACCCAACCGGGCTGGGAATTAACCTTGCCGGATTTGTTATTCACAGTGCGATTCACCGCGCGCGGCCCGATGCCCATGCGGTGCTGCATACGCATACCGCCGCGGGCATTGGCGTTTCGGCGCAGCGCAACGGCCTGCTGATGATTTCGCAACACAGCACCCGTTTCCATAATCGCCTTGGTTATCACGATTACGAAGGCATCGCGCTGGATCTCGACGAGCAGCAGCGCATCGTCGCCGATCTTGGCGATCTCAACGCGCTGATCCTGCGCAATCACGGTCTGTTGACCAGCGGCAGCAGCATTGAAGAAGCCTTCTACAACCTTTATTACCTCGAACGCGCCTGCCAGGCACAGTTGGCAGCACAATCGGGCGGCGCGGATCTGATTATTCTGCCAGATGCTGTTTCCGAGAAAGCCGCGCAGGCGTTTGATAACAGCATTCGCCAGCGCAAATATCAGCTGCACTGGGATGCTTACATCCGCCAGCTCAACCGCAACGCACTTTGAGAATCTCCCAATGAAATGGCTGAAACCGGTATTTTCTGCGCTGCTGCTGTGCGCGGCGTTTGGCAGTCAGGCGGCGCCTGATTTGAGTAAAGTCACGCTGGTGCTGGGCGATCAGGCGCGCAATCTGCGTTCGCTGATCGAAGCGGCAGATGTAATGAAAGACGCGCCTTATCAATATCGCTGGGCGAATTTCCAGGGCGCAGCGCCGCTGTTTGAAGCGCAGCGTGCCGGTGCGGTGGACACCTCGTACGCAGGTGATTTGCCGGTGCTGATGGCGGCGTCGGGCGGCGTGCCGCTGAAGATCATCGCCACCAACGTCGGTGACGCCGGTTCGAACGGGCTGATCGTGCCCGCCGACTCGCCGATCCACAGCGTGAAGGATCTGGCCGGCAAGCAGGTTGTCGTCTCGTCGGCGCGCGGCAGTATCTCGCAGCACTTGCTGTATGAAGCGCTGGAAGAGGCGAAAGTGCCGCGTGATACGGTGCCGGTGCGATTTGTGTTGCCGACCGACGCCAGCGCGGCGTTTAACTCAGGACAGATTGCCGCGTGGGCGACCTTCGATCCCTATTTAGGCATTGCCGAAAAGCATGGCGCGCGTCTGCTGCGTGACGGCAAAGGGCTGACGACCGCGCTGTCGTTTGTCACCGCCACGCAAAGCTCGCTCGACGATCCCGCCAAGCGCGCGGCGATTGCGGATTTCACCCATCGTCTTGCCAAAGCCCGCGAGTGGGCGCTGGCGCATCCGCAGCAGTATAACGAGGTGTATGCGCAGTTAACGCGCCTGCAACCGGCGGACGCGCAGCAGATTACTGCGCGTATTTCCCACGGCGTGCGTGGCGTGACGCCGGATGATGTGGCGAAGGTGCAGAAGGTATCGGACTTGTTCAGCGAGCTGAATATTCTGCCGAACAAAGTCGATGTGCAGGCAATTACCGATAACAGCGTGTTTCAATAAGCGGCGTAGGGTCGCCATTCATGGCGACCTGGCTGTTATCGCACCCGTTTACCCGGCCGCCCGTTCCCCAACATAATCGCCAACCGACTGCCGCCCGGCGTGGTTTCCATCAAAATCTTGGTCACGCTAGTAAGCGGCACCGACAATAACATGCCGACCGGGCCCAGCAGCCAGCCCCAGAAAATCAACGACAGAAACACCACCAGCGTCGAGAGTCCCAGCCCGCGCCCCATCAATCTTGGCTCCAGCATATTGCCGAACACCATGTGAATCGCACTGAACAGCGCCGCCACCAGCATGGCGTCATAAATATTATTCAGCACCAGCGCCTGAATAAACGGCGGGATGCCGGCGATGATCGGGCCGATATTGGGGATGAAATTAAGGATGAACGCCACCACGCCCCAGAACAGCGCGAACTTCACGCCGAGCAGCAGCAGCGACAGCCAAACGGCGACGCCAGTAATCAAACTCACCAGGGTTTTTAGCGCCAGATAGTGCGTGACGCCTTTCAGTGCACGGTGCAGACCGGCGATACGGATCTGTGGATTGACCATCGCGTTACGCATTTTGTACGGCAGATGGCGCACCTCAAACAGCATAAATACCACGGTGAGAATCAGCAGCAGCACGTTGGTCATCGCGCCGGACAGCTGTTTCAACACCGATGTGGCCATGTCCATCACCACGTTGGGATCGAGGCGTGCCGCCAGCGCTTCGGTAGAGATGTTGATATGAAAACGCGCGGCAAAATGTTGCATCACCGCCAGCTTCTGCTCAAGCATGGCGCGGATTTGCGGATAGGTATCACTGAAGTCACTGGCCGAGCTGGCGAGTACAGCAATCAGTAACAGCACGACGATAAAAATCACGCTGATCACCAAGGTAATCGCCAAGCCACGTTTGACGCCGCGCCGCATCAACATCGTCACCAGCGGATTGAGCACGATTGCCAGGAAGCTGGCCAGTAAGAAGGGCACCAGAATGTCCGAGGCGGCGCGAATGCCCGCCAGAATAATCACCAGCATCGCCAGTTTTACCAGGATGTTCTGGCCAATTTTTTCCTGTAGCAGGTTGTTCATTCTCTCTCCTGAGACGGTTTTTGCTCAGGAGAGTGTAGTTGATGGAAATTAACCATCTGTTTTTTAAGATAAACAGAAGTTTTACAACGCGCACCATCCGTAGCTACCTTTTTAACGTCACGCGATAACTGCGTAATGTCCACACCACGGCTTACCGTGCCGACATCAACACTTGTTTTAAACATCGACACGGTTACACAACGAGTAAGGCGAGGCGTTAGCTATTTTATTAAGCGATCATTCGCTCGTTCCAACCATCTTTAAACTGAATATTCCCATCGACGTATTTCCACACAATTGTCTCATAACGAATCTCGATATTTTCCATGTGTGTGCTTGCTATGCCTGCTGGTACGAGTGATGGAGTAATACTGGTGATTTTTACGTTTTCTAGCACAATGTTAAAGTATTCAGTTTCAATTCCTGCTTCATTAATTCTATACATTTTTATTGTGGCTGATTTGAGTATTCTGCCCTGACACAAAGCGCGGAATAATAATGGCGTTGTCTGGTCAAATTCTTTCTGGAAAACTATTGGGGCATGGATTCTTGCTGCAGTTAACTTCCCGGTATGTCTATCGGCTGGAACCGAGATGTTATGCGTTAGAGTGCGCATTTCAATTGAGCCAAGTCGTGTAGGCATCAGGCATCCACCAACGATAGGGGATCCGTTTTCATCTGTTAGCCATAAATGAGCTGGAGTTGACATAGTTAAGTTCCTTTTAATTTTAACGAGGGCGGTTAAACCAGATAACAAATGCAAAGGTAATTATTATAAAAACACCGGTTGACTGAAGTGCGTAGGGGCGAAAGTACGTTACTGAAAAAACGCCGAAAATAATAATTAAAACAAGCGGAATGTAGCCCCAAAAAAAGTATGATGCCTGAGCCTTTAACCATTGCTTTAGAAAATTTCGCATGCCTACTTCACCATATTAATTATTGCTTCGGTAATGTCACTATCAAATGCTTGAGCTTTCATAAAAGTAGGCTCGACGAGGAAATACATCATTTCGAGTCTCTGCATGTGCAGGGCATGATAATACATCGGCGCTTGCAGCCTGAGTCGTTCAGCACTTTCAGCAGCTTGCTGTACGATGCCGTATAGCCCTAGCCCGGTAACAGTTAGTGCGGCAGTCTTTCCTGTCCAGGCGGCAATAGATGAGTTAAAGCCTATGCCAAGGCAAACAGTTGTTGTTATTCCGATGACAAAAGCCTGATTGTTTAGTGTACTAGCGGAGATGATCACGCCTGCTTTTAATAAACCGGAATTGATTGCTGAAAGTTGTTCGCGTGTTTTGAATCTGAAAATTTCTTCAAAATAGATGTGAACCAGTCTGTAGATAATGTCACGTCTTTTGACGACTTCGGCAATGCCGTCCAGGAAGCGCAAGTCTTCTTCTTTTAGCTTTGCACACACATCTTGATAGTTATCGGTGAAGCAAGATGTGTAATACACCAAGCGTGTTGCTCCGTCGCCAATTTTACTGGCTTGTTGAAGAGCCTGGTCTTTTACACCTATAAGAGCTTTTTCAAGCTGTGACGCCATCAACTCATCGGCTTTAATGCCCTTGAGTATCAAATCACTGTGATACATGCTGTTTCCTTACGGTAAGAAATCATCCCTAAGCGAAACTACAATTTACCCATTTAAAATGTAAGGTCAATGCGACATGGACATGGGTTATAAAATATGTTGATTAGATGACAGCTAAACCTACAGCCACGGCTTAAATAATGTTAATTACCAAGGTCATATTTATGCGTGATGAATCACACAGCTACGGTATGTATGACTATTTCTCATGACGCCGCATCAGCGTGGTCGCAGCTAACATCAAACTCAAACTGGCGAGCAGCGTCAGCGTAGCCATCGCCATACCTTGTCCCACCGAACCTTGTTCGAACTGACGCCAGATAAAGATCGCCACGGTTTGCGTGCCCGCCGGAGCCAGCAGCAGCGAGGTCACCAGCTCACGTGATGCCACGGCAAACACCATCATCATCGCCGCCAGCAAGCTGGGTGCCACCAGCGGCAGCACAACCAGCCGCAGCGCCTGCAAACGTGATGCACCATGCACGCGCGCCGCCGGTTCCAGCGTTGGGGCCAGCTGACGCAGCGCGCTACTGACATAGCGCACCGGCCACGGCAGCAGCAAACAACTGTACGACAACAGCAAAATAAACATCGTGTTATAGGGCGAAACCGGCCAGAAACCGCGGTTCCACAGCAGAATCAAACCCACGCCAACCACCACGCCCGGCATCGCCGCAGGCAGCAGCGCCAGGCCATCCATCATGGCTAGCAAACGGGTTTTGCCTTCCGACACGCGCCAGGCAATGAGAAAGCCCAGCGCGCCAGTCAGCAGCGCCGCGCCAAGCGCCAGGCCAATGCTGGTGGAGAAGGCCGCCAGCGCATCGCCTTGCTGGCTGAACAGCGCGCCGAAGTGGCGCAGCGTTAGATTGCTGAGATGCAATCCGCCCGAGAGCGTATTCAGTAAGCCGCTCAAGGTCATCGCGCCGAGCGGCAGCACCACCGCCAGCAGCACGGTGAGAGCAAACGGCAGCAGCATCAGGTTTTGTAAGCCGCCGGCATGCGCCAGTTCCTGAGTTGTCGGTTTACCGCCAACCGCCGTGACATCGCTGCTGCCGGTCAGTTTGCGCTGCAGCAGCCACGCCGTGAGCGCCACCAGGCTCAACATCAGTGACAACGACGCCGCGCCGGGCAGATCGATCGGCCAGTCGGCGAGTTTGGTTTCAATGCCAACGGTCATCAGCGTCAGCTTTGCCTGCGCACCCAGCGCTGCGGGCACGCCGTACTCTTCAATCGCCAGCGTAAATGCCAGCAGCACGCCGCCTGCCAACGCCGGTAAGGTGAGCGGCAAGGTAATGTGCCAGAAGCCGCGCCACGCCGATGCGCCGTGCACGCGCGCTACCCAGGCAAGGCGTTGCCCGCTCGCCAGCAGCGAACGCGACACCGCGAAATAGACTACCGGGAAGATGTTCAGCGTCATCACACCAATCATGCCGCTGCTGCTAAATAGCAGGCTGTCGAAGTTGATGCCGGTAAGTTGTTCGATATAACCGTTGCGTTGCAGCGCCAGCGTCCATGACAGCGCCACAATATAGGGCGGCGTCAGAAACGGGATCAGAAACAGCAAATCCCACAACGCCGCGCCCGGCAGGCGGAACAGGCCGCGCAGTGCGCCGAGCGGTAAGCCCAGCAGCAAACTGCACAGCGCCACGCCGCCGCCGATTTTCAGCGTGCCCAGCCACATCGATGCCAGCTGCGGATCGTCCAGCAGCGCCGGGAAAGCGCTAAAAGCGCCGCGCCAGCTGCCTTCACCGAAGTAAGGAAACAGCGCTTGCAGCACGATAAACAGCAGCGGCAGCGCCACCAGCAGTAATAACGCCAGCAGAATCAAGCCATTCAGGGCACGCGACATCGTTTACTGTCCGAACAGGGCGCCAAAGCGCTTCAGCACCGCCGAGCGCTCGCTGCTGCCATCCTGATTGGTCGGCAACAATTTGATCTCGGTGAACAGCGGGCGTTGCGCTTTGATATCGGTACGCGCCGGCATCAGCCAGGCTTTGGCTACTTGCTCCTGACCTTCATTCGACAGCACGTAATCGACGAATTTCTTCGCATCATCTGCGTGCTGGCTGCTTTTCAGGATCATCATCGGACGCGGCGCGACCACGGTGCCGTTTTCCGGGAAGATCACCTTCACGCTTTCGCCCTGCGCGATGTTGTTATAGGTGACGTAATCGACCGCGCCAAACACCGCCGCTTTCGCGCCTTGCAGCACCGGCGTCACCGCTTGCGCGTTCGGGCCGCTCATCACCATGCCGTTGGCTTTCAGCTGATCAAACAGCTGCCACGCTTTTTCGCCTTCGCTGTTTTGCAGGCCAATCAACAGATCGAGTGACGCGCCAGACAGCGCCGGATCTGGCGTGGTCACTTTATCTTTAAAGGCGGGCGCGGTGAGATCCTGCCAGGTTTTCGGTTCTGGCGTGTTGCTTTGCGTATTCCACACGATGCCGAGCGCGGAAATGCCTTGTGCGACATAGTTGGCGGTTTTGAACTGATCCGGCACTTTCGCCGCATTAGCACTTTCGAAAGGTTGCAGCCAGCCGCGCTGTTGCAGATCTTCGGCGGTATCCCACGAAGCCGAGATCAACACATCGGCCTGCGGATTGGCCTGTTCCGCTTCCAGACGCGCCATCACTTTGCCGGTGGTGGCCTGGAAAATATTCACTTTGATGCCGGTCTGTTTTTCAAATCCGGCGGCAAGACTTTTCGACAGCGAACCCGGACCGGCGGTGTACACCGTCAGCGCCTGGGCATCGTTGATCATGATGGCGGAAGTCAAAATCATCGCGCTGATGGCTCCTGTTTTAACTGACTTGAGAGATGGCATTGCGGTCCCCTGAGAGGTGAGTAACGGAAACAATCTGGCCCTGCGCCAGGTGAATGATGCGGTCGGCCAGCGTGTTGGCTTCCTCGCGATCGTGCGTAACGTAAACAGCGGTGATGCCCGCCGCGCGCAGCAAATCCGCCATGGTGTGAACCAGGGTTTCACGCAGGTCGCGGTCGAGGTTAGAGAGTGGTTCGTCGAACAGCAGAATGGCCGGTTTCGCCACCAGCGCGCGCGCCAGCGCCACGCGCTGCTGCTGGCCGCCGGAAAGCAACGCCGGTTTGCGATCGCCAAAATCAGCGAGGCCAACCTGAGCCAATGCGGCATCGGCCTGTTGTCGCGCGGCGGCTTTTTTCATGCCGCGCATGCGCAGCGGAAAGGCGACGTTTTGCGCTACCGACATGTGCGGCCACAGCGCGTAATCCTGGAACACCATGCCGAGGTTACGCTGCTCCGGCGCATCGCAGTGGCGCGGCGAGGCCACGCAGCGTTCGCCGATCCACAGTTCACCGGCGCTTGGCTGCAGCAAACCCGCCAGCAGTTTCAAAAGCGTGCTTTTGCCACAGCCGCTCGGGCCGAGCAGCGCCAGGATTTCGCCTGCGGGAATGGTCAGGGAGAGATCGTGCAGAATAGTCAGGTTACCCACCGACCATCTGAGATTTTTCAGTTCAATAGGCAGCGCGGCATGCGTCATCGGCCACCTCCCGCGAAGGAGTTAGCGTTACGCACGCGCGCCTGAGAAATCAGGGGCGTCATCAGATTGTTATCCTCTTTGGGATTTGATTGAGGGCGAGTCTACGAGCGCGATATGACGAAATGATGACCGTAAAACTGGGCATTTCACTGATGCGGATAAAACCAAAAGGCGTATAGTTATCCTCTTGTTATGAAAATTCCGTCACCCACGAGCGCAATCACTCATGCCTGACCTGCCTGCCGCCGCACCTGAACATGGCCGTTTTCGCCTCAATTTACTGATCCTCTCCATCGTGAAGTTCAACTTTGCCAGCTATCTCACCATCGGCTTGCCGCTGGCGGTGCTGCCCGGCTTTGTCCATGACGGACTGGGCTACAACGCCTTCTGGGCCGGATTAGTGATCAGCCTGCAATACATCGCCACGCTGCTCAGCCGCCCGCACGCCGGACGCTATGCCGATCTGTGGGGGCCGAAAAAAGTGGTGGTGCTGGGGCTGGTGGGCTGTTTGCTGAGCGGCATCTGTATTCTGCTCTCGGCGCTCAGCGACGGGCAGGGCGTGCTGAGTCTGGTGCTGCTGTGTCTGGGGCGCGTGATTCTCGGCGTGGGGCAAAGCTTCTCCGGCACCGGTACGTCGCTGTGGGGCGTGGCGCGCGTCGGTTCGCTGCATATTGGCCGGGTGATTTCGTGGAACGGCATTGTCACCTACGGCGCGATGGCAATCGGTGCGCCGCTCGGCGTGGTGATTTTCCGCAGCGGCGGCTTGCTACTGCTCTCCGGCATCATCATTGCTATTTGCGTGCTGGCGATTGCGCTGGCGCTGCCGCGTGCGCCGGTGAAAGGCAGCAAAGCCAAGCCGCTGCCGTTCCGTGACGTGCTGAGCAAGGTGTACGGTTTTGGCCTGATTCTGGCGATGGGTTCCGCCGGATTTGGCGTTATCGCCACCTTCATCACGCTGTTTTATCAGGATAAAGGCTGGGATGGCGCTGCCTTCGCGCTGACCATGTTCAGTGCCGCGTTCGTCGGCACGCGACTGCTGTTCCCCAATGCCATTAATAAGCTCGGCGGTTTGCGCGTGGCGAGTATCTGTTTCGCGGTGGAAGCAGTTGGCCTGTTTCTGGTGGCCGGTTCGTTCGATCCGTGGATGGCGAAGATGGGCGCATTCCTCACCGGCGCGGGTTTCTCGCTGGTGTTCCCGGCGATTGGCGTAGTGGCGGTAAAAGTGGTACCACAGCAGAATCAGGGCAGCGCGCTTGCCACCTATACTGCGTTTATGGATTTGTCGCTGGGTATCACCGGGCCGATTGCCGGTTTTATTATGAGTTACGCCGGTGTGTCGCTGGTCTATTTCCTCACCGCGCTGCTGGTGTGTTTAGCGCTGTTCTGCACGCTGCGCATGATTAAGCGAATGCCGGAAGATCCGGTGGTGGAGATTAAAGAGAACGCGTAATTGGCGGTCGCCATTAATGGCGACCCTACGGGTTTCGTAGGGTGCGCATTCATGCGCACCTGGTTTAGCAAAGATGAACGGTTTAAAAAAAAGGCCTCCGACCGAGGCCAACACTAGCAAAATGTGTCATTAGACACAGATAAGGGTTCGTTTAGGCTTGCAGCAACTCAATGCTGTAGCGAATTTGGCGTTCGATCTCTGCTGTATTCCACGTCTCCAGTTCCGACGAAAACGGCTCAAATGCGTAAACGCCTTTATAGCCCAGCATCTCCAGACGTTTCACCTGCGCCACGCTGTTTAGCACATCGCGGTCGCTGAGCATGATACGTTCTTCATCGGTCAGTTGCGCCGTCGGGCGGGTATCTTCCACACCAGACAAATGCACCAGCCCAATATGGTTGATATCAATCTCCTGCGGGAACTCGTTTTCGGCGTTCTCATACAGGTGATGATGGAACGTATCGAGCAGCACTTTGAACGGTACTTTTGCCTGCTGAATCAGCTTTTGCGTTTGCACCGCCGAGCGCAGCGAACTGACCGGGAAGCCCAGCGGTTCCACCAGCCCCTGAATGCCATACTTCTCAAAGCGCGGTGCCAGCACCTGCAGCGCTTCCAGCGTCTGCTGGGGCGAAATCTCAATCCCTTCATTCAGCGGACACATCACCAGCGCTTTTGCGCCGATGGCTTGAGCTTCCTGCAGTAGCGCGTCGGCTTTAGTCAGCAGCGCCTGATCAGCACGGTTAAACGGATAGAGCGCATTAATCGTGACGATTTCAATATGGTACTTATCCGTTAGCGCTCGCAGCTGCGCCACGCTGAGATCATCGGTGACCTTGCCGCTCTGCATGTCATTACGCAGTTCAACCTTGCTCAATCCCAAACGCTGCACCAGCTGAAAGAAGGCTTCCAGCGACAGCCTGGGCGCAATTTTACGGTTAATACAGAAACGGGTTGGATCGATGGCCATAGGCGGCTCCTGTAAACGGATACGGTATCGGTGCTGCAAAGAGAACATTTATTTCATTATTATTGAATTATGAAATATCAGATATTGGATCTGCCTCGCAAAAATTTCATATTTCGTTTCGCGTTGCATGTGGAAGCTAGATTTCAGACACAAATTCTGTGCGCGCAACGGCTTAGCTGTGATGCGGTTTGACATACCTGTAGCGCCAGTAGGGAAGCGCTACGGGCGGATTTGCACCCGGCTGTCAGCGCAGGCGGAAAAAATGCGATCCATGCCGCTAAAAGGAAATTTTCCAAAAAGAAGTATTTGAAAAATTCATTTCATTACTATAGCTTCATAGCACGCTTTAAGTATTGCCTGCACACGCAGCGTCGCGGTTCGAACGGGCTATCTGCAGGGAACTTCACATCTAAGAGGCAACGACATGACTATCGTAGGAAACTTTATCGGCGGCAAAATTACCCACAGCGCCAGCAATGAAACCATTCCCGTGTATGATCCAGCGACCGGCAAAGTCGTGCGTGAACTGACGCAGAGCACCGCTGCTGAAGTGGAAAAGGCGATTGAAGTCGCTCATGCCGCGTTCCCGGAATGGTCGAAAACCGCGCCGTTGCGTCGTGCCCGTGTGATGTTCAACTTTAAAGCGCTGATGGAAAAACATCGCGAAGAGCTGGCGGCACTGATCGTGTCTGAGCACGGCAAAGTGTGGTCCGATGCGCTGGGTGAACTGACGCGCGGTATCGAAGTGATCGAATATGCCTGCGGTATTCCACATCTGATTAAAGGTGAAAACTCACCGAGCGTCGGCACCGGCGTTGATAGCTACTCGCTGATGCAGCCGGTCGGCGTTGTGGCTGGTATCACACCGTTCAACTTCCCGGCGATGGTGCCACTGTGGATGTTCCCAATCGCGCTGGCGTGCGGTAACACCTTTATCCTCAAGCCACCGGCGCTGGATCCATCCGCTTCTGTGCGCATGGCCGAACTGCTGAAAGAAGCCGGCTTGCCGGATGGCGTATTCAACGTGGTGCATTCGTCTAACGAAGATGCCGAGCAGCTGTACAAAGATCCGCGCATCGCCGCAGTCAGCTTTGTCGGCTCTTCCGGCGTAGCGGAGCACATCTACAAAACCGCCAGCGCCCACGGTAAACGTGTGCAGGCGTTCGGCGCGGCGAAAAACCACGCCATCGTAATGCCCGATGCCGATCTTGATGCCACCGTGAACGCCATTATGGGCGGCGCGTTTGGTTCAGCGGGTGAACGCTGCATGGCGCTGCCAGTTGTTGTTGCCGTTGGTGACGACACCGCAGACAAGCTGATTGCCCGTCTGACGCCGCTGATCAAAGCGCTGCGCGTTGGTCCTGGCATCCAGAAAGGTGCCGAAGAGAATGAAATGGGGCCGGTGGTTTCTGCTGCGCACCAGAAAAAAGTGCTGGGCTACATCGACAAAGGTGAGCAGGAAGGCGCGAAGCTGGTGGTTGATGGCCGCGGCATCCAGGTTGCTGGCCATGCAGAAGGTTACTACGTTGGCGGCACGCTGTTCGACAACGTGACTTCGGATATGACCATCTGGCGCGAAGAGATCTTCGGACCGGTGCTGAGCATCATGCGTTCCAGCGATTTCGACAGCGCACTGCAGCTGGTTAACAGCCACGAATTCGGCAACGGCAGCGCGATCTTCACCAGCAACGGCCACACCGCGCGTGAATTCGTGCAAAACGTCGAAGCCGGCATGGTTGGCGTTAACGTGCCGGTTCCGGTACCAATGGCATTCCACAGCTTCGGCGGCTGGAAACGTTCGGTGTTTGGTGCGTTGAACGTGCACGGTCCAGACGGCGTGCGTTTCTACACCCGCATGAAAACCGCCACCGTGCGTTGGCCGAGCGGTCAGCAGACCGTCTCTGAGTTCAGCATGCCGACGCTGGGCTAATTTCGCTCAACAAGGAGGAACAGGATGTCTCTGATTTCGAAAGCGCAAAAACCCGACAGCAACGGCCGTATCCAGAACGTCACGCCGGAAAGCGCGGGCTGGGAATACGTCGGCTTTGATGCCTATCTGCTGAAAAAAGGGCAGAGCCTGAAGCTGAGCAGCGGCGACAAAGAGTTGTGTCTGGTGCTGGTAGCGGGCTTTGCTTCGGTGAAAACCCGTCACGCCGAGTTCCCCAATCTGGGTAAGCGTCTGTCGCCGTTTGAACGCATTCCACCTTATTCGGTGTACGTCCCGCATAACGACGAAGTGGAAGTGTATGCGGATAGCGATCTGGAGCTGGCGGTGTGTAATGCACCGAGCCGCGGCAGCCTGCCGGCGCGACTGATTGCGCCGGAAGATGTTGGTGTTGAGCAGCGTGGTAAAGGGCGTAACCAGCGTCTGGTGCACAACATTCTGCCAGACAATAAAGAGGCCGACAGCCTGCTGGTGGTGGAGGTGTATACCGACGAAGGCGCGACCAGTTCGTACCCAAGCCATAAGCACGACCAGAAAGACAGCCCGGACGAAACCTATCTGGAAGAGACGTATTATCACCGTTTCGATCCTGAACCAGGTTTCGCTATGCAGCGCGTTTATACCGACGACCGTTCACTCGACGAGTGCATGGCGCCGTATAACCGCGATGTGGTCACGGTGCCGCGTGGTTATCATCCGGTGGCGACCATTGCCGGTTACGATAACTACTATCTCAACGTGATGGCGGGTCCAAAACGACTGTGGAAATTTACCTGGGAGAAAGATCACGCCTGGGTGAACAGCGACCAGTATCCGCGTTCGTAACATGCGCACCAACGTAAAAAAGGGCAGCCAGGTGGCTGCCCTTTTTGTTGGGTGGTCGCCATGAATGGCGACCCTACGGGATGATTATTCGCTGGTGACGTTGTTGTTCAGCGCTAACGATACGGCGAGCGTTTGTGCCAGACACAGCGAAGCCACCTGCGAACGGAAGCCATCCACCTGCGCTTCACGCACCACAAAGCACACATCGCTGAAGGCGGCCAGCGGGCTGACTTGGCTGTCGGTGATGGCGATGAGATGCGCACCACGCTTAGCGCCTAGCTCAACCAACTCCACCGCTTCACGCGCGTACGGCGAGTAGCTGATGGCGATCACCACGTCTTTCGGATTCACCATGCTCAGCTGCTCGGTGAACATGCCGCCGAGGCCGTCGATCAGGAACGCACGACGCTCCAGATGGCGCAGCGCATACACCAGATACGATGCCACGCTGAATGAGCGACGCAGGCCGATGATGTAGATGTTCTCAGCTTCATCGAGCATTTTCACCGCGCGATTCAGCTGATCTGGATTGACCTGCATCGCCAGCTGTTGCAGCGCCTGACTGTTCACCATGGTGAAGACGTTGAGGATTTCGGCCGGGCTTTCGGGTGAGGTGGCGCTGTCGTCGGTGGCGGTCTGGCGGAACAGACGTGCGCGCTCGGTGTAGTTAACCGTTTCTTCCATCAGGTGCTGACGGAAAACCTGTTTCATTTCGTTGAAGCCGCTGAAGCCAAACGCGTTGGCAAAGCGGATCAGCGTGGAAGGGGGGACATCCGCATGTTGCGCGATAGAGGCAACGGTATCGAAAGCGATGCTGTTACTGTTATCAAGGATATAACGAGCCACCTGCTTCAGGCGTTTGCTCAGCGTCTCATAGCGACGACGGATCTCGTCCTGTAACAAGGTTAATTGCGTTGGATTATTGGTCATTACTTCGGCCCGCTAAAAAAGAAAATATGGCTGGATAATGAGCGCTATAGTACCAGATGGATGGAAAATTTCATTTGTTTGACATCATCGTGACGCTTATTTCATCGGTTTATGAAATGCCTCACAAAAAGAGGGACAAACAGGGCGGGAGTTATGCTGTTACCAGGTCGCCATAAATGGCGCCCCTACAAACAGACACGTAGGGTCGCCATTTATGGTGACCTGGACAAGGTGCGTGACCAAAAAAAACGGCCCATCAGGGCCGCTTCATTGTCATCTAACGCATCGTTATCCGCGCACAGCGCGCCAGTAGCCGATCAACCGCAGGTAGTTGCCTTTCACGGTCTCAATCAGCGCTTTATCATCCAGCTCGCCTTGCAGCCACTGGCGTGATGGCTGGCCGAAGATGGTGCGACCTACTGCGAAACCCTTCACCCACGGCGCTTGCGCGGCGGCGGCGAAACCGGCTTTCAGTGTCTCTTCCGGCGCATCAAGGCCCAGCAGCAGAATGCCGCGACAGTGCGGATCCTTCTGCTCGATCAGCCCGCTGATCGCCTGCCAGCTCTCGGCAGACAGCGGCGGCAGTTTCCACCAATCCGGCTGAATGCCAAGGCTGTAGAAGTGGCTCAGCATGTCGTAATAGTAAGATTCATTACGGTCCGGATTGCTCTCCGGCAGAATCAGTTCCAGCAGCAGTTCGTGCCCGCTCTTGTTACAGCCATTCCACACATCCAGAACCAGATCATCCTGCTCTTTACGCAGTTCAGCGCTGTCGTGCGGATGGTAGAACACCAGGCATTTCACAACGTGCTCGGCTGGCCAGTCGACCAGCTGCGAGCCGATGTTGCCGTGCTCCAGGCGCAGCGGACGTGAACTTGGCAGCTCAATCGGACGTCCAATCCACCAGTTTTTACCGGTAATCGCGTTCAGCGCTTTCTGGCCGTAAGTGGTATCCGCGAGGATGCCGCTCTTCTCATTCAGACCGGCTTCGTTAGCCGCTTCTTCTGCGGCACGCAGCAGCAGCAGTTTCAATTGTGGAATGCGCTCTTCGCTGACGCCCGCTTCGCGCGCCATATCAGCCAACTGCTTGCGATGGTCGAAGGCGAAGACATTCAGCTCAGGCCACTGCTGTTTACGCGTGGTAACGCGATGCAGGTGATTGAGACGCGCATCGAGATCCGGACGTTTCACGTCTTTATCGCGACTGAGGAAATCATCCAGCTCTTCTTTGGTTGGCATCGCTGGTGCGCAGCCGTGACGCGACACTACCAATGCGCCACAGGCGTTGGCGTAACGGCACGCTTGCTCCCAGCTTTCATCGTTCAACCAGCCGCGCAGCAGTCCAGACATAAAGGCATCGCCCGCGCCCAGCACGTTCAATACTTCTACGCGCACGCCGCTCTGCAGTTTGGTCTGTTCCCAGCTATCCGGGATCTCGCCCTCAAACACTACGCAACCCAGCGGACCGCGTTTGCACACTAATGTGGCCTGGCTCGATTTACGCACATTTTTCAGCGCAGTCAGCGTGTCGGTGCTGCCGCCGGCGATATGGAACTCTTCTTCCGTTCCGACCACCAAATCGAAATAGTGCAGCACTTCCTGCAGCTGTTGCGTCACTTCGCCTGATTCAATGAAACGCGTTTCGCCGTCGCCGAGGGAAGTCAGTCCCCACAGCACCGGACGATAATCGATATCCAGCGCGGTGCGCAGGCCGTTGCGTTTGGCGATATCCAGCGCTTTCAATACTGCGGCGCGCGTTTGTGGATGCGACAGGTGCGTGCCGGTGACGGCGACCGCACGTGAAGAGGTGATGAACTCTTCTTTAATATCTTCCGGCACCAGCCCCATATCGGCGCAGTTGTCGCGGTAGAAGATTAGCGGGAAGCTCTCTTCATCTTTGATCCCGAGGATCACCAGCCCGGTCAGGCGATGCTTATCGGTAATCAGGCCATCGGTGTTGCAGCCTGCACGTTGCAGCTCTTCACGCAAAAAGCGGCCGTTATGTTCGTCACCCACACGCGCCAGCATCGCCGATTTCAGGCCCTGAATGGCCGTACCGTAGGCCACGTTGCCGGAAGATCCGCCGAGATATTTGTTCAAGCTGGTCATATCTTCCAGACGTGATCCAATTTGCTGACCGTAGAGGTCGACGGCGATGCGTCCGATACAAATCACATCAAGCCGCTTCTGTTGTGTACTCATACCTATTGTTTCCTTCTGTGATAAGCAGACACTGCGGGCGCTGCCGCCCAACGTCGAGCGCTTTGCTTCCGGGTTCTCAAGGTGCCTGATTGGCTTTGGTCGCAGTATGAGGAATAAAAATTCCAAATTCAATATGAAATGAAACATTCATCACGATTTTGTGAGCCAGGTAAAACTCTGACGAAGCCGCAAAGCAGCCGCGCATTCACCGAGAGTTTCAGTGATAGTCAGGCTTGTGAGCCAGGTCTCAGGAAAGTGCTGGCGAATCAAGGAAGCTACTGAAGTGAAATGAAATTTCGTTATGACCGGCAAATGACCTTTTACTGTTCCAATTTTCCCCCTTTCGCGGCTCGCGCAGCCCACGTTTCATTGCTGAATTTGATCTCCATCGCAAAATGAAATGTTTCTTCTGTAATCGTGTTTAATGAAAAAAATATTTGTTTATAATCGCCTCACGTTTCACTTAATCCGCGGGCGCCGTGAACGGCAGTTTTTACCCGAACCGCGATGTACCTCACCGCAGGTACCAGCATGTAAAGGAAGAAGCATATGGGCACAATCAGACTCACCACGGCACAGGCGCTGGTAAAATTTCTTGATAACCAATACCTGAACGTTGACGGCGTTGAAACCAAATTTGTGAAAGGCATTTTTGCCATTTTCGGTCACGGCAACGTGCTGGGATTGGGACAGGCGCTGGAGCAGGACAGCGGCGATCTGGTGGTGCATCAGGGTCGTAACGAGCAGGGCATGGCGCACGCCGCCATTGGTTTTGCCAAGCAGTCGCTGCGTCGTCAGATTATCGCCTGTACTTCATCGGTTGGTCCCGGCGCAGCCAACATGATTACCGCTGCCGCCACCGCGACTGCCAACCGCATTCCTTTATTGCTGCTGCCGGGCGATGTATTCGCCACGCGCCAACCGGATCCGGTATTGCAGCAGATCGAACAGAGTCACGATCTCAGCATCAGCACCAACGACGCGTTCCGTGCAGTCAGCAAATACTGGGATCGCGTTAGCCGTCCAGAGCAGCTGATGACCGCCTGCATCAACGCCTTGCGCGTGTTGACCGATCCGGCAGAAACCGGCGCGGTGACGATTGCGCTGCCGCAGGACGTGCAGGGCGAAGCGTGGGACTTCCCGGAATACTTCTTCCAGAAACGTGTGCACCGTCTGGATCGTCGTCTGCCAACCGCCGCGCAGTTACAAGACGCGCTGGCGCTAATTGCGCGCAAACACAAGCCGTTGATCATTGTTGGTGGCGGCCTGAAATATTCCGACGCCGGTGATGCGCTGCTGAAATTTGCCGAGCGCTTCAACATCCCGTTTGCCGAAACTCAGGCCGGTAAAGGCACCATCGTTTCCGATCACCCGCTGAATGTCGGAGGCGTGGGCGAAACCGGCTGTCTGGCGGCCAACCTGCTGGCGAAAGAGGCCGATCTGGTGATTGGTATCGGTACGCGTTACACCGACTTCACCACCGCGTCGAAATGGATTTTCCAGAATCCGGATGTCAGCTATCTGAACCTCAACGTCAGCAACTTCGACAGCTATAAGCTGGATGCGGTGCAGCTACTGGCGGATGCGCGTGAAGGTTTAACCGCGCTGGAAAGCGGTTTGAAAGGTTTCGAAAACCATTGGGGCGGCCAGATTGAGCTGTCGCAAAGCAAGTTGCTAAAAGAGACGCAGCGCGTCTATGCCGCGACCTACAACACCGACGATTTCATTCCGGAAATCGCCGACCACGCCGATCGCGAAGCGCTGTTTGCGGAGTTTGAGCGCCTGACGAAATCGGTGCTGACGCAGAGCAGCGTGCTGGGCACCTTAAACGAGCAGCTCCCAAAGGATGCGGTGATTGTCGCGGCAGCGGGCAGTCTGCCGGGCGACCTGCAGCGCGTGTGGCGCACCAAAGATTACAACTCGTACCACGTTGAGTACGGCTACTCCTGCATGGGTTACGAAGTGAATGCCGCGTTGGGCGTGAAGCTGGCGCAGCCGCAGCGTGAAGTCTACGTCATGGTCGGCGACGGCTCGTTCATGATGCTGCACTCCGAGCTGGTTACGTCGATTCAGGAAGGGGCGAAAATCAACGTGGTGTTGCTGGATAACATGACCAACGGTTGTATCAACAACCTGCAGATGGAACACGGCATGGACAGCTTCACCACCGAGTTCCGCTTCCGTAATCCGGAAGGCGGCAAGCTGGATGGCGGGTTTGTGCCGGTGGACTTCGCGGCGATCGCCGGCGGTTACGGCTGCAAAACCTACCGCATCACCACGCTTGAGCAGCTGGAAGCCGCGCTGATCGATGCGCAGAAACAGACTGTTTCCGTGCTGTTCGACATCAAAGTGCTGCCAAAAACCATGGTGCACAAATATTTCAGCTGGTGGCACGTCGGCGTGGCGCAAACCTCCACCTCCGAGCGCACGCAGGAAGTGGCCGACAACCTTAACGTGCATATCGAACAAGCACGTAAGTATTAAAACCTCTTTTAGGCCGGAGCTCTCCGGCCTTGTTTTACCCTAACTTATCCGACTCTACAGGTGTAATTATGACGCTCAAACTCGGTGTAATTGGTACCGGTGCAATTGGTCAGGAACACATTCGTCGCTGCAATAACGTTTTGCAGGGTGCGAAAGTGGTGGCGGTTTCTGATATCAACGTGGAAGGCGCGCGCGCTGCGCTGCAACGTCTGAATATCGAAGCCGAGGTTTATCAGGATGGTCATCAGGTGATCAACTCGCCAGATGTTGACGCCGTGCTGGTGACATCCTGGGATCCGACCCACGAAGAGTTCACGCTGGCGGCCATCGCTGCCGGCAAACCGGTGTTCTGTGAAAAGCCGCTGGCGCTGAGCGCTGAAGGTTGCCGTCGCATTGTCGATGCCGAGATCAAACATGGAAAACGTCTGGTGCAGGTTGGCTTTATGCGCCCGTACGATTCCGGCTATCGCGCGCTGAAAAAAGTGATTACCGACGGTGAAATCGGCGAGCCGCTGATGCTGCACTGCGCACACCGCAACCAGAGCGTCGGCGAGAATTACACCACCGACATGGCGATCACCAACACCCTGATTCACGAGCTGGACGTGCTGCGCTGGCTGACGGAAGACGACTACAAAACCGTGCAGGTGGTGTTCCCGCGTACTACCTCGAAGTCTCATGCCAAGCTGAAAGATCCGCAAATCGTGCTGTTCGAAACGCAGAAAGGCATCCGCATTGACGTAGAGATCTTCGTTAACTGCGCGTACGGCTACGACATTCAGTGTGAAGTGGTGGGCGAAGAGGGCATCGCTAAGCTGCCTGAGCCTTCGGCGATCCAAACGCGCAAAAACGCGCGTCTCGGCGTGCCGCTGCTGACCGATTGGAAAGATCGTTTCATCGATGCGTATGACGTTGAACTGCAAGCGTTTATTAATGACGTGAAAGACGGCCAACTGACCGGACCTTCTGCCTGGGATGGTTTTGCTGCTTCCGTGGCCGCCGATGCCTGCCAGAAAGCGCAGAACAGCGGCGCAATCGAGCCGGTTACCATGCCGCCGCGTCCGGATTTCTACGCCAAATAACTGAGCTGTGCGCTAAATACTCCTCGGCGGCTCAGCGGCCGCCTCTGTGAATCAGGGACAACAAGATGAACAAAGACAACGTTAAACTGGCGATTGCGCCAATTGGCTGGACCAACGACGATATGCCGGAGCTGGGCAGCGAAAACACCTTCCAGCAAACCGTCAGTGAAATGGCGCTGGCAGGCTTTACCGGCAGCGAAGTGGGCAGCAAATACCCGCGCGATCCGGCGATTCTCAAGCCGATGCTGGATATCCGTGGTATTCAGATCTGCAACGCGTGGTTCAGCACCTTCTTCGCCAACGGCGAAAAAGCGAAAACCATCGACGAATTCACCAATCACATGAACTTCCTGCATGCGATGGGCGCGCGCGTGATTGGTTGCTCCGAGCAGAGCAAAAGTATTCAGGGCACCACGCTGGCGGTGCTGGAGCAAAAGCCGATTTTCAGCGATGAAGAGTGGCGCTTAACGGCGGAAGGCTACAACGAGCTGGCGGAGATCGCCGCGAAGAAAGGCATGCGTTTGACGCTGCACCATCACATGGGCACCGGCATCCAGACGCCAGCCGAGATTGATCGCTTTATGGAATCGACCAATGAGAATGTTGGCCTGCTGTACGATACCGGCCACATCTACTATTCCGAAGGCTCACAGCAAGCAATGCTGGATGTGCTGACCAAATATCTGCCGCGTATTTTCCACGTGCATCTGAAAGACGTGCGCGACAGCGTGGTCGCGGAAGTGCGCGAGAAATCCCTGTCGTTCCTTGATGGCGTGAAGAAGGGCACTTTCACTGTGCCGGGCGATGGCGTGATCGATTTCAAACCGGTGTTCAAAATCCTCGACGATTACGGCTATAAAGGCTGGATGGTGGTGGAAGCAGAACAGGATCCGGCGCTTGCCAATCCGTTCGAATATGCGGTGAAAGCGCGTAAGTACATTCGTGAGAATGCGGGGTTGTAAATAGTGCAGGGATTGAAAAGGTCGCCATGAATGGCGACCCTACGTAAACGGGGCGTCATTAACGACGCCCCGTTTTTATATTATGACGCTAACGACAACGCCGGTTTCTGTGCGTTAACCGCCAGCCACTCAGCAATGCGTGCCTGCTCGGCTTCGTTTAGCCACATACCTTGTTTGGTACGACGCCAAATCGCATCATCCAGCTCGCGTACCCATTCGTTTTTCACCAGGTAACGCAGCTCGGCTTCGTAGAACTCGTGACCGAAATTCTCGCCCAAATCGTCGATGCTCTTCGCGTCTGCCAGCAGCTCTTCGGTGCGACTGCCGTAAGTACGCGCAAAGTGGCGCGCCATGCCTTCGCTGATAAACGGATAGCGACGACGCAGGCCAGCGGCGTAATCATCGCGTGAACCGGAGAAATCACCGCCCGGCAATACCGCGTTTTTAGTCCACGCGGGGCCGATGTTCGGGTAATACTTGGTCAGTTTCTCCAGCGCATGTTCCGCCAGCTTACGATAGGTGGTCAGCTTACCGCCGAACACTGACAGCAGCGGCGCCTGGCCGTTGTCGTCATGCACATCCAGCGTGTAATCGCGGGTGATGGCCTGCGGCGAATCCGATTCGTCATCGCACAACGGACGCACGCCTGAGTAAGTCCAGACGATGTCATCTTTGCTCAGCTGCTGTTTGAAGTGTCCGTTGAACACTTTCAGCAGGTAGCTGATTTCGTTGTCATCGATCTTCACGTCTTTCGGATCGCCTTTGTACTCCACGTCGGTGGTACCAATGATGGAGAACTCGTCCATCCACGGAATGACAAACACGATACGGTTATCTTCGTTCTGTAGGATATATGCCTGCTTTTCGCGGTGGACGCGCGGCACCACAATGTGGCTGCCTTTGATCAGACGAATGCCGTACGGCGATTTCAGCTTCAGGCCATCGTCGAAGAACTCTTTTACCCACGGACCGGCCGCATTGACCAGACCTTTAGCGCGCCAGGTGTAGGTTTTGCCGGTATCAATGTCTTCGGCTTCCACCATCCACAAACCGGCTTCACGCCAGGCGCGGGTCACGCGAGTGCGGGTGCGCACTTCGCCGCCCTGTTTTTCCACTTCCTGCGCGTTGAGAACCACCATGCGCGCATCATCAACCCAGCAGTCAGAATATTCGAATCCGCGCGTGATCTCCGGCTTGAGGGCCGAATCCGCGCCAAAACGCAGGCTTTTACTGCCCGGTAGCGTGGTGCGTTTGCCGAGGCGATCGTACATAAACAGGCCCATGCGGATCATCCACGCCGGACGCAGATGCGGACGGTGCGGCAGACGGAAACGCATCGGGAAAGCGATGTGCGGCGCCATTTTCAGCAGCACTTCACGTTCTGCTAAGGCTTCACCGACCAGGCGGAATTCATAGTGCTCAAGGTAGCGCAGGCCGCCGTGAATCAATTTCGAGCTGTTAGAGGAGGTTGCACAGGCCAAATCCCGCGCCTCCAGCATCAGCACCGACAGTCCGCGTCCTGCAGCGTCCACTGCAATGCCGGCTCCGTTAATGCCGCCGCCGATCACGATCAGGTCTTTGGTTTCCACGTCATCTCCTCCGATGTTCGGAATAGTTCTAAAATGTTCGTTTTCGAGCGTAATAATAATCGGAAACCAACATCGACGCCAGCGGTTAACTGAATAAAAACATTTTTGCGTGATATAGCTAACATTCCGACAGGAAAAAAATCACATAACCATAAAGGTTGTCAGGTTATCGCGGCGGCTTCTCAGGTTAAACTAGGCGCTAATTGTGTAATGCTTATGAGTTGAGCATGTTTAGGTCGCCATGAATGGCGACCCTACACCGGGCAATCGTAGGGGCGCCATTCATGGCGACCTGGCAGCAACACCGGTAATTTTTAACCGCTAATTGTGACCAAGTAATGAGAGACACCATGGAAACCTTCGAGTGTATTAATGTCCTGCAGGCGCAAGAGCATCTGGCACAAGGTGCGCAGCTGGTGGATATCCGTGATCCGCAGAGCTTTATGATGGGCCACGCGGCGGGCGCGCAGCATCTGACCAATGACAATCTGGCGGATTTCATCGCCAACGCGAATCAGGCATTGCCGGTGCTGGTGATGTGCTATCACGGCAACAGCAGCAAAGGCGCGGCGCAGTTCTTGCTGGGCCAGGGATTCAGCGCGGCGTACAGCATTGACGGCGGATTTGACGCCTGGCGCGCGGCATTCCCGGCGCAGGTTGCCCTCGGCGACGCCTAAGCCCATCGCATAAGGAAGGAGAGCACCGCATGATGCGCATCACCCAGTTTAACAATCCGCGCATGGCGCAGGCGTTTGTCGACTACATGGCGACACGCGGCGTGACGCTACGCATTGAGCGCGAAAGCCACTTCGTCATCATGTTGGACGATGACAGCAAGTTTGAGATGGTCGAAAACGAACTCGCGCAGTTTGTGCGCGATCCCAACCATCCGCGCTATCAGGCCGCCAGCTGGCATAGCGGCAGCACCGAAAGTGGCTTGCGTTACGAGCGCACCAACATCTGGTCGAGCATTCGCGAACGCGCAGGTCCGCTCACCATGACCATCATGATCGCCTGCATCGCGGTGTTTATCCTGATGCAGATCGTTGGTGATGATGTGGCGCTGGATTGGCTGGCGTGGCCAGCGGACTCTTCGCAATATTTCCAGGTATGGCGCTGGTTTAGCCATGCGCTGCTGCACTTCTCGCTGCTGCACATCCTGTTCAACCTGATGTGGTGGTGGTATCTCGGCGGTGCGGTCGAGAAGCGTCTCGGCAGCGGCAAGCTGTTTGTGATTATGCTGATCTCGGCGCTGCTGACCGGCTGGATGCAGGCCAAGTTCAGCGGCGTGCTGTTTGGTGGCTTGTCGGGTGTGGTTTACGCGCTGATGGGTTACTGCTGGCTGCGCGGCGAGCGTGATCCCGAAAGTGGTATTTATCTTGAGCGCGGCCTGATTGGCTTCGCGGTCGTATGGTTGGTGATTGGCTGGTACGGCGCATTTGGTCTGTCGATCGCCAACGCCGCGCACGTCACCGGCTTGCTGGTGGGTTTAGCGATGGCATTTGTTGATACGCGTAAGATCACGCGTCGTTAGCAGCACCAATAAAAGAAGCGGCTACGAGCCGAGGAGAGAGATGTGAAGCAGACGCAACGTCATGACGCCATTATCGATCTGGTCCGGCGTCAGGGATATGTCAGTACCGAAGAGCTGGTGGATCACTTTGAAGTCAGCCCGCAAACCATTCGGCGTGACCTGAACGACCTGGCCGATCAGAACAAAATCATGCGTCATCACGGCGGGGCGGCGTTGCCGTCCAGCTCAGAAAACACCGCATGGCAGGATCGTAAGATGATGTGGTCGGCGGAGAAAGCGCGTATCGCCGAGCGTGTGGCGAGCCAGATCCCCGATGGCGCGACGCTGTTTATTGATATCGGCACCACGCCGGAAGCGGTGGCACATGCGCTGCTCAATCACAATAATCTGCGTGTCGTCACCAACAACCTCAACGTAGCAATTCTGCTGATGGCGAAACCGGATTTCCGCGTGATTATCGCCGGCGGCGAAGTGCGCACGCGCGATGGCGGCATCATGGGCGAAGCGACGCTGGACTTCATTTCCCAGTTTCGTCTCGATTACGGCATTCTCGGTATCAGCGGCATTGATATGGATGGTTCGCTGCTGGAGTTCGATTATCACGAAGTGCGCACCAAACGCGCCATTATCGAAAACTCACGCTGCGTGATGCTGGTGGTGGATCACTCGAAGTTTGGCCGCAATGCGATGGTCAACCTCGGCAATATGAGCCTGATTGATTACATGTATACCGACCAAAGCCCGCCGGCTAGCGTGCTGAAAGTGATTGAGCAGCACGAAGTTCACCTCGAATTGTGTTGATAGCCTGGTAAACGGTCGCCATGAATGGCGACCGTTTGATACCCAGCGTGCACGATTTTTTTCCTGGTACTGACATTTCCCTGTCGCTTTTTTCTGCGGCCCCAGCTTTACTTATCCTTTCACCTCTTGCGCTCGCCCCGGCTTTACCGTTAACGGACACGAAGGGATTGATATGTCGCAGCAAAAATTCAATAAAACACGTTTCGACGCCGCTCTTACCCGCCAATGGCAACATCTTGGACTCACTTCCGCCCAGCAAATGACACCGCACCAATGGTGGCAGGCGCTGAGCAGCGTGCTGGCAGAAATGCTGGCGACGCAGCCACCTGCGCCACCTAAACAAGGGCAGCGTCACGTCAACTATCTGTCGATGGAGTTTCTGCTGGGGCGTTTGACAGGCAACAATCTGCTCAATCTTGGCTGGTACAACGAGGTGCAAGCCGCGCTGGCGGAACATCAGGTTGAGCTGAGCGAACTGCTGGAAGAGGAAGTGGATCCAGCACTCGGCAACGGCGGATTGGGGCGCTTGGCCGCCTGCTATATGGATTCAATGGCGACCGTTGGGCAGGCCGCGATGGGCCACGGCCTCAACTATCAATACGGCTTGTTTCGCCAGACGTTTGCCGATGGACAGCAGCAGGAAGCGCCGGATGACTGGCAGCGCGATCGCTATCCGTGGTTCCGCCATAACGCCGCGCTGGATGTGCAGGTTGGTCTCGGCGGCAAGGTCAAAGAGAATCACGATGGCAGCATCCTCTGGCGACCTAAAATTCACCTTAAAGGTGAAGCCTGGGATTTGCCGGTGGTCGGTTATCGCAACGGCATCACTTTGCCGCTGCGACTGTGGAAAGCCACTAGCGCGCAGCCGTTCGATCTCACCGCGTTTAACAACGGCCAATTCCTGCAGGCTGAGCAGCAAGGCATCGAAGCCGACAAGCTGACCAAAGTGCTCTATCCCAATGATAATCATGCCGAAGGTAAGCGGTTGCGCCTGATGCAGCAATATTTCCAGTGCGCCTGCGCGGTGGGCGATATTCTGCGGCGTCATCATCTCGCCGGGCGAGCCATTCGCACTTTGCCTGATTTCGAAGTGATCCAGCTTAACGACACGCATCCCACCATCGCCATTCCGGAGATGCTGCGCGTGCTGCTGGATGAGCATCAATTGAGTTGGGACGATGCGTGGCACATTACCAGCCGCACCTTTGCGTATACCAATCACACGCTGATGCCGGAAGCGCTGGAGCGTTGGGATGAGAAGCTGGTGCGTGACCTGCTGCCGCGCCATATGTTGATTATCCGTGAGATTAATCGCCGCCTGAAAAAGGTGGTGAAGAAACAGTGGCCGGACGACAAAGTCACCTGGCACAAGCTGGCGGTGGTGGCCGACGGTCAGGTGCGCATGGCGAACCTGTGCGTGGTGAGCTGTTTCGCCGTCAACGGCGTGGCGGCGCTGCACTCCGAGCTGGTGGTGAAAGATCTGTTCCCGGAGTATCACCTGCTGTGGCCGAATAAATTCCATAACGTCACCAACGGCATTACGCCGCGCCGCTGGTTGAAACAATGCAATCCGCTGCTGTCGACGCTGATTGATGACAGTTTGCAGGTTGAGTGGGCCAACGATCTTGATGCGCTGGCGTGGCTGGCACCTTTCGCCCGCAAGAAGGTGTTTCGTCAGCAGTTCCGCGACATCAAGCAGCAAAACAAGCAGCGCTTAACGCTCTACATCAAGCGTGTGACCGGTATTGATATCAATCCGGATGCGCTGTTTGACGTGCAGATCAAGCGGCTGCACGAGTACAAACGTCAGCACCTCAGTTTGCTGCATATGCTGCACTGCTATCGTCAGTTGCGCGACAACCCGGATAACCCCGATTTTGTACCGCGCGTGTTTCTGTTTGGCGCCAAAGCCGCGCCCGGCTATTACC
The DNA here is from genome assembly GCF_014193275.1 of Enterobacter sp. Sphag1F. Lineage (NCBI taxonomy): Bacteria > Pseudomonadati > Pseudomonadota > Gammaproteobacteria > Enterobacterales > Enterobacteriaceae > Enterobacter > Enterobacter sp. Sphag1F. The sequence continues at coordinate 19,859 of NZ_JACHZD010000009.1, read as the reverse complement.
TCGCCAAAAACATCATCTATGCCATCAACAAAGTGGCGGAGGTGATCAACAACGATCCGCGCGTCGGCGATCGCCTCAAAGTGGTGTTTATCCCGGATTACCGCATCACCGCCGCAGAGCTGATGATTCCGGCTGCCGATCTCTCCGAGCAGATTTCCACCGCCGGTTATGAAGCTTCTGGCACCGGCAATATGAAGCTGGCGCTCAATGGCGCGTTAACCATTGGCACGCTGGACGGCGCCAACGTGGAGATTGCCGAAGCGGTAGGCGCGAAGAATATCTTTATTTTCGGTAACAGCGTGGACGAGGTGAAGGCGCTGAAGGCGGGCGGCTACAGTCCGAAAAAGCTGCGCAAACAGAATCCTTATCTGGATGGTTTGCTGAAGGAGTTGGAGAAGGGCAAGTTCAGCGACGGCGATAAGCACGCGTTTGACCTGATGCTGCAAAGCCTGACCAAAAATGGCGATCCCTGGCTGGTGCTGGCTGACTTTGATGCCTACATCGCCGCACAGCAGCAGGTGGAAGCGTTGTGGAAGAATCAGGAAGCCTGGACGCGTGCAGCCATTCTGAATACCGCTCATACCGGCCGTTTCAGTTCTGACCGCTCGATTCGCGATTACCAGCAGCGGATTTGGCAGGCGGCACGATAATCGATATTTCGGTCGCCATGAATGGCGACCCTACAAATTCCGGAGAAGTGATGACGCTTAACAAGCTGGATCAGGCGGCACAGGATGCCGGCATTTCGCTGCGCTTTATCAACGCTCACGGCGAGCCTGAAACCATCAGCGATGACACCAAACGTGCGCTGCTGGCGGTGATGGAAACGCCAACCGGCAAAGCGCCACCGCTGCCGCCGGTGCAGGTCTTTGCCGCACGCAGCAAGCGCCAACTGACGCCACAAGGCAGCGGCACTTTTTCCTGGCAGCTACAAACTGAACAGGGCAAAAGCTTCAACGGCGAGGTGCAAGGCGGGGAATTGCTGACATTGCCGCCGCGTTTGTCACAAGGTTATCACCAGCTCACGTTGCGCAAAGGCCGCCAGCAGTGGCAGACGCGCATTATCATCGCGCCGCGTCGTTGCTTTATCCCCGAATCCATCGAGCAAGGAGAGAAACTGTGGGGCGCGCTGGTGCAGCTCTACACGCTGCGATCGGATGACAATTGGGGCATTGGTGATTTCGGCGATTTAGCGCAAATGCTGGAGAAGGTCGCCGATTATGGCGGTGACTTTGTCGGCCTCAATCCTTTACATGCGCTTTATCCTGCACAGCCAGAAAACGCCAGTCCTTACAGCCCAACTTCGCGCCGCTGGCTTAACGTGTTGTATATCGACGTGAACCGGCTGGAGGATTTCCAGCACAGCGAAGCAGCGCAGCGTTGGTGGCAAATGGCGAAAACACGTAAGGCGCTGGAGCAAGCGCGCGCGGCCGAGTTTGTCGATTACAGCGCGGTGGCCGAACTGAAATTGACGGCGCTGCGCTTTGCCTGGCAGCGCTTTCAGCCTCGCGCCGCTGATGATGCTTCGTTCCAGCAATTTATCGTCGAGGGCGGCGATCATCTGCGTTATCAGGCAGCTTTTGATGGCATTCTCGCCGAGCGCAGCCAGCAACATCCCGATGAATGGGGTTGGGCGAACTGGCCGGAAGGCTGGCGCAATGCCTTGTTGCCGGAGGTGCAGCAATGGTGCGCGCAGCATGAGGATGAGATTCAATTCTGGAGTTGGTTGCAGTGGGTAGCGCAAGAGCAGTTCGCCATCTGCTGCCAGATCAGCCAGCAACTTGGCATGGAAGTAGGATTATATCGCGACTTAGCGGTCGGCGTGGCGCAGGGCAGCGCGGAAACCTGGCAGGATCCGGAATTGTATAAACTCGGTGCATCCGTCGGCGCGCCGCCGGATCGTCTCGGTCCGCAGGGACAAAACTGGAGTTTGCCGCCGCTCGATCCGCATGTGATGCGCGCGCGTGGCTATCAACCGTTTATCGATCTGCTGCGCGCCAATATGCGCGACTGCGGCGCCTTGCGTATCGATCACGTCATGGCATTGCTGCGTTTGTGGTGGATTCCCTACGGTGAAAGCGCGGATAAAGGCGCTTACGTGGCGTATCCGGTGCACGATCTGCTGGCAATCCTTGCGCTGGAGAGTCAGCGCCATCGCTGCATGGTGATCGGTGAAGATCTCGGTACGGTGCCGAAAGAGATCGTCAGCCTGCTGCGCAACAGCGGCATTTTCTCGTGGAAAGTGTTGTTCTTTGAGCAGCACGACGACGGAAGCTATCGTCAGCCGCACGAGTATCCCGCGCAGTCGATTGCCAGCGCCAGTACCCATGATTTGCCGACGTTGGCGGGATTCTGGGGATTTAAGGATCTTTCTCTGGGGCACAAACTGGGCTTGTACAAAGAGAGCGTGTTGATTCCCTTGCTGGGACAAAGGGATAAACAAAAACAGGCGCTATTGGATGCGCTGCATCAGATGAATACGTTGCCTGCGCGCCAAAGCTTCGTTGCCAGCCGAGTGTCCTTCACACCGGTGCTCAATCGCGGCTTCCACCGCTATCTGGCGCAAACAAACAGCGCATTACTGGGGCTGCAACCGGAAGATTGGCTGGCTATGTCTTCACCGGTCAACGTGCCGGGCACGGTAAATGAATATCCAAACTGGCGGCGCAAGTTAAGCGTCACTTTAGAAGAGATGTTCAGAGGAAAAGTGCCGGGCTTGCTAACTGCGGTCAATACAGGGCGCAGGAAGCGTTAGAGAACGCGCGGCAGCGTCGGGTCGCTGCCGCGTGCTAAATCAGTAGTACGAGTGTTCGCCGCGCTGGTGCTCGGTCAAATCACGCACGCCTTTCAGCTCAGGGAAAGCTGCCAGCAGCTCTTTCTCGATGCCATCTTTCAGCGTCACGTCGATCATCGAACAACCGTTACAGCCACCGCCGAATTGCAGAATGGCGATGCCGTCATCGGTGATTTCCATCAGCGATACGCGACCGCCGTGGCCAGCCAGCTGCGGGTTAATCTGCGCTTGCAGCAGATATTCCACGCGTTCCACCATTGGCGCATCGTCAGAGACTTTACGCATTTTGGCGTTTGGCGCTTTCAGCGTCAGCTGCGAACCGAGGTTGTCGGTGACAAAGTCGATTTCCGCGTCATCGAGGTACGGTGCGCTCAGCTCATCAACATAGGCTGACAGTTTTTCGAACTTAAATTCGGTATCAGTCGCTTCTACTGCATCGGGTGGGCAGTAAGAAACACCGCATTCTGCGGTTGGCGTACCCGGATTAATGACGAATACGCGAATCTGAGTGCCATCTTCTTGTTTGGACAGCAATTTTGAGAAGTGCTCTTGCGCAGCATCAGTAATAACGATCATGGCGATTGCTCAATAGTTGACTAAATTACTTGGTTATAATACGCCCAACACCGACGCTCTACAAGGTACGGCACAGGCAACCAATGTGTACGCTGGCCGCGCCTTGCGCCAGCAGGATGCGGCTAATTTCCGCCACGGTACTTCCGGTCGTCACAACATCGTCGATAAGCAGGATATGGCGTCCGCGCACCGGCATTTCAAGGCGAAAGGCACCGCGCAGGTTCTTTTTACGCGCGCTGGCGCTCAATGAGTGCTGTACCGCGCCGTGTCGTACACGCTTTACCCCTTCGCGATATTCACAGCCCAGCCAGCGAGCCAGCGGTTTTGCCAGCAGCGCCGCCTGATTATAGCCGCGTTGCCAGGCGCGCCGACGATGCAGCGGTACGCTCAGCACCAAATCTACACGCGGCAGCCGGTAATCACGACGCATTGTTAACAATTTTAACAAAATCAGCCGCGCCAGCATCACTCTGAGTGCGGTTACGCGAGAAAACTTCAGCTGCTGCACCCAATCACTCAGCGGCGGCAGGTAATCGCTGACGCAGCTCAGGCTCTGCCACGGCGGCGGACGGCGCAGGCAGCGCCCGCAAGGTTGCGTTCCGCTAGCCGGTAATCCGCAGCACGGGCAGAGCGCTGGCAGACGCGGAATCTGCTGCACGCAGCGGCCGCATAAGCCGTGGCTGGCAATCTGTAGCGGCAGGCGGCATAGCCAACACAGTGCCGGGATTGGTAGCATAGCGACCTCCTTTTCACTTTTCCGGAGTGTAACCGATGAGTTCGCTTTACTGGCACACCACAGGCACGGGCGATCGCGATCTTGTGCTGCTGCACGGCTGGGGTTTGAACGCCGAAGTGTGGCAAAACATGATTCCGCGACTCAGCCCGCATTTTCGCCTGCATCTGGTGGATCTGCCGGGCTTTGGCCGCAGCCAGGGTTTTGGGCCGCTGACCTTAGCGGAAATGGCGCAACGGTTGTTGCCACAGTTACCCGATCGCGCAGTGCTGCTCGGCTGGTCGCTGGGCGGATTAGTTGCTAGCCAGCTGGCGTTAACCCAGCCGCAGCGCGTTGCAGCGCTGATCACCGTCGCCTCATCGCCGTGTTTTACCGCGCGTGATGAATGGCCGGGCATCAAACCTGAAACACTGCAAAATTTTCAGCAGCAGCTCAGCACTGATTTTCAGCGCACCGTGGAGCGCTTTCTGGCACTGCAAACCATGGGCACGGAAAACGCACGACTGGATGCGCGTCAGCTGAAAGAGGTGGTGTTATCCCAGCCGATGCCGTCGGTTGAGGTGCTGGAAGGGGGATTAGAGATTTTGCGTCAGGACGATTTGCGTGCCGAGCTCGACGATCTGCCGTTGCCGTTCCTGCGCATTTACGGCTATCTCGATGGGCTGGTGCCGCGTCGTATCGCAGAAGAACTGGAGGCTCGCTGGCCAGATTCATCCTCGGTAGTGATGGAGAAAGCCGCGCATGCGCCTTTCATTTCTCACCCGGATGAATTTACGCAGCTGATAATGGAGTTTACCGCAGCCACATAAACTGCCACGCAGCCAGCGTCAAAGGCTGGCTGCCATCCAGCTTCTCCCCGCTAATCACATCCTGCACAAGCCGCGTCAGCGGTAACTGCGTCGTCACGTCATGGTTACTGAGATTAAACACGCACAGCAAACCCTCTTCGCTATCCGGCTGATGGCGACGCAGCACCAGCAAGGTATTCTCGCTCTCCAGCAGCGTCATCGGGTTATCGGGATGAAATGCGGATTGTCGCGTACGCAGCTGAATCAGTGCGCTGAGGCGTTCATACACCTGCTGACGTAGCGGATTGCTGCCGCTGATCCACTGCTCCATTTCATGCAGATCATATTTCTGACGATTGATGGCGCGGTTGTGACCGGCGGCGCGCACGCCGTCGTTATCGTTGCGTGAACCAAGAATACTTTGGATGTAGATCGCCGGTACGCCGGGAAACGACAGCAGAATGGCGTGCGCCAGCAGAAAGCGACGCAGCCGCGTGTCATCGTCGTCGCCTTGCTGATTCAGCGCATCAAAATAGGTGACGTTGATTTCGTATGGGCTGGTGGTGCCATCAGCATTGTTCTTGTACGAGACCAGCGCGCCTTCCAGCGCTAAATCGCGCACCAGCGCCACAATCTCCACTTCCGACAAAATGCCGCGTGCCGGATTCAGTCCTATGCCGTCGTGCGAGGCAAGAAAGTTAAAGAAAGTCGTGGTGCCGCCGCCCAAATCCAGCGTGCTGGCCCACTGACGCAGCGCACGCGCCGATCCGGAATGAATGGCGTGCAGCACCAGCGGCGGCAGCGAAAACTGATACACCATTTGCGCTTCATCTTTGCCGTTGCCGAAATAGCTGATGTTGTCTTTATGCGGCACGTTGGTTTCGGTAACGATCACCGTGCCGGGCGCGACTTCATTGGCGATGGCGCGAAACAGCTTCACCAGCTGATGCGTTTTCGGCAGGTGAATGCAGTTAGTGCCCGGCGTCTTCCACATGTAGCCGACTGCGTCGAGCCGCACATAATCCGCGCCTTTGATCAGGTAATCGAGCAGCACATCAACCATGCGAATCAGCACTTCCGGATTGCCAAAGTTGAGGTCGATTTGGTCGGCGCTGAAGGTGGTCCAGATATAGCGCGTTTCGCCGTCGGCCATCGCAAACGGCGTGAGCAGCGGCGAGGTGCGTGGACGCGTCACCGCACTGAGATCGGTGGCGGGCGGCATGCTGATAAAGAAATCATCCCAACCAGGATCCTGCGCCAGAAAGTGCTGAAACCAGCGGCTGTGCGCCGACATGTGGTTGCAGACAAAATCGAACATCAGGCGCGTTTCGCTGTGCAGCGCGCTGATGTGCTGCCAGTCGCCGCAGATCGGATTGACCTGGTGATAATCGATAACCGAGAAGCCATCGTCCGAAGAGTAGGGAAAAAACGGCAACAGATGCACCAAGCTGAAAGTGGATTGCAGATGCTGCTGATAAAAACGCGAAAAGCTGGCGAGGGTTGGCTGTTCGGGTTCACGGAACTGATCGGCGTAAGTGATCAGCACCACATCTTTCTCATCCCAGTGCGCCTTGCGCGGCAGTTTTACCGTATCGCGCGCGGCACGAATGTTCGAAAGCAGGCGTTCACGCGCCGCGAGCGGAAAGCTGCCGTGATAAATCTCATCGATTAAGGCGTTGATAATATCCATTGGATCGCAGGGCCACGCGGCAGGTCATTTTTTCAAAGCGTAGATGGACGAGCAGAATTATCAAGGCGGTATGCGCGCGGAGACGGGATGTCTCCGCGCGTGTTTAAGGCAGGAACTTAACGTTTTTTGAAGGCGGCGGCGAGCGCATCACCCATGGCGCTGTTGCCCGCCGGAGCGCTGGCCGGTTTGCCACGGCCTTTGTTATTGGCTGTCGGGCGGGCGTTTTCTTTGCCCGCGCTGCGGTTGCCGCCGCGCGCATTGCTTTCACCTGGCTGCTCGTCCAGACGCATGGTGAGCGCAATACGCTTACGCTGCATATCCACTTCCATCACCTTCACTTTGACGATATCGCCGGCCTTCACCACCTGATGAGGATCTTCAACGAACTTGTCGGAAAGGGAAGAGATATGCACCAAACCGTCCTGATGCACGCCGATATCGACGAAAGCACCGAAGTTGGTAACGTTGGTGACGGCGCCTTCCAGCACCATGCCCGGCAGCAGATCGTTAAGCGTTTCCACGCCTTCAGCAAATTGCGCGGTTTTAAACTCAGGACGCGGATCGCGGCCCGGTTTTTCCAGCTCTTTGATGATGTCTGTGACCGTTGGCAAGCCGAAGCGCTCATCGGTGAAGTCGCGTGCATTGAGATCGCGCAGACCGCCTGGATTGCCCATCAACTCATTCAGCGCCTGCTCGGTGGCGGCCAGAATGCGCTCGACCAGCGGATAGGCTTCCGGGTGCACGGTTGAGGCATCCAGCGGGTTATCGCCGTGGTTGATGCGCAGGAAGCCCGCGCACTGCTCAAAGGCTTTTGGCCCGAGGCGGCTCACCTTCAGCAGCTGCTGACGGTTCTGGAAGCGGCCATTCTCATCGCGCCAGCTGACAATATTCTGCGCCATCATGCGGGTTAAACCGGCCACGCGAGTGAGCAGCGCCACAGATGCGGTGTTGAGATCGACACCGACGGCGTTTACGCAGTCTTCCACCACCGCATCCAGCTTCTTCGCCAGCTGGCTTTGGCTGACGTCGTGCTGATATTGGCCTACACCGATCGATTTCGGGTCGATTTTAACCAGCTCGGCGAGCGGGTCCTGCAGGCGACGTGCAATGGAAACCGCGCCACGAATCGACACGTCGAGATCCGGGAACTCCAGCGCCGCCAGCTCAGATGCCGAATAGACCGATGCACCGGCTTCGCTGACAATCACTTTCTGCGCGTTGATTTGCGGGAACTGCTTCTGCACGTCGAGGAAGAATCGCTCGGTTTCGCGCGAGGCGGTGCCGTTACCAATCGCCACCAGTTCAACCTGATGTTTCGCACACAACGCCGCCACGGCGGTGGCCGCTTTCGCCGCCTGGCCGGTGTGCGGATAAATAGTATCGGTCGCGACCAGCTTGCCGGTGGCATCCACCACCGCAACTTTCACACCGGTACGCAAGCCCGGATCGAGGCCCATGGTGGCGCGCATGCCGGCAGGCGCGGCCATCAGCAGATCGTGCAGGTTACGGGCAAACACGTTGATGGCTTCATCTTCGGCGCGTTCACGAATGGTGCCCATCAATTCGGTTTCGAGGTGCAGCAAGACTTTGATGCGCCAGGTCCAGCTCACCACTGCTTTACGCCAGCTATCCGCCGGCGCGTTATTCAGGCGCAGCTTGAGGTGTTCGGCGATCAGCGTTTCGCCATAGCTTTCACGCGGGGCTTCGTCGAACTGCGGATCGGCATTCAGCGACAGCTGCAGCACGCCTTCGTTGCGGCCACGGAACATCGCCAGCGCACGGTGCGACGGTACGCCGCTTAGCGCTTCGTGGTGATCGAAGTAGTCGCGGAATTTCGCGCCTTCTTCCTCTTTACCTTCCACCACGCGCGCCACCACATGGGCGTTCTTCCACAGATATTCACGCACTTTCGCCAGCAGCGTAGCGTCTTCGGCAAAGCGCTCCATCAGGATGTAGCGCGCGCCATCCAGCGCCGCGCGCACGTCGGCGACACCTTTGTCGGCATCAACGTAGCCAGCGGCCAGCTGCTCGGGATCCTGCGATGGGGCCTGCCATAGCGTGTCGGCCAGCGGTTCCAGACCGGCTTCAATAGCGATCTGTCCGCGCGTGCGACGCTTCTGTTTGTACGGCAGGTAAAGGTCTTCCAGCTCGGTTTTATTCAGCGTGCTGTTGATGGCGGTGGCGAGCTCAGGCGTGAGTTTGCCCTGTTCGTCGATGGATTTCAGAATCGACTGGCGACGATCGTCCAGCTCGCGCAGGTAACTCAGACGGCTCTCCAGCAAACGCAGCTGGGTGTCGTCGAGTCCACCGGTCACTTCCTTACGATAACGTGCGATAAACGGCACGGTGTTCCCTTCATCAAGTAAGCGAACGGCAGCATCAACCTGGTCGGCGCGTGCCTTCAGCTCACCTGCGATAATCTGGCTCAGTGAATCTTTCATCATCATTAACAATGCTTACACAGGGTTGGAAATAGCGGACAGTTATACGGAATGAGGCCGAAAATTGCCAGCCGGTGGCCCGTGAATCCGTCTTTTTCTGAATGCAGCGCGCGCAATCTTGCTGATGGTCAATCGGTCGCTTATTGTTAGCCTCTTTGCTGCGAAGAACCGCCGTCACCACGAGTTGAAGTCATGAAAACCCAACTGATTACCCGCGAAGGCTATAACAAGCTGCGTGCCGAACACGACCATTTGTGGAATGAAAAGCGTCCGGAAGTGACCAAAATCGTCTCCTGGGCGGCTAGCCTCGGCGATCGCTCCGAAAACGCCGATTACACCTACAACAAACGTCTGCTGCGCCAGATCGATCGCCGGGTGCGCTATCTGCGCAAATGCCTCGCCGATCTGAAAATTGTTGATTACGCGCCGCAGCAGGAGGGCAAAGTGTTCTTTGGTGCCTGGGTGCAAGTGGAGAATGAGCAGGGCGATGTGAAGCGTTTTCGCATTGTTGGCCCGGATGAAATTTATGGCGAGACCATGAAAGAGTACATCTCAATCGATTCACCGATGGCGCGCGCGCTGATCAAGAAAGAAGTGGATGATGAAGTGGTGGTCAACACCCCGGAAGGGCAGAAGTTGTGGTTCGTTAACAGCATTGAATATGTGAAAGAGACGCCGTAGCGGGTCGCGATAAATGGTCAGTTGAGCATGAAGCGGTCGCCATTAATGGCGACCCTACGGGCATTATTTACCGGCCTGGGTTGCGGTGGTGGTGGATGTGCTGCCACCTTTATCGCCGCCGCCCATGGTTGCCAGCGCCACGCCGAGCAGTGCGCCGACTGCGCCAACACCGATCGCGTCTGAGTTACCCTTCGCCGTGGTGGATGCCTGCGCGCCCGCCGCTTCGCCGGCGCTGGTGGCCGCCTGAACCTGAGTGACGCTGGTCAGTACCAGTGCGCCCAGCAGAATTACCGTTTTTTTCATTTTTCTCTCTCCACGTGAACTCAATAACAACAGGTACGAATCCAGTGTCGGAGATCGTGAGAATGGAGGAAAGAGGAGATTACTGATTGATTTGTAGGAATTAATTTAACGCTGGCCTTGTTTTTCATCGGCAAGGTATTGTTCCGAAAACAGATGCGCACTCCCGATGAGAAATGCCCTATTTTATGCTGCCATCACTATAACGCAGGCCTATTCTTCACCATCACCTTAAGCCAAATCGCCCTGAACACCTCTCTGGCGGCGGGATTTTTTGTCATGAACCAGTAACAGAAAGAAAATGCGCCAAATTTTCAGATAAGCGCTAAGCGGCTTGAAAGCACAGATAAAAAACGCGAAGCGAAGCGCATTTCAGGGCTAAAAATAAATATAAGCTGCTGTTTAATATGCTTTGTAACAATTTCGGCTAGAATATAAACCATTAATGACTGTCACACTGAGGCCTCTTTTTTTAACAATATTGGCTCAGGCAATGGCGCCTTTGGGAGTTGAACATGCAAGAGAACTACAAAATTCTGGTCGTCGATGATGATATGCGTTTGCGTGCGTTGCTGGAGCGCTATCTCACCGAGCAGGGCTTTCAGGTGCGTAGCGTTGCCAACGCCGAGCAGATGGATCGTCTGTTAACCCGCGAATCCTTCCACCTGATGGTGCTTGATTTGATGTTGCCGGGCGAAGATGGTTTGTCTATCTGCCGCCGTTTGCGCAGTCAAAGCAACCCGATGCCGATCATCATGGTCACCGCGAAAGGCGAGGAAGTGGATCGTATCGTCGGTCTGGAAATCGGTGCGGATGACTACATTCCAAAACCGTTTAACCCGCGCGAGCTGCTAGCGCGTATTCGTGCCGTACTGCGTCGTCAGGCCAACGAATTGCCAGGCGCGCCTTCGCAGGAAGAAGCGGTTATCGCTTTCGGTAAGTTCAAGCTGAACCTCGGCACCCGCGAGATGTTCCGTGAAGATGAGCCAATGCCGCTGACCAGCGGTGAGTTTGCCGTGCTGAAAGCGCTGGTGAGCCATCCGCGTGAGCCGCTGTCACGCGATAAGCTGATGAACCTGGCCCGTGGCCGTGAATACAGCGCCATGGAACGCTCCATCGACGTGCAGATTTCGCGTCTGCGCCGCATGGTGGAAGAAGATCCAGCGCATCCACGTTACATTCAGACCGTTTGGGGTCTTGGCTACGTATTCGTTCCGGACGGCAGCAAAGCATGAGGCGATTGCGCTTCTCACCCCGCAGTTCGTTTGCCCGCACCTTGTTATTGATTGTTACCTTGCTGTTCGTCAGCCTGGTAACAACCTATTTGGTGGTGCTCAATTTCGCCATTCTTCCCAGCTTGCAGCAGTTCAATAAGGTCCTCGCGTACGAAGTGCGTATGTTGATGACCGATCGGCTGCAGCTGGAAGATGGAACTCAGTTGGAAGTGCCGCCGGCCTTCCGACGCGAAATTTATCGTGAGCTGGGCATCTCGTTGTATACCAACGCGGCGGCGGAAGAGAGCGGTTTGCGCTGGGCGCAACATTACGAATTCCTCAGTGAGCAGATGGGCCAGCAGCTGGGCGGTCCCACCGATGTCCGTGTCGAGGTGAATAAAAACTCGCCGGTGGTGTGGCTGAAAACCTGGCTGTCGCCAGATATCTGGGTGCGCGTGCCGCTCACCGAAATTCATCAGGGCGACTTCTCACCGCTGTTCCGCTACACGCTGGCGATTATGCTGCTGGCGATTGGCGGCGCCTGGCTGTTTATCCGCATCCAGAACCGACCCTTGGTGGATCTGGAGCATGCGGCGTTACAGGTCGGTAAAGGCATTATTCCGCCGCCGCTGCGTGAATACGGCGCGTCGGAAGTGCGTTCGGTAACGCGGGCGTTTAACCAGATGGCGGCCGGTGTGAAGCAGTTGGCCGACGATCGTACCTTGTTGATGGCGGGTGTCAGCCATGACTTGCGTACGCCGTTAACGCGTATTCGTCTCGCCACCGAGATGATGGGCGAGCAGGATGGTTATCTGGCGGAGTCGATCAACAAAGATATCGAAGAGTGCAACGCGATCATCGAGCAGTTCATCGATTATCTGCGCACCGGTCAGGAGATGCAGACCGAGCGCGCCGACCTGAACAGCGTACTGGGCGAAGTGGTGGCGGCAGAGAGCGGCTACGAGCGCGAGATTGAGAATGCGGTGATGTCCGAGGATTTGATGCTGGATATCAACCCGCTATCAATCAAGCGCGCGCTGGCGAATCTGGTGGTCAACGCGGCGCGTTATGGCAACGGATGGATTAAGGTCAGCAGCGGCAAGGAGCTCAACCGCGCGTGGTTCCAGGTGGAAGATGATGGTCCGGGCATCAAGCCGGATCAGCTACAGCATCTGTTCCAGCCGTTTGTGCGCGGCGACAGCGCGCGCAGCACCAGCGGCACCGGCCTCGGTTTAGCGATTGTGCAGCGTATTATCGATGCGCATGAAGGTTCGCTGGAGATTGGTGATAGCGATCGCGGCGGATTACGGATTCGTGCCTGGTTGCCGATTCCGGAAGGTAATAGCAGTACGGCGGTGGTGAGTATTAATCACAGTTCGTGATCATTGGGAATGTTGCGGTTATTGACCAGGTGGGCATAAATGCCCACCCTACAAAATCTGATGGGCACAAATGCCCCATCAGATTTTAACTTACAACTGCGGCCCGGCTTGCACCAACGCCTTACCGGCGTCGTTATCCGTATACTTCTCGAAGTTCGTAATAAAGCGCTGCGCCAGATCCTGCGCGGCTTGCTGCCAGGCCGCTTCTGTCGGCCAGCTGCGGCGCGGATCGAGAATCGCGCTATTCACCTGCGGCAGAACTTTAGGTATCTGCAGGTTGAACACCGGCAAGGTTTCAGTCTCAACCTCATCCAGCTCACCGGCCAGAATCGCATTGATGATGGCGCGCGTGTCTTTCAACGAAATGCGCTTACCGCTGCCGTTCCAGCCGGTATTCACCAGATACGCCTGCGCACCTGCCGCTTCCATCCGCTTCACCAGCACGTCGGAATATTGCGTGGGGTGCAGCGTCAGGAACGCCGCGCCGAAACAGGCGGAGAAGGTTGGCGTTGGCTGCGTAACGCCGCGCTCGGTACCGGCCAGTTTGGCGGTAAAGCCAGACAGGAAGTGATACTGCGTCTGTTCCGGCGTTAAGCGTGAAACCGGCGGCAGTACGCCAAAGGCATCGGCGGTGAGGAAAATCACTCGCTTGGCATGGCCCGCTTTGGACACCGGCTGCACGATGTTTTCGATATGCTCAATCGGATACGAGACGCGGGTGTTCTCGGTCTTGCTGCCGTCGGCGTAATCAACGGTGCCATCGGCGCGCACCACCACGTTTTCCAGCAGCGCATCGCGGCGAATCGCGCGGTAGATTTCCGGCTCCGCCTGCTCAGACAGGTTGATGGTTTTGGCGTAGCAGCCACCTTCAAAGTTGAACACGCCATCGTCATCCCAGCCGTGTTCGTCATCGCCAATCAGCTGGCGATCCGGATCGGTGGACAAAGTGGTTTTGCCGGTACCGGACAGGCCGAAGAACACTGCTACATCGCCCGCTTTACCGACGTTAGCCGAACAGTGCATCGAAGCGATGCCTTTCAGCGGCAGCAGGTAGTTCATGATGGCGAACAGACCTTTCTTCATTTCGCCGCCGTACCAGGTGCCGCCAATCAGCTGCATGCGTTCGGTCAGGTTGAAGGCGACGAAGTTCTCGGAGTGCAGACCTTGCGCCTGCCAGTCTGGATTAGTGCACTGCGCGGCATTCATCACCACGAAATCCGGTTTGAAGTCAGCCAGTTCGGCTTCGCTCGGGCGGATAAACATGTTTTTGACGAAGTGTGCCTGCCACGCCACTTCCATCACGAAGCGCACGCTGAGGCGCGTGTCGGGATTGGCACCGCAGAACGCATCAATCACAAACAGACGTTTGCCGGAAAGCTGCTGGGTGCAGCGGTCTTTTAACGCCTGCCAGGTTTCCTGTGACAGCGGCTGGTTATCATTTTTGCCGTTGCCGACATCGTTCCACCACAGCGTGTCGCGCGTGGTGTCATCCCGAACGATGTACTTATCTTTTGGCGAGCGACCCGTGAAGATGCCGGTATCCACGGCAATAGCACCGCTCTGCGTCAGAATGCCTCGCGCATAACCTTCCAGCTCTGGGCGAGTTTCTTCCTGAAACAGGGTGTCGAAATCAGGGTTGTACACCACTTCGGTGGTGCCGCTGATGCCCATAGAGGCGAGGTCTTGCGATGTCAGGCCGTTAACGCGCATGTGACTGCTCCTTTAATCGGTATCTGTTACTGCATATTTTTTATGGGGTGATTCTGCTGCCTGCCTGCATAGCCACGCAGGGCAGATCGCGCGCAGTGTACTCTTCTGAGCACGGCGGAAAAGAGAAGATAGTCAGAAATGCGAGCTGGAACGTGACAAGTAGAGAAATCTGCCACTTATGAAACTAAAGTCAGCGTTATTTAGCTAATAACCGTGATAAATGATAGGGATACGTTCAGCAGGAAAGCGGGCGGATGAACCGCCCGGCAGGTGATTAATGTACTTGATCGCTGTTGTTGGTTGGCGCGTTGCGAAGGGCGGCAATATCTACCGCATCGAACACGTAATGCGAATTGCAATAGTCGCAATTCATGTCGATTTCGCCATCCTCTTCGAGGATTTCGTTTACTTCTTCCACTGGAAGCGTGCTCAGCACTTCGCCACAGCGCTCGCGTGAACAGGTGCACTTGAAGCTCACCGGCGTTGGGTCAAACACCGTGGCTTCTTCTTGATGGTACAGACGCCACAACACGTCGGTCGCTGGCAATTCGATCAGCTCTTCGCTTTTCACGGTTTCCGTCAGCGTAGCGAGGTGATTGAAATCATCGAGGTTCGACTCTTGCGCAGGCAACACTTGCAGCAGAATACCGGCTGCGCCTTTGTCGCTGGTGCGGATAAACAGGCGCGTTGGCAGCTGCTCAGAACGCATGAAGTAATCTTCCAGACAACCCGCCAGCGTATCCGCTTCCAGGCCAACCACGCCTTGATAGCGCTCGCCTTTCTCTGGCGAGATGGTGATCACCAGATAGCCGTTGCCGACCATCTCTTTCAGGCTGCTGCCCGGTGCGATCTCTGCGTCTTCTTGCACGCGCGCCACGCCACGCAACTCCTGACGGTTGTTACCGTTGATCACCGCCAGCGTCAGCGGACCGTCGCCCTGCAACTGCACCGTGATATCACCGTCAAACTTCAGCGTTGCCGTCAGCAGGCTGGTGGCCACCAGCAGCTCGCCCAGCAAGGTTTTTACCGGCTCAACGTAGTCGTGATTTTCGACAATTTCACGCCAGGTTTCGGTCACATTTACCAGCTGGCCGCGCACGGCGACGTTTTCGAAAAGATAACGGTGCAGTTGATCGTTTGTAGACATAGTGTTTCTCTCGTTGGGGCGCGTTATTTATCGCCCGACAATTTAAATTTCATCAGATCGCGGCGCTCTTTCTTATCCGGGCGACGATCGGGGTGCGGCATGGTTAGTGAATTCATCTTACGTGCCAGCGCAGTTTTCTCGCGCTTGTCGATGCTGGCGGCGGTTTCGGCATACAGCGCCTGGGCTTCGCTGGCCGGGCGGCGCTGATCGGTCACTGCGGTGATCACCACCGTGCGCTCATCGTTGCCCTGGCGCAGCGTTAATTCGGCATTCAGCTCCACCAGTTTGCTCGGCTTGCTGCGCTGACCGTTGTAGTGCACTTTGCCGCCTTCCACCATTTCACGTGCCAGCGCACGCGTTTTATAGAAGCGCGCGGCCCACAGCCATTTATCGAGGCGCACGCCTTCGCTCACTTTCTCTTTCATGGTATTGCGGCTCCTGCTTTAACGCAGCGTCTCGCACAATTGACGATAGTCGCCTACCGCCGGATGACGCTGGAAAGATTGATCGGGCCGACCGGAATCCGGATTGCTGACGCCTAAGCACCAGCGAATGCCCCAACTTGTCGCTGCATCCAGAATCGCTTCGCTGTCATCAATGAATAGCGTGCGCGCGCTGTCAAACGCAGTATGTTGCTGAACGGCCTGCCAGAGACGCGGATCCTCTTTCGGATATCCAAAGGTATGGGTGGAAAGTAATAAATCAAGGTGGGCAGCTAATCCGGTCTGCTCCAGTTTCACATCCAGATTGTAGGGATGCGCATTGGTCAGCAGAATGGTGCGTTTACCTGCGGCACGCAGCGCCTGCAGTAGCGGCAGCGTATCTTCACGCATTGCCGCGCGGTGGCGCTTGTCCCACGTCATGGCGCGAATATCCAGCGCCAGTTCCTGCGACCAGTAATCGAGACAATACCAGTTTAGCGTATGCACCACGGCCTGATACTTCTGCTCAATCAGCTGATGCGCTTCGCCCAGCGTGATGGCGCGTTCGCGGCTCAGGGTTTCCGGAACGTGTTCCAGCCAGAAGTGGCGGTCGAAGGCGAGATCGAGCAAGGTGCCGTCCATATCCAGCAGCACGGTATCAATCTCTGACCAGTTAAGCGTAACCTGCATTTTCTTTCTCGCCGCAAAAAAGTGGGCGACAGGGTAGCACAGAAGGGAAGGGCTCAGAACAGCGAGCGCACGCTCTGCATAGTGTTCAGATTGTGGTTGAAGCACTTATCGTAATACTGCTGAATTTCCGCCATGCGCAGGCGATTACGATGAATACGACGCAGCGCCAGCAAGCCGTTGATCACCGCGCTGGCAATCAGCACCAGCATCAACAGCGCGGTGCCCAAATAGCGCCACTGCGCCATGGCATCCGGCTCGTTATGCAGCGCGATATGGCGTGTGCCGTTGGCATCGGTGGTAATGCTGGTGATGATGCCGCTGGCGGCGAACGGTGTGTGCAGCAGCATGCCGGACATGCGTTGCAGTTCGCGCCATTGTGAAGGTGCATCAAGATCAAACAGCGCGACCGACGGCTGCGGCTGCGTCACCATCTGACGACCTTCATCACTGATAATCAGGAAGCCACCCGGCGGCGGGCTGTTGAGATTTTCCGCCGCGCGACGCGTTTCACGCGCGAAGAAGCTGGACGTGGCGGTGTTCACCAGGTTTTCCAGCGCTTCGGCACTGACCGGACGCAGCAGCACGTTCATGCCATTCAGCTTGCCGGAATCCGCGCGGTGAATCAGTGAATCCCAATCTTTGGCGTTGCCGAGATTCACCAGCGCATTTTTCAGGCGTACACAATCCTGCTGCTGGCTGCACAGATCCTGGGTTTTCAGTACCAAATCGGAGAAATCATCCAGCAGAATCATGCCGGATTTCTGAATCGCCGAGGCCAGCTGCGGGTTGAGTTTGGGATCGGTGTTAGTTTCCGGATGCAGCTGGCGCGTGGTGGTATCGAGCAGCGCGGAGGCTTTATCGATGATGTCTGATTGCGGCTGTGGCAGCGGCGCGGCGTTATTCCAGTAAATCGCTGAGCAGTCGAACGGCATGTAAGCGTAGCTGCGATTGCTTTGATAATTGCCCGGCACCGAACACATGCCGGTGCCAGCCACTTTCAGGCTGTCGCCGATATGCAGCGGCAGCGCATTCAGCTTATCCACGCTATTCACTTCAATGCTCTCGGTGCCTTTCACCCACGCAAGGCTGAGTTTGATCGGCATGCTGAGAGGAATCCAGGTGAACAGCATCACCAGCACCAGCAGCGAACCGCATGCCAGCACCAGATTTTTACGCCAGCGCTGCACAGGGAAGTTACGCACTTCGTCCTGCAGCGATAGGAAACGACCCTGACGCACCACCTGACGATTGAGATACATCTCGACGTCGGTGGTCTGGCCTAGATCGTGTGCTACGTATGGCTGCCAGTGCGCGGGATAGATTAAATCGATAATGCCCAGCGAGATATTGCTCTGCTCCTGATTGGATTCACCAAACAGGCCCCAGCGCTTAGGCGCGCCGCGCAGGCAATGCACATCACGTAAGCCTTTGGCGCCAGGGAAACGATAGAGGAACCATAGGCTGACGGCGATCATCAGGCAGCCGAGCAGGGCAATCCAGCCCATCAGGCTGCCGGGCAGCACCAGACTCAGGAAGAACAGCAGGAACGCGAAACAGATGGCGACCGCTTCGCGCGTGCCGTCGGCGCGTGACAGTTGATACTCTTCCGAGGTCTCTTTGCGTACCTGCAGCAACTCAACGTTTTCGCTCTCTTCTTTGCGAATCGATGCGTTGGTGGACATCGGACGCACCAGCGGCGGCAGCGCCGGTTGTTCCACGGCGTAATTCACCAGCGAATGTCCGTTCAGTGAAATCACCAGCGGCAGCGTTTGCGTGCGGATCAGCTCTACGTAGTTCTCTTCGGCGATGTACTGTTCCCACAGCGGCGGCAGATGAACTTCGACTTCGTCGAGATAGTAGCGCCATTTCTGCGGATCGTCGGTGGAGAGGCCATAGCGGGTGATGGAGCGGGTGACAGGGTAAACATTGTTGCTTTGCGCGGTAAGCGTAAGCGCTTCAGGTTCGCGCGACTTCTTTGCCGAGCGTGCGCTGCTGTGTTGCTGCTGTTTGGCGATGAGCGCGATGTACTTTTCAACAGCGGTGCGTTCTTCGTCGGTGAGCTTGCGATTAGGCGGACTGATAAACGGCAGTGGTTTCGCCAACGGCGGACGATGCCGCATAGCGTACCAATAGCCGATACCTGCTAAGAGGGAACAGGCGAGCATGACAGCCAGAATGACAATATAAGTGCTCATGCTTTGCTCAATCCAGCCAAAAAACTGCCTTCACGTTAACGATTTACTCCCGGTGAATCCATCAATACAAGTCAATTTTGGCGAGCAGATGTCATTCTGACAAGGGAAAAGTCAGATAAAATAACGCGCAAAATCATTTAATTATAGTTTGTTAGATTATTCCTCAACGGGATGTTAACCAGACATGACTCAATTAAATATCGGTATTTTCTGAATTTAACAATACACCGTTGACTTATTGTGAATTTTTAACTGCATAGATAACAAGAAGTTGTTAGCAGCCGTAAGTGAATATGTGTCACCATAGTTTACTTACGCTGCGTGTCGCACAATAGTTCTGGCTTCGGTATGCTGGCGTCATCACGTTTCACAGGGTTGTGCTAAGTTTGAGGCTGATATGAAAACCCCAATGAAAAAACCTGATATCCTCAATGTGGCAGCGGTGGCCCGCTCCCGCCTGTTCACTATCGAAGCGGTGGATCTCGCTTTCAGTAATGGCGCGCGCCGCGTCTATGAACGCATGAAACCTTCCGATCGTGAAGCGGTGATGATTGTGCCGATTATTGGCGATGACGTGATCCTGATTCAGGAGTACGCCGTCGGTCTGGAAAGTTACGAACTGGGCTTTCCGAAAGGGCTGATCGATCCCGGCGAAAGCGCCTTTGAAGCGGCCGATCGTGAACTGAAAGAAGAAGCGGGATTTGGTGCCACAAAGCTGGAAGCGCTGGGCAAACTGACCATGGCGCCCTCTTACTTCTCCAGCAAGATGAATATTGTGGTGGCGGAAGGGTTGTACGAAGAGAAGCTGGAAGGCGATGAGCCGGAGCCGCTGATTGTCCATCGCTGGCCGCTGAATAATCTGCTGGCGCTGCTGGAGGAACCGGACTTCCGCGAAGCGCGTAACGTCAGTGCGCTGTTTATGGTGCGCGAGTGGCTGGTGAAGCAGGGCCGTTTAAGCTACTAAATTTCATCATGGTATAAAAAAGAAAGCCGGCAAGTTTGCCTAATGCCAGTCAGTTAAGCCTGACTGGCATTTCTTCTTTTGGCTGTCGGGTACTTCCAGGGCCTCTCTTTCACCACTCTCGGGAACGACCTC
>NZ_JACHZD010000008.1:0-190336 GCF_014193275.1 Enterobacter sp. Sphag1F | reverse complement strand
AATGAGCTCGCTGCCCTTTTCTCTTCATTGGCAAACAACAAAAAGTGACATTTAAAAATGGGAAATCAGGGTGACATTATCAATATGGATAGACAAATTATGTAGAACCCCAATAGTTGTCCGCCTGGGAGATGCGGATGTTTAAAACCAACCTAAACCCGATATTTGGTATTATTTGATAATGTCACTTGATAGCTAGCTGATCCGGCATTGAGCAGATATCAGGAATATTTGAGGGGTAAACTACGTCTTCAGTATTCCGCAGTTCAACCAGATTCCACCAGTGATAATCATCAATGACTGTTTTTTCATTTTCAGTCCATCCGCTGGTACTGATTTCTTCATCAGCGACTTTAATTAAATAAAATCGCTCATTTGCCAGAACCACCTCACCGCTGGGTAGAGCCATTTCAAAAGTTCTCTCCGTTAACGGCCGCCCCACATCATCAACATAGATACCTGTTTCTTCACTAAGCTCCCTGATTGCTGCCTGCTCAAAAGTCTCTCCTGATTTCACGCCTCCACCGGGGGTGGCCCAGTATGCTTTACCTACCAGCGCATCATTTTCATGCCTGAATCTGAATAATAAAACCTGATTGAGAGAATTGATAATAAGCAAACGAGCCGAATCACGGGTACGCACTGGATAATTCCTTTTTCATTTTCACGGTAAGTAAGCATAAGGTAGCCGAATAGGACTGTATATTCTCTTTAGCTTCAAGATATTCATAGGAGGTCATTTCAATTTTATTTCCGTCGACATCTTCAAAATAAACAGACATTGAGATCTGATGATCGCTAACGGTGAAAGGGATCAACCGTAATGAAAGTAATTTCATCAGCTCAGAAAAATAGCTCGGTTTTATGCTGAAGGCCACGGTGTGGCCCGGTGAACGATCCTTTTTCTCAAAAAGTGAAAGCGCTGCTTCGTTATTTTTGAGTACTAACGGACCGCCCTGAGTAAACCAGAAAAGCAATGACTCATCGCGTATGAATCCCAGTACATCCTTATACCAGACCTCTGCCTCCGCGATGTCATTTACATAGATATGCACATGATCGATTCTTAATATAGACACGATTACCTCGTTGGCATCATTACAGGCAATAAGAATCGGATATGCCCTTTCATCTTGCAAATAACTCAGCACTGACTAGCACATCATTTAACATAAATTTCGAGCGAGAAGTTTTTAAGGAAAACAGGCCATCACAGACTCTTGAATCCATCATCTAAAATGACAGCACTAACCTAATGAAAATAGGACTTAATCGAGATGCATCGATGTTTCGTGTAGATGCCGCCAGATAACCGAGCCATCCTGATTTAGTTCAAATATTACTGTCGAAAAACGAAGTGTGGCTGCCTGCTCGCAAATTTTCTGCCGTTCTTTATAGGTTACGATTGCCCCACCTTCACTCTCAGCAACAATCTGCAAATCAGTGATTTCAATATTAAGGCCCGGTCGTGCGCCACGCTGAGTGCGAAAGAAACTATTCAATTGGTTGATGTTGAGTAATGCCCCACCCGTCGTCATCATCGAATACGCTGGACTAAATCGAGCGAGTAAATTCTCGCAAACCTTATCATCCGCTGCTGAATTCCCCAGCCAATTGCGGATCAGTTCATGCGCATCCATTACTTCCTTAAAATAACGATTCATTTATGCTCCTGTTTTAAAATAAATATAACGTCCTGGTTAGCTATGCGAAAACAACATACTATGGGTACAACTACACTGCATGCTGCTATGACAAAACACAGATGATAGGCTTGGTATATTGGTACCCCGGTGTCGGCTATAACGTTAAATAACAGACTAATGAGGGTAACACCCAGACAGAAGCTGAGCTGACGATTGATATTCCAAATGGCACTTGCATCAGCAAGTTCATTCTCTGCTATTTGAATGAAAGCAGAACTTTGAGCCGTGCTACTGCATAAACTCCCACCGAATCCCATCAGTGTGAAGGCCGATATACATATCACGATATCAGCATCATGCCCTGACATGGCCAGCAGCCCAATGCCTGTCGCCTGAACCAGACAACCCGAAATAAATAACGGGCGTGGCCCCAATGTATTGAATTTTTTGCCGGTCAACGAGATCGCCGCAAACGATGCCAGTGACCATGGTAGCATCATGGCTCCGACTAATGAGGCATGCATGCCAAGCTGGTTTTGCAGGTAGAGCATGGCGATCATACTCACTCCCATGAATAAACCCGGTATGAACTGATAAATCAGCATCGCTGTCTGTAAGAGAGGATCTTTTACCAGACGCAGGTTTAGGAGAGGATGGGTTTTATGCATGGCATTCCATACGTATCCCGCCATGATGAATGTGCCCATCAGTAGCAGTAGACCACCTTGCTGGAAATGCTGAGATTCACCAAGATACGTCAGTCCAAGTAGTATCAAGGTCAATCCTGTACAACCGCCGATCAAACCTCCTACATCCAGGCTCTCATGATTTTCGCTACGTTGTTCTGATTTAAGCCAGCATGCGGCTAATGCAAGTGCGATCACTGACAGCGGTACACTTGCAAAAAATACCCAGCGCCAGCTGATGCTTTCAACCAATATCCCTCCGATAGCTGGCGAAAGTGCTGGCGCAAGTAATGCTACTAACATCACAGCAGAAGATAATCGTGCGCGTTCATGACTTTTAAACAACGCATAGGTCATTGTCTGCCCCAGAGGAATCAACATTCCACCGCCCATTCCCTGTATCCCTCGCCAGGTAATCAACTGTACTAGCGATGAAGACGACCCCACGCCACAACTCCCAATAATGAAAATCATCAGGGAAACCATAAACAGGCGCTTAGTGCCAAAACGTTTAGACAGCCAACTGCTGAGCGGTATTACCAGCGTAAGCGCCAGAATATAGCTGTTACTTATCCACGCCAGTTGATTCACCGGCGAGTCAAACTCACGACCAATTTCAGGATAAGCAACATTGGCGATAAACATGTTTACCAGGTCGATAAAAAACCCTAGCAAATACACACAGCCCACACGCACACGATAAGTCATCTTTTTCTCATCAAAACAGCATAATGCGCGAATTATAGGAACATTAATTATCAGGATAAATGCGTATTCCGTTGTTACACTGTCAAAGATATTTTGACAGTCAGATTCTCTAATGGGAGTAATTGATGATTAATCTGCAGCGTCTTGAGATGTTTGTTGCAGTGGCAGAAGCCGGTAGTTTCACCAGAGCAGCAGATACGCTGGGGCTGACTAAAGCGGTGGTCAGCTTCAATATAAAACAGCTTGAAGGAGAGCTGGGTGTCTCATTGCTGACTCGTAGCACGCGACGAGTGTCTGTTACGGATAGCGGAGAACGATTTTATCAGCGTTGCCGGCAACTCCTGCAGGATGCTGAGCGCGTCCTTGATGAAGTCCGCAGCGATCATTCCGGATTAATTGGTCTACTACGCATCACCACCACACCCGAGTATGGACCGCGAGTGGTTGTGCCCGCACTGGCAGAATTTTCATCCAGACATCCACAACTGCGTATTCAACACGTCTCGTCATCAAAGAATGACGACCTTATTTCTGGACGTTTTGATGTGGCAATCCGGCTTGGCCAACTTGCCGATTCAAGTCACCATGCACGGCTCATCGATCGCTTCGATATTTATCCCGTGGCTTCCCCAGACTATCTCAACACGATGGAAGTACATCCCATTACCACTCTGGAGCAACTTGCTGATGCGAAATGGATTGCACATAGCCGTCTGTCAGCACCGTTGAGCTGGCAAGTTACAACTCCATCAGGTAAAAGCGTGATTTTCAACGTGCATAGTCCTGCCACAATCATGGCCGACAATGCTGCATCACTCCTGGCTTTTGCTCTTGGAGGGGCTGGAGTTGCCCTCTTACCTGACTGGCTTGTTAAGGAAGAGTTGCGCCAGGGGAATTTAATCCAATTACTGCCAGATCATCATTTTCCCCGCCAGGGGATTTATGCGATCTACCCCAACACTCGCCATGTGCCGGAAAAAGTACGAGCGTTCATCGACTTTTTGCAAAACAGAGTTGTATGCGCTCAATGAGGAGTGACGCGAGCGAGCTACAACCCCCTCAATGACCATGCACCGTCAACCCAACTAACCGGACCACAATCGGGCGCACTACCAGTATGCAAACAAAAGCTGCTGGCATCGCAACTTGATATGCATTCATCACATTTTCCATATAATGCGGGCCAATACCAAATTCTGCGAAGGTGATGACCAGGCTCATCAAAAACGCCATGATGGTCGCCATGTAAAGCGCAAAGATGTAAGGTGAAACGTGCTTTGGCAGGCGGATACGTGCGGCGTTTTTCTCGGTTTCTGCTGTCATAGCGCTATCCTATTCAGTAAGTTTAAGCAAAACAGCCGCTAAGCTATCAAGCGAATCATGATGCGGGTAGAACACTGTTGCTTTAATCATTATTAAATAAATATTACGAATCGCGCATTGAGGGATGTATGGACTTATTGGGACTGATTAACACTTTTATCCGCGTAGTGGAGAACGGCAGCATTGCCGCAACCGCGCGCGCGAAAGGAATGAGTCCAGCGGCGGTCAGCCAGAGCGTTGCGCGTCTGGAGACACATTTAGGCGTACGGTTGTTATCACGCACCACCCGCAGTATGACGTTAACCGAGAGCGGTAAACGCTACTTTGAAAAAGTCCGACATATTCCCCAGGACATTGACCTTGCCTCGCAGGCTGCGGCGATTGAAACCAAACCGCAGGGCTCACTTTGCATCGCCACTACAGCTGCTTTTGGCAGACACGTTCTTGCCCCGCTGATGCCCGCTTTTAAACAAACTTACCCGGATATTGATATCGAACTGATCAGTACCGACCGCAATGTTGATCACCGTTTAGAAGGCGTCGACGTCAGTATTCGTATTGAGGCGCAACTAAACGATCAACTGATCGCCCGCAAAATTGCCTCGCTACCCTTTATCTTCTGTGCGGCACCCGCTTATCTGGCGCGCGCGGGTATTCCTAAAACGCCTGAAGAGCTGAGCCAGCACGCTTGTTTGGTTTTCCGCTATCCGACCGACGGACGCTTTCTTCCGTGGACGTTTATGGTTAACGGCCAGCCGGTGAGCGCAAAGCTAAACCCAGAGTTCGTCAGTGATGATATTGATATCATTGCGAAAATCGCCGAAAACGGTGGAGGCATCGCCCGGCTGGCCAGTTTTATCGCTCAACCGTTGATTGAGCGTGGCCAACTCATAGCTTTGTTCCACTCAGATCAAGAAGAGAAAAGCGACGTTGCGGCTTTACCGATGAATATTTATGCCTGCGTCAACGAGCGTTCGGCGCTGAATTTAAAGGTAAGAGCGTTCATCGCCTTTTTGGAACAACAACTCGCCCATTGAGGTTATTAACTCTATAATATTGGGTATTAAAGTCATTTTTGGACGATAAGCCACAATATGCTGGATTTAAGCCTCACTAAACCCGAAGAAATCGTCAAGCTGTTATGTGGACGGTTACGTAAAGATCGTCTCGCACAGCGGATGACCCAAGCGGACGTCGCGGCCAGAGCGGGAATTGGCGTGAATACAGTCTCCAATCTGGAAGCGGGTCGTAACGTCGGCTTTGAAAACTTTGTGAAAGTGGCGATGGTGCTCGGTCGCGTTAACGAGCTGGAAGCGCTGTTTGCCCCGCAGATCGATAGTCTTGATGACCTGCTTCGCTACGAAAAGAACGCCAGCCGCAAGCGGGTGAAAAGGAGCAACGCTGATGGTGAGTAAAGTCGATGTCTGGTACGACGGCTGGGGCGAACGCTTTCACTGGGGCACGCTGGCCTCCTCGACCGCCCTTACCGGTCGTCCGGTGATTATGTTTGAGTACAGTGAAGCGGCCGCTCGTCGCGGTCTGGAACTCGCTTCCTTTACTTTGCCTCTGAAAGGTCCGCGATTGCGCAGAGATTTTCCTGCTCATCAGTTGGGCCTGCCCGGCCCGGTCTATGATGCATTACCCGATGGTTGGGGTATGTTGCTGATGGATCGCCTGTTCCGCCAGCGTGGGCTTAATGCCGCACGTATCGGCCCGTTAGAGCGGTTAACTTATGTAGGCAACAACGCGATGGGCGCGATGTCATTTGAACCGTCGCAACCTGAAGCTGATGAACGAGCTGATGACATTGCGCTGGACCAACTCTCGGCTGAAGTACAGCAGGTGTTGGACGGCGAAGGCGGAGAATTTCTGCAGCGATTGCTACAAATGGGCGGCTCGCCACAGGGTGCAAGACCTAAAGCCCTGCTTTATCGCGATCCTATCAGCGGTGGTTTCACCACGGCGGCTTCAGCAGAGTTAGAAGCCTGGTTGATAAAGTTTCCGGCGCGGCAGGAACATCCTGAGGTATGTGCCATTGAGGCTGCTTATGCGCAGTGTCTGCGTGAATGCAACATCAGCACGCCAGATACCGCTTATTTTGCCTTGCCCAATGGTCAGGCGGCTTTCGCTTCACGGCGTTTTGATCGAAAAGACGGGATGCGGGTTCCCATGCAGAGTCTGGCGGCGTTTACCGGCGCAAACTATCAGTCACCCGGCGCACTGGATTGCACCAACTTTCTGCGCGCCAACCAGCTCTGCACCAATGATGTCAGGGAAAAAGCGCGCGCATTTGAAAGAGTGGTGTTTAACGTTGTT
This sequence comes from Enterobacter sp. Sphag1F, assembly GCF_014193275.1. Lineage (NCBI taxonomy): Bacteria > Pseudomonadati > Pseudomonadota > Gammaproteobacteria > Enterobacterales > Enterobacteriaceae > Enterobacter > Enterobacter sp. Sphag1F. The sequence continues at coordinate 183,657 of NZ_JACHZD010000008.1, read as the reverse complement.
TTCAATAATCGAGACGATCACCCTAAAAACTTTGCCTGGATCATGTCAGCCAGCGGGCAATGGCAGTTAGCACCGGCCTATGACGTCACTTATTGCGAAGGTCCGGGTGGCTATCATCAGATGGATGTGATGGGTGAAGCGCTGGATATTAAACGCACACATCTTTTAGCGCTGGGACAACAGGAAACCAATCTCACGCCCTCACAGTCAGGCGATATCATCGATCACTATTGTTCTGTTGCGTCTGGCTTTGCCAGCAAAGCGGCCGATATATTCCCGGAGCAAATAACTGCGGAAACGCTGCGCTTTCTGCAGGCGCGCATTGATGAAAACATCAAAAACCTGACGAAATAGTTATTAATTGTGGCCCCAGAAAAGGGGCCAATCACCGCCCTAACCTGCTTTTATTACTCTCGCTCATAAACCCATTCAGTGATTGCGGATAATGCTTTTGCAGATGCCGACTATGCTTACCCTTCTAAAACCATACAAAAATAAGTTGTACCTCAACATTTCACCCTTTTACTGGAGGTTTGGCATGAGCAGCCAACACTTAACAACACCCGCGCCTGAAATGATGCCAATCAGCTTCAAGGTCAACGGCATACAGCAGCAATTAGACGTTGATACCCGCACCACGCTGCTGGATGCATTGCGTGAGCATCTGCATCTGACCGGCACCAAAAAAGGCTGCGATCACGGCCAATGTGGCGCCTGTACGGTAATGGTCAACGGTCGTCGCATCAATTCTTGCCTGACGCTCGCCGTGATGCAGCAGGATGCAGAAATCACCACCATTGAAGGCTTAGGAAATCCTGACCAGCTGCATCCCTTGCAGACGGCGTTCATCAAACATGATGGCTATCAGTGCGGCTACTGCACACCGGGGCAAATCTGTTCTTCGATGGCGGTGCTGGAAGAGATCAAAGCGGGCATTCCCAGCCACGTCACGCACGATCTGGTCTCCGCGCCGCAACTCACTGCGGATGAAATCCGCGAGCGCATGAGTGGCAATATCTGTCGTTGCGGTGCCTATTCCAACATTCTTGCGGCGATTGAAGAGTACGCGGAGGGCCTGGAATCATGAAAGCCTTCACTTACCAGCGGGTAAAAACCCCGGCAGAAGCCGCTACCAGCGCCCTGCAACATACCAATGCCAAATTCATCGCTGGCGGCACCAATTTGCTCGACCTGATGAAGCTGGAGATTGAAACGCCCGCACATCTTATTGATGTGAATGGTCTTGAGCTGGATAAAATCGAGGCCACGGCGGATGGTGGATTACGCATCGGCGCACTGGTGCGTAACACCGATCTGGCGGCCGATGCGCGCGTTCGCCGCGATTATGGCGTGCTGTCGCGCGCGTTAGTGGCTGGCGCTTCCGGCCAGCTGCGTAATCAGGCGACCACCGCAGGAAATTTGCTGCAGCGTACGCGTTGTCCCTACTTCTACGACACCAACCAACCGTGCAACAAACGTCTACCCGGCAGCGGCTGCGCGGCGCTGGATGGCTTTAGTCGTCAGCATGCGGTGGTCGGCACTAGTCAAGACTGTATCGCCACCCATCCGAGCGATATGGCAGTAGCAATGCGTTTGCTGGATGCGGTGGTAGAAACAGTTAGCCCGGATGGCAGTCAGCGCAACATCCCGATTGCTGAATTCTATCGCGCGCCCGGCAACACGCCGCATCTGGAAACCGTGCTCACTCCCGGCGAGTTGATTGTTGCAGTTTCACTGCCGGCCCCGCTGGGCGGCACGCACATTTACCGCAAGGTGCGCGATCGCGCGTCCTACGCCTTTGCGCTGGTCTCTGTCGCCGCCATTATTCAGCCGGATAACTCCGGTCGCGTGGCGCTCGGTGGCGTGGCGCATCAGCCGTGGCGGCTGGAAGAAGCGGATAACGCGGTGATTCAGGGCGCTAAGGCGGTGAGCGATCGGCTGTTTGCCACGGCGCAACCCACCGCTGAAAACGAGTTCAAAATCATTCTGGCGCAGCGAACGCTCGCTTCCGTATTGGCAGAAGCGAGGGGATAACACATGAAATTCGAAAAACCCGCAGGCAACAACCCGATTGATCAGCTCAAAGTGGTCGGTCAGCCACTTAATCGTATCGATGGACCGTTGAAAACCTCCGGCCTGGCGCCTTACGCCTACGAATGGCATGGCGAAGCGCCCGATGCGGCATACGGCTATGTGGTCGGCGCGCCGATCGCCAAAGGGAAAATCACCTCCATTGATGTGCAGGCCGCGCAAAATGCGCCAGGCGTGTTAGCGGTGGTCACGGCTAAAAACGCGGGAAAGCTGGGCAAAGGCGATAAAAATACTGCCAATCTGTTGGCTGGCGACACCATCGAACACTATCACCAGGCCGTCGCATTGGTCGTAGCCGAGACGTTTGAGCAGGCGCGTGCAGCGGCGAGTTTAGTCAAGGTGGATTATCAGCGCGAGCACGGTGCTTATGATCTCGCGCAGCAAAAGCCGGGCGTCACTTCCGCACCCGAAGACACGCCCGATAAAGCCGTAGGTGATTTCGACGCTGCATTTGCTGCGTCTGAGGTCAAGCTGGATGCGCACTACACCACGCCGGACCAAAGTCATACCGCGATGGAACCTCACGCCTCGATGGCGACATGGCAAGGTGACAAACTCACCGTCTGGACCTCGAATCAGATGATTGACTGGTGCCGCACCGATCTGGCCGCCACGCTAAACATGCCGATGGAGAAGATCCGCATCGTGTCGCCCTATATCGGCGGTGGATTTGGCGGCAAGTTGTTCCTGCGCAGCGATGCGGTGTTAGCCGCGTTGGGCGCGCGCGCCGTTCAGCGTCCGGTCAAAGTGATGCTGCCTCGACCACTCATCGCCAATAACACCACGCATCGACCGGCCACCATACAACACATCCGCATCGGCACCGATAAAGCCGGCAAGATTCAGGCTATCGCGCATGAAAGCTGGTCCGGTAATTTGCCGGATGGCACACCGGAAACCGCCGTACAGCAGACGGAACTGCTTTACGCCGGTGCCAACCGTTTTACCGGATTACGACTGGCCACGCTGGATCTGCCTGAAGGTAACGCCATGCGCGCACCGGGCGAAGCGCCGGGATTGATGGCGCTGGAAATTGCCATTGATGAAATCGCGGAAAAAGTGGGCATCGATCCTATCGCCTTCCGCATCCTCAATGATACGCAGGTCGATCCGGCTAAACCCGAGCGCCCTTTCTCCCGTCGTCAGCTGGTTGAGTGTCTGAATACCGGTGCCGAACGTTTTGGCTGGTCACGCCGCAACGCCAAACCGGCGACGGTTAAGGATGGACGCTGGTTGGTCGGTATGGGCGTTGCGGCGGGCTTTCGTAACAACATGGTGACGCCCTCCGGCGCACGCGTGCATCTGGACAGCAAAGGCATCATCACCGTTGAAACCGATATGACCGACATCGGCACCGGCAGCTACACCATCCTCGCGCAAACCGCTGCAGAGATGATGGGCGTGCCGATTGAGCGTGTGGTGGTTCGCTTAGGCGATTCAGACTTCCCCGTTTCTGCCGGTTCCGGCGGCCAATGGGGCGCGAACACTTCAACCTCCGGCGTTTACGCCGCCTGCGTCAAATTGCGTGAAGCTGTAGCCAGCAAACTGGGCTTTGACGCGCAACGCACAACCTTCAGCGAGGGTCAGGTGCATGACGGAAGCCAGAGCGCGCCGCTCGCCCAAGCCGCCGCTGAAGCCACCCTCACCGTGGAAGACACCATCGAGTTTGGCGATCTTGATGAGCAATATCAGCAATCCACCTTCGCCGGACACTTCATTGAAGTCGGCGTGGACGTTGCTACTGGTGAAGTGCGCGTGCGGCGCATGCTGGCGGTTTGTGCCGCCGGACGCATTCTCAATCCTAAAACTGCACGTAGCCAAGTGATTGGCGCAATGACGATGGGCCTTGGCGGCGCGTTGATGGAGGAACTGTTCGTCGATGAACGCCTCGGGTATTTCGTCAACCACGATATGGCGGGCTACGAAGTGCCGGTTCACGCTGATATCCCGCAGCAGGAAGTGATTTTCCTCGATGACACCGATCCCATCTCTTCACCGATGAAAGCAAAAGGCGTCGGTGAGCTGGGCTTGTGCGGCGTCAGCGCGGCGATCGTCAATGCCATTTATAACGCTACCGGCGTGCGCGTGCGTGACTATCCGGTGACGCTGGATAAGTTACTCAAAGGCTTGCCCGCCCTTGTCTAACGCTGAGGAGAAGCGCAGTGCAGCAGCTATTGATTGATGAAGATCTGCAACCGCAGATCAAGCCGCAGCAGGCTTTGCAGACCGATGACAGCGAAACTATTTTGCGCTTTGCATTAGAAGCAATGGAGGCGGATTTCGTTGCGGTGCTGATCACGCTGGTAGAAATCCGCGGTGGCGCGGCGCGCGCGTTGGGTGCGCAGATGGTGGTGTGGGAAGATGGCCGCTATTGCGGCTATGTCTCCGGCGGCTGTGTGGAAGCGGCGGCGGCTTACGAAGCGTTGCAGGTTATCGCCAGCGGAAAAGATCGCGTTGTGCGCTATGGAGAAGGATCGCCTTATCTGGACATCGTGCTGCCCTGTGGCGGCGGGATTGCGCTGGCTTTCCATCGGTTACGTGATGCGCAGCCGTTGAAAAACGTGCTGGATCTGCTGGCAAAGCGACAACCCGCTGCGTTGTGCTATTTGCCGAAGTTTCAGCGGCTGGCTAGCGTGGATTGTGCTGAAACAACAGGCTGGCAGGATGATGCCTTTGTTATCGGCTATCTGCCAAAAACGCGTGTCGAGGTATATGGACGTTCGGTCGAAGCGCTGGCGACCGCATCAATTGCGCAGTCCGCCGGTTACGAGGTGCTATCCGGTGAGGATGTGCAGGCGCAGACTATCGATCCCTTCACGGCGGTGATCCTGCTGTATCACGATCTGGATCGTGAACTGCCGGTGCTGCTGGCGGCGCTGCGTTCTGCGCCCTTCTATATCGGTGCATTAGGCAGTCAACGCACACATGCAACGCGCGTTGAGAAACTGCTGTCGCTGGGATTTAGTGAAGATGAGATTGCGCGCATCAAAGCGCCGATTGGCATCTTTGCGCAGGCGCGCGATGCTCGTACGCTGGCATTATCAATTGTTGCCGATGTCGCTGCAGCCCGGCTCAACGTGGTTTAGCAACCACATCAATATCGCGGTGTACATCGGCATCCGCTTCAAGGGTGATCAGTAAGCGCGGATCCAGCAGCGCTCTGGCGCCTTCATCGCCGTGCAAATTGCGTAACGCCTCAGCGTAGCGCCGATCAAACCCGACCGGATGGCCGGGTTTTCCTTTGTAAGTAAAACGAACCTGCGCCGCGCCCTGCTCCAGCGCCTCATTGACTCGCCGATAATGCGCCGCCGTGAGCCACGGCATATCTCCCAGCGTAATGATCCATCCATTCCAGCGATCGGTCATCGCTACGCCCGCCGCAATGGATTCACCGCTGCCGCCGCTTTCACACAGCACCAGTTGCACGCCCGCGCGTTCAGCATGCTCGCGTACCGCCAGATACTCTGGACGCGTCACCAGCGCCACCGGCAACTCGCTCAGCTTCGCCTGTTCGATGACGGTTTCAATCACCGACTTCGCCTCATCGCCTATGCTGGCAAGCAATTTATTACCGCTGCCGCCGCTGGCGATATAGCGCGAACCTTTACCTGCCGCGAGGATGAGAATGCCGGGCGTTGCTGAATCCATAGATGTTTTAAACCTTGCGTTACCATCAATTGTTAATGAAATTATAGTTAATCCTATGATTTACAATGAATATTGTGTCAAAACAGCCCATCTTAATTAAATTGACTTCAATCTAATTTATGTCAATATAGTCGCGTTTTTCAGTCTTAACGACTGCAACTCTGTCTTAAAAATAGTGGTGATATGAAAGAGTTAGACGATGAAGTTTGCTGTTTAGGTCCAGAGAGTGAAGCGCCGGTGACTGTTGATCAGTTTCTCTGCTTTGCGCTCTATTCGGCGTCCCTTGCGATGACCAAACTTTATCAGTCACGATTGAAACCACTGGGTTTGACCTATCCGCAGTATCTGGTGCTGCTGGCGCTGTGGGAAAAAGACAATGTCACTGTTTCAGAATTGGGCGCGCGCGTGCAGCTGGATTCAGGCACGCTGAGCCAACTTTTAAAGCGACTGGAGCAGGCTGGCATTATCAGTCGAAAACGAGATGTCGGTGGCGATGAGCGCAGAGTGCTGATCTCCGTCACTGAGCAGGGACAAACATTAAAGATAGCGGCTGCCGGCGTTCCCGCTGACATGGTTTCAGTGATGGATACGCCTTATGAAGAATTGGCTGATCTCACTGCACGCGTTGCCACGCTGCGCCAGAAACTGATCAAGGCCCTGCCCTGAAAGCATGCGGGAATGTTTAGGAACCTACTGGAAAAATGTTGATTAGCAACGGAATTAAGGAAAGGGTCATGTCAGTTGATAAAGCGGAAAATATGGATGACATTCATGCAGTGATCGGCCATGCCGTGTCATGCCTGCTTAAATCCGATCAACCTTTGCAACTGGATCTGATTACCGCGCTACTGAAACAGCATACAGAAATCGCGCCGCCAGAGATAAAGAAGGATTATGTCGACGCTCTTAGCAAAATTGAGGAGAAGTGTTTAGCTTCTTAGCCACAACGTGAATCAGTGCTTTTGTTCATCCGGGACTAAACGCGGTTGTTTGTAATTCGCAGAACTGTTTGTCCGGACGCTATGGCTCCTGACATCCGCCAGCGCGCGTTGGCAGGCTATTTTTCTGTAAGTTTCTTCTTCTGTTTCCGCCATCTCTTCGAGCCTGGCAATCAGCGCCGCAGCGGATACCGCAACTTGATCCTCTAAAAGAGCAAGCAGCGCCTCACCTATCATTCTGTCCTTCATTTGTTCGTCGTGACTGCTATTCATCTAACTCTCTGTGTGATGATTGTTACCTGGGCATAAAAGCGCTTAAAAATGGTGTAGCGCGAAATAAAAAGCGTTGGTCAGGTTAAGAGAAAACGGTAGTTTTGTAAAACTGAATCCATCTCAAAGTCATCACGCCTTGTCGCTTGAAAAATCCTCTTAGATAATTGATGCTTTAGGAATCCACCTAAAAAATCCTTTTATTTCATTCGCATAAGACATCTTTCTTTACAGTTTATAACGGCTAATTTTATTCAGCTCACTACACTGGAAACGTGTTAGTTGCACTTTATTAACTTTAAAAGGAAAAACTCCAGTGCGTAAATTTTCTCTGATTGTGTTAACTGCGGGCATGCTGCTGTCGGTCACTTCTCAGGTTGAAGCCAAGGGCTGTATTAAAGGTGCGGTAGTCGGCGGCGTTGCGGGCCACATGGCGCATCACGGCGTGGCTGGCGCGGCCGCAGGCTGCGCGGTTGGTCATCATATGGCGAATAAAAAGCAGAAAGAAGAAGACAGTAAACAGCAGCAATCTAAGTAATAACCTGAGCTGCCTGCGCTAGCAGGCAGCTCAACTCACGAATTACAACCGCTTTTGCGAATCGGCATCGAACAACATCGCGCGATCCGCATCTATCGTCACCGGCAGAATATCTCCCGCCTGCGCACCGGATCGTTGCGTGGTGAACAGCATAATGTCATGTCCCAACAGCGAACCATGAATCAACTCGGATAATCCGGTCGGCTCCACCAGCGACACTTCCAGCGGCAGCGCATTGGTCGTCCCCGCCTCGGCAATCGCCACGTTCTCGGGACGAATACCGTAAATCACAGCTCGGCCAACCTGATGCTGCGCCCAATTCGCGTTCAGCGGCAGCTGCGTGCTGTCGCCAATACGCACGCCATTTGCTGTCATCACGCCATTAATGAAGTTCATTGAGGGCGAGCCAATAAAACTGGCGACAAACTTGTTAGCCGGTGTGTCATACAACTCTAGCGGCGTACCGACCTGCTGAATCACGCCATTGTTCAATACCACAATGCGATCGGCGAGTGTCATGGCTTCAACCTGGTCGTGCGTCACGTAAACAATGGTGTTGTTCATCTGCTGGTGCAGCTTCTTGATTTCGACGCGCATCTGACCGCGCAGCTGCGCATCAAGGTTGGATAGCGGTTCATCAAACAGAAACACCTGCGGCTGCCGCACGATGGCGCGCCCCATCGCCACGCGCTGGCGTTGCCCGCCGGATAACTCTTTGGGTCGACGATCGAGCAGATGTGTCAGGCTGAGAATCTCCGCCGCGCGCCTCACCTTCTCTTCTATCTCCGCGCGTGGACGCTTCTGAATTTCCAGGCTAAAGCCCATATTGCGCGCCACCGTCAGATGCGGATAAAGCGCATAGCTTTGAAACACCATTGAGATATCGCGATCTTTCGGTGCCACATCGTTCATTAGCTGGCTACCAATACGAATATCGCCGCCGGTTGCCAGCTCCAGCCCGGCGATGGTGCGCAGCAGCGTCGATTTGCCGCAACCCGATGGCCCAACCAGCACCACGAATTCACCGTCTTTAATGGTGAGATTAATATCGCGCAGCACCTCAACGTTGCCATAGCGCTTGTCGATCTGTTTAAGCGTGATTTCAGCCATGATTACCCCTTAACCGCACCGGCGGTGAGTCCCTGAACCAGATAGCGTTGAATAAAGGCGAAGAACAGACAGGCCGGAATCAGCGCCAGCACCACCGCCGCCATCATCTCGCCCCAGGAAACGGCAAACTTCGATACGAAGCTGAGCAGCCCAACCGGGAAAGTCATCACTTCGTTTTTGTTGATCAGCATCAGCGAGAACAGCAGCTCGCTCCACGCCGCAGTAAACACAAAGCCCAATGTGGCCGCCATGCCCGGCAAGGTCAGCGGCATCAGCACGCGATACAGCGCCTGAAAGCGCGTACAGCCTTCCAGCATCGCCGACTCCTCCAGATCTTTTGGAATCGCATCGAAGAAGGATTGCATCAGAAAGGTGGCAAACGGCACGTTGAAGGCGGTGTAGATCAGAATCAGCCCGAGCAAACTGTTGGTCAGGCCCAGCGGCGCCATCACCTTGTAAATCGGCGCGATGATCATCACCAGCGGGAACATCTGTGTGAACAGCAGCAGCCCGGCAATTAGCACTTTGCCGCGAAACTGGAAGCGGGAAAAAGCATAGCCGGCCGCAGCGGCAATCAGAGTGGTAAGAAACGCGGTACTAAACGAGACAATCAGGCTGTTGGTAAAAAAGGTCGGGAAATCACTGTCGGTCAGCACTTTTTTGAAATGACCGAGGGTCACACCGCTCGGCAGCAGCGTAACGCCCTGACTGAACAGCAGTTGGTCCGGCGTCAGCGAGATTTTGATGATCCAATACAGCGGAAACAGCGCGAACAGCAAATACGCCGCAATACTCAGGCGATGGCCAATCAGCGGTAAGAGTCGCATAGTCGCTTCCTATTTCAGCAGCTGATGACGAATGCGCAGTAACACCAGCGCATAGCAGGTCATCAGCAGTAACAGAAACACCGCCATCGCCGAGGCATAGCCGAAGTCGAGCTTGCGATAGGCGGTGGTGAAGATGTAGCTGGAAAGAATCGAGGTCGATCCCGCCGGTCCGCCATCGGTCATCACCACAATCAAATCGGCAAAGTTAGCGATCCAAATGGTACGCAGCATCACGGTGATAGCGATCATCGGTGCCAGAAACGGCAGCGTCACGCGACGAAACTGCTGCCAGCCGCTGGCACCGTCAATCGAGGCCGCTTCGTACAGGTCTTTGGGAATCGACTGCAGCGCCGCCAGCAGCGTGATGGCAAAGAACGGAATACCAAACCAGACGTTGGCGATCACCGGTCCCCACATTGCCAGCTGCGGATCGGACAAGATGTTGTAGGGCTCACTCAGCACGCCCAAATCGCTCAGCCACTGCGGCAGCGGCCCGACTACCGGATTAAGCAACCATGACCAGGTCAAGCCAGAGAGAAACGCCGGAACCGCCCACGGCAAGAACACCAGCGCCTGCACCCAACGGCGAAAGCGAAACTCGCGATTGAGCAGCAGCGCCAGCGCCAGGCCAAAGAAGAATTGCAGCAGCAGCGAGCTGAGCGTCCAGTTCAGCGTGTGTCCCAGCGCTTTGAAAAAGCGCCGGTCATCAAACATCTCGGTGAAGTTGTCCCAGCCCACCCAGCCAGTTTCCATCGGATTCAGCAGGTTGATGCTCTGAAACGCGTAGGAGATGCCGATCGCCATCGGCACAAAAATGAACAAGGCGATCAGCAACAGGCCGGGCGACAAATACCACCACGGCTCAGCCAGCCGACTCCAGCGAAGGCGGCGGCTGCGCGCGGGACTGTTAGGCAGAGAAGCATCAAGCATCATAATCAAACTCCGCGTGGTTAGAGGTTACTGCGTGGCAAGCCAGGCTTTCTGCTCTTTACTGAGATAGTTCGCCCAATCCTTCACCATGCTGGCGGTATCGTTCTCACCCAGCAAGGTTTCCTGGCTGCTCTCTTTCACAATCACCGAGTTAAAGTAGCCCCAGCCTTTCAGATGGGTTGGCATGGTGAGCGGCACATAGTTGGGATCGTTCAGCTCTTTAAACCAGCCGGCGAACTGCGGCGTTTGATAGAACGGATCCTGCTCGGCACCTTTATAAATCGGCAGCGTGCCGACGAATTTCGACCAAGCGAGGTTGTTGGTTTTGTCACTGAGGAAGGTAATTAGCGGCCAGGCGAGATCCTTCTGTTTGCCCTGCTTGAACATCGACCAGCCGGTATAACCAATGGTTGGGAAGGCTTTGCCAGAAGGACCAACCGGCATCGGTGCCACGGCGAAATCATCGGGCGCCATGCTGTTTTTAATGGCGATCAGCGCGTCAGGATCCTGATCGAGCATCGCACATTTACCGGAATAGAAGCCTGAGACGATCTCATTAAAGCCCCAGTTGACGCTGTCTTTTGAGGCGCCGCCCTTTTGGTACATATCCACCAACAGCTGCGCACCTTTCATGGCGCCTGGCTCGGTCAGCGTGCTGTTACCTTGTTTGTCGAAGAACTCCGGTGAACCGTTCATCGCCGCCATAAACATCATCCAGGCGTTGGTGCCACCCACGCCACCGCGCATGCAGTAGCCGCTGATGCCGTTGCCGAGCTTGCTGATGCGCTGGGCATCGCTGGCGAACTCCTCCATAGTTTTCGGCGGTTCGCTTAAACCGGCCTGCTGGAACAACTTTTTATTCCAGAACAGCGCGCGCAGATAAAAACCGTACGGCACCATGGTGGCTTTGCCATTAGCGGCGCGCGCCATGGCCAGCGTTTTATCGGTGAGCTGTGGCGTGGCATCCCAGCTTTTCAGGCGCGGTTCGAGATCTTCCAGCATGTTGTTGCTGGCATACAGACCTTGCCAGGTATCCGGCATCTCCACCACATCCGGTACCTGACCGCTTTGCAGCATGGTGCCGAGCTTTTCAAATGCCTGGCCCCACGGCAGAGAGATCAGTTCAATCTCCGTGCCGGGATGCTGGGTTTTATATTCATCGAGCATTTTTTGCAGCAGCGCGGTGCGCGGCGGGCTGGTAATCACTTCCACTACGGTAAGTTTGGCGGCGAAGCTGCTCATGGCAGCACTCAAACCCACGGCTAACACTAATGCTTTCACGGCAAAACGTTGCGTCATGACTTTTCTCCGGTGAGTGATTACGCGCGATTAGCGCTGGCAAGGGCTTGCTGCAAATCTGCCCACAAATCGTTGGTCTCTTCGAGGCCAACCGAGATGCGGATCAGGCGCGGTGAGACACCGAAGTCCACCGCCGAGTTAAATTCACTGGCCTGGTTGATCACGGAAATTGCTGGCATCACCAGGCTCTCAAATCCGCCCCAACTCACGCCCATGTGGAACAGCTCCAGCGCGTTACACAACTGCGGAATATCCACCTGCTCTGCCACCTCGAAGGCAAAAAGACCGCTGTAGCCACGCAAGGTGGACCACGATTGTGGTTTCAGCCCCGGATGGCAGACGTCCGTCACCAGCGGATGCGCCGCCAGTTTCTCCGCGACAGTCAGCGCACTTTGGTGATGCTGCTTCATGCGTAGCGGCAGCGTGCGCAGGCCGCGTATCAGCAGTGACGCTTCATGCGCAGAGAGTTTGCCGCCGAGATAAGGGCTGATATGACGGGAAATGTTGTTGATGTGCTGCTGGCTGGAAATCACCAAACCGGCCACCACATCGCTGTGACCGCTGATATATTTCGACGCCGAGTGCACCACGATATCGATACCGCACAGCAGCGGCTGCTGGAAAATCGGGGATGCCCAGCTGTTGTCAATAATGCTGACAACGCCTGCTTCGCGCGCCATCGCGCCGAGCTTATTCAGATTTTGTTCGCTCATCACCCAACTGGAAGGACTCTCCAGATACAGCAGGCTCGCATCGGTTAAGGCAGCACGGATCGCAGCTTCATCATCACCATCGACGAACTCGGTAACAATGCCAAAGCGCTGGCAAAAGCCACGCAGAAAGCGGTAGGTATCAGGATAAACGTGATTAACGCACACCACTTTTTTGCCCGGTGCCACCACGCTGAGAATTGCGTTGCTGATCGCCGCCATGCCGCTGCCGAAGGCCAGACAAGCTTCGCCGCCTTCCAGCGCCGCCATTTTGTCCTGCAGCGCTTTTACCGTGGGGTTATCAACGCGCGAATAGAGCGGCTGATCGCTCTCGCCGCGAAAGCGCGCGATCATGCTGTCGTAATCGCTGAAGGTAAACAGCGAAGACTGGTAAATCGGCGTGGTGACAGCGCCCATTTCATGGCGTTGATCATGGGTGAGCAGCGTTTGTTGCGAAATCGGCTTAGCGTTTGGCATTGATTACATCCTTCATGTCGCGTTCGGTGATATCGAGAATTTGATGGCAGATGGCGCGCGCCGCCGTGCAATCGCGCTGGCGGATAGCGTTGAAGAGTTCACGGTGCAGCGGGAACGAGTCCGAAAACAGCGCCTGTTCCGGCGGTGATTCGAAAAAGGCATGAAATGAGTCGTAGATGCCGTTGAGCATTTGCAGCAGCAAAGGATTACCTGCGGCGCGATAGATGCTGGCGTGAAATGCCCAGTCTTCCGCACCGGCAGAACCGATCGCCAGATGCACTGTCTCCATCTCTTCGAGACGTTGCTCGATTTCGATCAGATCGTCAGCCGTGGCGCGCTGAGCCGCCAACACGCAGGACTCCGATTCGATAATGCGGCGCACTTCCAGCGCATGCAGCATGTTGGCCGAATCGTTTTTAAAGCGCAGCGATAAGAAGCTGTCGTTGACGCCCACTTCCGCCTGTAAAAAAGTGCCGCTGCCCTTTTTACGCAAAATAATGCCTAACGCTTCCCAGCGTTTGAGCGCTTCGCGCACCGTATTACGGCTTACGCCAAGTTTCTCTGCCAGCACCCGTTCCGGCGGCAAGCGACTGCCGGGCTGCGCGCCCGACTGCGCCATATAACGCGTTAGCGCATCGAGAATCAGCGTATCGCTACGCGGCGTGGAAATAGGATGGAGCTCAACCGGTATTTGCATGGCACTGCCTTAATTGGTCCAACATCTCTACCAATCGAAAAGCAACGTGCGTGCCAGATTCTTAATATGCTGAATTGCATGAATTTTGTGCGGGGTAATAAGCGAGTGTTATGAGTTTTGCTGGTGCAAACTGGGGGGATTTGCACCAGTAGAGTACGTGGAAAGCGTTTTTATTTATTTAAAACCTGCCAGCGTTTATAGACATCAAGCGCTTGCGGGCGTGGCTGATATTTCATTGGCAAGCGACGTTGTTCAATCGGTTTGCTGTATTCGTCGTAAAAGGTGTCCAGTTCAAAATATTTACGGTCGTCACGATAATATGTCGAATACTCTTCGCGCTTGGTGATGTATATCACCTGTTTTGGACTGCAATAATAGAGCGCGCCCAGGCACATTGGACAAGGGCTGGCGAGAATATAAATGTCGCAGTCGGTGAGGTTTTCGCTGCCTGTTTCGCGGCAAGCTTCGCGAATGGCCAGAATTTCAGCATGAGCGGTGGGATCGTTGGTCTGAGCCACGCGGTTTGCGCTTTCAGCAATCACTTTGCCATCTCGGACAATGACTGTCGCAAACGGGCGACCGCCCTCTTCAACATTCTTCATGGCTAAATCGATAGTGCGTTGTACAAAATCCATTCCTTCCTCGCTTATATCTAATAAACCGGCCCATCGATAACGATGGATTTTTTAGCCTGGTTCAGTTTTGTAGAATGCGAAAGCGATGGTCAGGTTGAACGTATACGATTTAATCGTTGAGTGAGTAAGATTTTATTTCAGATGGCGGCGTTGCTGAATATCCCGTTGGGTCGCCATTTATGGTGACCAGGTGCGCATAAATGCGCACCGTGAGAATTGTCAGGTCGCCATTAATGGCGACCCTACGTGATTCGGGCTGCCTGAATATTTAACAACGTCGCGATATTTTCAATTACCTCGCCGAGATGTCCGCGGCCAATTGCGCAGTGATGTGCGGCTCCGCCTTCACACCATAATCGGGTGAAATCCCGCGCACTGAGCGCAAAGCGGTAATTACTGTTGGTGTTGCCGATATCGAGCGTTTCACCTGCCACAGCTTCGCCTTCCGCGTATTGCAGCGTGACGTTGCCATCGCGGTGCTCCACCACCGATAAAAAGGTTACCGGCCCGTGGGCCACGTTCATCTGAATCGAAACCCCTTTTCCTGGTTTTCCGTGATAGACCGGCAAAGGGACCAGCCGGACTTTCGCCGCCGACATGGCCGGATGCGCAGGCCCATCATGGCCCCACTGCACGCTGTCATCGCGGAAGTTGATGCCATAAGGCTCGGAAAAAGATCCGCCAGCCTTGAGAAGGCTAAGGATCTTCATCGCAATCACGTTTTTGACTTCACACTCACCGGCAACAGGAACGCCTCGGTTGGTCAGCAAGGTGTTACCGGCAATCACCGACGTGACGATATTTTCATGCGCTGAACCGGGAGCGCCTTCATAGTAATAAGCCAGCGCGCCAAGCTGATGTTGATCGACCAACTTATCGAGCGCCACCGCTGTACTTAATGCGCGTTGGATTTCAGTCTCTTCGCAGGCTGGATCAACATCCAACACGCTGAAAAGCTCATCCCTTTTAGCGCTGGCTTCGCTCTCTTCCAACTGGCTGGCAAGCGTGACTAACTCACAGAACTCAACGATTTTGAAACGCAGGCCAAAGCGTCCGGAGAGATTGGTGATATCTGAATAGACATCGTACATGCCGTTGTAATAGTGACCGGCGATACCAATTTGCGTGCGCTTAAGTGAACGCACCACGTACGCAGCGCTGAGCCAGTTTGCGATCTGTTGCCATGCCACATCCTCATCCAGATAACCCACAACCAGCTGATGCTGAATGCCGGTTCGCTGGAATACATTAACTAATTCTGGCGCCGTACAGGCCTGACAGTGTGCCAGCCATTGGCCGGTGCGGTCTTCACGCTTGGTAAGTAGATTAATTTGCTGACAAGGTACAGACATTTCCGGCTGCAAAGCCAATATCAGAACTGGCTTGTTCAGGCTTTGCACCAGCGGAAGCACGGTAGAACTGAGCGCATAGGTGGTGATGTATAAAACTACAACGTCAACATTCTCCTTAGAGAACAATTGCGTCGCCTGCTCGGTTTTCTCACTGTTATCAATCAGGCCGGCATCCACGACCTCAGCGTTGTAACGTTGCAGCCGCCCGGATACCACAGCAAGATAGCGCTCAAGTTGCTCCTTAAGCCCGGCAAACTGTGGCCAGTAGGTTTCTAGCCCGATACCAAAAAGTCCGACTTTAATGTTGTCCACAACCATTTCTCGCACTGGAAAAAGAAGCTTTCCATTGTGCGAATTTATCGTTGGGAAACCTGTGTCATTCTGACAACCAAAAGCCATTCATGGCAGGAGACCAATAATCAGCCTGTAATGGCTCGCAGATTTTTACATCCCACGTTGGTTGTGCAAATAGCCCGGCAGGATTTCAAGTTCTGTTTGGTGATTTATCCGCGAAGAAGCTGTGTTTCTGGCTAAAGGCGCGATTTCCCGCAGCTTCATTTCACGGTTTACTTTTGGCAGCCACTCTTCGAACTGTTTAGCGTAGGAATCCGCCAAATGTTGATCATGGGTGCGCCCCACGAAAAGCTTACTTTTAGCGAGACGGGAAATATCCGTAGCATATAACTCATAGAGATCGCCGCACTGTTGAATTTCAATCGCGGTGAAATGCATATTTGGCCAGAAACTCACTTTTGCTGAAAAATTGCTGTAATTCATAAAATATCACTTATTAATGGATTTATCTGTGTGCCAGATTATTCTGGTCGGTCCAGTCATTATAACGCCTTTCGCAGGGTTTAATACTGTCAGATAATTCCTGAACTTTTAAAATTGAAAATCAGTTTAATACTGATAATCCTATTAATGGGATAATATCTTAACCTGAAAATCCATCATCGTCTGGCGTCTTTCCGAGCACGACTTGCAGAGTATTACGTAAGCAATCCTGGAAAACCACGTCATTGGTGCTCTCAAGTTCTGCCAGCAGATAGGCGATAATGCTTTTATTGGTAACCGTTTTTTTGTCTTTTATGATCGCCGTAATGACTGAACCCAATATTTCGGCTTCAGATTTCAACTTTGCAGAACCACAGTTGAAATAGGTGATAAAATCGGTACTAATATTCATTTTTTGCATGCATTTCCCCTGGCAACGTAAGTGCCAGCATTTTATTTAGTGATAAAAATTAATGGAATAGTCTGAAAAGTAAGACCACTAAAGATCTCACTAAGCTGATTAAATTTGATAAGAGAGGAAAAGTTTTAAATTTAGAAAAAATATCTATCAAGAGTGCCTGCTGGAGTCAATGATTGAATGCGTAGGTTTAAGTGGCTAGTTGTCTCATCACCGCTTGCCGACAAAAATATACAAAGCCACAATCAGAGTACAGAATTTTCTTTTGCTAAAAGCGCTGTTATTTTAAGCAGTTAAAATAAAATCAGTGATAACAGTCAGTTGGGTGATAGTTAGAACTCAAAGAGAATTGTAAATTAGTCCTTTCCCGTGATTAATTTGCATTTCGGGCAACCGCTTTCTGAGATGCAGAAGCACACATTCATGCGCTTCTGCCCATATTTTCAAGGCGTTACCGCTTCGCTCACCACTTTTGCTTGCTGCAGGCTGGCCTCTTCCTCGCGGAACTTAAGTCGATCCCAGACGCGGAAGAACGGATAGTAAATCACCAGAGAAATCGTCAGATTCACGACCTGCAATACGGTGCCAGAAATGTGCCCGCCGGTTGCCAGATACCCGCTAACGAAAATGGGTGTGGTAAATGGCAGCGCAATCCCTGCTGGCGGCGCCACTAAACCGGTACTCATCGCCGCCCACGACACAATCACCAACACCACCGGCGTCAGGATGAAAGGCAGGAACAGATACGGATTCATCACCAGTGGAATGCCGAACACCAATGGCTCGCTGATATTAAACAGCGCCGCTGGAGCGGCAATTTTACCGAGCTGTTTCATCTGACGACTGCGTGAACGGATCAGCATAAAGATTACCAATCCCAGCAGCGCGCCAGTACCGCCCGGCGCAATCCACAAATCGTAAAATTGCTGAGTAAAGATGTGCGGGATCGGTTGGTTGTGCTGGAACGCCTCGAGGTTTTCACTCATGTTCGACAACCAAACCGGCTGAATAAACACCAGCACTATTGCATCGCCGTGCAGCCCAAGCGTCCAGAGAATGCCAATCAGCAGCACCGAGAAAATCATGCCGGGCAGCGTGCCGCCAACATGATGCATCGGCAGACCAATGACGGTAGCAATCAGGTTATTGATATCGCCGAACGGGGAAGCTTCCACCGCCAGACGAAGCATCAACACCACCGCTAGCACGCAGAAACCGGGTACCAGCGCGAGGAAGGATTTCGCTACCGCTGGTGGCACGCCTTCTGGCATCTTGATCACCAGATTACGGTTGTGTACAAAGCGATAAATCTCAGTGGAAAGCAGTGCAATTACGATAGCCACGAACAAGCCCTGGCTGCCAATCAGCGAAATCGGCAACACGCCGGTGACCAACTGCGTCGGCGCGCCTTCCACCGGGGCAAACAGCGTCTGTTGTGGAATGGTCATAACAAATGCCACTAACGCCATCGCGCCGCTGGTGAGCGGATCGAGCGTGCGATACTTCTCCGCCAAACGGTAGGCGATGCCGAAGCTGGAGATCAGCGCCATGATGTCGTAGGTGGCGCGCACCGGATAAAGCAGTTTGTTGCGCCACGTGTCGCCAAACAGATCCGCCATCAAATGGCCCCACGCCGGAATCGGCAGATAGGCAAAGATCAGGAAGAAGCTGCCAATCAGCATAAAAGGCATGTTGAGAATGATGCCGTCACGCACGGAGAGCACATGCTTCTGACCGGCGATTTTCAGTGCGACGGGCAAGACATAACGGTCTATAAAAGTACGATTAGACATAAGTGTTCCTCTGGCTCGGTGGCGCAACGGATTATGGCGTGGCGAACTGCGGCAGCCACGGCTTATTTAGGGTCAGCACTTCTTCCAGCAACGCTTCGGCGGTCGCGACATCACCGACTAGCGGATTGCCGAGCAGCGCCAGCAGCGCCTGCTGACGATCGCCATGCACAGCCGCTTCGATGGTCAGACGTTCAAACGCTTTGATCTGCTGCGTCAGGCCATTCATCAGCGGCGGCAACTCGCCAAACACCAGCGGATGCGCGCCTTGCGCATCAACCAGGCAGTTCACTTCCACCACCGCATCATCCGGCAGGCCATGAATCGCGCCGTTGTTGCGACAGTTCACCACCAGATTTTTGCCACTGTTATTGTGAATCGCGCTGATCAGTTCCACCGCCACTTCGGAGTAATACGCGCCACCACGGAAGCTCAGTTGCTCAGGTTTGTGCGCCAGATGCGGATCGGCATATAGCTCGAAAAGCTCGGCTTCCACTTTCATTACCTGCTCCGCGCGCGTGCCTTCGTGACCGTTTTGCGCTTTCTCCTGCTCTTCAGCCAGCATCTGCGGCGTTTGCCAGTAATAGCGATGATACGGGCACGGAATCGCCTTGAGCGCGCGCAGGAACTGCGGCGACCACGGCATATCTTTGATGTTATTCATGGTGAGCGATTGGCCATCGCACAGTTGTTCAATCACCTGCGAAGTGACATCCTCGCCGCGACAGGTCACCTGATGCACCCACACCAGATGATTGAGCCCGGCGAAGCGCAGTTGCACCTCATCCCAGGGCGCGTCGAGCATACCGGCAATCATGTGGTGCATATTCACTGGCACATTACACAGCCCAATGATTTTCGCCTTGCTGTAGCGCGAAACCGCTTCCGTCACAATGCCCGCCGGATTGGTGAAGTTGATGATAAAGGCATCCGGCGCCAGCTCTTCCACTTTGCGCGCCACGTTAAGCATCACCGGAATGGTGCGCAGCGCTTTGGCAAAACCGCCCACGCCAGTGGTTTCCTGGCCGAGCCGTCCATATTTCAGTCCGAGGCGCTCATCTGCGGCACGCGCGGCAAGCTGACCCACACGCAGCTGCGTCAGAACAAATCGGGCGCCGCGAATCGCTTCATCGAGTTCAAAATGCACGCTGACTTTCACCTGCTCCAGCCCATTTTGCTGTAGCATGCGGCGAGTGAGATCGGCGATGACATGCACCTTTTCACGTCCCTGCTCCACATCCACCAGCGCCAGTTCCGTCACCGGCAGCTGTGCATAGCGATTGATGATGCCTTCTACCAGCTCCGGTGAGTAGCTACTGCCACCACCAATAATCGCCATCTTAAGCATTCGTGCCTCCTGCCGCAGTGCGGCGGTAAAGTTCAATGATTTCGCTTGCCAAATCCTGAATCAGCATGGCGTTCATCAGATGGTCCTGGGCATGGACCAAAATCAGCGTGACCGGCAACTTGCCGCTGCCTTCATCCAGACCAATCAGCGCGGTTTGCTGCTGGTGCGCCGCGCTAATGCTTTCGCTCGCCGCCGCTAACTGCTGCTGCGCCTCGCTGAAGCGCCCTTCTCGTGCCAGCCGCAGCGCGCTAATTGCCGCGCTACGGGCTGCGCCGGCTTGCACCAGCAGCAGCATAATTTCCTCTTCAAACTCGATAGCCACGATTTCAGACATGCAGAATCCCCCACAGCACAAAGCCGTGTAATGTCAGTCGGATGGGTTAAAACAGACGGTTAGGAGGTGTGTAACGCCAGTGCTTTATCGAGCACCTGTTCGCCACGCATCATGCCGTAATCCATCATGTCGATGACGGCGACAGATTTGCCCTGCGGCGCGGCAATCGCGGTAAGACGGGCAGCTTCGAACTGCACCTGCGGGCCAAGCAGAACGACATCGGCATCTGGCAGAATACGTTCGAATTCCGCCACCGGTACGGCTTTGATGTCGATCTCCAGGCCGCGACCTAAAGCGGCGTGCTGCATTTTGCTCACCAGCATGCTGGTTGACATGCCTGCAGCACAGCAAAGTACGATGCGCATAATTTCTTCTCCTGTGATTTGTCCCGGCCATTTAAGACCTGTCTCAGAGAAGCTGTAAAGTGGCTGCGGGCAGAGGATTTTCTGATGGTTTGATAATTTACTAATATAAATCATACAGATAGAACAAAATACATCATGAAAATTTTTTTCACGAGTGTGATCTTAACCGTAATTTAACAGTCATAATCCCAACAAAAGCCGATAAAACCTGATAATCAGATGAAAAAAAGCTCAACATGAAAAATAATTTCATGCATGATGGACGCTCGCTACTGAGGATGTGATGAGTTGATGGATATTGTCTGGCAATTACGGCAGCAATCGGAGCGCGCGGATGCGCAGGAATCGAGGCTGGCGCGGTTTTTTCTGGCTAAATTGGGTGCGACTGAGCAGGCCACCATGGAAAGTCTCGCCACGCAGGCGGGCGTGAGTCCGGATGTGCTGCGACGCTTTGCCACGTCGGCTGGCTGTCAGGATCTCGATGATTTTCTGCATCAGGTGCGTAAAGCCGGTCAACAGCGGGACGTAGAATTTATTGATGTCATTCGCCAGCGGCAATCTTCACTAAGCCAGCAGGAGAAACGCGTTGCCGAGGCGATTCTCAGCGACACCGCTTTTGCCGCCTCCGCCACCATCGAACAACTTGCCGGACGTGCCGAAGTCAGCGCCGCCACCATCACCCGCTTTGCCCGTTCGCTGGGTTGCGAAGATATCCGCGATTTGCGCATGCGGCTGGCGCGTGCGCCACAGGTGCGAACAGCCAACTCGATTGCACCCATTGAGACGATTACTCAGGCATTAAGTCAGCAATACGCGCAAGCGGAAACCGCAACCTGGCAACGTGCCGCAGAGATGTTGCGCAATGCCAGAAGCGTGCTGCTGATTGGCGCGTCGGGGCTGCAAACTCCGCTGGTCGCGGAAGTCCATCAGCGTCTGCAAAGCGCTGGATTGCCCATCGCATGGATTCAGGATGACAACCTGCTGAGCATGACGCTGAGCCGTTTACAGCCGGATGATCTGTTGCTGATTCTCGCGCCTGACAAAGTTAACAGCCACGTGCTCAGCGCAGTACATCATGCTCATATTCAAAAAACGCCGGTGATCGCGCTCTGTGCGCAGACGTTAGACCTGGCGAATCAGGCCGATATCTGGCTGCCGCTGCCAGAGGCAAAAAACGCACGGCATTACGGCATTTTGTTTGCGCTGGATCGGTTGGAGTCAGCATTAACTACTCCTTAATTAAATCTATAACATCCTCAAATTTGCAAAAGTAAAACGATCGGTTTACTTTTTAAGTATGAAAAAGAAACTGGATATCATTAATGCCGCTGAGCGGCTGTTCTATCTCAACGGCTTTCATGCCATCAGCACCGATCGCATTTGCAGCGAGGCGAACGTCTCGACGCGCACGCTGTACCGCTATTTTCCCTCACGTGAAGCGCTAACGGCTGCGGTGCTGGAGACGCGTCAGGATCGTTTCTTTGCCGCATTACCGCCGCCGGAACATGCGCAAGCGGTCAGCCAGATGTTTGATGCGATGGCCGACTGGATGCAGCAATACGGCAATAACGGATGCTTATTTCTTAAAGCGTGGGGCGAATATGCCGGAGAAGATGCCGCTTTAGCCTAACAGGCGCTGGCTTACCGTCACAAGATGCGGGATTACATTGCGCGCGCCATTAAGCAGGCGATCGGCAAGCAGCATCTGGCGTTAGCGGATGCGGTGTGGCTGCTGTTTGAAGGTGTTCTCACTTCAGCGCTGATAATTGGTGCGTCGCAGGCGTGCGAAATCGGTAAAAATGCAGCTATGCAGCTTATCGCTCTCAGTGAAAAGTCATGAAGGGCACGACGCTCGGCATCACCGGATTCTCTCTTATCGCCGTCACTTACGGCATGGCGCGTTTCGCCTGGGGCCTGATGATGCCGGACGTGATGCACGACATCCCGTTCACGCCGCGCGTTTCCGGCGTGCTGTCAGCCTGCAGCTTTGCCGCTTACTGCGTGGCGGTGCTGATCGCGCCGATGATGACCGCCCGCGCGGGACCGCGTTTTCCTGCTGCCGTTGCCGCGCTGTGTGCCGCATTGGGTTTGCTGATTATCTCGATCGCGGTTTCAGCGTGGATGCTGGGCGTGGGATTGTTTATCGCCGGCATGAGCGCCGGTCTCGCCTCGCCTGCGTTAGCGAGCGCCGTCAGCCAGCGCATTGAGGCTGAACAGCAGCCGCAGATGAATACCGTGATTAATGCCGGGACCAGCATGGGGATTATGCTGTCTGTGCCAATTTTGTACTGGCTGCCCGGCGGCTGGCGCGTCGCCTGTGGCGTTTTCGCCATGCTGGCGTTGATCTGCCTGATGCCGATTTGGCGCCAGCTGCCCCATCAAAGTGAAAACAGCGGGCATGAATCCTGGTTAAGCCATCTGCGACAGCGTTCTCTGCAGAAACTCATTATCATTGCGTTGATCAGCGGCATCGCCAGTGCAGCCTGGTGGAGCTTCGGTCCGGATTTGCTGCATCACATTGACGTCAGCGATCGCATAGTGAGCCTGCTGTGGCTCATGGGTGGCGCAGCAGGCATCATCGGTGCCTTCACAGGCCCGATGGCGAAATGGATAGGGATGAAGTGGGTTTATTGGCTGTCGCAGTGCTGCCTCGCCGTTCCCTTACTGCTTCTGGCGATCAGCCATCACTATTCAATCTGGCTATTTCCCGCCGTGGCACTGGGTGGTGGCGCGTACGTTACGCTCTCGGGCGTGTTGCTGGTGTGGGGAGCAGCAGCAACAAAAAATGCCCCGGCTATCGGCGTAGGCATTCTGTTCTTCATGTTGGCTACGGGTCAGGTCATTGGATCGCTGCTGTTCGGACAACTCTATGCGCAGGCTAGCGCGTCGACCGCATTAATGCTGTTTGCCGCGCTACCCTTGCTGATGATGTTGGTTATTCGTCGTTAAACGGATCTTTTTTGTCATCTTCACTGTCATCTCGCGTTCTCGGGATCTCACCGTGTTCACTGGGATTGTCCTTAGCGGGATGTTTTTCGTCATTCACGTCACGTTTATCTTTAGGGTGATGGGTCATCTGCAGCTCCTTTGTTTATCACCCATAAAGTGTAGTTGATCTGGATGGGGCGATAAGTTCGCCCCACACGCTTACTGCAACGCTTTCAGGATTTGCATTGCCGCTTTAACCCGCTCGGTGTTGGGATAATTTTTGTTCGCCAGGATCACAATGCCGACCTGCTTCTCTGGGATGAAAGCAACATAAGCACCGAATCCGCCCGTTGCGCCGGTTTTATGCACCCACGACGCTGTTACACGCGGATGTGCTTTTGCATCCCGTACCGGCTGCGGACCGAGTGCTACCTTGTTATCCGCGCCCTTCACCGCCATCTCTGCCTGAGCGGGCCAATCGAGCATCTCCCAACCCAAACCTTGATATAACGCGTCGGTACGATAGAAACGCGTTTGCGCGAAATTCAGCGCCTGCTGCAGCGTTTTGTCTTTAACCTGCTGCGGATCCATATTGGCCTGCATCCAGCGCGCCATATCTTTAATTGACGACTTCACGCCATAGGCTTCGGCATCCAACATACCCGGCGACACGCGCACCGGCTTGCCTTCGCGATAGCCCCAAGCGTATGCGTCTTTTGCAGTATCGGGCACGGTGATAAAGGTGTGCTTAAGCTGCAATGGCGTAAACACGCGTTGCTGCATCGCCTGCTCAAATGTCAGCCCGCTGGGTTTAGCCGCCAGCCAGCCAAACAAGCCTATGCTGCTGTTTGCATACTGACGCGTGTTGCCCGGTGCCCATTGCGGTTGCCACTGTTGATAGAAGTTCGTTAGCGCCTTTTCATCGGTCACCACATCGGGAACCTGCAGCGGCAAGCCGCCGGCGGTGTACGTCGCCAATTGCAGCAGCGTGATGTTGCGCCACTGCGGCGTATTCAGCGCTGGCCAGTATTTGCTTGCGCGATCGCTCAGTGCGATCTCGCCTTTGTTCACCGCGACGCCACTCAACACGCCGGTGAAGGTTTTACTCACCGAACCCAGTTCAAACAGCGTATCTTGCGTGACCGGACGCTGCTGTTTTTCATCCGCCATACCCCAGGTGAAGTAGTGCGGCTGGCCTTTAACCACCACCGCCACAGCCATACCGGGAATGGTTTGCTGCTGCATCAGCGGTTTGATGGCCTGATCAACGATGGCGTCCACATCAGGCGTCGCGGCGAACGTCATTGAGCACACCGATGTCAGTGCTGTTGCTATCAAAGTTTGAGAAATCAATTTCACTGTTATTAACCTTCCGGGTTGTTGTTCCGCGGGCAGTTTGCCCAATTTGACAGGCAGCAACAAACTGTTAATTTTAGCGTCAGACAATAGAAATTCTTACAGGTCGCCGCATGACTCGCCCTTACATCCCACTTAACGCGCTCAGAGCCTTTGAAGCCGCCGCACGTCATCTAAGTTTTACTAACGCTGCTATTGAGCTGCATGTAACCCATGCAGCCGTGAGCCAGCAGGTGAAATCGCTGGAGCAACAGCTCGGCTGCCAGCTGTTTGTGCGGGTATCGCGCGGATTGATGTTGACCACCGAAGGCGAAAGCTTATTGCCGGTATTAAACGATTCATTCGATCGTATTGCCGATACGCTGGATCGCTTCTCATCGGGCCAAATGCGCGAGAAATTAAAGGTCGGCGTGGTGGGAAGCTTTGCCACCGGTTTGCTGTTGCCGCGTTTAGAGGATTTTAACCGCCGCTTTCCGCACATAGAACTGCAACTCTCCACCCACAATAATCGCGTTGATCCAGCCGCCGAGGGCCACGATTACACCATTCGCTTTGGCAGTGGCGCCTGGCACGGCACCGAGGCGCAGTTTATTTGCTCGGCCCCGCTATCGCCGCTGTGTAATCCCGCCATTGCCCGGCAGTTGCAGCAGCCTGCAGACGTGCACAAATTCACCCTGTTGCGATCGTTTCGCCGTGATGAGTGGAGCCAATGGCTGCACAGCATTAATGAACATGCGCCATCACCTGCGCATCCGGTGATGATTTTTGACTCATCCCTAACGATGATCGAAGCGGCATTGCTGGGCGCAGGGATTGCGCTGGCTCCGGTGAAAATTTTCAATCACCTGCTGCAAAGCGAGAAACTGGTGCGCCCTTTCGCCGCAGAAATTGATCTCGGTGGCTACTGGTTAACGCGTTTGCAGTCGCGGCCAGAAAGCGCCGCGATGATGGCGTTTTCTGGTTGGTTAATGAATGCGATGCATTGATGTACAGCCAACGTCGTAAGGTCGCCATTTATGGCGTAATGCTCGTCAGTTAAGCGTCTTTCGGTCACCATAAATGGCGACCCTACTAAGAACTGGCGCGTTTTTCGTAGGGTGCGCATTCATGCGCACCTGCATACATATGCAAATTAATGCTTAACTGAGCGGCATTACGCCATGAATGGCGACCAATTCACCTACTGCACATTTATCTGTTTCGCTTTCGCCAGCGTGCGCGCAAGAATTGAGGAGTACAACGGTTTGCCGCCGAAGAATTGCGCGGCCAGCGTCGCGCCGAGACAGGTAATGATCATCGGCAAAATTAGCTGATAATTGTTGGTCATCTCCAGCACCAGCACAATGCCGGTCAGCGGCGCACGCACCGAGGCCGCAAACAGCGCGCCCATACCAGCTACAGCAAAGGTTGCCGGCTCCAGATGCAAACCCGGCAACCACTGCATGCAAAGTTGACCGAAGCAGGTACCTAACAGCGTACCCAACGTCAGCATCGGGGCAAAAATACCGCCCGGCGCGCCGGAGGAAAAACAGCAAATAGTTATCAACGTGCGCAGTACGAAAATGGCAAAGAGCGCCAGCGCGCTGTAAGCTCCGCTGGAGAAATCAGGTATCAAGGCAATCCCGCCGTTAATGGCTTGTGGCAGAAACAAACCAATCACGCCACACATCCCAGCCAGCAAACTTCCCCACATCACCCACGGTGTCACGCGGCCTTTATGCAAACGCTGAAACTGATCCTGCGCGAGGAAAATGAAGCGGTTAAACGCCACGCCGCAGCCACCAAATAACACGCCCAACACTAAATAAAGCCACAGCGTATTGGTTGGCGCATCCTGCAGCAGACCAATATTAATGATCGCTGCATTGCCATTACACACGCGGAAAACAATGCTGGAAACGATGACGCCAACAAACACCGCTTTGATGGAAATCAGGCTGTAGCGAAACTGCGGACGCATCTCTTCGATAATAAACAGGATGCCCGCCAGCGGCGCGTTGAAGGCGGCTGACAAACCCGCGGCAGCGCCGGTTGCCAGCAACGTGTGGCGAGACTCAGAAGATTTTACGCGGAACAGATCAACACACATGCCGCCGATATTGCCGCCCAGCTGCACGGTCGGCCCTTCGCGCCCCAGCACCATACCTGATCCTAACGCGCCCATGCCGCCGATAAATTTCACCGGCAGCACTCGCCACCAGCGCACCGGACGGAGTTCCTCCAGCGCGCCTTCAATTTCGGGAATACCCGATCCGCCCGCTTCCGGCGCGAAGCGTCGCACCAGCAAGTAGCCTAGAGCGCCTAATAGCGCCGAGAGCAGAAACGCGCCGGCGATTTTCACCAGCAGATTGTCACCCGCATCATCGAGCCAGCTTAAGCGCGTATGCACCACAAAATTGACGGCTTTATCAAAGGCCACGCCAACCAGGCCGGTTAACACACCGACCAGCGCGGCCAGCAGCAACAGCGCGACGGGCGTTTTGTCGCGGCGTAGTAGTTTCTGCATCAATAAGAAGCGCCCAGCACGTAATGTCGTGTTGGGCTCTGCGGAGTGACCGTTGGCAGGCATGCAAATCCTCTGTTTTCGTAACAGTGTTCAAACGTAAGTTTGAGAAAAGAGGCATTAGCATACTGAGAATGAAGTGATTTTTAACCCAGGAATTCGCAAGCGGATTTTTCAGTTTGGAAGAGGCTGGCTGCATTAGCCTCCTCCACAGGGAATTAATCCTGCTCTTCAGCAATCAGCGTCAGTTTTTCGTCGGTGGCTTTTTCTTCTTCCAGCGTTTCACCCAATAACTTCGCGGCTTCCTGATAATCCAGTTTCAGGGCTAACGCGCGCAAAGTACCGTAGGTGGCGATCTCATAATGTTCAACCTTCTGCGCAGCACCGATCAATCCGGCATCGCAAACCGGCCCTTTCTCCACTTCATCGATGATCTCCTGCGCTTCTTCAGCCAAACCTTCCAGCGCATGACATTTCATCCTTTTGATCTGCACACCTTCAGTGAGCTCAACCAGTTGATCGATACGTTCAATTTGTCCGCGCGTCTCTTCCAGGTGCTGTTTAAAGGCCGCAACCAGATTAGGATCGGTGGCTGCACGAATCATTTTTGGTAACGCTTTAGTGATCTGCTTTTCTGCGCTGTAAATATCCGAGAGATCATGCACAAACAGATCGTGCAGTGTTTTAATCGTCATAATATTGCCTTTTGATAAAGTAGGATGTCAGGTAGGTAAAACGTGGGCGAGAAGGAATAATAGATTGCGCCGACACATAAGACTGACTTAATTCTGGCGGACATTACACAATTAACAAGCGAAGCCTTAAAAATAAACACCACGCATTGTTTAATTCATTGCCAGAATTAAAGGAGGTCAAGCGGAGACATAATCATGAAAAAGCCAAGACAACCCGAACTCAGCGGTGAAATTATTCACGAACGTGCTTTACTCCCGCTCGGTTTAATTTCTCTTTACGAAGTCATCTTCAATAACGGCAAATATGCCGTTATGCGCCTGGATAAAGATCAACCATTTCATCAGGGTGACGTTTTTAAACGAATAAATGACCGCTGGTATTGTGATGAAAAATTAATACATCCACTGGGATTTCAGTTTGTCGATCGGGCTGAAGCGCAGCGGTCATTTATCGAATATGAGCGATAATATTATATTGCTGTTTTCATATTATAGAGTGAACAGTGGCAAGCTGGTTCGGTTGCGCGGGTGGCAATGACATCCAGAAATTAACCCCCATGCTGGTCTCATATTCTGCGTGTGACTCAAGGAAAATATGCTCACCGCTGCGCGATTGCCCGCCGTAAAGCCAGCCGCCCTGCACCTCGCCATTATCAAATTGCACAATGCACTCCTGCTTGTAGCCCGGCGCTTGTTCATTTAGATCAATCCATTCAAGAATATGGCGCATGCGTCTATACCTCAGCAATAAACAGTGATTTACAGTGCGGGCACAACATAGCCTGTCCGCGCGCTTGTTTTAAGGATGATTGCGGGCAGAATTTTTTACACACTGGACACTGAATTTTTATTTCCCGGCGAGATAAGCCTTCTAAAAATTGATTTAACCAGCTCATGATTTTTTCCTTTTTCAGTTAACTCATTCTAACACACCCTATTTTTTTCACTGCATCTAACACTTGACAACATTGTTACTGATCTTCAACCCCATCATTATGCTCAGTTAAATATTTTAAATTAACTTTTATCTTATAAAGCCAAACGTTAAATCACTTTAAGGCTATACTCATAAAAGATAGATATTTCCCTCGCCCTCTCTTATACCGTCAATCTTCCTGTTGATAGTGCTGACTTTTATAATCCATTGGATTTTTAGCGACGCCATTATGAAAAATAAAATTCCCACCGGATCAATCATCGGCAGTAGTGCGCTTCCAGCAACGGCACGCACTAGTCTTGAATTATTGCCTGACAGCGGCATCTATCAGGCGAACCGGCCAGACGTTTTTTCCGAACAGCAAATGGCAATATATGGCGAGCGACTGGCAAAGACGCATCATCTTTCTGACGCCAAAAAAAGTTATAAATTATTGCAGCGGCTGACTGAAAACCAACAGGCGCTGATAAAAAGTGCGGAAATATTAAGTACCGGTGATAAGCGTAATTTGACACCGGCTGGCGAGTGGCTTTTAGATAATTTTTATATCATCGAAGAGCAAATTCGCATGGTACGCCATCTGTTGCCCACCAAATTTGGTCAAGGTTTACCCGCGCTTGAAGAGCCCGCCCACGCTTTACGTATACAGGCGATTGCTGATGAGATGATCAGTCACAGCGACGGCCGCTTAGAATCGACGGTGCTGGCGACTTTTATTCATGCTTATCAGAGGATTACGCCGCTGCTGATGGGAGAACTGTGGGCGCTTCCCGCCATGCTGCGTTTTGCGCTGCTCGATAACCTCGCGCGCATTGCGCAAGGCGTTGCCGAGATCCATCAGGAGCGCAGCCAGGCCGAAGCGTGGATTAATGAGATCGTTCATCACTCCGCTAAAGACGCCACGCGGGTGATTCAGGTAATTGCCGAGATGGCTCACAAAAATGACCAGCTTTCTGGCGCGTTCGTCGCCGAGCTGGCGCGCAAGCTGAATGGTCAGAATCACTCGCTGGCGCTGACGTGGGTGGAGCAACATCTGCTGAATACCGGGCGCAATACTGCGGATGTGATTGAACAATTTAACCGTCAGCTGGCATTGAGCCAGCTTTCGGTCAGCAACAGCATTGCCGGATTGCGTCAGCTTGGCGAAATCAACTGGCAGGATTTAGTCGAATCACTCAGTCTGGTTGAGCAGTTGCTGGTGCAGGATCCGGCTGGCATCTATCCGCAGATGCATTTTGACAGCCGCGATCAGTACCGACACGTGGTGGAAGAGCTGGCGCGTCAGAGCGAATTCGACGAGCTTAGCGTGGCTAATCAGGTGCTGGCGCTGAGTCGTCAGCCCGAATTACCGCCGCGCCAGCAGCATATCGGCTACTTTCTGCTGGATAAAGGACGCGCGCAGCTTGAGCAACAGTTAAAGCCGCGCCGTTCCTGGCTCAATCAGGCGCGTCATCATCTCAGCCAAACGCCGCTGCTCTCCTGGCTTGGCAGCCTCACCTTATTGACCACCGCCTTCAGCGCCGAAGCGCTGTTTTTCACCCATCAGGCCGGTATGTCGGTGGTGCTGTGGCTGTTGCTGGTACCGGCGGTGATCCTCATCAGCAGCCAGCTTGCCTTACAGCTGCTCAGCGAAGTGACAACTCGCACTCGCCATCCGGTTCCCCTTCCGCGACTCGATTACGAGCTGGCGGTGCCGGATGGCGATCGCACCTTGGTGGTGATCCCTTGCTTGATCAGCAGCAAACACGGCACCGATACGCTGCTGCGCTCGCTGGAAACCAGCTATCTCGGCAATGCGCTCGACAACATCACCTTTGCGCTGCTGGCCGACTTCACCGACAGCGTGGACGAACATCAGGTTGATGATGATGAAATCATCGGATATGCGGTGCTAAAAATTCAGGCGCTTAACCGCCGTTACAGCAGCAAATCGCACCACGACGTGCTGTTTTCGCTGCTGCATCGCAACCGGGTTCATAATCCTTCGCAGGGCGTTTGGATGGGTTATGAACGCAAGCGCGGCAAACTGCATGCGCTCAATCGCTGGCTGCAAGGCGAAGCGGAGATGTTTAACGTTATCGTCGGGGCCAGCCAGGCGCAGATGCGCACGGTGAAATACGTCATCACCCTTGATGCCGACACCATTCTGCCGCGCGAAACCGCTCACAAGCTGATTGGCATCATGGCGCACCCACTCAATGCGCCGGTGTTTGACGATCGCCTGAACCGCGTGGTGGAAGGTTATGCCATTCTGCAGCCGCGTCTGGCGGAAGAGATCCCGCCCTTTGGGCAAGGTCGCTACGCGCGGCTTTCCAGCAGCGTACCGGGCAACGACGCCTATTCATCGATGTCTTCCGATATCTATCAGGATCTGTTTGGTGAAGGTTCGTTTGTCGGCAAAGGCATTTACGATGTGGCGGCCTTCACTCGCGCCACGCGCAACACCTGCCCGGAAAATCTGGTGCTGAGTCACGATCTGCTGGAAGGCTGTTACGCACGTTCCGGCGTGGTCAGCAATGTGGTGCTGTATGAACACTATCCCGACAACTATCTCAGCGATGTTGCGCGGCGTTTCCGCTGGGTGCGCGGTGACTGGCAGCTGCTGAACTGGTTAAAACTGCGCGTACGTCTCGAGGATGGCGGCTATCAGGCCAATCCGCTGAGCGCGCTTTCGCGCTGGAAATTGTTCGATAATCTGCGTCGCAGTCTGGTGGCTCCTGCCTTGCTACTGCTGATGTTTCTGGCCTTCACTTGGGTAGCGAATCCGCCGTTTTGGCTCGGCTGTATTGCGCTGTTCCTGCTGCTGCCAAGCGCTTTTGCGCTGAGCATGGAAGGCATGCGCAAAAGCAAGAAGCGCGCCTGGCAACATCATCTCTCTATCTTGTCCTCAGACGCGTTAATGCGCCTGAGCCGCGCAGGACTGACGCTGGCGGCATTGCCACATGAAAGCTACTGGTCGCTGAAAGCGATCATCGTCACGCTGTGGCGATTGAACGTTAGCGGGCAGTTTCTCCATGAATGGAAAAGCGCGTCGGCGGGCAGTTCATCGCCCACGCCGTCACTGCGCCATTTTTATCAGGCGATGTGGTTTAATCCGGCGGCAGGCGTTGCACTGTCACTTTTAACCGCGCTGATTAATCCACAACTGATCGCGTTAGCGCTGCCGCTTTCCTTGCTGTGGCTGTTTACGCCGTGGCTGTTATGGCAGTTGAGTAAACCGGCGCAATCGCGGCAGAAAAAACTCTCCGCCGAGCAGCAGCAGTTTTTGCGCCAAACCGCGCGCCATACCTGGGCATGGTTTGAAGATTTCGTCATCGCCGAACATAACCACTTGCCACCGGATAACTTCCAGGAAGTGTTGCAGCCGGTGGTGGCGCACCGCACTTCGCCGACCAATATCGGCCTGTCGCTGCTGGCTAATTTAACCGCGTGGGATTTCGGCTACATCACGCAGAAGCAGGTAATTAGCCGTTCGCTCGCCACGCTGGATAGCCTCGATCGCATGGAGCATTTTCGTGGTCATCTCTATAACTGGTACGACACTTACACGCTAAAACCGTTAAATCCACGCTACGTTTCTACTGTCGATAGCGGCAACCTCGCTGCGCACCTCGCCACTTTGCAAGCGGGCCTTGCGCAGTGGAAGCATCTGCCAGTAATTGCTTTACCGGTGATCATGGCTGGTCTGAATGACACCTTGATGCTGGCCAAAGCGCAAATGGGCACAGAGCGTCACGATCGCTGGGATGAGCTAGCCGAGCAGTTTGTTGCGCTGCAACAAGTCGCACCCGCCGCGATTGCCAATCATCTTTCATCTTTGATCGCGCTGAGTGAGATTCTGCTGGCACAGCTCAAGCTGCCGCCGTCGCAGGTGAAATGGTTTGAACGCTTCATCCATCAGCTCAGTGATTTCCAGCAAGAGTGGATGCGCTATTTCAGCTGGATCGGGCCGGATGATGTGCTGCCTGACGCTTTGCCCTCGTTACTGTGGCTGAGTGAATTAAAGCTTCATCGCCCCGGCCTTAATGCCCAGCTCGCCGCTTCCGTAATGTGGGCCGCGCGAGAACGCATGGCGACCTTGCTGGAGCTGGAAGGACGTCTGGAAGATCACGCTAAAATGGACTTCCGTTTTCTCTATGTCGAAAAAAACGCGCTGCTCAGCGTCGGTTACAATCTCGATAGCGGGCTGCTCGACAAAGGACATTACGATCTCTTCCCCTCCGAAGTGCGCCTGACGCACTATTACGCCATCTCCGCCAATCAGCTGCCGGTAAAAAGTTGGTTCGTACTGGGCCGCTTGTTTACCCAGCTGGATAACAAACCTGCGGTGATGTCGTGGAGCGGCTCAATGTTTGAGTATCTGATGCCGCATCTGGTGATGCCGGTTTACCCGGATACGCTGCTGGAGAAAATGGCGCTCTCGGCGGTGAAACAGCAGATCGCCTCTGGCGACGCCGCACAGATTCCGTGGGGCGTTTCCGAATCAGCCTATGCCGCTTTTGATGACAACCAGAACTATCAATACAAAGCCTTTGGTACCCCCGAGTTGGGGCTAAAACGTGGCCTCAACAATGACCATGTGGTGGCGCCCTACGCCTCGCTGTTAGCGTTAATGGTGCTGCCGCATCAGGCCAGCGACAACCTGATGCGGCTAAAAAAAATGGGTGCCTGCGGCAAATACGGTTTCTACGAAGCGCTTGATTTCACCGCACATCGGCTGGCGCGCGGTCAGCAATTTGTCGCGGTAAAAACCTACATGGCGCATCACCAGGGAATGGGTTTTCTGGCGATCTCGCATCTGCTGCATGAAGCGCCGATGGTGGCGCGGTTTATGTCCAGCGCGCGCTTTCAGTCTTCTTATTTACTGCTGCAGGAGCGCGTGCCGGATGACATTGAGCTCTATACGCCGCGTCGTCAGTTTGTTGACACCAGCGAGATCAAGCCGCGTTCGGACACGCCTGAACTGCGCGAATTTAGCGGTTCGGCTGCGCACTTGCCGCAGCTGCAGCTGCTGTCGAACGCCAATTATCATGTGATGGTGACGCAATCCGGCACCGGTTACAGCCAGTGGAAAGGATTGGCGTTAACCCGCTGGCGCGCCGATGGCACCAGCAATCAACATGGCATCTTCTGCTATATTCGCGATCGCCAATCCGGCGAGCTAATCAGCCCGACGTTCCAGCCGAGCGGCGATGCGCGACCGCAACACATTGCGCGCTTCACCGATGCTGGCGCGGAGTTTGAGTCGCGCGCTGAAACCCTCAGCACCCATACGCAGGTGGTGGTGTCGCCAGAAGATGATGTGGAGATTCGCCGCATCGTCCTCACCAACCATTCACGCCAGCTGCGTGAGATTGATATCACCAGCTATGCCGAAGTGGTGCTCGCCTCCGCCGCCAGCGATATGGCGCATCCGGCGTTCAGTAATCTGTTTGTGCAAACCGAGATTATTACCGAGCTGGAAGCCATTCTGGCGCATCGCCGCCCGTGTGATGAAAAAACCGAGCCGGTATGGATGTTCCACGCTTTACTGATTCACGGCACCAGCGAGCGCGATACGCACTATGAAACCGACCGCGCACAGTTTATTGGTCGTGGCAGAACCACCGCCAATCCGCAGGCTATTTCAGCGGAAGGCGTACTCAGCGGTAGCGCCGGTGCGGTGCTCGATCCAGTGATGTCGATTCGGCAAAAAATCGCGCTCAAACCGGGTAAATCCATCACCCTCGATCTGGTGTACGGCGTCACTACGCAGCGTGACGCCTGCCTTGGGTTGATTGAGAAGTATCGCAACAATGTCTATGCCAATCGGGTATTTGAAATGGCGGCTTCGCACAGTCAGGTGGCGCTGCGACAGCTGAATATCCTTGCCGAAGATGCCAGTTTGTATAACCAACTCGCCAGCGCGGTGATCTTTGCCAGCCCTGAAATGCGCGGCGACAGCCAGCGTATGCAGCAGAATCGTCTGGGGCAAACCTCGCTATGGCGCTACTCCATTTCGGGCGATCTGCCTATCGTGCTGGTGCGCATCGAAAACGGTACGCAGCTTAGCCTGGTGAGCAATCTGATTAAGGCGCATCAATACTGGCGCCAGAAAGGATTAACGGCGGATTTGGTGATCCTTAACGGCGAGCAAGGCGGCTATCAGCAGCTGTTGCAGAATCAGCTGATCAAGATGATTTCATCCGGCGAGGTGCAGTTGCTGGCCGACAAACCGGGCGGCATCTTCCTGCGTCAAAGCGATCACTTTGCCGCCGAGGACGTCACGCTGTTACTCAGCGTGGCAGCCGTGGTGCTGGAAGGACGCAATGGCAGTTTGGCCGATCAGCTGACGGTGCTGTTAAAACCGCAGCCGGTTGCGCCACCTTCCCGCTTCCTGCCGCATAAACAGGCTTTTCCTGCGCCCGCTCGCCTCGCCGCAGCGGACACCTTACAGCTGTTCAATGGCACCGGCGGCTACAGCGTCGATGGCAGTGAATATCATATTCTGCTGTCCCCACATCTTCAGACGCCCGCGCCCTGGTGCAACGTGCTGGCGAATAAACAGTTTGGCAGCGTGATATCGGAAAGTGGTCAGGCCTACACATGGTATGAAAATGCGCACGAATACCGCCTGACGCCGTGGCACAACGATCCGGTTAGCGATACGTCGGGCGAAGCCTTTTATCTGCGCGATGAGGAGAGCGGCGATGTCTGGTCGCCGATGCCGCTGCCGATGCGTGGCAACGGTGATTATCTAACGCAGCACGGCATGGGCTACAGCCGCTTTGTGCATCAGGAGCAAGGCATCCGCAGCACGCTCACCACCTTCGTCTCGAGCGAACAGGCAGCAAAAATCACGCTGATCCAACTGAGCAATCTGTCGGGCAAAACGCGACATCTGTCGATCACCGGCTACGTCGAATGGGTGCTGGGTGAGCTGATGAGCCAATCTGCTCGTCACGTGCAAACCTCATCGGCGATAGTGGCCGATGGCAGCGCCATTCTGGCGATGAATCCGTATACCAGCGCCGGATCGACGCGCACCGCATTCTTCGCCGCATCAGGCAATCAGATTGCTTTCAGCGGTAATCGCCTTGAGTGTCTGGGCCGCAATGGTTCAACGCGTAAGCCCGCGATGATGCAAGCGCGTGGCTTATCGGGCAACACCGGCGCGGGGCTCGATCCCTGCGCCACCTTGCAAACGCTGACCAGCTTAATTGATGGCGACACGCGCACCTTGGTGTTTGTGTTAGGCGCGGCGGAAGATACAACATCGGCGCTGACGCTAATGCAGCAATTTCTTCCCAGCGAACAGGCGGAAGCAGAGCTGGCAAAAGTGCAGCAGCAATGGCGCGGTCTGTTAAACAAAGTCGAGGTGCAAACGCCCGATGCAGCGGTGAACCTGCTGGCGAATAACTGGCTGCTGTACCAAACACTGGCCAGCCGTTTGCTGGCACGCAGCGGTTATTATCAATCGGGCGGCGCGTTTGGCTTCCGCGATCAGTTGCAGGACACGCTATCGCTGACCCACGCCGCGCCGCACTTGTTGCGCGATCAGCTGGTGCTATGCGCGTCCCGCCAGTTCCTCGAGGGCGATGTACAGCATTGGTGGCATCCGCCAGCCGGACGCGGCGTGCGCACCCGCTGCTCGGATGATTATCTCTGGCTGCCCTTTGCACTTTGCCACTACATCACCGCCACTGAGGATCTTGCACTGTTAGAACAGCCGATTGCCTATATTGAAGCGCCGCTGCTCGCGGCCGAAGAAGAGTCGGTTTATAGCCTACCTAACGTCAGTCAGCTGCAGGAAAACCTGTGGCAGCATGGCTTGCGCGCCATCCAGCATGGTCTGAGATTTGGCGAGCATGGTTTGCCGCTGATGGGTTCTGGCGACTGGAACGACGGCATGAGTGAAGTCGGGATTGCTGGCAAAGGCGAGAGCGTCTGGCTGGGCTTTTTCCTCTACAGCGTGCTCACACGCTTTGCCACGCTCTCGACACGTATCGGGCAAGCGGAAGCCGCTACGTTGTGCGAACAGCAGGCTGCAAAGCTGAAAACGGCACTGAATCAGCGCGCCTGGGATGGTGAATGGTTCCTGCGCGGCTACTTCGATAACGGCGAAACCCTGGGTTCACAGCGCAACGCCGAATGCCGCATTGATGCTATCGCACAAAGCTGGTCGGTGCTTTCCGCTGCAGGCGATCACGATAGATGCATCTCCGCGATGCAGGCGCTCGATCAGCAGTTAGTTGATAGCGATAACGGCCTGATTAAGCTGCTGACGCCGCCGTTTAATGGCGTCGGTCCCAATCCGGGATACATTCGTGGTTATCTGCCCGGCATTCGCGAAAACGGCGGGCAATACACGCACGGCGCGCTGTGGGCGATTATGGCGTTCGCGGAAATGGGCCAGGTCGATCGCGCATGGGAATTGCTGGCGCTGATCAATCCGATCAATCACAGCCTTGATGCGCATGCTGTTGCAACCTACAAAGTCGAACCTTACGTGATGGCGGCGGATGTCTACAGCGCCGACAACCACCAAGGTCGCGGCGGCTGGACGTGGTACACCGGTTCGGCGGGCTGGACGTATCAGCTGATCATCGAAAGCCTGCTCGGCATCACGCGCCACGGCGATAAGTTGCGGCTGCGTCCACGTCTGCCTAAGGCGTGGCCGGGCGCGAAGGTGATTTATCATGAAGGTGACGCGCGCTATGAGATTGAGATGCTGCGTACGCCAGGCGCTTATCAGCTGTGGCTAGATGATGAGCTAAGTGCCGATGATGCCATTACGCTCAGCGGTGAAGCTGGGATTCATCAGGTACGAATTCATCTCGCTGAGTAGCAATCACTGCGGTCATTAGTTTTCACCATAGCCAGCAGTGGAAAATATCGCAGCGCCCTGCCAGCGGCTATTCTAGGGTAATTCTCCCCTACAAGGAGAATGACTAATGAGCCTCTTATCACCCGGCAATCGCCGGGATTTTCTTTCTGCTGGCATGAAACTCACCGCCGCAGGCACCTTACTCAGCGCGGGCATGAGTCGCAGCGTTGAGGCGGCGGCAACCTGCCAACCCGCCAATGCCAGCCGCGTTGATGCCACACACTATCTGCTGCGCAATGTGCGGCTGGAAGAAGCTTTTATCCGCAAACAGGATGTGATTACCGCCACGCGCACCGGTTTGTATGATGTCGAGGTGAATGCCGGCAATATTGCCGCAGTGCATCCAGCGGGCGTTAGCCTTAATCTGCCCTCATGGGACGCCGCCGGTTATCTGCTGCTGCCCGCCACGCGCGATATGCACATCCATCTCGATAAAACCTTCTACGGCGAAGGCTGGCGTGCCCCGCTGCCGCGTCATAGCGTGATCGATATGATTCACCAGGAAGAGCAGATCCTACCCGAACTGGTGCCGACTTCTGAAATCCGTGCCGAGAAACTGATTGGCCTGCTGCAATCCAAAGGCAGCAGTTCCGCACGCAGCCATTGCAACATCGATCCGGTCAGCAAGTTACAAGGTCTGGAGCATCTGCAGCAGGCGATTGCTAACCATCGCGACGATTTTCATGCGGAAATTGTCGCCTTCCCGCAGCACGGATTACTACGCTCAAACGTCGAAGGCATGATGCGCGAAGCGATGAAGATGGGCGCGAACTATGTTGGCGGACTGGATCCAACCAACGTAGACGGCGCGATGGAGAAGTCGCTGGATACCATGTTTAGCATCGCGCTCGATTTCGCCGCTCCCATCGATATTCATCTGCACGAAACCGAACCGCACGGCGTGGCGGCGATTCGCTACATGCTGAAAACAGTGCGCGATAATCCGCAGCTGAAAGGCAAAGTGACCATCAGTCACGCTTTCGCGCTGGGCACGTTACAGGGTAACGAGTTGGCGGCGATGATTGAGGAACTGAAAGAGCAGCAGTTCAGCATCGCTACTACCGTGCCGATTGGCCGGGTGATCATGCCGCTGCCACAGCTGCGCGCCGCTGGCGTGCCAGTGTGGTCGGGCACCGACACCATCGCCGATCACTGGCAGCCGTTTGGCAGCGGCAGCATGCTGGAAAAAGCCAACGTCTATTCGCAGCTCTATCGTGGGCCGGATGAGTTTTCGCTCAGCCGCGCGTTAGGTATCGCCACTAACGAAGTGTTGCCGCTGAATAGCCACGGCGAGCAGCAATGGCCGAAAGCGCAGGATCACGCCACCATGATGCTGGTTAACGCCAGCTGTTCTGCGGAAGCCGTTGCGCACATCGCGCCGGTGATGGCGACGTTCTATAACGGTAAACAGACGTTTGGTGGATTGGCGAAGATGTAGACGCCACGCAAATACCGATGATGGTCGCCATGAATGGCGACCCTACAATTGAACAAGGTTTTCGTAGGGTGCGCATTCATGCGCACCAGGTAAACATAGTCAATTTATGCATTTGCCTGCGGCAGTCCTTTTCCTTAGCTTGAAATCATCAACAGGAGAGGAACTTATGACAGCATCAGCATTACCGGTGGCGATTGTCACCGGCGGCAACAGCGGTATTGGTCTGGAAACCGTGAAGTTACTGGCGGCCGATCATCAGGTTTACGCCATCGGTCGCAATCAGCAAACATTGCAGGCTTTAGAACAGGTCACCAACGTCATTCCGCTGGCGCTGGATATCACGGATTTTGCCGCTGTGGCCGCGTTCACCGCCACGCTAGATCGGATTGACGTGCTGGTGCATTCGGCAGCGATCTCGATACTCAGCACCACCTTCTCCGCCACGCCAGAACTGTGGCAACAGCACCTGAATATTAACGTCATCGCGCCTGCTGAACTCACGCGTTTAACCTTGCCAGCCCTGCGCGCTTCGCAGGGCAAAGTGGTGTTTATCAACTCCGGTTCGGGAACGCTGGCGTTAGCAGGACACGTTATTTACTCCGCCTCGAAATTTGCTCTCACCGCGCTGGCGCATGCGCTGCGTAGCGAAGAGAGCGAACATGGCGTGCGGGTCGCGACAGTCGCGCCAGGCCCAACCGATACGCCGATGAACCAAGCCTCGCGTGCCCGCGCGGGCAACCATGCGCCGATCAATCCGCTGGAATATCTCGACGCGGCTTCAGTGGCGCGCGCCGTACGCTTTATCGTGGATAGTCCGGAAGATACGCAAATTGCAGATATTGTGATTAGGCCTCGAAGGGATAAAGCAAAGCGCTGATTCTACGACAAATAGTCTGCAATTCGAGGCTGCCATCCGGCAGCCTTTTTCTTTTTTTAAATTTTTTAGCAATATTCTCACCGCTCATTCGTCTACCTCATCACCAGCAGTTATCCGTTAATCTAATGAGGAATAAAACAATGAGAGATTTTGATATGCACAGACACGGTCATCGTGATCATTTTGGCGGCCATCGCCTGGCGAAGCCGCTGCTGATGGGTGCGGTCATCATCGCCGCTCTGGGCTTACTGGTGATGTCGCTGTGGAATGCGTTGCTGCCCGGCATTATCGGCGTTAAAAGCATCGGCTTCTGGCAGGCGCTGGGTTTGCTGGCATTGTGCCGCATCTTGTTTGGCGGTTTGGGATTCCGTCCGGGGATGTTTGGTATGGCGCGTCGCCGCATGCACGAACGCTGGATGCA
Organism: Enterobacter sp. Sphag1F; assembly: GCF_014193275.1. Taxonomy (NCBI): domain Bacteria; kingdom Pseudomonadati; phylum Pseudomonadota; class Gammaproteobacteria; order Enterobacterales; family Enterobacteriaceae; genus Enterobacter; species Enterobacter sp. Sphag1F. The sequence goes on along the minus strand of NZ_JACHZD010000008.1, from coordinate 143,082 downwards.
GATGACGCCAGAACAGCGCGAAGAGTTTATGCAGCATCGCCGCAATCGCTTTGGTCATCGCGGCCACCACGATCGTTGCGACTGGCATGGTCGTCGTGATGAGCGAGGCGAAGCGCGCCCACAGCCGGAGAATAACCCGCCTAAATCCAGCGACGCCGAGTAAGCGCGATGGCGCAGAATTCACTGCTGATGTCGGCGATCACCGCCTGTCGCACCAAGCTAAATGCATTTATTCGCGGACGAACCGCAGTGCGTGAAGATGCCGACGACATCTTGCAGGAAGTCACATATAAGCTGATGCAGGTGGAGCAGCCGGTGGAGAATGTCGCCGCCTGGCTGTTCCGGGCGGCACGCAATGAAATGACCGATCGGGCACGGAAAAAGCGTGAGCTGCCGCTGGCCGATTTTTTCGGCGGCAGTGAAGAGAATGATTTTCCGGAAGATGAGCTGGCTGAAACCTTATTTGGCGTGCCACAAACGCCGGAGGATGAATATCTCAAAACGCTGCTGTGGGAAGAACTGGAGGCAGCGTTAGCCGAATTACCGGACGCGCAGCGTGAGGTGTTCGAGAAAACCGAACTGCTCGGCTACAGCTATAACGAACTGGCTGAAGAGAGCGGCAGCAGCGTGCAGACGTTATTATCGCGCAAGCACAAAGCGGTTTTATTTCTGCGCACGCGACTGCGCAACCTGTATGACGAAATAACCGGATAGCCCGATTGCCTGGCAATCGGGCCTCTTTTTACCACCACGGTTTCTCTTGCTGCGGCTGCAAAAATTGCACGCCCTGCCCGATTTGCGGCATCGACACGTTAATTTGCTGTTCCTGCGCCAGCGCCACGATTTGATTAAGCGGATCGTTCCATTGATGGAATGCTAAATCGAAAGCGGCATTGTGAATCGGGAACAACCATTTCGCGTTGAGATCGATAAAGGCTTTGATGGTGTCTTGCGGCAACATATGAATATCGGCCCAGCGGCGGTCATACGCGCCGTTTTCCAAAAAGGCCATGTCGAATGGGCCAAATTTATTGCCGATCTGTTTGAAACCATCGAAATAACCGGAATCCCCGCCAAAGAACAGGCGGAATTCATCGCTGATAATGCTCCACGAGCACCACAACCGTTTATTGCTGTCGAAGATCCCACGGCCAGAAAAGTGCTGCGATGGCGTCGCAACAAAATGAATACCGCCGATATTCTCTGATTCCCACCAATCCAGCTGAGTAATTTTTTCCTGCGCAACGCCCCACGACATCAGCAAATCGCCCACACCAAGCGGTGTGAGGAAATAGCGCACACGATCTTTGAGCTGCAAAATGGTGTGATAATCCAGATGATCGTAATGATCATGCGAAAGAATGATCCCTTCGATGGGCGGCAAATCTTCTAACGCTATTGGCGCGGGCTGAAAGCGTTTGGGACCAAACCACTTAAACGGCGACGCGCGCTGGGTAAATACCGGATCGGTCAGCCAATATTTCCCCTGCATTTTAAACAGCAATGAAGAGTGACCTAGGCGAAATACGCTGTTATCCGCCGCCGCTGCAAGCTGCTGCGCGTCGAGTTGTATTAACGGCAGCGCAGCTTCAGGAGCGGTGTTTTTCGGTTTATTAAAGGCAAAATCCCAGAATAGTTTGGCGAATTCAGTCAATCCTAACTGCTGGCGTGGGATCTTATTGTTAAACCTTTTGCCATCGAACTGAGCGGATTGCGGGTAGCTTTTTATATTGCAGCGAGAAATGCTTGAACTATTCAACATTGATCTTTTACCTCTCATCGCGGGTCCTTCAGAATAGCCACTTTTAAGGCATCGCACATCGCATATTGGGCGATTGATGACATCGTCATCGCCGATAGGTAAAGTCACCCTTTTGCTTGATTTTATGAGGGAAAATGAAACGTCTATTTGTCTACGGTACGCTGCAGCCCGGCCATTCAAATGCACATATTCTGGAAAACATCGGCGGTGAATGGCTGGCGGGATCGGTTCGCGGCACCTTCTATGCACGCGGCTGGGGCGCAGCGGCGGATTTCCCCGGCATTGTATTGCAGGACAACGGCCCGCGCGTACCGGGTTATCTGTTTATGTCTGACATGCTTGAACCCCATTGGCCGATGCTCGATGAGTTTGAAGATGGCTACGATCGGGTGGAAGTTGATGTCACTACCAGCAATGGCGAGCTGGTCACGGCGTGGATTTATCAGTTGCAGCCGCAACTTTAACTTCACAGCCCGATTTCGTAGGGTGCGCATTCATGCGCACCTGGTCACCATAAATGGCGACCCTACGGAATTCCCACTTTCCTCTTACACCCAAATGCGGTGCAACGCCCTTAATACAATCGATGGTGATCTGCGCACGTCCTGATTTCGCCTTCTAGAATGAATCTCAAATAGACGAGAGGAATTCATGATGATTAAAATCTGCACGGCATGCGGCACATCGTACGATGAGCAGCAGAGAAAAATCGAACACTGCAAAATATGTGAAGACGAGCGGCAATTTGTGCCGGCCAGCGGGCAAAAATGGATTTCACTGAATAGCCTGCAATCCACGCACTGCAATAAATGGCAGCAGCATGCTGCCAACTTATTTAGCCTGCAAACCGTACCCAACTTCGCCATTAATCAACGCGCGTTTCTGCTGCAAACGCCGCACGGCAATATTCTGTGGGATTGCATCGCTAATTTCGATGAAGCCACTAAAGCGATTGTCACCGCGCTCGGCGGTGTTCACGCCATCGCTATTTCGCATCCGCACTACTACAGCACCATGCAAGATTGGGCGGCGGCATTCGATGCGCCAATTTATCTGCACGCCGACGATAGTGAATGGATTATGCGCGAAAGCCTGCATATTAGGCTTTGGCAACATGATGAGCTGGAAATTGTGCCGAATGTGAAGCTGATTCGTCTCGGCGGACATTTTGCCGGCGGATGTGTATTGCATTGGGCGCAGGATGGTGGCGTGTTGCTGAGCGGCGATATTGTGCAAGTCACGCCGGGCGCTAATGCGGTGTCATTTATGTGGAGCTATCCGAATATGCTGCCGTTATCAGCCACTACGGTGAGTGATATTACACATCGTCTGGCGGCGCTGAAATTTGCGCGGCTTTATGGCGCATTTGAACAGCGGGAAATCCTCGCTGATGCGCAGCAGGTCGTGATGCAGTCGGGCGAGAAATATATTGCCTGCTTGAACGCCTGAACGAATAGTAAGCAAACACGCCGCAGATGGATGTACAGACGTCTAAACATCCATTATATTTCGTTCCCTACGTTAAGAGGGGATCTGCGCAATGAAGAAAATTATACTAACGACTCTGTTGGCTGCTTCCGTGGCGCTGCTGAGTGGTTGTAATAAAAACGATGAAAATCAAATCAAAGTGGCCATTAACACCGGACCTGATCAGGCGCTGTGGGATACCGTGAAGCAAGTTGCGCATGACAAATATCAGTTGGATGTCGATGTGGTGGCCTTTAATGATTACGTGCAGCCGAATGAAGCGCTGTTCAACAAAGATGTCGATGCCAACGCCTTCCAGAGCCTGCCTTATCTGGAGATGCAATCCAAAGAGCGCGGCTACCACTTTGCAGTGGTCACCAACACCTTCGTGTTCCCGATTGCGGGTTACTCGCGCAAGATTAAATCGCTGAAAGAGTTGCCGGATGGCGCGACCGTGACCATCTCCAACGAAGCCACCACGCTCGGCCGCAGTCTGCTGCTATTGCAGGCGCAAGGTTTAATCAAAGTGAAACCGGAAGCGGGTCTGCTGCCAACCTCGCTGGATATCACCGACAATCCGAAGAAGCTGAAAATTGTTGAAGTCGATACGCCGCAGCTGGCGCGTACGCTGGACGATCCGCAAGTGTATATTTCGATCATCAACAACAACTTCGCCGCGCTGGTTAATCTCTCCGCTTCGCGTGACGGCATGTTTATGGAAGGCAAAGCCTCGCCTTACGTGAATGCGATTGTGGCGCGAGAAGATAATAAAGACAGCGCCAACGTGCAGAAGCTGAAACAGGCTTTCCAGTCGCAGGAAGTGCTGGATAAGGCTAATGAGATCTACAAAGGCGATATTATTAAAGGCTGGTAATTTACGGTTTAATTAAGCCTATGTAAGCCGGTGCGCATCAATGCACACCGGCAAACCACCGTAGGGTCGCCATTCATGGCGACCGTGAAAAGCATAACTTCATCTATCCTTCCACTGCTTCCCGCGTTAATCAGCTAAGCTCAGTTCATAAAATAAGCGCCATATAAAAATGGTGTAAAAATATCGGTCATTGGCGTAAAAATGCTGTACGTAAATTCGCCTGCCACTGTTCGCATCGGTCGCAAACAGGTATGTTCGCCCTCATTAGCCTCAACCCTGATAAACAACAGGAAATCTATGAGTCAGAGTGAAAAACAGTCCTTGCCTGCTGGCATGCTGGCGGCCGCAGGGATCGTGTTTGGGGATATCGGCACCAGTCCGCTGTATACCCTCAAAGAGTGTCTCTCCATTTTGCCTAACGGCGCGATCTCCACCACGGCAGTGATGGGATTTTTGTCGCTGATTTTCTGGGCTCTGACACTGATCGTGACGCTGAAATATGTCTGCTTCGTGATGCGCGCCGATCATGACGGCGAAGGCGGCGTGTTGACGTTAATGTCACTGGCACGCCAGCATGTCGGACCGAAAGCGTCGCATATCATTGTGTTAGCGGGCTTAATTGGTGGCGCGTTCTTTTACGGCGATGGCGTAATCACTCCGGCCATTTCGGTGCTTTCGGCAATTGAAGGTATCGAAGTGGTGTCGCCTGAGCTGGATAAATATGTAGTGCCGCTGGCGGTAGCGATCCTCACGCTGCTGTTCATCATTCAAAAACACGGCACCGAAAAGGTCAGTAAAGTGTTCGGCCCGGTGATGTTTGTCTGGTTTGTATCGATTGCTCTGCTGGGTATTCGCGGCATCCTGCTCAATCCTGAGGTGCTGTATGCACTCAATCCTTCCTATGCGTTGACGTTCCTGCTTAGCCATAAAGCGTTGTCGTTTGCCGCGCTTGGCATGGTGGTGCTGGCGGTGACCGGTGCGGAAGCGCTGTACGCCGATATGGGACATCTGGGCAAAGCGCCGATTCGCATGGCCTGGCTGGTGATCGCAATGCCCGCGCTAGTGCTCAACTACTTTGGTCAGGGCGCGCTGGTAATTGCCGATGCGCAGGCCATCAATAATCCATTCTTTAATCTCGCGCCGGGCTGGGGACAGATTCCGCTGATTGTGCTGTCAACGCTGGCGACGGTGATTGCGGCGCAGTCGGTGATTAGCGGCGTGTATACGCTGACGCATCAGGCGATTCGTCAGGGATTCCTGCCGCCGATGCGCGTCATTTTCACTTCGCATACCGAATCCGGTCAGATCTATATTCCGGTGGTGAACTGGCTGCTGTTTGTCGCAGTAACGGTGATTGTGCTGGCGTTCCGTCAATCTTCTGCACTCTCTTCCGCGTACGGCATTGTGGTGACCGGCACCATGGTGATTACCGCTTGTCTGGCGGGTGTGGTGGCACTGCGTAACTGGAAGTGGCCGCTGCCGGTGGCGCTGGTTTTCCTGCTGTGTATGTTAAGCATTGATGTGCCGCTGTTCAGCGCCAACCTGATGAAGCTGCTATCTGGCGGTTGGGTGCCGGTGCTGCTGGCGCTGAGTATGATGGGATTGATGCTGATTTGGAGCAGCGAGCGTAATCGCCTGATTCGCAAATTGAATAACGATCCCGAAAGCCTGCTGGCATTGATTCGTTCGCTGGAAACCAATCCACCGAGTCGCGTAGCTGGCACTGCCATCTTCCTCTCACGTAAAGAGCATGAGATTCCGCAGGCGCTGCTGCACAACCTCAAGCACAACCGCGTGCTGCATAAACGTGTGGTGCTGCTGCATATCCGCACCACCGATATCCCGCGCGTCTACAACCAGAAGCGCCTCAGCATCACTCAGTTGTCGCCGTCGTTCTGGCAAGTAACCGCCGCTTACGGCTGGCGAGAAACGCCTTCGATGGCGGAGATCCTGCATTTGTGCGGGCTGGAAGGATTTGGTTGTACCGTCAATGAAGCCTCGTTCTTCACCTCGCACGACACGCTGGTGATGAAGAAGAGAAAAGGTTTGATGCGGGTTAAAGGCGGTATTTTCCATTTCTGCCAGCGCAACGCACAGCGCGCGCATGAGCAATTTAATATCCCGCCGAATCGGGTCATCGAGCTGGGCGGGCAGCGCGAGTTTTAGTCGGTCGCCATGAATGGCGACCCTACAAAATCCCGCGAAATAACCGTAGGGTCGCCATTCATGGCGACCTTATTTTTTCCGCCAAATGTAACCAGATGCAAAAATAGTCGCGTAAGTTTGAATGAGTTGTGGCTGAATCTTTCTTAACATCTAATTAGCAATTAAAGCTAAAACGCTTAACCTGAAAAGGTGTTTATTAACTTCACCGGCAATGATCACCTGTCGTGAACATTTAGGGTTTAAGCGCATTATCAACAATTGAAAGATTCGTAGCTGCGGCCATTGGTTCAGCTACTATTTGCGAGGAGTATCGCCATGAAACAATTAATTAATGACGTAATATCTATTTTCACACCGCAATCCGTTAAACCGGTTTTAATTCGCGCTGATTTAACCCATCGCGAACTTTCATCAATTCATCCGGTAGGATTTACTTCGGTGAGCTGGGCGACCTCAATGGAAGAGCTGAATGACGCCTTTGTGCAGAAAGCCGTTGCCGCCGGTGCGGTGGGTTATCACATCACCGAAGTGGAATCCCACGAACCAGCGCACGATGGTCAACATATCATGGCCGCCACAGCAACGTTGTATCACATTAATAGCAAAGTGGCTTATGGCTAATGTCTACCTTCGTTCTGCTTGAATTTACAGCCTGCCCTTCATCATCGGCAGGCTTTTTTCTGCAAAATATTCAGCGAGAAAATCAATAAACACTTTAATGCGCGGCGATTCAGAAGCGCGTTGCGTGTAAACCGCCCAAACATTCGCTTCCTGATACCACTGCGGTAAAACGTGCACCAATTGGTTTTCACTTAAATAAGGTGCGACATCCCAGGCCGATCGCAACGCAATGCCGTGTGATTTTAAGGCCCAGTTCAAAATCACTTTCCCACTATTCGATGAGTAATGGCTATTCAGACGACAAACGATTTTATTTTCGCCATCGGTTAACGTCCAGTGTCCAAAAGTGTTGTTATTTTCATTAATAATAAGACAGCTGTGATCGATTAAATCATCCAGCGTATTGAGTGGGCACGATCGGGCTAAATAATCTGCGGAGGCGCAAAGAATACGCCGATTGGCGGCTAATTTTCGGGCAATGTAAGAATGGTTAACATCATCGCCAACGCGAATATCCACATCGGTTCCTGATTGCAATAAATCAATATCGCGATCGCTGAGCATCAGTTTGATATTCAGTGACGGATGGCGCGTCATAAATTCTGCAATCGCATCGGACAAATAATCCTGACCAAAACCAAATGAACAGGCCACGGTAAGATCGCCGGTCAATTCGCCGCGCCACTGCTGGAAGTTATTGAGAAAGGAATCCATCTCGTGAACCACTTGCAGCGCGCCTTCCAGCGCCTTTTCACCTTCTGGCGTCAGGCGCATCACACGGTTGGTGCGGAAAAACAGCCGGGTTTCCAGCTGCTTTTCAAGGATGGCAATACGCTTGCTGATATAGGATGGCGACTGGCCGAGTTCAATGGCGGCGCGGCCAAAACCTTCGTAGCGCGCCACGCTGATAAATACATACAGATCTTCAACCGACGGCCAGCCCTCAAGCGGCTTCTGATAACTTTTCCCGGCAAGCAGTATCTTCATAACCATCACAGCGTTAGAGAAATTTAGCCGGTTATAACACAGAATCCAGGAAGGGCTGAAGCTGGCTTAAAAACAGTTCGGGCACTTCCTCATGCGGTGAATGACCGCAAGGTAATGCGTGGCCTTGAATATGGCGCGCTTTATCCTGCCAGGTTTCCACCACGTTATATAACTGGCCGACCGTGCCCTTTTCTCCCCATAACAGCAGCAGCGGCGCTTCTATGCGTTTATCGCTGTCCTGCGCATCATCGTCTAAATCAATTGTCGCTGCGGCACGATAATCCTCGCACACCGCGTGAATCATCTCTTTCTTTTGATAACAGCGCAGGTAATCGTAGAATATTACCTCTTCGGTGGCGCCCGGCGTTTTTAATTGCCCATCAATGTGTTTGCGCAGGAATAACGCCGGATCGTGGCCGATCATGGTTTCCGGCAAGGGATAAGGTTGAATCAGGAAGAACCACCAGAAATAACGCGTCGCAAATTCTTTATTGGTTAACGCATACATGGTGGCGGTTGGCGCAATATCGACAAACACGCAGCAGGAGAGTTTTTCCGGATGATCGAGCGCCAGCCGATGGCCCACGCGTGCGCCGCGATCGTGACCGACAAACGCCACGCGCTCCAGGCCTAATGCGTCGATCAGCAGGCTAATATCGTCTGCCATCACGCGTTTCGAATAAGCACGATGCGTCTCATCACTTACCGGCTTGTCGCTGTCGCCGTAACCGCGCAGATCCGGCAGGATCACGCGATATTTCTGCGCCAGCTGCGGCGCAATCTTGCGCCACGCCAGATGATTTTGTGGATGTCCGTGCAACATCAGTAACGGCGGGCCTTCTCCGCCGATGGCGACGCGCAACGTCACGCCGTTCGCCAATCGCACATCACTCAGCGTAAAGCCGTCGATAAAGGGTGAATCGCCGCGTGGCGTTATCTCACTCATGCTTGGGCATCCTGTACTATTGGGCCGCGTTTCAGCCACGGACGCTGGGCAAAATGCTGTGCTTCAAACTGGGTGATATCGGATTCGTACTGCAACGTCCAGTCCACCGCGCTGCCGCCGCCCAATAACATCTCGCGCTTCAAGGCACTGACCGAAAAGGCAATGCGTTGATTATTGAAGAGGATCGCCTGTTGTTCCAGCGACACGGTAATGCGGTTGTTTGCGGCATCGTTCGCCACTGCACACAGGCGCTGATAATCCTCTTCGCTTAACGTCAGCGTCAACACACCATTACGCTGGCAGTTATCGTCGAAGATGCCGGCAAAGCTGGTGCCGATTATGGCGCGGATGCCGAGCTGATTGAGTCCCCAAACCGCATGCTCGCGGCTGGAACCACAGCCGAAATTGGCGCCGACCAGTAAGAAAGCAGCGTTTTCCCAGCCGGGCTGATTCAGAATGAAATCGGGATTCGGGCTGCCGTCAGGCAGAAAGCGCAGGTCGAAGAACACGCCGCGATCCAAATCCTGGCGATCGATGCCTTTGAGAAACTGCTTGGGCATGATCACATCAGTATCAATATTGGCAGCCGGTAATGGCGCGAGCGTGCCAGTAATGTTGTTAAATGCTTCCATATTAAACCTCTGCAGTCATGAATTTACGGACATCAACCAGATGACCGGCAATCGCGGCGGCGGCGACCATCGCCGGGCTCATTAAGTGCGTGCGCGCACCTGCACCCTGGCGGCCAGGGAAGTTGCGGTTGGTGCCAGACGCACAGCGATCGCCGGGCGCTAACACATCTTCGTTCATCGCCAGGCACATCGAGCAGCCCGATTGACGCCATTCGAAACCGGCATTAACGAAAATCGCAGCTAAACCTTCCGCTTCTGCTTGCTGACGCACCTGCGTCGATCCCGGCACGATAATGCCGCGTACGTGCGGCGCGATTTTGTGTCCGTCGATAATCGCGGCGGCGGCGCGCAGATCCTCAATGCGGCCGTTGGTGCAGGAACCAATAAATGCATGCGTGATGGCGATTTCCGCTAACGGCGTGCCGGGCTCAAGTCCCATATATTTCAGCGCGGTGCGCAGCGTCAGCTGTTTTACCGCATCTTTTTCCTGCGCCGGATCGGGCACCCGGCCGGTGATGGCGCTGGCCTGATCCGGGCTGATTCCCCAGGTCACTTTCGGTGCGAGATCGCTGCAATCGATGGCGATGCGGCTGTCAAAGCACGCGTCCGCATCGCTACACAAATCGCGCCACTCGGCAACAGCCTGCTGCCATAGCTCGCCGGTCGGCATTTGCGGTTTACCCGCGATATAAGCAAATACTTTTTCATCCGGCGCGATAATCGCACCGCGCGCACCGGCTTCCACCGCCATGTTGCACAGTGTCATGCGCCCTTCCATGCTCAGCGCTTCGATGGCAACGCCTGCAAACTCAATGGCAAACCCGGTCGCGCCCGATGCGCCAATCTGTTCGATCAGCGCCATGATGATGTCCTTCGCCGAGCAACCAAACGGCAGTTCGCCGCTCACCGTCACCAGCATGGTTTTCAGCGTGCGATAAATCAGGGTTTGTGTCGCCAGCAGATGTTCAATTTCCGAGGTGCCGATACCAAAACCGAGCGCGCCAAACGCGCCATAAGTGGTGGTATGACTGTCACCTGCCGCAATTACCATGCCGGGCATTACCAAACCTTGCTCGTGCGCCACCACGTGTTCAATGCCCTGGCGCGGATCCAGCACATCAAACAGTTCGATGCCGAAATGCGCGGCATTTTGGCGGAAGTAATCGACTTGTAGCTGCCCGCCCGCGTCGGTCATCGCCTCATCGCGCTCGGGTCGCGTCGGGTTGACGTGATCGACATTCAGCAGAATGGTGCCCGGATTGCGCACCGGACGCTGGTGATCGCGCAGGCCGCTAAACGCCTGCGGGCTGGTGTATTCATTCAGAATCGAGCGATCGATGTAGAGCAGCACATGCCCTTCATCGTCTAACTTACGAACCACATGCTGGTCGATCAGTTTTTCATACAGTGTTTTGTTAGCCATGTCGTTGCCCACGCGAAAGTAAAACAAGTCATTAGAGACGTTAGGGTAATACAGTTTGTGTGCGGGCAATGAACACGCTTCGTGAAGTGATGTTTTATGGAATGTGCAGCGAAGGATACGTGAGTTTCATTTGACCTAAGTCGCGTCTCCCGATATAAAGAATAACCGCGCTGCTTAAGCGGTTTATCCCCGATTAATTCCCCCTTCTGCTTATATTTCACGCTATTTTCTTTTTTGTAAGTTAATTAATTAACACCAATACTTTATTAACTAAAAACAAGTTAATCATTTCGTAACAATCTCTTAATGTGCAAACCGAATTTTTAACGTTCACCTGCATTGCATAATAAGTAGGACTGGAATGACTCACACCAAAAAGATCGTGTCTGCCCTATCGCTGGCAGCGCTGCTTGTCTCTTCAGCGGTACGCGCTGATGACGCACCAGAAAAAACTGACGTTCTGCTGATTGGCGGCGGCATCATGAGCGCCTCGCTCGGCACCTGGCTGCAAGAGCTGCAACCGGGCTGGAAACAGCTGATGGTTGAGAAGCTGGACGGCGTCGCGCTGGAATCGTCTAACGGCTGGAACAACGCCGGTACTGGTCACTCTGCTAACATGGAGCTGAACTACACGCCTGAGCGTGCAGACGGTTCAATCGACGTTAGCAAAGCGCTGGAAATCAACGAATCCTTCATGATTTCTCGTCAGTTCTGGACGTCGCAAGTGCAGCGCGGTGTGTTGCACGATCCGCACTCCTTCATTAACTCTACGCCGCACATGAGCTTCGTTTGGGGCGACAAAAACGTCGAGTACCTGACCAAGCGTTACGATGCGCTGCAGAAAACCACCCTGTTCCAGGGCATGAAGTTCTCCACCGATCATCAGCAGATCCAGCAATGGGCACCGCTGGTGATGGAAGGTCGTGACCCGAACCAGAAGGTCGCGGCAACCTGGACACCGGTCGGCACCGATGTTAACTACGGTGAAATTACCCGTCAGCTGATCGGTAGCCTGAAAAAAGATCAGAACTTCAAGCTGGAAACCTCATCTGAAGTCACTGATTTCAAACGTAACGGCGACAATTCCTGGCACGTCACTATCAAAGATGTGAAGAGCGGCGATAAGCGTTCGGTTGATGCGAAATACGTGTTTATCGGTGCGGGCGGCGGCGCGATTAAGCTGCTGCAGAAAACCGGTATTCCGGAAGCAGACAACTACGGCGGCTTCCCGGTCGGCGGTTCGTTCCTGATGACCGAGAACCCAGAAATCGCTAACCGTCACCTGGAAAAAGTGTACGGTCAGGCTTCTGTGGGTGCACCACCGATGTCGGTTCCGCACATCGATTCACGTACTCTTGACGGTAAGAAAGTGGTGCTGTTTGGACCGTTCGCCACCTTCTCTACCAAGTACCTGAAAAATGGTTCGCTGTTTGACCTGCTGAGCGCGACCACCACCAGCAACATCATGCCGATGACGCATGTGGGCATCGACAACTTCGATCTGGTGAAATACCTGATTGGTCAGGTGATGCTGAATGATGACGACCGCTTTGCTGCGCTGAAAGAGTACTATCCGAACGCGCGTAAAGAAGACTGGAAACTGATTCAGGCTGGTCAACGCGTACAGATCATCAAGAAAGATGCGGAAAAAGGTGGCTTGCTGAAACTGGGTACCGAAATCGTGACCGATCAGCAGAAAACCCTGGCTGCCCTGCTGGGCGCATCTCCGGGTGCTTCTACTGCTGCGCCAATCACACTCGACGTGATGAAGAAGCTGTTCCCAGAGCAGTTCGCTTCGCCAGAGTGGCAGCAGAAAATCCGCGCTATCGTGCCAAGCTTCGGCCAGAAGCTGAACGGCAACACCGCGCTGACCCAGCAAGTTTGGGACAACACCGCAGCGACGCTGCTGTTGACCAAGCCGCCGGTTATCAACATGGGTGATCAAGCTGTTGCACCGACGCAGGCTAAGCCGCGTGCGGAATCAGGCAAGCAGGATATGGCGCTGTAATCCTCGTCAGAAGTGAACCAAGCCGGACAATGTCCGGCTTTTTTATTGTCTTTTGTAGGGGCAATAATCGTCAGTAAAGCGTCTTTCGGTCACCATAAATGGCGCCCCTACAAAGGATTGGCGCGTTTTTGTAGGGTCGCCATTTATGGCGACCGACTCACAAACGAAGAATATCTGCGTCAATCGACCCCACATTCGTTTTGCCACCAAAGCGCTGCAGTTGGCGGCTTTGGCACGATAGCTGCTTTCCGTCCATGAACCTGCATCAACGTAGTCATAAAACATTTTTGGTACGCGTTTACGGGCTAATTGGCGTAATTCTTCGATGCAGGTGATGACCATAGAGGATATTCCAATAATATTTGGAAGAGGTCGCCATTAATGGCGACCCTACGGATTTTTACGACTTTTTATAATCGGTGTAGGCGTTTTGTAATGCCACATGATCGGCAATATATTTGGCATCGTGCCATACGCCGTAAATAAACGATGAAGCACGATTCACCAGATTAGGTAAGCCAAGGAAGTAAATACCACGCTCCGCTGAAATACCGCGCTTATGGAACGGTACACCATTAGCGTCAAAGGCATCCACTTTCAGCCAGCTGAAATCAAATTTAAAACCGGTGGCCCAGATAATACTGGTAATACCCGCGGCCTGCAGATCCAATTCTGATAATGGATTAATTAAACATTCTGGATCCGGCAGTAATTCCCATGCTTGCGGTTCGGGCGGTAAATCCAGGCCATTACGTTCAATATAAGCATCAGCATCGCGCAGTACGTCGAAATAGGCTTTGTCGCCCTCGGCAATATTCTCCACTAAGCCATCGGCAAAACTCAGCACGCCGTTATCCCAGCTTTTGGTGATACCAACCAGCGTAATGCCCATGTGCGCCAGTCGGCGAAAATCGACCGTTTTTCCCCCTTCATAACCACTCACAGCAAAAGCAACGTGCTGTTTCTTCGGCTTGATTTTGACTTCATCCCACAAGCCCAGCGCGCCCAACCACCAGCAATAATCGCGGTCGCGATACGAACGTGGTGGACGGTAATGTTCGCCGATGGAGAGTGTCACTTCACGGCCAGATTTACGCAGCTCTTCCGCAATTTGTGAGCCTGAAGCGCCTGCACCCACCACCAACACGCCGCCTTGCGGCAGCTGCTGCGGATTTTTATACGCCGATGAGTGGATTTGATGCAGTGCAGCGCTTTCTGGCACGATCTGCGGAAAAGCGGGTTTCTGGAAGGGACCGGTTGCCGCCACCACATTGTTAGCTTCAAATTCACCGGCCGAGGTCAGTACTTTAAAACCGCTACGTTCCGGCAGACGCTCAACCGAATACACTTCCACGCCAGTACGCACCGGCGCATCGAGCATTTTTACGTAGTCTTCGAAATATTGCGCCATGCGCTCTTTTGGTGGAAACGCTTCCTGGGAAATATTATCGAATTTCATTGAAGGAAAACGATCGTGCCAGGCTGGGCCATTAGCAACCAATGAATCCCAACGCTCTGAACGCCAACGCTCAGCAATACGGCTACGCTCGAATACCACATGTGGCACGCCCATTAATGACAGATGTTCACTCATCGCAATACCTGCCTGACCCGCTCCGACCACCACGGTATTAATTTTTTCTACTGACATGTGAGATCCCTAAAGATGATCGACCCCGATCTTTTCATGGAAAAGAGTAATCAGGTGCCGTATGAATGATATTCAGGTTAATAAATGCTGCGCCATTAAATAAGCACAGCATTCGTGTTAATACATTAATGTCCTGCTTCGACGTTCAATATTTTCCCTAAGCCTAAAAACTTATTCGCGATAATTAACATCGTAGCCGTCACCGCAATATAAATAACTGACAGTGCAGCCAGCGTTGGGTCGGCAAATTCACGCACATAGTTGTACATCGCCACCGGCAAGGTTTGCGTCGCTTGCGTGGTAATAAACAGCGAAGCGGTAAATTCGTTGAAGGACAGAATGGCGGCAAATAACCAACCGCCAAACAAGCCCGGCAAAATCAGCGGTACGGTAATGGTCCACACTACGCGCAGCGGCGAAGCACCAAGGCTTGCGGCAGCCAGTTCAATACGCTGTTCGAGGTTTTTCAGCGACACATACACGCTGCGTAGCACAAACGGCAGCACCAGCACGATGTGGCAGAAGATCACCAGCGGAAAACCGCGCCCAATGCCCAACTGGGAAACCAGCATCAGTAAGCCGAGACCAATGGTGAAATGCGGAATAAACAGTGGCGACAGCAGCACACCTTCCAGCACCTGTTTACACGGGAAACTGTAACGCTCAATGGCGATCGCCAGCGTGGCGCCGATAATCACCGCCAGCGTGGACGCCCACGCCGTCACAATCAACCCGGAATAGAAGCCGTGGCGGAAGTCATCGTAATTTACCGCACGTTCAAACCAGCGCAGCGACCAGCCTTTTGGCGGGAAGAACAACACTGAGGTACTGCTGAACGAAGAGATGAACACCACAATCGTTGGCAGCAAGACGAACAGTAAAATCGCAACAACCAGCGCGCGTCCCGCCAGAGTAATCATTTTATCGTTGAGGGATCGGGTCATATCAGTGCTCTCCCATCGCATGGATAAAGCGGCTCATACGTTTCAGCGCCATCAGCAGCAAAATGGTCAGAATCAAACCGGCAATGCTGAGCGCGGCGGCAAACGGAAAATTCATCGAAGAGAAGCCCAGCTGATACACCATGGTTGCCACGGTGCTGACGCGTCCACCGCCAATCAGCTGCGGCGTTGCGAAGGCGCTGAACGTCCAGGCAAACGCGGTGGTCAGGCTGGAAACGATACCGGGAATCGAAAGCGGAATCGTCACCGTCAACAAGGTCCGAATCGGCCCAGCGCCCAGGCTGGTGGCGGCTTTTTCATAATCGGGATTGATGTGCGACAGCGCAGTCGCCAGCATCATCACCATGATTGGCATGGTCACGTGCACCAGCGCGACCACCACGCCGGTTTGGGTAAACATAAACTGGATCGGCTTGTTAATCAGACCCATTGCCAGCAGCAAGCTATTGAGGAAGCCGCTATTGCCCAGCACGATAATCCACGAATAAGTGCGTACCACTTCGCCAAGAAACAGCGGCGTAATGGCGATAATCAGAATGGTGGATTTGATCCAGGTGGTGCGCGTTCTCACCATCGCATACGCCAGCGGATAACTCATCAGCAGGCCAAAGATCGCGGTTTTGGCGCTGAGCATCACGGTGTTAATAAACGCATCGGCATAGATTTTCTTGAACAGGCCGTTAAAGTTCGCCAGCGTGAATCCACCCACATCGAGCGATCCGGGAATATAAGCCCGCACGCTAAACTGCATCACGGCAAACATGGCTACCACCAGCCCAAGCGCCGTGAACGTAGCGGGGATAATGAACCAGGGTAAGAATGTCGGTTTTTTCGTCATAGACGTTGCTGCCTGAATAAAATGGTGCGACGAACCGGGCGGCGATAAGGCCGCCCCTATTTATTAATGTGACATGATGTTTTCAGAGAACCACTGACGCCACTCGGCGGTTTTTTCCGCGCGCAGTTGTGGATCGGTGTTGATGGTGGCATTCCACTGTTCTGGCGTAGTCAGCATGCCAGGCAGCTTCGCCAGTTCCGGATCGATATGCGCATTGGTCACCGTTGGGCTGCCGCGATAAATCTTCGCCACTTCCTGCTGGATTTCCGGTTTCAGCGCGATATTCATGAACTTGTAGGCCAGCTCCGCGTGTTTGGTGCCTTTATTGATACCAACGGTATCAACACCCAAAATCGCGCCCTCTTTTGGAATCGCCAGCTTGATGTTGACGCCTTCGGCAATCATGCTGTAGGCGTTCATCGACAGCATCACCTGCACCGGCGTTTCGCCCGTGGAGATCAGCTGCTGGCTGTTGGCATCATCGGTATAGAAGGATTTGATGTTCGGGATCAACGCTTTCAGCTTGGCCTGACCTTGTTCCCAATGCGCTGCATCAGTGCCAGAGAGTTTGGCGGAGACCGCGATGATATGGCTCGGATCCCAATCTGGCAGCGCAATCGAGCTTTTCAGCTCCGGACGCCACAGATCGTTCCAGCTGGTGAATTCTTCGCCCTTCGGTACTAAATCTGGACGATAGCCGATGGTGTAAACGTAGCCCCACACGCCAAGGTGATACGGGCTGACTTTGGCCTGCTGCACCAGATTCACCGCGTTAGGGATTTTGCTCATGTCGAGCTTTTCAAACAGGCCGCTATTGGCATACAGATAACCGACATGCGCGGTGGTAAAGGTGACGTCAGTTTCCGGCGAGCCGCCCGCCAGCTTGGCTTTGTTCAGGCGATCGATGGTGCCGCCGGTGACGAACTGCACTTCTACGCCGGTCTCTTTGGTGAACTCTTTGGCGATGGTTTGATCAATCAGATCTTTAAAGCTGCCGCCCCAGGTGCTGACAATCAGCTTATCTGCGGCCATCGCATTGCCTGCGCTCAATACACACGTGGTCAATAACGTTAAGGCACCAATCTTACGCAACATATTTTCGTCCCCAATGAATGAAATGGCTGTTGTAGCTGCTTTGCACCACCGTCTGGTCTATCGCGTCGCAATGCACTAAAACAGTGCGAAGGCGGCTCTCGGGTGTTGAAGCGATAATGCCGTTGCGGTGAGATTGGGTAAAACAGCATTTCCCTCGCTGTTGCATCAGGATTTCTGAGGCTAAAAAAGCGGCCTGCTTAGCAAGGATTTTCTTAAGCAGTGGTGAGGCAGAAGCGAATGGGCGCTGGCGCATGGACAGGTGATTATGCTGTGAGTCGGAATTTGGCATGAGAAATGCTTGAGCTAAATCGACACTATTAGAATGACTGACGCGACATGAGCGTGTCAGCGATCTCAGGAGAACCTGCATGCTCAGTCGCATCACCCAGCGTCAGCTGGAATATTTTGTCGCTTCCGGTGAAGCGGGCAGCATTATTGGCGCCTCGGAGCGTATTCACGTCTCCTCACCGTCGATTTCCGCAGCCATCACCCATATTGAGTCTGAGCTTGGCGTGCAGCTGTTTGTGCGACACCATGCCCAGGGCGTTTCACTCACCGCCATCGGCCACCAGGTATTAAAAGAGGCCAAACTGATCCTCGAACAGATGTCGAACCTTTACACCATTGCATCGGAATCGATGAACAACGTACGCGGCCCGCTGCGCGTCGGTTGCCTTGATACGCTGGCGCCGATGTTGACGCCGGAATTGGTGTTTGGCTTTGGCCGCGCCTTTCCCGGCGTGCGCATCTCGCTGGTGGAAGGCAATCATGAGTTGCTGTTAAAACAGCTGCGCTCAGCCGATATCGATATCGCCCTCACCTATGATTTGGTGCCCGCCAGCGACGTCACTTTCCAGTCGCTGGCGCAACTGCCGCCTTACGTGATGGTGGGCGAGCATCATCCGTTCGCCACACAATCTGCGGTATCGATTCAGGATCTGGCTGAAGTGCCGATGGTGCTGCTGGATATGCCGTGGAGCCGGGAATATTTTCTTGGGCTGTTCAGCGAAGCCGGTGTCACACCGAATGTGGTGATGCGATCCAGCAGTATGGAAACGGTACGCGCGATGGTGGCAAACGGTGTCGGCTTTGGTATCGCCAACGTGCGACCCAAAGCGCACTTGTCGCAAGATGGTAAACGCCTGATTCGCGTGCGTTTGGCGGGCGTTAACAAGGCGATGCAGTTGGGTTATGCCACCATGGCGCATGTGCAGCAATCCATGGTGGTGAGCGCCTTCGCCGAGCGTTGCCGCATGTTTATTTCCGACCAATATATTCCCGGCATGGCGGCACCGAGTTATTTCGATCCACAAGTGGTGCGGGTAGCGTGAGGATGTTGGTCGCCGTCAATGGCGACCACCGATTAATATCCCTGCTGCGGGAATACCTGATTTAAAACAGGTTCGCCGCGCGCGGCGCGTTGGATATTATCGGCGACCTGCGGTGCGGCGCTGGCGGGAATGGCGACCGACGCCAGATGCGGCGTAATCACCACATTATCCATCGCCCACAATGCATCTTCCGGCGGCAACGGTTCGCGGTCGAATACATCCAGGGTGGCTTGACCAATATCCCCACGCTGCAATGCCTGTGTTAACGCCACCTGATCGACAATCGCCCCACGCGACACATTGATAAACGCGCTGCCGTGCGGTAAGCGGGCCAGACGTTCAGCACTCAGCAATCCCTGGGTTTGCGGCGTGAGTGGCAGCATCACCACCAAAATATCGCTGCTGGAGAGGAAATCATCCAGCGCGTCTATTCCGCTGCTACAGGTAATGCCGTCGATGGTTTTCTGCGATCGCGACCAGCCACGCACATCCAAGCCCTGACGCGCCAACTCCTGCGCGGCGTGCGCGCCCAGTTCACCCAATCCCAGCACGCCAACGCGTACGGTTTCCGGCGAACGTGGATGCAGGTAATGCCAGCGCCGTTCACGTTGTGCCCGCTCAAACGCCGGAATGTCGCGCACATAACGCAGCACGGCAAACAGCACGAATCCGGCCATCATGCGCGCCATATGCGGGTCAGACAAACGAACAATCGGGATATCCGGCAAATCATCGCGTCCGACCAGCGAGTCAACGCCCGCCCCCAGATTCACCAACAATTTCAGGTTGCGGTATGCAGCGAAAAAGCCGTGCGGCGGTTTCCACACCAACGCGAAATGTACTTCGTCGACGTTTTGCACCTCTTCCGCGCGACAGATATTCACGCCTGGCAGATGCGGCGCGAGCAACACTGACCACTGTTCAAAGCTGTCGAACTCGCTGTAAAACACCAGGGTACTCATGCCGCATTCGCCTTGATCAACTCGACTACCGCATCAATCGCCAGTTCGTAACCGATCACGCCCAAACCGGCGATCACGCCGGTGGCGGCTTTCGATACCATTGAGTGATGGCGGAACGGCTCGCGCTTCCAGATGTTGCTCATGTGCGCTTCGATGATCGGGCCATCAAACATCAGCAACGCATCGAGAATCGGCACCGAACTGTAGGTTAAACCGGCGGCGTTGATGATCAATCCGGCGGCCTGCTGACGCGCTTCCTGAATCCAATCAACCAACACGCCTTCGTGATTGCTTTGAAGAAATTGCAGCGTGACGTTGTGCGAGGCCGCCCGGCGCTGGCAGCGTTCACCGATGCTGGCAAAGCTTTCTGAGCCGTAGGTGCCGCTTTTGTCCATGCCATACAGGTTGGCGTTCGGGCCGTTGAGGAAATAGATTTGCTGATTCATGTGAGTTCCTGAGTCGCTATGCGGTGGTCACCATAAATGGCGACCCTACAAATGTTCTGGGCGATTTTCTGGTCACCATAAATGGCGACCGAATTACGATTAACGGCAATCAATGCGGGCGCGTACTGGCCATTGCTGGATGGGCATCGAACACGGCAAACCAGGCAGCGGTTTGCGGATGATCTGCACGCCAGTTAAGGACTTCGAAGCGGAAATCGAGATAACCCAGCGCGCACCCAATGGCGATCAAACCCAGGTCATTCGGCTGCGAGCTAAAACTGGCGACCTGACGTTCAATTTCCCGCAACGCGGCGCTGACTTTCGTCAGTTGTCCATCGGCCCAACCTTGCCACTGTTTTTCCACCGGCCGCGCGCTAAATTCGTAGCGCGCCAGCAAGGCGGCATCGATCAATCCATCGCCCAACGCCTGGCGCGACAAACTCAACCAGCGCGCGTCGCCGTGCGATGGCAACAAATCGCCCTGCGCGCGAGCAATCAGGTATTCGCAAATCACGCGACTGTCATACAGGCATAACCCTTCTTCGGTGCGCAGCGCCGGCACTTTGGCTAACGGATTAACGATGGCAATGCGCTCATCACGTTCAATCGGATGCGCCGCCGAATCTAACAGCGCGATCTCATTCGTCAGCCCAAGACAATGTGCGGTGACCATCACTTTGCGCACATAGGCGGACGTAGTGGCGTAAAACAGTTGCATCATGCCAGCGCTCCCGGCTGATCCACGCTGAGCAGAACTTTGCCAATGTTGGCATTGGCTTCGAGGATGCGATGCGCATCCGCCGCCTGCGCCAGCGGCAAAACTTGATGCAGCGTGGGGACGATTTTTCCTGCAGCGATGAGCGGCAGCAGATGCTTGCGGATGCACTCAGCCAGGCGCGCCTTTTCAGCAGCGCTTTTGGGACGCAGCGTGGAAGAGGTCAAACTCAACCCTTTACGCATCACCAACTGCAGATCGAGTTCGATCTTCGCGCCCTGCATAAATGACAAACTCACATGACGTCCGCCCAGCGCTAACACGCTTAGATTACGCGCCACGTAATCACCGCCGACGTTATCCAGCACCACATCCACGCCTCGACCTGCGGTTTCCGCTGCAATCACCGCGACAAAATCCTCTCTATGACGATCAATGGCGCGCCAGACGCCAAGCTGTTGCAATGCCGCAATCTTGTCGCCACCGCCTGCGGTGACAATCACCCGCGCACCACAGGCTTGTGCGCATTGGATGGCAAAAGTGCCAACGCCGCTAGCGGCACCGTGAATCAGCACGGTTTCGCCGGGTGCTAAGCGCCCCAGCTCAAACAGGTTGTGCCACACGGTAAACGCCGCTTCGGGCACGCCTGCGGCATGCGCCAACGGCAGATTACCGGGCAGCGGCAAACACAACTCAGCGCGCGCCACGCAATACTCGGCATAACCGCCACCGTTGAGCAGCGCCATCACCGCATCACCGATGGCGAAGCCAATAACGTCTGCACCCAACGCCACCACTTCACCTGCCACTTCCAGACCTAACACATCTGAGCAGCCCGGCGGGATGGGCATGCCGTTGCGCTGCATAATATCCGGACGATTAACGCCCGCGCTGGCGACGCGAATCAGCACTTCACCCGCAGCGGGCTGCGGCACGGCTCGTTCAACAACCGTTAAAACCTCTGCGCCGCCCGGTTGGCTGGCGATTACCGCTTTCATCATTTCAGGCAACATCAGATCTTATCCCTGCTTAGCGGTGGTAAAAGCGCACACGCCTTCATCATCAAAGGTGATGCCCACCACGCTACCAACCGGCCAGCGCGTCAGCGAATCGAGACCAGACTGGCGCGCAAACAGCGATGCGCTGCCGAGCGCCGGCACATCAAGATGTACATCCACGTGATCGCCCTGAAACACATGGGTGATCACCGTGGCGCTCAGGAAGGAGTGCGAAGACAGCGGCCCCAACTGAATGTTTTCCGGGCGAACATACACTTCCAGACGCTCACCAACGCTCGCCTGCACACGTTCTGCTGGCAGACGCAGCGCGTTGCCACCCAGCTCAAGCACCGCCGCGTGATCGCGCCCGGCATAGCGTCCCGGAAGAATATTGACGTCGCCGACAAAGCCCGCCACAAACGGATCGCGCGGCTGGCGATAGATCTCATCCGGCGTACCGATTTGGCGCACGTGTCCCGCTGACATCACCACCACGCGATCGCTCATGCTCAGCGCTTCACCTTGATCGTGGGTGACAAACACCGTGGTGACGCCCAATTTGCGCTGGATCGCTTTCAGTTCGACCTGCATCGATAAACGCAGATTTTTATCCAGCGCCGAAAACGGTTCATCCAGCAGCAACACTTTAGGCCGGATCACCAGCGCACGCGCCAGCGCCACACGCTGCTGTTGTCCACCGGAGAGTTCACGTGGTTTGCGATGGCCGTAACCCGCCAATTTGACCAAGGCTAATGCTTGCTCAACGCGCTCGGCGATTTCGGCCTTTGACACGCCGCGCATACGCAGGCCGTAACCGACGTTTTTCTCTACCGTCATGTGCGGGAACAGCGCGTAGTTTTGGAATACGATGCCGATTTCACGCTGGTAAGGTGGAATCTCGGTCACCAGATCGCCATCGATAAAAATCTCGCCGCCATCAGCCTCGGCAAAACCGGCCATCAGGTTTAGCAGCGTGGTTTTGCCGCAGCCCGACGGGCCGAGTAGCGTAATAAATTCCCCTTCTTCAATGGTCAGGGAAATTTTATGCAGCGCGATAGCGTCGCCAAATTTTTTCAGCACGCCATCTAACTGCACGGCGACGTTACTGGCTTTCACTGCCAGATGCGGCATGTCGGGCTGCGGGAATCGGGTAACTTCTGCACTGACCATGGACTCTCCAAAACTGTTTTGCGTGACAATGTCACAGAAATTATTAACTCATCCATGCGGCTAAGCGCTGCAACATGGCGTCACAGGCTTCCAACTGCGCGATGCTGATGAATTCGTCGGGTTTGTGACCTTGCGCCATGCTGCCTGGCCCACAAATTACGCTGGGAATACCGGCCTGATGGAACAATCCGCCTTCGGTGCCAAATGCCACGGTGCTGAAGTCGCTGGATTGAGTTAAATAGGCGATCAGTCGCGCGGCCTCACTTTTGGCATCGGTCAATAATCCTGGA
This sequence comes from Enterobacter sp. Sphag1F, assembly GCF_014193275.1. Taxonomy (NCBI): domain Bacteria; kingdom Pseudomonadati; phylum Pseudomonadota; class Gammaproteobacteria; order Enterobacterales; family Enterobacteriaceae; genus Enterobacter; species Enterobacter sp. Sphag1F. Next base: position 119,738 of record NZ_JACHZD010000008.1, on the reverse strand, counting down.
TAGCCGCTAATCGGATAAAAACGGATCGCGCTGTCCGCTGCGATGGCCTGCATGCGCGGCAACAGTTCTGCTTGGGCGAACGCATCCAGCTCAGCGGCGATGGCTTGCGCATCATCCTGCGGCAAGGTACGCACTTCAAAATCAAAGGCGCATTCGGCGGGCACAATGTTCAATGCGCGGCCGCCGCTGATGATGCCAGTTTGTACGGTGGTAAACGGCGGATCAAAACGAGCATCCGGATGTTGTGCCATCCGCTCGCCAATCGCCGTTAACTGCTGAATCAATCTCGCGGCATATTCGATGGCATTAACGCCCTGCGGCGCATAGGCCGAATGGCAAGCCGCACCCTTCACTTCACAGCGCATGCCCAATTTGCCCTTATGACCCAGCACCGGTTGCAATTCGGTAGGTTCACCAATCAGGCAGATAGCCGGTTTTTCCGGGCGCTGCGCCAGCGCATCCAGCAAGGTGCGCACGCCAAGGCAGCCGACTTCTTCGTCGTAGGAGATCGCCAGATGCAGCGGCTGTGTCAGCGGTTGCGCCAGAAAATGGGGCACGGCCGCCAGCATGCAGGCGATGTAGCCTTTCATATCGGCGGTGCCGCGCCCGTATAACTTGCCGTCACATTCGGTGAGAGCAAACGGCGGCACGCTCCAGTTTTGTCCATCCACCGGCACCACATCGCTATGGCCGGAGAGCATCACACCGCCATCGCCAGCGGGCCCAAGACGGGCATACAAATTGGCCTTACTGCGTTCCGCGTTGTGGATTAGCTCACTGCTCACACCCAAATCACTCAGGTAGCGCCAGACGAAATCGATCAATGCCAGGTTGGATTCACGGCTGGTGGTGTCAAACGCCACTAGCTTTTCAAGCAGTTGTCGGCTGGTAAACATGGAAACTCCTACTCGTCGCCCGGCACGCCGTAACGAGGTGCCTGCGTTGGATCGATGGCGCGCGTCACGTAATCGTTCATTTGTGGCTGATAGGCCAGCCACAGCTGCTCGAGTTCGCCAATCGGATCGCCGTCCGTCCAGTCAACGCGCAGATCGACAATCGGCCACACCTGATCATCAACGATCGACAATGCCGAGGAGTGCACCGGCCCCGCTTCGCCGCCAGCTTGCATGCCCGCTTGCATCGCCGCGATTAAGCGCTCGGCTAAATGCCCGGAATGCTGATCGAAGGCGCTTACCATCGCCGGAATCACCTCAGGGCTAGCCAGCAGATTGCCCGCCGCAACACAGTGATGACCGGTTTGCGCGTTATTAATGCCGAGGGTTTTATCGCCGCTAAAGCAGGCCGTTTGGCCATTAGCGGCTAGCACCGTCACCTGGCGATAATCGGCATACTCGTCGCTGGCCAAACCGGCTTTGAGCGCGGCTTCTGCGCTGTCGCCTTGTTGCAGGCGATCAAGAATGCGCGGACCTAACGCCGGTAAAGTGATGTTTTGGGTTGATACTGCACCCACCGCTGAGCGTAGCCATGGGCAACGTGCGCCCACCGCAATGCTGGATGAGCTAATGGCAATGCCGATTTGTCCGGTTTGATCGCAGCGTCCCACAATGGATAACGTCATCGTCTCCTGCCTCTTATTCCGCTTGCCAGTCGTCTGGAATAACCGCGATCACATCGATTTCCATCAACCATTGCGGCTGACCTAAACCGGAAATCACCAAACCGGTGGAGATGGGAAACACGCCTTTCAGCCATTTGCCGACCACCTGATACACCGGCTCGCGATAACGTGGGTCAATGATGTAAGTGGTGGTTTTGACGATGTGCGACAAGTCGCTGCCCGCCTCTTCCAGTAGCTGTTTAACGTTCTTCATCGCCTGCTCGGCTTGCGCGGCGGGATCGCCTAAACCCACCAAATTACCCGCAAAGTCGGTGCCAATCTGCCCACGGACATACACGGTGTTGCCCGCGCGCACCGCCTGACAGAGATCGTTATCCAGCGCCTGATTGGGGTAGGTTTCTTTGGTGTTGAATTTACGGATGCGAGTATGTGTGGTCATGCTTGCCTGCTATGCGAAAAGGATTTGCGCAAGGTATACCTTCCCACGCGTGGCAGCGAAAACAGCATTAACCGAGGTGTTGCTTTAAAAAATCCGAAGGAGCTCACGGTGATGATTTTTTAGCATTAAATTGTGACCATCATCACCCGTCGCCTAACCGGCGTTTACCGGACGCGCGTTCTGAGGTATACCACCCTCCTTCTTCACCTAACTCTCAGATAAGGATAAAAAATGTTTACAAAGCAGTATGAGGTTGATGAAAAACATATCGATTTTCAGGGCGTGGTCGATGGCCTCTATTATCCGTTTTATATGGAGTGGACGCGCCATGCTTACATGCGTGAAGCCTTGGGTATCGATATGGAAGAAGAGTTTAAGCAGGGCAAAATTTACATGGTGCTGGAGTACTCCCTGCGCTTTCGTAAGAGCCTGGTGAAAGGTGACAAGGTTGAAGTGACCTGTGTGCTGGCGAAGAATGAGAAACGCAATCGCGTCAATTTTGTGCAACAGATTCTGGTCAATGGCGTGGTGTATGCCGATGCGACTTTTGTTGCCACCTGCCTGCAGAATGGACGCCCTTCCATGCCTGATGCGGTGATGAATGCGTTAGCGGGTGCGTGATGCGGTTTTGGTAAGGGTCGCCATGAATGGCGACCCTACGTACATTTAGGCATAGAGCTCGGCTTTACCCACTGAAGAGAACAACCGCATCTTGTGCGCGACCACCTCTTTAGCGGCGGCAATCGGTTTCAGGAACAATTCACTCGGCTCATGCCCACCGCGTTTAATCTCATCTTCCAGCATGACAAAAAAGGCTTTCTTCATATCGCTGGATATATTGATTTTACTGACACCATGTTGAATGGCTTCGGCAACTTCGCTGTCTTTATTACCGGAACCGCCATGCAGTACCAGCGGAATATCCACGCGTGCGGCAATTTCTTTCAAACGAGGAATATCCAGCTTCGGTTGTTTGCCAGCTGGATAAAGCCCGTGCGATGTGCCAATAGCAACGGCTAAGGTATCGACGCCGGTCTCTTTGACAAATCGTTCCGCCTGATCGGGATCGGTAAAGAGGATTTCGCTGTGCCCGCCTTCCGCACTGCCTTCAGCAACGCCAATGGTGCCCAATTCCGCTTCCACTGACACATCTGCAGCGTGGGCGATTTCTGTCATTTTACGCGTCAGCGCAATATTCTCTTCAAACGGCAGTAATGACGCATCAATCATCACTGAGGTGTAGCCGGTTTGAATGGCTTTAATATTGTGCTCCAGCGATTGACCGTGATCCTGATGAATCACCACCGGCACGCTGGCTTTAGCGCCTAACTCACGCAGATAAACAATAAAAGCATCACCAACGAAATCATGTTCTACCGGGTGTACTTCCAGAATAACCGGTGATTTAAGTTCTTCCGCCACTTCAATTACCAGACGAGCAAACTCAGCGGAGGCGATATTAAAAGCACCGACACCAAACTTATTATTCTTAGCCACGCTCAAAAGATTCTTCATGTTGATTAACATCATTCACTCCTTCGGTAAGGGTTTCATTTACGTCTTTCTTAATAAATCGCAGGATCACCGCAGTGAATAGCGCACCCGCTGAGATGGCAAACATATAGGCCAATACATGCGTAATCACATTGGGTATAAACAGGACGAACACGCCGCCGTGCGGTGCGCGAGAAGCGCAACCTAACGCCATGGAGAGCGCACCCGCCAAACCTGAACCGGCACAAATTGCGGGAATAACGCGTAGCGGATCGGAAACCGCATAGGGAATTGCGCCTTCAGTGATAAATGACAGCCCTAAGACATAGGTGACTTTGCCGGTTTCACGCTCTTGTGCCGTGAATTTGCGACCAAACAGCGTGGTAGCCAGCGCAATACCTAATGGCGGAACCATGCCTGCCGCCATACAAGCGGCGATAGGTTCATAAATGCCGGTGGACATTAATCCGATGGCAAACATGCACACGGTTTTATTTAACGGGCCGCCCATATCAAATGCGACCATTACGCCAATCATCAACCCCATAATGGCGGCATTCATATTGCCCATGCTTTGCAGGAAAGAGGTCAGCGCTTCAAGCAACATTCTGATTGGCTGACCGATAACTAAAATCATTAATGCGCCGGTTAATAACACCGTCAGCAGTGGCACAATCAGAATCGGTTTTAAACCCGCAATCGCCTTGGGCAGATGGATATATTTCACCACCAGTAATGTGATATATCCGGCGAGGAAGCCAGCAAATAACGCCCCAAGAAAACCCGCACCGGTGTGCACCGCGAGCATGCCGCCGACCGCGCCAGACACAATACCCAGGTTGCCGCTGATTGATTTACTGATGCCGAGCGACAGAATCGGTAACATCAGCGCAAAGGCCGCACCGCCACCGATATCAGACAGCATTTTCGCAATCGGACTGAAATTCGCATCGCCCGGCGTTGCTGCAGTAATACCAAAGGAAAAGCTGAGGGCAATTAATATGCCTCCGGCTATCACAAATGGAATCATCAGATTCACGCCGGTAATGAGATGAATATAGAGCTGCGACAAGGTGGATTTTCCGCTCTGCGTCTCGCTATCATCGCTGTTTAGCGCTTCGCTATTGCTGTTCATCTCCGGCTTTAGCGCGCCACTCATGATATTGCTTAATAATCCGCTGGCATCTTTCGCAGCGCGCGCCACCGGCACTTTAAAGATGCGCTTTCCTTTAAATCGGCGTAGGTCGATGACTTTATCGGCAGCGATCAATACCGCATCCGCCTGGCTAATATCATCCTGAGTGAAGTGATATTCACTCTCCACCGCGCCGTGGGTTTCAACTACAATGTCGATGCCCATCTTCGCTGCACTTTTTTTCAGATTGGCTTCTGCAATGTAAGTGTGGGCGACGCCTGTCGGACAGGCGGTAATAGCGATCAGTTTCATTATAAACTCCAGGTAAAAAGTTTATACTCCGGTATTATTGACGATTAACCGATACAACTCTTCGTTAGTTTTCGCATTAATTAATCGCTCAACAATTTCATCATCACCCAATGCCACAGACACACGGGCTAATACTTTAATATGACCAATGCCGCTATCGGCATTGCGTACCGCAAATAAAATCACCAACTTTACCGCTACGTCCTCTTCGGTTTCCCAGTCAACCGGCGTGCGTAAATTAGCTACCGCCATACGGGTTTCATTCACTGCCACCGATTTACCATGTGGTATCGCCACCTGATTATCAAAACCGGTTGGCCCCAGCGCTTCTCGCGCAATCACATCCTCAATAAATAAGGCTTTATCGTTAATAATATTCTCGGCATAGAGTAGCGAAGATAATGCCTCTATCACCTCAAATTTATTACTCGCCACTAAATCAGTAACCACGCATGAGCGGGTTAAAATATCTGACACTATGACTTTATCCAGCATGATGTTTCTCCTTCATATTTTCATCAGAAAAAAGTCTTTCTGAAACTCTCGCAATATCTTTCTTAGAGAAAATTGCTGAGACATAGGCAACCGGTAACTCAACATCCTCTAACTTGATGGTTGAGATAATTAAATCGCACGCTTTCATTTCCAGTGTGTTTGAGAGCTGACTGCCGGGAACGATGGCAATAATTTCCCATTCTGGAAACGCACGATTGATACGACTGGATAGCAGCTGCGATGTTCCTACGCCACTGGAACAAACGATAATGATCTTCTTAGCGGCACGGAATTTATCCAGCGCAGTTTGTAGATAAATCGTCAGATAAGCCACTTCATCATCAGAGATATCCGCATAGCCATATTTTTGATTAATACGCTCAGCCGCCTTTTTCACTGCATTAAAGGCGCTACTCAGCTCACTTTTAATTTCATCCAGCAATGGATTATGAATAGCGATGCCATAGGCAAGTCGGTTGAGCATTGGCTTAATATGCTGAGCTAAATCGTGACGCAGTTTCTTATCCAGGCTAAGGTCGAGGCCTAAATCTTCTGATGATTCACGAATCAGCCCATCGGCGTAGCGATCGGCTTCGCTGTTGAGTGGTAACGGAATGCTATCGCCTGGCGTCAGCGTATGGCGGCCCGATGAAATCAGATATTGATATATATAACTCACTTCAATCGCCGGTAAGGTAATTCGGTACTCATCCTGCAACCAGCTAACGGCTTTCTCGGCAATCGTCCACTCTTTGCCCTCATGTCGCGTATAGGTTTGTACGTCCGATTGCGCCGTAAGACCCGCCGCGCGTCGAATCGTCACCAGTAGATGTGAAAAGAGATTGGTGTAATAAGGCTCACTGATTGCACAGGTTAATTCATCTTCAATTAAACCAATGAGCGAGATGCAATTATCCACGTTCACCTTGCCAAATTGATCGACTAATTTGGTTCTGGAGAAACGGTCAATTCGGCTATCCGCCGTTTGATACTGACTCAATACGCTTACGGTGATGATTTCTTTTAGCGCCATGCGAATATCGAGATCGTTACCCTGGATATACGTGCCTGTTTGGTCGCGAATCAACGTTAAACCGAATGTAGCCAGCCAGGTCTCGACCTTTTTTAAATCTTCCACAATTGAAGATCGGCTGACAAAAAATTTCTCAGACAGCGCGCTGAGCGATAATGGCGCGGGTGATTGCGTCAATAAATCAGTGGTAATACCCACTAAACGTTTAGTACTCAATATTTCATGGTGCTGTTCAGAGACAGCAGATGTGCCGCGCAAGAAAACCGATCCGCCATCAAAGCGCAAACCCAATCCCGGCTTGCTGATGATGCGACGTTGATTGTCAGAACAAAATTCATTGATAACTTCAATATCTCTTCGCAGCGTACTGACAGAAATGTCGAGAGATTCGGCAACCCGATTCGCCGGAACCCAATCATTCTCTGCGATCAGAAAATCAATAATTCCGTTTTGTCGTTGGTTCAGTGCTGTCATTCTTGACGCCCTTGGTTGTTTTTCACCGTTACCCACTATGGATACGTTTATACGAGAGATAAGCAACGAGGAAAATACTAAATGATGGGCAGAAGATGGACATATCGTTGAACACTTAAATTCAACTGATACAGAAACATGGATTTAAACTCTACAGGAGGTTAATTCGTTATTATTATAGGTAGAGTTATTTTGACGCAGCTATCAATTTTCAACATGAGCGCGATTAAAAGAGCCAGAGAATGTGAAAAGTGTGATGGGCATCATCATGCTAATCGCCAATGGCGACTATTTTCGGCTGCCAATTTATTCTGGGTTTAATGAGTTTAATGCTTTGCAAAAGAAATAATAGACAACGCCTTGCAAGCTACCTTGCAAGGCGTTGTCTGAAGATAAAATCACTGCATCATAGTTGGCAAAAACAGCGTGAGCTTGCGTTGTTCTGCCTGCGATGCAAATGCTTGTATCGCTTCACGGAGATCGGGTGCCAGCGTAATGCCATCAGCCACCTCAATATAGACGGTACTTTCATTGGGGATACTGTCTAATAAGCGGCAGAGTTCAGGTTTGCTGATGAAGGTAATGTTCTGGTGAATACGCAGCAAATGAATGCTGCCGTGCTGTGTGAGCGTTAAAGTATTTTTCTCGGCTTTCATGACGCTAATTAATAGCTGGCACAATACGCCAAGACCAATACCTTGCAGCAGGCCTATTCCGACAATTCCAGTCACCGTAACCATAAAGGGAATGAACAGCGTCTTACCTTGCCGCCATTCTCTGATGAACAATGACGGAGACGCGAGTTTAAAACCGGTGAAAATTAGAATGGCGGAAAGGCTGGCAAAGGGAATCGTATTCAATATCGGGCCCAGTAACAGCGCGCTCAATGCCAGGAGCAGACCGTGAAAGATCGCCGAAAAACGCGTGCGAGCGCCGGCATACACATTCGCAGAACTACGCACAATAACCGCCGTTAGCGGCAGACCTCCCAATAAGCCGCTCACCATATTACCTGCGCCCTGCGCAACCAGTTCACGATCGGAGTGCGGTGCGCGCTTGAGGGGATCAATACGTGACGTCGCCTCAAGGCTAAGTAAGGTTTCCAGACTTGCCAGCAGAGCAAGACTGAAAGCAATCTGATAGAGCGAAGGCTGTGATAATGCCGACCAATCGGGCGCTGAGAGTGGCCATGCTTCATCCCATGACCAGTCAGGCAGCTGCACCCGCTGCGATAATGGTAACTGCCAACCTTCTGAAGTGGATAATAAAAATTGCGCCACTATTCCCCACAATACAACGACCAGTGGTGCTGGCAGCGCAGACCATCGGCTTTGCTTAAATCGTGGCATCTCCATCAGGACAAGCAACACCAAACTCACCGCCATAATCAGCACCGATCCGCCGGTGATGTCATGGAAAAAGTGCAGCGAAATCTCACTGCCTGCTGGTCTGTCTGGTACATAACCAAACGCGACAGGTATCTGCTGAACGATAAGTAAAATGCCAATGCCCGCCAGCAAACCACGAATCACGGTTCCGGGGATTAAGCCAGCCAACCGGCCTAAACGAAATAGCCCCGCCGCAATCTGCAGTGCTCCCGCCAGAATCAGCGCAACTAACATGGCTGATATGCTGCCGAGTGTTGCAATGCTCGTCACCACTAGCGCTATCATTCCTGCTGCTGGCCCACTGACGGAGAGCGGAGAAGGACTGATGGCTGTAATCAATAAACCGCCAATAATTCCACTGAGCAGCCCTGCCAAAGGTGGCATGCCACTTGCCTGAGCCACACCCAAACATAATGGTAACGCAACCAAAAACACCACCACGCCAGCAAATACATCCTGTTTCACCGTCGCTAAATGAGAAAAAAGCGGCGTCTTCATAGCGTGACCTCACCGTTCTCGTCCGACAAAACGTCCAGAATCCCTGTTTTCAAATCATAAATGCAGCCAAATATCTCCAGCGAACGCTGCCGTTTTGCCGATTGAAACAGCGAAGTTTGCTGCAAATGGACAATCTGCTGATGCACGTTAGCTTCTACAAAGAATCGTTTGAGGTGATCTTTGGATAACTGCCTCCACTCCGGATGCTGTTTGATCTGCTGGCGCAAGGCCTGGCTGAGAGGGAACATCTGTCGGGTGAGTGGCGTATCTTTTTTTTCTTCGCCCGGTACCACTGCCATCAATCCGGCAAAATCAACACCGCCGCAGTGGGTATGGCCGCAAATGATCACGGTATCGACGCGTAACGTATTCAGAGCATATTCAATGCCGCTCATAATGCTGTCGTCCTCTGCCAGCACCTGATTCGCGACATTACGCATCACAAATAATTCACCCGGCGATGCCTGAACCAGGGTATCTACCGGCACCCGGCTATCAGCACAGCCAATCCACAGGCAACGTGGCGCTTGCCCCGCCTCATGACGGGAAAAGTATTCGGCGTCGTGACGACTGACGCGCGCCGCGTGGATGCGGTTACGCGCCAGCAGGAGTTCTAATGTGGCGTTAGGCATTAGCTATTCTCCTTTAGGATCATTTGTGGCAGCGTTTTCTCAGTGCGTAATAATCTGAGCGCATTAAACGTTACCACCACCGTGGCACCCGAATCGGCCAGAATAGCCACCCAAAGCCCGGTAACACCGAGCATGCTGGTCAGGAGAAAAATGATTTTTAAGCCAATTGAGAGCGTCACATTCTGACCAATGATGGTTCGGGTGCGGCGGGCTAAATGCAGAAGCTCAGGTAATCCAGCAAGGCGATCATGCGTTAGCGCGACGTCGGCGGTTTCGAGGGCGACGTCGGTTCCGCCACTCATCGCAATGCCAATATCTGCCGCCCGCAATGCAGGCGCATCGTTGATACCGTCACCAACCATGGCCGTTGGCGCTACGATTTGTTGCAGATAGACCGCTTCCACTTTGTGCCTGGGTAACAAACCTGCCTGATATTTCATCCCAAGTTGTCCGGCGATAGCCGCAGCCGCTCGTGGGTTATCACCTGTCAGCATCAGGCTCTCAACATTCATAGCGGTTAAAGCCTGAATGGTTTTTTTGGCATCGACACGCAACGTATCCTGCAGTGCAATAATGCCCAGCGGCACATTCTCTAATGCGACCACCACCACCGTTAATCTGGCGTCCTGCAAACGTTCAATTTCACCCTGCAAGATGCTATCAGGTGCGAATGGCGGCGCAAACGGAGGTGCCATGACGTTGACGTCCCGACCATCAATATCGCCTTTTACCCCCTGACCAGATAACGCCTGGCGATTGCCAGCAATCGGATAATCATTAAAGCGCTTTCTGGCTTGACGGATAATGGCTTGCGCCAGCGGATGGGTTGATCCTTCCTCTACACCCGCGGCGAGGCTTAACACCCGACCTTCATCGTCGGGTTTATCAGTGATAATGCAAACCACTGTTGGACGCCCTTCTGTCAACGTGCCTGTTTTGTCCATGGCGATAACTTTTATCTCGGCCAACTTCTCTAATGCGGCTCCCCCTTTAATCAGAATCCCGCGACGAGCTGCCGCTGCCAAACCGGAGGTAATCGCGGCAGGCACTGAGATCACCAGCGCACAGGGACAGCCGATTAACATCACCGCCAATCCCCGGTAGAGCCACATATCCCAGGGTTGGTCGTAGAAAAAGGGAGGAATAATCATCACCATCATGGAAAGCAGAGCAATGATCGGCGTGTAGGTGCGGCTGAACACATCAATGAATCGTTCTGTCGGTGATTTATGCGCATCGGCTTCATCAATCAATTTCAGAATGCGATCAATGGCGTTACAGCCTTGTTCAGAGGTGACGATGAACCGACAAACACGATCAACGATCACGCTACCGGCATAAATCTGTTGTCCTTTTGCGTATTCCACCGGAAGAGATTCTCCCGTCAATGCACTCTCATCGAATGCGGCCATGCTGTCCTGCAAAATGGCATCAGCCGGTAACCTACCGCCGGGCGCAATTTCAATTTCATCACCTGGCTTCAATTGACTAACGGGTACCGCCCTCAAGATTCCATCATCCAAAAGCATGACGGTTTCCGGCATTATGGCCATCAGAGAAGAAACCCCCGCTCGAGCTCGCTGCGTAGCGTAATGCTCAAGACTTTCACCGATATGAAACAGCCAAAGCACCACCGCCGCTTCGTATACGGCATTGATCATCAATGCCCCCAGCGATGCGAAACTCATTAAGGTTTCCATGCTGAAAATATTGCCTTCAAGAGATTTCCTCCATGCTTTGCGGGCAACTGGCCACAGCGCAAAGAGTACAAAAAATATAAAGAGCAGTTGTGAAAATCTGATTGAGAGAATCTGCATCGACCAGGCAATCAGCAGCAAAATTGAAAATCCAGCAATAGGTTTAAATAAATTATTTAAACCAGATCTAAATATTATGTTCTTTTTCACCTTCAGCTCCAAATTAGCGACACATGTCGAGAGGGAAGATAAACAACAGATCATTCCAATCGCTCAATGTGAATTACAAATAATTACATGAAGGTTTTATTACAACAAACATAACGACATGAATTAAATAAATAAAGACCCCATCACTAAACGAAGTATAAATTGTTTTACGCGATAAAATAAATGCAATTACTAAATTCATGTAAATAACGACGTTTGCATGTTGCCCGACCGGGTATATTTAATGCAAAACTAAAAGCGGAAGCCTGAATACCAGGCGTAAATGGAGAGTGTAATATGAAAAAAATGATGCTTGCTGTCGCGATGTTTGCTACCACATTGATTTTACCTGTAATTTCTCAAGCGCAGGATAATTTTCCGGTTGAAATTTCTTACAAGGAAACAAAGGGGGGAAACTGGGAGCATATTGGTGACATCTCCTTTACCAACCAAAGAAGAACATCTGAAGAAGTGCTTGAGTCAATCAGAATTGAAGCGCAAAAACGTGGCGCCGTTGGGTATTATGTGACTCGTCTGCAAATGATGAACAATGGTTTCTGGAGTGCGAATGCAGCCATTTATTCGCCGAGAAATAATATGGCGAAAAATAATTAGGGATGATGTGTAATGGGATTATTCAAATCACTCTTTGCGGGCATTGCAAGTGGGCACCATGGCGGAAATGGACATCATCATCACAAGGGTAGTGATTCCAGCAGATATTCCCCCTCTGCTAATGAATCCCTGACGCTACCTTGCCCATATTGCCAATACCAATGCAATAAAGACGATCGCTTTTGCGGAAAGTGTGGTGGCGAAACCAATGCCATCTGCCCCAACTGCAACAATGTGATTTCACCGGTGGCGACATTCTGCAATAGGTGCGGATTGCAGAAGCGCAAAGGTTAACTGATATTCATTGAGCTATAAGATAAAAAGGCCAGCGAGCAAGAGTCTGTTCTTTTTATTTATTCAGGGTGAGATAAGCGTAATGGGCAGGATGAGCCATCCTGCCCTTACTATCAAATAAACGACCAAATCAGCCAGGTCAGCGCAAAACCACATAATCCCATGATCGTGGTCAGCACCGTCGAGGTTTTCAAGCCATCTGCAACCGACAAGCCGAGATAGCGCGTGACCACCCAGAAGCCAGAGTCATTGACGTGCGACAAGCCCAGCGCACCGAAGCATGCTGCCAGCGCGACCAATACCAGCTGCATGTCACCCAGCCCGGCGGCAGCGGTGCTTAACAAGCCGCAGGTGGTGACGATGGCAACGGTGGCGGAACCCTGCGAGGCGCGCAGCGCTAACGAAAGAATAAATGCGGCTGGGATGAGCGGCAGATTAATGGTTTGCAGCGAACCGGCTAGCGCTTTACCGACGCCAGATTCAACCAGCACGCGGCCAAATGCACCGCCCGCGCCGGATACCAAAATTACGCCTGCCGCAGTTGAAATGGCGTTATTCGATAGGCTTTCCAGTTTGTCTTTCGTCCAGCCACGGCGAATACCCAGCAACCATGCGGCTAACGCCACAGTCACCAGCAAAGCAATGCCTGGCGAGCCGAGCAAGGTTAAGGTGTTCAGTAACACACTATCTGGGGTTAAGTATGGCGGTAGCAGCGTGCCCAAGGTAATCAGGAAAATAGGCAGAACGATCAAGCCAGAGATCACCCATGCGCCCGGCACATTTTGTTTTTCCTCGCTGGATAATGTCTTCTCGCTGCTTTCCGTTAATTGCAGCTGCTCCAGCACCTGAACTGACAACGCGTAATTTTTGCGATTAATCGCTTTGGCCGCGAAGTAGCCAACCACACCGACGGGAATAGAAAGCGCAATTCCCAGCAGCATCAACCAACCCAAATCCGCATTCAGTAGCGCAGCGGCCGCCGCTGGGCCTGGATGGGTTGGCACGGTGACATGTACCATCAACATCATGCCGGCCATCGGTAAACCGAACTTCAGCGTTGATACCCGCAGCACCTTGGTGAAACCGTAAATCAGCGGTACCACAATGATAAAGCCAACATCAAAGAACACCGGCAAGCCAAGGATGAAGGCGACCGTGGTCAATGCCGCCACCATGCGCTGTGGTCCGCACAGCTTCGCGAAGCGATTGGCCAGCGCATCCGCACCGCCTGATGCTTCAATAATCGCTCCGAGTATCGCGCCCAGAACAATAATCAGCGCGATGTTACCGAGCAAACCGCCCATGCCGCCGAGAATCACCTTCATGATCTCGCCGTTAGGAATTCCGGTGGTTATCGCCACAAACAAGCTGGAAACCAGCAGAGCAATCAAGGGATGAACTTTTGCTTTTATCACCAGAAGTAACAGCAAAATCACGCTTGCCAGCGCGATGGTTAACAACAACGTCGTAGACATCAGTAAGACCTCTAATAATTTTTTTCAGCAGGTAAAAATGGTGTTGGCGCAATGTGAAGCTAAAAACGACTCATCCCAACGGGATATGAATCTTTCATTGGGTTACTTTTTATCTATCGATGAACCCAAACCGTTTTCAAACATGTAGGTCAGTAACACTCGCAACCCTCCTTGTTAAATTACGTTAATATTTGTTTGTTAGTGTGAATCCTGACATCTTTGTTGTTAAATAAACGTGTCAGGCTTCACAAAACCCACCGTAAAGCGCTTGAAATAACAATTCTTCACATTACCTTTCATATCTCTACAAACCCGCACAGCCGCACGCTGCAACGCCTAACCCAAAGGGGTGAGTTTGGATTTGCACGATGGCGAGGGTGAAGGTTCTTAAGCATGTGAAAATATGTTAAAGCGCAGATGGGAGATGATGAGTGTTGATAGCGGAGCGCAAGAAGTGAAAAAAAAATCCCCGGCGATAATCACGCCAGGGATGGGGAAGAAGGATATGTTTTGTACTAAGCGCCCGCGCCAGATTGCGGTGCCGCGGGGATGCGTTTCCCCTTCAGCATATTTCGCAGTGCCGGTTCGGCATATTTGGTGATTAGGAAAGCGATGTAGTACAGCACGCTGGCCACCACGATAGGCATCAGCAGCATGACAACTTCACTTTTGATATAAACGTTAAGTTTAATCAGCGTGGCGATCATCAGGTTTTCGTGAATCAGATAAAATGCGTAACTGGCGAATCCAACGGCTGTCAGGAAGCGTATCGAAAGCCAGCGCTCCATCTGCTTTGAGTAGAAACTGGCGACAAAGAACAACATCACCATCAGCAACGGAATTACGGTTATCGCGCCAGCATTCTTCACGAAATAGCTCAAGTTTATCAGCATCGCCAGCACCACAATCGCGTAATGGAACAGTTTATCGCGGCCGTGCATACGTTCATAAACCAGGCAGCCGACCATAAACCAGGAATAATGAATAAAACCAAACTTAGAAATAATATCGATGAGCAGCGGATGGCCGAGCGATTTTAATACCGACGAAGCAGATAACAGCAGCATTGGCACCAGCAAAGCAGGCAAACAATATTTCCGGCCCAGGGTAAAGTAGACGGCGCCAATAATCAGATAGAAAACTGCTTCGACATACAGCGACCAGAACGATCCCGCCATCGATTTAAATTCAATGCCGGTTAATTGCGTCAGGGTTTCCGGATTGGTAAATATCAAGCCAGGCAGCAGATTCCTGACGTAAGGCGTCATCGCTGACCATTCCGGGAAGAAACCGCCCACCGCGAACAGCAGCATGCTGGCAATAAACATCGCGGGAAACAGGCGCAGCCAGCGCTTCTTCAGGAAGCTGACATAACTCTGCGATTTATCCAGCGTCATAAAAATGACAAATCCCGAGATCATGAAAAACAGTTCTACGCCGAGCCAGCCAAAGCTGAAAAGTGGGATATGTTGTGTTTGCGCGACATAAGGCAATAATTCCGGCCATCGTGCGTAAGCGTGGTAACCGATAACTAACAGGATCGCCAGGCCGCGCATACCATCAAGGTGCGTTATACGTGCGTGCATAATTCCCTCAGGAAAGATGACTGGAAGAGTAAAGTCAAATTAGCACTGACAGAGTTTTACAATCAATCAGGCTAATTCTGATTAACGCAGATTAAAATAAGAGTCTCTTTAAAAAAACAAAGCCACTCATTAATGGAGAAATAAAAAGATTCCCATCAAATATCAGTAACTAAATTAATGGAATCAGAAACCAAAACTTTCCATTACAGATTGTAATGCGGTCCCGGCCCGACAGATTCACGCACAATTAATTCACCGGTAAAGGTTTTGTCATTGCGCATTTCGCCGCCATCGAGCATAGAAATCAGGCGTTCAATGGTTTCCTGAATCATCTCGGTGACCGGCATTTTCACACTGGATAATGCTGGAATGGTAAACGGCGCCAACGGGATATCATCGAACCCAATCACCGCCACTTGAGCAGGCACCGCAATCTGCGCTGCCGCCAGCGCTTTTAACGCGCCTACCGCCATATCATCGTTGCTGGCCACCAGCGCCGTGAAATTCCTGCCCTGCTTCAGCAACTGTTCCACCGCTGTCATGCCGTTTTGCGCCTGCCATTTTCCTTCGACCACCAGCGCATCATTAATTGGAATGCCATGTTTGGTCAGCGCTGCCTGGTAGCCCGCCAAACGTTCGCGCCCGGTCGGCGAATCCAGCGAACCGGTGATAAAGGCAATATCGCGATGACCTAGCGCAATCAGCTGCTCCACCGCAGCGCTACTGCTGTGCTGCTGATCGGAGTAGATGCAGTAACTGTCGTGCTGCCGCAGACGGCGGTTAATCACCAATATCGGGTGTTTGTGCTGCGCGATGATGCTGTCCATTTCATCGGTGCTGAGAAAACGCGGATAGATGATCACGCCATCGCAACGCAAATCGAGCAGGAACTGAATGGCCGCGCGCTCCTCTTCGGCGCTGTGTTTACCATCCACCAGCAGCAGCTGACGGCCCTGCTGTTCCATCAGGCGCGCGGAGTGCTGCATCAACTCGGTGAAGTAGCTGCCGGTATACAGGGTGTTGGTGATCACCAGCCCAATCGTCTGGCTGGATTTGGTCGCCAGGTTGCGCGCCAGCAAGTTAGGGCGGAAATCGGTGGCGGCAATCGCCTGATACACCTTCTCGCGTTTTTCCTGGCTGACATAACCATTGCCAGACAACACGCGCGAAACGGTTGCTTTTGATACGCCGGCTACTTTTGCCACCTCAATTATGGTCGCCATGTTTCACTCTTTTTCCATGCTCATCGCATCAGTGTACCTAAGCGACGAAATGTACGGCAATTTTTCTGCCATCGCCTTATGAGCGCCCTTTCACTCACGCCGATCAACTTCACACTTTCAATCATTGAATTTTTAAATTTCTTGCCTGGTTTACATCACATCTTCATGATTTTGTGAAACCGGTTTCTCATGATTAAAAATCACGCAGAAAACCGCTGTACCTCTACCAAATAATCAGAGATCAAAAATCCATGGCTAAAAATTATGCGGACGTCTCGCGCGCCATCGTGGCTGCGCTCGGCGGCCTGAACAATATCGAAGCGGTGACGCACTGCATGACGCGCCTGCGTTTCGTGGTCAAAGACAGCGCGCACATTGATAACGCCGTGCTGAAAGCCATTACCGGCGTGATGGGCGTGGTGCATACCGATACGCAATGTCAGGTGATCATTGGTAACAACGTAAACCTCGCCTATCAGGAAGTCCTGAAACTCGGCACACCAGACAGCGACGGCGCGCCGCCAGTGAAACGCAAAATCACCCTGCGCAGCATCGGTGCCGGGATTCTGGATGCGCTGGTGGGCACCATGTCGCCGCTGATCCCGGCGATCATTGGTGGCTCGATGGTGAAACTGCTGGCGATGGTGCTGGAGATGAGCGGCGTGCTGGAGAAAGGCTCTTCCACACTGATCATCCTCAACGTGATCGGTGACGGCGCGTTCTTCTTCCTGCCGATTATGGTGGCCGCTTCAGCGGCGCTGAAATTCAAAACCAACATGTCGCTGGCGATTGCTATCGCGGGCGTGCTGGTGCATCCCAACTTTGTCGATTTGATGGCGAAAGCGGCGCAAGGCCAGGCGGTGGAATTTGCCTACATTCCAGTGACGGCGGTGAAATACACCTACACGGTGATTCCGGCGTTAGTGATGACGTGGATCCTGTCGCACATCGAATACTGGATCGATCGCATCACGCCGGCGGTTACCAAGAACTTCCTTAAGCCGATGCTGATTGTGCTGGTGGCTGCGCCGATCGCCATTGTGCTGATCGGTCCGCTCGGCATCTGGATCGGTAGTGGTATTTCAGCGCTGGTTTACACCATTCACGGCTATCTTGGCTGGTTGTCGGTGGCGATCATGGGCGCGCTGTGGCCGCTGCTTGTGATGACCGGCATGCATCGCGTGTTTACCCCAACCATCATTCAAACCATTGCTGAAACCGGTAAAGAAGGCATGGTGATGCCGTCAGAAATCGGCGCCAATCTGTCGCTGGGCGGTTCCTCGCTGGCGGTGGCGTTCAAAACCAAGAACCCTGAACTGCGTCAAACCGCGTTTGCCGCGGCGGCATCGGCGATTGTCGCGGGCATCTCTGAACCGGCGCTGTACGGCGTAGCGGTTAGGTTGAAACGCCCGCTGATCGCCAGCCTGATCAGTGGCTTTATTTGCGGCGCGGTGGCCGGGATTGGCGGACTCGCCAGCCATTCGATGGCCTCGCCCGGCCTGTTCACCAGCGTGCAGTTTTTCGATCCCACCAATCCGATGAGCATCGTGTGGGTCGGCGGCGTGATGGTGCTGTCGGTGGTGCTCTCCTTCATTCTTACGTTGATTCTCGGCTTTGAAGATATTCCGGTCACCGAGCCCGTGCAGGCTAAGCCGGTAACGGATGAGGCCAAACCCGGCAACGTTAATTTATCCAAGGTGTAAAAGAGGTTTTTATGTCTGAAGTGACATTTCCAGAGGGATTTTTGTGGGGCGGCGCGTTAGCTGCCAATCAGTCAGAGGGGAGCTATCTGGCGGGCGGTAAAGGCTTAACTACGGTGGATATGATCCCGCACGGCGCGCATCGCATGCCGGTAAAGCTGGGTCAGGAGAAGCGCTTCGCACTGCGCAGCGATGAATATTACCCAAGCCATGACGCCATCGATTTCTACCGTCGCTACAAAGACGATATCGCGCTGATGGCGGAAATGGGCTTCACCGTGTTCCGCACCTCGATTGCCTGGAGCCGTATTTATCCGCGGGGCGATGAATTGACGCCCAACGCAGAAGGCATCGCCTTCTATCGCAGCCTGTTTGAAGAGTGCCAGAAATATGGCATCACGCCGCTGGTGACGCTGTGCCACTTCGATGTGCCGATGCATCTGGTGACCGAATACGGTTCGTGGCGCAATCGCAAAATGATCGAATTTTTCAGCCGCTACGCGCGTACCTGCTTTGAAGAATTCAACGGTCTGGTGAAGTATTGGCTGACCTTTAACGAGATCAATATCCTACTGCACAGCCCGTTTTCCGGCGCAGGTTTGGTGTTCGAACCGGGCGAAAACCCGGAGCAAGTGAAGTATCAGGCGGCGCATCATGAGCTGGTGGCAAGCGCGCTGGTGACTAAAATCGCCCATGAAATCAACCCGGAAAACCAGGTTGGCTGCATGCTGGCGGGCGGCAACTTTTATCCGTGGTCGTGCAAGCCGGAAGACGTGTGGGCGGCGCTGGAGAAGGATCGCGAAAACCTGTTCTTTATCGATGTGCAGGCGCGCGGCGCTTATCCTTCCTATGCCGCGCGGGTGTTCCGCGAGAAAGGCGTAGAGATTGCGATGGAAGCGGAAGATGCCGCCACGCTACGTCACACCGTCGATTTCGTCTCCTTCAGCTATTACGCTTCACGCTGCGCCTCGGCAGAGATGAACGAGCAAAACAGCAGCGCCGCCAACGTGGTGAAATCGCTGACCAATCCGCATGTCAAACGCAGCGATTGGGGCTGGGGCATCGATCCGCTCGGCCTGCGCATCACCATGAACATGATGTATGACCGCTACCAAAAACCGCTGTTCCTGGTGGAAAACGGGCTCGGCGCGCACGATGAAATCAACGCCGACGGCGAGATTCACGATGATTACCGTATCAGCTATCTGAAAGAGCATATTCAGGCGATGGGCGAAGCGATTGCCGATGGTATTCCGCTGATCGGTTATACCACGTGGGGCTGCATTGATTTGGTGGCGGCATCGACTGGCGAGATGAGTAAGCGCTACGGATTTGTTTATGTCGATCGTGATGATAAAGGCAACGGCAGCCTTGAACGCATCCGCAAGAAATCGTTCTGGTGGTACAAGCAAGTGATCGCCAGCAACGGGCGGAATCTGGACGCGATTTAAATAGGTGGTCGCCATGAATGGCGACCCTACTAAGTGCGGCGCGGCGTTGCGGTTGGCCACGCTTGTTGCGGGAACAGATAGAGCCGAATACTGAACAGATGGAACAGCGGCGTTAGCACCCTTTCGTCGCGTTTCGCCAGTTGTTCCAGCTTCAGCAGCAGCAAATCCAGCTCCTCCTGCAAATCCGCATGTGGCGGCGTTTGCAGCGACTTCAGGCGGCGCTTGAGAAACAGCGCCAGCTCATGAAACATCTGACCGCTATCCAGCTGATATTGCTGCAGCAACTCCTTGTGGCGCGCGTAATAGTCAAAGCTGTTAACGCCCAGCCACACTTCCTTGAGCAACATGCCAGCCGAACGCATATCGGGATGCGGATCGAGGCGTAAACGCGGCAGCACCACGTTCACTTTATCCAGCATCAGGCTGATAAAACGTTGACGTCCCAGCAGTGACGAACCATTGCGCTCGGTCTCTTTAATAAAGCGCAGCAGCTCGCGTAGACCTTGCCGCACGGCGCGGCGCGCGGTCCATGAAGGTCGTTTGTTGCGCATGATGGCGGTGATGATTACCGCAAACATCACGCCCGCCATGGTTGCAATCGCGTTGTTGATCAGCAGCACCAGATCGGGTTTTAAATGGTGGCCAAGGCCAATAAAGCCGGGGATCTGAATCGCCACGCTCAGGCCAATCATGTTGGTGGAGGGACGCGCAATCATCAGCGCCAGCAGCATCAGGCCGGGCGCGAGGCAAATCATCAGGGCTTCAAACGAGGTGGCTTGCGGGATCAAAAGCGCCACGTAAATCACGCTGATAATGATCGCCACGATCACGCCACGCACAAACAGCTTCATCGACGTCAGCGGCGTATCCTGGCTGGCAAGCAATGAGCAGAGGATTGCCGCCATCACCGGCGCCGATGCGCCATCACGCCAACCCGTTCCCATCCACAACAAGCAGGAACCAAAGGTGGCACAGAACGCGGTTAATGCCGACAGCCGGATTAATCCTTTATCGAAAAAGCGGTGCGTGCGTTTGCCGCGCGCCAGTGTGGTGTCGCCCGAGAGATCGCTCACCAATCCGCCGACGCTTTGATAGGCACCCGCAATGCGCACGAAATCCGCCAGCCGCTCCATTAATCCGGTAAACAGCAGCCAGTTTTCGGTGGGCAATTCGCCATTTTGCCAGGCGAGATTAATTTCAGCCTGGCAATCACTCAACGTCTGTTGAATGCCGCTGGTTTCCCCTACCGCTTCACCGTCGTTGAGCCACTGCAGAAACAGCTGAAAGGTCTGCGCCACGTTTTCCGGAAAAGCGATTTGCAGTGTCGAGAGCCGCTGCAGGCGCATCTCGATAGCCGTTAACGTTGGGATCAAATAGGAAAGATGTTGATACTGCACGCTGACCAGGCGAATCAGTCGCCGCGCGGCATCACCTTCATAGACGCAATGAGTGATCAGCACTTCTACCTGCTGCGGATGGGTCGCCATGCGGATCAGAATGTCGTCACGCTCGGGCGAACTGTCGCTGGGAATACCAGAAAGCAGATCGCTGCACAGTTTGCGCGCGTTGAGATACCAGTGGCTGACGCTCTGCTCCAGCAGGCTGCGCATCGACACTGGAAACAGCAGCGCGTGCACCAGGCTGCTGCAGACGATGCCGAGCGTAATCTCTTCAATACGTGAAATCACCGTGCTGGTGATAGACAGTGGCGTGGTGACTTCCGGAAAACCCATGATCGCCGCGCTGTAACCGGCCAGCATAAACACGTAACTTTTCGGCGTGCGGTCGTGCAGCGACAGATAAAGGCAAACGCTGACCCACAGCGAAATGCAGAAACAGAACAGCAGCGGATGCTGCACGGTTGGCGGAAAAATAAAGAAAACGAACACGCCACCTAATAAGGTGCCCAGCAAGCGGAACACCGATTTGGAAATGGTTGAGGCGGAATAGAGCTGCGACGCGAGCAATACCGTGGTCACCGCCCAGGCCGGTTTATCCAGGTTCAATTCGAGTGCGAAATAGAGTGCCAGAAAGGCGGCCAGACAGGTTTTTACAGCAAAAAAAACGGCGTTTTTTGAAAACCACTGCATGACACGGTGACCAGGATGTACTGAATGTTGCGTATCCTGCCAGAATGTGAAAAAGCCTCACCTCGATAAATATGTCGAATTGTTTCGTAATCGAAAACCATGTTCATCGCGCGGTTTGTACGTGGCTGGGAAGTGTAAGTTCTGCTAATGGAAACGCACGGTAAAGATGCGCTTTTGTTGCTAATTTACTCATCATCAGCGTTTTGAGCCGCTTTAACGCACATTAGTTATCAGGTCGATAAATGTGTGCTGGATCACATTTTCGCGAAATGCGCCCTTTTTGGCCGTTTATCCATAAAATAATTTCGCGCATCGACAGGTACTAATATCACTGGGATTTTCTCAGGGTGTGCATTTATGCATGCAAGGTCGCCATGAATGGCGACCCTACGGGGGACATGTGTACTTTTTTAACCGCAGCGATGGTAATATTTGCGCGCTGAATAATGCGAAGAACTTTCGGGAACGCAGTATGTTACGTAAACATCAAATTCATCGGGAAGCCGACGTGCTGCTTTCCCTGCTCCACATTTGCAAAATCGTCATTATGGCCCTTTTTCTGCTGCTGTTTATTTCTCGCTCAGCAATCGCTGAAATAAAAGACGATAAAGCTAATCGCATTGTCAGCGGCATTATTAGTTTTACCCATTGGCCGGGATTAACCCGCGCGCCTCAGCTTTGCGTATTTTCTTCTGCACAGCATCTTTCGCTGCCACAAAATAAAGTGCCCTCAGCGGTACCGTTCAGCGTGGTTTATCTTGCCAGCGAGAGCGAACTAACGACGCAACAGTGCGATGCGGTCTATTTTGGCGATCAGACACCAGAACAACAGTTAGAACTGTTAAATCACTTCAAGGGTAAAGCGGTATTAACCCTTGCAGAGAACAATGCGGAATGTACCGTCGGGGCGGCTTTCTGCCTGATTTTTAAATCAGATCACACGCTGTTCTCAGTCAACCTTGATTCGCTTGCCAGGAGTGGCGTCAAGGTGAGTCCGGACGTGCTGTTGCTGTCCCGCAATGGAAGCAAATAAGATGAAATTAGAAAATTCAATCAACGATAAATCATCGATTCGCAACAAGTTACGCAAGATCAGCACCATTAATTCGGCGGTTATTTTATTGCTGTGCTGGCTGTTGCTCTCGTCAACTTCCCTGCTGTTTATTAAAAGCTATGAGAAAAGAAACCTCGAATTAATTGCCGCCACGCTCAGTACCACGCTGACCGCCGCCACGGTTTTTGAAGACAGCTACGACGCGCATAATAAAATCGCGCGTCTCGGCAATGAAGGTATGTTTGATTCGGCGAAATTAGTGACTGACGATCAAACCGTTTTAGTGGACTGGCATGATCAACAGGAACAAACCGGCTGGTATCCGCGTTTATTACGTGAGTGGATTTATCTCAAACCGTTTAGCGTTAATATTATCCACTCTGAAACCAATGTCGGTACGCTGACGCTGGAAGGTACGGTGACCGGCGCGGCTGATTTCATTCGTTATTCGCTGATGATTCTGACCAGCGGCATGCTATGTGTATTAATCATTTCATTCCTGCTGAGTGAGTTTCTCCATCGCGGCATTCTCGCCTCGCTGCGCAACATCACCAGCTCGATTCACTATGTGATCCATTCCGGTGATTTTTCCTTACGTATTCCGGAGAGTCCAACGCGCGAGTTTCAGCTGTTTTCAAATGACCTCAACTCGTTGCTGACCGAGATGCAGACGCTGCAGGCTTCTCTGATGCGCGATAACCGCACGCTGGCGGCTAAAGCGCTGGAAGATCCTTTAACCGGCCTCGCCAATCGCGCCGCCTTTGTGGCGCGCTTAACACAGTTGCTCGATCAGCAATTGGCGAAAGAGCGCTTCGTTTTGCTGTTTCTCGATGGCGATCGCTTTAAAAGCATCAACGATAATTGGGGCCATGCGGCCGGTGATGAGGTGCTGAAAGCCATTGGTTCACGGCTTTCGACATTGGCTTATAAGCAGGATCTGGTCGCCCGATTAGGCGGCGATGAGTTTGCCATGCTGATAAGCAGCCGCGCCAGCGACGCACAACTGCAGTTGTTGATGCAGGATATTAGCGAATCGATCAGCCAGAAAATCATTATTGCGGAAGGCACACCGATTTCTACTTCGGTGACCATTGGTTACGCCTGGTCGCAGCACGGTGATACCGTTGAGTCGATTCTGGAACGCGCAGATATGAACATGTACAAAAACAAGGGAATGAGTAAGGTGCGGATATGAAGATGAAAATTTTCCTGATGGTGTGTGTGTTAGCGCTGGTCGGTTGCCAGACAAAGGGACGTTTCAGTGACGAACAGATTGCGGCAATGCGCAATGCCGGATTCAGCCAAAATACTGAAGGCTGGGGATTAGGCTTGTCGGACAAAATCCTGTTTGGCGTCAATGAAGCGCAACTCACTCCCGCCAGCAAAGAGAATATTCAGTCGATGGCGAAAAATCTGGCGGCGACCGGTATTAACCATGTGCGTATCGATGGTCATACCGATAATTACGGCAAAGCGGATTACAACCAGCAACTCTCATTGAAAAGAGCCAACGCCGTCGCAACACAATGGGCAACAGGCGCCGCGATTCCGCGCGAAAATATTATTACGCGCGGATTAGGCATGAGCGCACCGATTGCCAGCAATAACAACGCGCAGGACCGCGCACAAAATCGCCGCGTGGCGATTGTGATTACGGCGCCGTGATAATCTGGCGCGCAATCGCATAATCATAAAGGCGGTCGCGCGCTAAATTCTTCATCTTCACTTCGCACATAATATCGAAGGCGTTAAACGACAGCGCCCAATCATTTAAGCTTTGATTAAAGTAATAATCGGCATGGGCGCGAAGTTTGCTTTTCGATACCGCCAAATCCTGCTGGTCCGGAAAACCGTAATCGGGAATCAGACCTTCCTGCGCAATTGAATAGTGCAAAACTGGCCTTACTCCGCGCCACGATTCTTTGATTAGCGCGATGCGCGTATCGTCTGCCTGAATATAGTGATTCTCTTTCACCCAATGATGGTGAATATCCAACACCACCGGACACAGCTCACGCGCCTGCAACACATCGTCCAGTGAACAGGATATTTCATCATTCTCCACCGTTAGCATATTGCGCGCTTCAGGACTCAGCCGCAGAAATGCAGCGCGAAATCCCTCGAAACCCTTTTTACCGTTCATATGGATATTGATTTTGAAATCCTGAAACTGGCGGCCATAACCCATTAATACCGCGCAGGTGGTGTGATACTCCACGTCTTCAATTGCACGATCGACCACACCATCGTTATCGGATGCCAGCACCGTATATTGGCCGGGATGGAATGACAGGCGGATATTATTGGCACGCGCCAGCTCGCCACAACGACGAAATAACGGCGTGAGATCGGGCAATAATTCGCCGTATAGCTGCATGGCTTCCGGCACCGTATAGAGTGGCAACAGATCGCTGCCGATGCGCATCATGCGCAGCGCGTTCGGCTGAGTGGCAAGCTGTTCGAGCGTCAGAAGGAGATTGTGCAGATTGTTTTGCGCCAGCTGGTTCAGCAGTGTGATACGTGAATCATCGTCAAGGCCGAGAAAGCGCGTGCGGGTGGTGCTTTTGAAGGGATACGGCTGTTTAGCCTGTTGATCCAGATACTTACAAGCAAAGCCTAATTTCATTTCATCCCCCATTTAATCAGCCTGATAGTGTAGCTGTGATTGGAGAATGTGCACGGGCCAAAGCCAGGAATGAAGCATTTACGAGCGATATGAGAAGGTCGCCATGAATGGCGACCCTACGGTGAGATAAGTGGTTTTGTAGGGTCACCATTTATGGCGACCGCAAGGTGACATGAGCAGTATTTTGTAGGGTCGCCATTTATGGCGACCTGGATAAATCACACGTCCGGGAACGTCATATTGCTGCCCGGTGCTTCGCGATGCAGATGGATAAAGTTCAGGTGACGTTCGTACTGATCGAGTATATCGATAATCACCTGCTCTTTGTTGTAGTCCATCAAATCGTTGCCCTGGCTGCCTTCCAGCAGGAAGGTTTCCAGACGGTAATAGGTCGACTTACCGCTGCGTGCACGATAGGTAAAGCCCGGAACCGAATACTGCTGCGGCCAGATTTGATACACGAAATCCTGCTCTTCGCCCAGCAATACACGCAGATCAAGGTGCCCCAGCGGCTGCCCCTCTTCTGGCTCGGCACGCTCCAGCGAGATACGTCCACCGCGCAGTTCCAGCTCTTTCGCCACATCCTGCATCGCCGGGAACAGCACTTCTTCCATCATCTTCTGCGTGTAGCGCGTGCCCGGATAGTTCATCAGACGCGACAGGCGTTTTTTCCAGCTCAGGCGATCGTTACTGGCCGGAATGTACGGCGCAGTGTCGCGGCTGGCGCTGGCACGGCGATGATCTTCCACCTTTAGCGATTTATACAGTCCGGCCATCACAAAGAAGATCACAAAGCTAAACGGTAAGCCCATGATCACCGTGGCATTCTGCAGCGCAGAAATACCGTTGGTCATCAGCATACCCATCGTCAGCACACCAATCGCAATCGACCAGAAGATACGCAGCCAGTTTGGTGCATCGCTGTTGATGTCTTTGAGCTTCGAGGTGAAGTTACCCAGCACCAGCGAACCGGAATCCGCCGACGTCACGTAGAACAGCATGCCGGTGATGGTGGCCACCGAAGCACTGAACTTAAACGCCGGATACTGAGCCAGCAGGCTGTAGAAGCCGCGTTCAGCATGCGCCATCACTTCCTGGGCAAAACCGGCATCGCCATGAATGATTTCATACAGCGCCGCGTTACCAAACACCGACAGCCACAGCAACGTAAAGGTGAACGGGATAATCAGCGTACCCAACACGAACTCACGAATGGTACGCCCGCGCGAGATACGTGCAAGGAACAAGCCGACGAATGGCGACCAGGCAACCCACCACGCCCAGAAGAACAGCGTCCAGCTATTCATCCACTCGCGTGGCTGATCGAAGGCAAAGGTGTTCAGCGTCATACCCATAAAGCGATTGACGTAGTCACCGACGTTCAGCACCAGCGCGTTGAGCAGGAAATCGGTTTTGCCCATAAACAGCACGAACAGAATCAAGCCCAGCGCCAGCGCGACATTCAATTCAGAAAGAATACGGATGCCTTTATCCACGCCGGAGGTCACTGAGATGGTGGCGATGATCACCGACAGCACAATCAGCGCGGCCTGGGCCGTGAAGCCTTCCGGCACATCGAACAGCACGTTGAGGCCGTAGTTAAGCTGCACCACACCAATCCCTAAGGTGGTGGCGATACCAAAGATGGTGCCGATCACCGCAGCGATATCCACCGTGTGACCAATCGGGCCATTAATGCGTTTGCCGAAAATGGGATAGAGCGCTGAACGGATAGTGAGCGGCAGGTTGTAGCGATAGCTGAAGTAGCCGAGCGCGATGCCCATCAATGCGTACATCGACCAGCCGGTGACGCCGTAGTGGAACAGCGTCCACACCATCGCCTGACGCGCGGCTTCCATGGTCTGCCCTGCACCTTCTGGCGGCTGCATATATTGCGTTACCGGTTCGGCAACCGAGAAGAACATCAGGTCAATACCGATACCGGCGGCAAACAGCATCGCCGACCAGCTCAGCAAACTGAACTCGGGTTTAGATTGCTCCGGCCCAAGCTTGATCGCGCCGTAGCGAGAACACGCCATATAGATGACGAACACGATGTACAGCGTGGCAGCGAGCATGTAGTACCAGCCAAACGTGGAAGTGACCCAATTAACGGCGGTCAGAAGCCAGCTGGCAGCGAGTTCGCTGTAAAAAATCGTGACAAGTGAAAATGTCAGAATCAGTCCGGCTGAGGTGTAAAACACCACAGGATTGATTCTGTCTTTTTCACTGGCAGGTGGATTAATCATCGATTACCTCTGGTTAATTTCCTGTAGTACGTGCCAAAAAAGCTCAATCAGGTCGCCATTAATGGTGACCCGACGAGGGAAAGTGCGGTTTTCGTGGGGTGCGCGTGAGTGCGCACCTGCTGAGATCCCTTCAACTCACCGCTTCGTTTTTGTAACAATCCAAGCACAGCATCCTAACAAATTTCTTTTTTATATTGAACGTGCAATCAAAAAAAGTTTTAATAGTGTCCTTACATTGCGGTGGAGCTGGAGTGTTATGCCAAAGGTGGGAATGCAGCCGATACGTCGTCGGCAACTGATTGATGCGACCCTGAGCACCATTAACGAAGTCGGGATCAACGACGCCACCATTGCGCAGATTGCGCGACGTGCTGGTGTATCGACAGGCATCATCAGCCACTACTTCAAAGACAAGAACGGTCTGCTGGAAGCCACGATGCGTGACGTAACCCGTCAGCTGCGTGATGCGGTAGCAGCAAGGTTAAAACCGCTGGCCGACGCCAGCACCGAAGCGCGCCTGCTGGCGATTGTGGAAGGCAACTTTGATGATTCGCAGGTGCACAGCGCCGCGATGAAAGCCTGGCTGGATTTCTGGGCCAGCAGCATGCATCAGCCACAGTTGGGCCGCTTAGAGCGCGTAAGCAGCCGTCGTCTGTTTTCCACGCTGGCAGCCGAATTTCGTCGCGTTATTCCGCGCGAAAAGGCGCGCCTGGCGGCACATGGCCTCGCCTCGCTGATTGATGGCCTGTGGCTGCGCGCGGCGCTCAGTGGCAAACCGTTCGATTTGGCTATCGCCAGACAGCTCACCACCCAATTCATTCGTCAGCAATTGGCTGACCAGAATCACTGAGGAAGGAGAAATCATGTCCCGATTCACCGAGCAACACCTTTATATTGATGGCGCATTGGTTCCCGCTGCGGCGGGCAACACATTCCAGACCATCAATCCGGCAAACGGCGAAGTGCTGGCCGACGTGCATGAAGCCGATCGCAAAGACGTTGATCGCGCCGTTGCTGCAGCGAAGAAAGGCCAGAAAGTCTGGGCGGCGATGACCGCCATGGAACGTTCACGCATTCTGCGTCGTGCGGTCGATATTCTGCGTGAGCGCAATGATGAATTGGCCGCGCTGGAAACCCTCGACACCGGCAAACCGCTGAGCGAAACCCAATACGTGGATATCGTGACCGGTGCCGACGTGCTGGAGTACTACGCGGGCTTGATTCCTTCTCTGGAAGGCCAGCAAATCCCGCTGCGCGATACCTCTTTCGTGTATACCCGCCGTGAACCGCTCGGCGTGGTGGCCGGTATCGGCGCGTGGAACTATCCGATTCAGATCGCCTTGTGGAAATCCGCACCTGCGCTGGCCGCCGGTAACGCGATGATCTTCAAACCGAGTGAAGTCACGCCGCTCACCGCGCTGAAACTGGCAGAAATTTACACCGAAGCGGGCGTGCCGAATGGTGTGTTCAACGTGTTGAACGGTCGCGGCGCGGTTACCGGCCAGCTGCTCACCGATCATCCGGGCATCGATAAAGTCTCCTTCACCGGCGGTGTTGCCAGCGGCAAGAAAGTCATGGCCAATGCCGCCGGTTCCACGCTGAAAGACGTCACCATGGAGTTAGGCGGTAAATCCCCGCTGATCATCTTTGATGACGCCGACCTCGACCTCGCCGCTGACATCGCCATGATGGCCAACTTCTACAGCTCGGGCCAGGTTTGCACCAACGGCACGCGCGTGTTTATCCCGGCTACGTTGCAAGCGGCGTTTGAAGCGAAAATCGCCGAGCGCGTGGCGCGAATTAAGGCGGGCGATCTCAACCATCCTGATACCAACTTCGGTCCGCTGGTCAGCTTCGCACATCGCGACAACGTGATGCGCTTCATCGAATCCGGCATCAGCGAAGGGGCGCGTCTGCTGTGCGGCGGTAAACGCCTGAGTGGCGCAGCTTTCGATAACGGCGCATGGGTAGAGCCGACTGTATTCACCGACTGCCGTGATGAGATGACCATTGTGCGCGAAGAGATCTTCGGGCCGGTGATGTCGATTTTGACTTATGAAAGTGAAGAAGAAGTGGTTCGCCGCGCCAACGCCACCGAATTTGGCCTGGCGGCTGGTGTAGTAACCCAGGATCTCAACCGCGCGCACCGCGTGATTCACCAGATTGAAGCAGGTATCTGCTGGATCAATACCTGGGGCGAATCTGACGCCGCGATGCCTGTCGGCGGTTACAAACATTCGGGTGTCGGCCGCGAAAATGGCCTGATGACGCTGCAAAACTACACGCAGGTGAAATCTGTGCAGCTCGAAATGACCCGTTTTCAGTCCGTATTTTAATTTTGGCTTTTAACCTGAGGAACGACTAATGGAATTTGATTACATCATTATCGGAGCCGGATCCGCAGGGAACGTTTTGGCAACAAGACTGACCGAAGATAGCAGCGTCAATGTGCTGCTTTTAGAAGCGGGCGGCCCAGATTACCGCTTCGACTTCCGCACGCAGATGCCTGCGGCGCTGGCTTTCCCACTGCAGGGAAAACGCTACAACTGGGCGTACGAAACCGAACCTGAGCCGTACATGAACAATCGCCGCATGGAGTGCGGACGCGGTAAAGGTTTGGGCGGATCGTCGCTGATCAACGGCATGTGCTACATCCGTGGTAACGCGATGGATCTCGATAACTGGGCCAATGAACCTGGTCTGGAAAACTGGAGCTACCTGAACTGCCTGCCCTACTATCGTAAATCTGAAACGCGCGATATCGGTGCCAATGATTATCACGGCGGCGAAGGTCCGGTGAGCATCACCACCTGTAAACCAGGTAACAATCCGCTGTTCGCCGCGATGATTGAAGCTGGCGTGCAGGCGGGTTATCCGCGCACTGACGATCTCAACGGTTATCAGCAGGAAGGCTTCGGGCCAATGGATCGCTTTGTGACGCCGAAAGGTCGCCGCTCCAGCACCGCGCGCGGCTATCTCGATACCGCGAAAACGCGTCCGAACCTGAAAATCGTCACCCATGCGACCACTGACCGCATTCTGTTTGAAGGCAAACGCGCGGTCGGCGTGCAGTATTTGTTGGGTTCCAGCAACACCTCGCATCAGGCGCATGCGCGCCGTGAAGTGCTGCTGTGCGCCGGGGCCATTGCTTCGCCGCAGATTCTGCAGCGCTCCGGTGTCGGTGCCGCTGAACTGCTAAAACAGTTCGATATCCCGCTGGTGCATGATTTGCCGGGCGTGGGCGAGAACTTGCAGGATCACCTCGAAATGTACCTGCAATATGAGTGCAAAGAGCCGGTTTCGCTCTATCCTGCATTGAAGTGGTGGAACCAACCGAAAATCGGTGCGGAGTGGCTGTTTAACGGCACCGGCGTTGGCGCCAGCAACCACTTTGAAGGCGGCGGCTTTATTCGCAGCCGTGAAGAGTTCAGCTGGCCGAATATTCAGTATCACTTCCTGCCGGTAGCGATTAACTATAACGGCTCGAATGCGGTGGAAGCGCACGGTTTCCAGTGTCACGTTGGTTCAATGCGCTCACCGAGCCGCGGCCATGTGCGTCTGAAATCACGCGATCCACGCCGCCATCCGGCGATTCTGTTCAACTACATGTCACACGAACAGGATTGGCAGGAATTCCGCGATGCGATTCGTATCACGCGCCAGATCATCAACCAGCCGGCGCTGGATAAATATCGCGGCAAAGAGATCAGCCCAGGCCTGGATTGCCAGACCGATGAGCAGTTGGATGAGTTTGTGCGCAATCACGGCGAAACGGCTTATCACCCGTGCGGCACCTGTAAAATGGGTACTGACGAGATGTCCGTGGTTGATGGTGAAGGCCGCGTTCACGGCGTTGAAGCGCTGCGCGTGGTGGATGCCTCAATCATGCCGTTGATCATCACCGGTAACCTCAATGCCACTACCATCATGATCGGCGAGAAAATCGCAGACAACATTCGTGGCCGCCAGCCGCTGCCGCGCAGCGAAGCGGATTACTTTGTTGCCGGTGATAAACCGGTGCGCGCTGAACCGATGCGTGGGTGAGATTGATTTAAGGGCGACGTTGGTCACGGTGCCTATCTGTTAAGCATAAAACGGTCGCCATTAATGGCGACCCTACAAATGTTTGGCGAGGGTTTCGTAGGGTGCGCATTCATGCGCACCTGCATACAGATGCAGCTTATTCCTTAGGTATTAATAAATTGCGCAGCTACGTCAATGGGTTTAACTCCTCAGGTTACATGTTTGACCGCGTCTAATTGACCCTAAAATTTCGATTGTCACCACAGTTCAAATCGTCTCTTATCAAATACATCTTCTCTCTCGCTCAGGAAATCTAATTCTTCCTTTCCCTCATGCACAAAGCTCTTCCAGCTCGGCTTTACCGGACGCAGCAATAATGTATCCCCTTCACGAGTGATTTCGAGTTCGTTGATACCATCCAAATCCATGTCATGCGGCAGACAGATAGCGCGTTCATTGCCATATTTAAATATTGAGACAACACGCATAATTTTGTCCTCTTAAAAATTTCAACCTTTTATACGTGCATGATTTGTATGTAACTATCTATTAGTAATGATTTATTGATATAGATTCCAGGTAATCCCATTTTCATTGTTAGAACGATAACCGCACTGTTGCCAAACCAAGCAATTAAAGTTAGCAATTTAAGTATGTTGTAACTACAAACCTTAATTCTCGCCTCGTCGCATTTGGTAATACAAAGCAACGCCCTCTTCATCTTCTCTACTGATTTATCTGCTTCAATAAGCCTCTAATTTCATGAGGATTCGCCATGAACCGCCGCCACTTTTTATCGTATCTGACACTTTCCACGCTGGCCTTTCGCAGCGGGCTAACCTTTGCTGCACCAGCGATCGTAACAACCCAGGTTTTGCCGTTGTGGCCTGATTTACCGCCGGGCGGCGGCGGTCCTGCTGGCGAGCTGGTAATTTCAGCCAAAGGCGCGCAGCGTAATATCGTGCAGCCGACGCTCACAGTAATGACGCCGCCCTCGCCCAATGGCCGAGCGGTATTGATCGCCGCCGGTGGAGGTTATACGCGCATTGAAATGGGCAAAGAAGCCTGGCCCGCCGCAGCCTGGTTGACGGCGCGCGGATATACCGCTTACGTACTGAGTTATCGTTTGCCGCATGAAGGCTGGAAAGATGGCGCGATGGTTTCACTGCAGGATGCACAGCGCGCGTTGCGCGTAATGCGGCAGCGTGAAAAACATGTCAGCGTGCTGGGATTTTCCGCCGGTGGGCATCTGCTTGGTATGGCGGTCACGCGCGCGGATTTCCGCTCGTATATGGCAACCGATGCACTGGATAATCTGCCCGCCACGGCCGATCGCGCTGCGCTGATCTATCCCATCATCACGCTGGAGCCGCCTTACACGCACACCTCAACCCACAAAATCCTGGTTGGAAAAAATGCGCCCGCCAGTGAAGATGCCGCATGGTCGGTGCAGGAGTTTGTTAATCCGCAATCGCCGCCCTTCTTTCTGGTGCAGGCAGAGGATGATCCGATTTCCGATCCGCATAACACGCTGATTATGGCTGACGCCTGTAAGCGCCAGCATGTGCCCGTGGAGATGCATCGCTACAGCAGTGGCGGACATGGATTTGGTATGGGCAGGCCCGGCACGCCAACCATGGCGTGGCCGGAACACTATGAAAGGTGGCTAAAGAGTTAACCGACTTCAGCCGTTTGTTTGCTGGCCAACCCCGCCAGCAAGGTCTGCGAACTGGCCACCGCACCAAAAATCCCGCCTTGCATGTGGATCATGCTGAGCGCCGCCTCGTGGTGTTTCAGCTCGGTCGCCGCGCAACAGTCTGACAATACTAAACACTCAAAGCCGCGATCGTTGGCTTCGCGCAGCGTGGTATGAACGCAGACATCGGTGGTGATGCCGCTGATGATCAGATTCCGAATGCCACGGCTGCGCAGAATCAGTTCGAGATCGGTGGCATAAAACGAACCTTTGCCCGGTTTATCGATGATGACTTCACCCGGCAGCGGCGCCAGTTCCGGGATAATCTCCCAGCCCGGTTCACCGCGCACCAGAATGCGCCCGCACGGGCCGGGCGCGCCTATTTCTGCCTGCATACGCTTTGATCGCCAGCGCTTATTCGCAGGCAAATCACTTAAATCCGGCCGATGCCCTTCGCGTGTATGGATGATCGGGAAGCCCAATTCGCGCATCGTTGCCAGCACCTGCTGCAGCGGCTTAATCGGCGCGCGCGTTAAAGCAATGTCGTAGCCCATGCTATCAACGTAACCGCCCTTGCCGCAGAAATCGGTTTGCATATCGATAACAATCAGCGCGGTATCCTGCGGGCTGCATCGGCCGTCATACGGCCACGAGTAAGGGGTTGAATCAATGGCGTAATCAGGCATTTTTTTCCTCCATCACATTTACCTTACTTTCACGTTTCAGTTTCACAATCAGCGTATAGCTGGCAGCCGCAGTGACTAAGCCAATCACCGCTTCACCAAACTGCGGGAAGGCGATATGCGCAATCACCGCACACAAGCTGCCTATCGCCCAGGCGGCAAAGGCGCTGCCACGCATGCGGCGCAATTTGCGCTGCTCGCTGATTTTGGCCATGAAGATCAAATCGACAATCATCACCGCGCCAAACGGCGGCACCACGATGCCAAGCAAGCTCAGCCATTCGAGGAAATAGGACCACACGCCAGCCAGCGCCAGCGCACCGCCGATCACACCGAGGATTACCGTCCATAAGCGCATTTTGCTGCTGAACAGATGGCTAAAGCCGACCGCGCCGTTATACAGGCAGTGCGTACACACCGAACCGAGATTGATGAAGACAAACAGGAAGGCAATCACCGAGAGCAGCATGCCGTGGCCCATCAGCATTGGCAGGAAGTTGCCGCCGTTGCTCGCCGGATCGACCGCCGCGCCCACCGCCACAATTACCACGCCAAACAGATAAGAGATGACGTTCGCCACCGGGAACGCGGAGAACGCCGCAATCACCGCCGATTTACCGTCTTTTGACCAGCGGGTAAAATCTGCCGTCATGGTGCCGGAATCGGCAAAACCGGCCACCACCATGGTGACTGCGGTGCCCATGCTCATCGCGCCCACCGCGCTGCTGCTGCCGGTAAACTGCGTGATGGTGCTGAAATCGTGATCCTTCCCAATCAGCCACAGCGCCACCAATCCCAACACCACGAACAGCGGTGCCGCGATCATGCCGAGCACAGATAAAGCGCGCACGCCGAGGAAAGTGATCGCGGTATACAGCACCATGGCAAACGCCGTCACCGCCAGCGCGTTCCAGCCAAAGGTTTGATTGATCACTGTACCAGTTAAGCCGGTCTGGAAGGCGTACCAGCCGATCACCACAGTAGAAAGGAAGCCCGAAACCAAAATGTAGCCTTTGGTACCAAAGGTGCGTTTCGCCTGCAGCGCGAAGTTCATACCTGTATTACCGGCGAACCAGCTCAGCGCGCCGACATAGGCAAACAGCACCAGATTGCCCAGCAGGATGGCGATCAGCGCTGGCCAGAAACCGAGATGCCAGGTAATGATGCCGCCAAACAGCGCATTGGTGAGGATCATCGGGAAACCAAACCACACCGCCGACACCGAACCGGTCGAGTGACGATGGCTGAGCGGAACCGGTTCGTGCTCGAACTCCTGCTCTAACGCCGGTGAATTTTTGTTAGTCATGGGCAACTCCGATTGAAACAGGTTTGATGTGATTCCAGGGTTGAATGCGCTCGAATGCGGCAGACGCCGCCAGCACCAGGCCATCGTCCAGATGACGACCCACGATTTGCATGCCAATCGGCAATCCGCTGGCGGTAAAGCCCGCAGGAACAGACGCCGCCGGTTGGCCGGTAAAATTGAATGGGAAGCAGAATGAGAGCCAGTGATCGCTACGCACCATGCGGCCATCGATGATCTCGGGTCCCTGCATGTTGAGCGGGAACGGCGGCACCGCCAGCGTCGGCGACAGCAACAGATCGTAGTGCTGCATAAAGCGCCACATCTGGTTGCACAGCTTTTTGCGCGTGGTGTTGGCGTCGGTAAAGGTTTCAGCGCGCCAGTCGCGTTGCAGCATGGCGCTGAGATGCGGTGACATACGTGAACCGAGTTCAGCCTGCATGTGACGCATGCCGGAAAGATCGCTCTCAAAGGCCACCAGCGCGGCAAAAGTGGCACCTTCATCGGCGATGCCGGGATCGACCTCATCCAGCTCGGCGCCAAGTTCACGGGCAAAACGGCGTGCGGCCTGTGTGACAATGTCACGCACTTCAGGATCGACAGCGATGTAACCGAAATCCGCGCTGAAGGCGATGCGCAGACCGCTCAGCGGCTTATTCAGCGAGCCCAGCCAATCCACATCACTGCATGGAATCGAGTGGCGATCGCGCATATCCGGCCCCGCCATCACCGACATCATCAGTGCGCTGTCGCGCACCGAACGTGTCATCGGGCCGATATGCTCCAGCGATTCCCAGCTGGAAACGCCGGGATAACGCTCGTCGCGACAGCCCGGCCACAAAGGTACGCGCCCCATTGACGCTTTTAGGCCAAACACGCCGCAGTGCGCAGCAGGAATGCGCACCGAACCGCCGCCGTCGCTGCCTAAGGCAATCGGACACAGGCGCGCTGCCAGTGCCGCACCGGAACCGGCGCTGGATCCGCCCGGCGTTTTGCTGAGATCCCACGGATTGCGCGGTGATGGAAACAGCGGATTATGCCCGACGCCGCTGTAACCAAATTCCGGCGCGGTGGTTTTCCCCAGCAGCACCGCATCAGCGGCCAGCAGGCGTTCAACCGTGATGTCATCTTCTTCCGGGACAAAATCGGCGTAGGCATGCGATCCCGAGGTGGTTTTCACTCCGGCGGTGCAAATCAGGTCTTTTACCGCCAGCGGCACGCCAGCCAGCGCACCCAGCGTTTCGCCGCGCGCACGTTTCGCATCAACGGCAGCCGCCTGTTGCAGTGCCAGCTGTGGTGTAGTGGTACAAAACGCCTGAATCTGCGGCTCGCGCTGCTCCATGCGATCGATTGCGGCTTGCGTCATTTCTTGCGCCGAAACATCGCCGCTACGGATTAGCGCCGCCAGCGTGGTGGCATCTTCATCCAACAGTGCATCAAACATGCGAATACTCCCGATTTATGACTTATCGGAAACGTTGCAGTTTGCGTGCCAATAAACGCCGAAAATAAGAGTGCTGGCTGCCAGGCCAGATGGGATACGCTCTTGGATACAAGATCGAATACTTATGTTTCTTTACAATGCAGGCGTAAAGACCAAAAGCACGAAAATGGCGCAGCGGTGCGCCACGATGGAGAGCGGCTTAATCAGCCGCATGGATTAAATCCACCACAACCTGTTCGATCACCTCAACCACGCGTCTGACGCGTAGCGGGATAAAGCGCGCGTCGGGAAACACCGCGTAAAGAAAACGGTCTGGCAGACGATATTGCGGCAAGATGCGCACCAGCGTTCCTGATTGCAACGCTTCGTGCACCAGCGGTAATTGCATGCCGCCGACACCAATATTCGCCTGCAGCGCCTGCAACAATCCTTCGCTGCTGTTGGCACGAAACACGGTATTTACCGCTAGCGCCACGCTTTCCTGATGGGAAATCAGGCGCAGCGGCGCCTCTTTATCGATGCCGCTGAAGCGGACATGCGGATGCGCCGCCAACTCTGCCAGCGTGGTAATCGGCGTCGCATGTACCCGTTCAGGTGCAGCGAACAGCGGTGTTTCAATACGCGCCAGTAATCGCGCTGGAAACATCTCAGGCGGCGTTTCACTCAGGCGCAACGCGATATCCACGCCTTCACTCACCAGTTCAGCCACACGATCGTCGAGCGCTATGGTCAGATGCAGTTCAGGGTTCGCTGTTTGCAGCGCCAGCAAATGCGACAGGAAGCGCTGGCCTAATCCGCTGGGTAGCTGGATATGCACGCTGCCTTGCAACGCTTGCTGCGCCGGACGCAACTGGCTCTCCACTTCCTGCATGGCAGCAAGCAGCGGCTGCATCTGCTGCAAATAACGCTCGCCCTGCTCGGTCAATTTCATGGCGCGCGTAGTGCGGTGCAGCAACACGATGCCGAGTTCATCCTCCAGCGCGGCGATTTGCTGGCTCACGGCGGACTGTTTCATGCCGCACAGGCGCGCCGCCGCCGAAAACGATCCGGCTTGCGCCACGCGAATGAAGGTGTTGATGGCGTTGAGTTTGTTATTCATTTAATGATTTTTTTGATAAGTGACATCTAAATTGTGGGATATCAGCAATAAAAATAATAGATAACACTGCAGCTGTCTTATTCACAGGAGAATCATCATGTCGCAAACACATAACGTCGCATTGGTAGCAGGCGCGACCGGGATTGTTGGCAGTCAGCTGGTCACCGCACTGCGTCAGCAGGATTGGCAGGTAATCGGTCTGACGCGCCAGCCCGCAATCTCAACGCAAGATATCCCTTTCATCCACGTTGATCTGCGGGATGCGCAACAGAGCGCGCAAGCGCTGGCCCCGCTCAATCAGGTCACGCATATCTTCTACAGCGCGTGGCTGAATGCCGCCAGCTGGCGCGAGATGGTCGAGCCTAACGTGACGATGCTGCGCAATCTGGTGGTTAACATCGATAAGGTCGCGCCGCTGCGCAGCGTCAGTTTGATGCAGGGATATAAAGTATATGGCGCGCATTTGGGGCCGTTCAAAACGCCCGCGCGTGAGAGCGATCCCGGCGTGGCGGGAGCCGAATTCAATGCGGAACAGCTGCGCTGGCTCAGTGACTTTCAACGCGGAAAAAGCTGGCACTGGCATGCCCTGCGACCCGGCGTGGTCGGCAGCGCGCTGCCCGGCAATGCCATGAACCTGGCGCTGAGCATCGCGCTCTATGCCTCTCTGTGTAAATCTCAGGGTTTGCCGCTACGTTTTCCCGGTTCTTCACTCGCCTGGCACAGCATGGTCGATCACACCGATGGCGGATTGCTGGCGCAGGCCACGCTGTGGGCGGCCAATGCGCCTGGCGCCCACAATCAGGCATTCAACGTCAACAACGGCGATTTGTGGCGCTGGAGCGAATTATGGCCGGCGATCGCCCGCTGGTTTGAACTGGAATGCGCGCCAGCGGTAAATCTGTCGTTTCATCAGCTTTTCCAGGATTACCGCGACCAATGGCAAAACATCGCTGAACAATATCAGCTGATCGAGCCGGATATCTTGCAACTGAATGATGGGCAATTTGCCGATTTTGTCTTTGGCTGGGATTACGACATGTTTGGTGACGGCAGCAAATTGCGGCGCGCGGGTTTTAGCGGATATCAGGCAACGGATGAGATGTTCTTTACGCTGTTTACGCAGTTACGCGCAGCACGCATTATCCCTTAAGCCAACAGGGAAGCCTGCGCTTCCCTGTTATTAATCGATTAATGCAAAATAGTTTTAGAGAAAACCTGAATCACTACAATGCCCAGCCCGATTAACATTAAGCCCGCCATTGCAGCAAAATCCAGTTTCTGGTTGTAGAAAAAATAAGACATGACCGACACCAAAAATATGCCCATTCCAGCCCAGATAGAATAAGCAATGCCGACATTCATCTGTTTAACCACTTGAGATAATCCATAAAATGAAATGGCATAACCGATTACCACAACCACGCTGGGAATAAGGCGTGAGAATCCTTGCGAAGCCTTCATCATGGTTGTGGCAATCGTCTCAGCGACGATGGATATCGCCAGTATCACGTAAACATTATTCATAAAGCCCTCTTAAATGCCCGAGAGTAAACACGCATTATAGAGTAGCTGTTAGAGGTTGTTTTTCCAACGGATTAAATCGCGCTTCAGTAACGTCAGACCAATCGCCACCACCATAATATCTTTGAAAATAAACGAATCGAGTCCGCCCAACTGCGGTAACAGGCTTAGCGTGACTAATCCGGTAAGAATCAACAATCCAGCGCCTATCATGCCTAAATCCGGACGCTTAAAACCCGCAATAAGCAGAATAACCGTGATGAGTTCAACCACACCAAGAAAATAGCTGCTGCCGTGCAGGCCAAGGAAGTAGGGAAAAATACTCAGCCATGTTTTGGTAAATATGGGCTGCAGCGCCTGAACTTCAAATTCAAACCACTTTGCCATACCAAAAACCAGGAAAATAATAATCACCGATAATCTCAACACCATCGGTTCTTTGCTCGCGAGGAAATGGACCACTCGTGAAGTACAGATTTGTTTAGCTGTTGTCATAATAAACTCTCCAGTGATTTATGCAGCCAGCTCAATAAGAAATGAGCTGGCA
The DNA here is from genome assembly GCF_014193275.1 of Enterobacter sp. Sphag1F. Classification (NCBI taxonomy): domain Bacteria; kingdom Pseudomonadati; phylum Pseudomonadota; class Gammaproteobacteria; order Enterobacterales; family Enterobacteriaceae; genus Enterobacter; species Enterobacter sp. Sphag1F. The sequence continues at coordinate 79,673 of NZ_JACHZD010000008.1, read as the reverse complement.
TAAAGTCATGGTTCATGATGTCGATTACATCTCAACGCTGTCATATAAGGTGGCGGTGGCATAACCCTGATTACGCGTGTTGATATAGGTCACGCGATAAAAATCACTGCCCTTCATCTCGGCTTTCGCCGCCAGTTTTGTCACCAGTTCACTGTGCGTACCGCCCTGTACACTGATACTGCCGGTACGCACCACATTTTCACTGCTGTTACGCGTGAGTTCCTGAGCTGCGTTGGAGAAAAATGGGATCAAAACCAAAACTGCGATGATTGCGCTTTTCATAATATCTTCCTTTTGTTAGTGTTCGCTAAAATATATAACGCAGCTGAAGAGCAAACGCACCACATTTTATTAGTGATCACTAAAATATGTGATGGCTTTATCAGAAAGTTCAGATCGCAAGGGAGTTATGTAAATGAATGTCAACAAAAAATCAGGCAGACCGCGTCTGTTACCCAAAGAAGAGCTGGCGGCGATCATGTTCTCGATCTTTGCGAACAAAGGTTATGAAGCCACGTCACTCAACGATCTTACCCAGGCAACGGGTACCAAACCCGCCACCTTGTATCAGGCCTTTGGCAATAAAGAAGGGATGTTTATTGCTGCGCTTGAACACTACAAAACGACGTGGCTGGCGGATCTGGAGAAGATTCTTTCCTCAGAGGAATTGAGTTTTAACAATAAGATTAAGCAGTTCCTGTTTTCGGCGTTTAACCTTTTTTCCTGCGAAGGCAAACCGCCAGGCTGCTTGTTGGTGTTCTCCTCGCTCTCATTTCGCCCTGAAGCCTCATCGTTAGGTGCTGAGTTATTCAACGAACGTCATGCATTTAAAGCGTGGATCATCGAGGAAGCGCAGCGTGCACAGCAGAACAACACCCTTTCAGGCAAATTATCTCCTGGAGAAACCGCTGAATTTATTCTGACTTTCGAAAGCGGTTTAGCCCTGATGGCGCTGGATAATCCCGACCAGAAGGTGATTAACAGTATGATCGATAAGATGATCGATGCAGTGATGTGCGAGTGAGGCCAGATATTGTGATGTTAAAAACAGCCATATCTCCGCCTGGTTAATCGCTATATACTCCGGTGCATATCGAATTCAGGAGCCTTTATGCACATCTCTTTTAAGCGGATTATTCTCGCGGGATTACTCACTTTCGCCTCGTTGCACAGCTATGCCAGCCGCGTCGTCACCGATCAAATTGGCCGTCAGGTGGAGATTCCGGACAAGATTGATCGCGTAGTGGTACTGCAACATCAAACCCTGAACCTGCTGGTGCAGCTAAACGCCACCGATAAAATCGTCGGGATTTTGGCGAACTGGAAGCAGCAATTAGGTGAGGGTTATGCGCAATTGGTGCCGGAACTAACGCAAAAAGCGATGCTGGGCGATTTGACGCATGTTGATTTGGAAAAGCTGGTGGCGCTGCATCCGCAGGTGGTGTTTGTCACCAACTATGCGCCGAAAGAGATGATCGACCAGATTTCTGCCTTGGGCATTCCGGTGCTGGCGATTTCACTGCGTCACGATGAAGCCGGTCAGCAAGGCAAAATTAATCCCAGCATGCAGAATGAAGATCAGGCTTACGATCTCGGCATTAAGGAAGGCATCACGCTGATTGGCAATGTGGTTAATAAGCCAAAACAGGCGCAGGAATTGATTGATGCCGCCTTTGCGGGACGCAAAATCGTCAGCGATCGTTTGAAGAATCTGCCCGAACAACAGCGCGTACGTGCCTATATGGCGAATCCCGATCTCACCACTTACGGATCGGGTAAATACACTGGCTTGATGATGGCGCATGCGGGCGCATTCAACGTGGCGGCCGCGCCCGTGCAGGGTTTCAAACAGGTCAGCATGGAACAGGTTGTGGCGTGGAATCCGCAGGTGATTTTCGTGCAGGATCGCTATCCTAACGTGGTGCCGGAGATCCAGCAGGATGCGCGCTGGCAAACCATTGACGCGGTGAAAAATCATCGGGTGTGGCTAATGCCGGAATACGCCAAAGCGTGGGGCTATCCGATGCCAGAAGCGATTGGCCTCGGTGAACTGTGGATGGCGAAAAAGCTCTACCCGGAAAAATTCCGCGACATCGATATACAACAACAAGCCGATCGCTGGTATCAGCGCTTCTACCGGACGCATTATCATGACCACGCTGAAGATTCTGGCCGCCGGTAGTTTACGCGCCGTGTGGCCGGATTTGGTGGCGGCATTTAGCGCGCTTTCCGGCCTTTCACTCACCACCAATTTCGCTCCAGCGGGCCTGCTGCGTCAGCGCATCGAAGCAGGTGAACCCTGCGACTTCTTTGCTTCCGCCAATCGAAGGCATCCTGAAGCGCTATTGCAGTCGGGACGCGCAATAGAAGTGGGATTATTTGCCGCCAACACGCTGTGCCTGACGGCGCGGCGTGACATTGTCACGAAAGCGGATGATTGGTTATCGCTGCTGTGCCGGGATGATTTGCGCTTAGCGACCTCAACACCTCTCAGCGATCCCTCGGGTGATTACGCCTGGCAACTGTTTGATAACATTGAGCAACGGCATCCCGGATTAGGAATCATGCTGAAAACCAAAGCGCGTGCTTTGGTCGGCGGTCCAGACAGTTTGGTGGTGCCCGCTGGTGAACTGGCGGCACAATGGTTGATTGAGCAGCAACGCGCTGACATGTTTATCGGTTACGCCAGCTATGCGCCGCGCTTGCGGCGCTGCCCGCAGCTACAGGTGATAAGCATCCCCGCGCCCTTCAACGTTCAGGCCAAATACGGCTGGGCGAGCTGCTCAGCTGCCGCACAGCCTTTCGCGGTATTTCTCTCATCCGCTGCGGCGCAAACAATTCTGCAGCAGCACGGTTTTATACCGTTTACGGATCGGTAGCCGAACGCTTATTTCCAAGCTGCTGCTGCAGCCAACTCGCCGCCCTTTTATAGCGACTCAAGCGCTGTGCCGGTGCCAAAACCTGACGCAGCAGCAGGCAATAATCCATCACCAATCCCGGCGTCCAGGTCATGCCTTCGGCGCGACTGCGCACCAGGCTCAACAGCCAGAAGTCAGGATTAAACAGCACCCATAAACCCTGTAAACCGCGCTCGCCGAGCAAACCTTCGGTGGCGACATCCAGCGCCTGAATCACGCTGGTGGAACAGTTACGTGAGGTCAGGTTATAGCGCGTGTCGCTGGCGTTGCTGAGCCAGAAATTACGCAGCGCTTGCTGATTATAATGTGGCAGCGTCAGGCGTTTGTCGGGCCGACACCACGCTTTGATCTCTTTCTCCAGTGAAGGCAGGAAACAACCTTCTACATCAAACTCCTCTTTCGCGCGTAACGTTTTCAGAAAGCCACGAAAATCGCGGGAAACGTCATCCGCAGGATAGAGGCTGATGTAAATCTCTTCGCCCATTTCCAGCGAGGTATGGCCGGTAGAGACTTCGCCGCGATGGTCAATCGCCGCCACCCAGCGATCAAACCACGGACGACGACCTGCCACATCGCCGGAACCCACCGGCGTCCAGATGTAGACGTTAAGTGGCGTGCTCACCGCATTCTGACTCATCGGCGGATGCACATAGCCTAATCCGTGCGGCGCACGCAGACCGGCACGCGTAAACATTGGCAATGCAGTGACGCTGGTGTTGGCGGGTAAAGCGTGGATTTGTGCCGTCATCACCAACAGATTGATGCCCCAACCCAACAGCAACAACGCAAAACACAGCGGCACAATCACATGCGGTGATAGCGGCCAGTTGGTGGCAATCAGCACGCTGAACACCAACTCGCTACAGCCGAGCGTTAATTTGCGCGTCCAGCGCCGACAGCGCATCAGGCAACATGAGATGACGCGAAAACCGCCATCGAGTAAAAACACCGTAGCGAATGCCAGGGAAAGGCAAACGCCGCTGTCGTGGGGAGCGAGAAACACCAGCGCGCCAAAGATCAGCAATATCGTCGATTTCATCAAAGACGGCCAGGCGATACCGGCGGGGGCATAAAACGCATTTAACGCTTCCGCTCCACCCTCTAATGCCAAAAACATGCCTAAAAGCTGCAAAGGAAAGGAGACCGTTCCATGTTGCAGCAGATCCATGACGATCCCGGCACTGGCCCCAAGACAAATCACACCTAACGCGGCGAGATAAGGCCAGCCGGATCTGAGTGCCGGCCCACCCATCAGCAGAAACAGTAATCGCAACAAATGAACACTCCAGCGCTTAACTCAAAGCTCAGTACGCTCTGTAGACGCGGGCAATCTGCAGGAGTTCGGCGATCGCCCTCTAATTCTGACTTCGTTTACTGATGGTTGTAACAATGAGGGCACTGTACGTGGCGAAGCTTAAAATTGGCTTAACGATTAACCGGTTTACACAGTGATAGCCAACAATACCAGGCACAACAGCAGAACATAGGTACGCGCATGCCAGACATCGGGCACCGCCGGAATACAGCGGCGGGCAAACACCATCCCGATAAAACCGGCGACCACCAGCAGCAGTAAAATTTTCAGGCTGATAAAGCCGAGATAACCGCTGGCAGGAATCTGCTGCCAGCCGCTGATGGCGTAAGTTATCGCGCCAAAAATGGCGACCGGCAGCGACAGCGGATTAGCCGCGCTGACGCAATCGCGCATGGCATAACCATGACGACGCAGCAGCGGCACGGTCATTACGCTGCCGCCAACGCCGAGCATGGCGGCGATCACACCAATCACTGTGCCGCCTGCGCTGACGGTCAGCTGCGACAACATTCGCGGTGTAGTGCGGCTAAAAAAGCCTTTCCGCAGCAGGCAATCAGCGATAGTCACCACCATGTAAAGCATAAACAGCCTGCGCACCCACATGTCGCTCATCACGCCCGCCAGCCAGGATCCGATCACCGCACCGAGCGCGATAAACCAGATTAGCGGCAACAAAGGGACATCATGCAATTTGCCCGCCCGCCAGTTTTGATAGCTGGCCCAACTGGCGTTGAAAATCATCACGGCGGTCGAGGTTGCCACCGCGATATGCATCGCCTGCGCCGCCAGCAGTGGCTGCTGCAACAGCAATTGATAGACAAACGGCACCACCACAAAACCGCCGCCAAAGCCAAACAACACCGTGGTGATGCCGGTGGCAAAACCCGCCAACCCAATAATTAACAGCTCGTTCATCGCCTTTCTCTGCATCATGAAAAGAGTGATGCAGCTTACGCAGCAAGCAGCCCGCTTCCCATTTGCGCAGCGCTCATTTACCCTTGCAAATCAGTCAATTTGCGGTGGATGTCGGGGATGCGAAATAGTCACATTGATGAATACGACCATATTGATCGTGACGTGGTGGCGCTGGGCAATGACTACGCGCAGGGATTTGTGCTGCCAGAGCATCGCCATCGCCGCGCGCAGTTGCTGTATGGCGCGACAGGTTTAATGCACGTCGCAACGCAGGCGGGCGAATGGGTGGTACCGCCGCAGCATGCGGTGTGGATTCCGCCGAACACTGCGCACAGCGTGAAGTTTATCGGCGTCTCGACGCGCAGTTTGTATATCGAGCCGGCTTGTGCGGCAGCCTTGCTCGATCGCTGTAGCGTCATCAGCGTCTCGCCGCTGCTGCGACAGCTGTTAATTGAAGCGGTTGATTTACCGCTGTTATATGCATCCGATCGCGATCGAACGCTGGTGCAGTTGCTGCTATTGGAGCTGGCGGCGATGCCAGCACGGGAATTCGATATTCCGCTGCCGCAGCATCCGGCGCTGTTGGAGCAATGTCAGAACTTTTTAATGGCGCCAACCATTCATGATGCCGCCGATCGTTGGGCCAGCGCGCTGTTTATGAGCCCCAGCACCTTCCGCCGCCATTTCCTGCAGCAAACCGGCTTGTCCTTCTCAGCCTGGCGACAACGCGCCTGCGTGGTGACGGCGCTGGCGTGGCTGGTGGCGGGCAAATCGGTTAATGAGGTGGCGATATCGCTCGGCTATGACAGCAGCTCCGCTTTCTCCACTATGTTTCGTCGCGTCACCGGTCAGGTGCCATCATTTTATATCGACCAAAATTGAGCAAAGTTTCGCCACCACTTTGGCGATTTCAGGCTGAAAACCGGCTTTTCTTAGCCAGAATCATTTGCCTAACACACTGATTATTTGGTCATTCCTTCAAGCCCAAATGCATGTCGAACATTCAGGCGCTTAACTGCTGCTGCACCGCATCTAAAAACGCACGCAGCGCCGCCGGTTGCCTTTCACGCGACATGTAAAGACCATAGATCGCCAGCGTTTTTGGCTGATAAGCCGGCAGTACGGTTTGCAATTGTCCGTTGTCGATGGCGTTGCGCGCTTCCATCTCCGGCACCATCGCCACTCCACAACCGGCAATCGCCGCATCACACAACACCGACGAGATGCCTGCGCTGAAATTACCGTGCACCGCTGCGGAGATTGTTTCGCCGTGCGCATCTAAAAATTGCCAGCTCTGCCCAGCGAAACGGCTGTAATGCAGACAGTTATGCTGCGCGAGATCGGCTGGCGTGTGCGGCAAACCATGCGCCTGCAGATAGTCCGGCGACGCGCACACCACCGAAACACACTCGCCTAAACGTCGGGCAATGGCGCCAGGTTCGGGATCGTCGGTAATGCGCACCGCCACATCAATGCGCTCACCGATCAAACTCACCGGCTGATTGTTGATCTCCAGCTCAATGCGCACCGCCGGGAAACGCGCCAGGAATGCCGGGATCATTGGCCCCAGAATATGCGTGGCGGTGGAGTGCGCACATGCGACGCGCAACGTGCCGTGCGGCTCGCTATCCGCGCCCTGATCGGCAATCTCTTCGGCTAATCTGGCTAGCGCGCGCGATTTTTCGAGGATCTTCTCGCCAGCGGGCGTGATGGTTAGCTTGCGCGATGATCGGTGCAGTAAACGCGCGCCGGCCCACTTCTCCATTTCATCCAGATAGCGGCTGACCATCGGCCGCGAAATATCCAACGCACGCGCCGCAGCACTTAAGCTGCCCAGCTCGCAAATGCGGTTAAACACTGTTGCCGCCGTGACTCTGTCCATGTTGGCTCCATCTGATCGTTTTATGAAACTGATCATATCCAGTTTCGGGAATTCTACCAGCCAGCGATTTCCCTACAATAGAGCCCACAAATACGGCGAGGTGCCGGATAAAGGAAAATTCGATGAAAATGAAAACGCTGACACTGGCATTGGCCTTTGCCGCCCTGCCTGCCTTCGCTGCGCCGCTCCATTTAGAGGTGTATAACCCGCAGGAGAACGGCATTTTCCCGGTCTCTTCCACGCTGGTTTCCGGACAGCATGAAGCAATATTGTTTGATGCGCAGTTCAGCACCAAAGACGGTGAAAAGCTGGTGCAGATGATTAAAGCCAGCGGCAAAAAGCTGACGCAGATTGTCATCACCTCCGGCGATCCTGACTTCTATTTCGGTCTGGAACCGATTGTAAAAGCGTTCCCGCAGGTGAAGATTGTGGCGACGTCGGACGTGGTGAAACACATCGAAGCGACCAAAGCCGCCAAACTGGCGTATTGGGGTCCGCAGATGAAGAACGGCGCACCAAAGCAGTTGTATGTTCCGCAGGTTACGCATGCAACCAGCTTTAAAATCGACGGTGAAACGCTGGAACTGCGTCACGCCGATGATTACGCCGCTTACGTGTGGATCCCGGCCAACAAAGCGATTCTCGGTGGCACCGGCGTGGCTTCCGGCATTCACGTCTGGACCGCCGATACACAAACGCCAGTTATTCGTCAGCAGTGGCGTAATGTACTGAGCGAAATGCAAAAACTGCAACCTAAACAGGTGATTCCGGGCCATTATCTTGGCGAGCGCCCGGCGGGTGATGAGGCGATTACCTTTACCTTGAACTACCTGCAAACCTTTGAGAAAGCGTTACAGCAGCATAAAGGTTCGGCGCAGGTGATCGAGACCATGAAAGCCGCTTATCCGCATCTGCCGGAGGAGAGTTCATTGGATCTGAGCGCCAAAGTGAATACCGGCGAGATGAAGTGGTAATGGATGTTTCAGTGAGTGAGGTCGCCATAAATGGCGCCCCTACGAAAAACTGCTCCAATCCCTTGTAGGGTCGCCATTCATGGCGACCTCTCGAAAGACCGCAGATAATCCAGCAAATACAAAGCGCGTTTGATTTGATAGGATTTTGGCCCGAATTTGCGAAATAAGGTTGCGGGTCATGCCCCAAAAGAGAGCGACGCTGATTGGTTTAATGGCCATTCTGCTGTGGAGCGCGATTGTAGGACTAATTAAAAATGTCAGTGAAGGATTCGGCCCGGTGGGCGGTGCGGCACTGATATACAGCGCCAGCGCGGTTTTGCTGATTTTCACCGTAGGCTTGCCAAAACTGCGCTCTTTTCCGCGCCGCTATTTGATTATCGGCAGCGTACTGTTCGTCTGTTATGAACTCTGCCTGTCGCTTTCACTAGGCTTTACCCACAGCGGACGCCAGGCGATTGAAGTCGGCATGGTCAATTATCTCTGGCCAAGTTTGACCATCGTTTTAGCGGTGATAGTGAATCGGCAAAAAACCCATCCGCTGATTATTCCGGGCGTGTTGCTGGCGGTTGCGGGCATTTGTCGCGTTTTGGGCGGCGATCAGGGTTTTTCATTCAGCGAGATCGCCAATAACGTGATGGATAATCCGTTGAGTTACGGCCTGGCATTAAGCGGCGCGGTGATCTGGGCGGTATATTGTGTGGTAACCAAAAAAATTGCTAATGGCAGCAATGGCATAACGCTGTTCTTTATCCTAACCGCACTGACGCTTTGGCTGAAGTTTTTGCTCTCGCCACAGCCGCCGTTTGTATTATCCGTTGGGGTTTGCGTCAGTCTGGCGCTAGCGGCGATGGCGATGGGCTTTGGCTATGCCGCATGGAATGTCGGTATTCTACATGGTAACGTCACCATTTTGGCCGCCGCGTCTTACTTCATTCCGATCATCTCCTCGCTTCTCGCCGCCTTTATTCTGCGCTCGCATCTCACCGTCGCCTTCTGGCAAGGCACCGCGATGGTTAGCCTCGGATCGCTAATGTGCTGGTGGTCAACGCGCGTGCGGAAAGCGTAATACTAATCCTTAGCACAAAATTTACTCATTGATCATTTCCTGCACAGATAGCGATCTGTTGCTACTATAGCGACGCAACACACAGCAATGCGTTGCTACGAGAATTTCAGATTGGTAACGTTTACCTGGCCCGCGCTTAGCGGGCTTTTTTTTGCCGGTTATAAATAACGCGGCTTTTCGGTGCGGAATCCCAGGCCAATTAAGCGGCCAAACAGATGGCGCAGGAACGGAAAGCGGCTGATCATCTGTGGCACTTTGCTCGGTGTAGAACGTTTGCGTTTGTTGCTGCTCATCTTGATTTGCAGGAACTGGGTTGCGACCGTTGGAAACTGGCGGCGCTGCTGCACTTTTTGCAGATCGTGCAAGGCAACCTTGCCCTGCTGCAGCGGTTTGGTCAGCATATTGGCCGCTGCTACCGCATCCTGAATCGCCAGGTTAACCCCAACGCCACCAATCGGCGACATCGCATGCGCAGCATCGCCGATACAGAGCACGCCGGGTTTCATCCAGTGATCGAGGCGGTCGATGCGAATCGACAATAGCTTGAGTTTGTCCCACTCATCGACTTCCACCATGCGCTCTGCACTGAACGGTGCCACCTGCGCCATGGTGCTTTTCAGTGCATCCAATCCCGCCAGTTTTAACTCGTCGAACTGGTTTTTCTGAATGGTGTAGCCGCACTGCCAATAATCACCGCGATCAATGACAATGAAGTTCTGCTTCGGCCCTTTATGGCCCATGCCCAGCTGCGGATCATCGGGATGTTTCTCCAGCCGGAACCACAACACATCGCGTGGCGCACCGAAGCTTTTTCCGGTGAGTCCGGCTTTGGCTTTGACCTGCGAATTGCGGCCATCTGCACCTATTACTAACGAAGTGCGAATAATGTGACGCTCGTTACCCTGTAACGTTTTCACACCGCTGATTGCGCCATCCTCATAAACGAAGTCATCAAATGCGGTGGATTGCAGCAGAGTAAACCCCGGAAATTCAGAGGCTTTTTTAGCGAGAAAGTTGAGGAAATCCCACTGCGGCATAAAGGCGATAAAGCGGCACTGAACCGGCAAACGTGAGAAATCGGCCATGGTGATCTCTTCGCCAGCCACTTCCGCTTGCAGCTTCTCCGCGCGTTGATGTGGCAAGGTTAGCAGCTCATCCAGCAAGCCAAGCTGGCGCATGATCTCCAGCGTTGAGGGATGAATGGTGTCGCCGCGAAAATCGCGCAGAAAGTCGGGATGTTTTTCGATTACCACCGCACGTAAACCCGCGCGCGCCAGTAAATAGCCCAACATCAATCCCGCCGGACCGCCGCCAACGATACAACAATCCGCGCTTAACGCATTTTCCTGTGCTGACTGCATCCTGTGCCTCACGCCAAAAATGATAATGGTTATCATTTATAGCATAGACTGGCGTTAATGTGAGGAAACGAACAGCGAAGCTTGGTGCGCTGGCGGCACGGCAAAGTTACGCTGCATGCGTTTGATCTCTTCTGCTGGCGGTAATCCAAACAGACGCTTGAACTCGCGATTAAACTGCGAAGCGCTTTCATAGCCCACCGCGTGACTGGCCGCAGCCGCCGTCATCTCCTGGCGCACCATCAACATGCGCGCCTGATGCAGTCGTACCGACTTCACATACTGCATCGGCGGCTGATTGGTGATGCTTTTGAAATGGGTGTGAAATGTGGGCACGCTCATGCCCGCCAACGCTGCCAGTTGTCCGAGCGTTAGCGGCTCCGCATAGTGTGCGTGAATGTGGCTCAGCGCTTTGCCCACTTTGCCAAATTGACCCTGCAAAGTTAGCGCTGCTCGCAGCGCGCTGCCTTGCGCACCGGTCAGCACGCGATAATAGAGTTCACGCACCAACGCGGGGCCGAGCATCTTCGCATCCAGCGGATGATTTAGCGTGGTGAGAAAGCGCAATACCGTCTCGCGCAGCGTCTGATCCATCGGACTCGACATCATGCTCTGCGCCGCCTGGCTCTCAAACGCCACATCCTGCTGCTCCAGCTGCAACAGCAATTCAGTCGCCACATTGAAGTCGAGATGCAGGTAAATCGCCAGCAGCGGATGTTCCGCTGACGCCGCCGTTTCCATGGTAAAAGGCACCGGCACCGAAACCGCCAGATAATGTTGCTCATCGTACAGATAGATCTGATCGCCAAAGAAACCGCGCTTCGATCCCTGACACACAATCACGATGCCCGGATCGTACAGCACCGGCGTGCGCGCCAGCGGCCGATCGGAACGCAGGATGCGCACGTCCGGCAGCGCGGTGAGGTTGTAACCTTCCTGCGGCGCTAACGTTTTAAGCAGTTCTACCGTTTGCTGCTGGAGCGTTTCTTTCATCGCGCAACATCACTCTCATAAGATTAGGCAAGGAATACACAAGATAAGGTCTTAAAGCCGTTTAATCGCCAGAATATTATGCATCCTCTACTTTTTGAGGAGAAACCGCAAATGTCCAGGACTAAAACTTTATTCATTACCGGCGTCAGCAGCGGATTTGGTCGCGCATTGGCACAAGTTGCACTAAGTCGTGGCTATCGCGTGGTCGGTACGGTGCGCAATGCTGCCGCAAAGGCTGAGTTTGAAAGTTTGCATGCGGAAAATGCTTTCGCCTATGAGTTGGATGTCACCCATTTCGCCGCCATTGATGCGGTGATTGCCAATGTTGAATCCCACGTTGGCCCAATAGATGTGTTGGTGAATAACGCCGGTTACGGTCATGAAGGCGTGATGGAAGAGTCATCGCTGGATGAGATGCGCCGCCAGTTTGACGTCAACGTGTTTGGCGCGGTGGCGATGATTAAAGCCTTGCTGCCCTTTATGCGCCAGCGCCGTCACGGCCACATCATCAATATCACCTCGATGGGCGGTTTTATCACCATGCCCGGCATCAGCTATTACTGCGGCAGCAAGTTTGCGCTGGAAGGAATTTCAGAAACCCTGAGCAAAGAGCTGGCACCTTTCAACATTCACGTGACCGCCGTTGCTCCGGGATCGTTTCGCACCGATTGGGCTGGCCGTTCGATGGTGCGTCGCGCACGCAGCATCGCCGACTATGACGCGCTTTTCGACCCGATTCGGCAGGCGCGAGAGGAGAAAAGCGGCAAACAGCTGGGCGATCCGCTCAAAGCCGCCAGTGCGATACTGGATGTGATCGAAAGTAGCAATCCCCCGGCGCATCTGTTGTTAGGAAGCGATGCTTTGGCATTGGTGCGGCAGAAGATTGAATCATTTAGCGCAGAGATTGATCGCTGGGAAACGCTGACGCGATCGACGGATGGCTGATGAACTATAAACGGTAATATGCAGGTGCGCATGAATGCGCACCCTACAAAAACGCGCCAAGCCTTTGTAGGGTCGCCATTTATGGCGACCGAAAGACGATAAAGTGACGATTATTGCGCGGAATACACTCAGCATTGCCCTATCCATTTCTTAAGTTATTGTTAACAATAAATTAGCACTTTTGGCCAAATCACTGCGAAACTGATTCGCCATATTCCTGTACATATTAATTAAACTTGTATAAGTTTGTTGGCTAAAGTTATACGTCAACCTTAAGGATGGAACCATGCGTCAGGATCGTAACTTTTCCACAGCGTCGGAAGCTATTGCGCGCTACTTCAAAGAAGCCTCTTTGCCTTCACAGCAGGAAACGCTGGGGCAGATTGTGGTTGAAATCTTGCGTTCCGGAAGGACGCTTAGCCGTAAAACGCTGTGTACTAAGTTGCTGTGCCGCATGGAACAAGCGCGCGGTACTGAAGCAGAAATTCACTATCAGCAATTAATTGGACTGATGTTTTCCGTAGAACGAGAATCCTAAACCAGGCGCAGCTGGCCTGAGAATTAACCAAGTGGTTTCCGCCTCATTCGCATACTGGTAAGACTGAATCCACTTTGTTATTTGCCGCAGGTCTGCCGCAGTAACCAGAGAGAATCTATGTACAGAAGTGATGAAGAACGGCTCACCGACATCATCATGGGCGATGCAATTTTACAGTTGCTGAAAAAATCCGGCCCGCTTTCACCTCGCGCGCTGCTGGATAAATTGCGTGGGATGGCGTCGATTGAGCGCGACCTTCCGCGCCAGCAAGCACTAAGCCGCGCGATGTCGGAAGTGATGAATCATATTGAAACACCGCAGTCGAGCGGAGTGGCGATCAAGAATACCGACAACGTGACGCATATTTTCCGCAATCGTGACGGTTCAGGTAATGGAACCAAGCATTAAACATTAGGCGAACGCAGGTTAATCCGCGTTCGCCTTTTTGTTTCACAGCTGTTAACACTTCACGCTTGTTTTCTCGCGGCACTCTGTTAGATTCAAAACTCACACCACATTCTGGCGAGCTTTTATGTCTATCTTCAACGCATTAACCACAGAGACCACAACCACCACCGCATATGGCGGCGGCGTGTGTGCATCTGTAGCGAAGAGATAAGCTCCAGCATCCTCAGCCCCGTCAATCATTGGACGGGGAATGGTCTCCGTTCATAGCATGCAGAAAGGAGACACACCATGCAGCCATCGCAACACAAAGCCTTGTTAGTCATTGATATGCAGAATGGGTTATTTCACGCTTCGCCAGCGCCCTTTGCTGCGGACACTGTTCTAGCCAATATCAATCAGCTAATCGCGTTAGCCCATCAAGCGCATGCGCCCATTTTCTTCGCGCGCCACATCGGACCGGATGGATCGCCCTTCGCCGAAAGCAGCCCGCTGACTCAGCTGATTCCTGAACTGCAGATGAATGCATCGCGCGATCGGGTATTTGTGAAGCGCTATCCCAACTGTTTTCGCGACACTGAATTACTGGCAGCGCTAAAAAGTGCTGATATTCAAGAGTTAGTAATTGTTGGAATGAAGAGCGAATACTGCGTGGATACCACTTGTCGCGCTGCCGCAGATTTAGGTTTTCGCGTGGTGCTGATTGAGGATGGACATACTTCGGTGGATAACGGCGTGCTGAGCGCTGAGCAGATTATTGCGCACCATAATCAAACCCTTGCTGGGCCCTTTGTACAGCTAGTTTCAAGCGCCGCATATGCTTTCTGAGTGGCTGGAAATGAGGGCAAACGCCCTCTTTTCACTTAGCAAAATTACATCAGCTCAATACCAAAGCGCTTGAGCAGCGTGGCCCACAGCAGAAATAACAAGATGGTGAGCACGCAGCTCGCAATCAGCGTCGGCCAGAATCCGAGGCGTTGATAGAGAAACGGAAAGGCGACAAACATCGGTAAGGTCGGCACCACATACCAGAAGGTGTACCAGGCGTGGCTGGCAATTTTGGCCTGACTTTGTCCTTCCAGCTTCATCCAGATCAATACCAGCACGGTCACCAATGGGAGCGCGGCTATCAGCCCACCGAGGCGATCGCTACGCTTAGCCACTTCAGATATCAGCACCACCATGCCGGCAGTAATGGCATATTTGGCGATAAGCCACAGCATTAACATCTCCTTCCGTTCCTGTTTCGGCTATCAATGCCGAATCGCACATCCGCACTGCGACATTTCGCCCGGCACATGCTTGCCGTGATGCGAATGGCGCACCTGCAATTCGCCCTGCTGCCAGGCGTTAATGGTATCGGCACGGTTTTCCAGTAAACGATTAAGCGCTTCGGCCACCAGCAAATCACGACGCTGCGCCCAGCTGGTGAGATGCCAGGTTGACGCGCGAGCTTCATCGACATCATCGAAACCCACCACCGCGACATGCGCGCCCTGCGCGAAGTCGCGCACCGCTTGTAACGCGCCAAACGCCAGCACATCGCTTTCGCAGAACAGCGCATTGATGCGCTCGGCAGCCCGCGTTTTCTTTAAATACGCCATCATCGCCTGATAAGCCAGTTCGCGATCGTTGCCACCGGCGGAGAGCTCGATTTTCAGTTCTTTCTGTTCTGCTTGCAGGCTGGCGACAAAACCGTCCAGCTGGCGCACAGGCGCGCTGTTTTCCTGGCTGTGCATAAAGCCGAACCGTTGATGACCTTGCGACAGCAGCAATAATCCCATCTCTGCGCCTGCGTCAAAGCCATCGGCAATCACGACGTTGGCATCCGCACTGGCGCTGTGACTGAGATGGACGGTTGTCGCCTGCGGCAGAATATCGGCTGCCACACTCAATTCATCGCTAAACAGCGAGGTCAGAAACACTAAACCGCTGACAGGTAGTTGCGCGGCGTTATGCAGCGCGCTTTGATAACTTTCACGGGAATTGGCATTGAGCAGCAGCGTAATCAAGCCGCGTTCATTCAGCTGGCGCGTAACTTCATTGAGCAGCTTTACGGTATTGGGATTAGTGAACTCATCGCTGACAATGCCGACGATGTTGGAATTAACGGCCATGGACTGACTCTCCTGCAACTTAGCGTGCGGTAATTATTTGTAGGTAACAAAGTTAAGCATTCCACGTTACCCGAATAATCCGCGAGCGCCAATCGCTTAGAGGTCAGTTCAGATTTTGAAGATCATAAATGATATCGGACGGTGATACAGCACCAAGTCGTAGGGTCGCCATTCATGGCGACCATCTCAACGCCTTTGATCTCAACTACTCATCCAGCAAAATCGCGAATCCGCCATAGATCATGCGTTTGCCATCGAACGGCATATTCTCGCCCATCTCTTTCATGCGCGGATCGGACATCATTTTGGCATTGGCGGCGTCACGCGCTTCTCGCGAGGGATATTCGATCCAGCTGAATACCACCGTTTCGCCCTCTTCGGCTTTTACCGCGCGATAGAAATCGGTCTGCGTGCCTTCGGGGACATCGTCTGCCCAGCACTCGACAATACGGGTGGCGCCAAACTCTTTAAACAGCGGTGCGGCTTTGGCCGCCATGGCACGATAATCCTCCTTATTGGCTTCCGGCACCGCTACGACAAAACCATCAACATACGACATAGCTCGTTACTCCGTTGTGATTTGCGCGGTCAGTAATAACCGCCCATTAATTGTACAAATGATGTGCAATACGAGCCGAAACATAGATGGAAAATTGCGCGCTTACTCGCAGATTCTGCGCGTGCCAGACGATTTACGTTACACTGACGCCTTTGATCGTTAAGTTACCGAGAAATCTATGCGCATCACCATTGAACCGGCCGATCAGCCGTTTATTCACCGCTTATTGGGTGAAGAGATTGAGAGTATTGACACCGCATCCACCAATGCCACGTTATTACAGCAGGCGCTGCACAGCGCACGTCAGCAGAAGGATCACGAAGCCGATCTCGACTGGCGACGCAACGCGCTATTTCTGCTGCTGTTTGTGTTTTTATATGCCGCGCTGGGTGCGTCGTTAACATTGGATCTCACGCCGCAGGCATCCAGCCATAAAAGCCTCGCTTACGCGCTGGAAGCGGTGCCGGTACTGATCGCCTTCTCCGGTTTATTTGTCTCGCTGCTCTACGTATTTCTCACCCGCAGCGGCGCTCGTCGTTTGCGTAATTGGGAACAGGGAATTTTTGTGCTGGAGAAATACAGCGGCGCGAATTTCAGTCGGCAAATTAATGAAATGGGTTCACGCACCACAGATTATTCGCAGTCGGCAATTAACGTTGCGCTGGCGCTGTTTATTTGTGTGACTTGGGTGGTGATGTATAACTATTTCACCTTCACCACCAGCGGCGTGATTGGCAGCGTGATTTCGTTATTCATCACCACCATGACCTACGTGATTCTGGATATTCAGCTGCTGAAATCTAATTCATCCATCGCCATTGATGAACCGCTGATTCCGGCTGAAGACGAGAAAGAGAAGCCTTAAAAATTTTGTAGGTGCGACATCCTTGTCGCACCTAATTTGGTTAGAGTTCTTCGCCGTTGCTGGCGATGACCCGGCGATACCAGTCAAAACTCTTCTTCTTCGAGCGGGCAAAATCTCCGCTACCATCATCGTTTTTATTTACGTAGATAAAGCCATAACGCTTGCTGTATTGGCCGGTGGTAAAGGATACACAGTCAATACATCCCCATGGGGTATATCCCATAAGATCGACGCCATCTTCAGTCACGGCTTTCTTCATCTGTTCAATATGCGCGCGCAGATAGTCGATGCGGTAGTCATCATTGACCTCGCCGTTTTCATCCAATTTGTCGATGGCACCAAAACCGTTTTCAACCACGAAAAGCGGCTTTTCATAACGCTCATAGAGAATATTCAGCACATAACGCAGGCCGACCGGATCGATCTGCCAGCCCCAATCGGAGGCTTTAACGTGTGGATTCGGCACGCTTCCTTCGAATCCTGAAAGTGCGGTCCCGCTGCCGGCATTTTCTTTACTCACCGCATTACTCATGTAATAGCTCAGCCCGATATAATCGGCACATCCTTCACGCAGGATCTGCGCATCACCGGGCTCCATCGCAATGTGGTATCCCTTGCGCTGCCATTCATTGAGGATATAAGCCGGATAATGACCGCGCATGTGAACATCACTAAAAAGGAATCGTTCCCTCATCGCTTCCTGGGCATACATCACGTCATCTGGGTGACAGGAAAACGGATACAGCGGCACCATGGCGATCATGCAGCCAATTTTCAGTTCAGGATTAATGTCGTGTCCTAATTTCACCACTTGAGCACTGGCAACAAATTGATGATGCAGCACCTGATACATGCACTCTTCAGGATTAGGCTCGTGGGTGAAAATAACGCCGGAACAGCAATAACCGAAAAGTGGGGTTTTCCAGTTGCGCTGATTATTAATTTCATTGAAGGTCATCCAGTATTTTACTTTGTGCTGGAAGCGTTCAATCACCACCGTGCTGAAGCGGACAAAAAAGTCCAAAACTTTTCTACTTTTCCAGCCGCCATATTCGGTGACCAGGAAATTGGGCATTTCAAAATGGGACAGCGTAATAACCGGTTCAATCCCGTATTTCAATAGCTCATCGAACAACGCATCGTAAAAACGCAGCCCCTCTTGGTTCGGCTCGACTTCATCGCCGCGCGGAAAAATACGCGACCAGGCGATCGATGTACGGAAGCAGCGGAAGCCCATTTCGGCCAGCAGCGCGATGTCTTCAGGATAACGATGGTAAAAGTCAGATGCCTCATGATTGGCGTAAAAGCAGTCATCCTGAATGCCCGAGGTGATAACGCGATCAACGCCGTGCGCCCCGCTGGTCAGCACATCGACAATGCTCGGGCCTTTTCCGCCTTTATCCCACGCACCTTCGACCTGGTGAGCCGCAACCGCGCCGCCC
Source organism: Enterobacter sp. Sphag1F (assembly GCF_014193275.1). Lineage (NCBI taxonomy): Bacteria > Pseudomonadati > Pseudomonadota > Gammaproteobacteria > Enterobacterales > Enterobacteriaceae > Enterobacter > Enterobacter sp. Sphag1F. Next base: position 61,381 of record NZ_JACHZD010000008.1, on the reverse strand, counting down.
CACATGAAATTTTCCGGGAATTGATTATTCATAATAAGTATCTCTTGATCAGATGGTGCCAGGCTGCGGCACAGGGCGAACGTCAGGCTGGCTGTCTTCTTTGAATCCCGCTACCCAGGAGAAGACCATGCCCAAAACGAATGCAACGAAAATGGATATCAGGAAGCCGAGGAACTGTGTCATGTGCCCTTCTTTAAAGAACACCGGCAGGACGGCAATGCCTGGAATGCAGTAACTCCAGGAAACCGCGTTGAAGGCGCCGGCGATCATGCCGCCAGCAGCGCCGGCCAAGCAGCCACAAATCATTGGCCGTTTTAGGCGTAATGCAACACCGTAGATGGCGGGTTCCGTGATGCCGAACAACGCCGTCACACCTGCAGAGAGCGCCATGCGCTTCAGCTCAGCGTCTTTCGCCTTCAGGTAGACGCCAAGCACCGCACCCGCCATGCCAAATACGGCAGAGGCTTGTAAGCCGGTAAAGGTGTCGTAGCCCAAGGTTGCATAGTTGCCGACGGTCACGGGCGTGATGCCCCAATGCACGCCTAACGTAACCAGCGGCATCCACAAAGCACCGACCACAAATCCGGCAATGGAAGGACTCAAGTGATAAAGCGTGTTGTAGACGCCACCGATAGCGCCACCAATCATGTTACCGACCGGACCGAATGCCAGCAGCGTGAGTGGAACCATGATGGCGAGGCAGAACATCGGCGTAAACAGGTTGCGTATCACCATCGGCAGCAGGCGCTCAAAGAACCGCTGCACATACGACATGCCCCAAACCATCAAAATAATCGGGATCACCGATGAGGTGTAACTCAAATATTCTACCGGCAAGCCCATAAAGGTCAGCGGCGCGGCATCCAATGGAATGCCTGCAATCTCCACCAGCACCTTTGAAATAGCCGGGTTTTCAACCGCGCTCTGCATCAAAGCATGCACCGCCGGATCGGCTGAGTTGGCGGTGAGTATTTTGTTGGCCGTCAGCATATTCAGGTAATCCGGTGACACCAGCGCACAGGCAGCAATTACCGCTGTGAAAGGATTTACGTTGAATTTTTTTGCGGCGGTAAAAGCCACCATGACGGGCAGGAAGGTAAAGCCGGTCCAGGAAACGAAATTAAGAATGCGATAGGTGCCGCTTGCCGGATCCATCCAGCCGATGGCGGTCAGCAGCGAAATGATCCCCTGCAGCACACCGCAGGCTGCCAGCGGATAGAGGAAAGGCGCAAATATGCTGGAGATGATATCCATAACGCGGCTTACGATACCGACATTAGGCGGTGTTACCGCAACACTTTCGTCGATATTGAGTAGATTCTGCACTTCGCGGTAAGCATCACCGACGTGATTGCCAATAACCACCTGCATCTGGCCGCTGGCCTGCATCGCAGTAATCACCCCTTTAACCCGCTTGAGTGATTCAACCTCGACCAGAGCATAATCTTTAAGTACAAACCTCAGACGCGTAGCGCAATGCGTGACACTTATCACGTTATTATCGCTACCTATCAGCTTTACGATCTCTTTTGCAGAATCCGCATAATTTATTGCCATGGTTTTCTTCCATTGCCAGAGGGAATTCAGTCCGTCAGAGGCGAACTAATCGCGGCAATGTTAGAAAATCGCTTCGGCAATGTCACGAAGTCACAATATGTTATAACTGGTCGATAATTACAAAAATGTCACACCACGTGACATCTCACTGACATTATTCACCACCAGCTTTCTGCCTATTGATTCGAGAATAAAAATAACCGGAACCTGCGTGGTAATGTCATATTCGTCATCAATCAAAATGCGGGATACATGATAGGGAACAATAAAGTCAGCGAGTTTTGCCAGGGTTGAATCCGGGTTACAGGTTATCGCAATCACTTTGCAATGGTGAATGACAAATTGTCTGGCGAGTTTCACTATTTCTGGGGTTTCGCCAGAGACAGAAAGCACGATGGCCACTGAACTCTGCACCATGTCCGAGCTCACCGGATAATAGGGATCGTCAATGTGATTACTGAACTTGCCCATGTTAGAGAAGAAACGGGCACCATACCTGCCGAGCGTGCCAGAGCTGCCTGCGCCTGCAAAGAACACCCGTTCTGCATCACGAATGTATTCTGCCGCCTGATTAATCATCTCATCAAACTCATCGTTTCTGATGCTTTTAAAAAAGGTTAATATTTCCTCAGCACCATGAGGAATAAGTAATGTGCTATTTCTGTTCAGGTGCAACTTCATACTGGCTTTGAGTTCTGAGTAACCCTTGAAATCCATTTTTTTACAGAATCTCAGAACAGTTGCGGTAGACACACCTGAATTATCGGCCAGCTCCCTTATGGTCATATAAATAACAGCGTTAATATTTTTGATAATATAATTATGCACGCTGCTTTCGAGGGCATTTAAAGTGGATAGTTTTCTGGCGTCAAACATATATTTAAATATCCAATTAGACGATTTATGACGCTTATCATGTCACAAAACGTGACATGCAGGTGATGTTTAACGTGAAAACAGGCTTAGTGCTCAAAAAGAAATGTTGTTAATTGTGATAGCTCGCACATTTCGGACGGCGAGAGAAGGAATCACTATTAGCTTTCTAGTGCAGCAAGGATTGCGGCTTCTATTTTCTCCGGAGTGGTGATCGGCGCAAAACGCTTGAGCGGTTTGCCGTCACGTCCGATGAGAAACTTAGTGAAGTTCCATTTGATGCGCCCACCCAGCACGCCGGGCAATTCTTCTTTTAGATAGCGAAATAGCGGATGCGTTGCGGCGCCGTTAACTTCCACTTTCTCAAACATCGGGAAGCTTACACCGTAGTTAATTTGGCAGGTCTGCGCGATATCATCGGCACTGCCGGGTTCCTGCTTACCGAACTGGTTGCAGGGGAAACCCAGAATCACCAGACCTTGGGCAGCGTACTTTTTGTAGAGTGCTTCGAGGCCGGCGTATTGTGGCGTGAATCCACAATGGCTGGCGGTGTTTACCACCAGAACCAGCTTGCCGGCGAAATCGCTCATAGCGATGGGCTGGCCACGCAGGCTGATGGCATTGAGTTGATAAAAGGTGGTCATGTCAGAATCCTTAGAGCAATAGCGGTTTGGCGTCGATATTGTCACTTAGCAATCGCTAGTGCCTCAAATATTGAACGGCGTGACGACAATAACGCGTGATGATGCCGTTTCATCTTCGGCTTCGGGCAAAAAGCCGTGAAAACGCAGGATTGCTTTAAACGCCGATCGCGCATCTTCATGAAGATCATGGTCAATCACCGCATCCATCTCTTCAGCAGCCAGTAGCCGGCGATTTTCTTCATCCAGATCATGGCCAATGAAAACGTTTACCTCGCGGTGCATCGCTGAAAAAGCCTGCAAAATGGCACTATTTCCGCCCCCCACGCTGTAAATAGATTGGATTGAGGGATCCTGTTCCAGCGCTGTGCACATCTGCGTAAATGTGAGTGAATCGATACCGTAACCTTCACTGACAGCTTTAATCTGCAAATACGGCGCTCGCTGACTTAACGCCTGAATGAAGCCCTCCATTCGCTGCTCTTCTCCACGAAAACCCGTGCTGCTGATCACTACGGCGACCGTTTGCACTGCAGCAGGCAGCCACCGCGACATCAGCCAGGCCGCCGTTCGACCGGCACCTTCATTATCCATGCCGACATAGCTGATGCGCTCGCTTGAAGGTAAATCAGTAACGAGCGTGACCACCGGAACATTGAGCGCCGCCAGCTCCGCAATCGTACTCTGCAGCAAAGAGTGATCGCTTGCTTTGAGCAGCACGCCATAACTGTCATTGCCACAGCGGCGCAGCTCACGCTGCAGCTCTTCAGGCGAGATTTCTTCAAAAATATGGCAGCGCAGCGCCAGTCGGAAAGGTGCGAAGCTGTTGATTTGACTAAGCAGTGCCGCCAGCACTAGCGAACTGAATCGCTCTGGCGCGTGCATCACCAGATCGATCGGTAGCGTGCGACCGCTTGCCAGGCTGGCGCGTTGTTGTAATTCCAGGTCGCGGATCGCCTGAGCAATGCGTCGGGCAGTGCGTGGACTGACACTGCCGCGCTGATGCAATGCTCTGTCGACCGTGGCTTTGCTGACGCCAGACTGTGCCGCGATTTGCTTAATGGAGAATGACCTTGCCATAAGTTGAGGTCTTTTTGAGGTTATGTGGCCGTATTGTTAATCGAATGTAATTGCTAAGGTCATTGTGAGCAAGCAGACAGACCTTACCTCACCCAAAATAACAAAGGACAACGAATGAGCCTGAGTGAAAGCAGCAGATTAAAAAACAAAGTGTTCGTCGTGACCGGCGGAACACAGGGATTAGGCGCAGCCGTTGCCAGTCTTCTGGCAATTCGCGGAGCCCGGGGCATTGTGATTTGCGGTCGTAACGTTAAAGCCGGACACGAACAGGTGGATATCCTCAGCCAAACCGGTTGTGAAGTGATATTTGTTGAAGCGGATATCAGCTCGCCAGAAGCCTGCGAAAAAGTAGTGGCGACCGCAGAAACGGCGTTTGGAACCCTGCACGGGCTGGTGAACTGCGCAGGCATGTCCGATCGCGGCACCATCCTCAACACTTCCCCGGAATTGTTTGATGCGATTATGGCTGTCAACGTTCGCGCGCCTTTTTTCCTGATGCAGGCAGCGATCAAACTGATGATTGCCAAAGGCATTGAAGGCAGTATCGTCAATATCATCACCATGACTTCCCACGGCGGCCAGAGCTTCTTAACGGCATATGCTGCATCCAAAGGTGCGCTGGTCACGCTGACTAAAAACGTGGCCTTCAGCGCCATGCGCAATCGCATCCGGGTAAATGGTCTGAATATTGGCTGGATGGATACGCCGCACGAACACGACATCCAGCGGCAATATCATGATGCTGATGAAAACTGGCTTCGCAACGCTGAGCAGGCGCAGCCTTTTGGCCGCCTGCTGAAACCCGCCGAAGTCGCGCGTGGCGTAGCATTTCTCCTTTCTGAGGAGTCAGGAATGATGACGGGTGCGGTGATCGATTTTGATCAAAGTGTGGTTGGTTGTGGTGATAACGGTGGCTTCCAGCCATCACATGCTCTGACTCTGTGAGGCAAAAAAATGAATAATATCTACATTAATGACAGCCACATTTCTCTCGATGATTTCGCCACGATTTGCGCGCAAACGCTACGTAAAGACGATTTCCCGCTGGCACGTTCGGCTGATAAAAATGTGCTGATCTATCATCGTGACGACCTGCTGGCGGCTGCAACAGCAGACCGTCAAACCATGCTGGGTGAACTGCATCGTGCATTGTCCAGCGGGCCCGGCGTCCTGGTGGTTCAGGGCTTATATGATGAGCTATCAGCCGTTGATCGCAGCAGTAAAGTCTTTGAGGATATCCTCGCCAGTGAAGCGGCAAACGGCGGCGGTGGCGATCACTTTGCCAAAGCGGGCAGCAACGGGCGTATCTGGAATGCGCTGCAAAAAGTGGCGGAGCGGGATGCTGATGCCTTCATCGATTACTACAGCAATCCGTTGCTGGCGCTGATTTGTGAAGCCTGGGTTGGGCCGGGATATGAAATTACGGCGCAGGTCAATCAGGTGCGTCCGGGCGGCAAAGCGCAGCAGCCGCATCGGGATTACCATCTCGGTTTTCAGGTAAATGACGTGGTTGCTCGCTTCCCGCTGCCGTTGCAGATCCTGTCGCAATATCTGACGCTTCAGGGCGCGGTGGCTCACAGTGATATGCCGATTGAATCAGGTCCGACGCAACTTTTGCCCTGGTCGCAGCAATATGCTGAGGGTTATCTGGCGTGGCGCGATCCGCGCTTTATTGAATTCTTCCAGCAGCATGCCATTCAGTTGCCGCTGAAAAAAGGTGATGGGCTGTTCTTCAATCCGGCTCTGTTCCATGCCGCCGGCAATAATGTCACGAAGGATCACGTGCGTACGGCCAATTTACTGCAGGTCTCATCCGCTTTTGGCAAAACCATGGAGAAAGTGAATCACGTTAAAGTGATGGAAGCGATTTATCCAACCCTGCTGAGTAAAGATCTGAGCGATGAAGAGTTACAAGCAATTGTGGCGGCGAGCGGTGAAGGCTACTCCTTCCCGACCAATCTGGATACCGATCCACCGCTGGGAGGCCTCGTCCCAAAAACACAACAGCAACTGTTACTGGAAGCATTACAGCAACGCTGTTCAGCGGAAGAGTTCAGCCAGCAATTAGACAACCACGAGAGTAAGAGAAAAGCGTAGGCGTGTTTTGCAACGGGTATGGCGTAATGCCCTGACGTTGGGTGTTACGCCATATCGATGAGTATGTATCTGGTCTGATGAACCGGATTAGCAATAGATCCTGTACCGCTAATCCGGTAATAAACGTTGTGCAATAGTGCCTGACTCGCTGCTGTTTTCTCAGTCGCGTACGGCGGCTTTCTTCAGTGACTTATCCACCGGCGCTGTTTTGGCTTTACTGCTCGAGTAGATAAAGAACAGCGCAATCCCCAAGCACATTACTGCTCCCAGTCGTGTTGAGGAGAAGTGAATTGCTTCATTTCCCAACCAACCGAAGTTATCGATCAGCATGCTCATTGCCAGTTGCCCAAAGATAACCGCAACAGTTGCTACCGCTGAGCCGATCCGCTGGACTGCAATAACCATAATAACGATGTAAGGCACACCACAGAGCGCGCCCAGTAATTGCCATTTTGGTACGTCAAGCAGCGTAAGTGCATGCTTTGGTTCAAAGAAAAAGATCAACAGAGCAGTTACCAATGCCCCGGTAGAAAACGTCAGGAATGCGCTTCGGAACACGCCGACATTGCTGCCCAACTTTCCACCAATTGCGGCCTGCATACTCAGAAATGCTCCACCAACCACTGCAAGAATGATCATCAAAATATTCATAATTTCACCTCAGCCTTTTGCCACAAGAGCCAGCGCAGCAACAATAAAAATAAGTGCAATGATTCGTTTCTGGTCAATTTTGCGGTGAGCGGTACCAAAAAGTCCGTAGTGGTCAATCACCAGACTTTTAAACACCTGCCCGGCTAAAATGCCAATCATGGTCATCGCAATACCAATACTGGGAACAGCAATGGTGAGAATCACCACATATACCGGTCCAAGGATGCCGCCGACTAACGTCCACGCAGGTTGCGAGAAAAAAGAGGGGCTATTACGCGGACTGAAGAAAAGCATCAGCATGAATGTCAGCGCGGCACCGACACCAAAAATACTGAATGTGGCCCACAAATCTCCAACTTCACTCCCCAGCGGTCCTAATAACCCTGCTTCAACGGATAATCCCATCCCGCCAGCAACGACGAGTAATATGAATAAAAGCTGCATAAAACAGTCTCCAACTTGGTTTAGGAGGCTGATGATAATGGCGCTCAAAGTAATGAAAAACAGTATAATCCGTGAAACACCTTTGCAGGAATCGAGATAATGTATGATGCCAGTTCAATAAACTTTCGTAGTCTATTGTTTTTTATTGGTGTTTTTGACTCGCAAAGTTTTTCAGAGGTTGCCAGGCGAGAAGGAGTATCAGCGTCGATGGTGTCGCGAGTGATTCTGCAGCTGGAAGATACTCTCGGACAGCAGCTGTTCTATCGTAATACCCGCGCTGTCATTCCAACCGAAGCTGGACGATTGTTCGTAGAATATGCCCGAATAATGTGTGAGCAGCTCAGCGAAGCAAGAAAAGAACTGCAGGACAGATCGCTTGAGCCTTCAGGGTTAATAAGAATTAATGCGCCAGTTTTTTTTGGACAGCGGCACATTGCGCCCTGGCTGACAGGCCTATGCGAGCGCTACCCTAAGCTGTTGATCGAGTTGGCTCAGACAGATGACTACATCGATCCCCACCGCGATGCTTCCGACATTATTTTTCGCATTGGGACACTTACCGACTCATCATTTCACGCTCGCGTATTATGCACCCAGCGCTACCATCTTGTTGCGTCTCCTAAATACGTTCAAAAGTGGGGAAAGCCAGTTATCCCTTCAGATTTAGCGCAGCATAAATGTCTGGTTTATGCGGGCTCATCCGGCCCTAACCGATGGTTATTCAGAGAACAGAATGACAGCTGGGTTCACTACCCGGTATCTGCATTGCTGATTTCTAACAATGCAGAGACGCTTCTTACCGCCGCGTTAGGTGGAATGGGGATGGTGCTCTTCCCGGACTGGCTGATTGGAGACAGCATTCATAAAGGGGAACTAGTCAGAATTATGCCCAATCTTGAAGCTGCCATAAAAACAGAGCCGCAACATATTGCCGCTATTTATCCTAATGCCCGTCATCCACCGCTGAATGTCAGAGCGGTTATTGATTACTTTCTGGAGGTTTATGGCCCCAAACCTTACTGGCAATTTGACTGACGAATGTCCCCTATGAGCGAAAATCGTATATTCGGCTTTACGCCGAATGCTATGGCAAAGAGCACGCTTGAAAGAATTTAATTGCGCTAGCGCGTGTTGCAATCTTGACGGAATATCACAAACGTCATTGCCACCGCACCAAGAAGTAATAAACCACTCAAGCCGAAAGCACTTTGCCATCCCAGGCTGTCGAATATCAGACCTCCTACTGTTGAACCCAGCGCAATGGAGAGCTGGATGACAGCAACCATCAGGCCACCACCGGCCTCTGCATCTTCGGGTACAGCCAACGTCTGGAAGGTTCATTTCTCTATTATCCACATCGCAATGTGTCGCCCGCTTTGCGCGCGGTGATTGATACGCTGAGAATTTAGGGGATAAGAGCCCTAGGCATCCGCAGACTCTTTTTTTTGTGTAGATCAAAAGGATCGGGACAATATTTAATTAGAGGCTTTCCCAGCTTTCAGGCTTATTGCACTCTTCTCATAATAATTTTCTATTACCTGATAAAACAGATTGGATTCTTGCTTAATGCAAAGCAGATATCCTGTTTCATCGATTATCAGCCACATAACTTTTTAATTAGCATTGGTACTCTCTCTCCCGAAGTATTCTGGAAAGCCATTAAACATCTGCAAATACACGTCTTTTGTCTGCATGTCCGTGCATAATTAAGCGTGTCGGGAAGCAGCAGCATCGGGCGGATTTTTATTTGTTATCAACAACCTGTGTAACCATGACGCATTCAGACTTTTTCTTAAACACCATAACTACATATAGATCGCAAATACCTATTTACCCTTTTTAATTGCAAAAATATTTCAATTAATCCTGTTAATTTTTTGCACTCGCCAGCAGGGGGAAGCATGAAGATTATCGTGGGTGGTAATGGCTACCCGGAAAAGAGAAACATCATTACAGACCCTTCACATCGCTATATTGATTACCGTCCCAGAAACATCTGGACCTGGATTAACGTCATAAGGCAGCGCTTATTACATAAAAATAAGCTCTTTATTTTCCGTCCATTGCCCCTGATCTCTTCCGTTGATGCGGACATTATCCACCTTTTTAATGAAGTCTCTGCGGGGTCAGGTGACTGGGTGGCGACCTTTGAAACCGAACTGCCCCGTGTTCTGCCCGTTGGCGGAATACAGAAATTTGCCAACCCCGAGCTGGCGCGGGAACTACGGTATGTCTGCTCTTCGCACTGCAAGGGCATTATCGCCATCTCAGAAGCCACACGGCAGATCCAGCTGAGGCTGCTGGAACATTTTCCTGAAGAGCAGGCCATAATTGGGCCCAAACTGCACGTACTCCATCCTCCGCAGCCGATACTGCATAAAAAAAGCGTGGTGGTTCAGGAAGGACCGGTGACTTTCACCTTCGTGGGTAATGAGTTCTATCGCAAGGGAGGTGCAGAAGTTGTGCTGGCCTTTACCCAGCTATTAAGGGAAAACCTGATAAGTGTGAACGACGTGCGCGTTAATCTGGTTGGTGATCTTGGTAGAACGCATAACGTGGCTCACCAGGCATTCCAGGACGACGACGTTTTTAGAAAATGCGTGGAAGATAAGCTGCGTGATTGCCCGATATTCCGTCACCACACGTCGTTGACCAACGACGCGGTGCTGGCGTTAATTAAGACCTCTGATGTCGGGCTACTACCAACCTGGCAGGAGACGTACGGCTTTTCCGTTCTGGAGATGCAGGCATGTGGCTGCCCGGTTATAACGACGAATGTCCGGGCACTGCCAGAAATCAATCCAGAAAATGCCGGCTGGTTGATCCGCTGCCCCCTGAATCCGATGTCAGAGCTAACAGTATCCTCATTGAAGGACAAAACCGTTCTGAGAAGTGCCATCATATCTCAATTGAAAACCTACATATTGCAAATCATCAGCGGCAGAAAAATCGTATCAGAGCGCGCTAAAAACTCACTCGCGCGAATATGTCTGGATCACGATCCCGTGTTGTTCAGGAAGCGACTCAATGCGATATATATGGGTTTTGAAACCGACAAAAATAAAACGTTTATCTAATCGGATACAGGCCATATTGCTTATGGCGGGTGAATTGTTCCCTTTTATTCAACTCAGAATACTGTCAGTTACCCACATTTTTGACACGATACTGTAACCGGCACATTAAAAACCTTTGTATCCATCCCTTAATAATTTTACCTTTTATGACATACTCTTATGTCAGCCAAACCCGGTTTATCAGGGATAAAATATAAAGGACTAAATTCATTCCTAGCGCAAATATACGTGCCACGCTCGGAGGGGCGCTTCTATTGATGTCCGTCTTAGTTTCAGCGTCAGAAACTCAGCCGATACCTGCAGTGCATTCAAACTCGCAACGCATCTCTGTAGAGACGCAAGGCTCAGGACCGGATGTCATATTGATTCCGGGGCTGGCGTCGTCTCGCGAAGTTTGGACTGATTTAGCAGCAACTTTACGTAAAAGCCACCGAGTTCATCTTGTTGAACTTGCTGGCTTTGCAAGCACACCTGCACTTTCCAATCCAGAGGGAAAGGTCATCGCTCCGGCAGTTGATGCCATCGCGGATTACATTCAAACGCAGCACATCACAGCACCGGCGATCATTGGCCATTCGCTTGGGGGTGAGATTGCACTGATGATCGGGGCCCGTCATCCCGACCAGGTCAGTCGTTTGATGATCGTCGATGCCTTGCCATTCTATACGTTGATGATTGATCCTGCGGCGACCACCGAGACTGCTGCACGGCATGCCACAGCGACGCGGGATTGGCTACTGGGACAGTCGCCGCGGCAATTCAAAGAGTTTCAGAAAACATCCATCATCCGTTTAGTGAAGACTGAGGCGGTGAGACCAGCTTTGGTGACTGCGGGACTCAATTCTGATCGTAAAACAGTTGCGGATGCCGTGTATGAATTGATGATTACCGATCTGCGCCCCGAACTCGCCCGCATCAAAGCGCCGATGGAGATCGTGTACGCGTATGACGCTTTATTCGGCGTTCCTGCAGCCAGCGTGGATGCCATGTACCGTCAAGCCTATGCATCTGCATCCGATATCCATTTCACGCGCATCGATGACAGCTTTCACTTTGTCATGCTTGATCAGCCAGAACAGTTTTCCCGCGCGGTAACGTCATTCTTAAATCAATAAAGGATGCAACTGGCCTTCATTTGACGCGTTGTTGTAGGGAAATGTTCAGGTCAGCGTTTCCCTCACCTTTAGTCCTATAACTAGCGTTGCAAAAAACATTATGCAACCCGCGGTGATGAAAACACCTGTTACGCCGCTGATACCAAAGAGTAAACCTCCCAACGCTGCACCCGCAGCAATCGAAGACTGAACGGCTGCGACTACCATGCCGCCAGCGGTTTCAGCCTGATCGGGAACGGAACTCGCTACCCAGTTTGACCACGCAACGGGTACGCCACCAAATGCCATCCCCCACAACGCGACGAACAACATCAATCCTGTTTCCTCCAGCGGCAGCAAAATCATACTTAATGCCGCCACACCAACAAGCGCTGGCATCAGTATCAGGGTAAGACGCAGGCTTTTCTCCATCAGCCACCCGGCCAGCAGCGTTCCGATAAAATTAGCGACGCCAAATCCAAGCAATATCAAAGACAAACGATCCACATCAAGTTGAACAATATTTTCAAGAGCCGGCCGAATATAGGTAAACAGCGCATACTGACCCGTATGGGCAATTACACACCCCGTCATTCCCATCGCAATGCCTGGGCGGCGGAGTAAATCCATGACAGATGCCGTTACCATCATTTTACGCGGAGCCATTCCGGGAAGGGTAAATAGCTGAAAGAGCAGTGTCAGCACACCTACTGCGGTTGCAGCGATAAAAGCGCTACGCCAGCCATAAAGCCCACCTAAATAGCTTCCCAGTGGGATCGAAACTACGGTTCCGACAGCAATACCGCTAAAAATAATGGAGAGAGCACGCGGGACGCTTTGAGCAGGGACCAGCCGCATAGCTACAGCAGCTGCCATGCTCCAAAAGCCTCCCAGCGCGATGCCCAGCAAAATGCGCATGATTAACAGAACAGCCAGACTGGATGAAAGTGCGACAAGCAGGTTAGAGGCAATCATCAGCACGGTAAAACCCAGCAAAACAGTTCGGCGATCATAATTACGCGTCAGGCGGGGAACCATCAGACCCGCAAACAGGGCCACCACAGCCGTTACCGTCACAGCCTGACCAGCGAGCGCTTCCGTGACACCGAGATCGGCGGCCATGGGTGTCAGCAGGCTGGCAGGAAGATATTCTGCTGTCAGTAAGCCAAATACGCCCATAGTCAGTGATATCACAGCCATCCATGCGGATTCTTTGGGTTCAGAACACGTTAAACTCGCGGATACAGCTTTAGTTGCTTCGTTTCTCATAACACACTCTTTCTGGAGTAAAAAATCACAGCTCCAAGTCTAGAGTCGAGCAACTGGACGATCTATGATGCCTTACCCTGATTTTTTACCCGAAACTCCGAATATGCATGTGAACAAACATTTTGCCCTGTCATCCGAGCTCATCAGTGAATTGCTGTTGGAAATGCGGCTACGTGGTGTGCAGTATCGCCGTTTGCAGACGGGTTCTGAGTTTGGCGTCGGTTTTAGCAACAGGCCGGGACACGCCTATTTTCATTACATCGCCGTGGGTACTGCTCTGCTTCGCACCAGCGATGGTACGTTGCACGAACTGAACGCCGGCAGCATGGTGTTCATGCCGCAGGGTGAGGAACATCAGCTTTTATCGGATGTCAGCTGCTCATTTCAACATATCGATACGTTCGGCTCTGCTCCTTTAGGCGAGGCCGTCAGCGGAATTGATACCTGCCCGAGTTCGCATCCAACACCCAGCACGGTTCTGTTTTATGGCTGTATGGAGTTCGATCTCGGTGGAATGCAGGGCCTTGGTAAACTGATGCCGCAAGCGATAGTGGTTGAGGCAAATGAACAGATTTATCCGGGGCTGGTTCCCATTCTGGGCGCGATGAAAGCTGAAATCTGTTCCGGACGCGCTGGCTTCGCGGGCATCCTGGCACGCCTTGCAGAAGTGGCGGCTGCCATGATTGTGCGTGGATGGATCGAAAACGGCAGCGAGAACGCCGCTGGCCTGATCGCTGCGTTACGTGATCCACGACTTGCCCAGGCTATTCTGTCCATTCATCGCGATACGAGTCGCGAGTGGTCTGTTGCTGAGCTTGCGGCCCAGTCGCATGTGTCGCGTTCTGTTTTTGCTGAACGCTTCAAATCAATCATCGGCATACCTCCTCTGCGCTATGTAAGGGAAGTGCGAATGCGCATCGCAGGTCACTGGATTATGCACGATAAGATCTCAATCGATACCGTTGCTCTACGCCTCGGTTATGCCTCACAGGCAGCGTTTAGCAGAGCTTTTAAGCGCATCAATGGCTATCCGCCGGGCGCTATGCGTCAGCGACCAGAGAGAGGCGCTAATACTGTAAATGAGTGAATATTATTTTTATCATATGCTGGGTTAACTTTAGGAGGCCGTTCTCTACATTAAAAACTGAGCGGTTCAATAAGTGTGTTGCATCCATCGGTTGAACTCACATCACAAAGCGGCCAAACCCGAGGAAAACGACGTCTGCTGTGAGCGAAAAGCTGACTTAATTAGCCGCCTTAAATTTTATTTTCCGTTGGTTTTTTTGATATTATTATCAAAATTATTTCGTCATACATGGAGTAAGACTAATGAGTATCTACATAAGAACAGCTCGACTTTCTGATATCGAGGGTATGTTCGACGTCAGAACATCGGTAATCGAGAATCACCTGAGCCGTGAAGAGATGCGGCAGATGGGTATTACCGAAAGCGTCGTAGGCGATATGGTTGAAAAAAGTCTTTGCGCATGGGTTGCGACTGAAAATAATAAAATCATTGGCTTCTCCATGATATTTCCGGATGAAGGCTGTCTGTTTGCGGCCTTTGTTCTGCCTGAATATGAAGGCAAAGGAATAGGTCGCAGGCTTGTTATGCTCGCCGAGCAGGAGTTATTCCAACATCATGAAATTGCCTGGTTGGAAACCGATAAGAATAGTCGCGCGGCGAAATTTTATATGCAACTCGGTTGGGGTAATGAAACAGATCTCAATGGCACAGACATCAAATTAGAGAAATCTCGTGACGTTTAATTCACAGAATTTTCATCGATTTCCGCTCATGGCACTTAGCGGACAACTAATTTGAACACCGTCCGCTGTGAGCGACGAGCAGACCGTCAGGTTTGCAGCAAGACGGCCAGTGAACTGGCAATAATAATTGAAATTATACCCATGCCTTATTTTGGATAACCACTCTGTATCCATCTGGGTCAACAAATGTCCTTCCGTTGATATCCCAGTAAGGGTTAAATGAATTCGTCATGTTGAATCCGGCTTCTATCATCCTTGCACAGGCATCTATCCACGCATTTTCATCTGAATAATAAAGAACGAGTAAATCCTCCTCAGTTTGCAAAGGTTGAATGGGATGACTAAGGCAAAAGGTGAATTCAATGTGCCAGTCTAAGCCCTTCCGTCCTAACATCAGTCCATTGAAACCGTCATGATCATTGAATTCAGCTATTTTGTGTAAATCCAGTCCCTGACTGTACATCAGAAAAGAGCGTTCAAGATTGGAGACGGGTTTGGCAATACGCATATGAGTAAACAATTAGATGTTCTCCGCTGAAGCTTTTTCTTGAGCGTTAAAATTCAGCTCAAGTTTACACATGATCATATTTTCAATTTATCCAGGAGAGCTTACAAAATGTCCGCTATTGACGCGAAGCTGACCTGTGCGCTGCACGGTCTGCAATGTGCGAAGAACGGACGTTACGGTGCTGCCTGGACACTGCTATACCATTTCATTCATGACGGCCAGATAGGTTGAATGATGCAGTTCGGGACTTAAAGGAATTAACAAAAAGCATAACCTATTGTGAATCTAAAGAATCTCTCGGTATAACCTTCTTAAGGTATAGAGAGACGCACACAGGTATAGAGGAGAAGGATAATGATTTCAAAGGATAATGCAGAGCATTATGTCTGGGGCGACGATTGCGACGGTTGGTATCTGTTAAACCGCCCGGACATGCTGGTTATTCATGAACAAATGCCGCCAGGCACTTTTGAAAAACGACACTTTCACTCCGTTTCAAGGCAGTTTTTCTTTGTTATTACTGGCATTCTTTCCATGGAGTTGGAAGGAGAAATTCATAATATTAAGGCTCTGCAGGGCCTGGAAATCCCACCGGGTTCAAAGCATCAAGCCAGAAATGACACTGGGTCTCCCGTAGAGTTTATTGTAATTTCGCATCCGACAACACGAGGGGATCGTTCTGACCTTCCTTCACCCTACTGACAGCTCGCGAGTATTTGCCAGTCCCTTCTGGCACGAAGCGGTTATCTGACAGACCTGAAGGTCCACTGTGAGCGAATAGCGGACGTCAAAATGATAGCTACAGGGATGTTCTCCGCATTAAACATAATAACCCAGCGCCGAACCATTCATCGAGTACACCTATTGCCTTGATAGTTATCACGATCACAATATCAGCACTTATTGTTAATATACTAATAGTAACCTTCGTTATCATTATCTCATCGAAAGCAAACACGCTTTCAACCATAAAAACCAAGGATAAAGACCATGAAAACTATCAAAGCTATGTCTATCGCCGCCGTTGCAGCTCTTTCACTGATGTCAGCAGCCAGCTTCGCGCAGAGCGTTACCGCAACGTCCCTGACTATGGACGGTGCCGAGGCCAAAATCGCCGCGCAGGCCCAGCAGCAGGGCGCGCAGTACAAAATCATTGAGGCCAGCAACGGCAACGTCGTTCACATGACCGCTGAGCTATACAAATAACGGATGGTCGCAAAAGGAAGTGCCAGGAAAGGTCGCCCACGGGCGGCCTTTTTTGTATCTGAACCGTTATACAGGCACATTGAACAGAACATCTCAGCAGCGAACCTAAGCAGTGTCTTCAGCTGGCGTTCCCTGGTGAAAAACCAGAGTCCAGTGTCCTTTATCCGAATACAGCCAGCAGGAAGAACGCAATGCAGGACGACTGCCGTCATCATAAGACGTCCGGTAGTGAAGCATGGCGCAGCCTACCCCCATTTCGGTGAGTCGGAAATTACTGCTGATAATAGGTGATGCAGTTTTCTCGTTTAATAGCGACGCGATCGTCTCTGCACGATCAACCATCACGCCTGACCTTGTGATTTCCAGGAATTCAGGGTGGAGAAGCCGCTCAAGCCACTCCCGGTCGTTTCGCCTGTCATCGTGAAGGCTGCATTCCAGCAACCTGAGCTTTTCCAGAAGCATTCTGCTTATCCTCAAGTGATCCTACCGGATGATCTCTTCTAACATAAATGTGCTTCGCTGAACCGCTGTAGGCTCTTCTATTTTGTGACTTCATTTAAAAAACGCTCAGCCAAACATGCGTAGCATCCCTGTTTCGCATTGTGTATCTGGATATAGCTAATATGCGGGTCGGCAAAGAAAATCTCTATAAAATTTTCTACAGATTGGCCCTCGCAAATATCTGCCTTAATTAGAAAGTGCTTTTCGTTATATGCTCGTAATGAAAGGACTCTGCCATTCATAACTTCAGGTAATTCGTTGATATAAATTCCTTGCTCGGTACATCCCTCCCAAATATATATTGCATGAGAGCCGCGATAGGGTGTATCTGCTGGCTGATAAATGTGGTTGATTAGCAGAGCGGTTTCGCCAACAGGTATATCGCATAATGAGATTCTGTCAGGATAACCAGGGTAACTAGTGACAGTTTGTCTTACTGCTCCGTATCTTCCCAGATAGCCATCACTACGCCCAAAAAGATGAGTAAAATGCTCGGCTCTAAGCCAGAAATTCTATATTTCATGATGCCTCCAGTAGTATCAGCATCACCTTAGTGGTTTTTCTAAGAAGAAACTCGCTGTTTCCGGTCAGGGAAATATTGGTTATTGGCGAGTATGAAATTTTCGCATAATGGCCGCTCCCCTTTGATCAACACAGATTGTTGTTAGCTACTTCAGCTCTTGGCACGAAGCGGACGCGCATGCCACGTCTACTATGAGCGAAGAACGGACATTGCATCCCCAATAAAGTCAGGGATCAGTGTTGTCCCATTATCTGTTCTGAAATGGTGATTTTTCAGGCAGCGTACTTTATTCTGTTTAAACTTCCTTTGCAGGATCTAACCATGATAATCGTAGAGAAATCAGATCCATTTTCTTCAGAATCCCATCGCTTAATCGAAATGCTGTCAGCTGAACTTGCCGCTATTACTGGCGATAATGGCAAAACCAACTTCACCGTTGAAGCTATGAACAATGACAAAGCATTATGGGTATTAGCAAAAAATGCACATGGCGATGCGATAGGATGCGGTGCAATCCGCCCATTTACACAAAACATAGCTGAGCTTAAAAGAATGTTTTCAGACCGAAGCGAGCCAGGAGTAGGTCTTGCTTTACTCACTTTTCTGGAAACTTCCGCAAAACAAATGGGATATCGTGAACTAAAGCTGGAAACACGATATATCAACCATCGGGCCATCAGTTTTTACGAGAGAAATGGATACATCCAAATTGAGAATTATGGCCCATACGTAGGCAGAGAAGAGGCTATCTGCTTCTCAAAGGTATTGTGCTGATTATATTTATCAGACCTCACTTCCGCTTCTGGCACAGAGCGGGCATTGATGGCATTAGAAGTATGAGAGTGCCATTGTCATACTGGACACAATCCTAATTCTGTCCGGAATATGCAGATTGAAATCAGTGGGAGAATCATGGATATCCAACTCACAAACGTTACCCCGGAGAGCCCAGGATTTGCTGAGTTAAAATCGCAGAGCATGGCTGAAGGATTTAACATGTTACGACGACTGGAAGATAACTGGCTTAGCGGACTGAACCGCTTTGACAGACCCGGAGAAAAACTAATTGGGGCTTCTGTAAATGGGTTGATCGTTGGCGTCTGTGGACTCAACGTTGATCCATTTACGCTAAAAACTTGCATCGGACGTCTGCGACATCTCTATGTAGACTCAGGATGGAGAAAAAGGCAGGTTGGCAGCGCCCTGCTCAGTGAAATACTTAAGGATTCTGGCCACTGGTTTGATTTTATCAACACAAACGCTCCTCCATCGGCATTCACCTTCTATGAACGAGCTGGCTTTATTGCTTTAACTGGTATAGAAAAAGTCACGCACCATCTATGCCTCAGAGACCCAGCGCGTTAATTCAGTCACGTCCTGGACAGACCGCATATCTTGTCCAGTGAACCAATTTTCAGCAGCGCCTGCCCAGATACAGCCTTGACGCATCCAAGCCGTACCACTTTCAGGCAAATCAGAGCCATTACAGTTAAATCCGCGCCGCCTTGGACACACTGCGTTTTCTAACCAGGCATGCAGTACGGCGGCTTAAACATCTTCAGGAAATCAAAGGAATTGACTGGCAGCCATAAAAAGCTTGTCGTATGTCTCAGGGCGTGAAGCGGACTTTTGATTCATGACGATTACCTGTTTTTGCTTAGCTGAACATTACCTATATGCGAAACGCCTGGACTGGCAATTTCAGAGAGTCCCAATTACTATCCAGAATCTATGGATGTGAACATTTTTGGCTTTATGCCAGCATTACTCCCTGTTGCACTGTCTCCCGGAGCGAGCTTTACTCTCGTTATGAACAGTTCTCTGACAGGAGGTAACAAAGGTTTATTCAGAACCCTCGCCGGAACAGCTCTGGGCATATATACCCATGCATTTTTTATAGGGCTTGGTATTACGGCAGTGCTCATCTCGTCGCCAGCAGCGTTTGTTGTGCTTAAAGTAACCGGAACTGTCTATCTGCTTTGGTTAGGCTCGATGCTCATCCGCAGTGCGATAACGGTAAATTCAGGCGGGTTTAATGGTGCAAGGCAGTCCGTGACTTTAAAAGAGGCTTGGCTGGCTAATGTTTTGAACCCTAAAGCCATCCTTTTTTATCTGACAGTCGTTTCACAGTTCGCAGGCGCGAAGGGTGGCGTTTGCAACTACCTTATACTGGCATCAGTTCATATAGTGGTTATGAGCTTCTGGCTTTTTGCAATCACTCAAATGCTCATATTCTCAGCCAAAAAAACCAACCCATTAATGCTGAAAAAATACGTCAACATTGTCGGCGGGATGATGCTCATTGCTTTTTCTCTGCACAGCCTTATCTATTAACTCCTCAGCCAGAGCCATCCGTTGAACTCACAGCACGAAGCGGCCTTCCCCACTTTATTTTGATCTGCAATCTAATAAGAACACCCAAACTCAAAGGAAACTCATTTTTTAACCAGTTTTGCAGAAGAGTTTTGCTGGAGTTTTGCAGAAGACCTCTCACGTCGATTTTCAACGATGAGGCTCATCATGGATGCCAACACCCTGCCCGGTAAGTCATAACAAGTGCCGCCACACTTCAGGCATTTTTCACTGGAAAGTCTCGATTTTCGACACTATTATCAGCTCACTTATTCACCCACTGATAACTAAGGAGGATTACTATGCCATCGTGTGAATTGTTTGTTTACTCACACTTTTAAAGGATTTAAGTATTGATATAACTCACTGTATTTAAAGGGTAATAAATCATTTAAAACTTAAGTCCCGGATGCTTTTTGTTGAATTTTTATTGCTAAGATATCAAGACGTTACTTATCATTTTGCAGAAACCAAAAAAGTTACTATGCAACCTTCACCACTCTCATGGTGACTTAACCTAAAACCTAAACTTGACATATTTAATGACTCACAGATTAAGAATGATTTAGCCCTTTATTTTAATTAAGGCACTTAAATTTTCTCGATGTTATTTTTTGAATAAATCTCTAATAATGTGGCTTATCAGAGAATAATTTCAGTCTGTTCTAAATATGCCATTGCATCAAGTATAGATGACCAGCCTGTAGACTTTGTGAGGGGATAATTCAGAACTTTCATCCCGTTATGCAAATAGATATCACAGGTTTTTGATTTACCATCAATTTTGATATCCAGTATTATTCTGCGAGCTATTAATTGAAATTCCTTGCGGTCGGCTACGTTGAGTACATTTAATGCAGAAGCAGCCTTCATGTCGCGCTCATCCTGTATTTCAGCCATGTCACTCTTTAACTTAATTATTTCAGCAGAAATTTCAGCAGCTCTTACTGTCAGCTCTCTGACATCTGGCGCAAGCTCTATCGCCTTAATCACGTTCTGAAGCTTACCAGTTAATTCCAGCTGCCTGGCTGTCATTGAAGTTAATGCAGTTTCGTTTGATAAATGCAGGTCCATTCCTGAAGCACCTCTTATTACCCCAGTAATCAGGTAGCGATCGGTTAGATCTCTTCTGACAGCTTCAGTTTTACATCTGTGCTGACGCCGCATTGAGCAAACATAGTAGCCATAACCCTTAGTGTTGATCCCCGTCAATATAATGGCATGCCCACACTCTTTACAGTGCATCAGCCCTTTAAAAATATTTATTAGATGGGGATTAAAATTGGTGTTCCTTCTGCTTTCAGGTTCGTAACTTACACGTCTTACCCGCTCAAAATCTTCGATACTAATGATTGCAGGGTAATAATTAGAAATGTCCTCAACATCGGGAACTGTTATGCGATATGACGGAGAAAGAACGCCAATCACAGCTTTAGATTTAACCAGTCTTTCAATTGAAGCTGAATTCCATTGTGAAACTTTTCCCCGAAGATTTTTCTTACCCTGAACATTCAGTGCCTGACTGATTTTCTCAAAGGAGCGGCCATCGAGTCTCATTTCGAAAATGGTTCTGATAATGTCTGCTTTGTCTTCAATTACCTCAAAACCATTACCAGCAGCGTTTACTTTCAACCAGGAGGGGCAATGGCGGGTCATTATTTCCCCCTTTTCAGCGGCCTGTTTACGCTTTTCGGCCCAGACTGCTCGCTGCCGTTTAGATTTGATTTCGCTTTCTTCATTAGCGCGCTGGGCTATCAGAATTGCTTTGATGATTGAATAGGGGTCGTCAAGTGAATCGCGGGTATAATGTGTGCCATCAGTGAGGGTAACCACATCGATTCCCGCCTTAAGAATTGTACGAAGCCTGTCTGACGCATCACCTATTTTTTCTCGTGAGAGACGATCCAGGCTTTCAACAAGGAGTACACTGCCCGCTTCAATCAACTCCTTTTGCACCGCCTCCATAAACTCTGAAAATGCGCCTGAAATCGCATGCTGTCCTCTGTAAGCGCTTAGCCCCAAATCCTCGAATGTTACAGGGTCAAGGTAATAATCAGCATTATGTTTAAGCCATTCATCAATTAGTTTCTTTTGTCTTCTCACTGAATCTCCCTGGACCTGCTGTAAAGATGAAAAACGTAGATAAGCTATAGCCCTTTTCATACCTCCCCCCCTTTATCCTGATAGAGACAACTGACATTTGGCATTTCCAAAAATCAAATTTGACGATTGATTGAGTCACATTAACATGACAATGAAAAATATGAAAATTATGGTGACGAATGCGTGAGTCACTTATTCAGCCCTGTTTTACATTAAAGCCTTCAGCCCCTCTGAGAAAAACAACATTACGCTCAAAGGCAATGACATCACACTCACATTTATAATGAATGTAATTTTATATCTCAAGCGATTAATATCGCTGAGCATAACTGGTGGCATTTGTAATAATTCAATCCATAAAGATTCACTTTTATGAATGAAGATATCTGTAACCTGTCAAATGGATAAGATCACTCATTTATCAAGCTATTAACTCCAGGGTATCCAAATGCACATTAAATTAAAATTCGCATGTATAACATTGGCTTTTATGACAAGTGGTTCAGGTTTTGCCTCACCTTTTAATCCCAATATTAATGCTAACAGAACGACTCTTTCCATGGGCTACTCACAAGGAGAGCTTCGGGACTTCGGTTCACTCTATGGAGGGAATATTACGGTACAGTTTGAACCCGATTTTCCTGTGGGGATAATGGGGTCAGTGACAGCTCTGCGTTCAGACCTTGACGCAATTTCTGACAGACTGAAAAAACATCATGGCTCATCGCCTAATAAATTAGCTGAGAGTGCTGAGTACTACTCGGCCATGTTTGGGCCAACTCTTCGTTTGAATGAGAACATAAGCATTTATGCTCTGGCTGGCATATCGCATAGCAAAGTCGATAATTACTCAGTCACTCAGTCAAATAGCGATAAAATATACCCTGCCACCTCAGACAGTAACAGATTCGCTTACGGTATTGGCATGACTGCTAATGTAACAGACCATCTTAATCTCAGTATTGGATATGAAGGTTCCAGGGTCAGGTTTGATGAAGAATCACATCCGATCAATACCGTCATGCTGCGTGCCGGCTATCGCTTCTGATTACATTACGTCCCCTTAGTACACGTAATGGGGGCTTTTATCATTCATATCATGTTGGATTTCTACGGAACCAGAAATGAAAAATAATTTGATTAAAATGATCTACGCACTGGCCTGTTTTTTGTGCATAACTGCAAGAGCGGAAAATATTCCAGACCGTACCACGATGTTATTTGGTTATGAGCATGGGTCAATAGAAGGCTATGGCAGCCTCCACGGACCCAACTTTAAGATAATCTACGAACCTGAGAGCCTGTTTGGTATTGTCGGCTCTTTGACGGCCCTCAGAAATATATGGGATAACACTGACGAGTTTCATTTTGAAAAGAATATCAACGGCAAACGTATCAGAGTCAGAACAGAAAAAAAAGCCACACAGGATACGGAGTATTATTCTGCGATGTTTGGTCCATCATTACGTGTAAACAATCTCTTGACCGTATATGGCATTTTTGGGTTATATCATCTGAAAATAGATAACCCACTCATACACGACCCGGCTACGAAAAAGGCGGCAAGGAATGGTTCCCACTCTTTTAATAATGTTGCCTATGGTGCCGGTGTTATCCTGAATGTGACGGATACGCTCACGCTGGCAGCTGGATATGAAAGGGCGTCAGCCGAAAAAAATCAGGATTACCGCAGCCTGAATGCTGCATCACTGAGTATGGGTTATCATTTTTAACGAATTCATATCTCAAAGCATCAAACTGATTACATCAGCTCTTTCAGCTGGAATTGCCGGACTGGTGTCTTCTTTTATACCGGGACGTCTGGCCAGCGAATGGAACCAACATTTCCCGGTTCAATGCGGTATACATCAACAAAATGCTTCTTCCATGACAACAGTTTTTGGGTTTCTTCATCCGTTAATGCATGAAATTCTTCAACAATCTTCAGCTGTCGAATTTCGGTGTCAGCCGTCATTAACATCGCATTTCTTTTACTCACTGCATCCGCTATACGCTCCTGTTCGGAAGGTTCAGGAGCATCAGCCCAGCAAGGCATACCATTCTTATCGGCACCACGAATTTTTCCCTGTGGAGGCTGCCCATTGTAATTTAGCCAGAGCGCTTCTGATATGTTTATGACATCATCACTCCATGAACCATTCTGAATGTATACCGCTTTCTCATCCAGGTCATAAAAGGCTTTTGTTGTTGCACTGAATCCAATATTCATATCATTCCACCATGCTCTCACTGACCAAACGCAACCCAGTAGAATCCAGATTCACCAGAACCGGCATTCAGCTCAAAGTGTGTATTATCAATGACACTAATATACGGGTTCACGACACTTTTTTTATATGTTTTGTTCAACGAAAAGTGGACATTGAAACAGCCAGAAGGGAATACGATGGGAAAGCTAACACTGGTGGTGGTGCTGGCGCGATCAAACATTCCCCCCTGAATAATGAGTTGATTATTGGGTGATTTATAGTGCCAGGCTTTCTGAGAGCCTGAGGTAAAAGGCAACTGTCGTTTAAGCCATTTTTCCAGACTCCCCTCCCAAAGTTTACCTCTTACATCACCTTCCTCAGTCAGCTCGGCCTCCCCTACATTCAAACTTTTTTCGATTGTCAGATTGCCCTGTACAACGACATCGCCGCCAATATGTCCTCCGTCGCGGGAATAATACTTTTGATCCGATTCATCTTTGGTGTAGCTGCTTTTAGGTGAACTGAGAATCCAGGCGCCGATCGCGCTATTCCATTCAACTTCCGCAGTATTTCCCTGAGAAATCTGACCAGCCGGCAATTCCTGGTGTTCAGCAGTGAGGATGCTGGCCGCTGGAAAATGACTTACCGCCAGTGCCGACGGACCCGAATTTGTATTCTTCGCACGAAAATGTAATCGCATACCGTCGCTGATATGGCCAATTGCTGGCTGAAAAGAGACCTGATAGTGATTTACGGTTCCCGAATCCATTCCGTAAGTTAGCCTACCCTGCTGAATCGCACCGATGAGACCATTTACGGGTAGGAAGGGAGCGCCATCAGCGGGACGGATATCCTCCGCATTAACATGACGATCGCCATAGTTAATCGTGATGACCCAGGCAGATGTATAGCCTGCATCTGGAGGAGGCGTAGTCTGAGAGCCGGCTGCAGCAGCAACTCCAGCTTTGAGACGAACAATGCAGGCACCTGAACGCACCGTACTCTGAGCATTGCCGGTATTATCAGGACCGCTAAATGCCATAGCAGGATCTGCAGCGTTGTAGTAGGGCAAAACGGTTTGGCCGCCATCCACATCGTTATAGGTAACCTGAATCAGATAGTTGATGCTATGCCCGGGCGTCGCTGGTGCAGACAGGTGGAATGTAACTGGATCAGGATTAAGTCCCTGCTTCAGCAGTGTGTGTGTCGTGTCAGCTGCCAGCGATGAATACGGCGTACCGTCTGTGTTGTGCAGACTGTAAATCTGCCCTTCTCCTATGCTCACTGCCAATGTTTCGGCAACATCTGGTGTACAGACGAGTCCATAAAGATAGGTATTATTTCCCATAATGACTGATGCCAGTTTGGCCATCCCTGTCATGGCGAATTTGTTGGTGTTAAGCAGGTCAGTTTCGAGCGGAATTGCGCCCGGATAAACGATGAGACGATCCATGATTTCCCCATAGAAATGGCATTTGCTTAAGTGTCCTTAATGACGCCATTTATCTGAATTGACTATTTACTGCAGTCGCACCCATACGAGGGTGCCTTCCATCTTCACTGCTTCAATGGCAGCGTAAATCTGTGCATCCGTGATACTGCCGGCAACCATCTCACGAGAAACATACTCCCCCTGAGATGATTGCCCGTATGCCGCTGTAGAAGTCCGGTAGCCCGCTACCCACGGAATGCCCGCCTTCTTTGAACGCTGGACAGTAACAAATGCCTGGTAAGGTAAAAGGGATGAACCATAACCACCAGCCGCGCCATAACCCATTGTCGGCCGACTATATGCTCCCGTGTCCTGCAGCCGCTGCGGCTCAAATATCGTCGGTGAATTGCCCGTCAGTTCTGCAAGAACATCGTGGATAGCCTGTCGTGTTCCCCGCTCCCGTAACAGTGCCCGTTTAATCACCGTGCGAAAGACGTCATCAGTCATATCCACAGGCCGCGTAAGAGAGTTCCCGAAAAAATCATACGCCGCCATATCCAGCCAGCCATCACTGGCGGAAGAGATACGGATCTGTGTTTTGGCGTAAAGATACAGGGTGTAGCACCAGGATAACGCCGCAGCGCATGCTGATAGCGGTCCATTCAGAATGGTGCTCTCCTCTGCAAACCATGCGGGAGGAAGCAACACCCTGAGTCTGGTGTAAAAGTCGTTCTGATCACCTTTGGCCATTCAGCTCACCACGATTTTCCCGGCACGAATAATCTGTCTGGCAGAAACCGCAAAATCCGCCATGCCACCGTTTACCGTCAGTGAAGTAACGTTGATTACACATGGACTGGCGGAATAGGCCACTCTTACCAGCTGGGTGTAGGCAAGCAATTTGCCCAGTGACAGGCTCGACAGGTATTGATTAAGAGAAGCGCGCACCTGATTGACGATCTCCGCGTGATTAGCAGTGGCCTCGGTAGTTACCATTAAGACGACATCGACTTCGATGGTTTCTGGGGGGAACACGCCGAACGACACCGTGAATCCCCGGGTATTTTCGATAGCCTGATAGGCTTTTTTCAGTAATGCAGGTGCGGGCAGCCCCGTGCCATCATCCACCACAGCATAAAAATAGCCGGGCTTATACTCTCCTTCCGGCGTGACATTTTCAGTCAGCGTATAACTGATACCGCTCTGCAGATTACTTATCGCAAAACCAATAGCCGCTTTCGTGGCTCTGGACAGTGAAGCAATCCACAGCACAAAGCGCGCGCGGTAGCTGTCATCGGATTCAGCATCCTTACCGTTTGTAAAAGCATCGTTATTAGTCACGGCATCAACCGACATTACCGAGCCAGTAATGATAGTTACGGTCTTCGCCTGCGCGTTACCTGCAGTCCCGGCAATATTCGCACGCACCGGGACGGCTAGTGAACTGACACCGGGGGCGATGACATACGCAGCCCGTGCTGCATCCCACTCTTTAATCAAAGTGTTGGGTATGACTGAATAGGTCTGAGAGCCGTCAAATGTTGTCACCTGCGCGCCTTCCTTAATCAATGCCTCGCTGCCAGGAGTAAACCGGCTAAACGTCACTATCCCACTGGCCTGAACGGCCTGAAGGCGGAAAAAACTGAAGTCCGCCATCCAGCTGTCCAGGTCTTCGCCAGAGCATGTTGCTGCACGTGTCGTGACCAGCAACTTCACTATCAGCTGCTGTATCCACATGGCCACCCCAGCGTTGGATTCCGCAAGCGATCGCAGGATGCTACCGATCGAAAAATCCAGCAGTTTTTCAGCTCGGGCCTGAATAGCCGTGACCTGCTCACTGACGAGTTCAGAGAATGACCTGGTGTTAAGGGAAGCCATCGCTTTACCTCGTGACGTCGAAATGGAGAGATTCATTGACCCTGGTCGTGGCGTCGGTGTACGCAATTGAGACACTGACCCCACCTTCAATAATTGTCAGCCTGATTACCGGCGGTGGATTACTGGCCACCGATTCCTCCAGTAGCATCTGCCCGGTGATGAGCGCTTTCCACTCTCCAGGATTCACCGTTTCACCAATTTTTTTTGCCAGTCCGGCGCCATATTGGGGGTGAAAAACGTAGTCGCCCGGATTAGTCAGTAGGCGACGTAAAATTCGTTGATTAGTGCGCTCGCTTCCTTTAACTGTGCGCAGGTCTCCAGTAGGCGCCTCCTCGAGGTCGCCGCCTGTGAAGTGATAGATGTCGTACATGCACTAAGGCGCCCGCGTTGATTTAATCTGCTGCTCGGGAGGGTCAGTACGGTTACCCCGACCTTTTTCAAGGTGGGTATGACCGCCATAAACAGTGCGGATGCGATGTAACGATCCAAACCTGCCGTTTTTGTCGAAGATGTCTTTAACGACCCTGAGGTTTCTATCGACAGTCACATCACCGCCGGTAAAGTGATGCGCCGGTGCGTTAAAGGTGAGCTTAATTTTCGCACTTAGCAGAACTTCACCGCTGTTCAGGAACTTCAGGAGGGAGCCACTCTTATGCATCAGCCAGAACTCGCCTGATGGCGGCCCAGGACAACGGTCTTCATCGTTATAAAATTGCCCTGCTGCCATGCCGACGCCTGTCAGACCACTATCAAACTCAATCTCCACCACTGCACCGATCATCGGTCCAGCGGCCATGCCCCAGCCATTGCCTACCCAGGGAGAACTCAGTGATATCCAGCCTGTTTCTTCACCCGTAGGTTGCAACTGAACCTTCACAGCATAATTGTCAGGATCATAGGCAGTGATGATGCCCTGGCGTGTGCCACTTTCACCGGCGGCACTCTGGTGTGCTGTCGCCGCCATGATATTCAGTAATGCTCTCAAAGCCAGACTCCCAGCGCTGGGCTGTGGTTTTTCCCTGATATGTCCATGGTGTACCCCGTTTCCCAGCTCAGCGTCCGGCGTACCCGATCGCAGTGGTAAATCTGGTCGAAAGGACTCTGTGTACCCTCAATACGCACATGTGTACCCGGCATAAGCAGATTGTCTCCTGCCGTTGATCCACTGAACTTCATCTCATGCTGTACCACCTGCCGGTAAATAGATTGCGCCAGCGCGTGAGCACCCTTTTCTGACAACCCGTTGCGGATGACCCGATAGACCTGTTTTTGAGATGTGGCTTTTCCTGGTGCGATACTTTTAGCCGAAGCCGGAAAGGACACGACAAACTGCTTATTTTTCAGTTTTGCATTCCAGCTCAGCACCTCAACCGTAATCCCTCGGGAAATGGTCAGCGCGCGTGAAAACGACAGGTCGTCGGAGGTATTGCACTGTGGATACGCCAGCAATCCGGGAGGCTGCCATCGAATGACATAGTTTTCAGCTTCAGCCGGATCCCGTTTCGGCTCAAAGTGCAGGTTGTCGCCATCCACGTAAACCAAGAAATTCTCAATGGCCCCAAGCGTTGTGATGAGGTCCCACTCCGTCTGCTCACCTGTCAGGTGTGCAGTATCAATCTGGTAAAATTCGCCAACACGCCTGCTGGTTGCGCTAACAACCGGCGTCAGGCTGTGCCGTTTGGCCAGCATGGTCGCTATCTGTGAACTGGTCAGGTTTTTAAAGCTTTCCCCTGTGGTCTTCGCATCAATAAGCTTCGCGGCAAAGTCACGTCCTTCAGCCGATATCACAAAGCGCGCGGGTTCGAAGTGCCAGGTATCAATGTTGCCGGTGATGTGCTTCTTCTCATCAATGCCTGCTCGTGTGCTTACCGATATGAACAGTTCAACCCGGATAGTCGTCTGCACTGCCCACCAGTTCAGCATCTGCATGGTGGCTGGCAAAGCTGTGATGGCCAGCGTCAGATCAAACGTCCCAGCGCCGCGAAAGGCATGCGCTTCAACACTAAACGATATGAAAGGCACGTCAGTGCCATTTAAAAGACAACGCCCGCTGATTTGGCGGGCGCTGGGTAAAACAAGAGGATCGTTGACGTCCATAGCTAGCTCGTCGTTCCTGAGGGTATTTGAAGAGTGTTGATACCGCTCAGTTGCGGATCGGTCAGGTCGTTAGCTTCGGCAATTCTTGTCCACATAGATGCATCCCCGTACTGTTCTGATGCCACCTGATACAGATTGCCTCCAGCAAGGGTAATGGCTTTAACCCCCTCCGCAAACTGACCTGTTCTGACGTTTTTATTCAGTCTTCCCAGCACTTCCTGTAACCGATACAAGGCTAAAATACGCGTGCTGCAGTCAAGATGGATAAGCAGGTTACTCACGGTTTTTGATACCGGATTACCTGGAACCAGGCCACCGAGTGAGGTGATATCTCTGGCAGCGGCTTCAAGTAATGCCAGCTCATGCTGGATAATATTACGGGCGGCAATGAGGGGTCTGATTACAGACTGAATCTGCGCCACGGTAACATGGGCAAAGTCCGTAATCTGTTTTACCACCTGATGGAAATCTTTTACTGCCCTGGTGACAGCATCGATATTGATCATATTGGACAGACCCAGCGCGTGCCCAAGATCACTGTCAATCAGCCCCCGCAATGCGCCCGTCAGTGCATCAACTTTGTCGGAGTAACCATCATTGCTGATGATTGCCACTTCAATGGAATACGGGCGACGCCATACATACTCATAAACCGGCGCAAAACGGGTGATGATCACCGTAAAGCGGTAATCGTCGAAAGTGAGCACTGTTGGTCGCCCTTCGTCCCGCATCCGCTCAAGGGCACCGACGCGTTCACCTGCCTGCGAGCCGGTGATGACGCCAGACCAGGTCAACGGTTCGTATTCGGTACCCAGCACATCAATGATGCGCCTCCCACCGATTAGTTGGTGCTGGACTGTCTTCTGCCGACCGGGAATAACCACACGTTCCGGCACTTCGAATTCCATAAATTCGAATTCGCCTAACATCAGACGTGTGGCGGTCGGATCTCCACCACCGGTGAAAGAGAAATTTTTATATTGAATGCTCATACGATGATGACTGGACTTTTCCAGTAAGTGGCCCTAAAAATCGTTGTTCAGGGATTTACGCCTAATGAAGGCTGAGGGGATTACATGCGTCACACTGTCCATTTTTTGTGTCCGGTTAACATGTCCACGGTTTCAGGGCTTCAGGACGCATGTCTGAAAGCTTTGGGGAATGGTGCAACGCAAATTAACCTGCATATCTCCAGTCCGGGCGGTGAGCTGTTGGCCGGTTTTACGGCTTATCACTTTTTAAAATCCCTGCCTGTGCCGGTGCATACGCACAATCTCAGTAACGTAGAGTCCATTGCAACGGTGATTTATCTGGCTGGAAGCGACCGCCGGGTAAACCCAGGTTCGCGATTCTTGATCCACCCTCTTCAGTGGGGCTTCACTAATCATGCTGCGGATCACGCCCGAATAGCAGAATGGGTGAGAAGTCTCGATAATGATATGAAACGCTTCATTGATATCCTCACTGAAGAGACGAAAAATTCTGGTACAGACTGGTCTGAGAAAATAGAAAGTGCTTCATTTATTGATGCTGAGCGCGCCGTAAATTATGGTCTTGCTGATTCTGAGATCCGGGCGACGCTTGAAGGTTCGATAACTAACTGGTGGGTTAACTGCTAAAAATTATTGAGAATGCAATATTGCGCGCGATGCACAAAGGTTCAGTGAGTCAGGTCCCAATTACTTAACACGAATGCCCACAGAGAACATTGTGGGGTGATTAATGTAGTGCGTACGCGGTTTGCTGTTCCTGAATCAATGTCAGAATAAGTTTGTGATCATAAGTTGTCCTCCAGAGATTCAATTGCCATCCGCATAGCCTGATGTTCCTCTCCGGTAAGAATTTTGTAACGTGCTGCAAGCTTTTTAATCTCTTCAACTAACAGTAAGCGGGTGGTCTCTTCTCCCCGCGCAGCTTTTTGTATAGCTACCTGCCCTATAATCTGACACGCATCATCAAAATTCTGTTCGAGTTGTTTACTTAATTTAGACACGATTGGCTCTTAATTCTGGTTATTAGTCTTAACTAAGAGTGGATGAATATGAGATAAATTCCAATAAGAAAAGAGGAAATGTTGAGGAGTATCAATGCGCTGCCCTTTCGAATCCCATGTAGAAGGATTCACACCTCATCTCATGGTTCATCCACCCTGAGATGATCACGGCCCCTGGTCAGATAAAAGATAAAAATTTGCCGCTTTACATGTACTTCTCTCAACATAATCTACAATCATAATTGTCTTTATCACCCCCTGTGATGAGACCCGCTCTTGTTGGAAATTTGGCACAGGATTGTGCCCAGCCCGGTTGCCACCACTACCGGGCTTTTATTTTTATCACCCCTTCTCATCCCTCATTGTCTTTAATCTGATGCTTTACTTCTCACAAGATTATTAGCAATTGACGGCTATCAGATAACTGAAGTTTTGTTTCACGTTACTGCCGCTTTAGCTTGTCGCCCGCATGAGTCGTCGATCGCTACAATTGATGCATAAAAAATGATTAGCAACAGTTTGGCTGGACATAATGATGACGATGGATTTAAAAATACATACGAAACTCAGCCTAATCCCGCCCCTTAAGTCAAATTTTGGTTGCTTATTTGACCTGCATCATTCTATTCCCCTGCCTGAGGGTGGAAAAAACACACAAGCTGCCTAATATTTTATGTGAGTGGCTTAATACTAACCTAAATGCAAAATTAATTAAGGACTAACTATGGCAGAAGTAAAACTCAGAGGCGGTGCAGGTAATTTTGCAAACGATCCTAATAGAGCGAGTGAGGCCGGTAAGCGAGGAGGACGTGTCAGCGGTGGTAACTTTAGAAACAACCCGGAACGAGCAATCGAAGCTGGACGTAAAGGAGGACGTATAAGCCGTCGCCCTCCAAACCCATCTACATGAAGAATTAATAAGATATGTGCCATGGATTGGCATAAATACCTGTCCTGTTAACTATTTTTAGGGCCTTTTAATTCTCCAGTCATATGCAATTAAGGAATTAGAGAGCTTCTTTATTGTTGATAATTTCATCACCAATTTTGGCAATGAACTTTCTTTATTACCTTTTAATGTTGAATACGATTCGTCATTAAATAAGTATCATACGGCAATTCTCCTTATGTTCCGTACGGCGCAAGGGAAGTTTAATTAACAATAGTCAAGGCATAAATACATTACTGACCTGGCCCGGATGAGTCATTAGCATAGATGGATCGAACCTACTGCTACCTTCTGTTGCACGAGTCGCCTCACGTACCTGATGTTGCGTTACGGCCTCGCCCACTGCTCTTTTGTCCAGATAGACCTTGCTGTGAACCTGAACCATCTGCTGAATTCTGTCTGGCATTGGCGGGACGTCATTACCGCGATGCAAGCTCTGCATACCTTTTGCATAATCTATCCCACCCTTATTTCTTCCCTGCGTTGCCATAGCGATCGCTAATGCTGAATTAGTTCCGGAGACGCGTGTACCACGGGTTATGGCCTCAATATCACTGAACAGTGTGTACGCGCTCTTTTTCAGCTGGCGTTGAGCCGTTGTCGGAATGTTGACGCCAGGCAGGTTGTTGAGCAGGCCGGTGATGTAGTCAAACAACCGGTTAAAGCCTGACTGCACGCGCTCGCCGAAATTATCCGCCCTGCTCTCAATGCCTTCCCACCAGCCAATGAAATGCTGCCCCATTCCCTTTATTGCGGACCAGGTGGTACTGCCCACTTCGCTGAACTCTCTCCACATTCCCGTAAGCGCGGGACGGACGCGTGCCCAGTTGCTGTAAATCAGTACGCTGGCACCTGCAACTGCTGCGATGGCCAGCGTCACCGGACCACCCAGCATGGCGGCAACAGAAGTTATAACGCCGAGACTGCCCACCAGCCTTGCTCCGGCAATGGTGGCACTTAACAACAGAATGCCACCGGACAGCAGTGTCAGACCCGCGAGCGCAGTCGCAGAGTAAGCCGCAATCCGGGTGGCCCATGGATTGTCTTCGGCGAACTGGCTGAGCTTGTCGATAAATCGTGTAAGTCCCAACGTCAGGCTGGTTACCGTGGGCAGCAGCTGGATGCCCAGGATGGCTTTCAGGTTGGTCCAGGCTGCCGTGAGCCCAACAGCGGCACCGTCAGGTGAATTCAGATAAGTGTCGTAAGCAGCGCTGTAACTCTGCGCACGGTGGAATACCGTGGCGTCTTTGCTCAGCTTGGCGGCATTCTTAATGTGCTGGCCATAAAACTGTCCGGCGTTACGGTTCAGGTATTCACCGAGCATGTTTCCGAGTTCATCATCGGTAAGCCCGCTGCCGTAACGCTGTCGGATTTTATCCGCCATCACGGCAGCAAGTTTATCGGGGCGGGAAAACAACCTCGCATACTCCGGCTTCAGACCGCCACTGGTAACGGACTCACTGCCAAGACTCTGCCGGTATAAATCCCTCTCTTCAGCCGACATGTTGCGCATAGCTTCGCGCATCATCTTCAGTCGTACAGGACTGACACCCTCTTCCAGCATGCCTATTTCAGCGAGCAAACCCTTTGCCTTCCGGTCCATGTGCCCACCAATCAGCGAACTGAATGCTGTCATAAGCGCGGTACCGGATTTATTTCCCCCTTTGTCCATGCTCATCAGGCCTGCAAACTGACCATAAAGATATTGCGGATCGAGCATCATATAAGCGGCTTTGCCCGTCTGCGAGGCGGCAAGAAAGTCTTTCGGGCTGACACGCCCGCGTGATGCAAGCTGTACCTGAGACATCATTGACAGCTCATTCAGGAATCGGGCGGGATCATTAATCACCGCACCGCCACGGTGCTCTAAAGCCTTCGCTGCGGCATTGACCAGTCCGTCAGTTGCGCCTTTACCAAGCGCCATACGTACTGTCGCTTCATAGCGGGCAAATTCTGGCGCGGTCTCAACGGCATGGTGCAGATCACCAAAGGCTGTATGCAGGTCCTGAATCAGGCGAATATTACCTGCAATCGTGGTACCCAGCGTCTGGTGTGCCAGCAACTGCGCCTGACCCGTCACTGCGGCATTGTCCTGAGCTGAAAGATTAAGCGTGTGGAAATCAGTCTGAGCGCGCACCAGGTCTCGTGCAGCCTTAAGGGTTGCATCCAGTCCCTTTGTAATACCCAGGCCAACAGCTGTTAGACCTCCACCAGCAATCGTTATTCTCCCGATCTGTTTCATCTGCGCCTGAAACAATGCAGCCTGCTGGTGGGTGTCTGCAAACCTGCGTGAGACAGCCAGTAAACCAGCGGAGATGTTTTCAGTCAGACTAAACCTGACTGCGACTTTATAGGCCTCTAAATCCATCGACACTCCGTTAACAGGCAATAAAAAACCCGCTTTCGCGGGTTTCATTTGATTTTCTATACACAGGCTCCGATAAAGTCACCAAAACTTTCATCTTCTAAGCTTATATACTCAACTCTCCACTGGTCCATCCTACGAAGGGAATATAGTGAGAAATGCGTATCAGCAACAGCCAAGCAGGAATTCAGTTCAATTAGTTCCGACTCTCCAAGAAGCGGGTCACCATAAAATTTGTGAAAAATTCCATTTAACTCTTTACTGATATTTTCGGCAGAGACTCTGGCTTCAGGCCCACCTTCCAGTGAATCATAAACAACATTTATTTTGAGCTCGTATGGCTCACCTTCAGGAAGATCATTATTTCTCTCTTCACCTAGGTCAAAAAACACCCCAATGACATGTTCGGAGTTAGCTGAAATGATCTCAGCAACCGCTTTCTCGAATTTGAACCCTTTGTCCTGATCAAAGGCACGTAAGCGTTCTTCAAAAGCATTAGGAAAAGCAGGGCGACCATACTTTGCAGCAAGCCATTGTTTAAGGGCTTGTTTTTCTTCTGCAGAAATTTGATACTTATTATCTCCGGCTTCGATATTAAAATCACCTTTTGGCAAAATCACTTTACGCTCATGCCGGAGTTCAACTGCGCTTTTCTTAACACTTTCTGGTTCTTCAAAACAAAGATCGAGTATTCGTGGATGTTTAGCCCTTTTCATTTGAGAAGACCCCTTTTTCAAGGGGCCATACATAAGTTCAATGTTCTTTTCCGAATCGCTCTGTAAATCACAATCGTGTGTAATAACTACCACTTTGAAAGCAACTTGGTCAGGTTCCAATATCTCTAAAGACACTGCATCTTCATGCTTAAGTATATGCCCTTGACGCCAGGCCGTTCCTCTCCCTAACATATATGCAAATTAGTCCTCAATTATTCCCGGAATTGAAACAGATGATTTCCATCCGTCAGACGGTTTAGCTTTGCTTGAAGTAAAGTTGGCGGAATCAGCAGCTGAACTCATAGCTAAAGATTCATCCACTAACATTTGGACAGGTCGATGCCAATCATCACCATTTTTGACGAGTTCTAACAGCGATAATCCATTAAATGCTTTCATCTTAATTAACAGCTTTCCATCACTAATTCTAGCGCGAGAAAACTCATCAGCAATGTTGCTAAGAGTATTGATGTACTCAACTTTTGAACGATCATCTGGTTGGTTTTCACCCGACAACCATTTATACAATGCTTGCCTAGTTATTCCCAAATCCTTAGCCAACTCAGACATGGATGGGGATAAAACTTCACGAACATTCGAAAGATGTTGAGATATGTTTCTAACATCCAACTCGTGAACATCTGTCATATCATTGAGTTCAATCGCGTTATGAAGACTGTAATTTGAGTTAACATCTTCAAATGCGATTTGAACCTTAGGCTGTACGTAATGCTTCCATAGCTTATACGTATTCACATTATAAGCAGTACCTGTTCCAACAAGTAACAATGTGGCCGCTACAGCTGCAACTTTGGGCATACAGGAACTCTGCGTGCTTGATACGTAACGTTCAGCAGAGGCAATACTACCAGTTGATGTCGCGAACATGTAAATCACCTCCTAAATTTTAGTGCCACTTCTGCTTAGCAAACTCTGAAACCATGCCTGTGAATGCTTCTTTAACTTTACTATGCAATGAAAGGATCTGCTTTTCAATCAATTGCAAATCAGGTTCCATATTGCCTTCAACATAATGATCTGTATCTATGATTGCATGCCTGTTGACGGCTGTATTACTGAACCTTTCTAAAGGCAGAACGCCATTAGGTGACATATCAGGTGGGAACCCTAATTGCCCATACATCTTATGAATGCGCGTGACCATAAAACCAGACTTAATGAGTGGCTCAACAGATGTTTGATAAACCGATTCTTGTATTGATTGTATCTGATTTAATCCAAAGTTTACGCCATGTAGCTGCGGTACAAGATACTGTTCAACGGTCTCATCACCTTCAGGAAAGACAGCGTCAAGGTAGCGAATACCAATCCTACTTAACAAGGACGGCTTTGCAATATCGAGTAACTCTTTCAATCCTAACAACAATGAGCTAATAAATGGCTTACGCGTGTCATAATCGGTCGTTTGAAAAGTTATAAAATCGTTTCCCAACACAAAACCTGATCTTCTGTCTGCACTGACCATTAACCAGTTAGTTACAGCTTCAACAGAATGGACAGGAGGTTCATTAGGACTTTTCATCTCGAACTTCAACTGTGTCGAATTACTGACTTCGAAGAGCGGGAACCCTTTAACTCTTAAAGCATCCTGTATCTCAGGGATATACTTACTCATTGCCGCTATTGGAGTAAATTTAACTTGTACCAATGCATAATAAACGGGCGCATTGGACATACGTTGCGTATCAGCACTCATCCCGCCCTCCTTGATTTGCTTTCATGTGGTGTCTCTTAATGTCAATGCCTGCAGTTTACACTTAGGTTGACACTTTCTCCACTTTAAGTTTTGTCAGGCATCAAACGAATTCATGAAAGTTTAACCGTCCTAATGATTCAGGCTTGCACATGATACCGCTTCGCATGCAATTACCAGCACACCGACTATGCTCAAATCGTCTCTTACTTCCCTGTGATGAGGCCATGCTCTTATTGGAAATCTTTGGCACAGGATTGTGCCCAGCCCGGTTGCCACCACTCCCGGGCTTTTTGTTTTCAGCCTTGAGTTTTCTTATCGGCCACTTTTTTCAGGAACATCCACTGAATGCTGTAGGCTACACCGCCGGGCGCCAGTACCCACGAAGACGAAGAGTGTCCATCTGTGCCCATCACCACGAACGTCACTCCAACCAGGTTAAGCAGTTCGACGACCTTTCTGTCCCAGGTTTCTGCGATACCGGTATCGCCTGGCACCACATCCACTTCGACGCGTGTACCTGGCGGGCATGTTACACGTGTGCATGTTCCATGAATTTTAGCCATGGTGTTGTCCCAGCTGTCTCCGTAGTAGGTTTCACTGTCATTCGCATCCATGCCAGCGCCAACCATCGTCAGCGCCAGTAAAGATAATACTGATAATGAGTTCATACTCTTTCGCCCCGAAAAATGCCGAGACTATAAGCTGACACTGACAGCATTAAGTTTTCCGCAAAAATGCTTTTCGTTCGTTTTCACTCATCACGTTTCCGTCTGTGCGCGCTTTACCGCCTCTTCAAGTTCACTGAAAGGCACATCGCCCGTCAAAACGGTGTCGCCGATAAGGGTCGCGGGCGTATGAGTGATATTGAGTTTTTTCATCAATGCTTTGTTCAGCGCCAGGGTATGCGTGACATCCGGGCTGATTTGATAAATGGTTGAGCCTGCAGAGCGGACTGCATTCCGGATACTGTAATCATCCAGTAAGCCCTGATAACGCATCAGATAGCGATGTAAGGCCTCAAATTTTGAGGGCTGTTGTTCCCATAAAGTCAGAGCCATACGCGAAGGGTTAAGTGGCTGAAACATGGATGGACTGAATTTGTAAGTCACAGCCAGCTGAGGATGCTGCGCCAGTAGCCGATGCAGTTTTTCATCCAGGCATTTACAGGCTTTGCAACTGTAATCGGTAAAACATACCAGCGTCAGCGCCGGTTGCAGCGCCCCGAGTCGCGGTGAATGCGGATCATCAAGCAGGTTGCTGCGAATTAATGCCTCCGTCTCCGGAACCCTTTCGGGCGTATATGCCACCAGCTCCGGAGCAGGCACGCGATGGATGTGACCTGGTGCGATGGAAACAATCTGCGCAGGTGCAGGTAAAGCAGGCAGTAACATCATTGGGACAATCAGGGCTTTCAGCATAATTACTCCCGAAACAGTTCATCGGCCGGCCCCGTGAGAAGGTCAACTATTGGCCGTAATGACATTGAGGCGCTAATTTGACTTAAGTTTGGCGATGAAGTTTCGTGGCGGGATTTATATCTGGCGGTCATATCCCATAACACTGTGGATGGCGGTGCCTTCAGTGATACCCGTAACTGCAGCACGCCCCAGTACCCGGCGGATGGTGCGCTCATTGTGGATAACTGCCGGGCCAAGCACCGGACGAGGAGGCATATTGACGGTACCGAATTCAAACCAGGGAGCTCTTTTATCTTTTGAACCCACCACCGCCTCGAAACCACTGATCTCATGCTCCCACGTATCGCGGAACTCACCGGTACGCAGAAGCGGGGCTTCCAGTGGAAAGCCTTTTCTCGCCTTGTCCGCTTCGGTACTCTCAGCCAGCGGAGCCCAGTCCTGAAAAGGACCGACCGCCGGCTGATAAAAACCGATTTCATCTTTCGCGGTCTGTGCGATAGATTCTGCGACGTCTTCGAGTCCGTCAGCCAGTCGCTTGTGCAGCGCGACTTCCAGCGCCGCAAATTGCAGTGCCGCACCGAGGAATCCTTCTAACTCTTTCACGTCTGTTTCTCCCAGGCCCATGTCTGCCAGTTGAACTGTGCCCCTTCCAGCTCCGAAAGGACGATCGCCATCGCGTGCCGTTCGTGCATCACCATCTCTGTCACATCAAATACCATTGAGAATGGAACCCCGTTCTTCAGCAGCCAGCAACGACTGCGAAAATCAGGGTTCAGGGCGAGTTTTTTGTGGCGGTCCTGGGAATGTCATCACCTTGATTGCAGTCTCCGGTGGGGAAAAATTGGGTGGCCAGCGCGTCCATGCCCTCGCGCCCCAGAATGCTGATCATGGCATCTACCTGAGCCTGCGTCTGAGGAATGGCGTACTCATCCCCATCAATGTCTGAGACCCGCGCTGCAGGAATGGCATACACATTCACATAAACCGGGTTCATTGCGGCCTGCGCGCCAATTGCCAGAATCAGACGTGATTCCTGTAACGGGTCAAGCTCGCGATAGCGGATAACGCGACCGCGAGTGTCAGTTACCTGATTTGATACAGCAACCGAGGGTTCATCAGATCTCGGTTTTTCATGGACTGTGACTTTCACTCAGTAACCTCAGTTAACTTTTTTACGACGGCTGGCAGTGAACGTCAGCGTCTGGTTGATGGTTTTCTCACCCTGCTTGTTGCCGGCATCGGTGAGGTGAAATGACACCCCTTCATAGCGATACACGCTCACTGTGCCATTCGCTTCAGTAATGGTTTCGGTAATGGTGCCGCGCGGCTGATCAATACCGTTGTAGTAGTTGTCTTCCCACTTCGCCCAGAAGTCATCCAGCGTGGCATCCATACGTTCAGCCATAATGGTCCCATGCCAGCCAACAGGGATTTGTAATTCATCAGTAATGCCGTTTAGCGGGGTAATCTTCTGTGTCGAAACCTGCGGCTTTGAGTCAAAGCTCATGATTTTGGGAATGCGCAGCTTGCCCGTGTGCGTATTGATATCAACAGCGATATCGCGGCCCACGGTATAACCAAGGGTTGGCATGGTTTATCTCCGGATTAATAGCGCAGCGGCACTAGCGGTGTGAGTCGTTTGAGACGGAGATGGACACGCTGCCGCCCCCTTCCATATTCACCAGGAAATAGCGCACCACATTCAGATATTTGACCTGCACATCGGCCGTCATATAGCCCAGCGCAACGCGGGAATCCGGGTTGTTGGTCGCATCGAGGCGCACTGAGAAAGCCGGCCCACCGTTCGGATCGCCGATCATCTTCAGCCCTTCCAGGTTTGACAGAAATGACTCCAGCGTGCTTTTCGTTTCCCGGCGTAAATCCACCGTCTGGTTGTCACCCACCACGCCACCAAAGCTTGCCGCAATCGTCAGCGACAGGAAGTTGGTCATGCGGGTGTAAGTGTCATCATTCTGGGTCGGGTTGGATGAGGTATTCCGCCCCGATCGCATGCCAAAATAATGGCCGCCCGGACAGGGATTGGTGATGACATCAAGACGCGCTGAGTTAATCGCGCCGATTTCCGCTACAGAATAGGGACGCCCCGTCTGCTGGCGCTCCGTGGCAATAATGCCAGGGATACGTTTATTAAGGGTAGAGATATGCGGTGATCGGGATGCAATATTCGCCGCTTCGAAAGTGGCTGGCGCAATCATGCGGTTTATACCGTTGGCGCTATCCTTCCAGAACGGCCAGTCACCAACAATCAGTTTCAGGTGCCAGTCATCCACACCAGAACCGTTAAGCGCTTCAGACAGGGTTTTGTAGTCGGTGGAAACACCGCCCTGGGTGATGATATATGCCCCTTCTGACTCCGCAAACGCAGCCATCGAAGGCCAGCAATTTTTATCCGTCACATCAATCAGGTTGATGACCTGCGAGTTCGTACCTCGCAAGGCAAACATGCCTTTACGAGGGGTATCAATACCGTCCTGACCAAGGAGAACTGTGTCATTAATTCCTGTTACGCCATCGGTACCGCCATTCAGGGTGACCTCAGTAGCCGGTGACGGCGTCGTCGCCTCTGACTCGGTGACTTTTGCCCTGACTAGCTGGCTGGGACCGCGAATGTTCATCTGCCCGTGGTTCACCGCCTCTGCCATGGCTTTCCACATCGCATCCCCTTCACCTTTCAGGTTATCGAAGACCTCAGCACTGACACCCGGCAGGCTGATGGTGAGCTTTCGTGAACCGACGGCGGTACCGTTACTGATGCCTGCGCTGATCTGATTACCGCGCGTGCCGCTGTACAGTGCCGTAAGCAACAGTGAAGCCTTGCTCCCGTTATCAAAGAACCTGGCGCTGGCAGACGTATCCCGTCCGTTGGTCACACGGACACAGTTCAGATTCGAGGCGCCGAGCTGCAGTGAGATCGCCGCAGCGGTGGATAAATCGTACTGGCGATTCCTGGGTGATCCCAGAAAGAAAGCCATGTCAGTATCGGAACTGATGCGGAATGCGCTGTTTACCGGTCCCCAGCTGGCCACGCCCACCATTCCCAGTCCATCTGTGGGTACGCCATTTATATACCGTGTGCGGGGCGGCACGACCTGCACGTACAAATCGGGTGCCGTCAGTGCAGACGTGTTAAGGCTGCCCGAAGGATAAATCGGCATGAGAATTACTCCGTAATAAATCAGTAATGCGGGTAGC
Organism: Enterobacter sp. Sphag1F; assembly: GCF_014193275.1. NCBI lineage: Bacteria > Pseudomonadati > Pseudomonadota > Gammaproteobacteria > Enterobacterales > Enterobacteriaceae > Enterobacter > Enterobacter sp. Sphag1F. The sequence goes on along the minus strand of NZ_JACHZD010000008.1, from coordinate 19,647 downwards.
GGGTTGAAGCTGATGCGTGAAAGGCAGGCATCAATGCCTGAGGTTGTGGCTATTTACGGTGACAGCGATCTCCGTCACCTCAGGCGCACTGATGGTCTGAGTCGTGGCGTAATTAACACTGAAAATCAGGTCACGGCGGTACACGTACCAGTTTTCAGCAGCATCCGAATCAAACTGGCGTGCATAGAACATCTGAGCGGGCACACCGTCGCCAAGGTCAATGTGACAAAGCTCTGACAGAGCAGCATCAATCTCTGTGCCTATCGCGTTTCTCAGCTGAGGAGTGGGTGCCCAGACCGTAATCTGAAAGTCTTTAATCTGTCGGCGTAGCTCCCTGACAGCAGTGCCAGCGGTTGTGACTGTGATACTCAAATGATTAACAACGGGGATGATGACCCGACTCATCATGATAAAAGCATGGGGGAGATTCAGCTGAAGGATGTGGACTACCTGTTCTGCTGTTGTACCTGTATAGAAGTGAAAGATAAATTTTTTGCCATTCAGGTGAATCTGCACATTCGTTATAGACGATGCAACTCCCGAAACTGTAATCGCACTGTCAGTTACCCTCAGTTGCAGTGTAGGTTTGCCTTTTGCCAGCGTCTGATAGGGTCGGCCTAACGCACAGTTAACCTTGCGCTCAGATGGCAGAGGCCACACGGAGACGTGCGCACCGCCTGCTTCGGTATCTGTCTGTAATGCGCCTGACACCGGCCAGCCGGGATAAATCCTGACAGAGGTATTAACAATACAGGGCAAAAGAGGACCACCAGGATAAAGCACGTCCGCGACCCGCTTAGCCAGATAATGAGTGACATCATCAACACTGGCCATCTTAAGCAGTCAACCGCATTGCCGTCAGACGCCAGCCCATATCTGTCAGTTCGGTACCGCTAATGACATAGCGCAGGCCAGTATCATCCGTAACAAAATCCCCAGGATGAATATGCAGATCACCGAAGGCCGGCATCAGAATGTTGTACCACGCACCGCGTGTTTCACCGGGCAATTTTAACGGGCTGTGCTCACCATTTCGATTGTGCAGAATACTCGCAGGCCAGTCAGACATGATAATTTTTTCATCCGCTGTGGACGTCCCGCCGTAATCCTGTAACCCTCCACTCGCCCTGGCTGCAGCGGTGCGTCGTAAAGTTATCAGCCGTTCTGCTTTCACACACAGGATGGGCTGCAACAGAGGCATGGCAGCCACATAAAATGTACCTTCTTCATCTGAGGCCAGGATATCACCCGTTTTAAATCCGGTTGCATCAAAAATACCAATGCGGGCGGCCTGACCAAAACGCGCAGCGCGCATGTAGCCGTAATCAGTCGTGAAGGACGCCGCAAGCACCTGCAATGGCTCCGTTTTGAGCGGGCTGAACGGGTTCACTGCCCGGTAATGACGGGCGATACTGCCAAGACGTTTTGCTGCCTTGCGATTACCCATGTTTACCCTGGCTGAAAGCTGTAACGCATCCATATCAGCTCCTGACCAGTCGTGCTGAGCTATCGCCCAGCGAAGGACCGGGAGTGATGCCCAGCAAGCCGCACAGCTGACGTCGCCACTGGTTGTAGAGGCGTGTGCGATCGGCCACTTCAGATCGGTTACGCTGCCATACCGCTGCTTTATCCGTATCGAGATTTTCCGCAGCGCGTGCAATGCCACTCTCCAGCCCCGCCAGCGTAATGAGGAAACTTGCCACTATCAGTTCCTCCTCATCCCGCAGCGTGTTCATTCGATGCGCCAGCGTCTGATAGCGTCCGGAGGTGACCTGTGCGTACGACACATCTGAGCGATCGTCGGGAGTGGTATCACCCAGCATCGGATAGCCCATGTAACGGCGTGCGTCCGCCTGCTGTTGGGGAGTCAGCATGAGATACCTCATTCAGTGAAATGCCACCGGAAATGGCAGCTGCAGGCTAGCCCAGCAAAACGGCGGTGTGTTCTGGTTTGATGTTCTGACAGCCCCACGCAGCGGCGATTTCATAACGAACACGGCGGTATTGTTTATACATCGAGACTTCGAATGACATGTTGGTGCGTGGGTCGGTGATCATGATACGGTCGTCTGCCATATCCCCCTCTTCAGGCAGCGCCGGGGCACGAGTGGCCAGGATGATCGCAGAACGGCTGAAGGCAAAATTGGCACTGAATTCACTTATTACGTCGAATTTGGCACCTGCTTTCACATTGTCCATCAGTCCCGGTCGATGAATTATGATGGCTTCTCCAGGTGAGACCCCTGCAACGACATATTTATGCTTACCGAGCAGCACAACACTACCCGGCTCAACAGAAGCAGGTATTTCAGGTTTTACATTGGCACTTGCACCAGCCACAGGGATGATTAAGGCTCCGGTTTCAAGGTCGTCACTGACTGACAATTTTTCTGCTTTCGCCCCCGTATTCTCTGCCACACCTGCAGACTCGCGCAATGTGAAGCCATGCAGTTCGAGCAGTGTGCCCTGCGCACGCAGCGATGTGGTGCCCGCTTCGTTGGCTTTGGTCAGCTGCGCCATGGTGCGCAGTGCTGCACCTGCAGTTGTGTCGATAACACATTGCAGGTCACTGAGCGGTGCACCGTTATCGGTGAGGATTTTACGCACCTGTGCCGTGTCGGTCAGTGTGTCCTTAAACGGTGTTTTACCGGCTTCACCGGCAGCACGGGAGGCACGACGGAAGAGATCGCCAAGATCGTCTTCGATTTCGTTCACCAGCGTGCGCATGGCCTGCGCAATCTGGTCGCGACGAATGCCGTGGTAGCCTGGTCCCGATTTGATGCCTTTCTGTTGCTCACCTTCCCAGCGGAACGGCACCATGCGGGATTTGGTGATGGTCAGCGGCACGTTATCAATAATCTGGTCGCCGTTATCGGGTGGTAACTGGCCGGGCGTCACATCACCAGCTTTGGATGCAGGCGTCAGCGGAATACGGATCGGCTGGTTAAGAGCCGCACGTTCTGCCGATGCATCAAGCGTGACGGAGGGGATAAACCCTGCCAGTTCACGCGACACAATATCGAGCGACTGATACAGGTCGGGAATAAGTTGCGTTAGGGTATTAGACATTCAGAGTGCCCTGTTAATCAGTAATCTGCACACCCGCGCACGCTCGTTCGCTCTGCTCCTGAGGGCTGAGTGTTTCGAACTGTTCACGGGTAAGCGTATTCGGGTTGGTGTTCCCATTGCCTCCACTGGAGCCGCCGCCTGATGCGCCGGTACCTTTGAGGATCTGGTCTTTGTAGGGATAGTGCTCGACGAGAATGCCCAGCGCTTCATCGAAGCCGGCTGCTTCGCCTGGCTTGATTGCACTGAAGATTTTGTTGCCTTCACGATCACATGCCGTGACAGCGTCACCGTCTAACTGGAAGTTACTGCCAAAACGGGCTTCCACGAGGTCAGCCGGGATACTCATCTTCTCGGCGATGAATTTAGAACGGGCAAAACTCCCACCGATTTTTTCCGCAGTGAGCTTTTCGCTCAGGTCGTCGCGCTCTTTGACGATCGGGGCGTATTTCTCTTCTACTGCACGAACCGCTTCTGTACGCACCTTTTCGACTTCACCAGCATCCACCAGCGTTTTGTCTTCCAGGTTTTTTACGGTCTCCAGCGCCGCCAGAGCAGCGGCCGGATCAGTGATGCCTTCGAACGTCTTAAGCGCGGTCTCCGCCGTCTCCGCACGTTCGCGGTGCGACTTCGCCTCGCCATTCAGGCGCGAGATGGTCTGCAGAGTGCCCGGCGCATCGAATACGATTTCTTTGCCGTCATCCTGCGTGTATACAGGTTTACCTTCGTTCACGACAACATTGCCGTTCTCATCGAGTTTAAGTTTCATACAGGTCATCCAACCGGGTAAGAGCCATCCGGCTCGTGGCGCCGAGCTGCATCCGCAGCAGTAGGCAATAAAAAGGCCCATGCGTTTGCACAGGCCTGAGAGGGTTAAACCGGGTCTGGTACCGGCTTATCTTTATTGGGTGGCGGCATGGCGCGGATACGTAGCAGTTCATCCGTCCAGCGGAGTTCGCTGTTTATCAAACCACGGCGCTGAATTTCGTTGAACAGCGTTTCATCTGACAAAGCCCGGGCTTTATGCATGCCCACCAGGAAGTCTGCTGAGGCTTCGGCGAGTGTGGTGGCACCGAAGTCGCTGAAGATGGTGACATGGCCACCATCTTTCTCACCCATCCACTCCGCCAGATACTGCAGCGCCAGACGAGATGCATCGGTCAGGTCACAGACCATACGCTGCAGAGCGCTGGTACCCGCCTCGTTATCTGCCAGCGTCTGCACCACGGTTCGGTGGCCGGGTTTAATCACCAGCAGTTCCGCCCCTATCTGACGCATCTTCTCCTCAAGGTCGAGGATGTCCGTGCGCCCGGCTTCGATGGCTTTACCGCTGTGCTCGACATAGCGCAGGTCTGCATCGTCTTCTTCAGCCATAATGGCAGACGCAGCCCCAACAGATATCGGCCCATCGCCGAGTTTTTTACCAAACAGGACCGGCACCCGCGCCACGTGCAAAATGGTCTGCTGGTCACTGCGGGACTGCCAGTGCTCGACATTGAGCCATGCAAGTTCAGTCAGCGGCGGCCTGCCGTGCATGAAACCTCGCTTATCGCCATACACCGGGACAAAGGTGATTTTTTGCAGGCTGGTTTTACCCTCATCGTGCAGCTGCCACTCCAGAGTACCGGTTATGGTATTGGGTTTTTCACGGTAAACACGCCAGCGGCCGGGGTTCAGCACCCTGACCTGTTCAATGCTTTTAACAACAAATTCATTGTCCGGATCGCGCTCGCTCACCGTCTCGACAAAGCGCAGCATGGTGAACGTCTCCTGACCATTGACTCGTTCGGAGTCGAAGTCCAGCAGGCTGTTGGCGGTCACCTTCACGAAGTAAGGACGCAGCCCCCGGTGACGCTCCTCAGCCAGAGAAATGCGCTTATTCGAGGGCGGGTGCTCAACCAGAATGCCACACAGGCCATACGCCATCGCTTCTTCACAAATGTCAGCCAGAAACGAGTGCAGATTTGTACCCTGCAGGTCGATATCGGCGAACATTTCGCATATGCGGGCAGGCACAACCTTTTCATCCCAGGTCACCGGGCGGGAGAAGGGTTTGCCGCTGAGCACTTCAACGGTTCGGCTGAACGCCGGAAACAGCGTGGCCGTACTCAGGCGGTTCTGATAGAACGCATCTTCTTCGTTGGGCCACCGTGGCAGATACGTTTTTCCTGCCTTACGCATTGCCGCCGTGCCACCCAGCAGTGCGCTGATCATGGGCCAGCATCCGGCCATCGACTCAATTCTGGGCGATCGCTTCCGGACGTCGTTGTTCATGATGATATTCAGTTATGCAGTGAATGGACGGACTGTTGTGCCTTTTGGCTGGAACAGCTCAGTAATGGCCCAGACCAGCGCATCGAGGCGATCCGGTGATTTTTTAGCGGTGGCAGGTACGTACTCCAGCAGCTGATTCTCCAGCTGATAGAGATTGCCACGGTGCGCCACCCGCCCCTGTTCATATAGCGCCGAGATAGGTTCAGCGCGGGCAAATTTGCCCTTACTGGCATGGACGCGAATGATGCGCCCGCGATAGCCCGCATTACGCAGCGTATCTTCCGCCATGTCACCGCCCTGATTGGTTTCGATAACGATGGCTTCAGCCCGGTGCTCCTCATAAGCCCGGATGGCACGCTTCGCCCAGCCGTTGGGCGAGTATTTCCCCGAATAATCAGCATCAGCGGAGAACAGCCGGTCATTACCGCGCCCGTAGCTGCTCGCCACGACAATGCCCGTTTCGTCACTCTCTTCGCTGTTGGTGGCCTGTGGGTCGATAGCCACAACGGTACGGGACGGCTGAAGCGCAATCTCCAGCGCTCGGGCACCCGACACCAAGGTTTCTGTCCACAGTGCGCCTTCGGCATTAAACCGGCGCGGACGCTGCATGTACTGCGCTTCGGCAGTGCGGCGGTGTGAAAACAGGGAAACCCGGTGCGACTCGTTATGCTTATACGGCCATAGCCAGCCGTCAGGCAGGCCATGCTCAACCGGTAACGCGTGGGTGTTCTCAGGGTAAAGCGCGCTGTAAGACTGACTGTTATCGATAATCACCGGCAGATTCAGGTGATGCCACTCTTCACCGCTGCCACCCCGCAGCAGATAACCGCTCAGGTCGTGATAGTGGATACGCTGCATGATGACCACGATAGGTGTGGTCTCAATGGCCAGACGAGAGCGGATGGTTTCGTTGAAGCGGGTATTCACCCCGTCGCGGATGATTTCGCTGTAGGCATCGTCAGGCTTTACTGCGTCATCAATAATGAGCGCGCCCTGCCAGCCTGGCTCCATGTGCCCGGCACGAAAGCCGGTAACCTGACCCGCAGCTGACGAGGCATACACCCCGCCGCCGTATTCGGTCCACCACATGGCTTTACTGTCCGCATCATCACGAAGTGCCATAGGCCACATGGCCTGATAGGCTGCCGACTTCACGATGCTGCGCGTGGTAGAGGAGTTCAGTAACGCCAGGTTGTGGGAATAGGAAAGATGCATGAAGCGCGCGCGCCGGTTCATCGCCAGCCCCCGGCCCATCATGTTGATGGTGGCCAGTTCGGTCTTGGTGTAGCCCGGTGGAACGTTGATGATTAGTCGCTGGATGTCACCATCAATCACGCGGTCCAGCGTCTGCTGTATGACCTGATGATGTGGCGCCACAATCATTCTGCTGCCGGTGCGCTGCCTGAAGAAGTAGCGGGCGAAGTACATCCCGTCCTCTTCACACTCTATACGTCGTGCAGCAGTCTTATAGTCAGCAGTCGTCATCCTCTAGCATTTCCCGGCGAGCCTGCCGGTATTCCTCGCGGGAGAGCAGTTTAACTTCAACGGGACCTCCATCCTTGCCCGTCAGCGCATGCGTGGCCTGCTCTCTGAAGGCCTGCACTGCAATGTGCTTACCCAGCAATTCCAAGTTCTTCACTTTATCCGGCCACTTGATTTTTTTGAGTATGTTTTCAGTGGTGGTTTCGTCGAAGTTAGTGACTGTCGTCAGCACATCCAGGCCACTCAGTGTCGTGCGCCAGACTTTTGGCCACTCATGAAGAAGTTTAAGGCCACCGTCGTCTTTCAGGATGTCGAGTACGTCCATTTCATCGATCTGAACCAACCGCTGCAGTACGTAATCTGCATTTATCTCAACCCTTTCGTTTCGGGCTGTTTTAAGTTCTATGATGCGCTTCGCAATATCAGGTTTAGAGAGGTTTTCAGAACCCATGCGGCTTGCTGTTTTCTGGCTGTATCCTGCCCGAATGGCGGCCTGTGAAGCGTTTAGATCAACTAGGTACTCACGACAAAACATTTCTTGTTTAGGAGTTAAGGTCTTCAATTCAAACCTCAGATAATCGCCTCGCTCTTTGCAGAAACTGACTCGAATCGAACGAGGGGGCTACCACTAAATTTAGTAGTAAATAATCTGCAATCTCTTCCGATAAATATTCATTCAAGGCGTTAATACATTCTGCTTTACAAACATGCGGACAACTCAGGGATTGCTATGAAAATTACGGCGTATGATCAGAAGGCACTTAAAGAGATTCATCAATGGAAAAACCCACAGATTGGATGGTTTGATAAGGCTCTGAAGGTAATTAATGAACCTTTGAATGCCGCCGGTAATGCAGTTCTTTCAACACCTCTAGTGGGTGAAGCAATCCAGAAAGCGGTTAAAGGGCTTATCAGTGTTTGCAATGATGCGGCACAATGGTCTGTCAGGCCAGAAGCTATCCTTGAGGAATATCGCTCAGATGGACACGTGCACGTCAAATCTCTAAAAGACGTCTCCGGATTATCGCTGGAAGATGCTGACAAGACTGTCGGCTGGCTTGCTGCGAAGTATAAAAGCTTAGCTCTTGCTGAAGGTGCTGGTGCCGGTGCTGCAGGTATAGCTGGAATTGCAATTGATATCCCGACGCTAATTGCTCTAAACCTTCGAGCCATTGGTGAATATGCAACCTATTATGGATTTGACATTGAAAGGCAAGAGGAAAGACTTTTTGCTTTTAACATTCTTGCGCTTTCTTCATCGCCTGCAGAAGCATCCAAAAATGTGGCGATGGCTCAACTTGTAAAAATCTCACAACAAGTCGCCAAAAAACAAACCTGGAAGCAACTTGAGCAACATGCATTCGTAAAAATTATTCAGCAAATAGCCAGCAGCTTGGGAGTCAAGATTACCAAAGCAAAACTGGCTCAAATCATACCTGTAGCTGGCGCGGTGGTGGGCGGCGGATTTAATGCTTATTTCACTTCAAATGTATGTGAAGCTGCATATTATCTTTACAGAGAGCGCTTCTTGGCTGAGCAATATGGCCCTACAGTCATTGACCAAAGTGTCGAACCTGCTGCCACTTTTGAGCCTGACCTACCGGATACATTGGAAGGAGAGTTGATTTGATAGCAGATCAATTAATATCCAAGCTAAATTGTCGGTAACTTTTTTTCCCAAGGAATAATTATGTCAGCGATTGTTAAACGCACAGCAAAAAATGCCGGTGATGCTGGTGAATACTATGTTGCCTACATGTTATCTCGCCTTGGTATAAGCGCAGCTTTAACAACCAGCGGTACAAGTAGAGTAGATATAATCGCGACCATTGACGGTTCTAAGAGCATAAGCATTCAGGTTAAAGGTTCTTGGGCCAGGTCTGCTCCAAGGCAATGGACTGTTGGCAACCACAGACCAATAGTTTCCCCTGACTTGTTTTATGTCTTCTGTAACATGTCTGAGGATATTAACAACACAACAGCCCCTACGATATATGTTGTTCCGAGCCACGACGTAGATGCTTTATCGACATGGCATCATCAGGTGCCGCTTTTCAAAATATCTAAATCAGACGACGATAATTATCTAAATCGCTGGGATCTTATTCAGATTGCACTGGCACGTACTTCATCTTAAGCAAATCTTCCGGCGCGAGATTAATCCAAGCGCCATCTTCCTTAGCACCTCAGCAACACAAATGATTCAGTTTACTATTTTAGGTAGCGAACTTTTCATCAGGCCGATGTGAGTTTCACCTGACTTTGTTACAACTGTGATGCGGTAGGTGTCTGTCATATTGGCTCCAATAAAAAAACCGCACGGAGGCGGCTTGATTATCAGTGAATGTGTTACAGGGTTATTCGTCTCTAACTCATTCACCTTGGACGGTGCGATAAAATGAGCATACAGCTTTCTCTTTCTGTATGTCTTAAATCTCTACAGTATCGTTGTTATTTCTCGCTTCGTCACTGTATGCGGCCTGTTCTGCTTCCTCGAAAGTCGTAGTCACGCAGTGAATGTCATTACATCCACCACCACGCTCATAATCATCGTAAGCAAAAACGATAAAGCGCTTTAAATCTGCCATCTTACCACCAATGTTTGTATTTCATTGGAGTATAAACCGATGTCGCAGCGCTTCACAGCGTAGCTAACCCTATCCCTTGTCGAAGATATTCATCATCAGGCGCACTCGTAAATGCGCCTTGATGTGCTCAGCTCTTAAAGTCGGCTAACCCTTCGCTCTTACGCCATGCCCTGACGGTTGCAACGATTTTCTCCGGAGTGAGATCATCATCGTCGTCATAATAAATCAGGTCGGAGCCTTCCGGGTGCTCCGCCACCGCAATGAAGTTATCCAACAACTCATCTTGGTACGCTTCATTGCCCTCAGCGTTGCAAATCTCACTGACCAACTGAGTAAATTCTGCTTCCGAGTAATCTTCGAATCTTGGCTTTAAGTTCATTGGGCACCCTCATGTTAGGGTGATGTTAACTCAAGATATCATTTTAAGCATTGCTCGTTTATGTACTGCTGCAAGCCGGCTATTTGCTTTCCGGCAACTTCGATTCGACGTCTGAGAGTGAAATAATTGCGTTCAAGGGTGTCATCAGATCGGGGGCTGGCAGCATCATCCACGCAGGAGGTGCCGGTGGCTTTTGCCCTGTAACGTTTGACGTTGAGCTGCAACCGGCGCTTGCCAGTAGCAACATCATCGTGCAGCTGGTCAATAGTCGCCTGAGCATCGGCTAAGTCCCTAGTATATTTGGCATCGAGTGCAGCAACCTCACGTTGGCGTACCTGCATGTCATCTATCATTGCATTTGCTGACTGAAGTGCATCTGTCGCTTTGTCGCGCTCGCTCTGGTAGATGATGGCATTGCTGCGGTAATAAATGGCTATTGAGCCTGCCGCCAGTACGCTGCTTAAGGCAAACGAGGTGATAAGTACACCGGAATTAAAGGTCATCTGCACCACCCGCCAGGCATAGGGAACGCTCAATCTCTCTGCGTTTTATAAGCCCTTTCCACTTTTTACCGCCAGCTAACTTCCAGCGGCGTAATTCATCGCACGCTCCGCTTTGGTCGCCTGCATTGAGCTTTTTCAGAAGGGTGGATTTTGAGAAGGCTTCAGTACCGACGTTATAGGTAAAACTGTAAAGTGCTGCCCGTTGATACTCGTTTAGCGGCACGCTTACCAGGTTATCAACCGTTCGCCTGACTGGCTGCAGGTCAGTCCATATAAGGCGATCGCACTCAGCGTCAGTGTACCTTTTACCTATGACAATATCGGCACCGGTATGCCCGTCGCAAACCGTCAGGACGCCAGTCACATCAAGATAAGGCTCATAAACCCGCCCTTCAATACCGGTTCTGCCACTGAGCAATACGGTGGCAATCATCAGCGCCCCGCCGCCAGCAGCAGCAATCAGTTTTCGACGCAGTGCTTGTGGTATGGCCAAGGTTTATTCCTCGCGCGGATCTTTATCGCAAGATTTGTGATGTAAGGCCTCAATCTGTGCGAGGGCTACTTTTCGCTTATAAAACCAGTTAATCATTAGTGTGAGGAGTGCAAGTGCGATCCCGGTCAGCACGCCAAAGGCACTCCATTCATCCGGGCTGAGCCAGGTCAGAATGCCCTTGGATACCAGCCCTGCCGAAGTACTGTAAGCAGCGCCAGAGGTAAGCCTGTCCATTGTGAAAGTCATGAGCCCTAACTCGTTAAGGTGAGGCGCAGATACACCAGGAAAATGAATATCGCCTCAGGCCATATCATTTGCTGGATGCAGAAAGCAAAAAGCCCCGCTTTCAAGCGAGGCTCTGTTCGTGGATGCCATGAGGGAATTGGCATCGAGAGTAGTTGTGCAGAGTATTATGATGAAAACGAAGGCGTGATTAAAAAGATTATCAGGCACACTACCTTATCCGGCGTGGTTTTCTGAATGGCAATACCCCACGGTTGGGCGCAAGATACCACATAAAATGGAAATGTAAATAGTGAGCTATATAATCGCCAGAAAACATATCGCTTACTACTTAGTGATTTGTTTTAGTTGCTTCTCCGCCCATGATTCTTCCGTCAGTAGTTTGGTTACGAGACTTTCATAGAATGATTTGACGCTTTTGTGCCATGTATCCAGCGATATTTCGGCAGTGATGTGACTAATAATGCCAAAAATATGGGTTGAAGGGATCCGGCTAAACCCTCGCCCACTACAACGCTTGCAGGGCTGGTAAACGGGTACACCCCGGAGCTTTGACTCGCGGCGATTGACGGCTTCGCCACGGCCCTTACAGGATGGACAGGCAGCGCGAACTTTCCGTTTACCTTTGCAGCACGGGCACAGGCCATTATCAAGAATGCCTTTTCCACGACAGACAGGACATTGATTCTCAGTGGCAGCACTGCGTGCAAACTCCATAAAAGCACACACCGACAGGTGGTTAATGACTGATGTTCTGACTGCCGGCGTCAGTTTATTGAGCGCAGGAATATGTTGCGCCTGCTCCCGCGCATAAATACTCAGAAGGCTCACCGCACGCTGCGATTCAGTTTTGCTCAGATTCATTTTTCCTGCAAAGGCTGCATAGCCCAGCGCCGCACGGTGCTGCAGCATGCCTGCTGCAGTCATCACATCACTGGTGGTAAGCGATGAACATGAGCCTTTCGACGGCACATCTCCACGCGATACAGATTTTGGGTTGTGAAATTTGATCAGGTGTTCGAGATTCATGTTGACTCCGTTGCACTGCATCAGGAATGAAGTGATACAGGCAACGGACTGTAGCGATGGAGACGTTCACTTTTCTGAATGAGGTGAAACGATGCAAAGCGGTTTGTGGATAAATGCCCTCTTGCAGACGACCCTGGGTAACTCTGATCGGTCCCTGCCAGTCACGTTCATCCAGATATCTATCAAAGCTTCACCCGTATGATGGCGAGGGCTTGCGCCCTGCTTCCAGCCGATGAGTGTTGAGGCAGCGACATCCAGTTCGTAAGCAATGGCCTGAAGCGAGAACCCGGCTCTGCTGATGTCACAAAGCACTTTGAACCAGTCTGTCTTATAGATGTTGACTAAAGGCACGATGCTCTCCTGAACACGCATAACTTCTGATGAAAACGTTAACCGGAAATCGTGGATGTAAGGGTTGGACTGTCTTACATCCTGGTCAGGTCCTTAAGGCTTTTGAGGCCGAGTTTGTTAGCGCAGTTTTTTCTGTGCTGATATATGGTTTTGACATTTACGTTCAACTGGAGGGACTGCGCAGGGGCTTTCATCCCCTTGATGTAACCATCGATAATCGAGAGTTCGCGCAACGACAGGTGGCATGCGTGATCGTTTCTTATTCGGCCATTCAATGCATCCACGAGTGCAACTCTGAGGCTGTTTACCGGCATAGATGAATAAAGCGTACATTCAGTGTTAGCTATTCTACTGATAAGCCGTTTTTTTTTGTCACACAGATAACGTTCATCATTGATATAAATCAAAATCCGTCCACGCGTTTTTCTTTGCAGAAAGAGGAAAGTATTAAACCATCCTGGAAAGAATATGTTCGCTGAAATGCATACGATCGCGCTGAAGCTAACATCTTCGCGAAAACAAGGCTGCCTTCTAAAAAAATCACGCTCATCCCGGACATAAACGGCATGCGTTGAATGCAGATAACTCAGGTCATCGATAAGACTGAAAAAACCCAATGTTTCAATATTTCGTTCACCGAGCACAAGAAGGTAACCATTTTTGCTGAGCACTATAATATCTTCCCTAACCTGTCGAGTTGAAGAGCTTATTTATACTGCCCCGGAATAATGATGAGAACATGATAATTCCACTCAATCAATACATCTTGAGGTTGCCTGACCAATTGTTACATCCTGACGCATCATTTATAAAAAAATTTAAGGATATTGAATTCATGCCATTACAGAAAACATCAAACTTTATCTATGAGGTTTTTAAGAGAAACATACAGGTGTAACTCTTAAATAATTCACATCGGATGATGAATTGACCAGAAGCATAACTCTGACATAAAATCCCTTCGCCCATTAATAGTAACCAGATGAATTATCATGTTTAAAAAAATGGTCTACACGCTCGTTCTTTCATTATATTCACTGACTAAATGCACTGCCGAGCCTGATAATAATTTATGGCTAAACCCTGACGCTTTTCATTCGGTCCATTCCGGTTACATTGAAGGGTATGAAAATTTTATCTTTGCAGTGCCTGATAAAAACATCTCTGGCGATGAGGCAAAATCCCATCGACTGGATCCCAACCGAAAGCACCAAAAACTTAAAGCTTTAAAAAAGGGACAAAATCAAAAAAGCAGTAGTTACATAGGATAACTGCGCTTTTCGCTTCATGACAAAGCGCGGGTGTGAAGAAAGTGCATTCGGGGAATATTTTTTAGATTAAGCATGTAGTGCTGCCGAGGATGAACAATTTATCTTGCCCGGCAAGAGCCCTGATGCCGTTATGCTCTGCACGCCCCCATAGAAACATCTGCAGCCAGATAACAGACATCATCTGACCTGTGCCGTCATAGTCCACTGTCCAATCCACCCGGCATCAAGCCGGGCACACTAATAAATGAGTTTAAGTTTATCTTAAAGACTTCAAATCATGAGGCTTTACAGGCCTAGCATAATATCCCCCAGACAACAGTAACACACCCAGGTTATTTAATTCCGCATAAAAAAACCAACAACAAAACATCAGCACTGCCACGAGCACTCAATATTTACCCTCAAAGAAAATTCAGATAACTTAACCAGAAATAACTCACACTAGCCTCTTCAGACAAAAACGATAAAACCCGAAAAAAATTAGCATCAAAAAGTGAGGGAGCTCATAACAGCGTTAATTAACACAACCCTGAGAAATTTCACTGCCTTTGCTTAACAGGTGGAGGTTTTCAATATCAGAAATCAGAATTTCTGGCACTCTGCAGGAGAATCACACATGGATTATTTTATCAAAGGCTGGACTATTGCAGCGACAATCTATACCTGCCTCAATGTAAGTGAAAAGCTATGCCAGATGTTTCCTGATAAACAACTCACGATTTGTATTATTGGCATATGCCTCAATGTCGCCCTCAACGTCATGCTTTTCTCATACCCTAATCGCGGGCGAGAATAACCAGCAGCTCCATGAGTTAACTATTCCTTCATGCAGAACCGGATAAATTCAGGATTACGCATCTCGTGTGCGCAAATATGTGCATTTTCCCGACATCATTTGCCAGTGCAAGAACCGGCTACATGTGTCCGAAAGGGATACATTCTGGTTTTAATATTTCTCTCAGTAAGCCGATAAGACCAAGGAAAACCCATGAATAAGGATGTTAGCACGGGTAACACACTGAACCTGATGGCCATCATTGCAGTATCGTTAAGCACGGTCATTGCGATGCTAGACAGTACAATCGCTAATGTCGCGCTCCCTGTGATTGCGCGTGAGTTTTCAATCAGTGAGTCCAACTCCATTCTGATCGTCAATGCTTATCAGTTCGCCGTGGTCGCATCACTGCTTCCACTGGCGGCACTGGGAAAATCCGTGGGTATCACGCGCGTATTTAATACAGGCGTACTCTTATTCGCGCTGTCATCACTGGGCTGCGCGTTATCTGAAAGTCTGGAAATGCTGACGGTATTTCGCGTGGTACAGGGTTTCAGTGCAGCGGCGATTTTGAGCGTGAATGCGGCACTGATCAAAGCTATCTATCCCGCAAGCCTGCTGGGCAGAGGTTTGGGCGTGAACGTTATGCTGGTCTCCGTTGCCGCAGCGGCCGGGCCATCAATTGCCTCTGCCATCCTTGCTGTGGCGAGCTGGAACTGGCTTTTCACCATCAATGTACCTGTTGCGGCGGTATCGTTACTGATTAGCGTAGTCTTTCTGAATAAGAGCCCGGCTGAAAAGGGAACGTTTGATCGCACAGGAGCCATCATCGTATTTATGCTTGGTCTCCTTTTCTCATGCACTGTTTTCGGCATGACGCGGCAAAAGATGTTTTTTGCGATGGTGAGCCTGATTGTATTTGTACTGTTGCTGGAAACGTTTTACCTGAACCAGAAACACAAGGTTGAAAAGGCGCTGATACCTCTAGCCGTCTTCCACAGTAAAACGTTAAGCCTCTCACTTCTGATGTCAGCGCTCTCCTATGCAACACAACTGCTGGCCTATGTATCGCTTCCCTTCTACCTTCACAATGTGCTCCATCGCGATATCGTGTCAACAGGGTTACTTCTGACTGCCTGGCCACTGGCAACAATGTTTACTTCGGTTCTGGCAGGCAACCTGCTGAAAAAATATGACTGTAATATCATTGGAGCCGCAGGTCTTGGGTTGTTGTTTGCCGGCATGCTGCTGACCGCTGCCCTGCCGGTGGTACCCGGAAATATTGATATTATCTGGCGAGTCGCGCTATGTGGTGCGGGCTTCGGACTTTTTCAGTCACCGAATAACTATCTCATCATGACTTCAGTAAACGATGAAAATACCAGCGTCGCCAGCGGTCTGTTAGGAAGCTCGAGGCTCCTGGGTCAGATTGTGGGTTCGGCACTGGTTGCACTGTTTTTTAACATCAATGTGAATGATCCAATCAACTGCAGCCTCATAACAGGAGCGTGCTTTTCCTTCTTTTCTCTTGCAGTCAGCTACTGGCGATACATATCGGCAAAGCCTCATTAAAGCCATAAAACCTGGGAAGATGAGATTTGTCGCCGGGTGACTTCAATCATAAAGGCATTACTAAGTGGTTCCGGGTTTCTGTTATCGTTTCAGACTACTGCAGCGGTCAGTAGTAAACTTCACTTCGCTACGGGCAGATCCTCATACCGCGTCGTGTATGCCGGTGACAGCATCTCACGCTTCATCTCCCAGGATTTCTGGATCCCCTGACCTGCAAACCATAACTTCCCCTTCCCGCTCTGGTTTAGGCCATCAACAACACGCATCAGCGCCTCACTGTTGGCCTGAGGCTTAAATTCATCAAAGAGATTGAGTTGAGAAACGCCCTGGCTGTAAAAATCTCCTAGCATCACCCCTGCTTTCATATAGCGGCACCCGTCCCGCCATATATGGTCGAGCCCCTGCATAGCAACTCTGATGATGTCGCGCGTGTCGTTGGAGGGAGTTAGCAGCTTACCCATCGCCTGGTTTCCATAGAACACTTCACCTTCAGCGTGTGGGCTGGTCCGGACAAACACCGCTACCTGACTACAGTACTGGCGTTCCCTTCTCAGCTTCTCAGCCGAGCGCTCTGCATACGAGCAAACCGCCTGACGCATATCCATATACTCGGTTATGCGCGAGCCGAAGGATCGTGAGCAGACGATTTGCTGCTTGGTAGGCGCAAATTCTTCCAGCGCGAGGCAAGGCTCGCCCCGCAGCTCGCGCACCGTTCGCTCCAGCACAACGTTGAAGTGCTTACGGATGATATATGTGCTTTGCTCCGACAGGTCTTTCGCGGTGATGATGCCCATAGCATTTAGCTTCTTACTTATGCGCCGGCCAACACCCCATACTTCTTCGACCGGAACCAGCGCCATCAGCTTCCGCTGGCGCTCAATGTTTGACAGGTCAACAACGCCGCCGGTCTGCGTCCACTTTTTGGCAGCGTAATTTGCTAATTTTGCTAACGTTTTAGTTTGCGCGATACCGACGCCTACTGTCAGATGCGTGTTGCGTCTGACGCGTTCACGAACTTCTCGCCCAAAATCTTCAAGAACCCGGCAATTTCTCAGACCTGTCAGGTCCAGGAAGGCCTCATCGATTGAGTACACCTCGACGGATGGCGCCATAGCTTCCAATGTTGTCATTACGCGATTGCTAAAATCTGCATACAGCGCGTAGTTGGAGCTAAACACTTGAATCTTGTGTCTGCGTATTTCATCTTTAAGCTTAAAGTAAGGTGCGCCCATGGGGATATTCAGCGCTTTGACTTCCGCGCTGCGTGCAATGACACAGCCGTCATTATTACTTAAAACCAGCACTGGCTTTCCCCATAAGTCAGGTCGGAAAACCTTCTCGCAGGCGCAATAAAAATTATTAACGTCCACCAGCGCGAACATTACCGGGCCATCGATTTAATCGAGTATTTGACCACTCCAAAAATTTCAAACTGGTCAGGATCGTTGACCGGAATGATAACGTGCGCTGGATTCATTGGCTTCAGGTGCAGGCAAGGTTTGGTCATGAGCTGTTTCACCGTGAACTCTCCCTCGATGGCCGCCACAATAATGTCGCCATGATCAGCTT
Organism: Enterobacter sp. Sphag1F; assembly: GCF_014193275.1. Classification (NCBI taxonomy): domain Bacteria; kingdom Pseudomonadati; phylum Pseudomonadota; class Gammaproteobacteria; order Enterobacterales; family Enterobacteriaceae; genus Enterobacter; species Enterobacter sp. Sphag1F. Next base: position 2,052 of record NZ_JACHZD010000008.1, on the reverse strand, counting down.
TCACTGAGCTGTCCACCACCAGCATATCGCCATCACTGATGCCACCTTCAATCATGGAGTCACCGCTTACCCTGATGAAATAAGTTGAGCTGGGATGGCTGACAAGCAGACTGTTAAGATCGATTCGCTGTTCAACATAGTCCTGTGCAGGAGAAGGAAACCCACATGGGACGCGCTCAATAAATAATGGCAGCGCTAATATGGCGCGGATTTTTGCAGGCTTGTAGAACTTCATGGCTGTAGTCTCAATTGATGAATTTCAGAACAAAATTAAAAGAAAATTTAATATTTTATTTATTCTCAACCGTTTGGATTGAACACCTGAAACACCCGCTCATCACCTTCCGCTGTGGAAATATCCCGGAAAACTGACTTGTGCGCTTCTATCCAGTTGTTGGCTTCGCGCGGTGTGTAATGCCAGTTGAGCCGCTTAAGCTCAGTGACAAAATCGAGTGTACTGACGGTGTATCGGCCAGCGGCATCGCGTTTGATTGCGAACCTAAAGGCGTCTTTGATTTCGTAGTCGCGGGGCATGGTTATAACCCTCCCTGATAGATACTGTACATAAATACAGTAATATCGATCGCAAGGATCGATCAAGTCAATTGCATGAGGTTTTTGCGAAGGGACTGGCAGGCAAAGAAATTTATATTGCAGTTGACTTTATGAGGGGCAAAAACTGGCTGAATACACAGATGTGAAAAAATACAGCAGTTAAGCTGATCTTTTTATTGAGGTTTTTGTGCTGCCTGGATATTATCCGAAGATGTGGTCAGTAAGTGTGCGCCACATAAGGGAAAGCCCCAAGTTGCGTCAACAACATGGGGCCGATAAAAACAGTCAGTGCTTGAATGTTTTCTTGAGATCTCGTTTTTGAGATTATCTCAAGCGAGATCCCGTGTAAAGCGTTCGGCACCTTATTTTTCAAGGTGCTTTATGAAAATTATTTGTAAACAAGGCCATCGCCGCAATCAGATGTTCGAGGTTCTTCCGGAGAACCAAGGTCAAACTGGGCGCCATAAATGCGCTGGTTGTGCGTATGATTTAGGTAAGTGGCACGCAATGATTGGCGTTCCAAAAGCTAGTGATGACGGTGTGCTCGCCGACCTAGCAGAAAGTCAGGCAAGTTATGTTCGCCACAAGGATGCATTCACTGCATACCTAATGGGATACGAGCATGGACTGAAGCTACAAAACGTTGCGTAATTACTGACCCGGCCGCCGTGCCGGGTTTTCTTTTGGCTCAGTGTTTGCTGACTCCATAAAGATACATTGCCAGCTCTGCCACGCAACTCCTGGCCTCATCCTCAAACATTGCGGCCATATAACCGACCAGTGAATCGTTCGTAATCGGTATACCTTCGTCAAGCATGTTTATAACAGCCTGCCCCATAACGCTGCGTACTGCATCCATCGCCAGGTCACAAACCTCAATGTCCATGCATCCTCCTGTTGTAATTTCTCTACGGTACGCCCGCAGCTGAGCTTCGATATAAGAAACGGCTCAATGGCAGAATTCTGAAGTTGAGGTTTTGCGATGAAATTTTGCGCGCGCCTTATAGCAAAACAGTCCCGCTCGATTATGATTAATCCGTAACACACAGCAAACGTGTTGCGTACGAAATGACTTAGCCTGAGAACTTATTAGCCCGCTCCGGCGGGCTTTTTTTATCGACGGACTGACAAATCCTAAACGGCTGTCTAAGCTCAATTTGTCTCACTTTCTTCCCGAGACGACTGTCAACCTGTTGGAAATGTTAGGCTCCATTTTTTGCCGCCCGGAATCCATTGCTCCGGGCTTTTTACCTACACTTTCTGGCTGTAATTTTGGCTTGTATCAACAACGAGCATCCCCCACTAAGACAGTGTAGTTTGGAGCTGACTACTGGAATAACTGAAAACTTAATACTGCTCATCTTCGCTTATGGCGCGAAGCGGATACGCGTGCCAGGTCCGCTATGAGCGAAAAGCGGACCTTACCGTCGGTGACTGACCATTATACAAATGCATTCACAACTCGCGACCGGGCGCGGTGCCTGATACTCTCATACC
>NZ_JACHZD010000007.1:0-277492 GCF_014193275.1 Enterobacter sp. Sphag1F | reverse complement strand
TGAATTTCTTCACTCCCTGCTGAGCCGTCTGCGTTGCCGCTTTGCCGTCTCAGTGGTGGCGCATTATAGGGAGTTATTCGGAGGTGACAAGGGTTTATTGCAAATAAATTACTGTTCGACCTAAATTTCGCCACAACGCTGTATTTCACAACGATTTGCCTGATAACTGCGCAAAATCCTGGGCAAAAAGCGCCACTTTATTCCAATCAGTGTATTCAACTTCTTTCGATGCATCGGTTTCGCCGCCGGTCATACGCATAATGAATTGAATCATGACGCGATCAAACCAGCGATAACGCGGATAACGCAACGCCCCGGCGAAAACCGCACAGCAATCAGGTTGCCACGGTGACTGCTCCAGGAACTTGCGCGTATACGCATTGGTCTCTGGTGTGCACTTATCGGCTTTGCGCGCCGTGAGATTGACACTAAAGAAGCCGCTTACGCGCTGCTGCAACTGAGCTTTATGCTGCGTAACAAACTTAAGCAAAGCCGGATTGAAATGACCGTAGCGGATCGAAGCACCAATCAGCACGCGATCGTACTGCAACCAATCAATCTGGTTTGCCTCCAGTAGATCGATCACGTCACACAGTTGATGCGGCACTAACGTCTGCGCAATGCGCGCGGCAATGTCACGGGTTTGCCCATCGCGGCTGGAATACAGAATCAACGCTTTCATTACTCAATCCTATTTTATTATTCGCGCCAGAAGGTCGGCGTGAACAGCACCAGCAGCGTGAACACTTCAAGGCGTCCAAACAGCATGGTCAAAATCAAAATCCACTTCGCGACATCATTCATTGAAGTGAAGTTGTCTGCCACGACACCCAAACCGGGCCCGAGGTTATTCAGAGTCGCGGCCACGGCAGCAAAAGCAGAGAAGTCATCCACGCCGGTGGCGATGATGGCCAGCATACTGAGCAGGAACACCAACGCATAAGCTGAGAAGAAACCCCACACCGCTTCGAGGATACGTTCCGGCAACGCGCGGTTACCCAGTTTGATGGTGTAAACCGCATTCGGGTGCACCAAACGCTTCAGCTCACGCGAACCCTGTTTGAACAGCAGCAGAATACGGATCACCTTCAAACCGCCGCCCGTTGAACCCGCCATGCCACCGATAAAGGCCGAACACAGCAGCAGCACCGGCAGGAACAGCGGCCAGCGTGCAATGCTGTCGGTGGTGAAACCGGCCGTGGTCGCCATCGAAACCACCTGGAAAAACGCCTGATTCAACGTTTGCCAGCCGCTGGCGTACACATTGTGGAACCACAGCACGATGGTACAGATCAGCACTAAGGTCAGTTGTACACCAATAAACATGCGGAATTCGGGATCGCGCCAGTACACTTTCAGGTTGCGACCGCTTAATAAAGAGAAGTGCAGGCCGTAATTACAACCCGAGATCAACAGAAATACCGCGACGATGGTATTGATGGTTGGGCTATTGAAGTAGCCGATGCTGGCATCATGGGTTGAAAACCCGCCAATCGCGATAGTCGAGAAGCTATGGCCGATAGCATCAAACATCGGCATGCCCGCCAGCCACAGCGCCAACGCGCACGCGACGGTGAGCAACACATAGATCAGCCACAGCGTTTTCGCTGTTTCCGCAATACGCGGGCGCATCTTGTTATCTTTCAGCGGACCCGGCATTTCAGCGCGATAGAGCTGCATGCCACCCACGCCCAGAATCGGCAGAATCGCCACCGCCAGCACAATGATCCCCATCCCGCCGAGCCACTGCAGCATCTGCCGATAGAACAGAATCGCTTTCGGCAGCGTATCCAGTCCCACCAGCGTGGTGGCTCCGGTGGTTGTGAGGCCAGAGAAGGATTCAAAGAACGCATCAGTAACTGAAAGATGTGGCTGCTCGGCGAAGATAAACGGCATCGCACCGACGCTGCCCAGCACGGTCCAGAACAGCACCACGATGAGGAAGCCTTCGCGCGGCTTAAGTTCGCTTTTCTGCTTACGGTTAGGCCACCACAGCAGCGAACCGATGACGATTGCCATCATAAAGGTCTGACTGAACGCGCGCCCGGCTCCATCACGGTAAATCAAGGCGACGAGGCCAGGTAGAATCATGGTCACCGAGAACAGAATCACCAGCAGGCCCACGATGCGGGTAATGGCGCGAAAATGCATTCAGCCGTTTCCTTTAAACAGAAGCTTTTAGTTTGTCAGCGGGATGAGCGTCAGCGCGCCCCGGCTGTAATCAGAGAGGTTTTGGCGAAAGCCATCAATCTGCGCATGCGGCAACGCTAAACGCAGCGCAATACGATCCTGATAATGGCTCTCTTCTATAATGCCGTCAAAACGTTGCAGTAAACGCTCGATGTCGCTGAGTTGGGCGTAATCGCATTGCAGGGTAAAAGATTCCATCGGCACTTTACGTTGACGCGCCAGTTGCTTCAGCCCTTGCTGCACGCCGCCGCCATATGCTTTTACCAGTCCGCCGGTGCCCAGCATAATGCCACCATAATAACGCACCACCACCGCAGTAATCTCACCGACACCGCTGCCCATCAACTGGGCCAGCATCGGTTTGCCGGCGGTGCCAGATGGTTCACCATCATCGGAGAAACCCAACTGTTGCGAATTATCCGGCGCGCCTGCCACCCACGCCCAGCAGTGATGCCGCGCGGTGGGATGTTCCTGTTTCACCTGCTGTACAAACGCGCGCGCCGCTTCCACGCCCGCCGTGTGCGCCAGCAAGGTAATGAAGCGGCTTTTCTTGATGGTTTCCTCGCTGAGACTCACGGCCTCAGCGGGAATATCGTAAGCATCCATCAGGCAAGGTGCAGATCGCGCGTCATGTTTTCAATGCGATTAGTGTGGATCACCACGTTATCCTCGATCCGAATACCGCCGTACGGTTTCAGTGCATCGATTGCCGCCCAGTCAAAGTATTGACTGAACTTGCCGCCGCGCAGCTTCGCCAGCAGCGAATCGATAATATAGAAGCCCGGTTCGATAGTCAGCACCATGCCAGGTTCCAGCACGCGCGTACAACGTAGATACGGATACTGCGACGGTGCCGCCAGATGCGTGCCGTTGTCGTCCTGCATAAAGCCAGCCACGTCGTGCACCTGCAGGCCGAGCGGATGTCCAAGGCCATGCGGCATAAACGGACCGGTTAAATCTTCCGCCACCAGCGTCTCTTCGGTCAGGCCTTTCACCAGTTCGAACTTCAGCAGCAGACGCGCAATGCGCTGATGCATCTGCAGATGATAATCGGTATAGCGCACGCCAGCTTTCAAGGTGGCGATCAGCGCCAGCTCTTCCTTGTTCATCGCCGCAACCATTTCGGCATAGCGCGATTTGCTCTGCGCCGCATAGCTGCGCGTCAGGTCAGCGGCGTAACCGAGATATTCCGCACCGGCGTCAATCAGGAAGCTGTGACGTTTGGCCGGCGGCTGATGATCCAGTTTGGTGTAATGCAGCACTGCGGCATGTTCATTCAGGGCGATGATATTGCCGTAAGGCACATCGGTATCGCGATGGCCGGTTGCGGTCAGATAGGCGATATTGATATCGAACTCGCTCATGCCAGAGAAGAACGCCTCTTTGGCCGCGCGATGCCCCGCCACCGCCAGCTTCTGCGCTTCGCGCATACACGCCAGTTCGTACTCGGTTTTAATACTACGATGATAATGCAGGAAATCGATCACGCCTTTCGGGTTCACCTGCTCGCTGTTAATGCCGAGCTGGGAAGCGCGTGACGGCACCGGACCGATATACGCCACGTTTTCGCGCTGTGCAGGCAGCAACTGCGCGATCTCATCGGCACTCTTCAGGCCAATAACGTCCACATCGTTGGTCCAGAAGCTGTTGGGCAGCGGCTCAACGTTGTGCCAGTAATCTACCGGTGAATAGAACCACAGCTTGGGTTTATTCACGCCATCAATCCATAACCAGCAGTTTGGCACCTGCGTCACCGGCACCCACGCTTTGAACTGGGGATTCACCTTAAACGGATAGTCGTGATCGTCGAGAAAAACGGTCAGCAGCTCGCCGGAATGAATCAGCATGGCATCAAGCTTGAAGCGAGCCAGCACCTGCTGCGCTCGCTGCTGCAGCGTATTGATGTGCGCGTGATACAGGGTTTTCAGTGAATCCATGGACTTGTCTCCGATGTCGCGAAAGTGGCCGCAGTGTAGCACAGCCGTGTAAGCGATGCCGTGCTGCACGCGCTGTGATCGTTGTATCAAATAAGCAAACTCTCGTTTGCAAATAATTAACATCAGACTCACACTCCAACTCATCTGGTATGACCAGATCAACTTTCGCGGTTTCAGGAGACGGACATGCTCTACCAAGGCGATACCCTTTCAGTTCACTGGCTTGACGACGGCATCGCCGAGCTGGTTTTCGATGCGCCCGGTTCGGTGAACAAACTCGATACCAAAACCGTTGCCTCATTGGGCGAGGCATTAAGCGTATTGGAACAGCAACCCGCGCTGCGCGGCCTGTTGCTCTCGTCGGCCAAACCGGCATTTATCGTCGGTGCCGACATCACAGAATTCCTGTCGCTGTTTGATGCGCCAGAAGAGAAGCTGAGTCAGTGGTTGGCATTTGCCAACAGCATCTTCAATCGCTTAGAGGATTTGCCGGTGCCAACCGTGGCCGCCATCGACGGCTATGCGCTGGGCGGCGGCTGTGAATGCATACTGGCAACCGACTTCCGCGTTGCCACGCCCACCGCACGCATCGGCCTGCCGGAAACCAAACTGGGCATCATGCCGGGCTTTGGCGGCAGCGTGCGTTTGCCGCGCCTGCTCGGTGCCGATAGCGCGATGGAAATCATCGCCGCCGGTAAAGATGTTGATGGCAACAGCGCCCTGAAACTCGGTTTGGTGGATGCAGTGGTCAGCAGCGACAAACTACGTGCCGCCGCACTCACCGTTTTGCAGGACGCCATCGTGCAAGGCAACTGGCAAGCACATCGCGCGCCGAAGCTGGCACCGCTGAAACTCAGCCCGATTGAAGCCGCCATGAGCTTCACCATCGCCAAAAGCATGGTGCTGCAAACCGCAGGCAAACACTATCCGGCACCGATTACCGCCGTGAAAACCATTGAAGCTGCCGCCAGCCTCGGACGTGATGATGCGCTGAAGCTGGAAACCGCTGCTTTTGTACCGCTGGCGCAGAGCGATGTGGCGCGTGCGCTGGTCGGCATCTTCCTGAACGATCAGTACGTCAAAGGCCTGGCGAAGAAGCACAGCAGCGCGGCCGGTGCGCCGCAGCAAGCCGCAGTGTTGGGCGCAGGCATTATGGGCGGCGGCATTGCTTATCAATCGGCATGGAAAGGCGTGCCGGTGATGATGAAAGATATCAATCCGCAGGCGTTAACGCTGGGCATGACCGAAGCCAGCAAGCTGCTGAACAAACAGCTGGAGCGCGGCAAAATTGACGGCGCCAAACTGGCCAGCGTACTCACCACCATTCAGCCGACGCTGGATTACGCCGGATTTGAACGCACCGACGTAGTGGTGGAAGCGGTAGTGGAAAATCCGCAGATCAAAGCCAAAGTGCTGGCAGAAACAGAACAGCATCTGCGCGAGGACGCCATTCTCGCCTCCAACACTTCAACCATCCCGATTAGCCAGCTGGCGCAGGCCTTAAAACGCCCGGAAAACTTCTGCGGCATGCACTTCTTCAATCCGGTGCCGCGTATGCCGCTGGTTGAAGTGATTCGCGGAGAGAAAACCTCAGAAGCCACCCTGAGTAAAGTGGTGGCCTGGGCGAGCAAAATGGGCAAGACGCCGATTGTGGTGAATGACTGTCCCGGCTTCTTTGTGAATCGCGTGCTGTTCCCCTACTTCGCCGCTTTCAGCCTGCTGCTGCGCGACGGCGCGGATTTCCGTCAGGTCGATAAAGTGATGGAAAAACAGTTCGGCTGGCCGATGGGCCCAGCGTGGCTGCTGGATGTGGTTGGCATTGATACCGCGCATCACGCTCAGCAAGTGATGGCGCAAGGCTTCCCGTCACGCATGCAGAAAGATTATCGCGACGCGATCGACGTGCTGTTCGAAGCCAAACGTTACGGCCAGAAAAACGGTCAGGGCTTTTACCGCTGGGAGCAGGATAAAAAAGGCAAAGCGCAGAAGAAAGCCGATGCAGCTGTCGATGCGCTGCTGGAACCTATTTGCCAGCCTAAGCGCGTGTTCAGCGATGACGAGATCGCCAACCGCATGATGCTGCCGATGCTCAACGAAGTGGTGCGCTGCCTCGAAGAGAAGATCATCGCTTCACCGGCCGAAGCCGATATGGCGCTGGTGTACGGTTTAGGCTTCCCGCCGTTCCGTGGCGGCGCGTTCCGCTACATGGATACGCTGGGCAACAGTAACGTGGTCGATCAGGCCAAACGTTATAGCGCGCTCGGCCCGCTTTACGCGCTGCCGGAGCTGCTGTTGCAAAAAGCCCATCAGCATCAGAGCTGGTATCCCGCGGTGCAACCGATTGACGAAGCGGCGCTGCAAAGTGCCTGAGGTAATGAAAATGGAAAAAGTAGTCATTGTTGATGCGGTCCGCACGCCGATGGGCCGCTCCAAAGGCGGTGCGTTCCGCCAGGTGCGCGCAGAAGATCTCTCGGCGCATTTGATGCGCGAGCTACTGAGCCGCAATCCGGCGGTCGATCCCGCCACGCTGGACGACATTATCTGGGGCTGCGTACAGCAGACGCTGGAGCAAGGTTTCAACATTGCACGTAACGCCGCGCTGCTGGCCGAGATCCCGCATCGCGTGCCAGCCAGCACTGTCAACCGCCTGTGCGGTTCGTCGATGCAGGCACTGCACGACGCGGCGCGTGCCATTATGGTTGGTGATGCGCACAGCTGCCTGATTGGCGGCGTAGAACATATGGGCCACGTGCCGATGAGCCACGGCGTGGATTTCCATCCCGGCCTTGGTCGCACGGTAGCGAAAGCGGCGGGCATGATGGGGTTAACCGCCGAAATGCTGGCGCGCATGCATCACATCACGCGTGAGCAGCAGGATGCTTTTGCGCTGCGTTCGCACCAACGTGCCTGGGCGGCAACCCAGCGCGGCGATTTCAAGCGTGAGATTGTGGCGACCTACGGCCACGACGCCGATGGCGTGTTGAAACGTTTTGAGAGCGACGAAGTGATTCGCGAAGAGACCAGCCTCGAAGGATTGGCTGCGCTGAGCCCGGCGTTCGATCCGGTCAACGGCACCGTGACCGCAGGCAGCTCCTCCGCACTTTCCGACGGCGCAGCCGCAATGCTGATCATGAGCGAAAGCCGCGCACGCGAACTCGGTCTGACGCCGCGCGCGCGTATTCGCAGCATGGCAGTGGTCGGCTGCGATCCGTCAATCATGGGCTACGGTCCGGTTCCAGCCAGCAAGCTGGCGCTCAAGCGTGCCGGACTCAGCGTGCAGGATATCGACCTGTTCGAGTTCAACGAGGCTTTTGCCGCACAGGCTCTGCCGTGCATCAAGGACATGGGCTTGATGGAACAGCTGGATGAGAAAGTGAATTTGAATGGCGGCGCGATTGCGCTCGGTCATCCGCTGGGATGTTCCGGTGCGCGTATCAGTACCACGCTGCTGAATCTGATGGATCGTCGCGATGCGCAATTTGGTCTGGCGACCATGTGCATTGGCTTAGGCCAGGGCATCGCCACGGTGTTCGAACGGGTTTAATACGTTAATGTTGCACGTGTTCCCGCCCTTTCGGGCGGGCTTTTTATGGCTAATCGTCGTAGGGTCGCCATTGATGGCGACCATCAGATAAACGCAAACGCATCGCCGAACATCTGCGCTTCCAGCGCGCCGCGCTCAGCACAGAAGCGCTCACGCGCAATCTTCGCCATCTCAAAACGACCGGCAATATAGATATCGTGCTCGCTCAGCGATGCGAAATCCTGCATCACTGCCGTCAGCACCGTGCCGCTGCGCCCGGTCCAGTCATCCGCCGGTTGTTCAACTACCGGGATCACTTTCAGGTTCGGATGCTTCACCGCCAGCGCATTCAGCTCATCCAGATCGTACAGATGCATCAACTCACGGCCGCCCCAGTAAATCGCAATCTCGCGATCGGATTTCTGTGCCAGCGCGGTCAGCAGAATAGAACGCGCATAGGAGAAGCCGGTGCCACCCGCAATCAGAATGATCGGACGCTCACTGTCTTCACGCAGCCAGGCATCGCCGTGCGGCATATCGACGGTAATCTGGCGATCGTTCTTGATGCGGTCCATCACCGCCATCGCGTAGAGATTGAGATCCGATGCGCCGATGTGCAGCTCAATGATGTCCTTTTCCATTGGCGTAGAAGCCAGGGAAAACGGGCGCTTATCGCGCTCATCCATCACCACCATCAAATACTGTCCTGCGCGGAAGTTAAAATCCGCCGCCGGAATTAAACGAACGCGGTAAACCGTGTCCGTAATCGCTTCAACCGAAGTCACTTTGCAGCTTAACGTTGTCATGCGTTCCCTTTTTCTTCGGGTCTAATTGGTCTGCCGCCGTTAGCGCTGCGGCGGCTCGGCAAAGATAGCTAACTCATCCCAAATGGCGTCAATGCGCGCGGTCACCGCCGGATCTTTCACAATCGGCGTGCCCCACTCGCGCGTGGTTTCGCCCGGCCACTTATTGGTCGCATCAAGTCCCATCTTCGAGCCTAAGCCGGAAACCGGCGAGGCGAAGTCGAGATAATCGATCGGCGTGTTCTCAACCAGCACCGTATCGCGCGCCGGATCCATGCGCGTGGTAATCGCCCAAATCACATCATTCCAGTCGCGTGCGTTAACGTCGTCATCGCACACAATCACGAACTTGGTGTACATGAACTGACGCAGGAACGACCACACGCCGAACATCACGCGCTTAGCGTGACCAGCATACTGTTTCTTGATCGTCACTACCGCGAGGCGATAAGAGCAACCTTCCGGCGGCAGATAGAAATCCACGATCTCCGGGAACTGCTTGATCAGAATCGGCACCAGCACTTCATTGAGCGCCACGCCCAGCACCGCCGGTTCATCCGGTGGACGTCCGGTGTAGGTTGAATGATAAATCGGGTTGCGACGTTGCGTTACGTGCGTCACGGTAAACACCGGGAAGCTGTCTACTTCATTGTAGTAGCCTGTGTGGTCGCCGTACGGACCTTCCGGCGCGACATCGCCCGGCTCGATGTATCCTTCCAACACGATTTCCGCACTGGCCGGCACTTCGAGTTCGTTCGAAACGCACTTCACCACTTCGGTTTTATTACCGCGCAGCAAACCGGCAAAGGCGTATTCGGAGAGCGTATCCGGCACTGGCGTTACCGCGCCGAGAATGGTGGCAGGATCGGCACCCAGCGCTACCGACACCGGGAAACGTTCGCCCGGATGCGCTTTACACCACTCCTGGAAATCCAGCGCGCCGCCGCGATGCGACAGCCAGCGCATAATCACGCGGTTCTTGCCGATCACCTGCTGACGATAGATACCCAGATTTTGTCGCTCTTTATGCGGGCCACGCGTGACGGTCAATCCCCACGTAATCAGCGGCGCAGCATCGCCCGGCCAGCATTTCATCACCGGGATGCGCGACAGATCGACTTCATCGCCGCTGAAAATTTCTTCCTGGCACGGCGCATTGCGCAGGCGCTTAGTAGGCATATTCAGCACTTGCTTGAACTGCGGCATCTTATCGAACAGATCGCGGAAGCCTTTTGGCGGTTCCGGCTCTTTCAGGAACGCCAGCAGCTTGCCGACTTCACGCAGCGCACTGACCTCTTCCTGGCCCATGCCCATCGCCACGCGTTTTGGTGTGCCAAACAGATTACACAGCACCGGCATGTCGTAGCCTTTCGGGTTTTCGAACAGCAGCGCCGGGCCGCCGGCGCGCAGCGTGCGATCGGCAATTTCAGTCATCTCTAACTCAGGATCGATCTCCTGAGTGATGCGCTTTAACTCGCCACGCTGTTCCAGCAATGCGAGGAAGTCTCGTAAATCCTGATATTTCATGCGGCTTTAGCTTTCCGGCCAGAGTGAAGCGCCATTATAGGGGCGTTTCACGCTGACATGTTGAGGTTTTGCGTCAGGCAGGCTGACAGGAAAACGGCACCAGCGACTGAATCGCCAATACATCGTGATAAGCGGCAATCGGCTCGCCGTGGCGGAACACTTTGAAGTCTTCGCCGCGTGCGCTGTAGTAACGCAGGCGATTCTCGCTCACGTGCAGGAAGCTGGCTTCGCGCAGCGCAATCACCGATTCATGCGGATTAACGGCACAGAACTCGGCCAGACGTTCGTCACGCGTTTCGCCCATGTGGCCGCTGACGTGCGCATCAAGGTAATGCGGATTGATCTGCACCGGGAACAGCCCAAGCGCGGGCAACACTACGCTGCTGCGCACCGGCATGTCATTGGTGGTACGAATAGAAGGCGTTGCCACATTGCAACCGGCGCTCCAGCCAACGTACGGCACATCACGCTCGCGCACCGCGCGTTGGATGGCAACGATCAAGCCGTGCTCATGCAGCATTTGGTTGAGGAACCAGGTATTTCCGCCGCTCACCAGAATCAGCTCAGCTTGTTCAATCGCCGCAACGGGCGATGCGAACTCGTGCACGGTGCGCACTTCAATGCCTAACGACGCGGATAAATCCTGCGCGCGCTGCGCATGATCGCCACGAATAATCGCGTACGGCACCAGCACCGCCGAGGTGATTCCGCGCTGGGCGATCATCGCGTGCAGCTGCGGGTGGGCGTAACCTAACAGCGGCGCATCGTCAGCCACTTTGCCGTTACTCAACAGGAACAGTTCCATCAGCCACTCCTTTTCAATCGAAAGATGGGGATGGAGTCTGATACAGATGGTCGTCAGCCGTCAATTTTCTTGCAAGAAAGCGTAAATAAGCCGCATCAATCGGATAAATCGTAGTGAAATTGTTTTCAGCGCCCGGTTTCCACCCGCCGATGCGCTATAACTCTGACAACTGATTTGATATTCTTAGCGTCCATTATTTGGGAGCGGTTATGGAATCCTGGTACTTACTCTATTGCAAACGTGGACAACTGTTGCGCGCGAAAGAGCATCTTGAGCGGCAAGAGGTGAATTGCCTCAGCCCAATGATCGCTCTGGAGAAGATTGTGCGCGGTAAACGCACCACCGTGAGTGAGCCGCTGTTCCCTAACTATCTGTTTATCGAGTTCGATCCCGAAGCGATTCACACCACCACCATCAGCAGCACGCGCGGCGTCAGCCACTTCGTGCGCTTCGGCACCATGCCGGCCACCGTATCACATGATGTGATCGAAGCGCTGCAGACCGACGCGCCGCAGATCGTGCTGGATCCGGAAACCCCGCAGAGCGGTGATGAAGTGATCATCACCGATGGCACTTTCGAAGGGCTGCGCGCCATTTTTGCCGAGCCGGATGGTGAAACGCGCTCCGTTCTGCTGCTCAACATGCTGAACAAACAGGTGATGCGCAGCGTGGATAACAAGCAGTTCCGCAAACTCTAAGCGAGTTTGAACAGCTGGCGCGCGTTGAGATTAACCTGCGCGCCTAGCGCTTCAGCTTCTTCGCCACGCCAGTTCGCCACCTGCTGCACAATATGCGGCAAGAAGCACGGTTCATTGCGGCGCGAAGTGGGACGCGGATGCATATCGCGCGGCAGTAAATACGGTGCATCGGTTTCCAGTAACAGGCGCTCAGCCGGAATCAGCGGCAGCAATTCACGCAGTTCCATACCGCGACGCTCATCGCATACCCAGCCGGTAATGCCCACCGACAATCCCAGCGCCAGACACGCTTGCAGCTCGTCACGCGTACCGGTAAAGCAGTGAACGACAGCGCCGACCAACTTCGGCAGCCACGGCTCAAGCACCGCGACAAAACGATCGTGCGCTTCACGGCAATGCAAAAACACCGGCAGCTGCAGCTCAGCGGCCAGCGCCAGCTGCGCATCGAAAGCGTATTCCTGCTGATCGTGGGCCGAAAGATTACGATTGAAATCCAGGCCACATTCGCCAATCGCGACCACCTGCTCGCTTTCCGCCAGGCGACGTAAGGTATTCGCGATTTCCGCCGACCATTCACTGGCATGGTGCGGATGGACGCCAGCGGTTGACCAGCAATATCCTGCATGTTGCGCTGCCAGTTGGCGTGCTTGCTGGCTCTCCAGCGCGTTGGTGCCGGTAATTAACAGGCCGGTGACGCCTGCTTCGCGCGCACGTTTTACCACCTGATCGCGATCTTTTGCGAATTGCGTGCTGGTCAGGTTTACACCGATATCAAACATGTTTTCTCCCCAATAAAAAACCGCCCAGCGGGGCGGTTTAGATGCATCTTACCGAAGACGTCAGGATTCGGTGTTGTGTTCCTCATCCGAAGCCTTACGTCCTTTACCCACATAGTAGCGGGAGAAGAATACGCCGACTTCAAACAGGCAGTACATCGGAATAGCGAGCAAAGTTTGCGAGAAAACATCCGGCGGTGTGAGCAGCATCCCAACCACGAACGCGCCAACCAACATATAAGGACGTTTCTTCTTCAAATCTTCGGGTGACGTAATGCCGGTCCAGCACAGCAGCACAATCGCAATCGGCACCTCAAACGCCACACCAAACGCCATGAAAATCGTCATGACGAAGTCGAGGTAGTTGGTGATATCCGTGGCGATGGTGACGCCTTGCGGCGCGGTTTTGGCGAAGAAGCCAAACGCCAGCGGGAACACGATGAAATAAGCAAACGCCACGCCGACGTAAAACAGCAGCGTACTGGAGAACAGCAACGGCATCACCAGTTTGCGCTCGTGGCGATAGAGCGCAGGCGCCACAAACGCCCACACCTGATACAAAATCACCGGCACGGCCAGAAACACCGAAACAATAATGGTGAGCTTGATCGGCGTGAAGAACGGCGATGCCACGTCGGTGGCGATCATGCTCGCCCCGGCTGGCATCTGGCTAATCAACGGTGCCGCAACCAGATGGTAGATATCATTCGCGAAATAGACCAGACACAAAAAGATGACTAAAACAGCGATGATGCAATTCAACAAACGCTTGCGCAGCTCAATCAAATGGCTAATGAGCGGTTGGGTATCTTCAACGGCCATGTTTATCGTTCATCTTTTACGAGAGAAATCTTCGCGGTGCTTTCAGGAGCACTGGCGACGGGATGGGTTTCTGCTTCTGAAGCGACGTTGTCTGGCTGCGGAGCCTGTGCGGGTGCACTGGTTTGATGTTCCGCTGCAGCAGGCGTGACCGCAGGTGAAGTGGCGGGCTGCGCTGCTGCTGGCTGAGTCTGATGAATGGTGTTGGCTTCATCTTCCTCTTTTTCGACATCGATACTCTGCTGCACCGAACGCTTCATCGAGTCGGCGGTTTTACGCAGTTCTTCCATCGACTCTTTCAGCTCGGGTGACAGCGTGCCACGGCCCGCTTCTTCCACCTTTTTCAGGCTGTCCTGCAGTTCCTGCAGTTTCAGCTCTTGCGCCAGTTCGTTTTGTACATTCGCGGCCAGCGAGCGAATGGCTCTGATCCAGCCGACGACGGTTTTCACCGCAACCGGTAATCGTTGCGGGCCAAGCACAATCAGCCCGATCACGAACACCAATACCAGTTCACTAAAACCAATGTCGAACACAGTTATACCTGCTTGTCGTTCCGGGCGTCGTCTTTAGTCGCCGTGGTTTGCTGTTTGTCTGCCAGAGTTTTGGCGTTGAAGTCAGCGTCCTGCTCTTTCGGTTGATCCTTTTTATCGTCTTCATCGCCCATGGCTTTTTTGAAGCCGCGAATGGAAGATCCTAAATCCGAACCCAGGTTGCGAAGCTTGTTGGTACCGAACAGAAGAACAACAATGACGGCAATGATTAACAATTGCCAAATACTGATACCGCCCATGAGATATGCCTCTAATATTCTGTGAAAAACTGTTGACTGTAACGCACAGAAAGCCCGTATGATTTCGGGCTTTAGCTTGCGACATTACGCGATTTGTACCAGGCAGACAATCAGTTTGTCTTGCGCCAGCCAATAAGCCAGGTGACGATGCCAGCGGCCATTAATAGCGCCGGGAAGAAATCCCAATCCGGTCGACTTAACAGCACGGCGGTGCCACTTAATAACAGTGTAGCGCCTACACCAAACAGATAGCGCGCCTGATGATTACGTGTTCGCTGTACGTTTAAATCGGTGACGAGTTTATCGACGCTGTGCTTCAATAATTTGTGCTGGCGCATGCTGTCGTAAAATAGCTCCGGCAACTCCGGCAGTTTTTCCGCCCAGTACGGCGCTTTCTCTTTCACCGCCCGCATAATCGCCGGGATACCAATCTGATCTTTGATCCAATCTTCGAGGAACGGCTTGGCGGTTTTCCACAGGTCGAGCTGCGGATAGAGCTGACGACCAATCCCTTCGATATACAGCAGCGTCTTCTGCAGCAGCACCAGCTGCGGCTGCACTTCCATATTAAAGCGACGCGCGGTGTTGAACAGGTTCAGCAGCACGTGACCAAACGAAATCTCAGCCAGCGGCTTTTCGAAAATCGGCTCACACACGGTACGAATGGCAAACTCAAAGTCTTCGACGTTGGTGTCCGGCGGCACCCAGCCCGAATCCACATGCAGCTCAGCCACTTTGCGGTAATCGCGGTTGAAGAAAGCAATAAAGTTCTCAGCCAGATAGCGCTTATCTTCTTTGTTCAGCGAACCGACGATACCGCAGTCGATGCCGATGTATTGCGGATCTTCCGGATGATCGTAACTGACGAAGATGTTGCCGGGATGCATATCGGCATGGAAGAAGCTGTCGCGGAACACCTGAGTGAAGAACACCTGCACACCACGCTCGGCCAGCAGTTTCATATTGACGCCATGCTGCTCCAGCGTGGCGATATCCGAGATAGGAATGCCGTAAATGCGCTCCATTACCATCATCGATTCGCTGCAATAATCCGAGAACACTTCCGGCACATACAGCATGCGGCTCTGGTCAAAGTTACGACGCAGCTGGATGGCGTTCGCCGCTTCACGCAGCAGATTCAGCTCATCAATTAAGGTCTTTTCGTAATCACGCACCACTTCCACCGGACGCAGACGACGTCCATCTGGCAGCAAACGCGGTACCCAACGCGCCAGACGGTAAATCAGTCGCATATCGGCTCTGATCACCGGCAGGATGTCGGGACGAATCACTTTTATCACTACCGCGCGGCCATTGGATTTCAGCGTGGCGGTATGCACCTGCGCGATAGATGCCGACGCCAGCGGTTTGATATCGAAGTCTTCAAACCAGGTTTCCACCGGGCCGCCAATCGACTTTTCAATCTGTTCTTTGGCTTTGACGCCATCAAACGGCGCAACGCGGTCTTGCAGCACCGCCAGCTCATCGGCAATCGCCGGTGGGAACAGATCGCGGCGCGTGGAGAGCATTTGACCGAATTTGATCCACACCGGACCCAGTTGCTCCATCGCTAAACGGATACGCACGCCAGCGCTGGCGTCTTGATGTTTATTGGGGATCCAGAAAATGCAGCGGCGCCACAAGCGTAAAAGCAGCGTGAAGCGCATGCGGGGAATCAGTTCATCAAGGCCGTAAGTCAGAAAGATCTTGATGATGAAGTATAAGCGCCGAATTTCTCCCAGCGTCATTTCGCCTCCAGCTGTGCTAAACGCGTTTCAAACGCATTGAGCGAACGTTCCATCGCTTCCACTTCCTCGCAAAACCATGCCAGCTCCAGTGCGCCCGGCGCAACGCGCCACTCTTCCGTCAGCACCTGACCAAGATAATCCTGGCGGCGGGTGAACTGCTGCTGCACGAATTTCAGCGCCTGCTGCGCGGCCTGACTTACGCCTTGCGCGGCGATATCGCCAATCCACGGCGCGAGATATTCCGCCGGATCCAGCTCGGCGAGATCCATCAGCGCGGAGAATTGCTGTACCACCTGCAAATCGCCGTCCACCTTCAGTTCACCGCTACGAATCAAGCTGGTGAGCTGCTGGCGGTCGCGCAGTTTCGGCAAGGTACTGACACGCAAGCTCACCGTGCAGTCGCTGTTGTCTTGCCAATCACTCAGCACATCGAGTTGGGATTCGCTAAACACCAGCACCAAAGGAAAATCGAGCTCTTGCAGACGCAGCATCAATACCTTGCCCGCCAAACGCTGGCGTGCGGCTTTCAGGCTGCGATCGCGATAGAGAACACGGTTCAGGGCGGTCTCAAGACCGCCGGTGATGAGAGGAGTTAAAGTCATGATGGATTAGAATTTAAATCCGCGATGCAGCGCGACAATACCGCCAGTCATGTTGAAGTAGGTGGTATTTTCAAAGCCCGCATCGTTCATCATCGCTTTCAGGGTTTCCTGATCGGGATGCATACGAATCGACTCCGCCAGATAGCGATAGCTTTCAGCATCTTGCGCCACCAGCTGACCAATACGCGGCAGAATATGGAATGAATAGGTATCGTAAGCTTTGCTGAGCGGCTCCAGCAGCGGCTTCGAGAACTCCAGCACCAGCAAACGTCCACCCGGCTTCAGCACGCGGAACATCGATGCCAGCGCTTTCTCTTTTTCGGTCACGTTACGCAAGCCGAAGGAGATGGTGATGCAATCGAAGTAGTTATCCGGGAACGGCAGCGCTTCGGCGTTCGCCTGCACATAGCTAACATTGCCCGACACGCCGAGATTACGCAGCTTTTCGCGGCCCATCTTCAGCATCGAGCTATTGATGTCTGCCAGCACAACCTGGCCGGTTTCGCCCACCAGACGTGAGAATTTTGCCGTCAGATCGCCGGTACCACCCGCCAGATCCAACACGCGCTGACCGCGGCGCACGCCGCTGCTGTCAATGGTAAAACGCTTCCAGACACGATGGATGCCAAACGACATCAAATCGTTCATCAGGTCATATTTTGCCGCGACGGAGTGAAACACGTCCGCGACTTTATCGGCCTTTTCGCTTTTCGCGACGGTCTGGAAGCCAAAATGGGTAGTTTCCTGCTGTGATTCATCTGCCATCGGTTTTACCTGTTCCACAAACAATTCTTGCCGAAGTGTATCAGAGTCGCGCTACACGAGCACGCGACCACCGTGCTATTCATTGATGCGGCGCAGCGAGTCTGTTGTTGGTTCTGCAACGTTTTCATCCTCGGTGCGATCGTCTGCCCAATCTTCATCCGCCTCTTCCGGCTGCGCTTGTTCAACCAGTTGCGGATTAATTGGACGTTTGATCTCCACGCCAAGCGTTCGAAAAGCTTCACTTTGCGCGATCAGGTTGCCGCGCCCTTCAGACAGCTTTTTCATCGCCTGATGATAACTTTGCTGCGCTTTGTCGAGATTGTGGCCGATACCGCTCATGTCATCGACAAACAGCCGCATTTTGTCGTACAGCCGCGTTGCCCGGTCGGCGATGCGCTGTGCGTTGCGGCTTTGGTGTTCATAACGCCAGAGATTGTTGATAGTGCGCAGCGCCACCAGCAACGTGGTGGGACTGACCAGCATAATGTTCTGCTGTAACGCTTCGCTGATTAGCTCGGGCTGACGATCAATCGCCAACAGAAACGCCGGTTCCACCGGGATAAACATCAACACATAATCCAGAGAGCGTAAACCGGGCAATTGTTGGTAATCTTTACGGCTCAGCAGGCGGATGTGGCCGCGCATGGCGTTAACGTGCTCCTGAATCGCCTGCTCACGCGTGGCTTCATCGTCGGCGTTGAAGTAGCGCTCGTAGGCAACCAGCGTCATTTTGGCGTCAATCACCACATCTTTGCCCTGCGGCAAACGGACGATCACATCCGGTTGCATCCTGCCCTGCTGTTCCAGCTGCACGCTTACCTGCGTTTGGTATTCGTAGCCTTCACGCAAGCCAGAGGCTTCCAGCACGCGGGCCAACACCACTTCGCCCCAGTTGCCCTGAATTTTGTTGTCGCCTTTCAGCGCCTTAGTAAGATTGACCGCTTCCTGCGCCATCTGCGCGTTGAGTTGCTGCAACTGGCGAATTTCGTGAGTCAGCGTGTGACGCTCGCGCGCTTCCACGCCAAAGCTATCAGTCACTTGACGGCGGAAACCATCCAGCTGTTCACGCAGTGGGCCAATCAGGCTATTCAGACTTTGACGGTTCTGTTCATCGACGCGCCGCCCGCTGTTTTCAAAGATGCGGTTGGCGAGATTTTCAAACTGCGCGCTGAGACGCTGTTCGCTGTTGGTCAGCAGTCGCTGCTTCTCTTCTGCACCGTAGCGTGTCTCTTCAAGACGAATGGTCACTTCACGCAGTTCGGCTTCCTGTGCGCTGTTTACTTCCAGCTGATTACGCAGCTCACGACTGAGCTGTTCACTTTCGCCGCGCCAGTAGTCAAGCTGCTGCAAACGTTCCTGCGCACCGCTGAGCGCGCCGTGTAGCTGGCGCATCTCCTGTTCGCGTTGCTGGATTTGCTGCTGTAACTGTTCGAGCTGCTGCTGTTGCCGCTGCTGCGCCTCTTCCAACAGGCGACGCTCGGTGGTGAAGCTGGCGTGCTGATGGCCGCCGCGCAGTTGGGCGATGATCCAGCCAATGCCCAAACCGGTCAGCGCCAGCGCGCCGCTAATGATAAGTTGCTGATCCATAATCCCCCCGCGGATCGTCTCGCTGAGGGAAAAGGTAGAGGCGTACTGTATGAATGTCCAGATTTTTTTCCCTTCACACTTCAAGCCGCATTTAGGGAAAACGTTTACTACTTATAGGGCTTTCACGGTTAGATCGCCCGCTTTCCACGCATCAATCAGGAAGAATGGCATCGGCAACACCCATTCGGTTTCACCCTGGATTTTGGCCGGATAGGTCCAGCTTTTTCCGTCGTAGGTGATCTCAACCTGCTGCCAACCGTTATCAGCATTTTCAACTGGGCCCGCCATGCTGGCAAAACCGGCGTTGCTGCCGACGTGGAAACTGTCGGTTTGCCAGCGAATTGGCTGATGTGCCGGCCATGGTTGTGCGTGGTGGAAGCGGAAAATATCGTCATGATTCAATATGCTTTCGCGCACCGTTGGCCACAGCGCCACTTTGAGGAAGTACTGATCGGTGAAGCGCTCGCTACCGGCATACTGGGCGATAAAATCACGCATCTGCTGTTCAACATTGTGGAACACGCCGTGGCAGCCGCCCCACATGCCTGCCAGCAGCAACTCAGTATGCGAGAAGTAATCACGCATATGATGGAACCAATAAGGCGAATTCAGCCATGCTTCTACCGCCACCACTTCGCGCTCGGACAGCAAGGAATCCGCGTCACGCACGATATAGCGTTTGACGCTGGCATCGTCCATCACCAGGAAACGCCACAGCGTTGGGAAGATAGTTTTCTCATGCGACATATCCACCAGCTGAGTGTTTGGCTGCTTCAGGCGCTGCCAGACGTGCTGCGGCACGCTGTCGTCAAGATAGATGCGGCAGATCCAGTCAGGGTAGAACTCACGCGCCACTTCGATGTTTTTAATCAAGGTTTCGCAGTAGCGTGGCTGGCCGCCATACAGGCTAAAGGAGATGATATTCTCTGCTGGATTACTGCGGTTAATCGGCGGCGGCGCGTCAGAAGGGAATGGTATTTTCGCCCCTTTACTGAAAGTCACATCGGAATTCTGCAGTGATTCGAGGCCGTAACGCGCCACCTCATCCTCTTTATTAAGCCAGCCACACACTTCGGTTAATCCATCCAGCCAGGTTTCCGACGCCTGCGCGCGCTGCGCGGCCGGAGCCTGATAGATCTTCTGGTAAATTTTATAGGATTTTTTGTGCTCGCCCACACGCATCAGGGTTAACGCGTAGTCGCTCAGCACCTGCATATGATTGGGCAACACGCGCAGCACTTCTTCACAGCACTGACGCGCAAGAGGATAGTTATTCGCCGCCATCGCCTGGCGAAATCTCGCTGCTGCACCTTCAACGCGTGATTGTGCAGTAGCGGGATTATTCATGAAATTGGGACGTGAGACAGAAACCATTTTGCGCATAAGAAATTTCTCAGTAGCTGCTGAAATTGCGCGCATTCTAATCAGGAAATAGCTGGAATCCTTATAAGCCTGGTCTCGAATTCATCCCTGACTGGCGCACTAAATTAAGCGACGCGCGGCTTCAACCACAATTTTCACCGCATCACTTTCGGTCTGTTTCATGGTCGCGGCATCCGGGATCTCTTTTTGCGTACGGTTCACGATAACACCCGCCACCATGCCGGCACGCAGTCCCTGACTGGCGCACATGGTTAACAGTGTAGCGGATTCCATCTCATAGTTAAGGACGCCCATTTGCTGCCACTCTTCCATTGAACCCTGGAAGCGATTCACCACGCGACCCGAGAAGGTGTCGTAGCGTTCCTGGCCTGGATAGAAGGTATCAGATGAGGCGGTAATACCAATGTGGGTTTTCGCGCCGCACGCTTCTGCGGCTGCCACCAGCGCGGTGGTACAGGTGAAATCAGCCACGGCCGGGAATTCCATCGGCGCAAAATGCAGGCTGGCGCCGTCGAGGCGCACCGATGCGGTGGTGACCAGAACATCGCCCACATTAATATGCGGCTGGATAGCGCCAGTGGTGCCAACGCGCAGGAAGGTGCGCACGCCGAGTTGTGCCAGCTCTTCAACCGCAATCGAAGTTGAAGGTCCGCCGATACCGGTGGAGCACACCACAACCGGTTTGCCATCCACTTCGGCCAGATAGGTGGTGAATTCACGGTGTGAAGCCAGATGCTGTGGATTGTCCATCAGCGCGGCGATTTTCTTCACGCGCTCAGGATCGCCAGGCACGATGGCCAACGTGGCTCCTTTCAAATCAGCTTTGGTGATGCCAAGGTGGAAAACGTCAGACTGGGCCATAACAGACTCCTGATAATTGGGGATGTGCGCGCCACTCTACGTGAGCAGACGGCATAAATATGTGACTCAATTCACCATCAACAATGAAACTTACATTATCAGAAAAACATTATGTGATTTACATCACACATTAACGTTGTGCAATTCTGAATTGCTACAAGCGGTGCTGTGTAAGTGTTGGTGGCAATGTTAATAGAGAAGCAGCACACGTGAAAAAATCCCTCTGCACCTTACGCCAGCCTTGCTTCACTTCGCCAGGCTATAGTTACGTGATTGCGCATTTGCTAGCACGGAGAGAACAATGAAAACCGAAGACAATATGGCACAAAAAACGGCACCCGGCGGCTTTGCACCCGCCGTTCAGCCCACCGCAAGCAGCACCATTATTACCACCAGCGACGCAATTCATGCTGGCGAGACCTCGGTTCCGAGCCAGGGGGAAAATCTGCCCGCCTATTATGCCCGACCAAAAGAGTATCAAGGCACCTTACCGGTGGTGTTGGTGGTGCAGGAGATTTTCGGCGTGCACGAGCATATCCGTGATGTCTGCCGCCGTCTGGCGCTGGAAGGTTATCTGGCGATCGCTCCCGAACTCTATTTCCGTGAAGGCGATCCCAACGATTACAACGACATTCCCACGCTGTTCAAAGAGTTGGTGAGCAAAGTTCCAGATTCGCAGGTGTTGTCCGATCTCGATCATGTGGCCAACTGGGCCACGCGCCACGATGGTGATATCCGTCGTCTGGCGATTACCGGTTTCTGCTGGGGCGGACGCATTAGCTGGCTGTTTGCCGCGCACAATCCGCAGGTCCGCGCGGCGGTGGCATGGTATGGCCGTTTAGACGGTGAGAAGACGCTGAAGCAGCAGAAGCATCCGATTGATGTTGCGGTCGATTTAAATGCGCCGGTGCTGGGTCTTTACGGTGGTCAGGATGAGAGCATCCCGCTGGAGAGCATTGATAAGATGCGTCAGGCGCTGCACGCCGCCAATGCCAAAGCAGAGATCGTGGTATATCCGGATGCCGGACATGCTTTCAACGCGGATTATCGTGCCAGTTATCACGCTGATTCCGCCAAAGATGGTTGGCAACGCATGCTGGCGTGGTTCGCGCAGTATGGCGTAGCGCCAAACGCGTAATAAAAGGGGCGCCTTTGCGCCCCAACCTCATTTACAGCTTCTAAGCCGTTTCACCCCGCAGGTTTTGCGCCGCTTTGACCATATTCGCCAGTGCCTGACGGGTTTCCGTCCAACCACGGGTTTTCAGGCCACAATCCGGATTCACCCACAAACGCGCTTCCGGAATGCTCTGCGCCGCTTTGCGCAGCAACTCTTCCATCCACTCCACGCTCGGCACGTTCGGCGAGTGAATGTCATACACGCCCGGACCGATTTCGTTGGGATAGTCGAATTCCTTAAAGGTATCCAGCAAATCCATATCGGAACGTGAGGTTTCGATGGTGATGACGTCCGCATCCAGCGCGGCAATCGAATCCATAATGTCATTGAACTCGCAGTAACACATGTGGGTGTGAATCTGGGTGTCATCCTGCGCTACGGCGGCATTGAGACGGAATGCATCCACTGCCCAGGTCAGATACGCGGCCCAATCGGACTGATGCAGCGGCAGGCCTTCGCGCAGTGCCGGTTCATCAATCTGAATAATGCCGATACCGGCTTTTTCCAGATCTTCCACTTCGTCACGCAATGCCAGCGCAATCTGTTTGGCGATGGTTTCGCGACTCACATCTTCACGCGGGAATGACCAGCAGAGAATCGTCACCGGACCGGTCAGCATGCCTTTCACCGGCTTGTCGGTCAGCGACTGCGCGTACTTCGCCCACTCAACGGTAATTGCTTGCGGACGACTTACGTCGCCGATGATGATCGGCGGTTTAACGCAGCGTGAACCGTAGCTCTGTACCCAGCCATTTTGGGTGAATACAAAGCCGTCGAGGTTCTCGCCGAAGTATTCCACCATGTCGTTACGCTCTGCTTCCCCGTGCACCAGCACGTCGAGACCCAAACGTTCCTGCTCAACAATCGCCTGTTTGATGTGTTCGGCGATGCCAGTGCGGTAATTACCGCCATCAATGTTGCCTTTTTTGAAGTCGAGACGCAGGCCGCGAATTTCGGTGGTTTGCGGGAATGAACCGATGGTGGTGGTCGGCCACGCTGGCAGGTTGAAGCGGTTACGCTGCGCTTTGGCACGTTGAGTGTAGTTGCTGGTACGTTCAACATCTTTAGCCTGGATTTTCGCCAAACGCTCGCCGACTGCGGCATTGTGAACGCGCGTGGAATTGGCACGCGCACGAATCGGTGCGCTCCATTCGACCAGCGAAGCGGCATCGTTGTTGTTCAGCGCCTGACTCAGTAGTGCAAGCTCAGCGCACTTCTGCAGGGCAAAGGCGAACCAGCTTTTCACCTCTTCATCAAGGCGCGTTTCCACACTGAGATCGATTGGGCTGTGCAGCAGCGAGCAAGATGATCCGATCCACAATTGTTGACGCTGACCCACCAGCGGCTGCAGACGTGCAAACCAGCTGCTGAGATCCGCGCGCCACACGTTACGTCCGTTGATCACGCCGACGGAAAGCAGCCAATCTGCCGGGATCTGTTCATTAAGCTGTTGGATATCGTCTTTTCCGTGCACCAGGTCAACGTGCAGGCCTTGCACCGGCAGCGCCTTGATCACGTCGAGGTTCTGACCGATGCTGTCGAAATAGGTGGTGAGCAGCAGTTTGCTTTCACCCTGCAGCGCGTCGTAAGCCGGTTTGAACGCATCGCGCCACGCTTGCGGCAGTTCCAGCGCCAGTGCAGGTTCGTCGATTTGTACCCATTCAATGCCGCGTTTTTTCAGTTCCGCCAGCACCTGTTGGTAAACCGGCAGAATGTCTTTAAGCAGTGACAGGCGATCGAACGGCACACCTTTCACTTTACCCAGCCACAGATAGGTAACCGGGCCGAGTAGCACCGGTTTAATCTTGTGGCCGAGCGCCAGCGCTTCGTCGACTTCATCCAGCAATTGAGTCCAGGCCAGCTTGAACTGCTGGCCTTGAGTGAATTCCGGCACCATGTAGTGATAGTTGGTGTTGAACCATTTAGTCATTTCCGCCGCCGCCGCCGGTGCACCGCTTGGGGCGCGGCCACGGCCAAGACGAAACAGCGTGTCGAGATCGACGGATCCATCTTTGTTCTGGTGGCGTGCAGGCACGTTGCCCAGCAGCAGGCTGGTTGTCAGCACGTGATCGTACCAGGCGAAATCGCCGACCGGCAGCAGATCGACGCCCGCCTCTTTCTGCTGTTGCCAGTGACGAGCGCGCAGTTCGCGCCCCACCGCCAGCAGCTCTTCCTGTGAGCTTTTACCTGCCCAGTAGCTTTCCTGTGCTTTTTTCAATTCACGACGCAATCCAACGCGAGGGAAACCGAGAGTGTGGTTCAGAATGGTCATTTTCTGTTCTCCAGATATTCTTAACTGAGTAGGGTGCAGAGATGTTTAGCCGTCCAGATGTTTACACCGCCATAATCTGCGGGTACTGTATGTTCCTCAAGCGCAATTTGTTCAATCTCGATGTGAAGGATTCTCATGATCGAACTCAAACACCTGCGGACGCTGCAGGCGTTACGGAACACCGGCTCGTTAGCCGCCGCCGCCTCACAGCTTCATCAGACGCAATCGGCGTTGTCTCACCAGTTCAGCGATCTGGAACAGCGGCTGGGCTTTCGTCTGTTTGTGCGCAAAAGCCAGCCGCTGCGTTTTACGCCGCAGGGAGAGATTTTGCTGCAGTTGGCCGAGCAGGTTTTGCCGCAGATTCAGCAGGCTTTGCAGGCGTGTCATGAGCCGCATCAGGCCACGTTGCGTATCGCCATTGAGTGTCACAGCTGTATTCAGTGGCTGACGCCCGCGCTGAATAATTTCCGCCAGAGCTGGCCGCAGGTGGTGATGGATTTCAAATCCGGCGTGACCTTTGATCCTCAACCCGCATTGCAGCAGGGCGAGCTGGATGTGGTGTTAACCTCCGATATTCTGCCGCGCAGCGGATTGTTCTATTCACCGATGTTCGATTTTGAAGTGCGTTTGGTGATGGCACCGGATCATCCATTGGCGCAGCTTGAGCATATTTCCCCGGAAGATATGGCCGATGAAGTGTTGATGATCTATCCGGTGCAGCGTCAGCGTTTAGATGTGTGGCGCCATTTCCTGCAGCCTGCGGGCGTCAGCCCGGCTTTGAAGAGCGTGGATAACACGCTATTGCTGATTCAGATGGTGTCGGCGCGCATGGGCATCGCCGCGCTGCCGCATTGGGTGGTAGAGAATTTTGAGCAGCAAGGTTTGGTGGTGACGAAGACCTTGGGCGATGGCCTGTGGAGCCGCTTGTATGCCGCCGTACGCGAAGGCGAGCAGCGCCAGCCAGTAATGGAAGCCTTTGTGCGGTTTGCCCGTCAGCACGCCTGTGAACATCTGCCATTCGTGCGCGATGCCGCGCGCCCGGGCTCACTGCAAACCCTCTCATCCTGATGTTGTTGGGCGGCGAAGGTCGCCCGCGCTGTTATCCCTGTCCCGCCTGCTCTATAATGCGCCGCCTCAACCCGCGACCAAGAGAGTTTCACCATGATGAGTAACGATGTTCTGCGCAGCGTGCGCTATATGCTTGATTTGAGCGATAGCAAAGTGGTGGAGATTTTTGCCCTGGCGGGGAGTGAAGTGCCGCTGGAAGATGTGCAGGCATGGATGAAGAAAGATGACGACGCCGCGTTTCGCAAGCTGCCGGATGTATTGATGGGCTATTTCCTCAACGGTCTGATTTTTTACCGTCGCGGTAAGAGTGAAGATGCGCCCGCGCCTTCGATTGAGCGCCGCATGAATAACAACATTTTCATGAAGAAATTGCGTATCGCGTTTGAGCTGAAGACCACCGATATCCCGGATGTGCTGCTGAAAGCGAACTTTAAGATTTCACAGGCTGAGGTTGGCGCGATTTTCCGCAATCCGGACCATAAGAATTTCCGCGAATGCGGTGACCAGATTCTGCGTAATTTCCTGAAAGGTTTGACGATGATTCATCGTCCGGGGCCGGCTAAGAAGAGTTAAAACGGTCGCCATAAATGGCGCTCCTACGACATACGACGATGATTTTGTAGGGTGCGCATTTATGCGCACCGAACATAAACGCGCAGATACTTTGCCCTCTGACGCGCTATCCCTTCCCTTTAGGCCTATGCGTTGCTTTTCTTACCTAATACCCAGCGTTTATGTACATAAAGCGAGGCAAAAATCACGGCGGCACCGGCGATAAAACTCGGCCAATGCGGTTTCTCCTGCCAGATCGCCAGATTCACCAGCAAGCCCGCTGGCACATGCATGTTATTCATAATGCCCAACGTACCGGCATCCACCTGCGTTGCGCCGTAGTTCCACATAAAGTAGCCCAAGCCTGAAGCCGCCACGCCCAGCCACACCAGAATGCCCCACTGCAGCGAGGTGGTTGGCAGTTTGTTCGGATTACCCCACAAGCTCCACGCGATTACCGCGATGATCACTGCGCCCAGATAGAACCAAGAAAACGCGGTGTGCTGCGGCATCGGGCGAGTTTCCTGCAGACGTTTGTAGCCCACCATGCCGATGGCGAAGCAGATGTTTGCCGCCTGCACCAGCAGCAATCCGAACCAGAAATGGTCACTGACTTTGTCGTAACGAATAATCGCCGCACCGATTACCGCCAGCAACGCGCTGAAGGCATAGCCAATACGCAGCGGACGTCGGCTGAGCAAATCGTAGATCAGCGTGACATACAGCGGCGTCATCACGGTGAACAGCAGGAACTCGGTCACGCTGAGATACAGATAAGCTTCAAAGCTCAGCAGATACATGATGCCGAGCTGCAGCATGCCCACCAGCATATACAGCAAGATGGTGGAAGCACGATATCCGCGCCAGCGCAGGAACGGCAGGAAGACGATGGCGGCAAGCGCCAGACGCATTAATACAGAGAACCAGGAATCCACCTGACCTGCGAGGTATTCCCCGATTAAACTGAAGGAAAAAGCCCACAGAATGGTGGTAACGATCAGTAACGGCACAGTGACGATCCCAAAATGAACAGTGGCGCTAGTGTAAACAAACTGTCGTTATCGGTCTGAACTATCTGGTTTACATATGGTTAAAATAACTTCATTTAACATTTCGGTGCGCATGAACATACTGACCGAACGTAGGGTCGCCATTGATGGCGACCACATCGCAAACTACGCGAGGAACAATTTACGCAGCGTGTGCGGTACGGCGTCATCCGCGTTGCTGCCAATCACTTCCAGCGTCGGCAAGGTATCTTTCAGGCGCTGCTGCGCATTACGCATGATGCAGCCTTTACCTGACATGCTGAGCATCTCCACATCATTCATGCCGTCGCCGAAGGCGATGCACTCTTTCAGCGAGTGGCCGAGCTGTTTCGCTACCGCTTCCAGCGCGTGACCTTTGGAAACGCCGCCCGCCATCACTTCCAGGCAGGTTGGCAGCGAGAAGCTGACATTCACGCGATCGCCCCAGCGCGCTTCAATCGCCTGCTCCATCGGAACTAAACGCTCCGGATCTTCGCAGGTGAAGAACACTTTGCTGATGCCGTCGGTCGGCAGCATGCCCGGCTGGTAAACCTGATAGTTAAATACCGATTCGCGGAAATAGTCCTGCTCGTCTGGGCGATGACGGCTCATGAACCACTCATCGTCGCGATAAACGTGCGTCAGGATGTGCTCGTCATGATATTGCAGGCCATACAAATCGCTGGCGATGTCGGCGTCGAGGTTGTGGCTGAACACCAGTTCACCTTCGGCGTTGTGCACGCGCGCACCATTGGACGTGATCATATAAGCCGGAATGCCGATCTTATCGCGCATCTGTCCGACGTCGATATAGTGACGGCCGGTGGCAAAAACAAAGTGGATGTCACGCGCCACCAGTTCCTGCAGCGTAGTGCGAGCGAACGGCGTCAGGCGGTGATCCGGAGAGAGCAGCGTGCCATCCAGGTCGGATGCGACGATGTGATACATGTAAACCTCGGGTGTTGATATCGGAAAGTAAAATTGATTAAGCGTGGTGTTCGAAGAAATCGACCACCACGTTTAGCGCTTCGGCACGCATCGCGTCTGTTTCAAACAAGATCTCATGACGCGCTCCTTTTATCACATACGGCGCGTTGCCCGCGCAGGGATGTCCTGCTTCGGCCATCGCCGTACAAAATAGATTTTGTGAGCGGTTATCCACCACATCATCTTCACTGGCCTGCAGCAGCAAGGTCGGCGTGGTGATGTTCGCCACCTGATTGAAGATGTCACGCCCGGCCTGCACGCCTTCGCGCACCCAGTGATAAGTGGGCCCACCGACGCGAAGCGCCGGATCGTCGGCGTAAAAACGCAGATTACGGCGATAGCGTTCGCGGCTGTGCGTCAGCCGGTTGATGCCAAACGGATTGGCGCGCCAGCGGCCGGTGCCCAGCGCGTAGCCTTCACGCAGCGCGGGCAGTTTTTCGGTCCAGTCGAGAATGCGGTGCGCCATCCAGTCGGGCAGCGGCAGCACAATGCCAAACATCGGCGCGGAGAACACCGCTGCATGAAACGCCTGCGGCTGACGCGCCAGAAACAGCGCTAAAATCGCGCCGCCCATCGAGTGGGCCAGCACGTAGCGCTGCTGATAATGGTTGCTGACTATCTCTTTCAGATACAGCGTTTCAAGATCGTCAACGTAGTCACCAAAATCCACCACATGGCCGCGATGCGAATCTTCCAGCAGACGTTCGGAACGTCCCTGACCGCGATGGTCGATAATCACCACATCATAGCCGCACATGAACAGGTCGTAAGCTAGTTCGGGATACTTGATGTAGCTCTCAATGCGGCCAGGCACGACCAGAATGACACGACGATGTTGCGGTGAGGTGAAACGGACGTAGCGAATCTTCAGGTTGCCGACGCCGGTGAATTCACACTCTTCACGGCGACGCCAGAAGTCGAGCAGCGGACCGGTAGCAAAGGCCGAAAAGCCTCGCTCACGTCCGAGCCAACTCTGTTTATGATGCTGCATCCGTCCCCCTGAAAAAAACGTGATTCGCGCGCCTGTGCTGCGTAGCGTGCGGCGATTTTCTGTCGTATTGTGTCACACTTCGCTAACTTCAGGGAATGTCACACATGACCATTGAATGGTGGTTAACGTACCTGCTGACCACAACTATCCTCAGCCTTTCACCCGGTTCCGGCGCGATTAACACCATGAGCACCGGCATCAGCCACGGTTATCGCGGCGCGGTGGCATCGATTACCGGCTTGCAGCTCGGCCTGGCCATTCATATTGTGCTGGTCGGCGCCGGTTTGGGTGCGCTGTTTTCCCAATCGATTCTGGCGTTTGAAGTCCTGAAGTGGGCTGGCGCAGCGTATCTGGTGTGGCTGGGCATTCAACAGTGGCGCTCAGCGGGCGGTATCGATCTCGACGCCGTTGCCAAAGCGATGCCGCGTCGCCGCCTGTTTAAGCGTGCGGTGTTGGTGAACCTCACCAACCCGAAAAGCATCGTGTTTCTTGCCGCGCTGTTCCCGCAGTTTATTCAGCCGCACCAGCCGCAGCTGATGCAATATCTGGTGCTCGGCGTTACCACCATTGTGGTCGATATCATCGTGATGATTGGTTACGCCACGCTGGCAACGCGCATTGCTGGCTGGATTAAAGGGCCGAAGCAGATGAAGCTGCTGAACCGCACCTTTGGTGGATTGTTTATGGCGGTTGGCGCGCTGTTAGCCAGCGCACGCAGAATGGCGTGATATTCAACCCGGTGGGCATAAATGCCCACCCTACGTAGGGTCGCCATTAATGGCGACCTGGCTTAGCGCGAAATAATCAGGTGAATACCGAATCCGGCAAATAACACGCCTGCCATACCATCCACCCACTTAGCCATACGCTGATACTTATCACGCATCCACGGCATAGCGAAAATCGCCGCTACCAGCGTAAACCACGCGAACGTCTCACCGATAATCAGCAGGAACAAGCCCCAGCGCTCCATCGCGCCAACGTCGTTGCCAACAAACAGTGAGAACACGCTACCGAAGTAGATGATCGCTTTTGGGTTCGACAGGTTAGTCAGGAAACCTTTCAGGAAGCTCATGCCTCTTTTCGGCAGCTCCACCACCGGCGCTTCCGATTGCGGCTGCTTGTGACGTTGACGCGCTGAACGCATCAGCTGCCAGCCCATCCACAGCAGATACAGTCCGCCGCCGACCATAATGATTTCATGCAGCCAGGCCATTTTTTCAAGGATCAGATGCAGGCCCATCAGCGCCACACCGGCCCAAATCACAATGCCCAAGGTAATGCCCAGAACGCCCATCATCGCCTCTTTGCGCGAGCGGCTTGCCGCCGTTTGCGACACAAAGAAGAAGTCCGGGCCGGGACTCATCAGCGCAACCAGATGCACCAGCGCGACGGTGGCGAATAACATCAGCATGAATTTTTTCCTTTAACCTTCATCAACATGTTCTTTGATCATCACCAGGAACGGCTTACCAAAACGCTCCAGTTTGCGATGACCGACGCCGTTCACGCTGAGCATTTCTGACGCGCTAATCGGCATTTGTTCTGCCATTTCAATCAGCGTGGCATCGTTAAACACCACGTACGGCGGAATATTCTCTTCATCGGCAATCGCTTTGCGCAGCTTACGCAGCTTGGCAAACAGCTGGCGATCGTAATTGCCGCTGTGTACTTTCGGCGAACTGCTGCCGCGCGTCTTCACCGTCACGATACGCGGCACCGCCAGCATCAGCGGAACTTCCGCGCGTAACACCGGGCGCGCCGCTTCGGTCAGTTGTAGCGCCGAATGCATGGCGATGTTTTGCGTCACCATGCCGAGGTGAATCAGCTGACGCAGCACGCTGATCCAGTGTTCGTGACTGTGCTCGCGGCCTAAGCCGTACACCGGCAGTTTGTCGTGGCCGTTGTCGCGAATACGCTGATTACTCGCTCCGCGCAAAACCTCAACAATATAGCCCATACCAAAGCGTTGGCCGGTACGATAGATGCTCGACAGCGCCTTTTGCGCCTCGAGCAAGCCGTCGTAGCGACGTGGCGGATCGAGGCAGATATCGCAGTTATCGCACTGCTGCTGGCGACCTTCGCCGAAATAGTTCAGCAATACCAGACGACGACAGGTTTGCGCTTCGGCAAATGCCCCCATCGCGTTGAGTTTGTGGCGTTCAATATCCTGCAACGGGCCGGGCACTTTCTCTTCCAGACATTTACGCAGCCACGCCATGTCGGCGGGATCGTAAAGCATCATCGCTTCGGCAGGCAGGCCATCACGCCCTGCGCGGCCAGTTTCCTGATAATAGGATTCGATGTTGCGCGGGATATCGAAATGCACCACAAAGCGCACGTTGGGTTTGTTGATGCCCATACCGAATGCGACGGTGGCGACCACAATTTGCAGATCGTCACGCTGGAAGGCTTCCTGCACGCTGGCACGCTGCGCGCTATCGATACCGGCGTGATAAGCGCCAACGCTCAAGCCACGGCTCTGCAGACGTGCGGCGGTGTCTTCCACTTTGGCGCGGCTGTTACAGTAAATAATGCCGCTTTTGCCGCGCTGATCCTGCACATAACGCAGTAACTGCTCGGTGGGTTTGAATTTCTCCACCAGCGTGTAGCGAATATTCGGGCGGTCAAAACTGCTGATTTGAATCAGCGGATCGTCCATCTGCAGCAGATGGGCGATGTCGTTACGCGTGGTTTCATCGGCGGTGGCGGTTAACGCCATCACCGGCAAATCAGGGAAGTGCTGACGCAGCTGGCCGATCGATCCATATTCCGGACGGAAATCGTGGCCCCACTGTGAAATACAGTGCGCTTCATCCACCGCCAGCATCACCGGATTCCACTGGTGCAGGCTGTCGAGGAAGTTGTCCATCATCAGGCGTTCAGGCGCGATATATAGCAGCTTGAGTTTGCCAGTACGACAGTCCGCAAACACCTGCTGCTGCTGCTCGCGCGTTTGCGTCGAGTTGAGGCACGCTGCTGCCACGCCGTTCGCCAGCAGCTGATCGACCTGATCTTTCATCAGTGAAATCAGCGGTGAAACCACCAGCGTCAGCCCTTCGCGCACCAGCGCCGGGATTTGATAGCACAGCGATTTACCGCCGCCGGTCGGCATCACCACCAGACAATCGCGTCCTGACAGGGCGGTTTCGATGATGTTTTGCTGACCTGGGCGGAACTGCTGGTAGCCGAAGGTATCTTGTAATACCTGCTGCGCCAGCATTTCCTGATTAAGCACTGCCGATGTTGCCACGGTAATCCTGTCTTTGTTGCGGGTTAGAACAGATCGTTGAGCGTCACGCCCACGCCGAAGCGCGTCTGGCGATGGTTATAGTCGATCAATGATTCACCATAACCGCTGAACACCTGCGTGTAAAAGCGCACGTGTTCAGAGATTGGGTAGCTCCAGGCGAAGGTTGCACCGCCAAAGCCGCTGTTCCAGTTGTAGTTACCTTCCACGCTGAAAATGTTCTCGCCCATCATGTAGCCGAGCTTGGCGCGGTAGTAACCCATGTATTTGGTGATGTCCGGGTTATCGTCATTGCTTTCACTTTCTGGCAGACGATACCAGGGTTTGATCTCCGCGAGCAGATTGCCGTTCTGCGCCATGAAACGCGCGTAAACTCGGTTCCAGCTGCGCGAAGTCGGCTCGCTGCGGCCGTTCGACTGATGCACTAAGCCGGTTTCCACATCGCGTAAGGTCCAGCCTGCGAAGGTGTAATCGGTGGCCCAGCCGAGGAAAATCTGTGGCTCATAATCGGTTTCACGGAACGGTGATGACGCGCCACGGTTCGAGAGCTGCCACCACGAGCGCTGAGTATAGGACGCCGCCAGCACCGAGTTATCGCCTAAAATGCCGCGCCACAGCGGAAACGCCAGGCTGAGCTGGAATTTTACTTCATCATTTTTAGCTTTGTCTGCCCAGTTGTACGAAGAGATCGCCTCTTTGTTCATGTCGGTGGTGTAGGTGTAGAGCAGATAGTTGTTTTCGTAAGGATAAAGCACGAACGGGTTATCGTGTTTCTCCAGCAGGTTAGCGATAATGCTGCCCTTCACTGCCGGTGCATCATGAACCTCTTTTATCGTGGCTTCTTCAGCCTGCGCCAGGCCAGGAAGGATCAGCGCCGCGGCCAGCAAGGCGTAATGCTTACGCATAGAATTCTCCAGAGAACTGCGTGTCGTAATCGTCAAGTGACGGTTCAAAAAGCAGGCCATTCTACACGCAAAACCTGCGGTTGATCAGCGCCGATTTCCGAAACTGGAAAGCGGCTCGAACGCGGCATAATATACACAACTCGTTAACATTTTAAGGCAGGAATTATGTCATCCCCGTTGCTGACACAGCTGGAAGCGCGCCGTCTGATTGGCGAAATTTTTGTTTATCACATGCCCTTCAATCAGGCGCTCGGATTAGAGCTGGATCGACTGGAAGCAGATTACGCCGAACTCGGCTTCGCCAATAAAACCATGCTGGTCGGCAACGCGGCGCAGCAGATTTTGCATGGCGGCGTCATCGCCTCGGTACTGGATGTCGCCGCCGGGCTGGTGTGTGTCAGCTATGCGCTGACGCGTCAGGAGAGCATTACCGAGGAAGAGCTGCGTCAGCGCCTGTCCCGTATGGGCACCATTGATATGCGCGTGGATTATCTGCGCCCAGGCCGCGGCGAGCGCTTTATCGCCACCAGCAGCCTGCTGCGCGGCGGCAACAAAGTCGCCGTGGCGCGCGTGGAGTTACATAACCAGCAAGGCGATTACATCGCTACTGCTACCGCCACCTATATGATTGGCTAATCAGTACTTTTGGAATGACTTGATGGATTCGCAACAAACTCGCCAGGGTATTGGCTACGCGCTCGGCGCTTACTTCATTTGGGGTATCGCGCCTGCCTATTTCAAGCTGGTCAAAGAGGTGCCCGCCACCGAAATTATGACGCATCGCGTGATTTGGTCCGCGCTGTTTATGCTGCTGCTGATCACCTTGACGCGTAGCTGGGCGCAGGTGCGCAGCGTGCTGGCGCAGCCGAAAAAGGTGCTGCTGCTGGCGCTGACCGCCGTGACCATTGGCGGCAACTGGCTGCTGTTTATCTGGGCGGTGAATAATCAGCACATGCTGGAAGCCAGCCTCGGCTACTTTATCAACCCGCTGATTAACGTGGTGTTTGGCATGCTGTTCCTGCGCGAACGCTTCCGCCGCTTGCAGTGGCTGGCGGTGCTGCTGGCGACCACCGGTGTGCTGGTGCAGCTGTGGCAATTTGGATCGCTGCCGATTATTGGCCTTGGTCTGGCGTTGAGTTTTGCGTTGTACGGTTTGGTGCGTAAGAAGATTCAGGTCGATGCGCAGAGCGGCATGCTGATCGAGACGTTGTGGCTGTTTCCGCTGGCGGCGATTTACCTGTTTGGCTTTGCCGATAGCGCCACCAGCCATCTCAGCGCCAACGCCATGAGCCTCAATCTCAAGCTGGTCGCAGCGGGCATTATCACCACCATTCCGCTGATGCTGTTTGCGGCGGCCTGCGCGCGTCTGCGCTTATCGACCGTCGGCTTCTTCCAGTATCTGGGCCCGACGCTGATGTTCCTGCTGGCGGTGCTGTTCTACGGCGAGAGCCTGACGCCGGATAAAATGGTGACCTTCGGCTTCATCTGGCTGGCGCTCGCCGTGTTTATTATCGATGCGGTCGCGTTCTCAGCTCGGGCGCGCATGCGCGTAGCGTGAAATAAAACGCGCCAGCGCCGGGCCGGTGAGCAAAATGGTGAACAGACGCAACGTCTGCAGCGCCATAACAAATGCCATATCGACCCGCGTGCCGGCCGCAATAATCGCCACGGTATCCAGCCCGCCCGGGCTGGTTGCCAGATAGGCAGTCATCAGATCGACGTGCAAAACGCGCGTCAGCATCCAGGCTAATCCGCCGCACAGCAGCATCAAGCCGAAAATCGACAGCAACATTTGCGGCAGCGTTCGCAGCGCAAGCTTGAAAATCGGCCGGGTGAAGCGCAACCCCACGCTCCAGCCTATCAACGCATAAGCCAGCGCCAGCAACCATTCCGGTACCTGCAAGGTCGCCACATCGGTGCCGTGCAGCACCGCGCCGATCAGCGCCGGTAGCAACAAAGCACCGGAAGGAATGCGCAGCTTCTGGCCGAGCCACGCACCGGCGAACATCACCAGCAATGTCAGCAGAAAGCTGCTGTGCAGCGCGGGAAACCACACCAGTTCAGCCGCACCGCCGTTGGTGCCGAGGCCAATGCGCGCCACCACGGCCGCAGCGGTGGCGACAAACAGCACGCGCAGATACTGCATAAACGCCACCAGCCGCACATCCGCCCCAAAATCACCGGCCATCGCCACCATCGCCGAAGCACCGCCGGGCGATGATCCCCATGCGCCAGTTGGGCCGGGCAAATTACTGAAGCGCACCAGCAGAAAACCAGAAAGGCCGCTGGCTGCTAACGTCAGCACCAGTACGGCCAGCACTACCGGCCAATCCTGTATCAGCGGTGTGAGAATGCCCGGCGATAAAGTCTGGCCAATCATGCAGCCGAGCACCGCTTGTGCCAGCACGAAGAAACGTTTATCGATGCGCACGGTCGCGCCGGACAAGCCCATAAAGGTGCCGACGATCATCGGGCCAAGCAGCAGAGCCGCAGGAAGGTGGAACAGCTGGAGGATAATCCCCAGCACTAACGAAGCAATCAGCAGAAGTGTCCATTGCAGTCGCAATGAGAAGCGCGCCATAGGAGAGAATCAGATAGTGAGCAGAGCCAACAGGTTACGCAGAAAATTGAAGTTTATCTACCAGGTCGCCATAAATGGCGACCCTACGTTTGTCATGAGCGGTTTTGTAGGGTCGTCATTCATGACGACCTGGACTTGAGATAGGTTACAACCAATTCTTGCGTTTGAAATAGAGGTACGGCGCCAGGCCGGCGAGGATCATCAGGCTAATCGCGCCCGGGTAACCAAAGCTCCATTTCAGCTCCGGCATAAACTCGAAGTTCATGCCGTAGCTTGATGCCACCAGCGTTGGCGGCAGGAACACCACCGATACCACCGAGAAGATCTTGATGATGCGGTTCTGCTCGATGTTAATGAAGCCCATCGCCGCCTGCATCAGGAAGTTAACCTTCTGGAACAGCGATTCGTTATGCGGCAGCAGTGATTCGATATCGCGCAGGATTTCACGCGCCTGCTCCAGCTGGTTGCCCGGCAGACGTGCTTTGCGCACCAGAAAGTTGAGGGCGCGCTGGGTATCCATCAGACACAAACGCACTTTCCAGCCGATATCTTCCAGCTCCGCCAAACGTGACAGCGCCTGGTCGTACTCTTCGCCTTGCTGGCCTTCCATGATCACGCGGCTGAGTTTCTCCAGCGCGCTGTAGATGTTCTCGATCTCATCCGCCAGCTGTTCGATTTTGGTCTCAAACAGATCCAGCAGCAGCTCATAGGCGTTGCCATCGGTCAGCATCTGGTTGCGCGCACGCATGCGATAGAGACGGAAAGCTGGCAGCTCGCGTTCGCGCAGCGTATACAGGCGATCTTCGCGGATGGTGAATGCCACAGTGGAGTTGCCCGCGTGGTCTTCGGCATCTTCAAAGAAGAAGAAGGAGTGAATGTGCAGGCCGTCTTCGTCTTCGAAGAAACGCGCCGAGGCTTCGATGTCTTCCAGCTCCGGACGCGTTGCCAGGCTCTGGCCGAGCTCGCACTGCACGCGATCGCGTTCGCTGTCGTCGGGTTCGATCAGATCGACCCAAACAGACGTGTTGAGTTTGTCGTTGTCTTCTTCCAGCTCGATGCGCGTCAGGCGATTACGATCGAGTTTAAATGCGCTCAGCATAGCAATAACTCCCCATTTTTTCGGAATGGGACAAAGCGGTGACCACTGTAGATTACGGGCACGGCGAAGCCTGAACGGAAACTTTCGCTTCAAGGGTAAATCAGTGCTAACTCACGCGACGAGAGTAAAAAAGGGAGGTCGCTGATAACCGCTAAGGCTACCAGCTAAAAGAGGTAACCTTAGGAGTTCCTGTTAAACAGGTGATTGAGCCAGCATCGACTGGGCGCGTCCAAGGCATTGTCCTCTCATGATAATAGTGCGCGCATGTTACGCTGAGACGAAAAAGTCGTCAAGGTAGCGCAACCGCGCTACACCGTTTCCAGACGGGCATAAGCCGCCACCAGCCACTTGATTCCCTGGCCCTGAAACGCCACCTGCAAACGGCTGTGTTCGCCGCTGCCTTCGAGGTTAATGATGGTGCCTTCGCCGAATTTGGCATGGCGCACGCGCTGGCCGAGCGTGAAGCCGCTGTCGTTTTGCGCGATTGGCGTACCCATGCGCTGATGGCTCACTGGACGGCTGACGCTGGCGCGCAAACGCACCTCTTCCACGCACTCTTCCGGCAGCTCGCCGATAAAGCGTGATGGACGGTGATACACTTCCTTACCATAAAGACGACGGCTTTCGGCATAGGTGAGCGTCAGCTTGACCATCGCACGCGTCACGCCGACATAAGCCAGACGACGCTCCTCTTCCAGACGACCGCCTTCATCCAGCGACATCTGGCTCGGGAACATGCCCTCTTCCATGCCGACGATAAATACCTGGCTGAACTCCAGCCCTTTCGCCGAGTGCATGGTCATCAGCTGCACCGCATCCTGCCATTTGTCGGCCTGGCCTTCGCCCGCTTCCAGCGCCGCATGCGACAAAAACGCCTGCAGCGGCATCAGATCTTCGTCTTCGTCCTGATAGCTGAACTGGCGCGTTGCCGTGACCAGTTCTTCAAGGTTTTCAATACGCGCCTGGCCTTTCTCGCCCTTCTCCTGCTCGTACATCACCCACAATCCGGAGTCTTTAATCACGCGATCGGTTTGCACATGCAGCGGCATCTCGGATGTTTCGCTGGCCAGTGAATCGACCAGCTCGCAGAAGCGCTGCAGCGCCGACGCGGCGCGTCCGGCTAACACTTTGTTCTGTAACAGCTCGCGCGTGGCCTGCCATAAAGTGAGTTGCTGATCGCGCGCGGTCTGGCGCACCACGTCGAGCGTACGATCGCCCACGCCGCGCACCGGCGTGTTCACCACACGCTCAAATGCCGCATCGTCATTGCGATTGGCCATCAAACGCAGATAGGCCAGCGCATCTTTAATCTCCTGACGCTCGAAGAAGCGCATGCCGCCATAAATGCGATACGGCATGCTGCCTTGCAGCAGCGCCTCTTCCAGCACACGCGATTGGGCGTTGCTGCGATAGAGAATGGCGCAATCCTGCAGCGCGTTGCCGTTTTCATGCCAGCTTTTAATACGATTGACCACAAAGCGCGCTTCATCCAGCTCGTTGAATGCGCAGTAGAGCGAGATCTTTTCGCCATCGCTGCCGTCGGTCCACAGCTCTTTACCGAGGCGGCCATTGTTGTTGGCGATCAGCGTGTTCGCGGCTTTCAGAATGTTGTTGGTCGAGCGATAGTTCTGCTCCAGGCGAATGGTTTCTGCGCCGGGGAAATCCTGCAGGAAGCGCTGGATGTTTTCTACCTGAGCACCGCGCCAGCCGTAAATCGACTGATCGTCATCGCCGACGATAATCACGCGGCCGGTATCACCCGCCAGCATGCGAATCCACGCGTACTGAATGTTGTTGGTATCCTGGAACTCATCCACCAGCACGTTGCTGAAACGCTCGCGGTAATGGTTGAGGATATGCGGCTTGTTAAGCCAAAGTTCGTGGGCGCGCAGCAGCAGCTCGGCGAAATCCACTAAACCGGCGCGATCGCAGGCTTCCTGATACGCCTGATAGATGCGCAGCCAGGTTTGCTCAACCGGATTGCCATAGCTTTCGATGTGTTTTGGTCGCAGACCTTCATCTTTTTTGCCGTTGATGTACCACATGCCCTGACGCGCAGGCCACTGTTTCTCATCAAGGTTCATGGCTTTGATCAGGCGCTTCAGCAGACGCAGCTGATCGTCACTGTCGAGAATCTGAAAATCCTGCGGCAAACCGGCATCCAGGTGATGCGCGCGCAGTAAACGGTGCGCCAGGCCGTGGAAGGTACCAATCCACATGCCGCCCTGGCTGGTGCCGATCAGCTGATCGATACGATGGCGCATTTCTGCCGCCGCTTTATTGGTAAAGGTCACCGCCATAATCGAATACGGTGAGCAGTTCTCTACCGACAGCAGCCACGCAATGCGATGCACCAGCACACGGGTTTTGCCACTGCCTGCTCCGGCCAGCACCAGCAGGTTGCTGCGCGGTGCGGCGACCGCCTCGCGCTGTTTGTCATTCAAGCCGTCAAGCAGATCAGAAACGTCCATAAGCACCGTCTAAAAAAGGAGAGCATCCAGTTACTGGATAAATTTACAGCTATTATAGCAGCGAGGTCAGAGATGCCAACCGATCAATTTCAACATGCGGCAGCAAACGCGCATCGTCGATCTTCATCAGATTGCCTTCACGCAGGTTGATCCAGCAGGCTTGCATCCCGGCACGCAGCGAACCGGCAACATCGGTGGTGAGATCGTCGCCGACGTGCAGAATGTGCTGTGGCGCGATGTCCAAACGCTCAGCGGCCAGATGATACATATCCTGCCACGGCTTGGCGCGACCGTGCGGACCGGCACGCAGCGCGAACTGGAAGTGGTGATGGATACCGAGCTTTTCCGGACAGGCATTGCCGTTGGTAATCGCCACCAGCGGCACGCGCTCGCCCAGCCACGTCAGCGTTTGATGCGTCTCTTCCGGCATGGTCACTTCGCTGCGCCACTGATGGAACACGCTCATCACGTCGCTGGCACCGGCGCTGGCTTCTGATGCCGGCAAGCCGACATTGAGCAGCGCCAGCTCCACCGAGCGGCGGCGCCATTCAGACACGTCGTGATAAATTTCCGGTTCGCGCGCCAGCAACTCATTACGCAGCGCCTGATAATCCGCCGGGGTGAATTCACGCAGCGCCGGATGATACGCCTGCAGTGCTGCATGCGATTCGGCGGTGGTTTTGCGGATCACGGGATGGTTGTCATACAAGGTGTCGTCGAGATCAAAAGTGATCGCTTTGATCGGGCCGAGCGGACGATAAAACTTCATTAAGACTTTCCTCGTTTGGCACGCGGATGGGCCGCATCATAAACCGTCGCCAGATGCTGGAAATCCAGATGGGTATAGATTTGCGTAGTCGCCAGATTAGCGTGGCCGAGCAGTTCCTGTACCGCGCGCAGATCGCCGCTCGATTCCAGCAAATGCGTGGCAAAAGAGTGGCGCAGTTTATGCGGATGAATATGGCTGGCAACGCCTTGCTTGATGCCCCATTCGGCAAAACGCTTCTGCACGTTGCGCGTCGAAATTCGGCTGCCGCGGCTGGAGACAAACACCGCATCATCCTGCGGCGCAAAGCTATCGCGCAGCGATAACCAGTGCTGAATCCAGGTGACCGCCGTGCCGCCAATCGGTACGCGGCGCTCTTTGCTGCCTTTACCCAGCACCCGCACTTCGCCCGCTTCCAAATCCATGTGCCGACAATCCATATTCACCAGCTCGGAGAGACGCAAGCCGCCGCCGTACATGGTTTCCAGCATCGCGCGATCGCGCACCGCCAGCGGATCGTTGAGATCGATCTCCAGCAGTTGGTTAACTTCATCGACGTCCATGTTTTTCGGCAGATGGCGCGCGTTACGCGGCGTGGAAATGCCTTTGGCGGGATTGGCGCTTAACATGCCTTGATGTACTTGCCAGTCGAGAAAACTGCGCAGCGCCGACATGCGCAGCGCCAGACTGCTGGCGCCTAAACCGCCACGGCGGCTGCGTGCCGCCAGGCTGCGCACCTGCGCCGGTTCCAGCTGCGACCAGCTCGTCAGCTTCATCTCATCGGCCATTGCCATAATCGCCTGCAATTGCCGTTGGTAATTCTTTTGCGTCAGCGGACTGAGCTGGCGTTCGACCTTCAGATAACGCAGAAAGTCATCCACGGCCGGCAGCAGCGGACTGACGTGACTCATGCGCGTTCAATCCAGCGTGACAGCAGATCCGGCAGCATTTGCGCCAGGTGCTGCAGCAGCAGCGTGCCCATGCCTGCCTGATAGTGCTGATTATCGCGGCTGGTAAACATCAATACGCCCAGCTCGCCGCGTTCGCCCATCAGCGACATCGCCACCGAGCCAATCGCTTTGGCCTGCGGCAACAACAGCAGCAATTCCGGGCCGTTGAGGCTGCCGAGATAGTGATGTTCATTGCCGAAGCGCTGAATGCGCAATGGTTCGAATGCCTGACGTGACAAGCCGAGTTGGGTGAAATCAGACGGTGCGCCGATGTGCCACTTGTCATTGAACACACGCACGT
This sequence comes from Enterobacter sp. Sphag1F, assembly GCF_014193275.1. Classification (NCBI taxonomy): domain Bacteria; kingdom Pseudomonadati; phylum Pseudomonadota; class Gammaproteobacteria; order Enterobacterales; family Enterobacteriaceae; genus Enterobacter; species Enterobacter sp. Sphag1F. Next base: position 236,280 of record NZ_JACHZD010000007.1, on the reverse strand, counting down.
GCGCACCGGCCAGACCGAGTTCGCGCGCCCAGCGGTGCAAACGCGTCAGCATCTCTTGCAAGCTGTCGGCGGCGGCAAGATGACCTTGTAGCGCCAGCAGGCGATCAAACAGCTGATGGTTAGCCGTTGCCTGCTCCATCAGCAGCGTGATCTCCTCTTCCAACTGCTGGATGTGGTTACGCTGACGCGCCATATGCCACTCCACCAGTGAAACGCTGCCGCGTACCGGATGCGGCACCATCATCTGTTCAACCTGGCGCGCATTGCGAATAAAGAAATCGGGGTTTTCACGCAGAAATGCGCTTACCGATTGATCGTCCAGCAAAACCTCGCTTTCGGTCTGCTCTTCGACATTTTTCATAGATGAATAAACCCATCGTAGACGTGTGTGGCAGGACCGGTCATAAACAGCGGTTGCCCTTCCCCTTTCCAGGCAATATGCAGCGTTCCGCCCGGCAAATCGACGCGGACATTCTCCGCCAAAATGCCCTGCTGAACGCCGCAGGCCACCGCCGCACAAGCGCCGCTGCCGCAAGCCTGGGTTTCGCCCGCGCCACGTTCGTACACGCGCAGACGGATGTGTTCACGATTGACCACTTCCATGAAACCGACGTTAACGCGCTCCGGGAAACGCTCGTGGCTTTCCAGCTCTGGACCGAGCGTTTCCACCGGCGCGGTTTTCACGCTTTCTACCTGAATCACGCAGTGCGGATTGCCCATCGATACCGCACCAAACATCACGGTTTGATCGGCAACACGCTGCAAATAAAGGTTCTCAGCTTTATTGGCACGCAGCGGCACGCTTTGCGGTTCGAAGTTCGGTTGTCCCATATTGACGCGCACCAGCTCATCATTGGTAACGCTGAGCACCATGCGCCCGGTTTGTGTACTGACGCGAATGTCGCTTTTGTTGGTCAACCCTTTCAGACGCACAAAGCGGGCGAAACAGCGAGCGCCGTTGCCGCACTGCGCGACTTCGCTGCCATCGGCGTTGAAAATGCGGTAATGGAAATCGAGATCCGGATCGTAAGGCGGTTCGACGATCAGAAGCTGATCAAAACCGATCCCCAGATTTCTGTCCGCCAGGCGGCGAATCAGTTCCGGCGAAAAAAAGACGTTTTGCGTCACAGCATCCACGACCATAAAGTCGTTGCCGAGACCGTGCATTTTTGAGAACTGCATTTTCTGCTCCGCCGGATTACTCATAGATTTTAGTTCGCCTGCGAACCAGGCTTGCTGGTGACCAAACCACCGACATCAGCATCCTGAGCGGCTTTTTGCTGCTGCTCGGTGACCTGCTGTTTCGGCTTGTTTGGCTGATCTTTCGGCGGGAAATACAGCGGTCCTTTCAGGCCACAGCCTACCAGGCTGACCAGTGCCAGCGCCATACCCAGCTGACTCATCACTCGTATCATTCTGTCTGCTCTTCTGTCCTTAAGCCATGGTTGCTTATCATCGCAGTTGACGTTGTAAAAGCAACAGGAAATAGCCGCATTTCCTGCGGCAGGTCAGAGTAACAGCGCATCCCGCCGCGCGAACGCAGGCGGGATCAATGCATTTGGTAGCGTGGCTGGAAGTCGCCGTTGTCGTTGTCAGGCTGCGTGGCGCAGAGCTGCGTTAACGTTTGGCTGCGGAAAGGAATCACCTGGAAACGTTCGCCAGTATTCACAATCTGGTAGAACTGCGGCAGGTTGAAATTGATAAAGCTGGAGCCGTAGGTAAAACGGTCATGCGACGACGAATAGAATCGACTCACGTCGCGCACCAGCTCTTCTTTACTGCCTTCGCAATGGTGATAAACCTCAACGCGATTGGTTTCGTCGAGGATATAGATGTTGAAGCCGCGATCGTCATTGGTGTCTTCAAAGAAGAACTGAATGATGCCTTCGCTGGCGTAGCCATTCACCACCGGCGGCAACGGCGTCTGGTTCGATTCCACTTTGATCGACAAGCCGTGCAGCTTGTTGTTAGAAATCGCGCCATAGAATTCGACGGCGTTTTCCAGCTTCTGCACCGACACGCTCATGCGTTCGAAGAATAAGCCCCAGGTTTGGCCCGCCATGCGCAACGCTTTAAAGCGGCCCGGTTCCTGACGCGTGCTCGACAGACGCAGCTCAATGCATTCCGAAACCAACTGCTGCACGCGAGTACGAATCAAACCGCGCAGATGCTGGCTATAGCAGAACACTTCTACCGTATCCGGCGGCGCAGCATCCTGATGCATTTTGCCCAGAATGGTTTTTAGCGCTTCAATCATCGCCTGCTCGCCGTTGAAGTGCAGCGTACGCACTTCATTCCACGAGTTGCGATAGAGCAGATCGATGCTGCCAATCAGGCATTGCTGCTGCTGACCGAAGCTGAACACATCCAGCTTGCGGAAATCAAAATGCACCACCTGATTGCGGAACGCCGAGGTAGGATCGTGCTCAAGATTGACGATAATCGCTAAGTGACGAATTTCGCACGGGCTGTAGAGCGCTTTTGGCGTCGGTGCCGGCACGCGCAGCGGGAAGTGGCTCGACACATCGTTCACCAGCTCCTGCAAACGTGGCAGATCGCACAGATCGTTGCCTTTCATATGCAGACGCGTTTTGCTGGTCAGCAAACCGTTAAACCACGCCCACGCCACCAGCTTGTTCAGATAGCGGTTATATTCCAGCGGCTGATGGCTGATGATGGAACTCATGTCCGGCGATTGGTTATACAGATACCAACCGGCACGATTGGCGCGGCCCGCCGGAACGTGAATAAAGGTGAGATTCTCTTCCGAGAGATCGGGCGAAATCTGCGGGTTCACTAAGGTGACTTTACCCGGCAGCGCCTCGAATGCGGCATACAGTTTACGCGTCAGCACGCCGATATCCTGCGGGCTGGCGCTGACGCTTAAATTGTTGCGGCGCGCAAAGCGAATCAGGTTGCGATAGCTCTGCATCATCGCATCCAGCAGCTCATTATGCGCTTCACGTACGCGTTCGATTTTCCACTGCGCGCGGTTATCAAGTACCGCTAACTTCTCTTCATCCCAGCCCCACTCTTTAACCAGCTGCGATAGAATCTCGCGGCGCCAGCCAGTGCGCTGATGATGGTGATCTTCGCTCGAGAGCTTTTCACACACTTTTAAATAGAAACATCGACGCACTAAATCGAGGCGCGCCATGTCATCAACGCTGGTGAGATAGCGCGTCACGCGCTCCAGCATCATGCAGTAAGGATCGAGACCGAAGCAGACAATTTCGCCGTCGTGCAGGCGCTGCTTGATGTCCATCGACAGCAGCTGCGTGTTGGGATATTCCCAGCTGTAGGCTTCCAGCAGCAGGGTTTTAAGCACCGCTTTGTACGGCGAATCGATACTTTTATATAGCTGCCACAAGCTGGCACCGAAGTACTCTTCCGCAGACAACGTGCCAAGCCCGCCGAGATCCAGCCACTCATTCGGCGTCAGAACGCCTTGTGAATAGAGCGACATGACGTAATCATCGTAATGGTGCTCCTCTTCACCGGGCACCATATTCCACAGGATGCGTTTACCCGCCATACGCACGGCGGTACGGTAAAACTCATCCAGCAGCAAAATATGTTGGGTAGAACCGCAATCTTCACCGCCGAGGCTGCCGCTTTCATTATGGCGGAAACGGTTCTCGTCAATCAGGAAGAAGCTAACTTCCACACCCATCGACACACACCATTTCTGCAACAGCGTACACTTACGCTGCAGATTGAGGCGCTCTTCATTATCCAGCCACGATTGGTGGCACACCCAGATATCAAGATCGGAGATGCTGTTTTGCCCAACGGACGAAGTGCTGCCCATTGAGTAAATGCCGGTAATCGGACGTTCGCCTGCCACGGCAGAGCTGAGCTCGAGCGGTTGACCGCCCGCTAAGTTCTGCAGCAGCTGAAATTGGTTTTCATCGGGCGTGTAGAGGCAGACGCCATGCGGAACGTTACCTTCAACGTAGCCAGGCATCAGTGGATGATGGTAGTGCAATAATGTTGGCAGCAGACTGTAGACTTGCTGGAAAGCAGGTCCCATGGCAGCCAGTGCGCGATCTACACGCAGCTGGTTAATCGCATCCAGTCTCTGTTTCAGTGTCTCAATGTAGAGGTACAAGACGTTTCGCCTGATTGTCCCAGTGTTAAGCACCCTGTTTCCGAATTTTGCCGCTTAATAATAAATATATTGGGCAAATAATTGCTGGAAACGTGATCAATCTAACACCTGGAGGATTGACCGTAAAGAAAGTTGCGCTACTTAACAGTTTAGCATGTTCCGACCGTAGCTCTGCTTTTTTCAGACTTCGACTCTAAACTGCGACCCTCAAGATCCAGGCACAGTCTGACATCGCGGCCTTTTCAATCCGTTGAAACTGACAGCATTCCCCTATCAATGATAGGATATTCGATGAACGATCAAAATGGTTAACAGCATGTTAAACAAAATTTTCAGAATTGCTACCAGACAAAGTCCCCTTGCTCTGTGGCAGGCACAATATGTCCAGCAGCGCCTGATGGCGGCTCATCCGGGTCTGCAAGTTGAGCTGCTGCCGATGGTCACCAAAGGTGATGTCATTCTTGATACGCCACTGGCAAAGGTTGGCGGCAAAGGGCTGTTCGTTAAAGAGCTCGAGCTGGCAATGCTGGAAGGACGCGCCGATCTCGCCGTGCACTCGATGAAAGATGTGCCGATCGATTTTCCAGAAGGTCTCGGTCTGGTGACCATTTGCGAGCGTGAAGATCCGCGCGATGCTTTCGTCTCCAATCGTTACAACAGTATTGATGAGCTGCCGCAAGGCGCGGTTGTCGGGACGTCCAGCCTGCGCCGCCAGTGTCAGCTTAGCGCCCGCCGTCCGGACTTAGTGATTCGCTCGCTGCGCGGCAACGTCGGCACGCGTCTTGGCAAACTCGATGCCGGTGAATATGACGCCATCATTCTGGCGGCGGCGGGTTTGAAGCGTTTAGGGCTGGAAGATCGCATTCGTCAGGCAATGCCTGCAGAGATTTCACTGCCAGCTGTGGGTCAAGGCGCTGTCGGCATTGAATGCCGCGTGGATGATGAACAATTAATTACGCTGCTAGAGGCGTTGAATCATGACGATACCGCCGTGTGCGTGCGTGCCGAACGTGCGATGAATACGCGGCTGGAAGGCGGTTGTCAGGTGCCAATAGGCAGCTTCGCGGTGCTGGAAGACGATCAGCTGTGGCTGCGCGGATTAGTCGGCTCACCGGACGGCAGTCAAATGGTGGTGGGCGAGCGCCGTGGTCCGCGCGATCACGCCGAAAAAATGGGCATTTCGCTGGCCGAAGAGCTGCTGGATGGCGGCGCGCGCGACATTCTGCGTGAAGTCTATCAAGGTCAACCGCCAGCATGACCATCCTCGTGACCCGCCCGGAACCGGCCGCCACTGAACTGGTCTCGCGTTTGCGCAGCCTGGGCAAGCTGGCATGGAGCCTTCCGCTGATTGAATTCACGCCGGGTCGCGATCTTATTCATCTACCCAAGCGACTTGCTGCGCTCCAGCCAGGCGATCTGGTGTTTTTGCTGTCGCAGCAGGTCGTCACGTTCGCCGAACCCGCTTTACAGCAGAGCGCGATTACGTGGCCTGAAGCTCTCAACTATTATGCTATTGGCCGCAGTACTGCTTTAGCCCTGCATACCGTCAGTAATCTAAAAGTAGACTATCCTCATGCGCGAGAGACCAGTGAAGAGCTGGTGCGCCTGAATCGTCTGCAGCAGGTCAGTGGCAAACGCGCGCTGATTCTGCGCGGCAGCCCAGGGCGCGAGTTGCTGGCGGAAACGCTGATTGAGCGCGGCGCTGAGGTGCAATATTGCGAGTGTTATCAGCGTTGTGAAAAGCACTACAACGGCGCGACGGAAGGCCGCCGCTGGCGCGATCGCGGCATTACAACGCTGGTGGTCACCAGCGGCGAAATGTTACAACAACTCTTTTCTCTGTTTCCGCCAATTGATCGTCGGGAATGGTTACTACACTGTCGGCTTGTGGTCGTCAGTGAACGTTTGGCTACGCAAGCCGCTGAATTAGGCTGGCAGGACATTGATGTAGCCGATGGTGCCGATAACGACGCGCTGCTGCGCGCGTTACGCTGAACTTAACAATGGGATGAGCCATAATGACGGAACAAAAAGCCTCCTCCGCCATGGTTGAAGAAACCACCCCAGCGGACAATTCTCCCTCTCCAGCAACTAAGCCACCACGCGATAAAAAAAGCGATGGCAAGGTGCTGAGTGCAGTGGCGATTGTGATTGCGCTGGCGATTGGGGCGGGACTTTACCTTAATGGGAAACACCAGGCCGATTTACAGGCTCAAACTAATCAGAATCTCAGTGAGCAGTTGAGCGCCTTGCAGCAGCAACTCGGCAGCGACAAACAGCAACTGACACAACAGCTTGCTAGCGCCAACAGTGCCTTGCAAGAGACGCGCACGCAGCAGGATAACAGCGCTAAAGAGCTGGAAACCCTGCGCGATAAAGTCGCCACCATCTCTGGAAACGACACGCGTACCTGGCTGCTGGCGCAGGCGGATTACCTCGTCAAACTGGCGGGCCGCAAACTGTGGAGCGATCAGGATGTCACCACGGCAGCAGCGTTACTGAAAAGTGCCGATACCAGCCTGGCCGACATGAACGATCCAAGCGTAATGAACGTGCGTCGCGCCTTAACGCAGGACATCAGTTCACTCTCCGCGGTCAGCCAGATTGATTATGACGGCACCATCCTCAAGCTTAATCAGCTGTCGAACGGCGTTGATAATTTGCGTCTGGCCGACAACGACAGCGATGATTCACCTATGGACGCCGATGGCGGTGAGCTCTCCAGTTCGCTGCACGAGTGGCGTCAAAATCTGGTGAAAAGCTGGCACAACTTTATGGATGATTTCATCACCATCCGCCGCCGCGATAACACCGCACAGCCGCTGCTGGCTCCGAATCAGGACGTTTACCTGCGCGAAAACATTCGTTCGCGCCTGCTGATTGCCGCCCAGGCCGTACCGCGTCATCAGGATGAGATCTACAAACAGTCTATCGATGCGGTATCAACCTGGGTTCGCGCGTGGTACGACACCAACGATGCCGCCACCAAAGCCTTCCTTGCGCAGCTGGATGAACTGAGCCAGCAGAGCATTTCGATGGATGTGCCGGATACGCTGGAAAGCCAGCCGCTGCTGGAAAAGCTGATGCAAACTCGCGTGCGTAATTTGCTGGCTCAGCCATCGATTGCTGCTGATCAACAGGGAGGCTAACCATGCTGAAAGTATTGGTGCTTTTCCTGCTGCTGATTGCCGGCATTGTGGTTGGACCGATGGTCGCAGGCCATCAGGGCTACGTGCTGATCCAGACCGACAACTGGAACATTGAAACCAGCGTAACGGGCCTGGCGATCATTTTGATTCTCAGCCTGCTGGTGATCTTGTTGGTGGAATGGATTCTGCGTCGCCTGTTCCGCACCGGCGCACGTACACGCGGCTGGTTCAATGGCCGCAAGCGTCGTAGCGCACAGCGCCACACGCAAAGCGCGTTGATGAAACTGGCGGAAGGTGACTTCAAACAGGCTGAAAAACTGCTGTCGAAAAATGCCGACCACGCCGATCAGCCGGTAGCTAACTACTTGCTGGCTGCCGAAGCGGCGCAGCAACGCGGAGACGAAATCCGTGCTAATCAGCATCTGGAGCGCGCTTCTGAGTTGTCAGTGAACGACACTATTCCGGTTGAAATCACGCGCGTACGTCTGCAACTGGCGCGCAACGAAGATCACGCTGCACGTCACGGCGTTGACCGCCTGCTGGAAGTCGCGCCGCGCCATCCGGAAGTGTTGCGTTTGGCAGAGCAAGCCTACATTCGTACCGGCGCATGGAGCGCATTGCTCGACATTCTGCCTTCAATGCAGAAAGTGCAGATCAATGATGAAGTACAGCGCGATGCCTTGCAGCAACAAGCCTGGCTGGGCCTGATGAACCAGGCGATGGCCGATCAGGGCAGCGACGGTTTGAAAAAATGGTGGCAGAACCAGAGCCGCAAAACGCGTCAGGAAACCGCCTTGCAGGTGGCGATGGCAGAACATCTGATCGAGTGTGACGATCCGGACACCGCACAGAGCATCGTGCTGGAAGGTCTGAAACGTCAATATGACGATCGTCTGGTATTGCTTATGCCGCGTATTAAAAGTGGCGATCCGCAATCTCTGGAGAAAGCGCTACGCCAGCAAATTAAACAGCATGGCGCCACGCCGCTGCTGCACAGTACGCTGGGCCAGATGCTGATGCGTCATGGTGAATGGCAGCAGGCGGCAGAAGCGTTCCAGCAAGCGCTGGCTCAGCGTCCTGATGCGTTTGATTATGCCTGGCTGGCCGATGTTTACGACCGCCTGCATCGCCCGGAAGACGCCGCCAAAATGCGTCGCGAAGGACTGCTACTGACGCTGAAGACCAATCCCAGCGCCTGATTTTACGATTGTTACTTTTGTGCACGCCGGGCTTGTCCCGGCTTTTTTTTGCCTGTCATAAACTGCAGACAAAAAAACACCTGCCATAAGCAGGTGTAAGATCAGGTCGTTAAGACAACTGATGGCATCCGACTCAACGTAATGTCCTTCTTACTGCAGTAAAGCGTGCGCAAATACTGCCAGGCTGGACAACGGATGCCGTAAGGGGCTCTGCATCATTCCCAGGTTTATGTAGCATCAGCAAACATAAGAGGTGGAATGAGCATCTACAGAGAGATTATTGCACAAGACGTGCCAAAGTTGCAGTTAACGCAATAAGTTAATGAGTATCAACAGGATATAACCCATTCCACGTTTAAGAAGTTAGCCACTGTCGGTAAATCGCGACGCATAACCCAAAAGCTGTCTCCGCAAAGCGACAAGCTATGCAAGGAATTGTCATGCCTATATAAATCAGTGAGTTATATGTATCTGAATAGCGACAATGTGCAGAATTATGCTTAATGGAAATGATGGGATGAACGACAAACGCGAAAGGTGGGTGCAAACGAAAAAAGCCTGCTTTTTCAAGCAGGCTTTTCGAATATGGTCGGCGAGAGAGGATTCGAACCTCCGACCCACTGGTCCCAAACCAGTTGCGCTACCAAGCTGCGCTACTCGCCGATTTTTTACTTCTTTAACGCTACTGCGTAATTTTGCTTGGTGCGAAGGGAGGGACTTGAACCCTCACGTCCGTAAGAACACTAACACCTGAAGCTAGCGCGTCTACCAATTCCGCCACCATCGCGTGACCGAGCAAAATCTGGGGTGGCTAATGGGACTCGAACCCACGACAACTGGAATCACAATCCAGGGCTCTACCAACTGAGCTATAGCCACCATAATTCTGGTGCGTAAGCATGTCTCGCTTACTAAAATTCACTGCATAACGCGGTCTAACCAACCACCGAAGCTCTTGCGCACAAACTAAATGGCGCGCCCGACAGGATTCGAACCTGAGACCTCTGCCTCCGGAGGGCAGCGCTCTATCCAGCTGAGCTACGGGCGCGTAGCGCCGTTGCGGATGGGCATACTACGGGCTTGACCTCATGCTGTCCAGCCCTTTTTTAGAAAAAAAACGCGTTTGATTACGCTTTGTGCATTCCATCGATAATTACAGCAGTTTGAGGTGCTTACCCTCGCATTTTTGCTGTAAAAACCAGCAATTTCAGAGATCGCCGCGCCAGTGGTAACGCAAATATTTCAGCAGCTTTAATTGGCGGCGCAGACGCGAAGGCTGACGAATGAGGCGATACAGCCATTCCAGCCCGGATTTTTGCCACCAAACGGGCGCGCGCTTAACGTGTCCGGTAAAAACATCGTAAGTGCCACCAACGCCCATATAGAGCGCATGCGGCCAATGTGCGCGGCAATCACGCATCAATAGCTCCTGGCGCGGCGAACCTTGTGCCACCGTGACAATCTGCGCACCGCTTGCGGCAATACGTGCAAACAGCGCATCACGTGCTTCAGGCGCAAAGTAACCATCCTGGCTACCAACGATATTCACATTCCACTGCCGCCGCAGCTTGTCGCAGGTTTCCTGCAGCACCGCCTGACGTCCACCAATCAGAAATACCGGAATGCCGGTGCATCCCGCGTTCTCCATCAGCGCTTCCCACAGATCCGCGCCCGCGATGCGGTTCACCTGCAGCTGGGGATACTTCTTACGCAGCGAACGGACAATGCTGATGCCATCCGGATATTTGAATTCTGCCTCAGCAATCAGTGCGCGTAGCTGTGCATCTTCTTCCAGCGTCAGCATTTTCTCGGCATTCATCGCCACCAGCGTGCCGCAGCGCGGTTTGCCCTCGGGCAGCAGAAAGCGCAGAAAGCTTGCCATATCGTTGAAGGCGTGAAGATCGACTCCGCGCAGGCTATAGCGCGGCTTATCGGTTTCCATGGTATGAATTTCCCGTTGTGCCCAGAGGTTATGATGGGCTGTGTAAAACCGGCTCGCTGCGCGGACGAATCAGTCCCGCGCGCGCCAACAGCCAGTAAAGCAATTTAGCCGCCCACATGCAGGCCGCAAAAATCAAACAAAAGAACACCACGCGCGAGCCGAAAGCATCCAGCCCTTCACGCGCCAGCACGATCATATTAAACACCGCGCCGAAGCAGAAACTCTGCAAAATCGCCCCGCTGTAGCGATTGCTGGTATCGCGACCATAGAGATAAAGGTTATCGAATCCTTTCATCAGCAGGCCGACAGCCACCGCACCGATTGGGATAAACCACACGCCGCCCATCACTACCAGAGAACCCAACAGCGTCGGCGAGATCGCCAACCCGGAATGGTTGTTCAGCACTTCCCAGGTAAAGTAGTTGGCGCTATTGAGAATGGCTGCTGGACGTCCCGGCCACATCCAGCTGGGAATGAACACGTAGAAATCGCGCCAAATCGGTGCCAGGCCCTGAAAATCGATCTTGTCGTAGTTTTGCAGTAATAGCGCCAGATTTTCCCACGGCGAGAAGGTATCGCGCGTCAGATAAAGGAAGGTGTAAAACGCCTCATCGCCGACCACGTCTAGGTTATAGCGACGCAGCGCCAACCAGAACATACCGCCGATTGCCATCACACCGGCGCCGACCAGCATCCACAGCGTGATCCAGCCGCGCGTAATACCAATGAACAGGAACAGCGCGAAAGCAATGATGATATTGGCGCGCGTGCCGCCCACCAGCGCGTAGGTCAGCAAGCCAAATGCCACCGACACCAGCAAAAACCACAGCCACTGACGTTGGGTTGGCTTGAGGAAGTAGCGAATCAGCATCGCCGGAATAAAGAAGTAGAAGAAGCGTTTGAGCGCCACGCCGGACACTTCGCTGGAGAAAATCTGGTTGTAAGCCGAAAGTCGGAACAACAGCAGACCGTTGTGCATGAAGAACACCGTCACGGTGCCAATCGCCACCAGCGCCAGCAGCAAACAGGTCAGATTGGTTTCAACCCGATTCATCTGCAGCCAGGGCTTATGCGCAGGCGCATTGGCCGGCCGTAGCCGCACCTTGTAGCTAACGTAATAGATGGCATAAAAGCTGGTAGCGGCCAGCAGCGCCTGCAGCAGGTATTCCGGCGGCACCACGGCCACGTTAAAGCGGAACACCAGCACGCTGGTCAGCGGGAAGCCGAAATAGAAGGTCAGCAAAAAGAGAATGGTGAAGAACAGGTGGAAGTTGAAACGCACCCGTTTAAATTCCCGCCAGGTTAAGGTCAGAATGAAACCCAGCGAAAACAGATAAACCACCAGCAGACCACTAAACTGCATCAGGCTCATGTTCTCTCCCTTTCACTCAGGGTTAGCGCGTCGCGCCAGCCTGCCAGATAGCCAGGGGCAAAAAAGGCAATCGATGAGTGATCAAATTGCGCTAGTTGCCGTTGCGCTTCGGCCACGCTGGCCGCATCCAGCGCATCTTCACTAAACAGCACCGGCAAGCCTTGTTCGCTGAGATCGCGCCAGAACGGATTTTTGCGGTTCAGCACAAACGGAATATTGGCCTGAATCAGCAGGCAAAGCGTACCAATGCCTTGCTGGCGCTCGAACATAAAATAGCCGAGCTGACAGCGGCTAAGCAATGTCAGATAGGCATCAAAATCTATTTTGTCGCGCAGCAACGTCACCTGCCCCGCCGGGAACAGGAGCTGTGCGGCAGCGGCAATCTCTTCGATGTAAGCGTGATTATTTTGCGGATAACCGAGCGGCACGACGATTTTTACCTGTTCGCCAAACTGCGCGCGAATCGCCTCCAATCCGGCAATGTGGCGATTACTGCGATCGCCCGAATTGCCGAGCAGAATAGTGAAATCGGGACTTTCCACCGACGCGGGCGGCGCCACATCCGGCATACGCGTCGGGAAATAGAGTAACGAAGCGGGAACGCGCGGATGGCGCTGTTGAAAATGGTGCAAATCACCGCGCGTCGCAAACACGCGCGCCACGCGCCCTTGCGCCATTCTGCGCAGCAGATAAAACAGCTGATACTTGAGGCCTCGCCCTTCTTCATAGAGATCTGCGCCCCATACGTGCCAAAACGCCTGCTTACGGCGCAGTTTGCCGCTCAGTAAGGCTATCCAAATGCTGGGATTAAACTGGCCGTGAAAGAAGAAGCGCTGCGAGCGATCGGCGGCACGCGCTATCACCGCTTGCGCCAGTGCACGCTTGCTGGCAAAGGTTTCAATCTGCAATGAGCTATACGCTTGCAGCGTCTCGGGCGCGCTGGAAACCACCATAAACTGACGCGGCGCAGCGACAGGCAGCTCGGCGCTCATCACGTCATTAAAGAAGCGCAGCACCGTATGATTGTGATGCGGGATATCCGATCCCAATACGTGAAAAGTCGTCATTTTTTCCGGCAATAAATCATGAAGGCGCCACAACACAGGGCGAAATAGAGAACGTAGGTTGCCATGTAAGCCTGCGCGGCTCCGGTAGTCCCGTGCAGCGGAATCAACCAATGAGAAAAGCCGGTCAGCAGGGCAAACTGGCTGATTTCAGTCAGAATATAGAAGCGCAGCGACGCTTTGGCGATCACCAGATATCCGAAAACATAGGCGCCGACTTTAAACACATCTCCGCACAACTGCCAGACGAAAAGGTCACGCATCGCGCTGAACTGCGGCGAAAACAGCAGCCAGATAGCGACATCGCGCAGCATCCATACGCAGAAACTGGCCGCTGCAACGGCAGGTAATACAAAGCGCAGCGCACGCCCAATCTCACGGGCGATTTGCGGCTTCTGCTCCAGGCGTGCCAGCGTGGGCAGCAGCCAGACGCTAAAGGTGGCGGTGATAAATTGCAGATAGGCATCGGAAATACTGGTCACGCCCTGCCATAAACCCACCTGCGCCCAGCCTTGTTGCTCAGCCAGCAGATTTCGCATCATCACCCACGCCACCGGCAAGGTGAACGAGGTGATTAGCGCCATCAGCGTAAACTTCGCCAGATTGCGCGCCAGTTCGGGATGCCAGCTTGGCATCAGCCAGCTCAGCGGCAACTGATCGCGATGGCGACGCAGCATCAGCAATGCCGGAAACACCAGTAGCGCCGGTACCAGCGCCAATCCCACTAACGCACCGGCATAGCCGCCCAGCCACCAGCACAGCACATAACCCATCACGCCAATTACACTTCCGGCAATCAGCGCCAGCGCATTACCGCGCGCATCGCGAAAACCTTTCAGCAACGCTAGCGTCAGGTTGGCCCAGGCAAAACCGAGTTGCAGAAAGGCGACAATGCGCACCACGTTTGCATATTCAGCATGACCAAACAGCGCCGTGCTGATCGGCGACGCCGCCAGCAAAAACACCAGCGCCAGCAGCGTTGAAAAGCCGAGCACAATCGCCGAAGCCGTGCCGGTCACCGCGCGTAACTGCTGTGGCTGCTGCTGATGTTGCGCGACTAACGTAGTGACGCCGTTAAAGATGCCTGCGCCCGCCAGCACGCCGAGTATGGTAATCAACTGACGGAAGTTACCGGCTTGCCCGATCCCTTCCGGCCCGAAACTCACCGCCAGCAGTTTCACTACCAGCAGGCCAGCAACGATTTTTACCAGCGTCGAAGCGGCGGTCCAGACTGAAGCTTTTGCTAATGACATCAGGCAAAGAAACTCAGCAGCGAACTGATCACCGTACGCTGGTTGTTATCCGACAAGTTGTAGAACAGCGGCAGGCGCAGCAGACGCTCGCTTTCTCGCGTGGTAAAGGCATCATCACCGTGGAAGCGGCCAAAACGTTCACCCGCTGGCGACGAGTGCAGCGGGATGTAGTGGAACACCGTGAGGATTTCCGCCTCTTTCATCCAGTTGATCAGCGCCTGGCGATCGTCGCTGTCGCGCAGCTTGATGTAGAACATGTGCGCATTGTGGCGGCAATTTTTTGGCACCACCGGCAGCTCAATACGACCTGCTGCCGCCAGCGGCTGGAGCGCATCGTAGTAGCGCTGCCACAAACGCAGGCGCTGCTGATTAATCTGCTCCGCCGCTTCCAACTGCGCCCACAAATAGGCCGCCTGCAGATCCGCCATCAAATAGCTGGAGCCGATATCGCGCCAGGTATATTTATCCACCTGACCACGGAAAAACTGACTGCGGTTGGTGCCTTTTTCACGAATGATCTCGGCCCGATCCACCAGCTTCGCGTCATTAATCAGCGTTGCCCCGCCTTCACCACCGGCGGTGTAGTTTTTGGTTTCGTGGAAGCTAAAGCAGCCAATATGACCAATGGTGCCCAGCGCGCGCCCTTTGTACTGCGACATCACGCCCTGCGCGGCATCCTCGATAACATAGAGTTTATGCTTCGCCGCCAGCGCCATGATGCTGTCCATCTCGCAGGCCACGCCCGCGTAATGCACTGGCACGATGGCGCGGGTTTTCGGCGTGATCGCCGCTTCAATCAGCGTTTCGTCGATATTCAACGTATCGGGACGCACGTCGACAAACACAATGGTCGCGCCGCGCAGCACAAAGGCGTTGGCGGTGGAGACGAAGGTATAGCTCGGCATGATCACTTCATCGCCTGGCTGCAGATCAATCAGTAGCGCTGCCATCTCCAGCGACGCGGTGCAGGATGGCGTTAGCAGCACTTTCTTGCTGCCGAAATGTTGTTCCATCCACTGCTGGCAGCGGCGAGTAAAGCCGCCATCGCCGCACAGCTTGCCGCTGGCCATCGCCGATTGCATGTACTCAACTTCGCTGCCGACAATCGGCGGCGCATTAAATGGGATCATGAGGCTTTCCTGTAGAACCAGTAAGCGGTGCTTTCCAGCCGCGCACCGCTGCGTAAATAGAGGCGCAACGCCGTGAGATTGCTGAGCTGGGTCGCCACGCGCAGATGCGTTAGCTGACGCACGCGGCCCCAGTCGGCGGCAGCGAGCAGCAAGCGCTGGCCGACGCCGCAGCCTTGTGCGGCTGGCAATACCGCCAGCAGACCGATGCGCATTTCGCCGTCAGTTTCGCGCATCGAGACAAAACCTTGCAGCGCACCCTGCTCATCGCAGGCCACCAGACATTGATTATCGAAAGTGCCGCGCACGGCATTTTCAATCCACTGCGCGTAAAAACGTCCGCTGTCCTCCGCCGCAAACCACGGCGCACGGAAACGACTCTGGCTAAATGCCTGTGCGGCGGCTTCGCGCAGTGCCGGGATTTGTGCTTCCCGCGCAATGCGCACGCCAACTTGCCGCTCAGTATGTTTGATGCTGAGAGTGAGATCGGCTTCGCCTTCGACCAACTGAAAACCGTGCTGGCTCAACGCATCAATGGCGTCAACTCGTTCAGCGGGCACCTTCACTTGCCACAGCGCATACGGCTGCTGAAGCGCCTCGGCCAGCGGCAGATCGCCATCCAGCGACAAGCGCGCGCTGTTCTGACCGAAGAACTCATTCTCCCACGTAAGGGGATCAATATTGACGCGGACGGGCATTGTGAACATCCAGCAGATACTGGCCGTAGCCGGTTTTGGTTAGCGCCTGAGCGGCAGCTAAAAGCTGGGCATCGCTCAGCCAGCCGTTACGCCACGCAATCTCTTCCAGGCAGGCAATTTTAAAGCCCTGCCGTTTTTCCACCGTCTGCACAAACATACTCGCCTCAATCAGGCTGTCGTGCGTACCGGTATCCAGCCAGGCAAATCCGCGCCCCAGCAACTCTACTGAAAGCTCGCCCTGATCGAGATACATCTGGTTGATGGCGGTGATTTCCAGCTCACCCCGCTCGGAAGGTTTCACCTGTTTGGCAAACTCCACCACGCGGTTATCGTAAAAATAGAGGCCGGTTACCGCCCAGCGCGATTTCGGCTGCTGCGGTTTCTCTTCAATGGAGAGCGCGTTGAAATCGTCATCAAACTCCACCACGCCAAAACGTTCCGGATCCATCACCTGATAGGCAAAAACGGTCGCGCCACTGCTGCGTGCGGCCACTTTCTTCAGTTTGGGGCTGAAACCCTGACCGAAATAAAGATTGTCGCCCAGCACCAGGCAACAGTGATCGTCGCCGATAAAGGATTCACCAATAATAAACGCCTGCGCCAACCCATCCGGGCTCGGCTGCTCGGCATAGGCCAGCTGCAAACCGAATTCACTGCCGTCGCCCAGCAGGCGTTCAAAGTGGGCACGATCTTCCGGCGTGGTGATGATCAGGATTTCACGGATCCCTGCCAGCATCAGTACCGACAGCGGATAGTAAATCATCGGCTTGTCGTACACCGGCAACAGCTGTTTCGAGATGGCGCGGGTGATCGGATGCAAACGCGTGCCCGAACCACCGGCTAAAATGATGCCTTTCATCGCTGCTCCTTCATCATGGGTTTCAGCGCGGCGTGGCTAAGCCTAAACGCTCGCCACGATAGCTGCCGTTAAGAATCGACTGCCACCATTGCGGATTGGCCAGATACCACTGCACCGTTTTGCGGATACCGCTCTCAAAGGTTTCCTGCGGCGTCCAACCCAGCTCGCGCGCGATTTTACTGGCATCAATGGCGTAGCGCTGATCGTGGCCGGGACGATCGGTAACAAAGGTAATCAGGTCGCGATAGCGAGCCAGATGCGGCGCACGCTGCTGCGGTGCCAGTTCATCCAGCAGATCGCACAGCGTTTCCACTACCTCAAGATTACGTCGTTCATTGTGGCCACCAATATTGTAGGTTTCCCCCACTTTGCCGCTGCTCACCACGCTGTACAGCGCCCGCGCGTGATCCTCTACGTACAGCCAGTCACGTATCTGGCTGCCATTGCCGTAAACCGGCAGCGGTTTGCCCGCCAGCGCATTGATGATGGTGAGCGGGATCAGCTTCTCCGGGAAATGATAAGGACCGTAATTGTTGGAACAGTTAGTGATGATGACCGGCAAACCGTAGGTACGCAGCCAGGCGCGCACCAAGTGATCGCTGCTGGCTTTGGTCGCCGAATAGGGGCTGCTCGGCGCGTATGGCGTGGTTTCAGTAAAGAAGTCGTCGCTACCATGCAGGTCACCAAACACTTCATCGGTGGAGATATGGTGCAGAATGAAGCCTTTTTTGCGCTCATCTGCCATGCCATTCCAGTAATGACGCGCTGCTTCCAGCAGCTGATAGGTGCCGACAATATTGGTTTCGATGAAAGCGATAGGCCCATCGATCGAACGGTCAACATGGCTTTCCGCCGCCAGGTGCATAATGCAATCCGGCTGATACTGCGCCATGACGCGGTCCAGCTCAGTACGATGGCAAATATCCACCTGCTCGAAAGCGAAACGCGCATCCTGTTGCACCGGCGCCAGCGACGCCAGATTGCCGGCATAGCTCAATTTATCGACCACCACCACGCGGTGATCGGTGTTTTCAATCAGAAAGCGTACCAGCGCCGAACCGATAAAACCTGCTCCGCCGGTAACCAGAAACTGTTTCATCGCCAAACGCCTTTGGTATCAACAATCCACGGCTGGGCAATCTGTGCCGCATCAATCGCGCGGAACTGGGCGTGATCAACCAGCATCACCAGAATATCCGCCTGCTGCAACGCCACGTCAGTAGCAACTAACGTGGCTTCGTGCGCCAGACGTTGCGGAATATCTTTTACATGCGGTTCAACCACCCAGGTTGCGCCGCTGTGCCATTCGGCAATCCGATGCGCGACGCTCATCGCCGGGCTTTCGCGCAGATCATCAATATTCGGTTTGAAGGCCAGACCAAAGCAGGCAATGGTGACATCGCTGGCGCGTTTACCGCTGACAGTAAGGCACTCTGCTAACGCCTGTTTTACCTGCTCCAGTACCCAGCCTGGTTTGGCGTCATTCACTTCACGCGCGGTGCGAATCAGGCGCGCCTGCTCGGGATTTTGCGCCACGATAAACCATGGATCGACGGCGATACAGTGCCCGCCAACGCCCGGTCCAGGTTGCAGAATGTTGACGCGCGGATGGCGATTCGCCAGCGCGATTAGCTCCCACACGTTGATGCCCTGCTCGGCGCAAATCAGCGACAGCTCATTGGCAAAGGCGATGTTCACATCGCGGAAGCTGTTTTCGGTGAGTTTGCACATCTCGGCGGTGCGCGCATTGGTTTCCACACACTCGCCGCGCAGGAAAATGCGATACAACTCGCTGGCGCGTGCGGAGCAGGCTGGCGTCATGCCGCCAATCACGCGATCGTTTTCCAGCAGTTCGACCATCACTTTGCCGGGCAACACGCGCTCCGGACAGTAAGCGATAAACACATCGCACGCATCACCGTGCTGCGGGAAACGCAGATCGGGACGCGCCGCCGCCAGCCATTCCGCCATTTGCTCGGTGGCACCTACTGGCGACGTCGACTCGAGGATCACCAGATCGCCCGCTTTTAGTACTGGCGCAATCGACAGCGCCGCAGCCTGCACATAGCTGAGATCCGGCTGATGGTCGCCGATAAACGGTGTGGGCACGGCAATCAGGAACGCATCGGCGGCTTCGGCCTGCGTGGTGGCACGCAGATGACCGGCTCGCACCGCTTCGCGCACCACATCACCCAGCTCGGGTTCCACGATATGGATATCGCCGCGATTAATGGTTTCAACGGCGCGGACATTAATATCCACACCAACGACTTTCTTTCCCTTTGAGGCAAAAACGGCCGCCGTTGGCAGCCCAATGTAGCCCAGTCCGATAACGGAAATGGTTTCAAAACGCATGGTTAGACTCTGTGTTGTTTTAGGGCCTGCAAGATGCGCGCGCAGGCATGACCATCGCCATACGGATTGTGCGCGCGGCTCATTGCCTGCCAGGCTTCATCGTCCTGCAACAGCAGGCTGACTTCAGCGACAATTTTACTGATATCGGTGCCGACCAGTTTCACCGTGCCTGCGTCCACTGCTTCCGGACGCTCGGTGGTATCGCGCATCACCAGCACCGGTTTGCCCAGCGATGGCGCTTCTTCCTGAATGCCGCCGGAATCAGTAAGAATCAGCCATGAACGATTCATCAGCCAGACAAACGGCAGATACTCTTGCGGCTCAATCAGGATGATGTTTTCGATGCCGCTGAGAATGCGATTGACCGGCTCGCTGACGTTAGGGTTGAGGTGCACAGGATAGACAATTTGCACCTGCGGATGCTGGCGCGCGATGTGCGCCAGCGCACTGCAAATGCGTTCGAAGCCGTCGCCAAAGCTTTCGCGGCGATGGCCCGTGACCAGAATCAGCTTTTTGTCGGCATCGAGGAACGGATAGCGCGCGGCGAGTCGCGCATTGAGATCGGCGTCGTCCAGCACGCGGTCACGCACCCACAGCAGCGCATCAATCACCGTGTTGCCAGTAACGAAAATGCGCGCGTCCGGCAGATTCTCTCGCAGCAGGTTTTGCCGCGAGTTTTGCGTCGGCGTGAAGTGATAGCTGGCAAGATGGCCGGTGAGCGTGCGATTGGCCTCTTCGGGCCACGGCGACATCAGGTTGCCGGTACGCAATCCTGCTTCCACATGGCCCACCGGAATCTGGTGATAAAACGCCGCCAGGCTCGCCGCAAACGTGGTGGTGGTATCGCCGTGCACTAACACCACATCCGGCTGAAAATCGGCCAGTACAGTTTTCATGCCCTGCAGAATGCGGCTGGTGATCTCCGTCAGCCCTTGTTCCGGGCGCATGATATTCAGATCATAATCAGGCTGCAGCTGGAACAAACGCAGCACCTGATCGAGCATTTCACGATGTTGTGCGGTAACGCATAAGCGCGACTCGAACGCAGCATCCTGCGCCAACGCCTGCACCAGCGGAGCCATTTTGATCGCTTCAGGACGCGTGCCAAATACCGTCAGAACTTTCACGTGGCTTCTCTTAATGGCTCGTTGCTAACGTTGAACGCGGACGACGCACCAGCGCCACTCCCGCACCGACCAGCGCGCCAATCACGCCCCACATGATCATCATAAACAGGCGGCGCGGACTATCGCGCGACACCGGCTCTTCCGGGGTGCGCAAGTAGCGGTAAGTCTGGAATTGTTGATCCAGACGCGGCCCGGCCTGCAGCGTACTCAGCATCGCTTTATTTTGATCATAGCTTAAATCGTAAGCAGGTCCGCTGGCTTGTAAAGTGTCGAGTTGCGCCTGCAGCATTTGCTGCCCGAGCAAGAAACGATCGCTGTCTGGCAGCGCCTCGCCGGTTGCCGGTGCGCGGTTCTCTTTGATGCCCTGCTCGCTCGCCACTTTCAGCGCCTGCTCGATGCGCTGGCGTTGACGTTCAAATACCGACTGCGCCACTTCCTGCTGGCGGTTAACCTGCGACGCCAGCTGCACGCTGCGCGCCTGCCAGGCGCCTTTCAGCTCCGCATTAAGATGACGCGCCGCACGTTCGCTGGCGTAGGCAATATATTGACGCAGCAGATTGTTGGCATCGCTGGCGGTTTCGGCAACCAGTTTGATGTTATCTAAGATATTGCGCGCCGGGTCGGCAGCCGTGAACTGGATGTTGGTGATCAAATCATCAAGCAGCGCCGCATCGTTGTGCGCGTTGCCGCTTTTACGACTTTTGAAGTATTCAGTCTGCTGCCAGAAATCACGACGCGTATCCCAGGATGCCAACTGCATGGTGAACTCCTGATAAACCTCATCCATCACGGTTGGGGCTGGCGAGCTGAGATTGAGCGTATTGGTGCGCACATCCAGATTATTGAGGAATTGTTGCTGCACGAAGAAATCACCCAACATATTCACCGTTGGACGATCGGTCACCGCCGTGGTGCTCCACGCTTGCTTCATTAACATCGATGCCAGCCAGGCGACCAGCGCAAACAGCAGCGCCAGACCGATGATCCAGCGTTTACCACGCCAGAGCGTGCAGCCAAGGCCACGCATATCCAGTTCGTTCTCCACAACGACAGAGGTCATAACAAAATCCTTATCAGGGTACTTTTCTGGGTGATTTATTTTTTATCTTCGCTGCTTTGCCAGCGACGTTTAATGCGACGGATTTTGCGCGCCACGCGCCATGCGTGTTTCAGGCAATAGCCGTAAAGGAGAAACGCCATCATGAACAGCACCAGCATCACCCATTCCGGGATGAAAGCCAGATACTCGCCGAGCACACCAATACCCGCAAGAATCGCGGCGGCGACGGTAATCAGCAGGAACGCCTGACGGGAAGTGAATCCGGCGCGCATGATCAAATGGTGAATGTGCTGGCGGTCAGCGGAAAACGGGCTCATGCCTTTACGCAAGCGGCGATACATAATCGCCACCATATCCATCAGCGGAATGGCGATCAGCCACAGCGCGGTGACGGGCGTAATTGGATGGCTGAGGCCTTGGGTGGTTTCCAGCAAAATCCAGATGATGGTGAAACCGATCATGGTGCTGCCGGCGTCGCCCATAAACACTTTGTAGCGACGGCCAATCAAACCGAGATTGAGCAGGATATAAGGAATGGTGGCGGCGATCATCGCAAAGCACCACATGGCGAGGCTGGTCTGGCCGTCGAAATAGAGAATGATGCCGATCGCAGCGAATGTGACGCTTGAGAGGCCGCCAAGCAGACCATCAATCCCATCCACCATGTTGAACGCGTTGATGGCGGCCCATACGGCGAACAGCGTCAAGACGTAGCCAAAGGGACCGACGATCAACTCAACCGGCCCAATAATAAAGCCCAGACTGAGCAAATAGAGTTTGGCACCGACCATCATCACAATGGCGACCGCCGCCTGCACCAGCGCGCGGATTTTAACGCTGATATCGAAGCGATCGTCCAGTGCGCCAACCAACACCAATACGCCCGCGCAGCTCAGATAAAGCATCGCGTGCGGCAAATAATAATTTGAGATGGCAAATGCGAAGCAGATCCCCGCGTACACGGAAATGCCGCCAACTAACGGAATGGCGCCATGGTGCCTTTTTCTGGAGTTTGGTGTGTCCACGAGCCCAATTTTTTTAGCTGCTTTGCGAGCAAAAAACAGGAACACTAAAGTAAAAAGAAAAACTAAACCAAGCTCAGTACTCATAGTGAGTAAATTCACGTTAATGCTCTCAGCTAAAATCGTGGACAACAATATGCAAAACACCTGCCATTGCCATATATCCCTATTCCGAATTCTGCTGCAGAAAAGCCTGATTGTTGAAAAAACACCCGCATCTCTGCCACAGTCATTTTAAAAGCTTCCTGACTGCGCTAATCCTAATGCCCATAAATAAAAAACGCCACGTTAAGACGTGGCGTTAGCAATATTTCCTGGCAAATTGTGCGAATCACCGCTTGGCTTAGCGACTCGCCGATCGCAACTTAGGAACGCTTCATCATATCGAAGAATTCGTCGTTGGTTTTGGTCATGGCCAGTTTGTTGATGAGGAACTCCATCGCGTCGATTTCACCCATTGGATGGATGATTTTGCGCAGGATCCACATCTTCTGCAGCTCTTCCTGAGTGGTGAGCAGCTCTTCTTTACGGGTACCGGAACGATTGTAATCAATCGCTGGGAATACACGCTTCTCGGCGATTTTACGCGAGAGGTGCAATTCCATGTTACCTGTACCTTTAAACTCTTCGTAAATCACTTCGTCCATCTTCGAACCAGTATCAACCAGCGCGGTCGCGATGATGGTCAGGCTGCCGCCCTCTTCCACGTTACGTGCCGCACCGAAGAAACGCTTCGGACGATGCAGGGCGTTGGCATCCACACCACCGGTCAGGACTTTACCTGATGCTGGAACCACGGTGTTGTAAGCACGCGCCAGACGCGTGATGGAGTCAAGCAGGATGATCACGTCTTTCTTGTGCTCAACCAGGCGCTTAGCCTTCTCGATCACCATCTCAGCAACCTGCACGTGACGTGACGCTGGCTCATCAAAGGTCGAAGCGATAACTTCACCTTTAACCAGACGCTGCATCTCGGTCACTTCTTCCGGACGTTCGTCGATCAGCAGCACCATCAGCAGGCAATCTGGATAGTTGTAAGCGATGCTCTGCGCGATGTTCTGCAGCAGCATGGTTTTACCCGCTTTCGGCGGCGCCACAATCAGACCACGTTGACCACGACCAATCGGAGAAGCCAGATCCAGCACGCGTGCGGTCAGGTCTTCAGTCGAGCCATTACCGCGTTCCATACGCATACGCTTGCTGGCGTGCAGCGGCGTAAGGTTTTCGAACAGAATCTTGTTACGCGCGTTTTCCGGCTTGTCGTAGTTAACTTCGTTAACTTTCAACAGCGCAAAGTAGCGTTCACCTTCTTTTGGCGGGCGAATCTTGCCAGAAATGGTGTCACCAGTGCGGAGGTTGAAACGGCGGATTTGGCTAGGAGAGACGTAGATATCATCGGGACCGGCGAGGTAGGAGCTATCTCCAGAACGGAGGAAACCAAATCCGTCCTGCAATATCTCCAGCACACCATCACCAAAGATGTCTTCGCCGCTTTTTGCGTGCTGTTTCAGGATAGAGAAAATAATATCCTGCTTGCGCATACGCGCCTGGTTTTCCAGCCCCATATTTTCGCCGAGGGTAATCAGCTCAGAAACCGGCGTATTCTTTAATTCGGTAAGATTCATAGTGATGGGTTCTTAAACTCGGGGTAATTCTCGAAATGATTGTCGTGAGTGGTATGGCAAAAATTCCATGCCTGTTAATGGCTCTTTTTCAACTCAGCTCGACGATTATCGTCAGATGTGGCGATAGGAAACGAGGAGACGGTCGAAAGATGATGCCGAATGTGCTAGTCATCAGATTGCCAAACCACGATAACGTTCATTGCGAGTAGGGTCTGACAAGGGAAAACTTAGATGCAAACTACAAGGTAAGAGCGTAATGCAGTGAACTCAACTTAACACGCTTAAAGTGAGACGTCCAGCAGTGGCGACAAAATTCACCACTGCCGAACAAACACCACGCTGGGCTTAGGCCAGGTTGGCGTTCAGGAACTCTTTCAACTGTCCTTTAGACAGTGCGCCAACCTTAGTTGCCGCCACTTCGCCGTTCTTGAACAGCAGCAGAGTTGGGATACCGCGGATGCCGTATTTCGGCGCCGTACCCGGGTTGTCATCAATGTTCAACTTAGCGATGGTAAGTTTACCTTCGTACTCTTCTGCGACTTCGTCGAGAATTGGGGCGATCATTTTGCAAGGACCACACCATTCAGCCCAGAAATCTACCAGAGTGACACCGTCTGCTTTCAGTACGTCTGTGTCGAAACTGTCATCGGTCAAGTGAACGATCTTATCGCTGCTCATGTTTAACTCCAAAAGATTGCGCCTGGCGAATTGGCGGAAATGATACCAACGTAGGTTGACTTTATTTCATCGGATACGCTTTCGTAAAGCGCTAGTAAGCTGATATTCTACCACACTATGAGCAAAACACACTTAACTGAACAGAAGTTTTCCGACTTCGCCCTGCACCCTCAGGTGGTAGAAGCCCTTGATACTAAAGGCTTTAGCCACTGCACGCCTATTCAGGCGCTCGCGTTGCCTCTTACGCTTACAGGGCGTGATGTTGCGGGTCAGGCGCAAACCGGTACCGGCAAAACGATGGCGTTCCTTACGTCAACGTTTCATTATCTTCTTTCTCATCCTGCCGCAGAAGGTCGCCAGACTAATCAGCCACGTGCGCTGATCATGGCCCCGACGCGTGAGCTCGCCGTACAAATTCATGCCGATGCTGAACCATTAGCGAAGGTCACTGGCTTAAAGCTGGGCCTGGCTTATGGTGGCGACGGCTACGATAAACAGCTGAAAGTGCTGGCTGATGGTGTCGATATTCTGGTGGGCACCACCGGACGTCTGATCGACTACGCCAAGCAGAACCATGTCAACCTGGGCGCGATTCAGGTTGTTGTGCTGGATGAAGCCGATCGCATGTTCGATCTCGGCTTTATTAAAGACATTCGTTGGCTGTTCCGCCGCATGCCGCCGGCCACCCAACGCCTGAGTATGCTGTTCTCTGCTACCTTGTCTTACCGCGTGCGTGAACTGGCGTTTGAGCACATGAACAACGCCGAATACGTGGAAGTTGAGCCTGAGCAGAAAACCGGCCACCGCATCAAAGAAGAGCTTTTCTATCCTTCGAATGAAGAGAAAATGCGTTTACTGCAGACGCTAGTAGAAGAAGAGTGGCCAGATCGCGCCATCATCTTCGCTAACACTAAGCACCGCTGTGAAGACATTTGGGGCCATCTGGCTGCCGATGGTCATCGCGTAGGTCTGCTGACCGGTGATGTGGCGCAGAAAAAACGTCTGCGTATTCTCGACGACTTCACCAAAGGCGATGTGGATATCCTGGTTGCCACCGATGTCGCGGCACGTGGTCTGCACATTCCTGCGGTAACGCACGTGTTCAACTACGATCTGCCTGACGATCGCGAAGACTACGTTCACCGTATCGGCCGTACTGGCCGCGCGGGCGCCAGCGGTCACTCCATCAGCCTGGCGTGCGAAGAGTACGCGCTGAACCTGCCGGCAATCGAAGAGTACATCGGTCACGGTATTCCGGTGAGCAAGTACAACAGCGATGCCTTGCTGAATGAACTGCCACCGCCGAAGCGTCTGCAACGCAGTCGTTCAGGAAACGGTCCTCGCCGTGGCGGTAACAACAATAACCGTCGGAGCGGCGCGCCGCGCAATAGCAACCGTAAACGTTCGGGTTAAGCACACCATGCTAAGCGCATCGTCACTTTATGCAGCGATTGATTTAGGTTCTAACAGCTTTCATATGTTGGTGGTGCGCGAGGTGTCTGGCAGTATTCAGACCGTCGCGCGGATAAAGCGCAAAGTGCGTCTGGCGGCTGGCCTCGACAAAGCGAATCATCTCTCTGCCGAGGCGATGCAACGCGGCTGGCAGTGCCTGAAGTTGTTCTCCGAACAGTTGCAGGATATTCCTCCGGAACAAATCCGCGTGGTGGCAACCGCCACGCTGCGCCTTGCTGAAAATGCGCAGGATTTCCTCACAACGGCTGAACAGATTCTTGGCTGCGCGGTAAATGTCATCAGCGGCGAAGAAGAAGCGCGCCTGATTTATCAGGGTGTAGCGCATACCACCGGCGGTTCCGATCAGCGTTTAGTGGTCGATATCGGCGGCGGCAGCACCGAACTGGTGACCGGCGAAGGCTCGCATGCCACCACGCTGTTCAGCTTGTCGATGGGCTGCGTAACCTGGCTTGAACGCTATTTCAGCGATCGTCATCTGGCAAAAGAGAATTTTGAGCAAGCCGAACTGGCCGCACGCGAGATGATCCGTCCGGTGGTCGCTGCGCTGCGTGAGAAAGGCTGGCAAATCTGTGTCGGCGCGTCAGGTACCGTACAAGCTTTGCAGGAAATTATGATGGCACAGGGCATGGATGAGCGCATCACCCTGAGCAAACTGCAACAGCTGAAACAACGCGCGATTCAGTGCGGCAAGCTGGAAGAGCTGGAAATTGAAGGATTGACGCTGGAGCGCGCCTTAGTGTTCCCGAGCGGTTTATCGATCCTCATCGCTATCTTCCAGGAACTGAGCATTGAAGGTATGACGCTAGCCGGTGGCGCACTGCGCGAAGGCTTAGTGTATGGCATGCTGCATCTGCCGGTTGATCGCGATATCCGCAGCCGCACATTGCAGAACGTGCAACGTCGTTTTGCCATTGATATTGATCAGGCTGGTCGCGTACGTCAGTTGGCGGAGAGTTTCTTCCGTCAGGTGAGCAGCAGCTGGAAGCTGGATAACCGATGTCGCGATCTGCTGCTCAGCGCCTGTTCCATCCACGAAATTGGCTTGAGCGTCGATTTCCGTCAGGCACCGCAACACGCCGCATACCTGATTCGCCATCTCGATCTTCCTGGCTTCACTCCCGCACAGAAAAAAATGCTGGCTTGCCTGCTGCAAAACCAAAGCGGCAGCATTGATTTAGCGTTGCTGACTCAGCAAAACGCCGTGCCGCCGCGCATGGCGGAGCGTTTAAGTCGTTTGCTGCGTTTAGCGATTATTTTCTCGAGTCGTCGCCGCGATGACACCTTGCCTGCCGTGCGTTTACAGGCGGATGATGATGCGCTGCATTTGACGTTGCCAGCCGGTTGGCGCGAAGTGCATCCGCTGCGTTCTGAGCTGCTGGAGCAGGAGAGTCATTATCAGTCTTACGTACATTGGTTATTGACGATTTCCTGATGTTCGGGCGGCATGAATGCCGCCCCTACAATCGACGTAGGGTCGCCATTCATGGCGACCGCTCTCAACCCTTCTTCGCATTCTCCAGCATCGCCCTTAACCCGGCGACGCGCGTCTGTCCGGTCTTCACGCGCTCTTCTGCGCTCACCACTTTTTTCTCGCGTTCCCACACCACATCGTCCTGCGGCAACTCCAGCAGGAAGCGACTCGGTTCCGGGCGCATCAGCTCGCCGTACTGACGGCGTTCACGGCATAGCGTAAAGGTCAGCTCTTTCTGCGCACGGGTAATTCCCACGTAAGCCAGACGTCGCTCTTCCTCGATGTTGTTTTCATCGATGCTGCTCTGG
This sequence comes from Enterobacter sp. Sphag1F, assembly GCF_014193275.1. Lineage (NCBI taxonomy): Bacteria > Pseudomonadati > Pseudomonadota > Gammaproteobacteria > Enterobacterales > Enterobacteriaceae > Enterobacter > Enterobacter sp. Sphag1F. The sequence continues at coordinate 208,387 of NZ_JACHZD010000007.1, read as the reverse complement.
TGCGGCAATAAACCCTCTTCCATGCCGACCAGATAGACATACGGGAACTCCAGCCCTTTTGAGGCGTGCAACGTCATCAGCTGCACCTGATCGAGCTCCTCATCGCTCTCCCCGCGCTCCATCATGTCGCGCAGCGTAAAGCGCGTCACCACCTGCGCCAGCGTCATCGGTTCGTTCAGCTCATCGCCTTCCAGCATCTCTGTCATCCACTGGAACAGCAGATTGACGTTTTTCATGCGCATCTCAGCCGCTTTCGGGCTGGGCGAGGTTTCAAACAGCCAGCTTTCGTAATCGATGCCGCGAATCAGGTCGCGCACCGCATTAACTGGCTCGCGTTCGGTCAGCTGGACGATCTCATTCAGCCAGTGCGTAAAGCGCTGCAAATGCTCCAGCCCGCGCCCGCTCAGCGTTTGCTCCAGCCCCATATCGAAGCTGGCGTGATACAGGCTTTTATTGCGCAGGTTGGCCCATTCGCCCAGCTTTTGCAGCGTTGCCGGGCCAATCTCACGGCGCGGCGTATTCACGATACGCAGGAATGCGCTGTCATCTTCCTGATTGGTTAGCACGCGCAGGTAGGCCAGCAAATCTTTGATTTCCGGACGCGAGAAGAACGATGTGCCGCCCGAGATACGATACGGAATACGGTTCTGCATCAGCTGCTTCTCAAACACGCGCGACTGATGATTGCCGCGATAGAGAATGGCGTAATCTTTGTAGGCGGTTTTATTGATGAAGTGATGCGCGATCAGTTCGCCTGCCACGCGTTCCGCTTCGTGATCTTCGTTATTGGCGCTCAGCACCTTCAGCTCGCTGCCCTGCCCCAGCTCAGAGAACAGGCGCTTCTCAAACACGTGCGGATTGTTGGCAATAAGGATATTGGCCGATTTCAGGATGCGCTGCGTCGAGCGATAATTCTGCTCCAGCTTCACCACTTCCAGCGCCGGGAAATCCTGTTGCAGCAGCACCAGGTTTTGCGGACGCGCGCCGCGCCACGAATAAATCGACTGATCATCATCGCCCACCACGGTAAAGCGCGCCCGCGCGCCCACCAGCAGCTTCACCAGCTCATATTGGCTGGTGTTGGTGTCCTGATACTCATCCACCAGCAGATAGCGAATGCGCTGCTGCCAGCGCTCGCGCACTTCCTGATTGCGCTGCAGCAGCAGCGTCGGCAGTGCGATTAAGTCGTCGAAATCCAGCACGTTGCAGGATTTCAGGTGTTGGTCATACAGCTGATAACAGTGCGCAAAAATCTGGTCGCGCTGTGATTGCGCCAAACCGGCTGCGCCCTGCGGATCGACCAAATCGTTCTTCCAGTTGGAGATGGTGGAAATCAGCTGCTGTAACAGCGTTTTGTCCTCTTCAAGCCACTGTTTGGTCAGGTCTTTGAGCAAAGCCAGCTGATCCTGATCGTCGAACAGCGAGAAGCTGGCTTTCATGCCCAGCGCTTTGTATTCGCGTTTGATGATCTCCAGCCCCAGCGTATGGAAGGTGGAAATCATCAGGCCGCGCGCCTCTTTACGCCCCAACGTCTGCGCCACACGCTCTTTCATCTCGCGCGAGGCTTTATTGGTAAAGGTCACGGCGGCGATATGGCGCGCCTGATAGCCACATTCACGGATCAGGTGGGCGATTTTGTTGGTGATCACGCGGGTTTTACCTGAGCCAGCGCCGGCCAGCACCAGACAAGGACCGGTGACAAATTCGACAGCTCGTTGTTGGCCGGGGTTTAAACGCATAACGGAATTCGCTCAGTGGGATCAAAAGAAACAGGGTTATAATGGCCGGATTATACACATTAGGACTTCATCATGGCGAAAACCGCGGCGGCTTTACATATCCTCGTGAAAGAGGAAGCGCAGGCCAAATCCCTGCTCGCGCAGCTTGAGAAAGGCGCGAACTTCCAGCAACTGGCAAAGAAACACTCTACCTGCCCATCCGGGCGCAACGGCGGTGATTTGGGTGAGTTTCGTAAAGGGCAAATGGTGCCGGCATTTGATAAGGCGGTCTTCTCCTGTCCGCTGCTACAACCTTACGGACCGGTGAAAACCGCCTTTGGTTACCACATCATCAAAGTGCTGTGGCGTAACTGATCACTTCTGATTCTTCATCTGCTGCAGCACGTTATTACACTGATTGTCGTCGGTATCGCTAGGCGAAATCAGTGCGATTAACGCGGCGGCCGGTGCAACTACCGCACCGAGCGCCACCGCTGCAGCACCGCGCGCAATCAGCGGACCGGCTTTCACGCCGGCATCCGGATTTTTAAAGGTGCCGCGCACATACAGCGGTGAACGCAGCGTAATGATACGAATCCCTTTACTCTCCGGATTGATCGACAAGTCCATGCGTTCATTCGCGAAGTTAACGTTGCCCGTCACATTGATCACCGCGTTCTCGGTATCCAGCAGGAACAGTTTTGGCGTCGCTAAACCCTGACGAATATTCAGATCGGTTGCCGCGCAGTTGATCTTCACTTCGTCATCGCCGAACAGTTTGCCGACCACATAATTACCGACGTTTAGTCCGGCAATCTCCATCAGGCTGCGGCTGATCAGGCCATCATTCATCAGTAGCTTCAGTTCGCCATCGCTGGTACCCAGTAAGTCCGCCACCGAATTGCCGGTGCCACTCAGCGAGGCATCGCCGTTAAGCTGGCCCAAACTGTTTTGCATCGCGGTGACATCCGGGAACAGCTGATGCAGGCGTAGCTTACGCGCGTGCAAATCGGCGCGTCCGCGCATCGGGCTGCGATCGCCCTCCAGATGAATGGTGGAGTTGATGCTGCCGCCGGCCATCCCGAAGCGCAGCGGATCGAGCAGCAGGTCGCCGTTTTTCAATTGCAGATGGGTATAGAGATCGCTGAGCGGCAGCTTGCTGCTGTGTTCGATGCGTTTGCCGCTAAACTTCACATCCGCATCCATCACATCCCAGCTCTTGGTATCAAACTTGTCATGCGGCAGAACACGATCGGCGGGCTGCGTTGAGGCATCGCCGCGTTGTGCTTTGGCTTGTTGCGTTTTCTCGCTGCCTTTGCCGGAATTGACGCCAATTAGCGGCCCCAAATCTTCCATCCGCAATTGGTTTGAGGTCAGTTCACCGGTCAAAGTGGGACGCGGTTTGCCCTGACGATAAACGAGTGAACCGTGAATATCGCTGTCGCCGATGTGGCCGTTAAACTTCTCGTAGCGGAACAGCGGCCCTTTCTCCTCATTGAAACGCGCAATCAAATGGCCGTCGGTTTCGTACGGCGGCGTATCAGGCAGCAGCACGCCGGTCAGGCCATACAGATTCGCCAGCGTATCGCCCGCGAAGCGCAAACGCACATCCAGCCCGCCAAGATTGAGCGGATCCTGCAAGGTGCCATCAATGCGCACGCGTGTGGTGCCATTGCGCACATCCACCTGCAGCGGGAACGGCGTGGTTTTACTGCGCAGCGATAACATGCCGCCAATTTTACCGTCGCCATCCAGCTTCTGATTGTTGTAGGTGCCGTTCGCCTGCCAGCCAAAGACAAAATCACCCGCGCCCTTCTGCTGATCGTCGCCGCCCGCCACCTGCGCGTACGGCACCGGTTTGCCCAGCGGATTTATGGTTACCGTGACGTCGGCTTTATTGACGGCGTCGCGATAGCGCACTTGTCCCTGATCGAACATGATGTTGTCGAGGCGGAAGGACCAGGCAGAAGGCGCGGCATTAGCATCGCTGTTCTGGCTGCTGGCGAGATCAAAGGTCCAGTTATTCTTTTTGTCAGCGGTTTGCACCAGCCGCGCATCCGGCTTTTGCATCTTGATCCACGGCAGGTAGATCTGCTGATGCAGCAGCGCCAGCGGCGCAATCGTCGCTTCAACGCGCTGCAGATGCACCATGGTGACATCAGGAATGGATGGCGGATTACCGAGCATCACATCGTCGGCATGCACCTGCGGCCACGGCACCCAGCTGCGCCAGCCTGGTTCTTCGCGGTTGCGAACCCAGGCCACGCCGAGATCGCCGCGAATCGCGAAAGGTCGGTTCAGCTCGGCTGAAACTTTTTGATTAATCGTAGGTTTCAGGCGGTTCCAGTCAAAGGTGGCGATGAGCACCACAATCACTACAACCAATAACAAAAAAATCCCGAACACCCAGCTCAGGATCTTTCGAGTACGTGACATATTGCTTCCTCCTTGCCCTTCCACGTCTGACTAAGGATAGTCGAGACGTCGCGGAACGGGATCAGGGAAGCTCAAGTGCCATGCGTTCCAGCTCGCTAAACGGCACCGGACGCGAGAAGAAGTAGCCCTGCGCTGCCATGGCTGGCGAGCTGCGAACCTGTTGCCACTCCTCTTCGGTTTCCACACCTTCGACGATGACGCCGTTGCAATAACGGTTAATCAACGCCAGCAGCATCGAGAACATTGAGCGGCCTTCATCGCTGGCGCGCAGCAGCATAAACAGCTCGCGCGAGAGTTTGATGTAGTCGTAACGCAGTTCAGTCAGCGCCGAGAAGTTCGCCATGCCGGAGCCAAAATCATCCAGCCACAGCGGCCCGAGTTCAGGCATCTTCGCTACCATCTCTTCCTGCGGCAGCGCATGATGTTCCGTCAGTTCGAAGCGCACCCACGGCAGCTGCGCGATCAGCGTGCGAATCGATTCATGCTGCTCAATCTCCATCAACGTTGGACCGTCGATATTCACCGACGCCACCAGCTGACGCTGATTGAAAAACGGTGACCATTTTATCAGCAGCTCGAGTTGTTCCTGGACGACACCGAGCCGCTGCGCGATAGTCAGTGCTTCAAAATAGTCTTCGGGCGACAGCCTTTTGTCTGGCGCGGAGGGATGAGTCACCGCCGTCAGTAATTCAATGGCCAGCAAGCGGCCGGAAACCTGATAAATCGGCTGGAAAGTATAGAATCGTTGGCACTGTTGCCAGAAGAGACGCGTTTCCTGTTGTTGTTCCAGTTCATTTGAAACAGGCAGCCGATGACTCAAATTCTTCATCACCATGGTTTTTTCCTGGTTGGTGTCGAGTGCCTGCAAATAGCATCTCAGCGGCAAGTATCGGCGATCGCCGGGATAACTTTATCAATCTCGTTAGTCCCATGAATAGTTGAGTGTAACAGCGTGCTTCGCACTTAATCGGCAAAACAAAACGCGCTTTGGCCGTTAAATCGCCGTAGCGCCGGCGGTTTACTGCCTTAAGTTAAATCAAAACATCGTTTTAAAAACCATTGACGACTGCCATACCAGACGCGAGACTAAGGCAGAATTCACTATAGGCCGAAGACCATGACGCAGAAGAAAATCGCCATTATTGGCGAATGCATGATTGAGCTGTCCGAGAAAGGTGAGAACATCAAACGCGGTTTTGGCGGTGATACGCTGAACACGGCGGTTTATCTGGCGCGCCAGTCAGATAACCAGCAGCTGCGTGTCGATTATGTCACCGCACTCGGCACCGACAGCTTCAGTGATCAGATGATCGCCGCCTGGCAACAGGAAAAAGTCGAAACCGCGCTGACTCAGCGCCTCGACAATAAAATGCCAGGCCTGTACTTCATCGAAACCGACGAACACGGCGAGCGCACTTTCTGGTATTGGCGCAACGACGCTGCCGCCCGTTTCTGGCTGGATAGCGCGCAAGCGGAACAGATTTGCCAGCAGCTGGCGCACTACGATTATCTCTATTTGAGCGGCATCAGCCTGGCGATTCTGCCGGCGGCCAGTCGCGACAAATTAATGGCGCTGCTCAGCGCCTGTCGTCAGAACGGCGGCAAGGTGATTTTCGATAACAACTATCGTCCGCGCTTGTGGGCCGATAAAGCCAGCGCCCAGCAGGCGTATGCCGAGATGCTGCGCCATACCGACATGGCATTCCTGACGCTCGACGATGAAGATTTGCTGTGGGGCGAGCAGCCGCTGGATGCGGTGATTGCCCGCACACGCGCCGCTGGCGTGCAGGAGATTGCTATCAAACGCGGTGCAGATTCCTGTCTGGTTGCCGTTGGCGATGAGCCGTTGTGCGACGTCGCCGCCATCAAGCTGGCGAAAGAGAAAGTGATCGATACCACCGCAGCAGGCGACTCCTTCAGCGCCGGTTATCTGGCGGTGCGTTTAGCTGGTGGCAGCGCTGAGGATGCCGCCGCACGCGGCCATCTCACCGCCAGCACGGTGATCCAGCATCGCGGCGCGATTATTCCGCTCAGCGCAATGCCACGTTAATCCAGCTGCACATTTGTAGGGTCGCCATTTATGGCGACCAAATCCATAAACACCGCTAACAAACCCACCCGTAAAGTTTGCCTTAACGCAGCATTTTTCCCTGACAATTTCCGCTAATCACCTGACTCATCCACTTCTGTAACAAAACCCGCATTGCTTCTTCAATCACGCTAATCAGATCGATTTAAATTCAATGCGTTATGGCACGAAATCTGGCCGCCAGGCATAGTCCGAAACTGGCGAAATCGGCGGTTTTCGGCTGGACGCCAGCGGCAAAAGAGACCATGTTTTAATCAATAACAGCAGGACGCTGTTACTCCGGCCGCGAAAAAAATAACGACAACATGACTCGCTCAGGACTGACTTATGCACACAGAAATCATCAATATCTGGCCACACGGTGATGCGCCAGGCGCGAGCGATTCGCGCGCTCAGCCGCAAATCGTCGATCTCGCCAAAGAGTACGAACCTTATGACCGCGCCGCCACCGGCGTGCGCTGCCCGGAGATTGCCATCTGGCATCCGGAAACCTCGAACGGCATCACGCTGCTGGTGGCACCGGGCGGCGGTTATCAGCGGGTATTGATCGACCGTGAAGGCAGCGCGCTCGCCACCTTCTTTACGTCAATGGGCTACACGCTGGCAGTGATGACGTATCGCCTGCCGTATGACGGTCACCATGAAGGTCCAGACGCGCCGCTGGCTGATGCGCAGCGTGCGGTGCGCGTGCTGCGTGAACGTGCGCAGCGCGGGTTGAACGGCAAATATATCGTGATGATGGGCTTCTCGGCGGGCGGACACGTTGCCGCCAGCCTCGGCACGCGCTTTGGCGAGAAACTCTATCCGGTGCAGGATCAGGCCGACAGCTTTACGCCGCGCCCGGATGCGATGGTGCTGCTCTATCCGGTGATCAGTATGCGTGAAGGTCTGGCGCATGAAGGTGCGCGCACCCGCTTGCTCGGCGCGTGGCCGGATCAAAGAATGATTGATGCGTACTCAATGGAAACGCGCGTGCATGCGCTAACGCCACCGACGCTGCTGATTCACGCCTCCGATGATGAGTCGGTTTCGGTGAACAACAGCATGGTGTTCTTCAGCGCGCTACGTGAGCACAAAGTGCCGGTGGAGATTCACTTCTACCAAAAAGGCGGCCACGGATTTGGTATCCGTGGCGTGGCAGATTTGCCTTTGGCGAGCTGGCCGATGCTCGTCACCGAATGGCTCAGAGCGAAGACCTGATAATCAGGATGATGGCGCGGTCTGTTCCGCCGCGCCTGCGCTGTTATCCGGCTTCACTTCTTCCGGGCTAGCCGGAGCCGCTGGCGGTTCCGGTAGCTTCATCACTTTGTCCCAGCCTTCCTGCAGCATCTTCACGTTGGTCTCGGCTTCACCCTGCGGCTGAATCAGCACCATGGTCAGCTCCTGCGACAGTTGCTGACGCAGCTCCTGATTCAACTGATCACGCGTCATCTCGCCGAGGAACGTCTGACGCAGCTTTTGATACTGCTCAGGCGCAATGTCCACTACCGAATTTTGCTGCGAGCGCAGACGCTGGCCCATCAGAATATCGGTGTCGGTGCGGGCGTAAGTGGCAAACAGCTTATTGAGCTCCAGCAGCTTCTGCGCCATCAGCGCATCAAACTCCTCCTGCGGTAACCCTTTGTCGCGCACCGCCGCCAGCTCTTTCGCCACCTGATTCATATTCTGCGGCAAAGAGGCGTTCGGGCTGTCCATGTTGATCGAGCACTGCGCGCGCTGATAGAGCACACGGCAATCGAAACCAACCTGCACGCTTTGCGCTTTGCTGTCAGCCAGCGCGCGCTGCACATGCCAGAACAGCGCTTCACGCGCTAAATCGCTCTGCCAGTAGCGCTGCAAATTCTGCGAATCGCGAATCGGTTGCCATGCGGTGTCCCACACCAGCGACAGGCGATCCTGACTCATGCCGCCATTCACCAGATTCACCGGCTGATGCGGCAGCGGTGACAGCGTTGGCAGTGCGGCAGGCGCTACACGCTTGCCTTTCAGCGGCGCGAAGGCTTTGTTGATCTGCTCCGCCATGCTACGGCTATCGACATTTCCCACCACGTACAGCGTCATGCCGTCTGGCGTGTACCACTGCTGATAGAAGCTGTTGAGCTGGGCGATATCCACCGGCGCGCGCGGTTGCTCGCCCGGATCGTGCGCCAGCATCGCCGAGCCTTTCAGGCGATAGCGCCACCACACATCCTGGGTATTGGCGGGCCAGGTGGCAATCGGATCGGTGGCCGTTAACGCAGTAGCCACCACCTGCTCATTAATCGTCATTTTCCCGGCGGTCGCCGCCAGCCAGCTGAGCGCTTCTTTCAGCAGATCAGGGCGGTTATTCGGCAAGCTCAGGTTGTATTGGGTGTAATCGTACGACGAGATGGCGGGCGGCAGCGGACGTTGCGGATCCATGGCTTGCTGCCACAGCGCGCGCTGCTGATTGGTGTCCAGCGTGGCGTTATGCACCATCGCTAAACGCGGTAAAAGATGGCTATAGCCAGTTTGTTGCGCACTCTCCACCAGCGAACCGGTGTTAACAATCAGGCGCAGCTCAATACGATCGCTTGGACGTTGTGGTGTGGTCAGCAGCTGCCAGCTAAAACCATTGTCCAGTTTGCCTTCCTGCCAGGCGGGATCGGGTTGGAGCGTCTCGGCGTGCACGCCAAAACCGGACGCTGCCAGTAGCAATCCGCCAACCAAAAGCCGAATTCTGGTGCCCTGCATGTGAACCCCTACTCAAACAGATCAACGCTCGTTAGCGCGGCATGTTCGGCCACATCTGGGGTGACCGGTGCGGCATTTTGCCGCCACGTTTATTTAATAACAGACTCTTTGACCACGAGAAGGTCAGGATGTCGCGCAACGAGGCAAAAAATCGGGAAAAAAATCAATGGGGTTTATTATGCAAATGCCCGCTGTCAGGGCAAGCGACAGCGGGCATTTCTCGGCAAATTAACGCAAATAGCAGGTTATGCGGCGGTTTCTGGTGCGTTATTCACCTTTTTCCCTGAAGAAAGCGTCGCATTCAGTTGTTTCTCATCCAGTTGACCGACCCACTTCGCCACCACGATGGTCGCTACGCCGTTACCCACCAGATTGGTCAGCGCACGCGCTTCGGACATAAAGCGGTCGATACCGAGAATCAGCGCCAGACCAGCCACCGGCAAGTGTCCCACCGCAGACAAGGTCGCCGCCAGCACGATAAAGCCACTGCCGGTTACGCCCGCTGCGCCTTTTGAGGAGAGCAGCAGCACCACTAACAGCGTGATTTGGTGGAACACATCCATATGCGCGTTGGTCGCCTGCGCGATAAACACCGCCGCCATGGTGAGGTAAATCGAGGTGCCATCCAGGTTGAAGGAGTAGCCGGTTGGAATCACCAGGCCCACCACCGATTTCTTACAACCCAGCTTCTCCATCTTATCCAGCATGCGCGGCAGCGCCGATTCAGATGAGGATGTACCGAGCACAATCAGCAGCTCTTCTTTGATGTAGGCGACAAATTTAAAGATGTTGAAGCCGGCGAAGCGTGCAATCAGCCCCAACACCACCACCACGAACAGCACGCAGGTGATATAGAAGCAGATGATCAGTTGACCCAACTGCACCAGCGAGCCGACGCCATATTTACCGATGGTAAAGGCCATCGCCCCGAAGGCACCGATTGGCGCGAGACGCATAATCATGTTGATGACGCCGAAGATCACTTTCGAGAAGCTCTCAATGACGTTGAACATCACCGTGCCAGCGCTGCCGAGGCGATGCAGAGCGAAGCCGAACAGAATAGCGAACAGCAGCACTTGCAGAATGTTGCCGCTGGCGAAGGCACCAATCACGCTATTCGGGATCACATCCAGCAGGAAGGCGACCACACCTTGCTGCTCTGCCTGCTGCGCGTAAACCGCGACTGCTTTGGCATCCAGCGTGGCCGGATCAACGTTCATGCCCGCGCCTGGCTGCACCACGTTAACCACCACCAAACCGATGATCAGCGCGATGGTGCTGACCACTTCAAAGTACAGCAGCGCCACTGCGCCCGTACGTCCAACGGCTTTCATGCTCTCCATGCCGGCAATACCGGTCACCACCGTACAGAAAATCACGGGGGCGATGATCATCTTGATCAACTTAACGAAACCATCGCCAAGCGGCTTCATTTGCGCGCCTAACTCAGGATAGAAGTGGCCCAACAGGACGCCGATGCCGATGGCAACCAGTACCTGAAAATAGAGGCTTTTTAAGATTTTCATAACAGGTGTCCAGTAAGACGGTTCGCACCGCCATTGTTGTGGAGAACGCATGCGGCAAGCCGCCAGAAGCGTAAAACCTTACCGATGGCGAGGAAAATAACACCCTGTTAACAAGATTAATATCCCCTACTATTCCTTACAAAAGTTACAAAACTCTAACTATGAACTGAAACGCTTCAGCACAGCGCTTCGCTACAATTTTGTAAGTAAAATCAATAACCAAGGTGATTATTCAGGGAGTTGCGGGCTATTAAGCCAGCGTTGATTAAAGACGTGGAGCGGCAGCGCTTCAGCGTATAAGTAGCCTTGCCCTATAGTAATTCCGCGCGCCAGCAGCCAGTCGCGCTGCTCGGCGGTTTCCACACCTTCGGCGATGACGTCGAGGTGAATGATGTCGGCAATCGCCGCCACGATGCGCACCATGGTGTCGTCATCCGGCAGCGCGGCGACGAAGCTGCGATCCATTTTCAGCTTATTCACCGGCAGCGCTTTGAACTGATGCAGATAGTTGAGGTTGGAGTAGCCCATACCGAAATCGTCGAGCGCCACTGCCACGCCGGTTTGCTGCAGTAAGCGCAGCAGCGCAATCGCCTGCTCGGCATCGCCAATCTGCGCGGTTTCGGTGATTTCCAGTACGAAGTTGCCCGGCGCAATGCGATGGCGCTCCAGCAAGCCCTGCAAATGGCTGACCATGCTGGCATCACGCAGCTGCACCGCCGAGATATTGACGCTGAGCGGGATATTAATGCCCTGTTTCTGCCAGCCGGCCAGAATGCGGCAAGCTTCTTCAAACACCCAGCGGCCAATGGCCGAAATCACGCCAATCTCTTCGGCGCTGGCAATAAACTCTTCTGACAATCCGTAGCTGCCATCCGGCATGCGCATGCGCAGCAGCGCTTCGGCACCAGCCAGTTCGCCGGTTTCCATATTGATTTGCGGCTGCAGATAGAGGGCAAACTGCTCGTCTTGTAAACCTTGCAAGATGTCGTGCTCCTGCGTTAAACGCTTTTGCGCCCGCTCGGTGAGCGCCGGGTCGAAGAACAGAATCTGATTTTTGCCCTGATGGCGCGCCGACATCATCGCCGAGGTAGCGCGATCAAGCTGTTCGCTGGCCGAAATGCTGTTCTCTTCGTGCAGCGCCAGACCAATGCTGGCATTCGGACGCAGCTGCAGCTGTTGCAGGTTCACCGGCTGATTGATGCGAATCATTAGGTTGCGCGCTAAACGCATGGCGCGGAACGGATTGTGCGCGCGCTTCATCAGCAAGGCAAAGTCGCTGGGGCCGGTTTGCGCCAGCAGCGAGTGATCGTCGACGGTGCTGCGAATCTTCTCCACCAGCGTCAGCATCAACGTATCGCGCTGCTCATCGCTCAACACGCCGTTGGCTTCCTGCAGCGTTTCAATGCGAATCACCATCAAGCCCCACGCCTGACGATTGTGGCGATGGCTCATGTGCTGTTCGAGTAGCGCAAGGAACAGCGCGCGATTGGGCAGATCCGTCACGGCGAAATGGGTAGTCATGCGGCTCATTTCGTCGTGAATCGACTCCAGCACCTGCTGATTGCGGTTGTAGCTGCGGATCAGCATGCCGATTTCATCATCACGATGATTATGCGGCAGCTTCATTTTGTGGGTCAGAATCGCCTGCGGCGGCAGCTCCTGCAAATCACGCGAAATGTCGCGCAGCGGATGCACAATCAAGCGATTGATACACCAGCTGATGGCGATCGAGAGGATCAGCGCCAGCAGCAGATAGGTGGTGATCATGGTCGACAAGGTGCTGAGCAGGAACTGATAAACGCGCGAGGAGTCGGCCTGCAACACCAAATAGGCAATCGGCTTCGGCAAGCCCGATCGCTCGACCGAATAGAGCGGCAGCGTGATTTGCACCGGCAGTTCAAACAGGCGTGCGACCCAGCGTGGCACCGGTTTTTCCGGTGCGAAATCGGCATGCAGCGCCTGGAAGGCATTCGGCAACACCACATCGGCGCGCGATAAAATACCGGCCGGTTTTAGCGTATTGAGAATACGTTCCGCTTGCGGAATATCGGCTTTGAGTACTGCTTCGGAGAGCGGCTGACGCACGGTGTGCGCCACATTTTCCATTTGCTGGGCGTAGTCAATCCTGCGCTGCTGCACAAAGTGAAAGAGCTGGATGACAATAAAGATGCAGATGGTCACCATCGCCACAGCGGAAACCGTCGCCATCTGCTTTATCGTTAGAGAACGACTGACGCGCAACAAAACTTCTCCAGGCCACATAGGCGTGTAATGAGATGAAATTCGCAGCGAGTATATCCCAAGTCACGCGTTTTTTTCGCCGGGATAAAGGCGAAAAATAGGCAAGTTGGGTTATTTATGAAGTGATTCGGAATTATGCAGGTTTTGGCGTGAGTAAATGCATGCCAGGTCGCCATAAATGGCGCCCCTACGATATAAATTCTGTAGGGTCGCCATTTATGGCGACCTGGTTCATCCTCGTTCCGGATTACTGCGGATACGGCACCCAATCGCCGCCGTTCAGGCGGATCCACGGTTTGCCCTGATACATCATCACCACCGCATTATCGTTCTCCGATACCACCGGCGTCTGCGGCAGATTATCGGTCAGTACCGACATATTGACGTTCGGCGCGTTAAACACCTGACCATCCACCACGCGTGAGACGATTTCCGAAATCGCCATCAGGCTGGTTGGCGTCTCCACGCTGAGCGGCTGGCCTTGATGCGGTGCTTTCATGCCGACAAACTTAATGCCGACCGGCACATGGGTGATATCCGGACTTGGGATGTCACGCAATCCTGACATCTGCATCTTGTCACCCTGCAGCGCCGCGCCGTGTTCCGGCACCACCAGCACCATCACGCGACGCCCCGATTTCTCCAGATTAGTCAGGAAAGCATCGAGCTGATCAAACAGCACTTTGGCGCGCGGCTGCCAGTCGGCGCTGCGCGTGCTGCCGAGCTCGCGCGTACCGTCGTGCAGCGGAATCAGGTTATAGAAGGTAGCGGAGCGCGCATCGCTGCTCTTGGTGCGATCGTCGAGCCAGCGCTGCATCAGCTGCGCATCATTAAATACCGGCGAGCCATCAAACGACGTCACTTCCGGCGCGATGCCCGCCTGCGACATCAACGGCGCCTGCAGATTGCCCTCTTCACGCAGCTCTTTGAGATAGTTACCAAACACGCCGGTGTGATCCATCATCAACTGCTGTTTAAAGCCCAGCTTGGCCAGATTATCAAACAGGTAGCAGCGCTGATCGGTGGCTTTGTACAGATCGCTGTGCGAGCTCTGGCCGCAGCTGGCACGCAGCAGACGAATTCCCGCCGGGCCGCTGTAACCGGTGGCGGAGTTGTAGTTGTTGAGCAGAATATCGAAGTGCTGCCACAGCGGATGATTGCGCAGCTGCGCGACATTCAAATCCGACCACGACAGCGAACAGATGTTGATCACCAGAATATCGAACGGCTGCGAATCGGCAGGCAATGCGTCCGGGAAGTGCGTTGAACGCTGGCGCTCGGCGTCGTAAAAACGGTTAAGCCACGCGGTAAGATTGGCGCTGGTTGGCGGCGCGGATTGATCGAGGCCATCTGGCGCTTTCGCCGCAGGCGTATCGTTGAGCTTCACCGTCGGCGTAGCGGCGCTGCTCGGCAGTAAATTCATTGCCGGCCCGGCGATCGTCAGCACGTTGAGCCAGATCAGCATCAGCGACACCAGCACGGTGACGCGAATCCACTGCGCGACAAACAGATACAGCACCAGCAGCACAAAGGCCGCGCCAATCATCTCCCAGTTGATAAAGCGATCGGCAAGGTCGAGCAGATAGCTGGGCGAGAAGCCCGCCAGCTGACTGCCCTGGCTCATGATCGAGTTGAGTCCCGGCAGCCAGGTATCGTGCCAGAACAGCGTAATGCCAATTGGCAGCGAAATCCACTGACGCAGACGATGCAGCCGCGCGCTCGGCAGCGGGAACAGCAGCCACGCCAGAAACACCAGATTACTCAGCGCGTGGAAATTGAGGTAGCCATACCACAGCAGCGCAAATTTGATCAGGAAGTAAAAGTTCCAGCCACCGAGGCCGCGCCACCACGAACCGTGCATCGTGAATCTGTTATTCATGTTTATCCGTTTTATTGGTTTTGCGTTGCCACTGCCCTTCTGATTTCAATGCGCGCGTCGGCAGCAAACGTAGCAGCGGATTGGTGCCGCTGCGCGTGAGCCCGCGCCCAAACAGTGATCTCAGGAACAGTAAAATCAGTAACAGCAGGATCGCCACCTGCACCCAATCCATCAGTGTCATTGGTGGCTTACTCCGTCGAGGTTGAGGGTAATCGGCTGCGGCGTTTGTGCTCCGCGCTCAGGCACGTCGGCCTGCGTAGCGACTGGCACAGCGGCCAGCGGCGCGGCTTGTCTGTCGCGCTGTACCACCGATGTCAGCTGACGAATCTTGTCCGCCTCCGACACGATCTGATTATCTTCAAACCAGACGATGCGATTGCTAAACAGCTCGTCATGCGGCAAGGAGAAGATTGATTTAAGCGCGATATCCAAGTCGTTGAAGCGGCACGAAGAGAGGAACAGATAGATGCGGTCGTTCACCAGCGTCACCAAATCACCGAAGCGGCGCGGTTTGCACAGCGTCAGAATCTGTTCGGGTTTCAGCTGCGGCACCGCACGCAGCGCCACCAGCAAACCTTTGTCATTTTCCGGCAGCAACGTGTTGGCCATTAGCTGCTGCACCGCCGCGCAAAACGCGTCCAGCGGTAAATAGCCTTTCTGCTGCAATGGTTGCAGCGCCTGCATCAGGGCGTTGAGATTGGCAGGCACATGGCGCGAGAACTGTTGCCCCTGAATCCCCTCCAGCGTGGTAAGAAAACGCGACAGGCTGGCCGCCGTTGGTACGATGGCATTCACCCCGCAGGCCAGCAGCAAACGCTCATCACTGTAGCGCAGCGTGGTACTGATTTCGCGCACCACAATCTTAAGCGCGCTACCGCGTGAACGGCGCAGACTATGGACCATGGTTGCTAAAGAATTAATGTCTTGGTTATGGACCAGGCTAAAGATGACGGTTGCCGCATTTGCCTGCTGGGCACGCGAGAACACGCTTTCATTGTCACTAAATAATTGCCACTGCACAGAAAGTGGCGGTGCGCCTTCCAGCACACCTTCTTGCGCAAGGAATTGGTTTTCATCATTGCGGCTTAATGGAATATTTTGTTCTGCATCATTTTCGGCAATAAATTGATTATCACCGCAACTCAAACGGATAGCACGATCGGCCAGTAATTTATCTGCCGCATACCACCAGTTAATTCGATATTGCCAACTGTCCTGCTGAAAATCTAAATGCGCGAGACCATCAAGCTGGCGAAAATAACCTTGCAGATGATTACGTAAGTGAATTATTGACGCGCCGGAGGTGATCATTAACAGCGTGATTTGTTTTTTTGTTATCAATCGACGCATGCGCTTAAGCCAAATGGTCAACTCATCGGGCGATAATTTTCCCCACAACGCGGCATTACTATAAAAAATCACCAGTCCGCTGCGACTATTCAGCACGCGGGAAAAATCACTCTCCAGCTGCTGTAAGCTACTTTTATTCGCCGGCAGTGAAAATAACGGCATACGCGCCGGACCGCCGGTGGGATCGGGCGTCAGCAGCGCCTGCGGTTTCTCGTCTGCACTGATCAGCGTAGCCGCCTTTTGCTGGCTAACCACCTGACGTAAAAGCATTCTTGCATCTTCCTGACGCTGGCTGGTAATCCAGTAAAACCCTGGATTCTGCAGAGTATTTAATTCCTGCTGAATCTGCTGCAGGCCAAGCGCATAATGATTTTTCATATTTTATTCGCGATCGATAAAATCGAGGCTAGTTTAATCCACACAGCCACAATTGGAACCGGTGAAATAAAAAAATAGCCTATTAATGCAAATCACATTGATCTGTGGATAGCATTTGTCTTTACTTCAGGTTTAAACTTTACAAAAAATAGAAGCACAATTCATCCGTTGTCGATTTTTTGGTGGCAAAAAAATAATGAAAACAGAGAATGCATTTTCGCTAAATGCTGCTAGCAGCGAAGAGCACGATGACATTACCGCTTTGAGTGATTCCTTTTCTCTCAAGGCATTTCGTTACATTGATATTGCCCGCGAAGCGCGACTTAATACCATTATGACGCGCTGGCCATTGCTGCGTGAAATAAGCGCGGCACAGGAGTCAGAACGTTAATGCCTGTTATTGCATTACAAGGATTGCGTGGCGGCTGTGGCGCCAGTTCGCTGAGCGCCGCGCTCGGCTGGGCGTTTAACGCGCTGCAGCAATCGGTACTGGTTATCGACTTTTCCCCGGTAAATCAACTGGCTGCCCACTTCAATTTGCCGCTCACCCACACTCAGGGTTGGGCATCTGCGCTGCTCGAACAGCAAGCTTGGCAGCAGTGCGCACAGCGCTATCAAGCGGGACTGGATTTTCTGCCGTTTGGCGCACTCACGCCGCAACAGAGCGCCAACATCAGCAATATCAACTCAGAATTTGCCGCACCGCTGCTAAATGCGTTACCGGCCCTGAAATCACACTACGACTGGATTATTTTCGACATCCCAGCGGATCTGTTGCCGTGGCAGCGATCTTTGGTTGCCGCAGCCGATCGTTTGCTGCAGGTGCTGACGCTGGATGCCAACTGCCAGTTGCGTCTGCATCACGCGCGTTTTCCTGCGCACACGCTGTTCCTGATCAACCAGTTCAACGCCAACAGCCAACTGCAGCAGGATTTGCATCAGCTGTGGATCAGCTCGCTGAAAAACCTGATTCCACAGGTCATTCACCGCGATGAAGCGCTGGCGGAAGCGCTGATGATGAAACAACCGGTGGGCGAATATCGGCCGCATGCGCTGGCCAGTGAAGAGATCAACACGCTGGCCAACTGGCTGCTGCTTAATGTGGCGGGAGGCGTGGCGTGAATCCATTACGCTGGCTGCTGATGCCGCAAGCGTGGCAGGCACTGCAACGCCGCGCACAGCTGGCGCATCAGCATGGCGCGGGCCGCTTCACCATCGCACTGCATCTGATGTGGTGCGTGCTGGCGTGGTCGCTGTTGCGGCTGGAAACACCCGGCTGGCAGCGCATCCTGCAACATCGTCAGCGTTACTATCCGCAAATTTCGCCGCTGCGTCCGCGACCGCTTGACCCGCTGCGCTATGCACTGCAAAGCCTGTGGCTGATGCTGGTATTGCCGCTCGACAAGCGCACGCGTAAAAGTTTCAGCGTCAAGCCGCTGTTCCGCTGGCGCGAACGGCTGTATCAATGGCTCGGCGCGCTGCCAGCACGGCTGGAACACAACCGTTTTGCCCAGCGCAGCGAACAACGTATTCAGGCGCTGCCCGCGTGGTTGCGTCAGCTGCTGTTTATCGTGGCGGCTGTTGTTGCCAGCCTGCTGGCGCTGCTGTGCATTTCGCAGCCCTTCGGCATCACCACGCAGTTTGTCTTCGTGCTGCTGTTATGGGGATTAGCGATGCTGGTGCGGCGCGTGCCGGGGCGCTTGTCTACTATCATGTTGATCGTGTTATCGCTGACGATTTCCTGCCGTTATCTGTGGTGGCGCTATACCGAAACCCTCAACTGGGACGATCCGCTCAGCCTGACGTTTGGTCTGCTGCTGATTGGTGCCGAAACCTATGCGTGGGCGGTATTGGTGCTGGGTTATTTCCAGACGCTGTGGCCGCTCAATCGTCAGCCGGTCTCGATGCCGCCGGAAATTACCTCGTGGCCGAGCGTCGATATTCTGGTGCCGACCTACAACGAACCGCTCAGCGTGGTGAAACCGACCATCTACGCGGCGATGGGCATCGACTGGCCGCAGGACAAACTGAATATCTACCTGCTGGATGATGGCACGCGCGAAGAGTTCCGCGAATTTGCCGCCAGCGTCGGCGTCAATTACGTGGTGCGCCCTACTCACGAACATGCCAAAGCGGGCAACATCAACCATGCGTTGAAAGCGGTGTGCCGCAGCGAGTATGTGGCGATTTTTGACTGCGACCATGTGCCGACGCGCTCGTTTCTGCAGCTGACCATGGGCTGGTTCCTGAAAGATCATCGGCTGGCGATGCTGCAAACGCCGCACCACTTCTTCTCGCCCGATCCGTTCGAACGTAACCTCGGCCGCTTCCGCCAGACGCCTAACGAAGGTTCGCTGTTCTACGGTTTGGTGCAGGATGGCAACGATACCTGGGATGCAGCGTTCTTCTGCGGCTCCTGCGCCGTATTGCGCCGTACCGCGCTGGATCAGATCGGCGGCATTGCGGTAGAAACCGTCACCGAAGATGCACACACCTCGCTGCGCCTGCATCGTCAGGGTTACACCTCGGCGTATATCCGTATTCCACAGGCTGCCGGTTTGGCCACCGAGAGTTTGTCCGCGCATATTGGCCAGCGTATCCGCTGGGCGCGCGGCATGGTCCAGATTTTCCGCCTCGATAACCCGCTGTTTGGCAAAGGGTTAAAGCTGGTGCAGCGCCTGTGTTACGCCAACGCCATGCTGCACTTTCTCGCCGGGATTCCGCGCCTGATCTTCCTGCTGGCACCGCTGGCGTTTCTACTGTTCCACGCCTACATCATTTACGCGCCCGCGCTGGCGATCGCCATCTACGTGCTGCCGCACATGCTGCACACCAGTTTGACCAACTCGCGCATTCAGGGCCGCTGGCGTCACTCGTTCTGGAGCGAAGTGTATGAAACCGTGCTGGCGTGGTACATCGCGCGACCAACCACGGTGGCGCTGTTCAATCCGCATAAAGGCAAGTTCAATGTTACCGCCAAAGGCGGTTTGGTGGCCGAGCGTCATCTCGACTGGGTGATTACCAAGCCGTACATGATGCTGGTGCTGCTGAATATCGCCGGTATCGGTATGGCCTTCTGGCGCATGGCGTACGGTCCGGCCAACGAAATGCTCACCATTTGGGTCAGCCTGGTGTGGGTGATCTACAACATGATTATTCTCGGCGGCGCGGTGGCGGTTTCGGTTGAAGCGCGCCAAATCCGCGAAGCGCATCGTGTGGAAATCGCCATGCCCGCCGCCATCGCGCGTGAGGATGGGCACATGGTGCCGTGCACATTGCGCGACTATTCCGACGGCGGCGTGGGCGTTGAGCTGCGTGAAGCCGATGCGCTGAAAGAGGACGAAACCGTGTCGCTGCTGCTGCGCCGTGGTCAGCAAGAGTTCAGCTTCCCGTGTCAGGTGCAACGCGTGTTTGGCCGTCGCGCCGGCATTCGTTTGCATCAACTCAGCACGCGTCAACACATTGAATTTATTCAATGCACTTTCGCCCGCGCCGATACCTGGGCGCTGTGGCAGGACGGCTTCCCGGAAGACAAACCGGTGCAAAGTCTGGCCGACATTATGGTGCTGGGTTTTAAAGGCTATCTGCGTCTGGCCGAGTATGGCCCTGCACCACTGCGCCGTTTATTCCGTGGGCTCACCGCATTGGTGAGCTGGCTGGCGACACTGCTACCGCAGCGTATTGACCGCCAGCCCGCGACGATCAAAACCGATTTTACTTAAGTTGATGATATGACCATGACGAAAAAACTGAGTTGGTTCACCGCCCTGATGCTGGGCTGCGTAGCTGTGGTGCAGGCCGCGCCACAGACCTCTGGCGCAATCAATGCGCCGCAGCCGTTACCGGAGGTGAACGCGCTGGTCGATGCCAACGCGCCGCTGCGTGACAGCCAGCTGGTGTTTAATCAGGTCGCACCGCCGCCCGGCAGCATGACGCTGCGCGGTACCGAACCGAGCAGCCAGATTGAGTTTGGCGTGCGCAGCGATGAAGTGGTGACGCGCGCGCTGCTGAATCTGAGCTATCGTCCGTCGCCAGCGCTGATTCCCACGCTGTCGCAGCTAAAGGTCTATCTCAACGATGAATTGGTAGGTTTGGTGACCGTCACCGCCGATCAGCTTGGCAAAGAGAATCAAACGCAGATCCCTATCGATCCGCGCTTTATCAGCGACTTCAACCGAGTGCGCCTCGAACTGGTTGGTCACTACGCCAACGTGTGTGAAAACCCGGCCAACAGCACTATCTGGCTGGATATCGGCAAAGCCAGCAAACTCGATTTAACGCTGCAAAAGCTGCCGTTAAAGAACGATCTGTCGCATTTCCCGGAGCCGTTCTTTGATACGCGCGACAGCCGTCCGCTGCAGCTGCCGATGGTCTTCAACGCCCAGCCGAATCTGCTGCAACAGCGTGCGGCCGGGATTCTGGCTTCATGGTTTGGCAGCAAAGCGCAGTGGCGCGGACAATCTTTCCCGGTGCTGTATAACCAGTTGCCCAAAGAGCAGCATGCGGTGGTGTTTGCCACCAACGATCATCGTCCCGACTTCCTGAAAGACCTGCCGCCGGTGGGGAAACCGACGGTGGAGATGGTGAATCAGCCGGACAATCCGTACGAGAAGATGCTGCTGATTCTGGGTCGCGACGATCAGGATCTGTTAACTGCGGTGGAGGGAATCTCGCAAGGTCAGCTGCTGCTGCGCGGCGATACCTCAACCATCGACAGCGTAAAATTGCTGGCCGCGCGCCAGGCGTACGATGCACCGAACTGGGTGCGCACCGATCGCCGTACCACCTTTGCCGAGCTGACGCAGTATCAAAATCAGCTGCAGGGCGATGGCTTACAGCCGAATCCGATTAGCCTGACGCTGAATCTGCCACCGGATCTGTTCCTGGTCCGCGCACGCGGTATCGATATGGATCTGCGTTATCGCTACACCTCGCCGATTCAGCAGGATGGATCGCGCCTGGCGGTGCATCTCAACAACCAGTTCATGCAGGATTATCCGCTGACGCAGAAAGATACCGCCGGTCAGCAGCTGATGCGCATCCCGCTGATGCAGGGTTTGCAGGACAGTAATCGCCAGTTGACCATTCCAGCGCTGCGCCTCGGCGTGGTGAATCAGCTGCGCTTTAACTTTGATTACGCCAACACATTTATTGGTGGCACCGCCGATGGCCGCTGCGAAACCGTCACCGCCGTCGGACATCACGTGGTGATTGACGATACCTCAAGCATCGATTTCTCCGGCTATCGCCATTACATCGAAATGCCGTCGCTGGGTGCGTTCGCCAACGCCGGTTTCCCGTATAGCCGTTTCGCCGATCTGGCGCAAACGCTGGTGCTGGTGCAGCCTAAACCGAGCAATGACGAAGTCAGCACGCTGCTCAATGCGCTCGGCAGCATCGGCGCACAAACCGGTTATCCAGCGCTGCGCGTGCAGATGAGCGATGACTGGAGCAAAGCGAAATCAGCGGATGCGGATATGTTGATGATCGGCGGCATTCCGCAGGATCTGCAGGACGATACTAAGATTCCGCTGCTGGCCGATGCCGCACGCAGCTGGATCAGCATGCCCGCACGCGCCAATGCGGCGGCCAACGTGCCGATTTCTGACAGTGAACGCGCCGTGGAAAGCCAAACCACCATCAGCTCACGCGGACCGATGGGCGCGATTGTTGGCTTCCAGTCACCGTTCAACGATCAACGCAGCGTCGTGGCGCTGCTGGCCGACAGCCCACGCGGCTGGGAATTGCTGAATAACGCGCTGCTCGACAGCGGCAAACGCGCGGCGGTGTTCGGCTCCGCCACGGTGATCCGTGAATCGGGCGTTAACAGCATTCGCGTCGGCGAAACCTATTACGTTGGTCACCTGCCGTGGTGGGAACGTCTGTGGAATCTGCTGGCAACGCATCCGGTGTGGCTGGCGATTTGTGCGGTTGTGGTGGTGATTCTGTTTGCGCTGATGGCGTGGCGTTTAATGCGCATGGTAAGCCGTCGCCGTCTGGCCGAGCTGGATGACGATGAATAAACTGCAACTTGGATTGCTGATTGGCAGCACGCTCGGGGTATTAGCCGGTTCGGCTGCCGCCCCGATCGGTCCACAGGTTTCGCCGGTCGAGTGGCTGCTGATGCAGATTCGCACCGGTGAATCGACCAACAAACTCGATCTGGTCCAGCAATCGCTTTATCGGCTGGAAAAAATCGACCCTGATAATCCGCAGGTGCTGGCGGCGCAAATCCGCATGGCGCTGCGTCAGGGCGATCAGGCCAAAGCGCAAAAACTGCTGGATGAACTGAAGCGCGTGGCACCGAATGCCGCCGCCACGCGCGAATCGGAAGCCGGATTGCGTCTGGTGACCGCAGAAGGTCGTCAGCAGCTGCAGCAGGCGCGCTTGCTGGCCACCGCCGGACACGTCGCCGAAGCCAAAGCCGCGTGGGACGCGCTGTTCCACGGTGTATTCCCCGATGTGAATACCGAGCTGGAGTATTGGCGGTTGGTGGCGCGTTTACCCGGCCAGCAGCCGCAAGCGTATCAACAGTTGCAGGCGCTGGAGCAGCGCTATCCCGGCAACATCGGCGTTGAGCTGCAGCTGGCGCGCATGGCGTTTGATAACAATCAGCCAGGCGAAGCCTTTACGCAGCTGCGTCGTCTCGCCAACCGCAACGGTGGACGCGATGCCGCTTCCGAGCTGTGGTTGCAGCAGATCCAGAATCAGCCGGTGAGCGAACGTAGCGTCGCCAGCCTGCAGCAATATCTGCAAACCTTCACCGAAGGCGATGCCCAGCAGCGCGGTCAGCAAGAGCTGGCGCGTCAGCAAAAACTGCTCGCCGATCCCGCGTATCGCCAGCGCATGCGTGGTTTGGCGCTGGTGGATGCCGGTGGCGGCGCAAATGCGATTGCCGCGCTCAATGCCGCGTTAAAAGCCAACCCTAATGATGCCGAACTGATGGGCGCGATGGGCCAGGCGCAGGCGCGGGCCAACAATCGCGCCGCCGCCATTAGCTGGCTGGAGAAAGCGATTCAGGCCGGCCAGGCCAGCACGCAGATCGGCAAGTGGCAGTCGCTGCTGCAAACCAACCGTTACTGGCTGGCGATCAATAACGGTGATGCGGCGCTGAAAAAAGGCGACATCGCAACAGCGGAACGTTATTACCGCAGCGCGCAGGCGCTGGATAATCGCGATAGCTGGGCGCTGATTGGGCTGGGTGATGCGGCGCTGGCGCGTAAAAACGCTGCGCAGGCAGAAACTTATTGGCAGCAGGCGCTGCGGCTGGATCGCAGCAATAGTACGGCGAAAAGTCGTCTGCTACAGCTGCGTACCGATGCGCTGATGGCCGAAGCCGATACGCTGGCGCAGCAAGGCCAATGGCATCAGGCGGCGGAAAAATATCGCCAGGCAGCGCAGGCGAATCCTGATGATATCTGGCTGGCCTATCGACTGGCTGGCGCGCTGCGCAACGGCGGCGAAGAAACGCAGGGTGCGCAAGTGATGGACGCGATGATGCGCCAGCATCCTCAGGAACCCGCCGCGCTGTATGCCTCGGCGCTCTGGCTAGCTTCCGGCGACCGCGATGACGCGGCGCTGGCGACCTTGCATCGCTTGCCCACTTCGCGCTGGGACAGCAACATGCATGAGCTGGCCGATCGTCTCGAGCAGGACAAAGTGTTTACCCGCGCCAGTGATTTACGCACGCGCGGCGATGAAACGGCGGCGATTGCGCTGCTGAAACAGCAACCCGCATCCATTCGCCGCGATATCACGCTGGCCGATTGGGCGCTGGAGCGCGGCGATGCCCGCAGCGCGCTGGCGAGCTATCAAAAGGTGCTGCAGCAAGACAGTAAAAACGGCGATGCGGCGCTGGGTCGCATCGAAGCCTTGATCGCGTTGAAACGCCCTGCGGAAGCGCAACGCGCGTTAAAAACCTTGCCGCCGAGCGTAGCGCAGCAAAACGTCAACAGCGGGCGACGCGTGGCGCTCGCCTGGCAAAACAGTGGCGATGCAGTTCGTGCCCAACAGATGTTTGCTGAGCTGAAAACCCGCGCGACGAAACTCGCACCGTCGCAGGAAAAAGCGCTGGTGTATCGCGATGCAGCGCGGCTGGAAACGCAGTTGCAACAGCCCACACAAGCGCAGCAGGATTATCAGCTGGCGATGGCCGCAAGCGGCATCAGCCAGGATGTGCCACAGGATAACGATCGCTATACGGCGTTAACCCGCAATCAGGCGCAGGATGACTGGCTGAAACGCAGCATCCGCAGCGACGCCGCCGATCTTTATCGCCAGCAGGACACCACGTTCACGCTGGAGCAGGATTACTCGCGCAACAAAGGCAACGGCGGCACCTCCGATTTCACCGCCCATACCACCATGATGCAGGCGGAAACGCCGCTGGCCGATGGCCGCAGCTTTGTGCGTGTCGATCACGTGTTGGTTTCAGCCGGCACCTTCTCCACCACCAACGGCAGCCACAGCGAGCAGTTCGGCAGCTGTAACGATGACAATTCTGGCGGATGCAGCCACGACTTTAACCAGCGCGATGAAGGCACCGCGCTGGGCGTGGGCTGGCATAACGATATATGGTCGGCTGATGTCGGCACTACGCCGCTGGGCTTCGAGACCAGCAACTGGGTCGGCGGCGTCAGCTGGAAAGCCGACGTCAAAGACATTGGCCTGACGTTCACCGCATCACGCCGGCCGATCTCCAGCTCGCTGCTGGCGTACGCAGGCGCACGCGATCCCTCGGCGAACGGCGGCAAAACCTGGGGCGGCGTGGTGGCAACCGGCGGCTCGCTCGGACTGAGTTACGATCAGGGCGGCGCGCATGGCGTGTGGGGCGATATCAGTGCGCATCAACTCAGCGGCGATAACGTCGCGGATAATAGCCGCGAACGCCTGATGGCGGGCTATTACTATAAGCTGATTAATGAAGACAATCGCCGCGCCACCGTTGGCCTGAACAGTATGCTGTGGCATTACCAGAAGGATCTCAGCGACTACACCTTCGGCCAGGGTGGCTATTACAGCCCGCAGCAATATTTCTCGCTGTCGGTGCCGCTGACCTATCGCCAACGCACGGAAAATTGGTCGTTTGATCTCGGCGGCTCGGTTTCCTGGTCACAATCGCATACCGATGGACAGCAGCGCTATCCGGTCAATCCGGGCTTTACGCTGGCGTCCAATCCCACCTCAGACAGCAGCTCGGGTACCGGTTTTGGCTACACGCTGCAGGCGCTGGTGGAGCGACGCATTACGCCGCATTGGTCGGTGGGATTGGCGATGGATATTCAGCAGGCGAAGGACTACACCCCAAGCCACGGTTTGATTTTCATGCGCTACTCCATGTCCGGCTGGAACGGCGATATGGATATGCCACCACAACCGCTGACGCCGTATGCGGATTTTAAATAGCGGCCGCCCGGCCGCTACTTGCTTTCTAATTCGCGCAGCATTGCCGCGCGCAAAATAGCGTTCAACCGCGTCTGGTAACCTTTACCCGGCGCTTTCAGCCACTCAAGCACATCTGCGTCAATTCTCACCGAAGCCTGCGTTTTAATCGGGCGATAAAACCGCCCGCTGGAAGCACTGCTCCAGAAACGTTCATTTAACGGGGCGATTTCACCGCAATCAATCTCGCTATCAGGCTTTTGACTCAGCGCTTCCAGTTCAGATTGAAGGCTGTCCGTAAGCGGCGGTAATTCGCTGCGTTTAAACCTAACCTTGCTCATAGCGCCTCCTCTCATTGCGCGTGGCAGGACGTGCA
Source organism: Enterobacter sp. Sphag1F (assembly GCF_014193275.1). NCBI lineage: Bacteria > Pseudomonadati > Pseudomonadota > Gammaproteobacteria > Enterobacterales > Enterobacteriaceae > Enterobacter > Enterobacter sp. Sphag1F. Next base: position 182,301 of record NZ_JACHZD010000007.1, on the reverse strand, counting down.
CTAATGATGCGAATAATCTCAGTGCCCTGCTCAAAACGAACCGTGTGGGCCACCAAAATAATGATGTGCCCCATAACATTACCTATTGATTGCCAGCGATATTCACCATTCTCACAACGATCCTGGCTAGACAGATGAAAAGGATCATCAAACACTCGCACGGCAACTTCGAAGCGGATGCCATGCTTGCGGCGATTAGACTCCGCTTTGCTGAAGTCCCACTCAAATTCCAGTTCCGTTTGCATTTTACCATACACTTTTGTCTATACATTTTAGCATGACAAATTTGCATGTGTGTTAGTGCTGTCACTTTGATCGCGTTCAAGGAATCAAAGATAAGCAGCGATATGAAATGAGATTCAGACAAGGCTGGAAAAAACGGCTGGTCGCCATAAATGGCGACCACGCGGATGAGTTGCAAGTTTTGTAGGGTCGCCATTTATGGCGACCTGGTCAAAGGCAAGACTTACCTCTTTTCCTGATACGCCATCCAGGTCAGCAGTTGCAGGCTGGCGGAGAAGTAGTTTTGATCCGGCGCTAAACGGTCATTGAGGTAACCGGTTTGATTCAGCGTCAAATCGCGGATCGCTAACAACCCCCCTTCCATGTTGTACGCCGCTGGCGTGTTGCCCAACACATCATACCAGGCTGGCGTAGTCATGCGCGCCGAGCCTTGCCAGACGCGCTGGAACGGCACCAGACGCAGGCTTTGTGGATCGTACCACCAGATATTCAGCGGAATACGGATCGCGTCATAGCTGAAACGGTTGGAATAGCCGACTGCCGGTGCCACTGAACCATCGGCATTCAGCGCCACCCAATCGAGCGGCAGGCCGGTTTTACCGAAGTGCATATCACCCAGCAAATCCATGCCGTCATCAATCAGCTCATTCCAGATGCGCAGATGGCTGTGTTCAGCAAACTCGCGCCAGGCCTCAAACAGGAAATAGGAGGGATTGAGCACCACATAGCTGGTTTTGTTGAAACCCTGTGCGCCCGGCAGCATCACTTTGTGTCCGCCGTAGCTGATCACATTCAGCTTCACGATCGCACGCTGAATGCGGTCGGAGGCCTGCTGGTAATCGCCGCCCCACTTCTGCGCCGCACGCTGTAGCGCCCAGGCAATCAGTACATCACCATCCGACGCGTTGTTTTTGTCGGCAATCGGATTGGCAGCGCCAGGCGTGTAGCGCCAGTAGAACAGATCGTTTTGCGGATTGCGCAGATGAGTGCGCGTCCACTGCCACAGCAGATCGAAGGTGGTGCGATCGTCATGCGCCACCGCCAGCAACATGCCGTAGCCCTGACCTTCGGTATGGCTGACATTGTTATTCGCCGTATCGCTGATACGGCCATCGCTGCCCATAAAACGGCTTTTGTAGGTACTCCAGCCATCTGCGGCTGCCTGCGCGCTAAAAAACATCACCATGAAACACAGCATCCATTGACGCCAGAACCGCATCACTCTCATTACAGCTTCCTATTGATATCGATAGTGCAGCGTGCCGCCGTCGTTGTTCTCAAGCGTCACCGGTACCGCCGCGCTGCCGCCTTGTGCCTGCAGCCACTGCGCATACACGCCTGCCAGCACTGCGCTCAGCGCCAGCTGCCAGCGTTCAACACCGACGTTGCTGTCGCCCTGCGGCAGCGCGTGGTGCTGAATCAGAATGGCATTCTCCTGCGGCTGTAACTGCACAAAGCCCCAGTTAAAGCGCGCCAGCTGCAAATTCATTTCACGCTCCAGATCCTGCACGGTGCGCGCATCAGGTAAAGGATAGCGCGTTGCCAGCGATACGCCGACACCGTTGAGAAAGCCTTCCGCTTCCTCGCCCGCGTTGTCCAGCATGCTCTCAATCATCGCGCTCACCAGATCAAACCAGCCCGGCTGATGCGGATGGCTGACGCGTGCGGTTACTTGCTCACTCATTAGTAATCTCCGAACATGTAACGGAAGTACAGATTGGCTGTGCTTTCGTTGTAATCGCCAAAGGTGTCGTAGCCTAGCTGACCGCCCACGGTGACATCTTTGTTGATCTTATAATCCGCACCGGCATGCAGGTTGTAGCCAATGCCGTTTTTGCTCTCGCCGCTGTAGAACGCATCCTTCACGTAGCCTTGGTCGGCCAGACTTTGCAGTTGTGCCTGCAACGACGGGTTATTCGGGAAGTAGGCGCTCTTATCCTGGCTGTAGGATTGATAACCCACCGAACCGCCGACGTTCACTTTCAGATCGTCAAACTTGCGGCTGAACTCGATAGGGAACGACACCGACGCATAGTTCTGCGGGCTGAAGTAACCGCCCTGACCGTAGCTGAAGTAGCTGAGGTTTTTCGAGTAATCCATCCACGACAAACTCATGCCGACTTTCAGCTCGCGATCGTCGAGGTGATACGGACGCACATACGCGCCTGCAGTCGCCTGCACGCTGTTGTTGCTCGCCACGTTTTCGCCGATGTAGCTGTACGCGCCGCCGCCGACGTAGAAACCGGCATCGCCGTTATCGTAACTCAGCAAGGCGTTACCGCCGTTTTTGGTCACGCGGCCCCAGCGTTTACCGCTGGTTTTGTCTTCGACACCGACATACGACAACAGGCTGTCGGTCATCGCGCGGCGTTCACCGGTGAGGATCAGCGTCAGGAAGTCGGTCAGCTTCGGCGACCACTGCACGCCACCCACCAGCGTACTCAAGTCTTGACCGAGCGGCGTGCTGCCAAGGTCAATCTTGTAGCTGTCGCCCTTCAGCGCCATGTTCAGCTCCACGCCGGTCGCGGATTGCGAATCGGTAGAGGAGTTTGGCACGTCGTCAATCTTCGCATCACCCGATGCCACCACTTGTCCCTGCACCAGCGAGTTGGTGCCGAAACGACGCCATGCGTCGCCACCGGCGCTGCCTGCGGTGAGGGAAATCGGCGTCATGGTGAAGTCGAAGCGCGCATCGCCAAACGGCACGGTGGAGAAAGTCAGTGGCGCTTTGGCTTCAGTGAGTTTGCTCAAGCCTGATTCGCCATCACGACCGCGCACCTGCATTTGACCTTGCACCCAGGTGCCGGTTTTCTCTTGCAGATCGTCCATCATGCTGTCGATTTGATGCAGCGTCTGGCTTTGCTGAATCGCCGGTGTGTTGCTCGCCAGCGTCACGCCTTCGGCGCTGCTGGTGGCCGCTGGAGCCGACTGCCACGGCATCACCGCGCCATAGCTGGACGGCGAACGGCCCACCGGCGAGGTGCCGCGATTGATAAACGGATTGTCGGCCAGCGCCAAACCACCGACGCTTGGCACGCTGCCGGTTTCTGCGCCTTGCAGACCAATCAGCTGACCGCGCGCGGTGCGCAGATAGCTCATCGCCTGGCTGTGTTCGCCGTTGGCTTCGGCCACGCGGGCTAACAGCAGCAAGCGGTCTGGCGACTGCTCATTGCGCAGGCCGCGCGTTAAGGTATTGGCTTTATTAACGTCATTCTGCGCCAGCGCCACGTTGATGGCGCCGGTGCGCGCGTCTTGCGTCGCGGTATCCTGCGTCATCAGGTAGTCGTACACCACGCCCGCTTCTTTGTTCATCTTGCCGGACTGATAGAGTCGCGCCATGGCGAACATCAGATCGCGGTTCTGCGGATCGTGCTGCAGCGCGCCCACCAGCTTGTCGTAAGCAGCGGCGTACTGTTTCTGCTCACGCAGACGATCCACTTCGTTGATCACGTAGCCGTTGCGGATGCCCGCCAGCTGAGTTGGCGTGCTGCGTGCCTGCAGTTCCGGGCTGCTGAGGAAGCTCTGCGCTTCGGTGTTCAGACCGGCCTGATTCAGCACCGCCACCTGCGCGGCGTAATCACCGGCGTTGCCCTGAATGCCGCGCTGCATGTTGCTGCGCACCACGGAGACGGCAGTGGTGAGATCGCCCGCTTTCGCCAGCTTCTGTGCCAAATTACCGGCATCAACCGGATTGGCTGGCGGCGTCGATGCCAGCGCACGCAAGGTGTTGGCCGCTGCCGCGTTCGAGCCCTGCGCCAGATATTGATCGGCGGTGGCCATCTGCAGGTTAAAGTTGACGCGCTGCGCCAGCTCGCGCATATCGCTGTTCTTGCTGCTATTAGGTATGCGCGACAGCAACAAACTCGCCTGCTGCCAGGCGCTGCTTTCGCTGGCGTTTAACGCACCCGCGTAGAGTTCTGTCGTGCTGGCACCGCTGCGCATGGTCGGCTGCATGATATTTGCTGCCATCATGTTATCGCCCTGCGCGCGGTAGATACGCGCCAGATCGAGACGCAGCCATCCGTCGTTGGGATAGCGCTGAATACCCGAGGTCAAGGTGGCGATAGCGGCGCTGTTGTTGCCCGCCGCCACTTCACGCTTGGCCTGCGCACGAATCGGATCGGTGCTGCTGCCGCGCGGTGCCACGCTTTGACGCACGCTGTCGGGCAGCGATGCCAGCAAGGTGTTGGCTTCTGCGCCACGGTTCTGCTGACGCAGCACGTAGAACAGGCCTTCTTTGGCATTGCGGTTATTGGCATCGCTTTGCAGGATGGAACGATAGGTTTGCTCCGCCTGATCGAGCTGATTGCTGCGACGCTGCACATCGGCGCGGAACAGTTTAGCAGAGACGCCTTTCTCACCGTCGGCCTGCGCCAGCGGTTCGCTCAGCGCCAACGCCTGCGCGCTATCACCGTTTTTCAGCGCCTGCTGCGCGGTGGCCAGCTGCGCGTAGAAACGTGCATCAGCGGCCTGCTTCTGGCGCGTGTCGCTCTGATCGCCACCCAACTGCGCCGCGCGCGTCAGGTAATCCGCCGCTTCGGCATAACGTCCGGCACGCTGGGCAACATAGCCCATCCCGGCCAGCGCATCCGCATCTTGCGGGTTGGCTTGCAGCACTTTCTCAAAGTTGTTCTGCGCGTTGCTGACGTCGCCGCTGTTCAGCGCGGTAAAGCCCGCACCTTTCTCCGCGCCGCCGACGTTTTTACGGTAGTAATCCAGCACCGCGTTATCTTGTGGATGGCGCTGCTGCCAGGTTTGGTACAGCGACGCATCGGAAGCCTGCGGACCAAGCCACAACAGCGCCTGACGCAGCGAACGGTCAGCTTCTTTGTTGCCGTCTGCCAGGCTGCCAAGCACATCGATACCCTGACGACGCGTCGATTCCTGATAAGTCAGGGCTTTACCCAGCGCCAATTTGGCACCGGTATCCTGCGGATGATCGGCGGAGAACTGACGCAGCGCTTCCACCGCCTGCGGCAGCAGCGAACGATCGCCCGCCATCGTCAGATAATATTCGGCGGCTACGCTCGGCGGCGGCTCGTTGCCGCTGAAGGTGTTACGCCAGGTTTGCAGCGACGCCGCGATATTGCCGCTGCGTGCCTGCTGGCGCGCCAGCTGCAGCTGCGCCTGCGGAATGGTTTGCAGCTGGCGCGCGTTATCCAGCTCGGTGAGATGCGGATCGTTCGGCGAGGCCGCGCTCAGGCGCGCACGCCACTGCGCCGCTTCCGCCGTGCCGCCACTCTGCTGCGAATAGAGCGCCAGTAGATAGAGCGCCTGCGTGTTGTTCGGCTCAACCATCAGCACTTTCTGCAGCGAGGCTTTCGCCAAATCGTCATGCGCTTTCTGGTGCCAGTACGCCGCCTGATCGAACAGCGCCTGTAACGCAGGATTAGTGCTCTCCGCCGCCAGCAGCGGCTGAGAGAGCGTCAGTGCCCCACCCAGAATCAGGGCATGACGAATACCGGCACTTAACAGATGTTTTTTCATTGTTTTTATCCTTACTTCTTGCCGGACTTGCTATCAACTTTTGGGTTGAGACGACGCCACGCATGACGTTTCAGCATCACCCATGCACCGCCACCGACCAACGCTGACAGCAGCAGCGCCGCCAGCGCCATCAGCACCGAGTGCTGGTTGGCATACCACACCACCATCATGTACCACGGCATTTCGCCGCTCGGGAATTGCGGGCCGACGCGGAAGCTGCGAATGCCGTTTTCATCAGTGATGATGGCGGTATCGCCGCGAATACCGGCGTTGATGCGCGCGGAATTCAGGTCTTCATGCAGGCGCAGCAGTTGCTGATCGCTGGTCGCCACCGTCATCACCACTAAACGATCCGGGTTCCACGGCGAGCGATAGCTGACAAAGCCGCGCCACGCTTCGTTGGACGAGAAGTAACGATCGGCATCCAGCTGCTGGCGATACCAGTCGCCGGTCAGCCAGCCACGCAGTTTGTCCCAGGTGGTCGGCTCTTTCACGCCCAGCGTGTTGCCGCTGGTATCGAACGGCGTGTTGGCCAGCATCGCCTGGTTGAAGTCGTTGTTCTGCGTGGTGCTCACCGCCAGCAGATCGCTTTGTTGCAGACGCGTCATGTTGGTGCCGCCGTTTGGCAGACCAAACAGCACCTGGTTTTGCAGCAGCGGTACGCCGGTGGCGTTACCGGCGCGGGAGGCCATATCCAGCAGCGTCGAGATCTCCGCATCGCTCGGTTGTTCAGGCAGCAGCAGCGTGGTCTGCGAGAAGTCCGCCAGACGCGAGAACGGGAACGAGGCGCCCACAAAGTAAGAGAGGTTTGGCAGCATGGTGAAGTGGCGCGTGTGGCTCAGATCGATCCACGAATCCTCTTCGATGCGGCTCTTAATGTTGTTGTTCAGCAGCACGCCGCACGGTGCATCCGCTTTCGGCTTGATGTTGAAGTAGAGCGCCAGCTGGTTGTCACCGTAAATCAGATAGGGTTCGAGCTTCAGGGTGTAATGCTCCTGACGCGCGTCGCCGCCCAGGCGATGCCAGGCGCTCTCCAGCAAGCCGACTTTATTTACCGTCAGGTTGCGCAGGAAAGTGCCGTTTATCATCACGTTGAGGAACGAGTTGTTCTCGTCAATCCAGCTTTCAGATGGGAAGCGATAGTGCAGCTCCACCGGAATGGTGTCGCCATCCCACAGGAACAGATCCGGCGCGGCGCGGAAGTTAACGCTCAGCGCATCGTGCCAGATGCCGGTGGTGGTCAGGCTCTGATCTTTACGCAGCAGTTCGCTCAGACGCACCGGACGCGTGGTGTTGATCCAGCGCGGCGCATCGTACGGCTTACGCACGCCAATCGGCTGCGGCTGCACGTTGAGGCTGCTGGCATCGATCGCCAGCGGCTGAGTGGTTAAACGGTTAGCGGCCTGACGCAACTGATCGTCATTCGCCCCGACCACCAGCAGCAACTTGTAGACCGGATTGTTCGGGTTATCGATCACCTGCAGCAGCGGACCGTTGGTGGCTGGCAAAGTCACGGTGCCAATCTTGTCGCCCGGATGGCCAATCAGAATACCGTTGTGTTCCGGCAGATCGCCGCGCACCACCGGGAAACGGATGCCACGATAATCCGACTGAATGCCCATCCACGATGCCACCAGCGCGGCGGCGCTGATGCTGTCCGGCGCAGCATTGGCGGCAAAGCCAAAAGTGACGCTGGCGGGCGTCATGCGCTGCGCATCGATAAACGGACGCGGGAAGTTACGCAGGCTGGTACCGATGTTCAGCTGCTGGCCTTCAAGGCTCAGCGTGGTTTTCGGCAGAATCGATACCTGATACTGCTGCGCGCTCTCTTTCTCACATAGCAGCTTGTCGGCATCGTTAATCTTGAAGCTGAGGTTGTTGCTCGAAACGACCATCGCCGCCGGAATATCCAGCTGGTAATCGCTGACATCGCTGTCGCTGGAACCCAGCGGCAAGGTGCCAAGCGGCTGACCATTCAGCATCAGCTGCAGCGAAGTGTTGCGCGCTGCCAGTGCCGCCGAGACGCGCAGCGACAGATTGAGGCGCGCATTGGTGATCACTTCATCGCTGGGCAGCGTGAACATGATACCCGATTGCAGCTGACCACCGGTCAATGTAATGCCGCGCGGCTGGCCCATCTGCGCCACCGAAACGGTGCTGCTGATTGGCTGGTTAAGCGTCGCGGAAGACGTATCTGGCATCACCGCCGGTGCGGTTGGCGCCACCGTTGGCAGCACCATTTCAGGTGCGGGTGCTGGCGCAGGTTCGCTTACTGCAGGTTCGGCGGGCGTTTCATTTACCGTTGTCGGTGCGGTTTGTGGTGCCGCTTCTGTTGTGGTTGGCGGTGCCGTTTCTGGTGCGGTTTCTACTGGCGCATAAGGTGCCGCGCCTGCCGCCTGCTGCAGCTGTTGATCGGCCGCACTTTCAATGCCTTGCGGCGGTGGAACGTCAGAAAGTGCACCGCTATCCTGGGTGACCGCCGGGGTTTCGGCCCACGCTGGCGCGAGCAGCAGCGCCGTTGCCAGCGAGCTTGCCAGCAACGTTTGCGTCAAATTCTTCATGCAGCGCTGTCCTCTTTTGCGGCGGGCTGGTTGTCACGCTTACGCTTCTCACGGCGATCTTTCCAGGTCAGCCAGAACAGCTCAAATACGGTACGAATAATGGTGCCAAGCGAAACCAGTGGATTGTCTTGCTTATATTCCGGCTGAATCCACGCATCGGCACGCGCCAGCACCACGCGCACCAATTCACGACGGCGCGACAGCGGCATATCGCCAAAGCGCAGACGAATGCTCTCTTCATCGCCAGAGATTTTGCTCACCGGAATGGTGATGGTGCCCGATTTCAGCAGCAGATCGATCTCTTCAATTTCATCGTGCTCGTGACGATTGTCCGGCGCATCCAGCTGCGCGCCGCCCATCGACAGATCGCTGGTTTTCGTGCGCGACGAGATGCCGCTGGCGTAGTGAATCACCGCCGGAATCTGCACTTCAATACGGATGGTTTTACGCACCTGCTTGGTTTCACGCGCCACAGCAATCGCCGCCATCAGAATAATCAGGCTAAACACCGCCCAGCCGACGTTGAGGGCGATAACGTAAGGATCGACGCCAAAGTAGTCATGCGCTGTCGCACGTACCACGCCAGCGATAATGCCAATCGACAGCAGCACCGCGACAATCACGTGTGGACGCACGATGTGGAAGTCGAAAAAGCCCTGATCGAGCAGGCCGCCTTTATCCGTAACGTTAAACTTGCCGCGCTTCGGTGCCAGCATGGTCAGCAGCGTGGGGATAACGAGGTGGAAGCACATCACGGTTTCGTAGATCTCGCCCCAGAAGGTGTAACGGAACTTGCCGTTCATTCGTGAGTTGACGTAGAGCGACATCACCAGATGCGGCAAGACGTAGGCGAAAATCAGCGATGCAGATGAGTGAATGATATTCAGGTTAAACAGCAGGTACGCCAGCGGTGCCGTCAGGAACGCCACACGCGGCAAGCCGAACTGGAAGTGCAGCATGGCGTTGAGGTAGCACAGACGTTGCTGCCACTTCAATCCACGACCAAACAGCGGGTTATCGACGCGGAAGATCTGTGTCATGCCGCGCGCCCAGCGGTTACGCTGTACCACGTGCAGACCGAGACGTTCAGTCGCTAAACCGGCCGCCAGCGGAATCGCCAGGAAGGCCGAGCCCCAACCGAGACGCTGCATTTTCAGTGCGGTATGCGCATCTTCAGTGACGGTTTCCACCGCAAAGCCACCGATCTCTTCCAGCGCGCTACGGCGAATCACCGCACAGGAGCCGCAGAAGAAGGTGGCGTTCCAGTTATCGTTACCCTGCTGAACCGGGCCGTAGAACAGTGAACCTTCATTCGGGATGCTGCGCGCCGCGCGCAGGTTACGCTCGAACGGATCCGGCGAATAGAAGTAGTGCGGGGTTTGCAGCAGCGCCAGCTTCGGGTCTTTCAGGAACGGACCGACCGTCGCCTGCAGGAAGGTGCGCGTAGCCACGTGATCGCAGTCGAAGATGCAAATCAGCTCACCTTTGGTGATCTTCATGGCGTGGTTGAGGTTACCGGCTTTGGCGTGATTGTTATCGTCACGGGTGATGTAACCCACGCCGACGTCAGCGGCAAATACCGCAAACTCACTGCGTTTACCGTCATCCAGCAAATAGACCTTCAGCTTGTCGCGCGGGTAATCAATACACTGCGCAGCCAGCACGGTATCACGCACTACATCGAGGCTTTCGTTGTAGGTTGGAACATAAACATCAACCGTCGGCCACAGGCTGGTATCATCCGGCAAAGGTTCGATGGTGCGTTTTAATGGCCAGGTGGTTTGCAAGAAGCCGAGAATTAAGATCAGCCAGACGTACAGTTCGGCCAGATATAAGCCGATACCGAGAATCGCTTCAATCTCAGAATTAAATTGCAGCGTCTCCGTGGTGCGCCACCAGATATATCGGGTCGACATCAGCGCGGAAAGGATAACCATGACGATAGTTATTTTGCGGCTTTTGCTGAAGCCCAGTAAAAACATCATGCCGATGCTGATTAAGCCAAATATATATTGCTTCTGGCTGTCCATAGGCGTGATGACGATTACCGCCGCCACCGGTGCAAGCACCAGCAGCAGCAGGTAAAACCCGAGTTTACTCATGATTCACCCTGAAGAAGCTGTGTTGTTATTATGTGGCCGGAGACGGCCTCATTATTAATAGTGGCTGCGAATAGGTGCCTGAACTTCGCCGTTGCCCACGGTGATATTCAGGATATTGGCTACGCGTTTTGCCACTAATTCGATATCAAACGCAGCTGCAGAAGCTGGGCTGAAATCATAAACAGATTGTTGCGAGGCATTGGCTTCCGCGACACTTTCATCACGATGTACCACGCCTAATAAGTTCTCACCCAGGCGCTGCTGCATAAAAGCGGTGACTTCACGGCTAATATTGCGGCGATTGTCGCTCTGATTAAGCACAAAATAATGACCACGCTTATTATTTAGCGGCTGACCAATCATGCGGTCATTTTCAATTTGCGGCAGTAAAGAGACCGACGCGGTATCCGCTAACATCACCACTAAATGCATATCGGCAAGTGCCTGCATTGCTTTAAGCGCTGGACCCGGACCCGGCGGAAAATCGGCGATAATCACCAGTCCCGGATAATTCAGTACCGTATCCAAACCGCGTTTCAGGAAATGCGGATCTTTTACCAGGTTCTCTTCAAAACGTTCACGCTGCTCTTCGCTGACTTCGCCATAAGGCATGACGAAAATGTTGCCGCCGGTGGTCAGAATCGATTGGCTCCAGTCAGCCTGATCTTCAGAGCGCGCGACAAAGCCGCGACCATCATTCAGCGGTACACCGAAATGCAGGCGCAAAGCATTCTGAACATCGAAATCGATTGCCAATACCTTGCTGCCAGCGCGAGCCAGACTCCACGCAAGGTTGGCCGCCATGGTGGTTTTCCCTACTCCCCCTTTTGGCGAGCACACACAAACTAACGGCATAGCGCAATCTTCTCCAGTAGCGGTTTTAACGGTGTTTCTTTTGACAAATTAGCGGGCTCGGCGGGACGCGAGCGGAATAGCGCACCAAAGCGAGACGGTGCGGGCGCAGCCGGACGTGCCGGTTCAACCGCAGCGGCAAAGGTTGGCACAGGCGCAATTGGCGCTGGAGCTGCCGGTGCAGGCGCGGCAGCGGCAGCAGCAGCAGCAGCAGGCTGAGCAATCGGTGCGGCGGGTGCGGCGACAGGTTTGGCGGGCGGAAACAGTGAAGTCGTGGCCTGACGCTCTACCAACGTGGCTTTTGGCGCTAATGGCGTAGCAGACGACACCGGTTTAGCCGACGGCGCGGGCGGAAACAGCGATGAGCCGGTCTCCGGTTGGGCGGCAGCAGGCGCGTTCAGGCTGTCGAGAATCGATCCTCGTGCCGGGCTGGCTGGTGCAGTCTGAATTGGCTCAGGCGGTGCGCTAAATTCATCCCCGCGAATCGGATGCGGTTGCGGCATATCGATGCGCTGGCCGCTACCTAATTCAGGCTCTTGATCGGTGGTCAATTGACGCAGTAACGCCCACTGACTTTGATCGGCTTCATGCGATTGACCGGACATATCCTTAAAAGCGATATCAAGCGTCTGCGTTTTCTCTTTAAAACGCTGCAGATCGTCGTAATTCTTCATGATCAGAGCCTGTGAAAGCGGGAGGGAATTTTCCGCGAATATATCACACACATTAAAAGACGGTGAGACAAATCTGATTATTAAAACGCCGCATTCAACAAAAGAATTCTATCTTAAAGATTGAAAAAACGGGCATGCAAGAAGCATGCAGTTATTTATTGACGGGTATTAATTAGTATCAATTAACAGAAATAATTACGCAGGGGATTTTAACCTAAGCTACTGAATTTTCACTACTGCGCTGCAAGTTATGGATTTTATTTCATTGTGATGCCGCTCAAGCAATCCTGACGCAAATAAGAATTTGCCTTTACGCTTTAAGTCCTAATCAGGACCAATTGATCACAGATGCAGTGTCGTAATGATTTTTGCGTGGCTTTGGCGATAACACGTTTTGTCGTTAATTAATCTGATGTATTAAGGATAAAAGAAAGGCTCCCGCAGGAGCCTTCATTCATTTATAGCGGTAATTTATTACACGCCCACCGGCTGATTCTCATCCTGATCCACCGCGAAGCAGGCGATTTGCTGATCGCCATACTGCTTCAGCTTGGGTTGCAGCTGAACACAGGTGCCAAAGCGACGACGGCAGCGCGCGTTAAACGCACAGCCCGGCGGCGGGTTGAGCGGGCTCGGCAGTTCGCCCGTGAGCTTGATGCGCTCGCGGCGATCGTCCGGGTTAAGGCGTGGTGTCGCCGACAGCAGCGCCTGCGTGTAAGGATGGCGCGGATTGCTGAAGATCGCCTCTTTGCTGCCCTTCTCGACGCAGCGGCCGAGATACATCACCATCACCTCATCGGCGATGTGTTCCACCACCGACAGGTCATGCGAGATGAAGACGTAGGACAAACCTAAGTCCTGCTGTAAATCCATCATCAGGTTGAGCACCTGCGCACGCACGGATACATCGAGCGCGGAAACCGGCTCATCGGCAATCAGCACATCCGGGTCGAGCATCAAACCGCGCGCAATCGCGATACGCTGACGCTGGCCGCCCGAGAACATGTGCGGATAACGATCGTAATGCTCGGTTTTCAGGCCAACCTTCGCCATCATCTCCAGCGTTTTTTCCTTGCGCTCCGCTTTAGTCAGCGAGGTGTTGATCACCAGCGGCTCTTCCAGAATCTGGCTGATTTTCTTACGCGGATTGAGCGAACCGTACGGGTTCTGGAACACGATCTGGATTTTCTGACGACGCAGTTTCTGCGCCTGCGGATCGTGTTTTAGCAGATCCTGACCGTGCCAGAACAGCTGGCCTTCGGTCGGGGTTTCAATCATGGTCAGCAAGCGGCCCAGCGTGGATTTACCACAGCCGGATTCACCCACCACCGCCAGCGTTTTGCCGCGTTCGAGGTTGAACGAGACGCCATCCAGCGCTTTTACCAGACGTTCCTGGCCAAACAGACCTTTCTTCACCGGGTAGTGTTTTTTCAGGTCAATCGCCTGCAGCAGGTAATCCTGCTTATCGTTATCAAGACTCATAAGTCGGTCTCCCGGCATCATCCAGTGGGAAGTGACATTTGGCCTGACGGCCCGGAATGTCGCGCAACTCCGGCTCTTCGCGGCGGCAGCGATCGGTCACATACGGGCAGCGCGGATTTAACAGGCAGCCGGTTGGACGATCGTATTTACCCGGCACCACGCCAGGCAGCGAAGCCAGACGCGCTTTATCGGCGGCAAACTCCGGCAGCGCGCGCAGCAGCGCCTGCGTATACGGATGACGCGGCGCTTTGAAGATATCCACCGCTTTACCGCTTTCCACCACTTGTCCGGCATACATCACGATGATGTGCTGTGCCGCTTCGGCCACCAGCGCCAGATCGTGAGTAATCAGGATCAGCGCCATGTTCTCCTGCTTCTGCAACTCCAGCAGCAGTTCGATGATTTGCGCCTGAATGGTTACATCGAGTGCGGTGGTCGGCTCATCGGCGATCAGCAGTTTCGGTTTGCAGGCAATCGCCATCGCGATCATCACGCGCTGGCTCATACCGCCCGACAGCTGATGCGGATAAACATCCAGACGCGATGCCGGATCGGGAATGCCCACCTGATCGAGCAGATCAATCGCGCGCTGACGACGCGTACGTTTGCTGCCGCCCTGATGCACCTTCAGCGCTTCCATTATTTGGAAACCCACGGTGTAGCACGGGTTGAGGCTGGTCATCGGGTCCTGGAAAATCATCGCCACTTCTGCGCCCACCAGCTGGCGGCGCTCTTTTTCGGAGATTTTCTGCAGGTCGCGCTGATTGAACTCCAGTTTTTCCGCCATTACGCGGCCGGGATAATCAATCAGGCCCATAATCGCCAGTGAACTCACGGATTTGCCCGAGCCAGATTCACCAACAATACCCACAACCTGGCCTTGCTCGACCTGATAGCTGATGCGGTCAACCGCACGGAACGGTGTTTTTTCGTCGCCGAAATGCACCGATAACTTGTCTACATTTAATAACGCCATCTCGGTGCCTCTTTACTGCTTGAGTTTCGGGTCGAGTGCATCACGCAAACCATCGCCCATGAGGTTGAATGCCAGAACCGTTAGCAGAATGGTCACTCCAGGGAATGTCACCACCCACCAGGCACTTTGCGCATACTGCAACACGTCGGAGAGCATGGTGCCCCACTCCGGCGTAGGCGGCTGCGCCCCCATACCGAGAAAGCCCAACGCCGCCATATCGAGGATGGCGTTGGAGAAGCCTAATGATGCCTGCACGATCAGCGGTGCCAGGCAGTTAGGCAGAATATTGATGAACATCTGGCGCAGCGTACCGGCACCCGCCACGCTCGAAGCGGTGACGTAATCGCGGTTCACTTCAACCAGCACCGCAGCACGCGTCAGACGGATATAGTGCGGCAAGGCGACGAAGGTAATCGCCAGCGAGGCGTTAACAATCGATGGACCGAAGATCGCCACCAGCACCAATGCCAGCAGCAGGCTTGGCAGCGCCAGCATGATATCGACCACACGCATAATGATGGCGTCAACCACGCCGCCGAGGTAGCCGGCCATCAGGCCAAATATCACGCCGAGAATCAGCGACAGCACCACCACCATGCAGCCGACCAGCAGCGACAGGCGCGCGCCGTACATCAGGCGCGACAACACATCGCGGCCCACGTCATCGGTACCGAGGATATAGCTCCAGCTGCCGCCTTCCTGCCAGACCGGCGGATGCAACAAGGCATCACGGAACTGTTCAGCCGGTGCATGCGGTGCCAGCACATCGGCAAAGATGGCGATTAACAGCATCAGAACGATGTAAACCAGGCCGATCACCGCGCCTTTATTACGTTTGAAGTAGTGCCAGAATTCCTGCAACGGGGTCATCGGCTTGGGTGCAGCAGTTACGCTTGCGGGATCAACAGCAGACATGATTCCCCCTTATTTCTTATGACGGATACGTGGATTGACCACGCCGTACAACAGATCAACCAGCAGGTTGACCACGATGATCAGAATCGCCACCAGCAACACGCCGCCCTGCACTACCGGATAGTCACGGCGTTGCAGCGCTTCAATCAGCCAGCGACCGAGTCCCGGCCACGAGAAGATGGTTTCGGTCAGAATCGCACCGGCCAGCAGCGTACCGACCTGCAAACCGATTACGGTGACGACCGGCAGCATGGCGTTACGCAGCGCATGCACCACAATCACACGCATACGCGTCAGGCCTTTGGCGCGCGCGGTACGGATGTAATCTTCACCCAGCACTTCCAGCATTGAGGAGCGCGTCATACGCACAATCACCGCCAGCGGAATGGTGCCGAGCACGATGGCCGGCAAAATCATGTGCATCACCGCATCTTTGAAATCACCCTCTTCGCCCCAGAACAGCGTATCAATCAGCATAAAGCCGGTGAGCGGATGGCTGTCGTCGAGGAAGATGGTGTCGCTGACACGCCCGGAGACCGGCGTGAGGTTCCACTGCACCGAGACCAGCATGATCAGCATGATGCCCCACCAGAAAATCGGCATTGAGTAACCGGTGAGCGAGATGCCTACGGCGGTGTGATCGAAGATCGAGCCGCGTTTTACCGCGGCCAGCACGCCAACGGGAATGCCGACCGCCACTGCAAACAACATGGCGCAGATGCCTAGTTCCAGCGTGGCTTTGAAGCGTGGTACGAATTCGTCCCAGACCGGGATGCGGCTTTTCAGCGAGATGCCGAGGTCACCGTGCAAGACGCCGTTGATGTAGGTGAGATATTGCTTCCACATCGGCTGATCGAGGCCAAATTGCGCCATCAATTGCGCGTGACGTTCAGGAGAGATACCGCGTTCGCCGGCCATGATCAGTACCGGATCGCCGGGGATCAAGTGGACAAACGCGAAGGTCAATAATGTGATACCGATGAACGTTGGGATGACAAGGCCCAAACGTCGGAGTATGAATTGCAGCATAAGCCTGGTTCTCTGACATTTCCCACAGCGTTACCGCCGGGGACAACATTGCTCAACACTCGCAGCCCGCCAGGGGCAGACGCGACGCAAGAAGCGCTTCAATATTAGAATTTGCCGGAAAAAAAGAGCGGAATACGGGCGGCGAAGGTGCCGCCCGAGGGCCAGCAATGTTGGCCCTGACCGCGATAATCCGAAAGGTTATTCCTGGATATCGACGTTTTCGAAGTGATGTTTACCTAATGGATCAACCACATAACCTGTTACTTTCTTGCTCACTGGCTCGTATACGGTTGAGTGAGCGATGATCAGCGCTGGAGCCTGGTCATGCATCACTACCTGAGCCTGTTTGTACAGTTCAATACGTTTGTTGTGATCGGCTTCAGCACGGGCTGGCTGAATCAGATCTTCAAACGGCTTGTAGCACCAACGTGAGTAGTTAGAACCGTCTTTCGCCGCTGCACAGCTGAACAGCGTGGCGAAGAAGTTATCAGGATCCCCATTATCACCGGTCCAGCCCATCATAACGGTCTGGTGTTCACCGGCTTTCGCGCGTTTCAGGTACTCGCCCCATTCGAAGGTGACGATTTTGGCTTTCACGCCAATTTTCGCCCAGTCAGCCTGAACCATTTCCGCCATGCGGCGTGCGTTCGGGTTGTATGGACGCTGAACCGGCATTGCCCACAGGTCGATGGAGAAACCATCTGCCATGCCGGCTTCTTTCAGCAGCGCTTTCGCTTTCTCAGGATCGTAGGCGTAATCTTTGATGTCGTCGTTGTAGCCCCACATGGTTGGTGGGATCAGGTTTTTCGCGGCCTGGCCAGCGCCCTGATAAACGGCATCGATGATGGCTTGTTTGTTCACCGCCATGGTCAGTGCCTGACGCACTTTCACGTTATCCAGCGGTTTTTTCTCGGTGTTGAACGACAGGTAACCGACGTTCAGACCAGGCTGTTCCATCAGGTTAATTTTGTCGTCTTTCTTCATGCTGGCGAGATCGGCCGGGTTCGGGTACGGCATTACCTGGCACTCACCCTTCTGCAGTTTCGCATAACGCACAGACGCATCTGGCGTGATGGAGAACACTAAGCGATCAATCTTCGGCTTGGTGCCCCAGAAGTCTGGGTTCGCTTTGTACAGAATGCGCGAGTCTTTCTGATACTGCTGCAGTACGAACGGACCGGTGCCCACTGGATTGAGGTCCAGCTTCTCAGGCGTGCCCGCTTTCAGCATGTTGTCGGCATATTCTTTAGAAATGATTGAGGCGAAGTCCATGCCGAGGTCAGCGATGAACGGCGCTTCTGGACGCGTCAGGGTGAAGCGTACGGTGTAATCGTCAACTTTCTCGATTTTGGCAATCAGCTTAGGCATGTCCATGCCTTCGAAGTATTCGTAGCTGCCGCCAGAAACACCGTGATATTTGTTGTTTTTGTCGAGCTGGCGCTCGAAGGAGAACACGACGTCATCGGCATTGAAGGTGCGGGTTGGCTTGAAGTCTTTGGTGGTTTGCCACTTCACGCCCTGACGCAGGTGGAAGGTATAGGTTTTACCGTCCGCGCTGACATCCCATTTTTCTGCCAGGCCTGGCTGCAGCTCGGTGGTACCGGTTTTGAACTCAACCAAACGGTTGTAGATCGGTACGGAGCTTGCGTCGTAAGTGGTGCCCGATGTGAAGAGCTGCGGGTTGAAGCCTTCCGGCGAACCTTCTGAACAATAAACGAGGGTTTTCGCCTGGACACCAGCGGCAACGGTCATAGCAATCAGGCTGAGACCGACCTTCAGCATCCTGGATTTAGCCAGGGAGTTGATCATGTTTTGCTCCATTGTGATGTGATGTTGTGTGCGTCGCCCGACCTCTGATTTTTTTATGCGGTTCGGGCAGGTCAATTAAGAGTAAGCAAAATGTGAGCGGTTATTTTTTTGTGCTGGCACCGTGGAATCTGTCAGACACGTCCTTCTCTACATTTTATTGACGCATCAATTTGTCAACAGTTGCAATGAACGTCAATACAGTGTGGGGTTATTTACACAGAGTGTGAGTAAGTGCAAGCAACGATAAAAAACACCCTTCTCAGCGTAAGCCAAAATTAAAAAAGGTGATAAAGCGCTCAATGCCGCGTGATTATCTGGCTATGTAGCCAAATGACAGTGATTATCACCGCTAAAAAACACACAAAACTTATTGGTAAATGTTGAATATCTGAACGATTCTTCGTGCGTTATGACGTTCAGGTAGCGGAATGTGCTAGTAAAATGGCATAAGAAATCAGCATGATGCATAAACCGGTCATAAGAAGAATGTTTCGCGAATTAAGCGCACGGGTTCGATTTGGCGTGGGGTTCAAAGGTGTAAGTTGAAATAATAGTGAGTATTTAGGGTTTGCATGGTGGAACGGGTAAATTGATGGGTTTTGCTGATTATTGGTGCGTTGCTCAGGAAAGGTGGCTCGAACGCAAAGTCGGCGTGAATACGTCCCTGTAGCCTCGACCGCCGCATCCCTGCGGCGGACGCTTTGCTAACCGAGCCGCCTTCCCATCGCCATGCTGACTTTTGTTTTGCTGTTAAAACAATGCAGAGGATTTTGATTAAGGATGGAATACAGGGCCGCGGAGTAAAGCTTCCGACGCATGGATGCGTCGGCAGAGCCCACAGGGATGTGTCCACGGCGACTTTACGGAGCGGCCCTGTATTTCAGCCTGATCGGCACAAGGCCCAACAAATTACAGACGAAAAAAAACCTGCTTATAAAAGCAGGTTTCTTCAAAGATGGTCGGCGAGAGAGGATTCGAACCTCCGACCCACTGGTCCCAAACCAGTTGCGCTACCAAGCTGCGCTACTCGCCGATGGGGGCGCATATTACTGCGCTGCTAAAAAAGCGTCAATGCCTTTTACTGAAAACCGAACCGATCGCCTGGAAAGCAAGCAGAAGTCAGCAACCCCAGAAAATCACAGCGGTTTAGCCGGCGTGGCTGCAGGTGCTGAACACCAGTTATTCGCGTCTTTAATTCCGCCGTCTGGCGAGGTGTAGCCGAGGCAACCCATAATGGTATCGAACAGCTCAACATGGCGATGGGTTTTACCCACGCGCTGCTGCGCCTGCAAACGCTCGAAGTTGCTGCGGTTAGTTGGATCCTCAAGATACTTATCAGAAGCCCACACCATCATCGGCACACGGAACTGCTCCGGTGGCGCCATCTCGCGCGGCGTGCCATGCAAGTGCATATTCTCGCTAATTGATTCACCGTGATCGGAGGCATAGAACACAATCGCCTTCTTATCACGCAGCTGATCGAGCACGCTATCCAGCATGGTATCAACGTACAAAATCGAGTTGTCATAGGCATTAATCAACTGCGCTTTACTGCACTTCTCATCAACGCCCATGCATTCCGGCTTATAGCGCGCGAAATCACGCGGGTAACGCTGAGAATAAAGGTAGTGCGAGCCTTTGGTGTGCAGAATCACCACATGCTTGCCTTTCGGGAAGCGTTGTAACGATGCCTGTAACTCCGGCACTAACAGCATGTCATCGACCGCTTTGCCCTGATTACGCTTCTCTGAACCAATCTGCTCGCGGAACGAAAAGTTATTGGTGTCAGCGTTATCGTAGAACCACACTTCGCTCTGCATCGCGAACAACTCAGACGTAAAGCCCAGCTCTTTCAATACAGCGAAAACGTTTTGTTCTTTCAGCGTGCGACCCGGATTATCCATGGTGCCGCCTTCGCGCACGAACATGCAGCGCAGCGACAGCTTGGTGGCGGTATCACAAGATTCACCACGGAACGCGACCAGATTCTTCTCTTTCGACAGCTTCGGCGTGGTATCACGATCGTAGCCAAGCATCCCCATGTGATCCCAGCGCGTAGTTTCGCCAATCACAAACACCATATAGGTATCATCGATGCCCGCAGGCGCGACGTAGGTAAATTTCTTCGCCGGATCGAGCAACTCCTGGCCATCCCACTCTTCATCGACTTTAGTCCAGGCAAACAGGCCCAGCGCGGCGATCCAGTTGGATGGCAGATATGAGTGCGCCACCACGCCGCCATAACTCGGTAAATCGATGTTGGTGATCTCTTCATTCACCTTTTGCAGCTTGTCGAAATAGCGAATTGGCAGCCACACCAGCGCGACGCTCAGCAGCATAACGGCTATCGGCTTCAGACGCTGCCCAGGCGTTTTAAGTTGTTCAATCAGCGTTTGGCTAAGGTTATTGCGCCAGATAAGCAGCAGCGGCAGCGCGCTCACCAGCACCATCCACAACACGAAATGCAGGCCAATCACTTCTTTAGAGAGATCGATATCGGTGGTCATCACCGAAGCGATAATGCCGTAACCAATCACCACGTTGAAAAAAGCCATGTAATAGGCGGCGGCAACAGAAATGATCACGGTGAGTGTCGCGAGAATGCGGTAAGCCCATTTCCCTCCCAGCGACAGCAGGCGCATCAGGAAAAAGGTAAGAAGTACGGCAGCCATGACTTCTGCGGCAGCAGAGAGCCAATTAGAGATATTGGATTTTGTTAAAAAGCCGTCAAAGCGGCGATAAAATATTGGCAAATTCAATAAGATGCCCAGATATAAGGCAAGCAGCAGAGACAGCTTCTGCTGCGTTAAACTTTTAATATAATTCATGAAAATATCTATTCCCGACCTGGTGTCGTTGTATCAACCGTTATGTGACTGTTTAAAGACAGCAGAGTTCGCTAAACCGCGGAAAAAGCGTGACGCAAGATGCAGGATCGGGACGATTCCGACTGGCGAAGAGGCGATGGCGCGAAGCCGAGCAGTAGAACATTTAACCAATGGTAAGACCAGACAATTTTTCTAATTGAAGCAGTTCGAATGTAATTCAGATGTAAAAAAGGCTCCCGCAGGAGCCTTGTATCGCTAGCCACATCAATTAGTTGATGATGTTCAGCGTCACATCGATGTTGCCACGCGTTGCGTTTGAGTATGGGCAAACGATGTGTGCCGCATCCACCAGCTTCTGCGCTTCAGCAGCGTCCATCTCTGGCAGATGGATATTCAGCTTGGCTTCAATTCCGAAACCGTTTGGGATTGGGCCAATACCCACTTCGCCTTCAATCCATGCATCTTTCGGCATCGCAATCTTGTCGCGGCCAGCCACAAACTTCATCGCGCCGAGAAAACAGGCTGAATAACCCGCTGCAAACAGCTGCTCTGGGTTAGTCACTTCGCCGCCTGCGCCGCCCATCTCTTTTGGCACGCCCAGTTTTACATCCAGCACGTTGTCAGAAGAAGTCGCACGACCATCACGACCGCCGGTGGCTTTTGCTTTTGCAGTATAAACAACTTGTTCTAAAGACATAATAACCTCGTTAATTCGCTATATAATCGCGCACTACTTATTATGCGCAAACCTGAACGTCATCTTTTGGGATGTCGGGACAGCGACTTCCCATTCTCAACATCAATTGGCGCGGTAAAGGCTGTCGCGCAACTCGTCTAACTGACCTTTCAGTGATGCCATTGCCTGATCATCGCAGGCCGTCGCACACTGAATGGCTTCCGGAATGCTTTCTGCTTTTTCACGCAACGCACGACCTTCATCAGTCAGCGTCACCACAACCTGACGCTCATCCTGACGTGAACGCTGGCGTCGCAGTAATCCCGCGCTCTCCAGACGTTTCAGCAGCGGCGTCAGCGTTGCTGAATCAAGAAACAGCTGCTCGCCAATCTCGGAAACCGTCACATCGTCCTGATTCCACAGCACCAGCATCACCAGATATTGTGGATAGGTAATCTCCAGCCTGGATAGCAGCTGGCGATAGACTTTGTGCATCGCGAGATTCGCCGAATACAGCGCAAAGCAGAGCTGCTGATCTAACTGAAGTGGCGCCTGCTTCACTTTTTTGTCATCTTGATTACTGTTCATGGGTTTGAATATAAATAGCGCGCTAGATAATTGCAAGCGACTTTTCTCTGGGAGAGTGAAATATGCGAGATTCACTGGAAGAGCAAGCGCGCCGTTATGCCACTGAAGCGCATGCTGCTGCGGGTCAACGCCGCAAATACACTGACGAGCCTTACATTGTGCATCCGGCGGCCGTCGCCGAGTTAGTGCGTAGCGTTACCGATGATGAACAGATGATTGCCGCCGCCTGGCTGCATGACACGGTCGAAGACACGCCCAGCACCTTAGACGACATCGAACGCCATTTCGGCGCGCGTGTGGCGGAACTGGTGGACCAACTCACCGACAGCGCGCAGCCTGCAGCGAAAAACCGCGCCGCACGTAAGCTGGCGCATTTCCGTCATACCGCCGATGCCTCGCCCGAGGCGCAAACCATCAAGTTGGCCGACATCATCGACAACACTCGCGCCATCGTGCAGTACGATGCCGACTTTGCGCGCGTCTATCTGGTGGAAAAGCAGATTCAGATTCAGCTATTGCGCGAGGGCGATAGCCATTTGTGGCAGCAAGCCGAACAAACTATCAAACAGGGATTAGTGCAGTTAGCGCAGCCGCCGCACAGCGTGCCAGAGAGCTGGTTTGTTAAACAGGCGGCAAAGTACGGTGCCATAAATTAAAAAACCCGCCATTTAGGCGGGTTAGAGCATCCTAAAAAAGGATTACTCCAGCAGCTGACGCCCCAAATACGGGTTAGCTTGTAATAGCTTCATCAGTTTGCGCGCCGTAGCGGAAGGACGCGTACGTTGCGCCTCCCAGCTTTTAACTGACGAAACGCTGACACCCATCACGCGGGCAAATTCGTCAACCTGCATGCCGGTCATCTCGCGTAAACGCTGCGGCTCGGGAACTGTAGTCTGATTGATAGAAATTTCTGATACGGATGGCTTAGCGTCACGTGTCAAAACAATCTGCTCAAGGCTACTGAGCAACTCGACCATTGGATCTTTTAATTCCATAGAGAACTCCTTAAAAACTCACTATGAAGCACGTGAAAGTAGAGAGGTAAGCGCCACCAGGCGCTGAAACCGGACGATCAGGCTGTATCCCGTAGCGGTTTCGCATAGTTATTATCAAACCGATGCGGGACACAGCCTGTTGTGCACTGCAAAAGATGTCAGGGCAATGCAACAATAGTTCGGGTTTCTAAGTATGGGACAGATCCCCGACTTTGCTGCCAGATTCCTGATTATTTTTTATTCTTTCTTATGCCACTTTTGGGTCGATCACCATAAGCAATTGACCCGCCTGCACTTGCTGCCCAGACTGCCGCGTCAGACTATGGATTTTTCCACTGACGGGCGCGACGATCGGGATTTCCATCTTCATTGATTCGAGTATGCCGACCGTGGCACCCGCACGAATTTCACTGCCTTCCTCCACCAGCCATTGCCACACGCTGCCCGCCACCTGGCTTTCAACGGGATGACATCCGGCTGGCACCACAATCTCTTCACTGCTCTGCGCTTGCAGCTGGCTATCGAAGGTAAACTGCCCTTCTGCACGCCAGCGCGCCAACTCCTCATCAAATGCCTGCTGGCGCTGCCGCTGGAAGGCATCGATCTCATGCGCTTGCTGCGTCAGCATCGCCTGATAGGCGGCGAGACGGAATTCGCCTTGTTCCACGCGCAGCGGATAATCGCCCCACGGAAAACGCTCACGAATCTGCAGCAGCTCGTCGGCCTCTACCGGATAAAAACGAATTTGATCGAAGAAGCGCAGTAACCAGGGCTGGGTAAACGCGGCGGTTGGGCGATCGCGGTTCCACATCTGCATGGTGCGTCCAACAAACTGATAGCCGCCCGGCCCTTCCATGCCGTACACGCACATATAAGCGCCGCCGATACCGACCGAATTCTCCGACGTCCAGGTGCGCGCCGGATTATATTTGGTAGTCACCAGGCGATGACGTGGATCGAGTGGCGTCGCCACCGGCGCACCGAGATAGACATCGCCCAATCCCATCACCAGATAAGAGGCGCTAAATACGATCTCTTTTACCGCCTCAATGCTATCCAGCCCATTGATGCGGCGAATAAATTCAATATTGCTTGGGCACCACGGCGCATTCGGTCTGACGGATTGGTCGTAGCGCACAATCGCTTCACGACAGGCTGCATCATCCCAGCTGAGCGGCAGCCATACGGTGCGCGAAGGCACGGCTGCATCGGCCAGGCTACCCAATGCTAAATCAGCGTGCAATATTTGCGCCAATAGCTCACTTCTTGCACACAAGTGCGCGTCATAATGGATTTGTAGCGAGCGGATGCCGGGCGTCAATTCCAGTTGCCCCGGCAGCGGATGCGCTTCCAGCCATTGCATCAGCGCATGCACGCGAAAACGCAACGCGATATCCAGCTGCAAATCGCCATATTCCACCAGCAGAAAACGGTCGCCCGCCGCACGCACACTGAGCGATGGACGCTCCGCGGTTGCTGCTTGATGGTGCAGCACAGGATCAATCAAGGGCAGCGCCGCGTTCACTGTAATCGGTTGAGATTGCAGTTTGATGATCTCGTCACGCTGCGTCTGCGCCAGGTGATCGGCGGTGACAAGATCGATCGGCTGGAACTGCACGCGATCGCCGGCTTTCAGCTGCCCCAGCTTCCACAAATCCGCTTCGATCACCGTTGCCGGGCAGACAAATCCTCCCAGCGATGGGCCATCCGGGCCGAGGATCACCGGCATATCGCCGGTAAAATCCACCGTGCCGAAGGCGTATGCATTGTCGTGAATATTCGAGGGATGCATGCCCGCTTCGCCACCGTCGCTGCGCGCCCAGGTCGGTTTGGGGCCGATCAGGCGAATGCCGGTGCGGCTGGAGTTGTAGTGCACTTGCCACTCAGCGGCAAAAAATGCCGCGATGTCGTCATCGGTGAAGAAGGTGGGCGCGCCATGCGGACCGTAAATCACCCGTAACTGCCAGCAACCGTTAAGTTGCGGCAGCAGTTCGTCAGGCAATGTTGCGGCACTCAGCACATGCGGCGCGGCGAGATGCAGCACATCACCGGCGCGCAACGCGCGTCCGGCATGACCACCAAATTTGCCGAGGGTGAAAGTGCTGCGGCTGCCAAGATAGTGCGGCGTATCAAGGCCACCGGCCAGCAGCAGATAGCTGCGGCTGCCGTCGCGCACCTCGCCGAGCGTCAGCGTTTGCCCGGCCTGCGCCGTTAGCCGCTGATTCATCGGTAACCTTTGTTGATCAAGCTGAGCAGCAATCGGCGCACCGGTCAGTACAAAACTACATGCCTGATTGAAGCGCAGCGTCGGGCCACGCAAGGTGATCTCCAGCCCGGCGGCCTGAGCATCGTTGTCTAACAGGCGATTACCGAGCTGGAACGCACGGCTGTCGAACGGACCGGAAGGCGGCACGCCAACGTGCCAATAGCCGATGCGGCCCGGCGCGTCCTGCACCGTGGTTAAGGTGCCGCCGCTGAGAATATCCAGCGTTGGCGGCTGCCACCGCATGGTGCCGAGCGTGGCGGTGATGATGCGTCCCTGCTGCACTTCCGGCAGCGTGCACAGCTGGCGCAGCCACAGCAAATTGGTTTCGATGCCGTACAGTTCGGTTGCATGCAGCGCCTGCACCATGCTGCCGAGCGCGCTGGCGCGATCGGCAGCATGCACAATCACTTTCGCCAGCATCGGATCGTAAAACGGCGAAACCTCCATGCCGCTCTCAACGCTACTGTCGATCCGCAGCGTGGCGTCCTCAATCTCAGTCGGGAATTGCACATGGCTGAGTAATCCGGCGCTGGGCTGGAACTGCTTAGCGGGATCTTCGGCGTAAAGCCGTACCTGAATGGCGTGACCTTGCGCGACCGGCTGCAAATCTGCCAGCGGCGGTAATTTTTGCTGCGCCAGTTCCACCATCCAGCGCACCAAATCAACGCCATACACCATTTCGGTGACGCCATGTTCCACCTGCAAGCGCGTGTTCACTTCGAGGAACCAGAACTGCTGGCTGGCATCGTCATACACATATTCCACCGTGCCCGCGCTGCGATAGTTCACCGCACGCGCCAGCCGCACGGCGGTAGCCTGCAACTGCGCGCGCACCGCTGCGCTCAAGCCCGGTGCAGGCGTCTCTTCCAGTACTTTTTGATTACGGCGTTGCGCCGAGCAATCACGCTCACCAAGCGCGATCACTTCACCTACGCCGTCGCCAAAAATCTGCACTTCGATATGGCGCGCACGCGCAATAAACTTCTCTAAAAATACGCCATCGTCGGCGAAGTTATTGCCTGCCAGGCGCTTCACGCGGGTAAATGCCGCGTCGAGCTGTTCGGCATCGTCACAGCGCTGCATGCCAATCCCGCCGCCGCCCGCAGTGCTTTTCAACATCACCGGATAGCCAATCTGCGCCGCCATCTGCTGCGCTTCGGCCAGCGAAGCCAGTAAGCCGCTGCCCGGTAGCAGCGGCACATGGTTCTTTTCGGCCAAAGCCCTCGCGCTGTGTTTCAGGCCAAAGGCCGCCATCTGCTCGGCGCTCGGCCCAAGAAAATGCACGCCCGCCGCTGCGCAGCGCGTGACAAATTCTGGATTTTCACTGAGAAAACCGTAGCCCGGATGCAGCGCCTGCGCGCCACTCTGCGCGGCTATCGCCAGCAATTTATCCTGATTGAGATAAGTGTCTCGCACCTGACCTTCGCCGAGCGACCAAGCTTCATCCGCCAGACGTACATGGCGCGCATGGCGGTCGGCTTCGGCATATACGGCAATCGCCCGGATATTCATGGCTTGCAGGGTACGAATAATGCGCACGGCAATCGCGCCACGGTTGGCAATTAATACGCGATCAATCATGACTGAATACTCTCGTTGCGGCAGGTCGTCCTGCGTGGCATTGACGGCAGAAAACGGGTCGTCCCGTTGCGTCAGAGAATCACCACACGCTGACTAAAATCGGCGTTGGGTTGTAACCGTTGCAGGGATTGTTGAGCTGCGGGCAGTTGGAGATCAGCACCAGCACGTTGATCTGCGCCACCATCTCGACATATTTTCCCGGCGCTGAAATGCCGTCGGCAAAGGTTAATCCGCCGTCATGCGTCACCGGCACGTTCATGAAAAAATTGATGTTATGGGTGATGTCGCGGCGCGTCAGGCCGAACTCCGGCTTTTCCGCCACCGCCAGCATCCAGCTATCGCGGCACGAATGCATATGGCGCTTTTCCAGGTCATAGCGCACCGTGTTGCTCTCGCACGAGCAGGCGCCGCCAAGCGTGTCGTGACGGCCGCAGGTATCGGCGGTAATGGTCAACATTGGGCGATCACGGTTGGAGCGCAGTACGCTGCCGGCCGTCAGAAACACGTTGTTCTGCGCGCGCAGCGTGTCGCTCATGCTGTAACGCTCAGCAGTGTCATCAGCATTGAAAAACAGCGTATCGGCGGCCTGATTGCCTTCAAGATCGGTGATGCGTAGCGTTTGTCCCGCTTCGATACGCTGCAGCCAGTAATCGCCAGCATCAATTTGCTGTTGTAAGCGCGCTTCGGCTGGATTCAGCAGACTTTCAGTGATCATCACATTTCTCCTTGCAGTTGATACAGCGCGTTATTCCGCAAGCCGCGTTGATTTTCAGCACGTTGCAGGCAGATTTCGGGCAATGGCGCGTGCTGCGCATCCAGTTCGATCTGCACCGGCTGGCGCGGATAATCCTGCGATGCGCTCAGCGGATGCGGGCAAGTGTGCAGCAGCACCAACGTGTCCATCGCGAAACGTAAACGCACGCTGGCACCCGCCACGCCCTGACGTTCCAGCTGCAAAGTGCCGCTATCGTCAGCGCGCACCTGCGCAAACAGATTGAGGCAGGACGCCATATCGCGCTGGCCGAGCCCATATTTCGCCAGCTCGACGAGAAAGCTGTCATAGCCGTTTTGATGGCGCAGGTTGCGCGCCTGCTGATACGTGCTGGCACCAAAACGCGCGGCGGTTTGTTCGGCATTCAGCGTGCCGCACACGCTTTCATGCCAGCCGAAGCTGTCGTGTTCGATGCCGCAGAAAATGCGTCCCATATCTGAATAGAGACAGTGACCGGCGGTGAGGCGGAAAGTGTGCTGGCACTTCAAAGTGTCGGGCGCGTTGTAGCGCTCCAGCAGGTTTTCCGGGTTGTAAAACAGCAGGCCGACGTTGGCACCACCTTCCACATCGGTGAGGGTCAGCGCACTACCGCTACGCATCACCAGTGACCAGTGCGCGCCGCTCGGCAACAAGGTTTGATAAGGCTTCATGGTTTTCTCCTTTAGGCGACCAGCGGTTCGGATGGCTGTGTGCGATCCAGCGGCAGGTCGTAAGTGATGGTCGCGCCCCAGGCTTCAGGCGCGTGTGGATCGTGGCGCAGCTTGTCAAACACCAGCAGACGCGAGGCGAGGCTAAATCCCTCTTTCAGATCGTGGGTGATCATGAAAATGGTCAGGTTATGCTGCTGCCACAAGCGGGTGATCAGTTGGTGCATCTCGCTGCGGATGCCGGGATCGAGTGCGCCAAAAGGTTCATCCAGCAGCAAAATGCGCGGCTGCTTCATCAACGCCTGCGCCAGCGCCAGACGCTGCTGCATGCCGCCCGACAGCTGATGCGGATATTTATTCTGTGCATGTTCCAGCCCGACCTGCGCCAGCATGGCCTGCGCACGCTGGCGAATCGCCTGACGCTTCTTTCCCCACACGCGGCCCAGCCAACGCGCGCTGCTGAACTCGTCGCCCAGCATCACGTTGCCCAGCACCGTCAAATGCGGGAACACCGAATAGCGCTGAAACACCACGCCGCGATGCGCATCCGGTTCGTCGGGGATCGGTTCACCATCCAGTAACAGCTGGCCTTTGCTGGGCGCTTCAGTGCCGAGCAGCATATTCAGGAAGGTGGTTTTGCCGCAGCCGGACGCACCGACAATCGCCACAAACTCGCCCTCTTCGACCTCGATATTGAGACGTTCCAGCACCACTTGCTGACCGTAATGTTTCTCAAGATTTTTCAGTTGCAGTAACGGCATCGCTCGCCCCTTATTTCGCGTGATACCACGGCCAGCAGCGACGGCTAATCAGCCGCAGCAACAGGTCGAGCAGGAAGGCCAGCAGCGCGATCCACGCCACGTACGGCAGAATCACATCCATTGCCAGATAACGTCGCATCAGGAAGATGCGATAACCCAAACCTTCCGTGGCGGCGATGGCTTCGGCGGCAATCAGAAACAGCCACGCCGACGCCAGCGACAGCCGCACCGCATCCAACAGGCGCGGCATTAGCTGCGGCAGGATCACGCGCCATAAAATCTGGGCGCTGTGCGCGCCGAGCGTCTGCGCTTTCACCAGCTGCTCGCGCGGGATTTTCTGCACCTGCAGCTGCAAATCCCGCGTAATCAACGGCGTGATGCCAATGACAATCAGCACCACTTTCGACACTTCGCCGAGGCCAAAACAGATAAACAGAATCGGCAGAATCGCCAGCGGCGGCACCAGCGCAAACAGCGTCACCAGCGGCGCCAGCACCGCCCGCACCACCGGCAGCGCGCCGGTGAACAGACCCAGCGCCAGCGCCAATAGCGCGCTGATCGCTACGCCACACAGCAAACGCAGCAGACTGGCGGCGGTATCGCTCCACAGCAGATATTCACCGGTGCGCGGGCTGGGCTGAAACGCCATGCGGCTGATGGCATCGCCCATGGCGTTAAAGCCCGGCAACAGCTTGTCTGCCGCATTCAGGCTGAGACGCGCATCCGACGCGAACAGATACACCAGCAGCAGCGCCAGCAGCGGCAGAATGCCCAGCAGCAAGCGCCCCAGCGGCAGCGGTTGGTAATTGATCAACTTACGCATCGGCATCGCCTCGCTTACAGCTGCCCGGCGGCGGCCATTTTGGTGTACTCATCGGTGAAGCGCAGTTTGAGGTTACCCGCATCGCCCCAATTGCCCGCAGGCGTTGCCACGCCGACCACATCGGTGCTCGGCGCGCCCTCGCCCAGCAAGCCGTGCTTGAACGAGAATTCGGCAACCATCTGCATGGTGGCTTTGAGCTGTGGGCTTTGGACGAAATCGAGGGTGGTTTTGGCATCGCTAAACAGATGCGTAGCGGCCAGCTGCTGATCAAAGCCCGCCAGATCGGTGCCGGAAGCCTGCGCCATTTGTGTGCGTGCCGCTTTGGCGCTGTCGGTTGGGCCGGACATGGTTTTCAGCGTTTCATACCATGCGCCGGTTAGCGCTTTGCCGAGCTGCGGATACTTCTGCAGCGTGGCGCTGTTGACCACCAGCAGATCAAGGATTTCTCCCGGAATTTGTGCGGAAGAGAAAATCAGATGGCTGTTCGGCTGCTTCTCCGCTTCGGCGAGTAGCGGATTCCAGGTCACGATAGCGTTGACATCGGCGGTACCAAACGCCGCCACCAAATCGGCATCGGCGGTGTTCACCACTTTGACGTCTTTCTCGCTCATGCCGGATTTCTCCAGCGCCCGCGCCAGCAGATAATGCGAAACCGAGAGTTCGACCAGATTGATCGGCTTGCCTTTCAGCGCCGAGAGGTTGCCCGCGCCTTTCAGCAAAATGCCGTCGTTACCGTTGGAGTAATCGCCGACGATCAGCGCCGTGCTATCCACACCGCCGGTGGCCGGAATGGTCAGCGCATCCATGTTGGTCATGGTGCAACCAGCAAAACCACCGGCGGTGTATTGGTTCACCGACTCGATGTAGTCGTTAACCTGCACAAACTGGATGTCGATGCCGTATTTGTCGGCCCATTTTTTGACGATGCCGCTCTGCTGCGCGTAATCCCACGGCATCCAGCCCGCGTAGATCGACCAGCAAATCTTGAAGGAGGGTTTGTCGGCGGCCAGCGTATTGACGCTGAACAGCGTGATGGTGCAAAGCAACAGCAGACGAAGGCAGGCTTTGATCATGATGGTTCCTCTGACGTTAACGGGCGAAAAAAAAGCAGGAGGCGGCGAGCAACGTTCTCGCTTTCCTCCCGGGCTTTTTTCCCGCCGTGTAACCGTCAGAGGACGGTCGGTCACTCTCGGACCAGCATCTTTCGACCGGAACCCTAGTGACCCATTGCAAATTGTCTGGCGACGTCGGTTGCCCGCTATCGCTCCTGCATCTGCGTATACACATACAAAATGGATGCCAAGGTTATATCCAGCTGAAAAACATCAATTATTAACTAATCGCGCGTTGCCGCATGGCTGGCATTGCACAGATAAGCAGCGTGCGCGCACCACTGTGAAGCGGAAGAATTTGCAGTTTTCTGGCGATGCATCACAGCGCGTTACGCTTTTTTTGCTTTCCTTTATTCGCTTACATTAAGATAAAAACCGATTAGACCTATACAAAGCAGGGTTTTTAAGCGCTATACATACAAGGAGTTAGTATGATTATTAGCCCGCCATTTATTCGTGTAAGAAACGCTGAAACCAGTGACGCAGCATGGGTTGAAAGCATGATGCCCATTGATGCCCGCCGGAATTTCCCTATTAATGCCAGTGCATCATGGCATGGGGGAATTCACATTATTCACACTGACCGAATCGATAATGAACACCATGAGCGAATTGAATATGTTCGTGCGATTGCAGATGGAGTCGTGGTCTCGTTCCGTCAGCCTTCAACTATTGAGAAGCGCGATGCCTTTCCGCTTAATTACGATGGCAGAACCGATGACGGCTATGTGTTGCTGAAGCATGAGACGGAAATTGGCGAAGATTGCAATATTGTGTATTACTCCCTCTATATGCACTTGAGGGACAGACTGGACCCGGCGATTACGACTGGAGCCAAAGTCTGGCGTAAAGATCCATTAGGTCAATCCGGCATGGTAGATAATACCAACGCCTTCCACTTCCAGATATTTTGTGATGACACAAATATGCTGAAGTTAACTGGGCGTACCGCAACGGAGTTGGATATAACCAGTGATGGCCGAACAGATACCCTATACGGTGATATCCACTTTTATTTGCCTGCAGGCACTGTGTTTTATGAAAGAATGCCCGAACACAATTCGCCGGATGCCACCCGTCTTAGCAGTGTTCATACCAGTACTGAGCCGCTTTACGTCAGCATGAGCTTTGTAAAAGGCGACTGCTCGATGATTACTCGTAGAAAAAATGTAACTAGCTTTGCTAATTACGATGAGGTTGGCGATCCGTTGGTAAATACTGATGCTCATCCAAACGATAATTCCCCAGGCATGGAATTAAAGTATGAGTATAATTTGTACAATACATCTGTGCGCCTGTATCCACAAAGTCCATCTGCCGGATTTGAGCTACTTCGCTTTGGCCGTATCATTAATACTGACAATGAAACTCTTACACCTTCCAATGCACCACTGTGGCGAACCATAAACTACCCCGGCGGAGTGGGTGTAGTAAATCTAGCTGCATCTGAAATAAAAAAATTCAGTGATGCTGATTTCCCTCACTGGACGGGATGGCAAATGATTGACGATGATGCGGACAGTAATAGCCAATGTAATTCTCCCCTGATTACAGAATTACGGAACAATGAAAGTTTCAGCAATCTGCGCAGTAAGCTGATTTGCCACTTCCCGCTGGAATGGAATTCAGCAACCTTTGACCTGCGTTTTTCCTGGCTGAAAGCAGGTAGTGATGAGGAACCAGCTCTATCAGAAGATGATTACAACAGAATTAAAGACCATGCTTCAGCGCTATGCTTTGATATCGGTGCACTCGGTTCAGGTAGGCTTTGGCATTTCCATCCTGTGGGTTTCATAAGTCATTTTCGCAAATGCTGCTGGTTAAGCAAGCGAGAGCTTAAGCAACTTATCCCTAAGAACGTATTAAACATGATTCGATGGGAGCCAATTAATTATCAGGATGATGAGCAGAGCACAGCGGGAAGTATTCGTACAATTTTGAACAAAATGATGCAGAAGCACCTGATCACAACGCCGCTTCGTATAGCCTGCTTTTTAGGAAATGCTATTCAGGAAACTGGTTGGCTGAGAACGATGAAAGAGGGATACAGATATACTGAACGGGAACCAGGAACTCGACGGATAATACGTAGCTACAATATCTGGTATTATCCATGGTATGGGCGTGGACTTCTTCAGCTGACAAACCCTGCGAATTACTTCAGCTACTTCACTTTCAGAGGATATCAATACCCTGAGAATATTAAGAATGTCCTGACAGCCGAATATAGCAGATTGTATGGGTCGCGTGATCAAAGGTATTCTAACAACCATCTATCTGACACTGAGAATAATCTAACTGCCAACATCATAGCGTGGCGTGACAATATCGGTGAGGAACATTATGAATCAGCCGAAAGCGCTGGCTTTTACTGGATTTCGAGAAAAATGGCCTTCTATTCTGATGCTATTCATAATCTTGAACGATGCAGCGTAAGAACCAACGCCGGAACAAAAATATACTATCGTAGTCCAGCATTCTGGAAAGCCAGTGCCGCAGTAAATTTGCCAAATAGAATAAATACAATTTATTCACAAGCTTTAAACGGTTTTGATGCACGTTGCTGTGTCTATGGCAGTGCCATATATGTACTGACAGAACAAAAATACCCCAGCGAAGTCCAAGATGTCGTGTGTGAAAAACCCGAATCAGAACAATTGAGAAGATAACAATGGAAATGATAAATAAGTTTTTTATTTCAAATATTTTTTTAACATGCATATTTTGCACTAATACATATGCAAACACACTAAACTTCGAATGTGCTACTGATAACAATAAAAATATTGCACTTTATAGTGACGAAAAAACCATAACATATACATTTGGAAAAGCAAAAGAAGAGCCTGAAATTATAATAAAAAAAGACAGAAAGGAAGTAAACTTTGACTTAGAAAACCCTGATGGTGGTGGGTTAAGTAACTCTATAGAGATAAAAAACGGAGACTATAATTATCAATTGATTTCAGTAATTGATAACCTTTCTGAAGAGCATGGTTCAACCACTTTATTAAACATAATTAGCAAAGGACGAATTTTAAAAACCATTTATTGCATTCCAAACAGTGAGTATGGATCTCTGATTAGTACAGACCCAGCATACTTAGGGCCACTAAAATGAATTAAGAATAAATCCCGCTTATTATATTCATTTGGATAGAATTTTAATGTTATTTTAAAAAACTTAAACTTTTTTGAGTGGATGCAATGAATGTTAACAGCGGAATCATCTCTTATTATATATTTTGACTACTTTTGATTCAGATCTTTGCTTAAGCGCATTTCTTGAGTCTTGATCGAAGATTAAGAATAATATCCATGGCATGTGCATGAAGTATATTTTGGCAGGCCTAGTTATTAGATTGACTAGGTCAAATCAATTAAGGAGAGATTAATGCAGAACTCATTGGTATTTATGACGATTTTATTTTTCTCAAATACTACATTATGTGCGATCACGCCAGAAATAACGAATCCAGATAAATTTAATGAGA
Organism: Enterobacter sp. Sphag1F; assembly: GCF_014193275.1. Lineage (NCBI taxonomy): Bacteria > Pseudomonadati > Pseudomonadota > Gammaproteobacteria > Enterobacterales > Enterobacteriaceae > Enterobacter > Enterobacter sp. Sphag1F. Next base: position 147,628 of record NZ_JACHZD010000007.1, on the reverse strand, counting down.
ATATTTACATCGTTAAACATTTATCGGCTAACAGAGGATACTCACCAAGTCTGGGAAGTGACTGCGGAGATATTACATTGAAAGATTTTAATCCAAAAATTTATCGCTCTCAAAAAAACAAGACTAACAATCCAATATATCAGGGAATAACTTTACAGTATTGTTCCATTGAGAAAGAGGCTAAGAGTAACGGATATGTTGCTGGAATGCTTCTTCCAGAAAAAATCTACTTTGATAATAATGATAAGATATGGAAAAATAGAATAAAAAAAATGAGTGCGCACGATATAATAGCCTCACAAAAACTTTATGGTGTAAAGAATATTAACGAATTAAAAGCCATTAATATTTACAATATCGAATCTGTCAATGCCAGTGGCTATGCTATTATCGACTATAATATAACCAAGGAAGAACAAAGAAGTAACATCAAGAAGAAACTGTCTTTCTGTTTATTTAGTAATACCGAGGCGTTTTGCGGCTCAGGGTCAATGATATACTTATTTGATGGGAAAGAGGTTGATTTTACCAATTACGTGCTAAAATCTCTTGAAACCGTTGAAATAACCCCTCTGTTAAATTGAATTATTATAGCAGCAAGTGAAAAGGGAAATAGAAAATGAAAAGCATTAGAATAAGTGCTTTCCATATATATAGTTTTATAGCACTATTATTTTGCACTAGTACTTATGCAAATATACTAAATTTCAAATACTCTATAGACAACAATAAATACATTGCACTTTATAGTGACAAAAAAAACATCACATATACGTTTGAAAAAAAAGAAAAGCCTGAAATTGTGGTGAAAAAAGACAGAAAGGAAGTAAACTTTGACCTTGAAAACCCTGATGGTGGTGGATTAAGCAGCTCTATAGAGATAAGAAATGGAAACTATAGTTATCAATTGATTTCAGTTATTGATAAAATATCGGAAAGACATAATTCAACCACTTTATTAAATGTAATTTACAAAGGAAGGATATTAAGAAATATTTATTGTATACCAAACAGTGAATATGGCTCCTTGACCAGTTCAGACCCAGCATACTTAGGTTCTATGCAATGAATTAACAATATATCTCGTTTGCCAAATGCAATCGCATGGATTTATTGCATTGATATTAAAATTCGCAAACAGATGAAATGTAAGTTCGCAGCAGGATCATTTCTCATTAGTTAGTTTTCCTGTTTAAAATCTGGTGATAGCGTTAAATACATTTCTTGATCCTCATTAGGAGATCATAACATTTTGCCTCTGGCCGTTTCGCTATCTGGATTTTCCCCGGCCTGGCTATTTTTCTCACCGTGCAGGGCTTCAACCTGCTGGGCGACGGTTTGCGCGACGCGCTCGACCCACGCGATGACTCACACTAAGGAACGATCATGAGTGAACTGGATTTTAACGTCAGCTATGCCTCACACCGCGTACCGATGATGGGACGCAACGCGGTTGCTACCTCACAACCGCTGGCGGCGCAGGCCGGAATGCGCATGCTGCAACAGGGCGGCAATGCGGTGGATGCGGCGATTGCCAGTGCAATGGCGTTAACCGTGCTGGAGCCCAGCGGCAACGGCCTCGGCAGTGATGCCTTTGCGATTATCTGGGATGGCAAAAAACTGCACGGTTTGAATGCCTCGGGCCGCTCGCCTGCGGCATGGAACCCGGAACGCTTTGCCGGACGCGATGCCATGCCGGAAATTGGCTGGGAAGCGGTCACCGTGCCGGGCGCGGTTTCGGCGTGGGTTGAGCTGGCCGAACGCTTTGGCACGCTGCCGCTTACCACGCTGGCGCAACCGGCTATTGAATACGCGCGTGACGGTTTCCCGGTTTCACCGCTGATTGGTCATCTATGGCAACGCGCCTACAACAAGCTGAAAGATCAGCCTGGTTTTGTCGAGTGCTTTGCACCTGAGGGTCGCCCGCCGCGTGCTGGAGAACTGTTCCGCAATCCGGCGCAAGCCGAAACGCTGCAAAAAATCGCCGAAACGCGTGGTGAAGCCTTCTATCGTGGCGAACTGGCTGAAAAAATAGTGGCGTTTGCTCAGCAGCATGGCGCGGCGCTCAGCCTTGATGATCTGAAAAATCATCGCGCTGATTGGGTGGAATTGTTATCGCGCCCGTTTGCGGGCGGATCGGTGCAGGAACTGCCGCCGAACGGTCAGGGCATCGCCACCTTGATTTCGCTGGGCATTCTCGAACAGTGGGATATTGGCCGCTATGAACCGGATTCGGTGCCGTGGCTGCATCTGTCGATTGAAGCGATGAAGCTGGCGCTGGCCGATTTAGATCGTTACGTCAGCGATTACGATCACCTCGAGTTCCCGGCGGAACTGCTGCTAAGCGATGAGTATTTAAAACAGCGCGCGCAGCTGATTAATCCTGATCGGGCCGGGGATTTTACCTTTGGTTCCCCGCAGCAGAGCGGCACGGTGTATCTCTCCACCGCCGATGCCAGCGGCGTGATGGTTTCCTTTATACAGTCAAACTACATGGGCTTCGGTTCTGGCGTGGTGGTGCCGGGCACCGGCATCAGCCTGCAAAACCGTGGCTGCGGTTTCTCACTCGATCCACAGCATCCCAATGTGGTGGCCGGCGGCAAGCGTCCGTTCCACACCATCATTCCGGCGTTTGCCCTCGACGGTGACGGCCAGCCGCTGATGTCGTTTGGCGTGATGGGCGGCCCGATGCAGGCACAAGGTCATTTGCAGATGGCGCTGCGCATCATGCAGCACAAGCAAAACCCGCAGGCGGCGATTGATGCACCACGCTGGCGCGTTGAGCAAGGGCGTGCGGTGGTGGTTGAGCCGGGCATCGACCGTAACGTGCTGGCAAAGCTGCGCGAGATGGGGCATCAAATTACGCTGGAAGATCCGCTGCTCGGCTATAACTTCGGCGGTGCGCAGGCGATTGTGCGCGATCCGCAAGGCTTCTATATCGCCGCCACTGAAAGCCGTAAGGATGGGCAGGCGCTGGTGTTCTGATTTGCTGTTTTAAAAAAGGTCACCATAAATGGTGACCCTACGGGATTTGCAGCGATTGTGAGCCAGGAAAATGTATTGTTGCTGCAGCGCGGGTGTTGAGGCGACATCCGAACCCGCTGAGCGAACGAGGGATTCCAGGGCGAGCCGCATGGATGCGGCGAGAGGTGGCGCTGAGCAGGAGCGAATCGACACCGGTCCGTCAGGAATCGTGAATGAGTGAAGGTACCGCGCAGCGGCGGGTTGGGCTGGCGCAAGGCCCGGGAGTGCAGAGGGCGCGGCCAGGCGTCCTCTGCTCGGTCGCCGCACCAAGGTGCTGCAACTGCCTCTGCAAGAGGCGAACGAAAGTCGCTTTGTGCTTAGCTGATCGGCATTACACCATAAATGGTGACCCTACAAATCCGCCATTTCCTTGTCGGGTGCGCATTTATGCGCACCAGGCAAACGCCGCCCGTTGTACCCGCCAGGCCATTGCACTATCCTTTAGGACCATTCCCATCGAATCGAATTTGCCATAACAGGAGTTAATCATGGCGTCAGGAATTTCCCGCATCTGGATGCGTACCGGCATGCTGATGGTCAGTGCCTTGGTCGTGCTGCAACTTACGGCCTGTGGCGACAAAGAGGGCGATCAGCGTAAAGCTTTCAGTGACTTCCTTCAGAACACAGTGATGCGCAGCGGCGAGCATCTGCCAAGCCTGAGTGAAAACCAGAAGCAGACCTTCGGTAACTACGCCAGCGATTACGCCATCCTTTATGGTTTCTCGCAGCAGACCAATCAGGCGATTGAGCAAGGTATGCGTCCGGTGGTTGATGAGTTAGCGGCGATTCGTGTACCGCAGGATTACCTGACGCGCCGCGATAGCCTGCGCCAGGCCAGCGGTAATCTGAGCGTGCTGACCCAGCAGATTCAGAGCGCCAAAATGCAGGCGGAAAGCAGCAAAGCCACGCTGAAACAGCCGGATGATCTGAAGAAAGTCTACGACGCCGCGTTTATCAAAGTGGTAACGCAGCCAGCCAGCACGCTGATTCCGTTGCTGCCACAGCTGCAGGCGCTGAGCCAGGCGGCGGTGCAAACCGGCGACTATCTGCAATCGCAAGGCACACGCGTAACCTTCAACGACGGCGGCGTGCAGTTCCCAACCCAGGATCAGGCAACGCAATACAACACGCTGATGAGCAATCTCTCCAGCAATGCGCAGGCGCTGACGCAAGCGCAAAATGCGGTGCAAGGCGGGTTATAACAGCCGATATATTTTAGTGGTCGCCATCAATGGCGACCCTACAAGTCTATTATCTCTTTTCAGAATTTCGTCACTTCCTTACAGCTCACTTTTCTGCTGCAGCATATTGTGATCTGGCGCATTTTCGACCAAAAATAGTTTGTGACATTGATCACATTTACACAACAAAGCACCCAGCGCAAAAGGTGACTTAAGTCACATTCATCATCTTGTTTTGCTTAATTTTTCGGCATCGTTGCTTTCTTACAGCGTCTTTTTGTGATCGGCATCACCTTATTGCACCCCAACCACCCCAACTTAGCGTGATCTGCATCACACTTAGGTGCTGCTCTACGCAGCGTAATAAACTAGTGCTAGAGTCCGCGTGCATACAGTAATGCCACGGCCCCCGCCGTAACGTTCAAACAAAAACAAACGCGCTCTCTTATTGCAGCGCGTCTCAATAAGGGGTGGGTTTATGTCCTCATCAGTAAAGGTCAAGGTTCAGAGCTTTGGTCGCTTTCTGAGTAATATGGTGATGCCTAACATCGGTGCGTTTATCGCATGGGGTATCATCACTGCGCTGTTCATCCCAACCGGATGGATTCCAAACGAAACGCTGGCGAAACTCGTCGGCCCAATGATCACCTACCTGCTGCCGCTGCTGATTGGTTTCACCGGTGGACGTCTGGTTGGCGGCGATCGCGGTGGCGTGGTGGGTGCAATTACCACCATGGGCGTGATCGTCGGTGCCGATATGCCGATGTTCCTCGGCTCCATGATTGCCGGTCCGCTGGGCGGCTGGGCGATCAAGTCCTTTGACCGCGCCGTTGATGGCAAGATCAAAAGCGGCTTCGAGATGCTGGTTAACAACTTCTCGGCCGGTATCATCGGTATGCTGCTGGCGCTGTTAGCGTTCCTGGCAATCGGTCCACTGGTTGAAGGCCTGTCACACATTCTCGCCGCTGGCGTGAATCTGATGGTGCAGAACAACCTGCTGCCACTGACGTCGATCTTTGTTGAACCGGCGAAAATCCTGTTCCTCAATAACGCCATTAACCACGGTATCTTCTCTCCGCTGGGTATCCAGCAGGCGAGCGAGGCAGGCAAATCAATCTTCTTCCTGATTGAAGCTAACCCAGGTCCGGGTATGGGCGTGCTGGTTGCCTACATGATGTTTGGTCGCGGTAGCGCTAAACAATCTGCAGGCGGTGCAGCGATCATCCACTTCCTGGGTGGTATCCACGAAATTTACTTCCCATACGTGCTGATGGCGCCGCGTCTGTTGCTGGCAGTTATCCTTGGCGGTATGACTGGCGTGTTCACCTTGACGCTGCTGAACGGCGGCCTGGTTTCTCCGGCTTCTCCAGGTTCCATCCTGGCCGTGCTGGCGATGACGCCAAAAGGCGCTTACTTCGCGAACATCGCGGCCATCATCGCTGCATTTGCGGTCTCCTTCGTGGTCTCTTCAATTCTGCTGAAAACCAGCAAAGTGAAAGAAGATGACGATATCGAAGCGGCGACACAGCGCATGCAGGATATGAAAGCGCAGTCGAAAGGTCAGGCCGTTGCCGGTTCACCGGTTGCTGGCGACGCGATGAGCGTTGACCTGAACCACGTACGCAAAATCATCGTAGCCTGTGACGCCGGTATGGGTTCAAGTGCGATGGGTGCAGGCGTGCTGCGTAAGAAAGTGCAGGACGCGGGTCTGAGCAATATCTCCGTCACCAACACGGCGATTAACTCGCTGCCGGGCGACGTCGATTTGGTGATTACCCACCGCGATCTGACCGAACGTGCGATGCGTCAGGCACCGCAAGCGCAGCACATTTCGCTGAACAACTTCCTCGATAGCGCGCTGTACAGCAACCTGACCGAACGCTTGGTTGCCGCTAACCGCAGTGAAGCGCGTCGCGAAACCGTGCAGACCACGCTGGCTGACAGCTACGACGAAGGCAACGCGCACCTGTTCAAACTGGGTGCAGACAACGTGTTCCTCGGCCTGAGCGCCACCCATAAAGAGCAGGCGATTCGCTTTGCGGGTGAGCAGCTGGTGAAAGGCGGCTACGTGCAGCCGGAATATGTTGAGGCGATGCTGGAACGTGAAAAGCTGACGCCAACTTACCTCGGTGAATCCATTGCTGTGCCACACGGTACCGTAGAAGCGAAAGACCGCGTGCTGAAAACCGGCGTGGTGTTCTGTCAGTATCCGGCAGGCGTGCAGTTTGGTGATGAGCCAGAAGACGTGGCGCGTTTGGTGATTGGTATCGCCGCTCGCAATAACGAGCACATTCAGGTGATTACCAGCCTGACCAACGCGCTGGATGATGACAGCGTGATTGAGAAGCTGGCGAATACCACCAGCGTGCAGGACGTGTTGGACCTGCTCTCAGGCAACACCGTCAAAGCGTAATACCACGTTTTACCTTCCCTGGGGCGGGTAAGCCCGTCCCACATTTCCGGGGCGGACTTGCCCGCCCTTTCGTCATTTGATATGGGTCAAATTTATGAAAGCGTTACATTTTGGAGCAGGTAACATTGGTCGCGGTTTTATCGGTAAGTTACTGGCGGATGCCGGCATCGAACTGGTGTTTGCTGACGTCAATCAGGTGGTACTTGATGCCCTTAACGCCCGTCATGAGTATCCGGTTCATGTGGTTGGCGAGCAGGCAAAAGTCGAAATCGTAACAGGCGTCAGCGCCGTCAACAGCACCAGCGATGACATCGTTGCGCTGATTGCTGAGGTTGATATCGTGACCACGGCGGTTGGCCCGCAGATTCTGGAGCGAATCGCCGGTGGCGTTGCGAAAGGTCTGGCTAAACGCAGCGACAGCGGTAACGTCCGTCCACTCAACATCATCGCCTGTGAAAACATGGTGCGCGGCACCAGCCAGCTGAAACAGCACGTGCTGAAAGCGCTGCCAGAGCAGTATCACGCGTGGGTTGAAGCGCATGTTGGCTTCGTTGATTCCGCAGTAGATCGCATTGTGCCGCCGTCCGAAGCTGGCACCACCGATCCGCTGGAAGTCACCGTGGAAACCTTCAGCGAGTGGATTGTTGATAAAACTCAGTTCAAAGGTGAATTGCCAAACATTCCTGGCATGGAATTGACCGACAACCTGATGGCCTTCGTTGAGCGCAAGCTGTTCACCCTCAATACCGGCCACGCCATTACCGCGTATCTCGGCCAGTTGGCCGGTCACGCCACCATTCGTGACGCGATTCTCGACGAGAAAGTGCGTGCGGTGGTGCAAGGTGCGATGCAGGAAAGCGGCGCAGTGCTGATCAAGCGTTATGGCTTTGAGGCCGATAAGCATGCTGCTTACATCCAGAAAATCCTCACCCGCTTCGAAAATCCGTACCTGAAAGATGACGTTGAGCGCGTAGGTCGTCAGCCGCTGCGTAAACTGAGCGCGGGCGATCGCCTGATCAAGCCAACGCTGGGCACCATTGAATACAACCTGCCGCACACCAATCTGGTGCAGGGCATTGCTGCTGCCATGCATTATCGCAGCGAAGCCGATCCGCAGGCGCAGGAACTAGTTGCCCTGCTGGCAGAAAAAGGCCCGCAAGCCACGCTGGCGGAAATTTCTGGCCTGGATGCCAACAGCGAAGTGGTCACCTCAGTGGTGAGCGCTTACAACGCTATGGCATAATGCGCGCCCTTTAGTGGTTAACTCGGGCGCGCTTGCGTGCCCGCTGGCGGTAGCTGAACGATGCAGGCAATGATGGAAGAGAAGCAGGCTTTTGAAAACCGGGTGCTTGAGCGCCTGAACGCCGGTCGTTCGGTGAGAAGCTTCCTGATCGCCGCCGTTGAGCTGCTGACCGAAGCAGTTAACCTGCTGGTGCTGCAAGTGTTTCGCAAGGACGATTACGCGGTCAAATACGCAGTAGAACCGCTGCTGCTGGGTAATGGTCCGCTGGGCGAACTCTCGGTTCGCCTCAAGCTGATTTACGGCCTGGGCGTGATCAACCGGCATGAGTACGAAGATTGCGAACTGCTGCTTGCGCTGCGTGAGGAGTTGAATCACGACATCAGCGATTATCGTTTTACCGATGATGAGATCCTCGGCCCGTTTGGTGAATTGCACTGCGTGGTCGCCTGGCCGCCACAGCCAGATTTCAACCGCGACGACGAGCAACTGCGCTCAATGCAGCAGCAGCGCTATCTGCAGATGGTGCGTTCAACCATGGTGCTGTCGCTCACCGAACTTATTTCACGCATTTCGCACAAGCAGGTGTTTAAAAAGCCGGCGTTGTAGGGTCGCCATTCATGGCGACCAGGCGAGCATGAATACGCGCCACGCTGCAAAACTGCGTAGATTTGTGTATCCTTTGCCTGTTTTCCTTAACGAGTTTTCCCCCAATGAAAGAACAAGAAAAAGCCGAGATTAAACTGCTGAGCGATCAGCTCGATGCGCTCAACCGCAAAGAAGCCCCGCTGTTAGCCTCTGGCGATGCCGAAAAGCTCGGTGAACTGCTGCGTGAAAAAGAGAAGCTGGAGCTGGAAATTGAGCGCCTGCGCAGCGTGCGCACCGAGAAGCTGAGTAAAGAAGCGCAACAGTTGCAGAAGCTGGGCTTTAGCCGCGAAATCACTAAGAAAGAACAGGCCAACATGGGCGCATTCAAGAAAAGCGTGCGCGGCCTGGTGGTGGTACACCCAATGACCGCGCTCGGACGTGAGATGGGACTGAAAGTGATGACCGGCTACGCGAAGCAGCCGTTCTAATCTTTACTTACGCGGCGTGTGAGACGTCGCGTAGGATGCCAGCCGCCTGATGAACTTGTTCATTCAGACTGTCCAGCAAGGCATAGCGACGGCGATACTCGGCGCGCTTCTTGCTGGCAATCTCTTCCAGATCTTTACGCTCCGCGCGTAACGGCAACGCAAACAGCTCATCAGCACGCGTCACGCCACCCAACGACAACCAAAACTCGCTGTAGCTGGCAAAGAACTTGTCGCCTTTACTGTGACGATAGCGCAGGCTACGGAACACGTGCGTGGTATCGCCAACGGCAGTGATCGCCTCAACGCCACACTGTTGCGCCAGATTAAATACCGCTTCCATCAGCAAACGTTTCGGGAATACGCCGTGTGCCGCTTTTGTGGCATCGCGAATCACGTCGTTGGAAATATGTTTACGCGGCCCCTGCAATCCACCAATTAATAAGGTGCGCATGTTCTGTTCGCGAATAATTGAGAAAGAGAGCGAAGCAATTAATTGCGATTCATAACGCAGTTCCAGGGTAATTTCACCTTCGCGGTCAAAGCGCCCCGGACAGCAGTGAATCACAAATGCCTCGTCATTTTTGCCGCTCAACGTGGCCAGCAGATTATCGCCCGGACTCTGCAACAGCTGGCGCAGTGCCGCATTCTCTATCTGCTCCATCAACGTATAGTGATCGATGATCGCCTGCGCACGCTGCGCCACGCTGAATCCCGCACGCAGATAAGGACGATGTGGCTTTGCCGGCAGCAAACCCTGCATGGTCAACAGCTGCGGCAGCGCAGACAATTTCGCTAACTGGTGCAGATAATTAAAGGTCGTCACAGGAAACACTAGCGACCTTAAGGCAAATTTCGCGCGAAAACTTCCGCTATTCCATAATTTATTCGGCCTGAACTTTCCGCTTATTAATGGCAAAAACAGCGGCGCTGACGAATCATTATTCGTCACAGAAGTTGTGATAGTAGACATGATTATTTAGGCTTAGCGAGACAAATTGTCGCTACTATATGCCCCAAATTATCAACGGCAGGTTAATAAGCTTTCGCCGCGCAATAATCGTACGCGTGAATATTCAGGTCGTTTAGAAAGGGTTTAAAAAAGACGAAAAAAAACCGGCGAAATCATCACCGGTTTCATGTTGCAGCTATAGCCCGAACTTACTTAGCAGCAGCGAAACGCGCTGCAGCTTCGTCCCAGTTCACAACGTTCCAGAATGCTTTGATGTAATCAGGACGTTTGTTCTGATACTTCAGGTAGTAAGCGTGTTCCCAAACGTCCAGACCGATGATCGGAGTGCCTGAAACGCCAGCGACCGCTTCACCCATCAGTGGGCTGTCCTGGTTTGCGGTTGAAACCACAGCCAGTTTGTCGCCTTTTTTCACCAGCCACGCCCAGCCTGAACCGAAGCGAGTGGTAGCGGCTTTCTCAAACTCAGCCTGGAAAGCTTCAACGCTACCGAAATCTTTTTCGATGGCGGCTTTCAGGTCGCCCTGCAGCGAGGTGCCCAGTTTCAGACCTTTCCAGAAGAAGCTGTGGTTAGCGTGGCCGCCTGCGTTATTACGCAGTGGACCTTTTTTGTCTGCTGGGAGCTGATCCAGTTTAGCGATCAGTTCTTCTACCGGCAGGTTAGCGAATTCGGTACCTTCCAGCGCAGCGTTAGCGTTGTTAACGTAGGCCTGGTGGTGTTTAGAGTGATGGATTTCCATCGTCTGCTTGTCGAAGTGCGGTTCCAGTGCGTCGTACGCATACGGCAGGGATGGCAGTGAATAACTCATGTTCTTCCTCTCCATTTTAGTGTTTTGCAGCACCACCTCACTGGGCGTGCCGCGTAAGCAGTCGGATCATTATAGTTAAAAACATGATCCGTAAAAGGGTTATCAATGCCTTAGAATTGATAAGGATTTGATGAATCTGGGAAAAGGTGCGCACGCACGGCTACACCTTGTGGCTGCTGGCGCGCAGTTTAAGCTGCACCGGCAGTTCATTGATGGCTGGCGGTTCATCGCCTTTGAGAGCCGCCAGCAGACGTTTACCTGCCGTGCGCCCCATCTCTTCATACGGCAAAACAATGCTGGTCAGCGGCGGCGAGCATACCGCCGCTAACGGGCCGCCGCCGATGCTGGCAATCGCCAACTGGCTGGGAATCGCAATCCCCGCCGCATGGCACGCCATGATGGCACCGCAGGCCACTTCATCGCTGGTGCAAATCAGCACATCCAGTTCTGGCCAGGTAAGGCGAATTTCTGCCAGCAAGCTGTGCCCGGCGGCAAAGGTTGGCATTTTCGGCGATGTCACCACGCGATGCGGCGCCTGATTCATCGCCAGCATGCCGCTGTGCCAGCCATTCAGCAGCTGGCGGAAGATGGTGTTATTACTTTGCGTGCACAACAAACCGAGATTGCGATAACCGCGCTCGACCAGGCTTTGCACAAGTTGGCGAATCGCTTTGGCGTAATCGACACCAATGCTGATCCCCGCCGAGTCCTGATGCACACCGCCAATATCCATTACCGGCAACCCGGAATTGCTCAGCAGACGATGCGCTTCGGCGGCGTTATCGAAATTGAAATGCACCATCGCCGCCGGATTATAGGAGAGCAGCATTTCAATCAGTTCGCTCTCTTCCGCAGCTGAATGATTGGCTTCCGCCAGCATCATGTTATAGCCCTGCGGCCGCAGCACTTCCTGCAGCGCTTCCGACACAATCGCACTGCCCGGCGTGGCAAACGACGGCACCACCATGGTGATCAGGCGTGATGTCGCCGAGGCGAGATTACTCGCCTGCACGTTCGGCACATAGGAGAGCTCAATCACCGCCGCATCGATTTTGGCGCGAATTTCAGGCGACACTTTTTCCGGCATGCGCAACGCACGCGATGCTGTCATGGTGCTTACACCCACCAAACGGGCAACATCGGCTAAAGTACTTTTGCCGGTACCGCGCCGCTTTTTTTCTGTCATGCGATCTCCTGCATTACTCGCTACTTTTTTGCCAGGACGCAGCTTAAAACCAAATCTGTTAACGCGCCATGTGAAAAACCACAGTTTCGGGCATCCCTCACCCCGCGATCTTTTCAGAATGCTGAGCATGTCAGGTGCTTGCAACGAAGACAAACGCGCAGCAAGGAAATGTTAGCGATAACACGTTTTTTAACAATAACGGTGTTAGCGCTAACTTTTGCGACAATCATCACAGAAAACCGCTGAGAAAATAACCTACATTGCACCCCATCGACGAATAAACAGGAATTACTGATGCTCACTCAATGGCTAACACCGCAACATATTCGTGTCGTAGAGCAGGTTAGCGACTGGCAGGAAGCGGTGCGTTTATCCGCCGAACCGCTGCTGGCCGCGGGAGCCATCAGCCCGGCTTATCTCGATGCCATCTTCACCTCGCATGCCGAGCTCGGCCCGTATTACGTGTTGGCGCCGGGTCTGGCGATGCCACATGCCCGCCCGGAACAAGGCGCGCGCAAAAACGGCCTGTCGCTGCTGCATGTGAAAAATGGTGTGAGTTTTCAGGCCGATGAGAACGATCCGGTTTATGTGGTCATCATGCTGTGTGCGGTGTCTGGCGACGATCATATTCAGATGATCACCGCATTAGCCGACGTGTTCAGCGACGAATCCCGCCTGCAGCAGTTGCTGTCGGCTTCTACCCTGTCAGCGATTGAAGCTGTCATTGAAAATAAATAACCAGAGAACCCTATTATGAAAAAAGTGCTGATTGTGTGCGGAAATGGTTTAGGCAGCAGCTTCATTGTTGAAATGAACGTGAAGAAGATTGTGGCGGAATTGGGTAAAGAAGCCGAAGTGGGCCATACCGATTTAACCTCGGCGAAATCTGAACAGGCTGATTTAATCATTGCCGCGAAAGATATTGCCGATCAATTAGCCGGACACAGCGCGAAAGTCGTTGGCCTGACTAACCTGCTGGATAATGCAAAAATCAAAGAAATTATCGCTGAAAACATTTAATAACCTTGTAAGGCAAGTACACGCTACTTAATACGGAGTAGGTTATGCTGCAATTTATTATAAAGGATGTTCTTGGAACACCCGCAATACTTGTCGGCCTTTTTTCCCTGTTTGGTTTATTACTGCAAAAGAAACCGGTTTCTGATGTTATTTCCGGTACGCTTAAAACCATCATGGGTTTTGTTATTCTCATCGCCGGGGCCAATTTAATTGCGGCCACATTGACCATCTTCAGCCAGCTGTTTGAGCACTCGTTTAATATTCAGGGCGTGGTGCCAAATACCGATGCAATGGCCGCGCTGGCGCAGAAGAGTTACGGCACCGAAACCGCCATGATCATGGTGTTCGGTATGCTGGTGAACATCTTGCTGGCGCGTATTACACCGCTGAAATACATCTTCCTGACCGGTCACCACACGCTGTATATGTCGGCGATGCTGGCGGTGATTCTGTCAGTAGGCGGCATACACGGTTTCTGGCTGGTGCTGATTGGTTCGCTGATTCTCGGCACCATGATGGTGGTGTGCCCGGCGATTCTGCAGCCGTTCACCCGCAAAATCACCAACTCGGACGATCTGGCACTCGGCCACTTTGGCTCAACCGGTTATCTGCTCTCTGCGTTAGTCGGCAAAGTGGTCGGTAAAGGCAGCCCGTCGATTGAAGAGCTGAAGGTGCCGAAAACCCTCAACTTCCTGCGCGACTCATCGGTAGCGATTTCGCTGACCATGATGATTCTGTTTATCGCATTGGTTCTGGTTGCGGGTAAAGAGTTCACCGAAAGCATCAGTGGCGGCCAGAACTACATTGTGTTCGCCATTATTCAGTCGATTACCTTTGCTGCTGGCGTCTACATCATCCTCGCCGGTGTGCGTATGGTGATTGCGGAGATCGTGCCGGCCTTTAAAGGCATCGCCGATAAGCTGGTACCCAACGCCAAACCGGCGCTGGATTGCCCAACCGTGTTCCCGTTCGCACCGAACGCGGTGATCATCGGCTTCCTGTCGAGCTTCTCCGCCGGTTTGATCAGCATGTTCCTGTGCCCGCTGTTTGGTTTGAGCGTCATCGTTCCGGGTCTGGTGCCGCACTTCTTCTGCGGTGCAACTGCTGGCGTCTACGGCAATATCACCGGCGGACGTCGTGGCGCAGTGATTGGCGCCTTTGTGCAAGGCCTGCTGATCTCCTTCCTGCCAGCGATTCTGCTGCCGCTGATGGGCGACCTCGGCTTTGCTTCTACCACCTTCGGCGATGCCGACTTCGGCATTGTCGGTATCGTGCTCGGCCACATTATTTCGTTCTTCCATTGATGTCATCAACAGCGCCTGCGGGCGCTGTTTTTGTAATGAGGAAATAAGTTATGCAAGCCAAATTTTCCCCCTCCTTAATGTGCATGGATCTCACGCGTTTTCGCGAGCAGGTCGAAGCGATGAATAGCACCGCCGCCTTTTATCATGTCGATATTATGGATGGCAGCTACGTGAAGAATATTACGCTGTCGCCGTTCTTTATTGAGAACCTGCGTAAAATTACCGATGTGCCGATTGACGTGCATTTAATGGTGAATCATCCGGAAGATATTATTCCGATGTGTATTGAGGCAGGTGCAGATATTATTAGCTTCCACCCGGAAACCGCCAATAATAAAATCTTCCGCTTGCTGACGCAGATTAAAGACGCGGGCCGTCGCTGCGGCGTGGTGTTAAACCCGGCCACGCCGGCAGAAAGTATTCGTGAATATGCGCATCTGCTGGATAAAGTGACGGTGATGTCGGTAGATCCGGGTTTCGCCGGCCAGAAATTTATTCCGGAAACGCTAAATAAGATTCGCCAGCTGATCGCCATGCGCGAAGAGCACGGTTATCACTATCTGACTGAAATTGATGGTTCGTGCAACGCGCGCACCTTTAAACAAATCGCCGCTTCCGGCGTCGATGTGTTTATCGTGGGAACTTCAGGCTTGTTTAATCTGGATGACGATGTGGCGCAGGCGTGGCAGAAAATGGAGAGCATTTTCGCCGAGGAAACCGCAGCGTAATACCCCGTAGGGTCGCCATTCATGGCGACCTTATTCATTACCGCACCCTATCCACAGCGACCGTTTTACCGCCCCAACTCACTCAACGACTTATCCAGCGCGCCCACCAGCCAGTCGATATCCGCTTCCTGGAACGCCAACGGCGGACGCAGTTTCAGCACGTTACCGTAAGGGCCCGCCACTGACGTCAGCACGCGGTGTTCGCGCAGTTTTTCGATCAAATCCAGCGCCAGCGCTTTATCCGGTGCTTTGCTGGCGCGGTCCTGGACCAGTTCGAAACCAATAAACAGACCTGCACCGCGCACGTCACCGATCGATTCATGGCGATCCATCAGTTTCTGCAACTCACCTAACAGTTTGGCGCCCACCACGCGGCTGTGCTCCTGCAAGCCCTCTTCCTTAATCACCGTCAACACCGCTTGCGCTGCGGCCATCGCCACCGGATTACCGCCAAAGGTGTTGAAGTAAGGAATTTCATCACTGAACGCGGCAAGGACATCGCTTTTCGCCAGCAGACCCGAAACCGGAATGCCGTTGCCCATTGGCTTGCCAGTGGTGATGACATCAGGCACTACGCCGTGACGCGCAAAGCCCCAGAACGCATCGCCGGTACGGCCAAAGCCCGGCTGCACTTCATCGGCGATGAAAATCCCGCCGTTGGCATGCACCACATCGACCGCTTTTTGCAGGAAGCCGCGCGGGTTCGGTAATACGCCATCGGATGAGAAGATGGAGTCAGCGAGGAAGCCGGCAAACTTAATGCCGTGCGCTTTCATATCGTCGATCTGCTTCTGAATTTCATTGGCAAACCACTCACCGAGATCCGGCGCATTCACGCGATAAGCATCCGGCGGTGAAACCAGACGCGTGGTTGCCGCCAACGGCTGTCCGCTGCCGAGCGCGGGCGACACACCTGACGTGAGATCGCTGGTGCCGTGATACGCCTCCTGCGACACGATGATGCCGGTGCCGCCGCTGAAAGCACGCGCCACGCGGATCGCCAAATCGTTGGCTTCCGAACCGGTACACATATACATGGCGCGATCGATGGCATCCGGCGTGGTCGCCAGCAGCTCTTCGGTGTAATCGAGAATGCGTTCGTGCAGATAGCGCGTGTGGGTGTTCAGCATCTTCATCTGCTGATTCACCGCCTCAATTACCGCCGGATGGCAGTGACCAATGCTCGCCACGTTGTTGTACACATCAAGATATTTATCACCGGCGGCATCCCACAAATACTGCCCTTCGCCGCGCACTAAGTGCACCGGCTTGCGGTAAAACAGGCGATACGACTCGCCCAACACTTTGCTGCGCTTGTCGGTGAGCTTGCGGGTTGCCGCATCCAGCCCGTCGGCGTGCTCAGCACGAAAACTGTTGGTATCCATGATGGTAGAACGTGTAGCCATGGTAACTCCCGTTGCGAAGGTGAAAGGGGTGCATGCGAAATCGCCGTTTGCCAATATCATGCCTGCTTCAGCGAAAAATGCAACCAAATACACAAATACAACAAAATACACATGACGGCGTCATGACACTCAGGTAAGCTTAGGCCCAGGTTGAACACGCCACAGGGAAAAGTCATGCTGCAGGAAACCCGCTTACACCGCATTCGCGCGCTGCTGACCACGCAACATCAGCTCAGCACCGAACGCATCATCAACGAGCTTGGCATTTCGCGCGAAACCGCGCGGCGCGACATTATTGAGCTGGAAGCGCAGGGATTGGCGCGGCGTGTACATGGCGGTTTGGTTGCCGTAGATAGCCAGCCGGAGCCGCCATTGCAGGTGCGCCGCAACGCGCAGGCGAAAGAGAAACGCGCGATTGCGGTTGCCGCCGCGCAGCATCTTCAGCCCGGCCAAACGCTGTTCCTCGATGCTGGCACCACCACCACCATGCTGGCCGAACAGCTGCGCAGCATGTCGGGTTTAACCATCATCACCAACAGTTTGCAGGCCGCGCTGGCGCTGAGCGCAGCGGAAGAGCATGAGACGTTGAATAATCAGGTGATTTTGCTTGGCGGCATGATGATGGCAGGCGCGCAGCAAACGCGCGGTGAGATGACGATCGGCGAAATTTTTCGTTATCGCGCCGATGTGGCGCTGCTTTCGCCGGTCGGCATCGATGCTAAAAACGGTGCCAGCAGCTTTCATCCCCATGAAGCGGCGATTGCCCGCGCCATGGTGCAGCAGGCGAATTGCACCATTTTACTGGCGGATCACAGCAAACTCGGCGTGATCAGCCGCACCGTTTACGCACCAATTGCGGAAGTCGATCTGCTGATTTGCGACAGCGGCGCGGCCAAACCTGGCGCGCTGGCGGCGCTGCAACAGGCGTTGCCACAGGTGCAGGTGGTTTAACGCAGGCGCTGCGGATGGCTGTAAACCGTGGCGCGACCCGGTTTACTGAAACCGACCAGCGTGAGATTACAACGTTCAGCCACCTCAACGGCGAGCTGCGTTGCCGCCGAAACCGCAAACAGAATCTCCACGCCGCACATAGCGGATTTCTGCACCATCTCATAGCTGGCGCGGCTGGAAACCAGCACCGCGCCCTGCTGCCACGGCTGCTGGCTGCGATTCCCCAGCAATTTGTCCAGCGCCACATGGCGACCCACATCTTCATAGCCGCCCTGCAATTCACCTTCTGGCGACATCCACGCCGCCGCGTGCGTGCAGCCGGTGAGATTGCCGATCAGCTGGTAATCGCGCAACTGCGCCAGGCCTTTATCGAGGTTAGCTAAATCAAAAGTTTGGCTGAATGGCAGCGGCTTTAGCGGCTTACCGATTTGGTCGAGTTGCTCGACGCCACACACGCCGCAGCCGGTGCGGCCAGCCATGGCGCGGCGCTGCTCTTTCAACGCCATAAAGCGGCGGCTGGAGAGTTCAATCTGCACTTCAACACCGTTACAGCCCGGCACCACATCGATGCCGAAGATTTCATCCGGGCGCGCAATAATGCCTTCCGAGAGCGAGAAACCTAGTGCAAAAGCTTCCAAATCATTGGGTGTCGCCATCATCACAACGTGCGAAATGCCGTTATACACCAGCGCCACCGGCACTTCCTCGGCCAGCCAGTCAGTTTCCGCAAGGCTGATATCACGCCGCTGATGGACCTGCGCCTGCACCGCGCCTGAGATCTTATTCACATTAATGTGACTTTCCTGCTCATTCTCTGTCACTTTTTTCGCCTCATACAACAACCTTACTAAAGTAGTGGTATTATTAGGTCGCTATTGCCGCAATATTCGTCGGGTTATTGTGACGCCCGATCCACTGCACCGCAAAAGTACAATCAATCATGTTGAAAGGATAATCCATGAACGTCAGCCGAAGAAAATTCTTCAAGGTGTGTGCTGGCGGTATGGCAGGGACAACGGCAGCGCTGCTCGGCTTTGCGCCAGAGGTAGCGCTGGCGGAAACGCGGCAGTACAAACTGCTACGCGCGCGCGAAACCCGTAACACCTGCACTTACTGCTCAGTTGGCTGTGGCTTGTTAATGTACAGCCTCGGTGACGGCGCGAAAAACGCCAAAGAGACCATTTTCCATATCGAAGGGGATCCGGATCATCCGGTGAGCCGCGGCGCATTGTGCCCGAAAGGCGCAGGCCTGCTCGACTTCATCCACAGTGAAAGTCGCCTGCAATACCCGGAATACCGCGCGCCTGGCTCCAATAAATGGCAGCGCATTAGCTGGGACGATGCGTTTGATCGCATCGCGAAGCTGATGAAAGCCGACCGAGACGCTAACTTCGTTGCGCAGAACGCCGCCGGCACGACGGTAAACCGTTGGCTCTCCACCGGCATGTTGTGTGCTTCCGCATCCAGCAACGAAACCGGTTACTTAACTCAGAAATTTACCCGATCGCTCGGCATGTTAGCGGTCGACAACCAGGCACGCGTTTGACACGGACCAACGGTAGCAAGTCTTGCTCCAACATTTGGTCGCGGTGCGATGACCAATCACTGGGTCGACATCCGTAATGCCAATCTGATCGTTGTGATGGGCGGTAACGCCGCTGAAGCGCATCCAGTGGGATTCCGCTGGGCGATGGAAGCCAAAATTCACAACAAAGCCAAAATCATTGTTATCGATCCGCGCTTCACACGAACCGCATCGGTAGCCGATTTCTATACGCCGATCCGTTCGGGCACCGACATCACTTTCCTGTCGGGCGTACTGCTGTGGCTGCTGCAAAACGAAAAAATCCAGCGCGAATATGTCGAGGCGTACACCAACGCCAGCCTGATTGTGCGTGAGGATTATCATTTTGAAGATGGCCTGTTCAGCGGTTACGACGAAGCGAATCGCAAGTACGACAAAACCAGCTGGAACTACGAGTTAGGCGATGACGGCTTCGCCAAACGCGACACCACGCTGACGCATCCGCGCTGCGTGTGGAACCTTTTAAAACAGCACGTCAGCCGCTACACGCCAGAAATTGTTGAACGCATCTGCGGCACGCCGAAAGATGACTTCCTGCATGTCTGCGAACTGCTGGGCGAAACCAGCGCACGCGATCGCACCACCTCATTCCTGTATGCGCTCGGCTGGACACAGCACTCGGTTGGCGCGCAGAACATCCGCACCATGGCGATGATTCAGCTGCTGCTCGGCAACATGGGCATGATTGGCGGCGGCATCAATGCGCTGCGCGGCCACTCGAATATTCAGGGTCTGACCGATCTCGGTCTGCTGTCGCAGAGTTTGCCGGGTTACATGACCTTGCCGTCGGAGAAACAAACCGATCTGCAAACCTATCTCGCCGCCAACACGCCAAAAGCGCTGCTGCCGGGCCAGGTAAACTACTGGAGCAACTATCCAAAATTCTTTGTCAGCCAGATGAAAGCCTTCTTCGGCGACAAAGCCCAGAAAGAGAACAGCTGGGGCTTCGACTGGTTGCCGAAGTGGGATAAAGGCTACGACGTGCTGCAGTACTTCGAGATGATGTCGCAAGGCAAGGTCAACGGCTATCTGTGCCAGGGCTTTAACCCGGTGGCATCGTTCCCGAACAAGCGCAAAGTGATTGATTCACTGTCGAAGCTGAAGTTCCTGGTCACCATCGATCCGCTCAACACCGAAACCGCTACCTTCTGGGAGAATCACGACGAGTTTAACGACGTTGATCCGTCAAAAATTCAGACCGAAGTGTTCCGTTTGCCCTCCACCTGCTTCGCTGAAGAGAACGGTTCGATCGTCAACTCGGGCCGCTGGCTGCAGTGGCACTGGAAAGGTCAGGATGCACCGGGCGAAGCGCTGAATGACGGTGAAATTCTTTCCGGCATCTATTCACGCCTGCGCAAAATGTACGCCAGTGAAGGCGGTGCGCTGCCTGAGCAAGTGCTGAACATGAGCTGGAACTATCTGACGCCAGAAAATCCAGCGCCGGAAGAAGTGGCGATGGAGAACAACGGTAAAGCGCTGGCCGATGTGTTCGATGACAAAGGCACGCTGTTGGTGAAAAAAGGCCAACAGCTCAGCACCTTTGCCCATCTGAAAGATGACGGCAGCACCAGCAGCGGTTGCTGGATTTTCGCCGGCAGCTGGACGCCGGACGGCAACCAAATGGCACGTCGCGACAACACCGATCCCACCGGTTTGGGCAACACGCTGAACTGGAGTTGGGCGTGGCCGCTTAACCGCCGCATTCTCTACAACCGCGCCTCGGCTGACCCGCAAGGCAATCCGTGGGATCCGAAACGCCAAATCCTGAAATGGGATGGTGCGAAATGGGGCGGCATGGATGTGCCGGATTACAGCGCCGCCGCGCCAGGCAGCGATGTTGGGCCGTTCATCATGCAGCCGGAAGGCATGGGGCGCCTGTTTGCGCTCGACAAAATGGCTGAAGGTCCATTCCCGGAACACTACGAGCCGTTTGAAACACCGATCGGCACCAACCCGCTGCATCCGAACGTGGTATCCAATCCGGCGGCGCGCGTGTTCAAGGATGATTTGGCATCGATGGGCCAGGCGGAGCAGTTCCCGTATGTCGGCACCACTTATCGCCTCACCGAGCATTTCCATTACTGGACCAAACACGCGCGGCTCAATGCCATCGCGCAGCCGGAACAGTTTATTGAAATCGGCGAGAAGCTGGCCAACAAGCTCGGCATCGCGCAGGGCGATACGGTGAAAGTGAGCTCCAATCGCGGCTACATCAAAGCCAAAGCGGTGGTCACTAAACGCATCCGTCCACTCAACGTCGACGGCCAAATCGTCGATACCATCGGCATTCCGATTCACTGGGGTTATCAGGGCGTGGCGAAAAAAGGCTTTATTGCCAACACCTTGACGCCGTTTGTCGGTGATGCCAACACGCAGACGCCAGAATTTAAGGCGTTCCTGGTCAACGTCGAGAAGGTGTAAGGAGAACGAATATGGCTTATCAATCTCAAGACATTATCCGCCGCTCCGCCACCAATGGACTCACGCCTGCCCCGCAGGCGCGTAACCATCAGCAGGAAGTGGCGAAACTGATCGACGTGACCACCTGCATCGGCTGCAAAGCTTGTCAGGTGGCGTGTTCGGAGTGGAACGATATCCGCGATGAAGTGGGACATAACGTTGGGGTGTACGACAATCCCGCCGATTTGACCGCCAAATCCTGGACGGTGATGCGCTTCTCAGAAGTGGAGGAGAACGGCAAGTTAGAGTGGCTGATTCGCAAGGATGGCTGCATGCACTGCGCCGATCCCGGCTGCCTGAAGGCATGTCCATCTGAAGGCGCGATTATTCAGTACGCCAACGGCATCGTCGATTTTCAGTCAGAACAGTGCATTGGCTGCGGCTACTGCATCGCTGGCTGTCCGTTCGATGTGCCGCGTATGAATAAAGAGGACAACCGCGTGTATAAATGCACGCTGTGCGTCGATCGTGTCAATGTTGGTCAGGAACCGGCGTGCGTGAAAACTTGTCCGACCGGCGCGATTCACTTCGGCAGCAAAAGCGATATGCAGGCGCTGGCGGGTGAACGTGTGGCCGAGCTCAACACGCGCGGCTATGCCAACGCGGGCTTGTACGATCCGGAAGGCGTCGGCGGTACGCACGTAATGTACGTGCTGCACCACGCCGACAAACCGCAGCTCTATCACGGTTTGCCGGCTAACCCGAGCATCAGCCCGGCGGTGACGTTCTGGAAAGGGATCTGGAAACCGCTGGCGGCGATTGGTTTTGCCGCCACCTTCGCCGCATCCGTGTTCCATTACGTCGGCGTGGGGCCGAACCGCGTGGAAGAGGATGAAGACGAGAACCTGCATGAAAAAGAGGAGCGCGAATAATGAAAAAACGCGATCGTCTGGTGCGCTACAGCGCACCGGAACGCATCAATCACTGGATTGTGGCGTTCTGTTTTGTGCTCGCCGCGCTGAGCGGACTGGGCTTCTTTTTCCCGTCGTTTAACTGGCTGATGCACGTGCTCGGCACGCCGCAGTTGGCGCGTATCCTACATCCATTTGTGGGCACGGTGATGTTTGCCGCCTTTATCATCATGTTCTTACGCTATTGGAAACATAATCTGATCAATCGCGAAGACCTGGTGTGGGCGAAAAACATCCACAAAATCGTGCAAAACGAAGAGGTCGGCGATACCGGCAAATACAACTTCGGGCAGAAGTGTGTGTTCTGGGCTGCTATCATCAGCTTAGTCTTGCTGCTGGTGAGCGGAATTGTTATCTGGCGCCCATACTTTGCCGGCGCCTTTACTATTCCGCTGATTCGCATCGCGCTAGTGGTGCATTCGGTCTCAGCTGTGGCGCTGATCATGGTGATTATGGTGCACATTTACGCCGCGTTGTGGGTAAAAGGCACCATTACCGCCATGGTTGAGGGCTGGGTTCCGGCCGCGTGGGCGAAGAAACATCACCCACGCTGGTATCGCGAGCAGCGCCAACGCCAAACACAACAGGAAAAACGTCCCTGATGAGTATTCGCATCATCCCGCAGGACCAGCTGGAGAAAGGCGAAAAGCACACGGCGGAGCAAGTTCCGCCGTTACTTTTCCCCCGGCTGAAAAATCTGTATAGCCGCCGTGCGGCACGTTTGCGCGACCTGGCCGCGAAGAATCCGCTCGGTGATTACCTGCGCTTTGCCGCGGTGATCGCCGAGGCGCAGGAGATCGTGCTGTATGACCATCCGCTGCAAATCGACCTGCAGCAACGGCTGACGCAGAGCGCCGAGCAGGGCAAGCCGCCGCTCGATATTCACACCTACCCGCGCGATGCGCACTGGCAACGTCTGCTGCATTCGCTGATCGCTGAGCTGAAGCCGGAGATGAGTGGCCAGGCGCTGGCGGTGCTGGAGAATCTGGAAAAAGCCTCCACTACCGAACTGGAAAATCTGGCGCATGCGCTGCTGGAAGGCGATTTCGCGCAGGTGAGCAGCGATAAATCGCCGTTCATCTGGGCGGCGTTGTCGATTTACTGGGCGCAAATGGCGGCACTGATTCCGGGCAAAGCACGCGCAGAATACGGTGAGCATCGCCAGTTTTGCCCGGTGTGCGCCAGCGTGCCGGTCACCAGCGTGGTGCATATGAGCGTGGGCCAGCAAGGACTGCGCTATCTGCACTGCAATCTGTGTGAAAGCGAGTGGTATGTGGTGCGCAGTAAGTGCTCCAACTGCGAACAAACCGGCGACCTGCATTACTGGTCGCTGGACAGCGAAAAAGCGGCGGTAAAAGCAGAGAGCTGTGGCGACTGCGGTACATATTTGAAGATGTTGTACCAGGAAAAAGATCCGGCGGTGGAACCGGTGGCAGATGACCTCGCTTCGCTGGTGCTGGATGCCCGCATGGAGCAGGAAGGATTCGCGCGCAGCAGCCTGAATCCGTTTATGTTCCCCGGCGATTAAGGATTCGCCCCGACGAAAATTCGCAACAACCTTGTAGGGTCGCCATTCATGGCGACCTTCTCAATGAACGCACAAATCCATGCAGCTCAACACGGAGGCGAACGATGAAACTGATTGGCAGCTACACCAGCCCTTTTGTACGCAAAATTTCAGTCATTCTGTTGGAAAAAGGCCTGGTTTTCGAATTCGTTAATCACTCTCCGTGGACCGATGACAGCGATGTCCCGCAGTACAATCCGCTGGGCAAAGTGCCGGCGCTGATTGATGACAATCAGCTCACCTGGTTCGACTCCTCAATCATCGCGCAGGTGATTGAACTGCGCGGCGATGCGCCCGCGCTGCTGCCTGATGATGCGCTGCACGCATTGCAAATCCGTCAGCTGGAAAAACTCGCCGACGGCATCAACGACGCTGCGGTGATGATCGTGCGTGAGCAGATGCGTCCCGGCGATCAGCAATCCGAAGAGGTGCTGCTGCGCAATCGCGCCAAAATTCAGCGCGGCCTCGATGCGCTGGAAACCGCCGCCGCCCAGGGCGAATGGCTCAATAGCGGCACGCTGAATCTGGCCGATATCGCTACCGGCTGCATGATTGGTTACCTGAATTTCCGCCGCGTGCTGCCCAACTGGTGCGTGAATCGCCCGGCGCTAGTGAAGCTGGCCGAAAACCTGTTTGCGCGCGAAAGCTTTGCCCGCACCGTTCCGCCCACTCTCTAAGTCACCTGATGAAAACCCTTTACAGTCAATTGCCCGCGATCGACAGCCTGCTGCGCGATCCGGCGCTGCAGCCGCTGCTTGCACATCACGGTACCGCCTTCGCCACGCGCCAGCTGCGTACTATGCAGCAGGAAGCGCGCGAGCACATTCAGCAGCATCAAACCTTGCCGGAATGGCACGTGAACTGGCCCGATGAAGCGCTGCGCCGCAGCCTGCAACAGCAGCAAAGTGCGCTGCGTCCGGTGTTCAATCTTACCGGCACCGTGCTGCACACCAATCTCGGCCGCGCGCAGCTGAGCGATCGCGCCATCGACGCGGTGGTGAACTGCCTGCGTCAGCCGGTCACGCTGGAATACGCGCTGGATGATGCGGCGCGCGGCCATCGCGATCGTGCGGTCAGCGCGCTGCTGTGCGAATTAACCGGCGCGGAAGCGGCCTGCATCGTCAACAACAATGCTGCCGCCGTGTTACTGATGCTGGCTGCTTTAGCACCGGGACGCGAAGTGATTGTCTCGCGTGGCGAGCTGGTGGAAATTGGCGGTGCCTTTCGCATTCCCGACGTAATGCGTCAGGCGGGCTGCAAACTGGTGGAAGTCGGCACCACCAATCGCACGCATCTGAAAGATTATCGCGCCGCCATCGCGGAAAACAGCGGCCTGCTGATGAAGGTGCACACCAGCAATTATCAGATTCAGGGCTTTACCCATGCGGTGACGGAAGCAGAGTTAGTTGAGCTGGGTGATGCTTATCAACTGCCGGTGATCACCGATCTTGGCAGCGGTTCGCTGGTCGATATGACCGAATTTGGTCTGCCCGCCGAACCGATGCCGCAGCAGCTGATCGCCGCTGGCGTCAGTCTGGTGAGCTTCTCCGGCGACAAACTGCTCGGCGGTCCGCAGGCCGGCATTATCGTCGGCAAGCAGGCGCTGATTGATCAGCTGCAGTCGCATCCGCTGAAACGCGCGCTGCGCGTCGATAAAATGACGCTCGCGGCGCTGGAAGCCACCCTGCAACTCTATCGCCAGGCGGACACGCTGCGCGAAGCCCTGCCGACTCTGCGGCTGTTGACCCGTTCATCGCACGACATTTTGCAGCAGGCTGAACGATTAATGCCCGCATTACAACAGGCTTATGGTGAAGAATTTTCGCTAGCGATCGCGCCCTGTTCTTCGCAAATCGGCAGCGGATCGCTACCGGTTGAGCGTATTGCCAGTTTCGCCATCACCTTCATGCCACGCGATGGTCGCGGCAGCCAGCTTGCCAGCTTGTCACAACGCTGGCGCAGCTTAGCGCGCCCGGTGATTGGCCGCATTCAGGAAGGCAAACTGTGGCTGGATTTACGCTGTCTTGATGATGAAAGCGCGCTGATTCAGGCCATAGCGCCATGATTATTGCCACCGCTGGACACGTCGATCACGGCAAAACCGCGCTGTTACAGGCCTTAACCGGCGTTGATGCCGATCGCCTGCCGGAAGAGAAACGGCGCGGCATGACCATCGATCTCGGCTACGCCTATTGGCCGCAGCCGGATGGCCGCGTGCTGGGGTTTATTGATGTGCCGGGCCACGAGAAATTTCTCGCCAATATGCTGGCAGGCATTGGCGGCATTCATCATGCGCTGCTGGTGGTGGCCTGCGACGATGGCGTAATGCCGCAAACCCGTGAACATCTGCAGCTGCTGAGTTTGGCCGGACAGCCGCCGCTCAGCGTGGCGCTGACCAAAGCCGATCGCGTGGATGAGGCGCGCATCGCGGAAGTCCAGCTGCAGGTGGCGCAACTCACGCAGCAACTCGGCTGGCTGGCGGTACCGCAATTTGTCACCAGCAGCCACACGCAGCAAGGCATCGACGCGCTGCGACAGCATCTCAGCACGCTGGCGGAACCGGCCTTCGACCCGCGTTACCGTTTTCGTCTCGCCATCGATCGCGCCTTCACGCTGAAAGGTACTGGATTGGTGGTCACCGGCACAGCGCTGACGGGTGAAGTGAACGTCGGTGATACCCTTTGGCTCAGCAGCCTGAATCAGCCGCTGCGCGTGCGTGCGCTACATGCGCAGAACCAATCGGTGACGCGGGCGCAGGCCGGTGAGCGTATCGCATTAAATATCGTTGGCGATGTGGAAAAAGCGCAGATCGCGCGCGGCGATTGGCTGCTGTCACAGGCAAAAGCGGAAGGCACCACGCGCTTAACCGTGGCGCTGCGCTTGCTGCAGCCGCTGAAAAGCGCATCACAGCCGATTCATATTCACCACGCCGCCAGCCACGTCACCGGACGCATCACGCTGCTGGCGGATGATGTCGCGGAAATAGTCCTGAACGAACCGCTGTGGCTGGCGGAGAACGATCGGCTGATTATCCGCGACAGCAATGCACAGCACACGCTGGGCGGCGCGCGCGTGCTGCTGCTCAACAGTAAAAAGCGCGGCAAACGTCAGGCGGAGTATCTTGCCTGGTTGCAGCAGTTGGCCGCCGCAACAGATGATGACGCCAGCCTGCAGGCGCATCTGGCGTATCAACCCACAGAATTGCGTGATCTGGCGTGGGCGCGCCAGCTTACCGATCCCGCTCTGGATGCACTGATTGAGAACACAGCGCCGGTGCAGCTCGGTAACGCGCTGATGAGTGCTGCGCAGGCGGCACTTTGGCAGCAAAAGCTGCTGGAATCGCTGGCACATTTTCATCAGCAGCATCCCGAAGTGCCGGGCATCGGCCACGACCGTTTGCGTCGCGTGGCAATGCCGCATCAGCCTGCCGAATGGGTGCTAGCGCTGATTGACCAGCTGCTGGCGCAAGGCCAGCTGCAACAGCGTCAGGGCTGGCTGCATCTGCCCGATTTCGAACCGCGCTTTAATCCGCAGGAAGAAACACTTTGGCAGCAGGTCGGCCCGCTGTTTGGCGACCAGCCGCTGTGGGTGCGCGATATCGCGCTGGCGCTACAGCAGGATGAACAGGCGATTCGATCGCTGCTGCTTACTGCCGCACGGCTCGGACACATCACCGCGATCGTGCGCGATCGCTACTATCGCAGCGACCAGATCCAGATCTTCGCCGATCTGATTCGCCAACGCGCCGCGCAAGATGGCAGCACCAGCGCAGCCGACTTCCGCAACCAGCTGGGCACCGGGCGCAAAGTGGCGATACAGATTCTGGAATTCTTCGACCGTAGCGGCTTCACCCGCCGTCGTGGCAACGATCATCTGCTGCGTGACGCACGCCTGTTTCCCGCCTCATCTGACTAAAATCTCTCGCGTTGCCTCGCAGTTCAGCTTGTAACTGCGCTGCAACGCACATTCCCTGTTGTGCAAAAAAGTGCCAGAATGTAAGAAATACTCTTACATTGGATGGCGATGATGGCACGTACCATGACGATCGATTTAGGCGATGAACTGCGCGAGTTTGTTGAATCTCTGGTTGAGTCCGGCGACTACCGTACGCAAAGCGAAGTGGTGCGCGACTCGCTACGCTTGCTGCGTGAGAAGCAGGCGTCGGCCAAACTTGAAAAGTTAAAGCTGTTGATTCAGGAAGGCTTAGATAGCGGAGATCCTGTCGAATTTGATATCGATGTTTTTCTCAAAAAAATGAGAGCCAGGGTAGGCATAGATGAAAAGGACGATAAGGATAATGCCGGAAGCTGAAACCGATCTGTCGGCAATCTGGTTATATGGATATTGCAACTTTGGTCTTAAAAAGGCTGAACTGTATACGCATAAAATTTATCAACGTTTCAACCAATTATCTGAACATGAGTTAGGTCGCAGGCGTATTGATTTAGGAGAGCGCGTTTTTGCACTGCCGCATCGTGAGCATGTGATTTTTTATCGAACCGAGCCGGATAAGGTTTTAGTCCTACGTATTTTGCATCATTCTCAGGACGCAATATCTCACATTACAAATCCACAATGGTTCTAAAACAACAAGGGGACGATTTCTCGTCCCCTTGTTAATCACCATTCGTAGGGTCGCCATTCATGGCGACCATGCCAACTACTGCAGCAGCGAAATATCCGCCACCTGCAGGAACAGCTGACGCAGCTGTGCCAGCAGCGTCAGACGGTTAATACGCACCGCCTGATCGTCAGCGTTCACCATCACTTTATCGAAGAAGTTATCCACCGCTTCACGCAGCTGCGCCAGCTCAACCAGCGCATCCTGATAGCGACCTTCTGCAAAGTACGGCTGCAGCTTATCGCCCAGCGCGGTCACGAAGGTCGCCAGTTGGATCTCTTCGTTCTCTTTCAGCAAGGAAGCCTGCACGCTGTCATTCAGGGTTTCAGTCGATTTCGCCAGGATGTTCGACACACGTTTGTTGGCAGCGGCCAATGTCGCAGCCGCTTCCAGCGTACGGAAGTGCGAAACCGCCTTCATGCGCGCATCGAAATCAGCCGGACGAGTTGGACGACGTGCCAGCACCGCCTGAATGGTGTCAACGCTGTGGCCCTCTTCCTGATACCAGGTACGGAAACGGCCCAGCATAAAGTCGATCACTTCATCGACCACTTTGCCGTTGCTCAACTTGCTGCCGTAGAGGCGCACCGCTTCTTCGGTCAGCGTTTGCAGATCGAGCGGCAGGTTTTTCTCAACGATGATGCGCAGCACGCCCAGCGCGGCACGGCGCAGTGCGAACGGATCTTTGTCGCCTTTCGGATGCTGACCGATGCCGAAGATGCCCGCAAGGGTATCCATCTTGTCAGCAATCGCTACGGCACACGCCACAGGATTTGACGGCAGATCGTCACCGGCAAAGCGCGGTTGATACTGCTCGTTCAGCGCAACCGCCACATCTTCCGCTTCGCCATCGTGGCGCGCGTAGTGCATGCCCATCACGCCCTGGGTGTCGGTGAACTCGAACACCATGTTGGTCATCAGGTCACATTTTGACAGCAAACCCGCGCGGGTCGCGTGATTCACATCAGCACCAATCTGCGCGGCAATCCAGCCAGCCAGCGCCTGAATACGATCGGTTTTATCACGCAGCGTACCCAGCTCTTTCTGGAACAGGACGGTTTCCAGACGCGGCAGATTATCTTCCAGACGCTTTTTGCGGTCGGTGTTGAAGAAGAACTCGGCATCCGCCAGACGCGGGCGCACCACCTTCTCGTTACCGGAGATAATCTGCTGAGGATCTTTGGATTCGATGTTGGTGACGAAGATGAAATTCGGCAGCAGCTTGCCCGCCGCGTCGTACACCGGGAAGTACTTCTGGTCACCTTTCATGGTGTAAACCAGCGCTTCAGCTGGCACCGCGAGGAACTTCTCTTCGAATTTCGCCGTCAGCACTACCGGCCATTCCACCAGCGAGGTCACTTCTTCCAGCAGGCTTTCGCTCAGATCGGCGATGCCGCCAATCTTCTGTGCCGCTGCTTCCGCGTCTGCTTTGATTTTGGCTTTACGCGCCGCGTAATCCGCCACCACTTTTCCGCGTTCCAGCAGCAGCTGCGGATACTGATCGGCGTTGTCGATGGTGAATTCTGGCTCGCCCATAAAGCGATGGCCGCGAATCACGCGACCGGACTGAATGCCCAGAATCTTCGCGGGGATCAGCTCGTCACCCAGCAGCAGCGTAACGGTGTGCACCGGACGCACAAACTGCACGTCGCTCGCGCCCCAGCGCATCAGCTTAGGAATCGGCAGCTTGCTCAGCGCGGTAGCAACCATCGCGGGCAGCAGCGCCTGCGCGCTTTCGCCGGTGATAGCGGCGCGATGCACCAGCCATTCACCTTTATCCGTGCTCAGACGTTCCGCCTGAGCCACAGTGATGCCGTTACCACGCGCCCAACCTTCGGCCGCTTTGGTGGCGTTGCCATCGGCATCAAACGCGGCGGCGATAGCCGGGCCACGTTTTTCAACTTCGCGATCCGGCTGCGCGGCAGCCAGCTGGGCCACTTTCAGCGCCAGACGACGCGGAGCAGCAAACCAGCTCACTTCGCCGTGCGCCAGACCGGCGCTATCGAGTTCAGCGGTGAAGTGCGCAGCAAAGGCTTCTGCCAGGCTGCGCAGCGCTTTCGGAGGCAACTCTTCGGTGCCAATTTCCACCAGGAAAGTTTTATCGGTCATGGCTGCCTCTTACTTGTTTTTATTGCACATCGGGAAGCCAAGCGCCTCACGGGACGCATAATAGGCTTCCGCCACGGCTTTCGTCAGGGTGCGGATACGCAGGATATAGCGCTGGCGTTCGGTAACCGAAATCGCTTTGCGGGCGTCCAGCAGGTTAAAACTGTGCGCCGCTTTCAGAATGCGCTCGTAAGCCGGCAGCGGCAGCGGTTTTTCCAGCGCCAGCAGCTGCTGCGCTTCTTTCTCATACTGCTCAAAGCAGGTGAAAAGGAAGTCAACGTCTGCGTATTCGAAGTTGTAGGTCGACTGCTCTACTTCGTTCTGATGGAACACTTCGCCGTAGGTGGTTTTACCGAACGGACCGTCGCTCCACACCAGATCGTAAACGCTGTCTACGCCCTGAATGTACATCGCCAGGCGCTCTAAGCCGTAAGTGATCTCGCCGGTTACCGGCTTGCACTCCAGGCCGCCAACCTGCTGGAAGTAAGTGAACTGCGTCACTTCCATGCCGTTCAGCCACACTTCCCAACCGAGTCCCCACGCGCCGAGCGTTGGGTTTTCCCAGTTGTCTTCGACAAAGCGAATGTCGTGGATGGTGGGATCCATACCCAGCTCTTTCAGCGACCCAAGGTACAGCTCCTGAAGGTTGTCCGGGTTAGGCTTAATCACTACCTGGAACTGGTAATAGTGCTGTAAACGGTTCGGGTTTTCACCGTAACGTCCATCGGTCGGACGACGAGATGGCTGCACGTAAGCGGTCGCCATCGGCTCTGGGCCTAAGGCACGCAGACAAGTCATCGGGTGTGAGGTGCCGGCGCCCACTTCCATGTCCAACGGTTGGACAATGGTGCAGCCTTGACGCGCCCAGTAATCCTGCAAGGTCAGGATCAGGCCCTGAAAGGTCTTGGTATCAAACTTTTGCATGTTGAATTCGCACGCGATACGGATCGGTTAAAAAAAGAGTGCGCCAGTATACCCTTTGACCGCGGATTGTGCAGCCGGAAATCCGCGATGGATCGCCGATGTACTCTATGAAATATGCACTAATTAAATATTGTCATTATCAGCCAACGTATTGCATCGAAGCTAAATAACGCTCAGCTTGCTCCCCTAATAAAATCCTGCGTGTCGTAAAAAATGCTGGCCAACGGTTTGAAAACCATTGACTGACCAATGAATCCAATGCAGCAGGATTGTTTAAATTTCTGGCAACTTTCACTGCACGCTCACGTGCATAAATATACTGAACTCGCTGCGCTGTTAGCCTAGCGCAATTCAAATTGAACACTTTAATAGTATGTTCAACCAATTCTTCCACAGTGGCATGCATATTATATTTAATTTCAACACCTGCACAATTTTCCAGGTTAGGCATCAATTCACCGTTGGCACGATTCAGAGAAAATAAACAAGGTGAGGCGACCATATCTAAAGGATTCAATACTCGTCCTTCAGGTGGAACATATACGCTCGATTTTAATTTAAGATGGTTTTTATGTGCATCGCAACTCAAATTATCGGGTAAAGGATAATTTCTCTTTTCCTCTTCA
Source organism: Enterobacter sp. Sphag1F (assembly GCF_014193275.1). Taxonomy (NCBI): domain Bacteria; kingdom Pseudomonadati; phylum Pseudomonadota; class Gammaproteobacteria; order Enterobacterales; family Enterobacteriaceae; genus Enterobacter; species Enterobacter sp. Sphag1F. The sequence goes on along the minus strand of NZ_JACHZD010000007.1, from coordinate 115,523 downwards.
TCAATACGGCTTCCACCAGGGCACACAGCAAAAACATTGTTCCAATCAAGTGCCCAATTATGCCCATTAGCAGCGATCCTATGTGATTTATCATGATAATGTTCAACTTGTTTATGATGTTCAGGTAGATTTTTTATCTCTGTTTCACAATAAGCACAAAGTCCACCTTGCTCATCAACCATCAACGCACGAACAGCCTTGTAATCATTACCACCATTTGACGAACGAAATCCGTTGTCCCAATCTGCAGTTGGGTTCTGTTGTGCATAAGCTGTTAAGGGATTAGGCGCGAGTGATTTATAAATCCTTTTCAAGCGAAATCTCCCATTTTCTATTTTCTATATAAAGGTCAGCTGCTGTCAAAGCTGGCTCTTCACCGCCAAAATGTTTGTCTAATTGCATTCGAATTTCATTAACATCTGCATCATCCCACTTATCATGATAGATTTTTTTAAGATATTTCATAAGAAGCTGAGAAACTGGATCGGATGCAGGCCTAGGATCAACACTGAAGATACTTTTCAGCAATCGGGATGATTCTGCACCTTGATTTCCATCTGGTGAAGTAAACACTTTTCCGCCATCTAATATTCTCACGCATTCGCTTGGTACTGTAGTTAAAACCTGAGGGCTATGCGTTGTAACAATAAATTGAACTTCAGGGAAAGCCCGTTGTAGTGCTTGGATAACACGTTGCTGCCAACTTGGATGTAAGAACATATCTACTTCATCAATTAATACCACACCCGGTGTTTTAAGTGCCGCCTGCTCCCCTAAGCTAGGATTTAATTTAATACACCTAAAGGCGATGTCGGCAATCATCGAAACGACATTACGTAGACCATCACTCAATAATTCAAGTGGCATATATCCATTTTCATGATGATACATCACTAATTGCTGCCCTTGGCTTGCACGGTATTGCAAATCCTTCCAACCAGTAGCTTCAAATGTCAATTCATTTATCGAATCTTGGACAACTTTAATTGCATAACTAAAGTTATTAAGACTACTTTCATCAACTTCATTACTCTCTAACTTTGATATTTGTAGTTCACGATAACTTCTAAAAACCCAGCCAAACCACTCTTCAAATTGCTTATAATTTGATGTTGCTGTTAAGCAGTTTCTATAACCCCAAAACCTTGAGAAAACATCATTATTTAACGTTTCGATTGAAACCTCTGATGTATATCGACCTTGATACCATAAACGTCCCGTCCCAAGATACAACACTATTGGTAATATATGATTATCATTACCTTTATTATTCCTTACATCTTTTTGAATTTTATCACTAAGGCTGATGAGACTCTTCGTCCCTTTATCACTTTGTGCTTTAGTATTTTTTCTAACGGAAACTCTTGCCGTTTTCCATGTGCGCACATTTTTTTCCATGAACCAATAACCAGATGATTCAATTTCTGCTGGAGTCATAGGCTCCATGTTTTCTTTTTCTTTGTTTAGGCGTACATCGTCAATTTGAATCGTTGCTGACTTTCCCCCCTGACTACCGAGATCAAAGCCTTTCACATATGGCCACAATGCAATTCTCACTGAATCAAGCACTGTAGTTTTTCCTGCGCCATTAGCAGCAACTAATACGGTTAGCTTTGAATGGAATGAAACTTCAAGTTCTTCAAAGCACCTAAAATTTGATAATTTCACATTTTCAATAATCATCACTGCCATTCCTCTTATCCAACTTCGAGCTTTTGTAGCTGCCATCAAACAAACTGCCTAATCGCGAAATCTTAGCATGTGGCGTGTTAACAAACATTCCGTATGTGATTAACGATTTGATGTAAATCGACCTCTGTCTTTGTTGTTGAACACAATGAAACCTTAAGAATAAGAAAATCGTATACGATTCTATTCAGGCGAATCCTAGCGTCATAAAAATTAAAATTATTTGATAAAAATCAACATATTAAATAATATATCACCAAATCCTATTACGTGATGTACATCACCTTTTTGACCCGATGGTTAAAAATTGCGCATTGACACTCGTATAATCGTATACGAAATTGCGGTGAAACAGTTTTGCTTGAGATTTCACCATGAAGATTGCATTGAGTTATCCCGGCATGAACGCCAGCGACCGCCCAATGGGCCCTGCGCCGCTCTCCGCCGCCGTGCTGCACGAACCGATGTTGTTTATTTCCGGCCAAGTGGCGATTGATCCCTACAGCGGCGAGATTATTGGCAACGACATCGCCAGCCAGACGCGTCAGGTGCTGAAAAACGTCGGCGATCTGCTGAGCGAAGCGCAAATGACCTTCGACAACGTGGTTCGCGTCACCATTTATCTCACCGATCTCAGCACCTTCAGCGCGATGAACGCCGCTTACAGTGAATTCTTCCAGTTCCCTTTCCCGGCGCGCGCCACCGTGGGCATTCAACTCAACCATCCTGACCTGCTGGTCGAGATGGAAGTGACGGCGATGCGCTGATGCATATTCATATCGAGAACGACGCCAGCGCGCCGCGCGCACTCCATCTCTCTGCTGAGCAGCTGCAACTGCAGCTTGACGCGTATACGCCGTTGCGCGGCCACTTTACGCTGAGCGAAAACAGCGATGCGGCGCAGACCGGCGACTTCCTCGCCCGCTGCGACATTCTGTGGAGCGGCCGCAAGCTGGCGCTCGATCAGTTCAGCACGCCGCGTCTGGGCTGGGTGCAGGTGATGTCCGCTGGCGTTGAGCAGTGGCTGGCGCACTGGCCGCAAGGCGTGACGCTCACCAATGCTTCTGGCGTGCACGGCGATAAAGGGGCCGAGTTTATTTTGATGGCGGCGCTGATGTTCAACTTCGGCATTCCCGGTTTTCTGCAGGATCAGGCGCAGCGTGTCTGGCGTCCAACCTTTGGCGGCTGCGCACGCGGCAAAACCGTGCTGCTGCTGGGCGTTGGAGGCATTGGCGCCGCAGCGGCAAAACTGCTGACGGCACAAGGCTATCGCGTGATTGGCGTGACGCGCAGCGGCCAGTGTGATGCCAACGTGGCGCGCTGCATCCGCATTGACGCGCTCGACGATGTGCTGCCGCAGGTGGATGTGGTGGTGTCGACGCTGCCGCTGACGCCACAAACCCACAACCTGTTCGATCGCCGCCGCCTCGATCTGCTGCCCGTACGCGCGGGCATCGTGATTGTTGGCCGCGCCGATGTGTTTGATTACAGCGCGATGCGCGAAAAACTCAACGCAGGCGAACTGGCAGGCGCAGTGCTGGATGTCTATCCGCAAGAGCCGTTACCGGCAGACGATCCGCTGTGGCACACGCCCGGCGTGGTAATGACGCCGCACTGCAGCCTCGACGATCACAGCGCCTACCTCGCCGGATGCCTTGAGGTGTTTATCGATAACCTGGCGCGTTTCCGCCACGGGCAACCGCTGCGTAATCAGGTTGATCCGGCTCGCGGTTATTAACCTCCGAAATTTCCGTAGGGTCGCCATTCATGGCGACCATCTAAAAAAAGCACCAAAGACGTTCATAAATCACAAGGTCATCGCTTTCTCATTCACCAGCATCAGGGGAACCTTATTATGAAATTTGCACGCACTGCTTTGTTAATCTCTGGTCTCAGCGGCAGCTTACTGGCGGGCCTCTCCAGCGCCCACGCAGCCAGCACCGATCCCATCACGCCTACCGCCAGCGACTTCGCGGCGATGGCGCAGTGCAAAACACTGCAAACCAAATATCCGTCGCTGAAAGGCAAAGATCTGGTGGTTGGCCTTGGCGGCTACACCAAAGGCTTTGAAGCGCCATCGGAAAAAGATCCCAGCATCATTGAAGGTCTCGATCCTTCCCTGTTCGAGCGCATCAGCAGCTGCCTCGGCGCGAAACACAGCTACCAAAGCGGCTCATTCAACGTGCTGCTCACCTCGATCTCCAGCGGACGCGCCGATATCGGCCCGATGCTGTACGTCACCGAAGAACGCATGAAACAGATCGCCTTTGTCGCCTCGATGCAGGTGCAAGACGGTTCGGTGCTGGCGCAAGGCAACCCGAAGAAAATCAACAGTGTTGATGATCTGTGCGGCAAAACCGTCGCCGCCGCCGCGGGTTCCTACGAAGCCAACAAACTGGTGCCGGAGCAAAGCGCCAAATGCAGCGCCGCCGGTAAGCCAGAAGTGAGCATGCTGATGGTGCAGAACACCGACAACAGCATTCAGGCGGTAAAAAGCGGTCGCGCGGACGTTTACCTGACCGAAGCCGGTTCAGCCATTGCCATCGCCAAAGCGGATAAATCGCTGCAAAGCGGCTTCACCGTGGATCTGCCGATCATGGTTGGCTTCCCGATCGCCAAAGACAACGCCACGCTGCGCGCGGCGGTGCTGGACGCGATGAAGGTGATTCAGGAGAGCGGCGCGCAGAAAAAACTGCTGGATTACTGGGGCCAGGGCAGCGCTGCCGAACGTCCGGTGGTTGCGCGTGGTTAAAGCATAAACTCAGCCGCCTCGGTGACTAAACCGAGGCGTTGAGGAGGATAACGCCTTGGATGATTTTCTTAAGTACCTGACTTTCCCCTACTTGTGGGAAGGCGCTGTTATCGCCGTGCAGCTGTTGGTTGGCGCGCTGGCGGGCGGCATTCTGATTGGTTTTTTCCTGGCGTTAGCCAGCAGCTCAAAGCACTGGTTTATTCGCGTGCCGGTGAAAATCTACATCTATACGCTACGCGGCACGCCGGTGCTGCTGCAGCTGATTCTGCTGTACAACGTGCTGCCGGAATTTGGCCTGCGATTGAGTCCGTTCACCAGCGCCCTTGTCGCCCTGATGATCAATGAAACCGCCTTCTGCGCCGAAATCATTCGCGGCGGCATTATGGCGACCGATCGCGACCAAAGCATGGCAGCGCAGGCGTTCGGTTACTCGCGCAGCAAAGAGATGATTCACGTGGTGATTCCGCAGGCGCTGCGCGCCATTCTGCCGACCATGGGCAATGAAACCGTTGGATTGCTGAAATCCACCTCGCTGGCTTCGGTGGTGGGCGTCAATGAGTTAACGATGCGCGGCCAGGCGATCGTGTCGCAAAACTTCCTGTTTATTCCGGTGCTGGTCGCCTCGGGCGGCATCTACCTGATTCTTTCCACGCTGCTGGCGGGCGGTCAGTGGTGGCTGGAGAAGTTTTACAACCTTGATGAACGTGCACGTCGGGCACGCGCGCGCCTGGCGAAACTGCCGCCGGAAGCGGAAGTGATGCCGATGCAGCTACCGAAACGGCGCTGGGATACGCAAACTGCCGCGCCGGTACTGGAAGTGGATCAGCTGTGCGTTGAATACGCTGGTAAAGCGGTGCTGAAATCGCTGTCGTTAACCGTACGTCGCGGCGAAGTGGTGGTGTTGCTCGGTCGCTCCGGTTCGGGCAAAAGTACGCTGCTGAAATCGATTCTGGCGCTGACGCCGCGCAGCAGCGGCACCATTCAAACCGAAGGCCACTTTATGGGCAGCGACGAAAACGGTCGCGCACTGGCGCAGCGTCATCTGCCGCTGAACCGCGCCAAATCAGGCATTGGCATCGTGTTCCAGCACTTCGCGCTGTTTGATCACCTCACCGCGCTGGAAAACGTAATGAGTATTCTGCTGCGCGTGCAGGGCGCACAGCCGGAAATCGCGCGCGGCAAAGCGATGCGCGCGTTGAAAATGGTAGGACTCGGAGATTTCGCCGCCTCGCTGCCGCATGAACTTTCTGGCGGACAGAAGCAGCGCGTCGGCATTGCGCGCGCGCTGGCGGCAGAACCGCAAATCCTGCTGTTTGATGAGCCGACTTCCGCGCTCGATCCCGAACTGGTGCGCGAAGTGAACCAAACCATGCGCAGCCTGGCGCAAACCGGCATAACCATGATCATCAGCACCCACGACATCGCATTTGCGGCGGGCGTTGCCGATCGCGTGGTGTTCCTGCAGAACGGCGCGCTGATTGAAGAAGGCCCGCCGACGATTCTGCAAAATCCGCAAACGCCAGCCTTCGCCACCTTCCTTGAACATGAAAATGCTGCGGAGGCGCAACATGCCAATGCGCTTTGAACTCACTGCACGCGAACGCCTCGGCGATGCGTTGTTCCGCTATATGCAGGGCCAACCGGCCGATGCGCTAGATAACGAACCCGATGCCAATCAGCAGGCGCTGCGCCGCTTTCGTCTGCTGCCGCGCGTGCTGCAGGGCAATGAAAGCATCGACACGCAGATTTCTCTGCACCAGCAAAACTGGTCCGCGCCGATTGGCGTCGGCGCATTTGCCGGTGACCGTATTTTCCATGAAGAAGGTGTGTTGCCGATTGCGCGCGCCTGCAAACGTCTGCAGCTGCCGCTGGTGATCTCCGAAGAGACCGTCACGCCGCTAGAGCAGATTGGTGCGGAGTACGATCGCTGCTGGCTGCAACTGCGTGCGGCGGGCGATGTCGGCCGCATTAAAGGGTTAATCGATCAGGCTGCGCAGGCCGGATTTAAAAATATCGTGCTAACGGTGCTGGCACCGGTGCATCCGGTGGCCGGATTACAGCCCGGCGGCTTCTCGATTGGTGATGCGTTGAAACAGCGCGGCTGGCACACCATCGGCGGCACGCAGCCCGGCGTTGCGGCGTTGCCCGCTTTTCCAGTGTGGCGCTGGCAGGAAATTGACGAGGTAGCGGCGCACTGCGCTAATCATCACATCCCGCTGTGGCTAAAAGGCGTTCTGCATCATGACGATGCCGCGCAGGCCGCGCAGCACGGCGTCAGCGGATTGATCGCCTCGAATATTGGCCTGCGCCAGAGCGCGCGCTGGGCCACGCCAGTCGATCAGCTGCCTGATTTGCAGGCGGTAACGCGTCTGCCGCTGCTGCTGGATGGCGGCGTGCGCTGCGGCAGCGATGCAGTGGTGGCGCGCTGTCTTGGCGCGTCGCTGTCGCTCAGCGTGCGACCGATCATCAGTGCGTTAGTCGCCGGTGGCGAAAGCGCGGTGTTCGATCTGCTTTCCGGCTGGATCAATGAAATCACAGCGATCAGCCATTGGTGCGGCGTCAGCGATATGGCGAGCCTTAACGGCAGTTTCATCACCGTAATGCCGCAGTAGTTGATTCGTAGGGTCGCCATTCATGGCGACCGAATAATGCATTAAAACTCTATTTAAAGAGGTACGTGGCAATGCAGACATTGATTTTCAATCAAGGCGATGCCAGCGAATCACGCATCTATTACTGCGCGCACTATCTGGCGCAAAGCCTTGGCCTGTTTGCCGCGCAGCAGCTGCAGGTGATCTTCACCACCAGCGAATCGGGCGGACACACGGTGCAAGGCGGGCAAGTGCCGGCGGTATTACGCCGCGACGCCGATCTCACGCTGGGCGGCCCGATGGTGGTGATGAAGCATTTTCAGCAGCATGGCGCGGAGCTGCAGTGTTTCTGCGCCTCGGTGGCGGCCAATCCGTGGTTTCTTGCGGCGGCACAGGCGCAGCCGGATTTTCAGCTCAGCGATTTGCGCGGTAAACGCGTGCTGGATGTCGGCAATGTCGGTACCGCGACGCTGACGTTCCGCTGGCTGCTGGCGCGTCACGGTTTGCAGAATGATGTCGAGCTGATCGCCGGTAGCGGCGACCAGGCGCATGATTTCACCGCCGTCGCCCATGGCGCAGCCGATTATGCGCTGCACGCCATGCATATGCTGGCACCCGCCATCGCCGCCGGACAACTCCACAGCATCAGCAGCCTCGCCAGTTTATGCGGTCACGTACCCTGGAGCGCCTACATCGCCCGCGCCGATGTGCTGCAGGAGAAAGCCGCTGCCTTCGCCGCCTTCTCCCACGCCATTGCGCAGGCGCTGGCGTGGATGGCGAGCCATGACGCCACTGAGTTAGCGCAGCAGGTGCAGGCTTTTTACCCCGATTATCCGCGCGATGCGCTGGTGCGCGGCCTCGCCGCCTACCAACAGGCCGGCGTGTTTGCGCCAGATTGCGTGATTTCGCGCACTGAGTTTGCGCATTTCAGCCAGCTGTTAACTGCTATCGGCTGGCTCGACTCTTCACAGCCGGTGCCGTATGCGGCGCTGGTGACGCAGGCAGGAGCAGAGTGATGAAACGGCTGATTATTAATGGTTTGGTGGTGACAGAAACCCGCGCTGAACTGGCCGATCTGCTGATCGAAAACGGCAAGATCAGCGGCGTATTATCGCCTGGCGCCATCACGCACGGCGTTGATGAAGTGATTGATGCGCAAGGCTTGATCATCGTGCCTGGCGCGATTGATGTGCATACCCATTTCACCGGCTCGCACGATTTCCCCGAGCAGGAACTGCGCGAAGGCACGCGCGGCGCGGCGGCGCACGGCGTCACCACCATCGTCGAGATGCCACATTCGCTGCCACCGGCGACATCGCTGGCTAACTTCAGCGCTAAGAAAAGCTGGCTGGCAGACAACTGCTCAGTGGATTACGCCATGTGGGCTGGATTAGACGGGTGCAACGTACATGAACTGGCGGCGCTGGATCAGGCCGGTGCGCTGGCCTTCAAAGCCTTCCTGTGCAGCGGTGCACCCAACGGTGAAGCCACCGACGAGAAAGGTTTGCCGCGTCTCGACGATGACGGCCTGCTGCGCGCCATGCGCGAGCTGGCCACTTTCGACGGGCTGATTGGTGTACACGCCGAAAACCACGAGATTTTAATCGGAGCTGGCAGCGAACAGCGCCGTGCCGGACGCAAAGATGCACGCGCGCACGCGCTGGCGGGCCCGGAAATCGCCGAGATCGAAGCGGTGGGACGCGTGTTAGCGATTGCCGAAGAGACCGGCGCGCGCTGCCATATCGTGCACGTCAGCTCTGCGCGCGCGGCGGAAACCATCGTCGCCGCCAAAACCCGCGTACGTGCCAGCTTCGAAACCTGTCCGCACTATTTACTGCTCGACGAAGACGATCTGGTGCGTATCGGGCCCAATGCGCGCTGTGGCCCGCCAATCCGCCCACGTCCAGTAGTGGATGCGCTGTGGCAGGTGCTGCTGCGCGGCGATATCGACATGATCGCCTCCGACCATTGTCCGTACACGCCCGCACAAAAGCAGGCGGGTGAAGCCAGCATCTGGGATGCAGGCATGGGATTAACCGGTGTGGAAACCCTCAGCCCGATGTTCTTCAGTGCGGCCCACATAGAACGTGGCGTGGCGCTCAGCGAGTTTGCGCGCATGACCGCCAGCGGCCCGGCCAAAGCCTTCCAGCTGTGGGGCAAAAAAGGGGCGATTGCGCCTGGCTTCGACGCCGATTTGGTGTTCTATGACGCCAGCCAGAGCTGGACAGTGAGCGGCGCGAATTTTCAGGGACTCGGCAAGTGGAGCGCATTTGAAGGGATGCGCTGTCAGGGTAAAGTGGTGCGCACATTGATTCGTGGTGTCACCGTATTCCAGGATGACCAGATGCAGGTTGAACCCGGCTTCGGTCAGTTCGTGACCCGACAGGTTTAAACAGGACAAATAACATGGCAGGAAAATCCTCTACCGCTAATCGTAGAAACAGCGCCCCGCTGGCGCAGGACGCGGCCACCGATAACAGCTGGAATACCGCGCGTCCGCGCACGCTGGTCGATCACGCCGTGGATGCCATTCTCAGCGCCGCCTCCCGCGGCCTGATCCTGCCCGGCGACCGCATCGCGGAACCGGAGTTGGTGGCCAAGCTCGGCATGAGCCGCGTACCGATTCGTGAGGCGCTGCGCATTCTGGAGAGCCAGGGCATCGTCACCAGCGAACCGTATAAAGGCATTCGCCTGATGGAGATTTCGCATCAGCGGCTGGAGCAGATTATCGATGTGCGCATCCCGCTGGAGACGCTGGCCTGTCGCCGCGCGATTGAGGCCGGACGCAACAGCGCCGAGCAGCTTAATCAGCTGTATCAAGGCGTGGCGCAGATGCAGGCGATGATGCAAAACGATGACGTTTACGGTTTTGCCTCCGCCGATACCGATTTTCACCGCACGCTGTGCAGCTTCGCGCACAACCCGGTGCTGAGTAATTTGTGGGAGTCGATTGCCCGTCAGCTGACGGTGATTTTCGGCCTCTCCACTATGGGCAAATCGATGAGCGACATCATCGAGGAGCACCAACGGCTGATTAATGTCTTTGCCGATGGCGACATCGCCAAAATGACCGACGAGGTTGAGAATCACATCCGCATTCAGGCGCTGGACGTGGATTACGAAACCCTGATTACCCAACGCCGCCAGCACCGTTCCGCTCTCGGCTAATTTCGCATTGCCTTTACACCAGGGAAAACACCATGAAAATCATTAACGTTGAGGCGTTTTACCTGCGCCTGCCAGTGATTGAGCAGCGCACCGACAGCTCTCAGGATGCGCTGCTGATCAAAATTACCACCGATGCCGGCATCACCGGCTGGGGCGAAGTGGATGGCAGCCCGTATGTTACCAAAGCCATCATCGAAGCGCCCTATTCGCATACCATGGTCACCGGCCTGAAATCGCTGTTGATCGGCGAAAACCCGCTGGAAACCGGCCGTTTATGGAAGAAGATGCACAAAGCCACCATCTACTACGGTCGCAGCGGCGCGGTTTTGCAGGCGATGGCCGGCATCGATATCGCGTTATGGGATATCAAAGGCAAAGCGCTCGGCAAGCCGATTGTTGAACTGCTGGGCGGCGCGATGCGCGACAAGATGCGCGTTTACTCCTCCAACATGTTCCAGTTCAGCGTCGAAGAGACGGTCGCGCGCGCGCAACATGCGATTGATACCGGCCATAGCGGTGTGAAGTTTGGCTGGGAACCGTTTGGCAACGACGAAGCGCTGGATCTGCGCTATCTCGAAGCACTGCGTAAAGCGATGGGGGATAACGTAGATCTGATGCTGGATGTCGGCCACGTGTGGGATGCCAAAACCACCATCCGCCGCAGCCAGCGCTATGAACATCTCAATCTGTTCTGGATTGAAGAGCCGCTGCATCCGGATAACTACGCCGGTTACGGCCAGGTTTCCGCCGCGTGCCAGCAGCATATCGCTGCCGGTGAGCAAGAGTGCTCCGTAACGGGTTTCCAGCGCCTGATTGATGAAGGCGGCATCGACATCGTGCAGATCGACCTGACGCGCACCGGCTTCACCCAGGCAATGGAGATCGCCAGCTACGCGCACAGCCGCGGACGCAAAGTGTGCAACCACAACTTCACCACCGACATTAATACCGCTGCTTCGCTGCATTTCCTCTGCGCGATTGAGAATGCGCTGGTGATGGAGTATTGCGTCGAGCCGGGCGAGATCAGCCGCTCGCTGGCGAAGAATCCGGTGCGCATCGCCGACGGTTACGCGTGGCTGCCAGGCGAGCCGGGCCTCGGAGTTGAGCCCGACGAAGCGGTGATTGAGAAGTTTTTGGTGCGCGGTTAGCAAGGTCGCCATAAATGGCGACCCTACGACGAATCGGAATTATTTTTGTAGGGTCGTCATTTATGGCGACCTGGTAACAGAGTGATCTGAATTACAGCGCAAAAGGTTGTTGCCGCGCGGCTCACTGGCTACCCTTCTTCGCAGCTAATGCAAGAGGACGCCATGCAGCAAAAAATTTACTGGATCGACAACTTACGTGCGGTCGCCTGCCTGATGGTGATCGTCATTCACACCACAACCTGGTACATCACCGGACCGATGGCGGTGACAGGCATGAGCTGGGATGTGGCAAACCTGCTCAACTCGGCGTCACGCGTCTGTGTGCCGCTGTTCTTTATGATCTCAGGCTATCTGTTTTTCGGCGAACGCAGCGCGCAAGGGCGGCATCTGCTGCGCATCGTGCTGTGCCTGATGTTCTACAGCGCTGTAGCTCTGGTCTATATCACCTGGCTAACGCCGATCAATGAAGGGCGATCGCTGCTCAAGCTGCTGCAAAAACCGGTGTTCTATCACCTGTGGTTCTTCTTCGCCATTATCGGCATCTATCTGTTATCCCCGCTGATTCAGGTGAAAAGCGTGGCACCGCGCTATGTCGCCATGCTGGTGATCGTGCTGGCGGTGCTGGCGAATCCGAATACCGTGAGCCAATCGCTGGGGCCGTTCCACTGGCTGCCGGTGAATCTGTATGTCAGCGGCGACAGCATCTATTACCTGCTGTATGCGCTGCTCGGACGCGCGATTGGCTGCATGGAGACCGACAAGCGCAGCATCAGCTGGCTGGCGGGATTGGGCTTTGTTGCCTGCGTGATTGGCATTGCGCTCGGCACCAAACAGATGCTGAAAATCAACGGCGCGTTCAACGATACCTGGTATCTCTACTGCGGGCCGCTGGTGTTTATTGCCGCTATCAGCTTGTTGATTCTGTTCAAAAATACGCTGAATCAGCGCGCGCTGCCGGGACTTGCCACCATCTCGCGCTATTCACTGCCGATCTACGGCTTTCACGCGCTGTTTATCCACTTTCTGCGCACCAATCACTACGACGATATGTCGCGTCCGTGGCTCGATTTGCCGTGGGTGATGGGCGTGACGCTGATCGGCAGCCTGCTGCTGGCGATGGGCTTACAGCGCGTGGATAAGCGTCATCTGGTGAGCTGATCGTCCCAGCGCTGGTGCGCGCGGCGCAGCTGGCGGGCCGAGGAGAATCCGGCGGCCAGCGCCGCTTTCTCCGCCGCTTCGCCCTGCTGCTGACGTTGCCGCGCAATCACTAAGCGCAGCTGTTCGTGGTACTCGCGCACGCTGATGCCAAGATGCTGGCGAAACAGGCGCGTAAGATGACGTTCGCTGACGTGCGCCCGCTCGGCCAATGCGGTAAGCGACCAATCGTGTTCGGGATGGGCAATCATCACATCCTGCGCGCGATGAATCGCCGGATGCATATGATTGCGATAGCGCAGCCACGGCGACAGCTGCGGATCGTCGCCAGAACGGCGGAACCACACCACCATTTCGCGCGCCACTTTCAGTGCCTGCGGCGCACCGCATAATCTATTGATTAAGTGCAGCGCCAGATCGATACCCGCAGTAATTCCCGCGCTGGTCCAGATGCCACCATCTTCGACGAAAACCCGGTTATCTTTCACTAACGCCGCCGGTGCTGCCGCCTTCAGGCGCGGCAACACATCGTGATGCGTGGTGCACTGAATGCCATCCAGCAATCCCGCCTGCGCCGAGAGCAATGCGCCGGAACAGATGCAAACCAGCGTGATGCGCTGATCGGTAATCGCCGCTTGCTGCTGACGTAGCCAGTCACGCGCTATGGCTGCCGGTTCGGTATCGAAACAGACGCGCGAATTGTATACGCCAGGCACCACCAGCAGACTGTTTTCCGGTAGTTGCGCGGGCAACGGCGCGATGTCTGCGATGGTCATGCCGGTGGAGCACAGCACGCTCGGCTGCGGGCCGATGTAATGCAACGTAAAGTGGCCGTCGGCCAGCTGCAGGGTTTCAGCAGGGCCAGTGAGATCCAGCGCCATCACGCCGGGAAGCACGAGGAAGAAGACGGATTGCGGCATGGTGGGCTCCATCAGTTGGGTGCGGTATTCGGCCAGGTCGGCATAAATGCCAACCCTACATGTAGGGTCGCCATTCATGGCGACCAAATCAAGCCACTCGATTCAACAGAATCACCCAATAATACCTGATAAAAACCCCAACACCCTGCCAAATCCAGCCATCACTCTCCCACATCAAGACATCAACGGCTGCAGCTGCTGATACAAGCGCGCAAACACTTCGCGCTGCGGCTGATACGCCTGATGGCGCGCCGCATCCGGCTGATGCCGCTGCGCCAGTTCAAGCGACGGCCATTCGCTCGCCGGATCAATCGCCAGCTGCGCCAGTCGCGCTGCACCCAGCGCCGGACCTACTTCGCCGCCATGACAATAATCCAGCGTTTGCCCGCTGATATCCGCCAGCATCTGACGCCAGTACGCACTGCGCGCGCCGCCGCCAATCAGCATCACGGTTTTCGGCTGCACGCCGCACTCATGCACCGCATCCATGCCTTCGGCCAGCGCGAAGCCCACGCCTTCCAGCACCGCGCGCGCCAGTTCTGGTCGGCCATGCTGATGCGTTAAACCAAAGAACGCGCCCTGCGCCTGCGGATTGTTATGCGGCGTGCGTTCACCAGAGAGATAAGGCAGGAACCACACTGGCGGCACATCGCTGCGCGCTTTTTCCGCCTCACTCAGCAGTTGCGGCACATCCTCACAACCGGTCAGCGCCGCCGCCCAATCAAGACAGGAAGCCGCGCTCAAAATCACCGACATCAAATGCCAGCGCTGCGGTAGTGCGTGGCAGAAGCTGTGCACCGCGCGCTGTGGATTACTGAGATAACCGTCGCTTACCAGGAAATAGACGCCCGACGTGCCGAGCGACAGCATGCCTTGTCCCGGCTCGACCATGCCAACACCCACCGCGCCCGCCGCGTTATCGCCGCCGCCCGCCACCAGCGGCACTTTTTGCATGCCCCAGCGCGCGGCGACATCTGGCAATAAAGTGCCGGTGATCTGATTACCTTCAAACAGTTGCGGCATCTGGCTGCGCTGCAACTCGCAGGCGCTAAGCATCTCATCGCTCCAGTCGCGCTGCGCCACATCCAGCCACATCGTTCCCGCTGCGTCCGACATATCGCTGGCGAAGTCACCGCTCATGCGGAAGCGCAGATAATCTTTTGGTAGCAGCACTTTAGCTACCTGAGCAAACACCTGCGCCTCATGCTGTTTCACCCACAGCAGCTTTGGTGCGGTGAAGCCGGGCATCATCAGATTGCCGGTGATGCGGCGCGAATCCAGCACGCGCTTTTCCAGTTCCTGACACTGCTCGCCACTGCGCCCGTCATTCCATAAAATCGCCGGACGCAGCACCCGATTCTCGCTATCCAGCAAGGTGGCACCGTGCATCTGCCCGCTCAGGCCAATCGCCTTCACGCCGCTGAGATCGTGCTGCTGCGCCAGCGCCTGCATGGCACAATCCGTCGCCTGCCACCAGCTTTCGGCATCTTGCTCGCTCCATAACGGCTGCGGCCGCGACACCTCCAGCGGCGCACTCTCCACTGCAATCACTTTGCCGTGCGCATCCAGCAACGCCACTTTCACGCCGGAGGTGCCTAAATCGATGCCGATAACCATGCTGCGCTCCTGAAAAGTTAAAAATCAAACAAGTAGTGATTCACCAGATTCTCCAGCTGTTCCTGGCGTCCACTACGATGCTGTGGATTGAATTGCTGTTGCTGCGCCTGTTCCGCCAGTGCGGCGAGGGAAAATTCACCCTTCAGAATCTGCTGTCCGAACTCACCGTTCCAGCCGCTGTAGCGTTGTGCCACACGCTTATCCAGCTCGCCGTCCGCCACCATGCGGGCCGCGACTTTTAACGCCAGCGCCATGGTATCCATTGCGCCGATATGGCCGTAGAACAGGTCATATTTGTCGGTGCTCTGGCGGCGGACTTTGGCATCAAAGTTTAAGCCGCCGGTGGTGAATCCGCCCGCTTTGATAATTTCGTACAGCACCAGCGCATTCTCTTCCACGCTGACCGGGAACTGGTCGGTATCCCAGCCACACTGCATGTCGCCACGGTTAGCATCCACCGAGCCAAAAATGCCCAGCGCGATAGCCGTTGCGATCTCATGATGGAATGAGTGGCCCGCCAGCGTTGCGTGGTTAGCCTCCACATTCACTTTGATCTCTTTCTCTAGCCCGAACTGCTTCAGGAAGCCATAAACCGTCGCCACATCATAGTCATACTGATGTTTTGTCGGCTCCTGCGGCTTGGGTTCAATCAGCAACATGCCATGGAAGCCGATCTTGTGTTTGTGCTCCACCACCATCTGCATAAACCGGCCAATCTGCTCGCGCTCCTGGCGCAGGTCGGTGTTGAGTAAGGTTTCATACCCTTCGCGCCCGCCCCACAGCACATAGTTCTCACCGCCCAGAGTTTGCGTGGCCTGCATGGCGCTGCACACCT
The DNA here is from genome assembly GCF_014193275.1 of Enterobacter sp. Sphag1F. Classification (NCBI taxonomy): domain Bacteria; kingdom Pseudomonadati; phylum Pseudomonadota; class Gammaproteobacteria; order Enterobacterales; family Enterobacteriaceae; genus Enterobacter; species Enterobacter sp. Sphag1F. Next base: position 99,648 of record NZ_JACHZD010000007.1, on the reverse strand, counting down.
GGCTGGCGGCCCAGGCAAAAATTTCCGGATCTGGATTGGTTGCCGCACCCGCACCGTAACGCGGATGGGTAAAGCAGTTGGCGGTTCCCCACAGCAGTTTCACGCCGGTTTCCTGCTGTTTTTCCAGCAACTTATCCGTCATCACGGCAAAGTTTTCGCGATAGCTTTTCAGCGAATCGCCTTCCGGCGAGACATCCACATCGTGGAAGCAGTAATAAGGCACATTCAGTTTATGGAAGAACTCAAAGGCAACATCGGCCTTTTGTTTCGCCAGCTCCAGCGCATCTCCCGGCTTCTGCCACGGACGATCAAACGCCCCAACGCCAAACATATCCGCGCCGTTCCAGCAGAAGGTATGCCAGTAACAGGCCGCAAAGCGCAGATGCTCCGCCATGGTTTTACCGAGAATCACCTCGTCCGGGTTGTAATGACGAAACGCCAGAGGATTGCGGGTATTACTCCCTTCATAACGAACGCGATCAAGCTGGTCGAAATAGGCGTGCATAGTTAGCTCCTTAGCATGAAGACCCGAATGGTCAGCTTTGAGCCGTTATTGTGATGATGTAATTTACTGCTGCTCAATTACGATATTTAACACTCAACGTAAGATAATTATTATTTGTGCGCCAGCTCGCAAAATAATGTCGTTATTTTCATTCAGGTTCGCCAACTTCGTTTTTTCTGAAAGCGTTGAAATATCGATCACGCTCATAAAATCGCAAATAAACCAAAAAACGTAATAGCCGGATAAAAATCAGTAATTGATGTCATCTGAAACTCAGGGCAACAATTCATCGGCCTGGTTATAAGCCTTACAACGACAACAGCCTCAACCTACAGGATTAATACCATGAACATGAAACAATCACTGTTGGCCGCCTGCGCGGCTCTGGCCCTGTTTAGTCATGCGGGTAGCGCTAAAGAAGTCAAAATCGGTATGGCTATTGATGATTTACGTCTGGAACGCTGGCAAAAAGATCGCGATATCTTTGTTAAACAAGCCGAATCGCTAGGTGCCAAAGTGTTTGTGCAATCGGCCAACGGCAACGAAGAAACGCAGATGTCGCAAATTGAAAATATGATCAATCGCGGCGTCGATGTATTGGTCATCATTCCTTATAACGGCCAGGTTTTAAGTAACGTTGTGGCGGAAGCGAAACGTGAAGGCATTAAAGTGCTGGCGTATGACCGCATGATAAATAACGCCGATATTGATTTTTATATCTCATTCGATAATGAAAAAGTGGGCGAATTACAGGCCGAAAGTATTGTAAAGCAAGTGCCTAAAGGTAATTACTTCCTGATGGGCGGCTCGCCGGTGGATAATAACGCGCGCCTGTTCCGTGCCGGCCAGATGAAAGTGTTAAAACCTTATATTGATAATGGCAGTATTAAAATAGTCGGCGATCAGTGGGTTGATGCCTGGCTGCCGGAAAATGCGCTGAAAATAATGGAAAACGCCTTAACCGCGAACAGCAATCACATTGATGCGGTTGTGGCGTCGAATGATGCCACCGCAGGCGGTGCCATTCAGGCATTAAGCGCGCAGGGACTTTCCGGCAAAGTCGCGATCTCCGGTCAGGATGCCGATCTCGCCGCCATCAAACGCATTATGAACGGCACGCAAACCATGACGGTTTACAAACCCATCACCGAACTGGCGACCGAAGCGGCCAAAATCGCGGTGGAACTCGGTGACGACAAGCAACCCGCCAGCAACAGCAAGCTGAACAACGGCCTGAAAGATGTGCCATCGCGCCTGCTGAATCCTATTCCGGTCAACAAAGACAACATTGAAAGCACGGTAGTCAAAGACGGCTTCCACAAGCAGAGCGAACTCTGAGGCGCGAGCCCGCAAAGGAGATAGGTCGATGTTGCTGGAAATGAACCATATCACCAAACGTTTCGGCGCGGTGAAAGCACTGGATGACGTGAGCCTGCAGCTGGAAGCCGGTGAAGTGATGTCGCTGTGCGGCGAAAACGGCTCGGGAAAATCGACGCTAATGAAGATCCTGTGCGGGCTTTATCCGCACGGTGACTTCGAAGGCACTATCCATTTTGCGGGCGACGAGATTCAGACGCAGACCATTCGCGATACCGAACGCAAAGGGATCGTGATCATCCATCAAGAGCTGGCGCTGGTGCGGCAGCTGACGGTCATGGAGAACATTTTCCTCGGCGCTGAGCTGGGGCGTTTCGGCATGGTGGATGACGAAACCATGACGCTGCGCTGCCAGCAACTACTGGAGCGGGTCAAACTGCATGTCTCGCCGGATACACGCGTCGGAGAGCTGGGATTAGGCCAGCAGCAACTGGTGGAGATTGCGCGCGCCCTGAATAAACAGGTGCGCCTGCTGATCCTCGACGAGCCGACCTCCTCGCTTACCGAACAGGAAACCGAGGTGCTGCTGAGCATCATCAAAAACCTGCGCGAACACGGCATCGCCTGCATCTACATCTCGCACAAACTCAATGAGGTAAAAGCGATTTCGGACACCATCTGCGTGATCCGCGACGGTCAGCATATCGCGACCCGCGCGGCCGCCGGGCTGAGTGAGGATGACATCATCACCATGATGGTCGGGCGCGAGCTGACGGCGCTCTATCCGCATAGCCCACACGAGATTGGCGAAACCCTGTTGCAGGTGGAGAACCTCACAGCATGGCATCCCATCAACCGCCATATTCGCCGGGTGGATAACGTCTCTTTCAGCCTGAAGCGCGGCGAAATTCTTGGCATTGCCGGGCTGGTCGGCGCCGGGCGAACCGAAACCGTGCAGTGTCTGTTTGGCGTTTGGCCGGGACGCTGGCAGGGCGATATTCATATCAACGGTAAGAAAGTCCGTATCAATGACTGCCGCGCCGCCATCGCTCACGGCATCGCGATGGTGCCGGAAGATCGCAAAAAGGATGGCATCGTGCCGCTAATGGGCGTGGGCAAAAACATCACGCTGGCCGCGCTGGACCAATTTAGCCCCCGTCTTTCGCTGCTGGATGAAGCGCAGGAGCAGCAGGCAATTAACCAGGCCATTGCGCGCCTGCGGGTGAAAACCTCGTCGGCAGAACTGCCGATTGGTCGCCTGAGCGGCGGGAATCAACAGAAAGCGATCCTTGCTAAATGCCTGCTGCTCAACCCAAAAATCTTAATTCTTGATGAGCCCACGCGCGGCATTGATGTGGGCGCGCGCCAGGAAATTTATCTGCTGATCAATTCGCTTGTGCAGCAAGGGATTGCCGTGATTGTCATTTCGTCTGAGCTGCCCGAAGTACTGGGCCTGAGCGATCGGGTTTTGGTGATGCATGAAGGCAAAATCAAAGCCGATCTGATTAACGATAACCTGACTCAGGAGCAGGTGATGGAAGCCGCCCTGCGGAGTGAACACTATGTTTAAGACCGAAAGTACGCAACGCGGCCTCACCACACCGGGTAAAGGTGCGCCAGGTAAATTCTCGCTGCCGAATTTGCAGGTGCTGGTGATGCTGGGTGCGATTGTGCTGATCGCCCTGTTCTTCACCTGGACCACCGACGGTGCGTGGCTCAGCGCCCGTAATGTTTCCAACCTGCTGCGCCAGACCGCCATCACCGGCATTCTTGCGGTCGGCATGGTGTTCGTCATTATCTCAGCGGAAATCGATCTCTCAGTCGGTTCGATGATGGGATTGCTTGGCGGTGCCGCGGCCATCTTTGACGTCTGGCTCGGTTGGCCGCTACCGCTCACCATCGTCGTAACTTTAGCGATGGGCCTGCTGCTCGGCACCTGGAACGGCTGGTGGGTGGCCTATCGCAAAGTCCCGTCGTTTATTGTCACGCTGGCGGGGATGCTGGCGTTTCGCGGCATTCTGGTCGGCATCACCGACGGTACAACGGTAGCGCCCACTAGCCCAGCGATGTCGCAGATTGGGCAAAGCTATCTGCCTGGCGGGATCGGTTTTGGTTTCGGCTTTGCTGGCTTGGCGCTGTTTATCCTCTGGCAATGGCGCTTGCGTCTGCGTCGCCAACAGCTTGGTCTGACACAAACCTCCGTCAGCGGTGCGCTGGTGCGACAGGTCATCACCGCTGTTCTGGTGTTAGGCGCGATCTGGCTGCTCAACGACTATCGCGGCGTACCAACGCCGGTGTTACTGCTGGCGCTGCTGCTGCTCGGCGGCATGTTTATGGCGACGCGCACGGCTTTTGGCCGCCGGATCTATGCCATCGGTGGCAACCTGGATGCCGCGCGCCTTTCCGGCATTAATGTGGCCCGCACCAAGCTGGCGGTCTTCGCCATCAATGGCGTGATGGTGGCGATTGCGGGCCTGATTCTCAGCTCACGCCTTGGCGCGGGTTCACCATCGGCAGGCAACATCGCCGAGCTGGATGCCATCGCCGCCTGCGTGATTGGCGGCACCAGCCTGGCGGGCGGCGTTGGTTCGGTAGCAGGCGCGGTGATCGGCGCATTTATCATGGCTTCACTGGATAACGGCATGAGCATGATGGATGTCCCGACTTTCTGGCAGTACATCGTCAAAGGCGCCATCCTGCTGCTGGCGGTGTGGATGGATACCGCGACGCGCCGTCGGGTGTAATCGCGTGGGGGATCACAATGTGGCGCAAATTCTTTCTGCTGTCCGTCGTGCCATGCTATGCAAGGTGCTGTCGATTTAGGAGAGTGCGCCACGATGCATGAGAAACGCTTTCGCATTACGTTGCTGTTCAACGCCAATAAGGTCTATGACCGCCAGGTGGTTGAGGGCGTCGGTGAGTATTTACAGGCATCTCAAACGGATTGGGACATTTTCATTGAAGAGGATTTTCGTTGCCGCATCGACAACATCCGTGAATGGCTGGGCGATGGGGTTATCGCCGATTACGACGATCCTTCGATTGAGAAACTGCTGGCCAACGTGTCGGTGCCGATTGTCGGTGTTGGCGGATCCTACCATCAGCCGCAGGACTATCCGCCCGTGCATTACATCGCCACCGACAACGCCGCGCTGGTCGAGAGCGCCTTTTTACATTTGAAAGAGAAAGGCGTGAACCGCTTTGCTTTCTATGGTTTGCCCGCAGCCAGCGGCAAACGCTGGGCGCAAGAGCGTGAGCATGCGTTTCGCCAGCTGGTGGCACGTGAACGTTATCAAGGCGTGGTCTATCAGGGCATGGAAACGGCACCGGAAAACTGGCAGCACGCCCAAAACCGTCTGGCTGACTGGCTGCAAACGCTGCCGCAGCAAACCGGCATCATCGCCGTCACCGATGCCCGTGCTCGCCATCTGCTGCAGGCCTGCGAATATCTCAAAATTCCGGTGCCAGAAAAGCTCACGGTGATCGGTATCGATAACGAGGAACTGACGCGTTATCTGTCGCGCGTGGCGCTCTCATCCGTGGCGCAGGGTTCGCGCCAGATGGGTTATCAGGCGGCAAAACTGCTGCATCGCCTGCTGGATAATCAGCCTCTGCAACTGCAACGCATTCTGGTGCCACCGGTAAAAGTGATTGCGCGGCGCTCCACCGACTTCCGCTCCTTGCACGATCCGGCGGTGATTCAGGCGATGCACTACATCCGCTTTAACGCCTGCAAAGGCATTAAAGTTGAACAAGTGCTGGATGCCATCGGCATCTCGCGATCGAATCTGGAAAAACGCTTCCGCGATGAAACCGGCGACACCATTCACGCCATGATTCACCGCGAAAAACTGGAGAAAGCGCGCGAGCTGCTGGCGTGTTCTTCTTTGAGCATCAATGAGATATCACAAATGTGTGGCTACCCGTCGCTGCAATATTTCTATTCGGTGTTTAAGAAGAGTTATGCCAATACGCCAAAGGAATATCGGCAGCTTCACGGTGAAAACGTGCTGTGACGCACGGCTAAGATCAAGAATTCCGCCGCGATTGTCGCTATACTCCTGCGGCATCTTCAAAGGAAGATCGTCGTCTCCGGTGAGGCGGCCGGATTTCAAATCCGGTTGGGGCCGCCAGCGGTCCTGGGCAGGTTCGACTCCTGTGATCTTCCGCCACTTATTAGTTCTCTGCAGCTAACTCAACAACCCCGCCCCCACATTCACCGACAATCCCAAAATCGCCAGATTGAATACAAACGAAATCACCGACTGCAACAGAGCGATTTGCCGCATATCCGTGGTGCCCGTTGCCACATCGGCGGTTTGCGAAGCAACCGCAATGGTGAAAGAGAAGTAGAGAAAATCCCAGTATCCTGGCTGCTCGGGCTTCTCAGGGAAGATCATCGGCGTAACGTCTTTGCTGCGACGCAGATAGTGATGATGTGCGTAATGCATGGCAAATGAAGTGGGAAGCAGCGCCCATGAGACCACCAAAGTTGCCGCTGTTAGCAGCAGATGCAGTACGCGCGGCGTTCCTGTCAGACTCTTCAGCGTGGTGAGCTCCATCAGGATCGCCAGAATGCTAACCATGCAGGTGAGCGTCACCATACTCAGTACCAACGTCGCACTTTCATCTTCGATTTTCGCAATATGCGGAATGTCTTTGGCCTCCGTACCTAACATGCGCAGCCACAGAAAAGCGAGATAGAGCCATGCCAGCACGTTCCAGCCAATCAGCAGACGCTGCAACATGCCCAGATGTGCAGGCAGAAAAAAATAGCAGGCCACGCCAGCCACAATCGAAACCAGCAAACGCAGGCGTGCGCGAAGGTAATGCATCAGGGAAAGGCTCATGGTGTCAGAGGCTTAGTGAAGGAAGGTGGATAGGTTAACTGTAGACGGTGTTAGTGAGGTTGTAATTGTGGAGCACCTTAACCATTTATCGGTTCGGCTCCGTTTCAGTTGGTAAAATAATCGCCAATCGACTAATGAGCTTCATTGCGTCTCTCTGGCATACTGTGAACCAGATCCTATTAGAGCGGAGGCGACATGTCAGAAGAGCAATCCACACCATCACCAGCAGGCGAATTTGTCATGTTTGCGAGCGGTGATGGGAAAGTGCGGGTTGAATGTCGCTTCGAAAACGAAACATTGTGGCTTTCTCAGGCAATGATATGTGAGCTATTTGATAAAGCGAAAGCGACCATCAGTGGACATATCAAAAACATCTTCGAAGAGGGTGAACTGCTGGAAAATTCAGTTGTTCGGTTTTACCGAACAACTGCCAGTGATGGAAAAAATTATCAGGTTCAATATTTTAGCCTGCCAATGATCCTCGCCATCGGTTATCGCGTCCGCTCAGCACGCGGTACTCAGTTCCGCCAATGGGCAACGCAAACCCTGCAAGAATATTTGATCAAAGGTTTTGTGATGGACGACGAGCGGCTGAAAAATCCGCCGGTGGGTTCATCCGCTGTACCTGACTATTTCGATGAAATGCTGGAGCGTATTCGCGATATTCGCGCCAGTGAGCGGCGAATGTATTTACGCGTTCGCGAGATTTTTGCCTTAGCGGCTGACTATCAACCTTCCCTCAAAGAGACCACGCAGTTTTTTCAAACTATCCAGAACAAATTACACTTTGCCTGTACCGGTTATACCGCTGCCGAGCTGATTCATTTGCGCGCTGACGCCAGCCAACCTCATATGGGGTTGACGAGTTTTAAAGGTGAAGAGGTACGCAGAAGCGATGTCACCGTGGCTAAAAATTATCTGGTTCAGGACGAAGTGAGCGAGCTCAATCGCGTGGTAACGATGTGGCTGGATTTTGCCGAAGACCAGGCGCGCCGTCGCCAGCAGGTTTTTCTTCGCGATTGGCAGAGCAAACTCGATCAATTTCTGCAATTTAACGATCGCGATGTGCTGCAAGGCGCGGGTTCAATCAGTAAGAAAATGGCCGATGAAAAAGCACAGGCTGAATACGGTGAATTCGCCGAGCAACAGCGTCGTCTGAAAGAGTCAGAAGGTGAAAAGAACATTGCCGGTTTGCTGCAGTGGCAACCAAGCCCTAATAAATCGAAATGATCGCCGCTGAGCCGCATCCCGCCCTTTTGCGCCTCAACTTATACGCGCCTGCGCTTTACTTCCCCACCAATCTCCGCCACTTTGCTCATTCATCGCATTGTGGAGCCTGGCATGTTAATCCATCCAACCGATACTCTGACTTTCTCGGGCAATCCGCGCCAGGCTGAGCTGCGTCAGCGCCTGCTGGAGCCGGATGCGCCGAAAGTGATTGCCGCTGCGTTAGCGAAACAGCTGGACCGTGAAACCTTCACCCATCGCCATGCCGCCGGGCAGCTCTTCTGTTTGAAACAGGGATTGATGACGGTGAAAACGCCGTCCGGTATTTTCGCCAATCCGCCGCGACTGGTGGGCTGGATTCCGCCCTACTTTGAACATGCGATCATTGGGCCGGGCCCGGTGCTTGGCTGGACGGTATTGGTTGACGACGCGCTGGCAGCGCCGTTGCCAGATCATCCGGTCCTGCTTTCCTGCCCCTCGGTGCTGGAGCCGCTGGCGGAAAGGCTGGCAACCTTGTCGCCCGATCACTGGGGCAGCGCGCGCTACAATCGCCTGAGCGAGGTGTTTCTTGATGAATTGTATGAATCGACTGAACATCCGCTGACGTTACCGTTGCCGACGGAACCGCGCTTGCTGCAGATTGCACGCCTGTTGATGGACGATCCCTCCGATACGCGCACCGGGCCAGAACTGGCGCGCTGGGCCGGACTCAGCCCGCGCAGTTTAAGCCGCCATTGGGCCAGTGCAGTCGGCATGAGTTTAACGCGCTATCGCCAGGTTTCACGTTTACTTAAATCACTGGAAGGTTTGGCGGCGGGCAAAAGTGTGCAGCAAGTAGCGTGGCAGGTCGGATTCGATAGCGTTAGCAGCTATATCAGCGCTTTTCGCAGCGCATTTGGTTCAACGCCAGGCAAATACTTTACGCCGCCAGCCGACTCTGCGGATGCAAAAATAGCAAGCTAGCAGGTCCATCAATCTCCGGCAAACTGTGCTGATATTTACGCCGGAACGCGCCGGGCGGCAAATCGAACATGCGGCGGAAGGTGCGGCAATAAGTTTGCTGCGAGTCGAAGCCATATTTAATGGCGATATCCATCAGCGGCGTATTGCTGTTCAACAGCGCGATCACCGAAGCCGTTAACTTGCGCTCGCGAATATAGGTACCGAGCGCCACGCCGGTGTAACTGCGAAACAGGCGCTGCAGATGCCACTGCGAATACCCAGCGCGTCGCGCCACGGTTTCCAGAATGAGTTTCTGCTCAATATTGTCCTCAATCCAGAGCATCAGTTGCTGCATGAAGGCGGCGTGCATATCCATTTTTCCTCCTGATGTCGAAATGAAAACCGGACGGATATCCGGCAAGTGGCAAGCATTATAGAAAGCCGCTCGCTGGCTATGTGATGGTCAAAAGCCAATAAATAACGATAACTCGCCAATTTATGGCTGCGCCACATCCAGTTCGATGGTTGTCAAAACGAGAGGGATTTGTCATCACGGGACGCTCGCCACTAGATGGGCAGGGAAATCCTTTTCCGCTGCTTCATCTGCGCTATGCGCAGTGAATTAAATAGTCGCACCCATTGAGAGGCGATAATGCAGGTCGACCTGCTCGATGGTGGGCTGCTGGTTGATCTTTTTCAGGATGATCTCCGTCGCCACTTTTCCCATCTCAAAACGCGGCGTGATGACGCTGGCTAAGCGTGGCGTGGTTGCCTGGCCGATCTCCAGTCCGTGAAAACCGGCAATCGCCATCGCTTGCGGCACGGCAATGCGCGCCGCCTGACACTCCTGCAGTACGCCGACCGCCAGATCATCATTGGTGCAGAGAATCGCATCCATCTCCGGATAAAGCTGGCGCGCCAGCGTCATCATGCCGGTGCCAATCGATACCGATGAAACCTTGTTTGGCACAATCCGCCCTGCGGGCAAACCGGCCGCTTCAACCGCATCGCGATAACCGGCGTAACGTTGCTCATCACGACGATCGGACATCGAACCAAAATAGATAACACGCTGTTTGCCGCTGGCCAGCAGCATCGCCGTCATATCGTAGCCGGCGCGATAGTTGTCGAAGCCAACATTGATGCGCCCGCGTGCTTCGGTCAATCCCATCACTTCTGCCACCGGAATGTTGGCAGCGTTAAGGTATTTTTCCGCGCGCACGGTGTGCACTGATTCGGTCAGGATCAGCCCTTTGATGTTAAAGGCTAAAACCGTGGCGATCTGCTCCTCTTCACGCTGGGCGTTGTAGTCGTAATTGACCACCAGCGTTTGATAACCCTGCGCGCTGGTCACCGATTCAATCCCCGCCAGCAGATCGGCAAAGATTTGATTATTAAAGGAAGGAATTAACACGCCGATGCGCGGTGGGTTCTGTTTGGTCGCCGCGACATTATCGGTATCCGCGACGTAGCCAATTTCGGCAATCACGCTGGCGATCTTCTCCGCCGTTTCCGTTTTGACCTTTTCCGGCGTGCGCAGATAGCGACTTACCGTCATTTTGGTGACGCCCGCCAGGGTAGCAATATCGTCCAGAGTGATGCGCTGCGTTTTCATTACGGCGTCCGCAAAGAGGGGCTGAGAATCAACGTATTATGCCCGTTGCCTGTTAAAAAATGAAACGCGCCCGTGCACTCAGTCGGGTGAAATAAAATCGGCAAATCAGCTCGCATAACAGAATGAAAATTCCAATAAAAAGCAAACTTTGCAATGTCCATACAAAGTGAATTGATGAAAAACCTATCATTTCATTAGGCTATAAATATGCCCCTGACGACTTATTCGGCAATTTTCGCAACCCTCTTCACACTTTTCGGAAAAAATGATCCAAAAACCATCATTTAGAACATATATTCCAATGCGAAGACCTCGCGTGAATAAAAGTTGAACATCTAAACCTACACCACCCTCTTTCTGAACAAGCAACGTTCAGGCCGTAGAGACAAGGGGCTATAACAATGGATACCAGGCAAAAACGCTACAACATGAAGTATGTCATTCTCTGCTGTACTGTCGCGGCATTCGGCGGTCTGCTAATGGGATATGACTCTTCGATTATCTCCGGTGCAATCGAACCCTTAAGTGAATATTTCCAGTTATCGCCCGCTGAAACCGGCTGGGCCGTTTCCAATATCCTGCTCGGCAGTTTGATCGGCTGCTTTATGGCACCGCGCCTCAGCGACAAACTGGGACGCAAAAAATCCCTCGCCATCACCGCCCTGCTGTTTACCGTTTCGGTGATCGGGACCGCGCTGGCGCATAACTTCACCGTGTTCGTCATCTTCCGCATGATTGGTGGATTGGCAATTGGTCTGGCGTCGGTGATTTCGCCTATCTATCTGGCCGAGCTGTCGCCTTCTAAGTTTCGTGGCCGTACCACCGCGCTGTATGCGGTGTGCTGCGTCGGCGGACAATCGGTGGTGTTGCTGACCAACTACTTCATCACCAAATCCACCTTGCCTGACGTGATGATCAATATGGGCTGGCGCTACATCCTCGCCACGGCGCTGGTACCGTGCGCGCTGTTTATCCTGTTCATCGCCTTTATCCCGGAATCGCCGCGCTGGAACGTGCTGAAAGGTAAGTACGATGAAGCGCTGGATACGCTGACCAAAATCTCAAACCGCGAGCATGCCGAGAGCGTGTTCAACGAAATCAAACATTCGTTTTCTGATAAAACCGCGCAGCAACACAAATCGCGTCTGCGTCTGGATAAAACCACCATTCCACTGTTGATCGTCGGTATCGGTTTGGCGGTGGGTAACCAGATCAGCGGCATCAACGTGATTCAGTACTTTGGGCCAACCTTGCTGAAAAATGTCGCGGGCAGCACGGACTCAGCGCTGCTGCAAACCTTCTGGCTGTCGATTTGTCAGTTCATTGGCGTGCTGGCGGGGATGATGCTGATCGATAAAGTCGGTCGTCGTAAGCTGCTGCTGCTGGGTGCCATCACTTCCTGCGTGTGCCTGACCTACTCGTTCATCGCCTTCTATTACCACTTGCCGGGCATGCTGGCGGTGATTGGCCTGTTCGCATACATGATTTTCTTCGGTATGACGTGGGGCCAGATCGTCTGGACAGTGCTGGGCGAAGTGTTCCCAACCGAGATTCGTTCGATTTGCGTGGGGATTTCTATCTGCGCGATGTCGATGGCCAACTTTGTTATCAGCAGCACCTTCCCGATCATGAACAGCAGCCCGATGCTGCTGGATATGTTCCACGGTGGCTTCCCGCTGTTGCTGTTCGCGATTTTCTCGCTGGGGATGTACTTCTTTACCTTCCGCTATCTGCCAGAAACTGCCGGCGTGTCGCTTGAGAAGATTCATGCATTGGTGCTGCGTAAATTTAACGTCGAAGCAGAGTTGCCGGAGACGACGTCCAGCGCGAAAGCGAGCGAGTCGTTTGATATTCCGAGGCATTAATCGATGAGGGTGCGCATTTATGCGCACCTGGTCGCCATGAATGGCGACCCTACGAGATCATTGATGGCGCCCTATTGGCTGGGGCGTTCGTACTGCTCAATCACCGCCAACGCTAAGCCGTTGGCCGGATCGATTCGCATCGGCAGGAAATGCAGCGCGGTGTGGGCGAAGGTAAAGGCCAGCGTACCGGCCTGCGCCGCCTGTTGCACCGCCTGCACAAATGCCGGCTGCGCATTCCAAGGCCCATCAATAATGATGCTGGCCGGATTCACCAGCTGCATCACCTGACTCAATGCATTACCCAAATGGGTGCCCGCCTGCGTCATCACCTCTTTCAGGATTTCCGGCTCGCTATCGCCATTCTGCCAACGCAAGCCCGGTTTGCGTTTTGCCAGCTGCTGCTGAATGGCCGGTTTGCTCACCAGCGTTTCCAGACAACCTAAGCGTCCGCAGCTACAACGTTCGCCGTTGGGTTGCACCGTAAGATGGCCGATCTCACCCGCCGTCCAGCTGCTGCCGGTAAACACTTCGCCCTGTTCCACCAGCGCGCCGCCCAAGCCTTCTGAGATGCGCAGATAGAAATGGCTTTGCGACTTATTCAGTTCGAGTTGCTGCACCGAAAGCAGCGCGGCGGCTTTGACGTTATTCATGATGCGCAGCGGCAACGGCATCTCGTGGCTGAGAATGGTCATTACATCCACATTCTGCCAGCCAAGATGGGCGGAAAAATGCACCCAGCCACGATGAGGATCGATGATGCCAGGGAAGCCAATCGCTACGCCGAGCAGTTCAGGATGCGCCGCGTGCAAGGTCTGGCACACTTCCACCAGCTCATGCAGCAACTGCTCGGGATCGCTGGTTTCCGTACGCCAGGTTTGCTCGGCAATCACCTGCGAGTAGTAGTCGCACACGCGCCAGTGAATCGCCTGGCGCTCCACCATGATGCCGGCGCTTTTCAGCTTTTCCGCACGCAGTGAGATTTCGATTTTAGGACGGCCGGCTGAAGCGACGCTAACCGGGCCGAGCTCATTGATCAGCCCGGCTTCCAGCAAATCATCGACAATCAGTGAAACGGTGTTTTTGCTCAGCTCGAGCGCTAATGCCAGATCCTGGCGGGAGGTGATGCGGGTGGTGCGCAGTTGCGTCATCACCCGCTTCAGGTTGTTCAAGCGAAGTAGTGCTGGACCTTTACCGGCTGCTTTCATAGCACTCCTCAATACTCATCACCGCGCACACGGCTGCGATAACTTTCCCAGTCAAAGCGCACCCACAAGCTGTTGCCGAGGCGCATACGATCCATCACGCGTTCACCCAGCAGTGAATTCATGCCCGCCGGATCGAGGTTGGATAACATGCCGGTTGGGCGTTTCGACGATGAGCGGCGATCGACAATCTGATTGATGATCACTTTTTCATAGCGCGATTCGCTCTGCATGCCGATCTCATCGATCACCAGCAGATCCACATGGCTGAGATCGTGCAGCAGGCGCTCTTCAGTTAAATCGCTGCCGCCGCTGAAAGTGCCCTTCATGCTCGACATCAAATCGGCCACGGTGACAATCAGCACGCTTTTACCGCGAATAATCAGATCGTTACCAATCGCCGCCGCAAGGTGGTTTTTACCGGTGCCGGGACGACCGGAGAAAACAAAGCTGGAGATGCTATTTTCAAATCCGGCGGCGTATTCGCGCGCCATGGCCAGCGCTTTACGCTGCCCATCATTTTCCACGCGATAGTTGTCGAACGAGCAGTTCATGTGCAGCTCGCGGATGCCCGAGCGCCCCATGATGCGCTGCATTTTCATCGCGCGGTTTTCCCGTACAATCGCTTCCGAGCGCAAACGGCCCTGCTCCTGATTCCAGGCCAGCAGCTCCGCGCCGTTTTTGAATTTCGGCTGCACTTCGGACGGCATCATCTTTTTCAGGCGGCTAAAAAGATCGTTCGGCGTTTTCATTACTCACCTCGGAATCCATCGGGAATATCGTAATCAGTATTGCTGATTTGCGTGAGATCGCGCTTTGGCTGCCCGCCATTGGCGGCGCGATTCATCTGCACGCTGCGCGCTAACTTTTGCTGCCACTGCACATGATGGAACAAACGGCCTTCTGCCTGCCAGTACGCCACAAACGTGGCCAGCTCGGCGGCAGTAACGGCTTCACTCAACGCCACGCCCCAGATGGCAGCCTGACGCTGAAAATCGCTGTCCGGTTGCCAGCCTTCATACATCGCGAACTTGCCAACCGGCGTAGCAATCGGCGCGCTTTCGGTCTGAAACAGACTCTCATCCAGCGTGACATCATTGGGCTGCTGCGCGGCGGCTTCCAGCGCCAGCAGCTGCGCCAGACGCTGCGGCGTAAGCGCATAAAACGCCGGCGTATTGTTATGCAGCACCGCCAGCGTGCCGTTATCGGCCTGCTGCAGCACGGCGAGCGGGTCATGGCAGAAGCCATCCAGCCCCACCAACGTTGAAGATAAGATTTTGACTGACATGAAGAAACCTGACGTTAACCAGCATGGTGCGCCGGGCGGTAAATTCAGCCCGACGTAATACGCTCAGTGTAACTGTTTTAGCGCGGCGGATCGCGCGCGATTTAGAAGCTGGCGCTGACGCCAAGACTGTAGATGAACTGCTCGCCGCTGCTCACCGCACCGGTTTGCGCGAAGGAAGCAAAGGCGGCCATATTTTGCCCCAACGGCATATTGGCACCGACGCTGACATCCACCCAATTGTTTTCCCGGCCATTGATGTCATCAGCGTGTTCACGGGTGGGTGAAGGCAGCTCTTCATTCACCAGATGGCTGTAGCTCACCTGCGCCCACGGCGATATCCAGCCAAAGCTGGAATCCACGCGCCAGCCAAGCGAGGCAATGTGTTCAGCATTATTGCTATCCACGCGTTCGCACTTCGGGCAGCTCAAAGTCGAATCATCCACTGCAAACTGCGCAACGGGGCCGGTACTCACCGCTTCACTCATCGGCATCGACCAACCGGCCGAATAGCGATTCACAAAGGGCGCGGCACCGACGCTGGCGGTTTCACTGTGCATCACCATCGCGTAGTCGTTCGGTGAATTGAGCGCGGCGTCAAACAGGTTGGCATCGGGATTTTCTGTCAACATCAGATGATTACTGGAAATTTTTTCAGCAAGTATTGCGTTGTAATCGGGCGCGCTATTCTGGCTCGACTGATCAAAGGCATAGGCATTCCCGGCCAGAAAAAATAGCCACCAACCGCTAAAAGCCAGCGCAATTTTGTGCTGGCCTGTCCGCTGACTTTTCTGCAACATGAAGGACTCCTGACGAGCCGGGAAGAGATAGGCGTTTAAGTTTTATAAGATCTATATCGGCGCCCGTTGTATAACTATTAATCGAATTTGCCATACGTCAAGGGAACTATCGCTATTTCATATGCTAAGGGAGTGATGCAATGCAACGTTGTGGCTGGGTAACTGAGGATCCACTGTATCTGGCGTACCACGATAAAGAGTGGGGCGTGCCGCAAACCGATAAGCGAGTCTTATTTGAAATGGTCTGTCTGGAAGGCCAACAGGCGGGGCTTTCATGGATTACCGTGCTAAAAAAACGCGAAAATTACCGCCGTGCCTTCCATGAATTTGATCCCGATGCCGTGGCGTTGATGGATGAAAGCGACATGGAACGCCTGATGCAAAATGCGGGGCTGATTCGCCATCGCGGTAAGCTTGAGGCGATCATCAACAATGCACGCGCTTTGCTGGCGCTGGAAGCCACCGGAGAGGACTTTTCGCGCTTTATCTGGTCTTTTGTCGACCATACGCCGATTTTGCACCGTTATGAGAATTACAAAGACGCGCCAACCACTTCCGAGCCCGCCATTGCGCTGTCGAAAGCACTTAAGAAACGTGGTTTTAAATTCGTCGGCCCGACAACCTGCCACTCATTTCTACAGGCCTGCGGCTTAATTAACGACCATCAAACCAGCTGTTTCTGCCATCCTGATAATCTTTAAAGCAAAAGTTTACAAATTAAGACTGACCCTCACGCATTTCCCCATAATTGAACGGCATAATAGTGCCGTTTTGGGACTTTTCCCCGTTTAAATCTGTGAGGGATTTTTCATGAATAAGCGTATTTTGGCGCTGACCTTGTTATTGAGCGGCAGCCTCGCGCTGTCGGGTTGTACCACCAATCCGTATACCGGCGAATCGCAGGCTGGCAAATCGGGCATCGGTGCCGGCTTAGGCGCGGTGCTGGGCGCGGGCGTGGGCGTGCTGTCGTCGTCGAAGAAAGATCGCGGTAAAGGCGCGCTGATTGGCGCGGCATCCGGCGCTGCACTGGGCGGCGGCGCGGGTTATTACATGGATGTGCAGGAAGCGAAACTGCGCGACAAAATGCGTGGCACCGGCGTCAGCGTGACGCGTCAGGGCGACAACATCGTGCTCAACATGCCAAATAACGTCACCTTTGATTCTAACAGCAGCAACCTGAAACCGGCGGGAGCCAACACCCTGACCGGCGTCGCGATGGTGCTGAAAGAGTATCCAAAAACCGCCGTGAATGTGGTGGGCTACACTGACAGTACCGGCACGCGCGCGCTGAATATGCGTCTGTCACAGCAGCGTGCTGACAGCGTCGCCAGCGGTCTGATTCTGCAGGGCGTGGCGCAAAACCGCCTGCGCACGCAGGGTTTAGGCCCGGATAATCCGGTCGCCAGCAACAGCACCGAAGACGGTAAAGCACAGAACCGTCGCGTTGAGATCACCCTCAGCCCGCTGAGCTAAAAGTAGAGCCGACTGCGTGAGCAGGTCGGCTTTTATCACTCTTTTTCGCCACTTTTGACGCCATCTTTGTCAGAAAAAGCTAAAAAATTCGTAACTGATAGAGCCGCCTTTTCCTTTATGCTAGCGTGATCAAAAATTGATCAATGG
This sequence comes from Enterobacter sp. Sphag1F, assembly GCF_014193275.1. Taxonomy (NCBI): domain Bacteria; kingdom Pseudomonadati; phylum Pseudomonadota; class Gammaproteobacteria; order Enterobacterales; family Enterobacteriaceae; genus Enterobacter; species Enterobacter sp. Sphag1F. The sequence continues at coordinate 82,420 of NZ_JACHZD010000007.1, read as the reverse complement.
GACGCTATCATGTCATTGAAAGCCATCGCCGCTACCCTTGGCCTCTCTGTTACTACCGTGAGCCGGGCGCTAAATGGCTATGACGATGTAGCGGCCGTCACGCGCAAACGCATTGAAGATGAAGCGCAAGCGCGCGGTTATCGCCCCAACGATGCGGCCCGCCGCCTGAAAACCGGACGCGCCAATGCGGTTGGTCTGCTCTTTCCCATTAGCCACGCCTCGCTCAATGACAGCTATTACAGCCAAATGCTGCTGACGCTCGATCAACGTCTCGCGCAGCACGATATTGATCTGCTGTTGCTACCCGATAAACCGCAAGAGCTACAACGAAAGCTGATTCGCATGCTGCGCAGCGGCGCCATCGATGCCCTGATTTTAACCCACACCATGCCGCAGGATGCGCGACTGCAACGCTTACAGCAGAAAGGTTTCCGCTTCCTGACGCTGGGTCGCAGCGAGCTGCCACAGCCGTACGCGTGGATAGATTACGATAATCACGCCGGTACTTTTCTCGCGGCAGAAAACTGCCTGCAACAAGGATGGCCGCGTCTGGCTTATCTCGGCAGTGACGAATCGGCGACGTACATCCTCGATCGCCGCCAGGGATTTATTGATGCGTTGATTCAGCATCAGGCGCCGGTCGATCAATCCCTGATGGCCGCGTTGCCCGCTACGCGCCGATCTGGCTATCAACAAACCAATGCCTGGCTGGCGCAAGGCGATGCGCCGCAGGCGATCATTACCGATTGCAGCACGCTGGGTGAAGGTGCCGCGATTGCGCTGCAGCAAGCCGCCCGCCTGAAGGGGGCGCAGGCGATTCCGCTGTATGTGTATGATGGATTGCCGCCCGATTCGATTGTCGATCAGCCGGTAAACGCCATTCTGCAATCATCCCAGCAGCACATTGGCGAGCGCATCGCCGAAATGGTGCTGCAACTGCTTGATGATGCACCACTGAACGAGCTGCAAACGCTCTGGCAACCGGTGCTGCGACTCACTTCTGACGCGCAATGATTGCGCCTGGCCCGAGCTGTGTTAGTCTTCGCCTGTTTCTTTTCAGCAGGTGTAAGCAATGAAAACCAGGCCGCCACGAGCCACAATCAGTGACGTTGCCCGTACGGCAAAAACCGGTAAAACCAGCGTTTCCCGCTATCTGAATGGCGAAGTGAATCTGCTCTCGCCCGATCTCAAAGCCCGTATCGAACAGGCCATCGCCGAGCTCAACTATCGTCCCAGCCAGATGGCGCGTGGACTGAAACGCGGCCGTACGCGGTTGATCGGCCTGATCATTGCCGACATTACCAATCCTTACTCGGTAGACGTGCTGAGCGGCATTGAAGCGGCGTGTCGTGCGCAGGGCTTTACCCTGCTGATGTGTAACACCAACAACGAAGTCGATCTCGAACAGCATTACCTGCAACTGCTGAGCAGCTACCAGGTGGAAGGCATTGTGGTGAATGCCGTGGGCATGCATGAAGAAGTGCTCAATCGGCTGCAACAGTCGATGCTGCCGATGGTGTTGATCGACCGAAAAATCCCCGATTTCGCCTGCGATATGGTGGGGCTCAACAACGTTGAAGCTTCCACTGTTGCGACCCAACATTTGCTGGATAACGGCTATCAAGCCCTGCTCTTCCTCAGCGAGCCGCTCGGCAGCGTCAACACGCGCCGCGAACGTCTGCGCGCCTTCTACGACACGGTGAACAGCGCGCCACAGATTGCGGCAGAGAATGCCGAAGTGGCGCTGCATCAGCCCGACGCGCTGGAAAAACAGCTGCACGAGTTCCATCAACGCCATGCAGATAAACGCTGTGCGGTGATTGCCGCCAATGGCGCGCTGACCTTGCAAGTGGCGCGCGCGCTGCAGCGTCTTGAGCTGCGCTGGGGCGAAGCGATTGGCCTGCTGGGCTTTGATGAGCTGGAATGGGCGGCGCTGGCGGGCGTCGGCATCACCACGTTAAAACAGCCCACCTGGCAGATTGGCTACGCCGCGCTGGAACAAGTCATTGCACGCATCGAAGGCAGCGAGCAATCGATCAGCGAACAGCTTTTCTCCGGCGAGCTGATCGTGCGCGGCTCCAGCCAGCCGCTGCGCTAACCTCCCCTTTTATGGCTCACTTCGTGAGCATGATCATAATTTCACGGTCTGCCCCTTCTCTTTGGAACCGGTTCCATTTAGGTTTTTTATAACGAATGGGATGTGGTCATGCCCGGAGAAACGTGATGAAACCAGAAATTATTGTTGTAACTGCCGCATACGGCGCGCAGAAAGTAGCGGAATTGGGTGGCCAGGCCGCGCTGTTGCCGCTGATCAAACAGGCGGGCGCGGATGGCGTCGAAATCCGTCGCGAGCTGTTCAACGAAAATGAACTCTGCCTGCTGCACGCACTCGGCAATGCGATTTCCCAGCATCAGCTGAGCGCCAGCTATTCCGTGCCCGAAGCGTTGTGGCTGGATGATGGCGCACTGAATCCGCGTCTGGCGCAGTTCCTTCAGGAAGCTGAACAAATCGGCGCTAAGCGCCTGAAAGTGGCGCTCGGTCATTTTGTGGAACTCGATGCCAGCACGCTGCGCGATGTGTTGAAAGCATCAACGGTGACGCTGGTGGTTGAGAACGATCAAACCCCGGACAGCAAGCTGGCGCCGATGCTGCGCTTCTTCCATCAGGCCTGCGATGCCGCATTGCCGCTGGATATGACCTTCGATATGGGCAACTGGCAGTGGACCGGCGAAGACGGTTTGCAGGCCGCCGCGCAACTCAGCCGCTACGTTAGCTATATTCACGTTAAAACGGCGGTGCCGCACGGCGCTACCTTCCGCGCTATCGCGCTGGATCAGGCCGATGATAGCTGGCGCTCGCTGCTTAACGCGCTGCCAACCGACGCACCGCGCGGCATCGAATTCCCGCTGGAAGGCGCGGATTTGCTGGCGGTCACGCGCCATTACGTTGATCTGCTGCGTGCAGCGTAAGGAGCCGATGATGACGCAAAAAACGCTGGATGTGGTGACGATTGGCGAAGCGATGGCGATGTTTATCGCCCAGCAAACTGGCGATCTCGCCGCAGCTGAAGGCTTCATCAAACGCATTGCCGGTGCCGAACTCAACGTGGCGATTGGCCTGGCGCGTCTCGGTTTGAACGTAGGCTGGGTGAGCCGCGTCGGCAATGACAGCTTTGGTCGCTTCACGCTGCAACAGCTGGAAAAAGAGGGCGTCGATCACCGCTGCGTCACCACCGACGCACGCTATCGCACCGGCTTCCAGCTCAAATCCCGCGTCGATGACGGCTCCGATCCCGAAGTGGAGTATTTCCGCAAAGGCTCAGCCGCCAGCCATCTGTCGCCCGACGATTTCAACGATGACTACTTTGGCAGCGCGCGCCATCTGCATTTAAGCGGCGTGGCGGCGGCAATCTCCGACAGCTCTCTTGCCCTGGCGCAACACGCGGCCAAAGAGATGCGCGCGCGCGGCAAAACCATCTCCTTCGATCCCAATCTGCGTCCGGTGTTATGGCGCAGCGAAGAGGAGATGCGTAAACAGCTCAATCATTTAGCGGAATACGCCGATTGGGTGCTGCCGGGCGAAAAAGAGGGTTTGATTCTTACCGGTTATCGCCAGCCGGAAGCCATCGCCGATTTTTACCTCGATAAAGGGGTGAAAGCGGTGGTGATCAAAACCGGTGGCGACGGCGCCTGGTACAAAACCGCCGACGGCCAGCAAGGCCAGGTCGCACCGATTCGCGTCGAGAACGTGGTCGATACCGTGGGTGCCGGCGACGGCTTTGCTGTTGGGCTGATCAGCGCGTTGCTGGAAGGAAAATCCCTGCCGCAGGCGATTCTGCGTGGTAATAAAATCGGTTCGCTGGCGATTCAGGTTGCTGGCGACAGCGAAGGCCTGCCGACGCGTGCGGCGTTGGGCGATTATTAAATATTTACGATAGTCGATGCGTTTTGTAGGGTCGCCATTTATGGCGACCGCCAAACAAAGATTTAAAAAATATCTGTACCTACTACAACTATATTGCGAGGCGCATCCACTGAATGCGTCCACCTCAACCAGAGGAGTCACCCATGAAATCGCAGACAATCGCGCCAAAACGCTGGTGGTTTATCATGCCCATCGTGTTTATCACCTACAGTCTGGCGTATCTGGACCGGGCGAACTTCAGCTTCGCCTCTGCCGCAGGGATAAATGACGATCTCGGCATCACCAAAGGCATGTCATCGCTACTGGGCGCCCTGTTCTTCCTTGGCTACTTCTTCTTCCAGATCCCCGGCGCGCTGTATGCCGAACGTCGCAGCGTTAAGAAGCTGATTTTCTGGTGCCTGATTTTATGGGGCGGTTGCGCCTCGCTGACCGGCGTGGTGAGCAACATTCCGATGCTGGCGGCGATCCGCTTTGTGCTCGGCGTGGTGGAAGCGGCGGTGATGCCGGCGATGCTGATCTATATCAGCAACTGGTTTACCAAATCCGAGCGTTCGCGCGCCAATACCTTCCTGATCCTCGGTAATCCGGTAACAGTGCTGTGGATGTCGGTGGTCTCCGGCTATCTGATTGAATCCTTTGGCTGGCGCGAGATGTTTATCTTCGAAGGCATCCCGGCAGTGATCTGGGCGGTTGCCTGGTGGTTCCTGGTGCAGGACAAACCGGCCCAGGCCAAATGGATGAGTGAAAGCGAGAAAGCCGCGCTGCAGGCGCAACTGCAAAAAGAGCAGGAAGGCATTAAAGCGGTACGTAACTACGGTGAAGCGTTTCGTAATCGCAACGTGATCCTGCTGTGCCTGCAATATTTTGCCTGGAGCATCGGCGTGTACGGTTTCGTGCTGTGGCTGCCGTCTATTCTGCGTAACGGTTCGCAGATGGGCATGGTGGAAGCCGGTTGGCTGTCAGCGGTGCCGTATCTGGTGGCGACCATTGCGATGATCGTGGTGTCGTGGGCGTCCGATAAAACTCAGAACCGTAAACTGTTTGTCTGGCCGCTGCTGCTGATTGGCGCGCTGGCGTTCCTTGGTTCCTATCTGGTCGGTTCCAGCAACTTCTGGCTGTCGTATACGCTGCTGGTGATTGCCGGTGGTGCGATGTATGCGCCGTACGGTCCGTTCTTCGCCATCATTCCTGAGATGTTGCCGCGCAACGTCGCCGGTGGTGCGATGGCACTGATCAACAGCATGGGCGCACTCGGTTCCTTCGTCGGATCGTGGATTGTAGGCTATCTTAATGGCGCGACCGGTTCGCCTGCCGCCTCCTACATTTTCATGGGTGCTGCGCTGTTGGCCTCGGTCTGGCTGACGTTGATCGTCAAACCGGCGCAGAATAAAACATCGCCGCCGATGCATGGCGCAAAGCACGCGTAATCAATTCGGGAGGCCTCAAGGCCTCCTCACCATTTTATAGGGAGCAAAAGATGAAACCTGCTGTGATTCTTTATAAGAGCCTGCCAGATGACCTGCGCACCAAGCTGGATGCCCATTTCACCGTTACTGAAGTGCACGATATTTCCCCGGAAACCATCCAGAAACACGCGGCGCAGTTCGAACAGGCGCAAGGTTTGCTCGGCTCTGGCGGCAAAGTGGATGGCGAGCTGCTGGCAAAAATGCCCGCGCTACGCGCCTGCTCCACCGTGTCGGTGGGTTACGATAACTTCAACGTCGACGCGTTGAATCAACGCAAGGTGTTGCTGATGCATACGCCAACCGTGCTGACCGAAACCGTCGCCGACACCATGATGGCGCTGGTGCTAAGCACCGCACGTCGCGTGACCGAGCTGGATAAGTGGGTGAAAGCCGGCGAGTGGAAAAAAAGCATTGGCCCGGATCATTTCGGCATCGATGTGCACCACAAAACCCTCGGCATCCTCGGCATGGGCCGCATCGGCCTGGCGCTGGCGCAGCGTGCGCACTTTGGCTTTGGCATGAACATTCTTTATAACGCGCGCCGTCAGCATGAAGAGGCGGAAACCCGCTTTGGTGCGCGTGCCTGCGATCTGGAAACTTTGCTGAAAGAGAGTGATTTTGTCTGCATCAGCCTGCCGCTGACCGAACAGACGCACCATATGATTGGCGCGGCGCAGCTCAAGTTGATGAAGCCAAGCGCAATTCTGATCAACGTAGGTCGCGGTCCGGTGGTGGATGAGCAGGCGCTGACTGCGGCGCTGAAAGACGGCACCATCCACGCCGCCGGTCTGGATGTGTTCGAAGTTGAGCCGGTGCCTGCCGATGCCGAGATTTTGACGCTGCCGAACGTGGTAGCGCTGCCGCACATCGGTTCTGCCACGCATGAAACCCGTTACGGCATGGCGCGCGACGCGGTAGATAACCTGATCGCCGCCCTGAGCGGAAAAGTCGAGAAAAACTGCGTTAACCCGCAGATCCAAGGCTAAGCTTGCTGCATTACCCATTGCGCCTGCCAGCGGCGGGCGCTATGGTGGTTCCCCATTCGATTTCACAACGTTTTAACTTCCTATGTCCTTTTCTCAGTTCGGCGACAAATTTACTCAACACTCCGGCATCTCACGTCTGATGGAAGACATGGGTGAAGGCCTGCGCACGCCCGGCACCATCATGCTTGGCGGTGGTAATCCGGCGCAGATCCCGGCGATGAATGACTATTTCAACCAGTTGCTGATGCAGATGCATCAGGACGGCAAGCTGAGCGAAGCGCTGTGCAACTACGATGGTCCGCGCGGCAAAGCGCTGCTGCTGGATGCGCTGGCGAAGATGCTGCGTGAAGAACTTGGCTGGCCATTAACCGCGCAAAACATCGCGCTGACCAACGGCAGTCAGAGCGCATTCTTCTATCTCTTCAATCTGTTCGCCGGACGTCGCGCCGACGGCAGCAAAAAGCGCGTACTGTTCCCGCTGGCACCGGAATACCTCGGCTACGCCGATGCCGGTCTGGAAGAGGATCTGTTTGTCTCCGCCAAGCCCAACATTGAGCTGCTGCCGGAAGGCCAGTTCAAATATCACGTCGATTTCGATCATCTGCCGCTGAATGATGATGTCGGCCTGATTTGCGTATCGCGCCCGACCAACCCAACCGGAAACGTGATCACCGATGACGAACTGCTGCAGCTGGATGCGCTGGCGCAGCAGCACGGCGTACCGCTGCTGATTGATAACGCCTACGGCGTGCCGTTCCCCGGCATCATCTTTAGCGAAGCGCGTCCGCTGTGGAATCCCAATACCATTCTATGTATGAGCCTGTCGAAACTCGGCCTGCCGGGCGCACGTTGCGGCATTATCGTCGCCGATGAGAGCACAATCGCCGCGATTGGCAATATGAATGGGATTATCAGCCTGGCGCCGGGCAGCATCGGTCCTGCTATTGCCAATGAGATGATTGTGCGCGGGGATTTGCTGCGCCTGTCGGAAGAGGTGATTAAGCCGTTCTATCAGGCCAAAGTGAGCGAGACGATTGCGATTCTGCGCCGCTATCTGCCGGAAGATCGCTGCCTGATTCATAAACCCGAAGGCGCGATTTTCCTCTGGCTGTGGTTCCGCGATCTGCCGATCAGCACTGAAACGCTGTATCAGCGCCTGAAAGCACGCGGCGTGCTGATGGTGCCCGGCCACTTCTTCTTCCCCGGACTGGAACATGAATGGCCGCACACCCATCAATGCATGCGTATGAATTATGTGCCGGATGCGGAGAAGATTGAGCGCGCGGTGCAGATATTGGCGGAAGAGCTGGAAGCCGCATTTAGCGATTAATCGGCCAGGTCGCCGATAATCGTGCGGTTTTCGGCCAGGTCGCCATAAATGGCGACCCTACAATTCCGCCGGCAACGACAACTGGCACCACTGCGCCAGCTGCTGAATCGCCTGCTCCACTTCGGCATTCCAGCCAAACCCGGCATTGAGTCGAAAACAGTGATCGTAGCGGTGATCGGTGGCGAAAATGTGGCCCGGCGCGATACCAATGCCCGCATTGCGCGCCTTGAGAAACAGCGCGCGCACATTCAGCGCGCCGATCGGCATTTCCACCCACAACACATAGCCGCCTTCAGGATCAGAAACCCGCGTGCCCACCGGGAAGTAGCGCAGCACCGCCTGACGCATATGCTGGATTTGATTCTTCAGCTCACGCCGTAGCTTACGCAGATGCGCATCGTAGCCGCCGCTGCGCAGCAGTTCGGCAATCGCCGCCTGCGACAATACCGACGTGCCCATGCTGGTGGTGTATTTCAGCGAGGCGATTTTGCGCATGTAGTTGCTGCTGTGCACCCAGCCAATACGAATGCCGGGCGCGACGGTTTTCGAGAAGCCGCTGCACAAAATAGCGTTCGGGCTGAAGGCGCGCATCGGGAACGGGCGGCGCTCGCCGAATGCGGTATCGCCGAAGATATCATCCTCAATGATCACCACATCGTTCTCGTCGGCCTGACGCGCAATATAGGCTTTCTGCTCGTTGGGAATGCTTTTGCCCAGCGGATTATTGATGTTGTTGATGGTGAGATAAGCCTGCACCGCTTTGCGCTGAAACAGCACGGTGAGTTTCTCCACATTAACGTAGCCTTCCGGCCCGGCTTCTACCTCAATCACCCGCAGATTGAGGTTATGCAGCATCTGCAGCAGCACGAAATAGCAGGGCGATTCCACCGCCACGATATCGCCAGGCCGCGTGGTGGCGCGCAGCGCCAGCGAAATCGCTTCAATGCAACCGTTGGTGATCAGGATGTCATCAGCGTTGATATTGCAGCCATAATCCACTGCACGGCGCGCAATTTCATTTTTCAGCGGCGCATAGCCGGTGCCTTTCACGGTGTTGCCCAGCAGCGCCGGTTTGCTGTATCCCATCTGGCGCATCAGCAAACCAATCTTCTTCACCGGATAGAGTGAGATGTCGCCGTTGGCCAGATCCAGCCGTACGCGGCAGTCTGAACCGAGCATCGCCAGATGCAGCTCGGTTTGCTCGTCGAGCGGTGCCACTTCGCGCGCTTGCTCGTTGATGACCGCGGGAAACGTTTTATTAGCAGGCCGCGGGGCGACAAAAAAACCGGACTTGGGACGCGCCACCGCGTAGTGCTCATCCTCAAGGGTACGTAATGTTTTCAGCGCGGTGGTCATGCTGACGCTGTACTGCGTCGCCAGCGTGCGCACCGACGGTAAACGGCTGTCGGGCGGCAGCGAGCCGCTGTGAATGGCTTGTTTTATCTGCTCTGCGATTTGACGGTAACGACTGCCCTGTTCCGTTTCACCCGCCATCTGTTCCACCCTATTTCGTCCGGATCTGTGCGTTTTCACCAGATTACATTCAAAGTACTTTAGGCTGCATTAGTTAATTGATAACCATACGCATTAGTTGCAGTGCCGCTTCCGACTAAAAAATTCATTCCGTAGCACCTTCGTGGCCCATTTCCCGTCTGTTGCCGCCAGCACGGCAGCAGCGACTTTATTAGCCAAAGGATGAAGTGAAAATGAATAATCTGTCCACCATGATGCGAGAGATTAGTGGATATCTCACCCCGACGATTATCGATTCTGCGCAACACTGTTCACGCCGTTTATTGGCCGCACTTCCCGACGCCGCGCACCCGGAAAATAACCGCGTGCTGCTGGCCTACGGCGGCGGCAAAGACAGCAGCTATATGGTGGCGTACGTGCGCTACATTCAGGGGCTGATCTGGCAGCAGCACGGCAGCACCTTTCAGCTGCGCATCAGCACCAACCGTCATGCGGCGATGAACGACAGCGTGATGGAGAATATCGATCGCGTATACCGCGCGCTGCACATCCTCGATGATGACTTTACCGAATGTCTGGTCACCGACGGCCTGCAAATCCGTCACTTCGATCGCCATTTACCGATGCCCGATAGCGTGCGCCAGCAAAATCGCAACGATGTGCTGATGAATGGCCACCGCTTCCGCGCCGATGCGCGCTCTACCTTTTGTAACGCCTGCAATCTCAGCATGGTGAACTCGTTTGGCCTGGCAGCGCATTACGACGGTGGCGTTGATGTGATCATCACCGGCGATTCGCCGCAGGAACAAACCGCTTATCTGGCGTGGGCGCGCCATCTTTCGCGGCTGTTTGATGCGCCGGTGGCGGATAAATCGCGCGGCTTTAGCGGCTTCCTGCAGACGCTGGATGGCGTGGCCGAGCGCTATTTCGCCGATATCTACGGTGCCGATCAGGTGACGCCCGCGCACCGCATTACCTGGCAGCTGGAACGCGATCCGCTGTTCTTCAACATCTATCAAGACACCGCGTATGAAGCCGGTGCGCACTGGGCGCTGCTGACCGAATTTATGCATTTCCGCTTTGATGAACTGATGTTCAGCTTCTCCGAATCGGACTGCGGTAATCCGACGTTAATGGCACATATTCGCGGTCTGCGAGCGGAGACGCTGTTGCAGCGCAGCTACGCCGAAGGCATTCGCGAATATGTGCGCTTTGCGCTCGGGCTGATGGTGAAAAAGGATTTCCCGCCGCAGCTGATCGATGAGATGGCGGCACGCTATCAGGACGATGAGGCGATTAAGCGCGCCCGCCAGCGCGCCGCGCAGTTCGCCGAACAAGCATTTGGCCTCAATGAAACCCAACTGGTTTGCATGATCTATTCGCCGTTTATCGCCGAAGGCCATCAGCTGAAAAGCTGGTTGCAGCAGTTGGTCGATGCGCCGGACGAAGCGGCGGTGCGCGCCCTGCTGTGCGGCGAAAGCGACGATCTGTTGCTGGCGCAGCAGCTGGAGCAACTTTCTGGTTTGACCGTGGCGCAGATGCGTCACTGCTGGCGCAGCGCGCAGGTGAGTTCACTGCTGGACGATCAGCGCGGCGATGCGCTTTCGCGCGTGCTGCGTTTTGACCCGCACAAAGCAGTGATTCAGGTGAATAACGGTGTCATGCAAGACGTCGTCACTGAAGTGATCTCCGGGCGTTAACCCGGTAAGGCAACGCGATGAGAAAGATTTTCCTGCAGATTGGCGCCACCCGCGACGGACAAAATCCTTACTGCGCGGTGGCCAAACGCGAGGGCTACTTTACCGTGCTGGCGGAGATGGGCGATTTCGTCGATTACCAATCGCTGAGCATTCCGTTGCCGTTCGATCTGATTGTGCGGCTCGATCGCCCGGAAAATCCGTGGGATGTGCTGCAAGCCTGTTTGCACGCCGGGTTGATGGAACATCCTCACGTGGTGCTGGCGGGCTTTGAAGCCTACAACGCCAGCGCCGGCCGCGTGCGCGAACTGCTGGCTGGGCCCGACGCCGGTGTGAGCTTTATTCCGCCGGATAAGTACGCGCAGCGCATGGCGTTACGTAAAGCCTGGCAGCGCTTTCCGCAACCGGAGTTTCGCTTTTTTGCCTCGCCGCTCAGCATCCGCGATGCACGTGAAGCGCTGCTCTATCCCTGCGTGATCAAGCCGGTTGATGGCGGCGGCGGCCTTGGCATCTGGTTGGTGAAAGAGGCCAGCCAGCTTGATGCGGTGATTGGCAAGCTGGTCGATACCATGAATTACGGCGGACGCGGCTTCAGTGGATTTATCGTTGAGAGCTGGCTGGCGGGCGACGAGTATTCGCTGCAAGGCGTGGTGGCGAACGGCCACGCCGTGGCGCTGACCTGCTGCCAAAAGGTGATCGAACACCATAGCGATGCCGATGGCTGCGTCAGTTTTTACGAATCCGGTCATGTGGCGGTCGCGGCGCAACAGTTGCCCGCCAGCTTTACCAGCCTGATGAGCTTCTGCTGCGAAACCTTCGGCTATCGTCAGGGCGCGTTTCATATCGACTTTATTTTGGTCAACGGCGAACCGCACTTCCTCGAAATGGGCTTCCGCCTTTCCGGCATGGGCGTGGTGAATTTGGTGCAGGAAGTTACCGGCATCAACTGGGCAGAAGTGGCGTTTCACATCGAAGCCGGTCACGGCATGCCGCCGCTGCATTTCCCGCCGCAGCCGCAGGCGGTGGGCCGCGTGCGTTTGCGTCAGCGCCTGCAGTATGACGCGGCTGAACGCTGGATCGAACAGCATCAACGCGGTCAGCTGTTGCCACCGCTCAATCTGCCCGCGCTGGCGGTTTCGCCGCGCTCTTCGCTGTATGCCGATTTAACCCGCCACGCCGGCATTCTCGCCACCTTCCGCCTCGCAGCCACCAGCCGCGACGAGATTCTGGCGGTGTTCCATCAGATTCTTGAGGTCTCATCGCTCACCACACGGAGAGATTTACTATGTGCAGAATGATTGTGGCGCACGGCCAATTTGATGCCGCTGCGGTGCTGGACGCCGCGCGTGCCATGAGCTGCGGTGAAACCGCCACGCACGAAGGTCCGATTAAACAGCATCCCAACGGTTGGGGCTGTTTATGGCTGGAACAAGGGCACATTCGCACGCTGCACGGCACCGGCACTTTCGCCGATGCGCTGCCGACCATTGATGTTGATCGCCTGCGCGGCCGCTTTCTGGCGGTGCATGTACGCCACGCCACGCTGAGCAAAAATCACGGTATCGAATTTTCCCATCCGCTGTGGCGCACCAGCGGCGCAACGCAGTGGTACATGATGCATAACGGTTTTTTGCCCACCGTCTATCAGCAATTGGGCATGGCGGAGTCGCGTTTTGATTCCGCTGAGTATCTGGAATATGTAGTGGATCGCGCCACGCCCGCCGATTTCACCCGCGATTATCTGCACGACAAGATGGCGCAGGTCGCGCCGGGCGGCAGTTCGGCCAACGCCATTTTTGTCACGCGCGATAAAGCCTGGGCGTGGCAATGGCATCCCGACGATACGCCCTATCCCAACTATTTCACGCTGCACCGCTTACAGAACAACAACACCACTTTCATCTCTTCTGAACCTATTTCAGCACTGGGCACGGCGTCTGAATGGCGTCGTATGAGTAACCATGAACTTCATGAATTTCCTATTGGGGAGTGATCAACATGGCGATTTTCAATCAGATCCGCGTTATTCATCCGAACATGTTTGTGGAAAGCACCTGGCTGGATGACATCGTCACAGCGCGCGTGCCGTTGCTGGTGTTACGTAACTTCCTCACGCCGGACGTGCGCGCAGCGGTGGTAGATGATTTGCAGCAGTGTCGCGAACAGGTGCGGGTGTCGCACTACCCGAACGGCGCGCTGACCACGCTTGGCCCTTATCTGGCGAAGCACACCGCAGCGCCGGAAAACTACTTCACCGAACTGCGCGATATCCAGCCCGCGCTGCCGCCGTCGCTGCACTGCCTGCGCGATCAGATCTACAACTGGGTTAAGCACGCGCTGCGCCTGGAAAGCCTGCAAACCGCTAACGAACCTGAACTGGGCGATTACGCCGGTTCGATTGTGCGCTTCCACGCTAACGGCGTCGCCAATCCCCTGCATAACGACAACATCGTGCGCGATGCCGCTGGCAGCGGATTGGCGGTGACCCACATCCTGCATCAACTCAGCTGCGTGGTCTGTTTGCAGGAGTGCAACGCCGGCGGCGAGCTGCGCATCTTCAATAAGAAGTGGCAGCCGGTGGATGAGTACTACAAAACGCCGGGCGAGCTTGGTTATCAAACCGGCGTTATTGAGCACAGCGAGGTGTGCGAGTTCTCACCGCGCAGTGGCGATATCTATCTGTTTAACCCTGCGTTTTATCACGAAATTGATCGCGTGGAAGGCGACACGCGCATCACCATGGGCTTCTTCTTTGGCCTGACCGACAAAAAAATGAAACACGCCATCGCCTGGAGTTAACGCCAGGTTTTCGACGAGGAGACGAGCATGAATACCTATGAAAAAGTAGCGGCCCTGCTGGATCAGCATCAGGCGCGTTATCGCGTGGTGGAGCATGAAGCCATCGGCCAGACCGACCTGATTAGCGAGATTCGCGGTAACGATCTCAATCAGGCGGCCAAAGCGATGGTGCTGGAAGTGACGATGCCGGATGGCGCGGATGCGCGCTATCTGCTGGCGATTGTGCCGGGCGACTGCAAGATCAACTTCAAAAGCGCCGCACGCGCCATTGGCGGCAAGAAGTCGAGTTTTGCTGCGCCAGAGAAAGCGCAGGAGTTAACTCAGTGCGTGATGGGCGCGGTGCCGCCGTTTAGTTTTGATGACCGGCTGGCGCTGCGCGTCGATGCGCGCCTGCGCGACGTCGGCACGCTGTGGTTCAACGCCGGCGCACTGGATCGCTCCATTGCTTTACAGGTGGATGATTTCTTTAAGATTGTCGGTGAAGAATGTTGTGCCGAGATCGCGACACCGGTAACGGCAACTGCCTGATTACGGCAGGAAGGAATGAGTATGTCAGTTAAAGATATGTTGTTGGCCCTGCTGGTTGTGGTGGCGTGGGGCGTGAATTTTGTGGTGATTAAGCTGGGCCTGCAGGACATGCCGCCCTTCTTGCTGGCGGGATTGCGTTTTAGCCTGGTGGCGTTTCCGGCGATCTTGTTTGTGAAGCGTCCGGCGATTCCGCTGCGCTGGCTGATCGTTTATGGCGTGACCATCAGCTTTGGCCAGTTCGCCTTTCTGTTCCTTGCCATCAAACTGGGCATGCCGGCAGGATTGGCGTCGCTGGTGTTACAGGCGCAGGCCTTTTTCACCTTGCTGTTGGGCGCGCTGTTCCTGGCGGAGAAGCTGCGCTGGAATCACATCGCCGGCATTTTAGTGGCGACGCTCGGCATGTTTATGCTGGCGACCGCAGGCATGGAAGGCCAAACCACCGCGGGCATTACGCTCACTACCATGATGCTGACGCTGGCTGCGGCGCTGTCGTGGGGGCTCGGCAATATCACCAACAAAATCATTTTGCGTAACCGCAAAGTGCCGGTGATGTCGCTGGTGGTGTGGAGTGCGCTGGTGCCGATAGTGCCGTTTTTTGCCTGCTCGTGGCTGTTCGATGGCGAAGCGGCGATTGTGACCAGCCTGCTGCACATCTCGCTGCAAACGGTGTTGGCGCTGATCTATCTCGCCTTTATCGCCACCATTGTCGGCTATGCGATTTGGGGTAACTTGCTGAGTCGCTATGAAACCTGGCGCGTGGCTCCGTTGTCGCTGTTGGTGCCGGTGGTGGGCATTCTCAGCGCGGCGCTGATTCTCGGTGAAACCTTGTCGATTCAACAGATGATTGGGGTTTCAGTGATCATCCTCGGCCTGCTGGTGAATGTGTTTGGCGGCATGGTCAGTCAGCGATTATTGGTGCGCACCTAAACAAAAACGCCGCTTTTCAGCGGCGTTTTTTTTCAACTCACATCCTGATTACAGGATTTCGATACGACGCGGTTTCGCCTCTTCCGGGACGATGCGTACTAAATCGATGCTCAGCAGACCATTTTCCAGACGCGCATCGCGCACGGTGATGTGATCGGCCAGCTGGAATTTGCGCTCGAAGTTGCGCTCGGCGATGCCCTGATACAGGTACTTACGCTCCGGCTGCTCTTCAGGATGCGCACCGCGCACCACCAGCACGTTGTCATGCGAGGTGATATCTAACTCGCTCTGGGCAAAGCCCGCCACGGCAATGGTGATACGGTAAAAATTCTCATCCACCAGCTCAACGTTATACGGAGGATAGCCACCATTGGCCTGGTTTTGGTTGGACTCAAGCAGGTTAAACAGGCGATCAAAACCAATGGCAGAACGATAAAGTGGAGAGAGATCAAAATTACGCATAATAAGACTCCTGATATTCAGCAAGTTTAGGCAACCTTCCACCATGGACAGGTTGGGCAGTCCGTTGTTGTCCCTTCCGGCAACAGCAACAAGACCGTTCCTTAAAAGTGGGTGCAGCCTGGTCGCTTTCAAGGGCTGATGCGTATTTTTTTACAGCAATTCTGACGATATGACATACACTCAGGGGACGATTCGCCTGAGAATCAAGACGCGGCCATAGAGCTTTGCTTAACGTCAGGTGACACACTCCAGCCAGGGCCATGCCATGACTGAAGGGATGATGATGATGAATATGATGAAACGCTTTCCGCTCACAGCTGTGCTGGTTTGCAGTACCTTCGTTACTTCGGGCTGCTCCAGCGTTATGTCTCACACCGGCGCCAGTCAGGGCTACTATCCCGGCACGCGCGCCAGTGCAGAGATGATCACTGACGACAACACCAGCTGGGCGATCAAGCCGCTGGCGCTGATCGATCTCCCGTTCTCAGCGGTAATGGATACCGTGTTGCTGCCGTGGGATTACTTCCGTTCTGACGACGATAAAAGTAAGGATTCCATCCACGAGCGCGTGATGCAGAGCGAAAAAATGGCTGGCACGCAATCCAGCCTGGCGACCGCGGCTGCTATGCCCGCGCAGCCGCACTAACGTAAAACAGCTGCCGCCAGCCGTCTACTTCCCGCATATAAGCGATCTTTTCTCCATCCGGCGACCAAACCACCGCATCACCGGATGGCGCCTGATCGCTACGTGGCGTCAAGCGCGTACATTTCCCCGTCGCCATCTCACAGCGCATCACACTGTTATCACAGATAAAGCTTATCGCGCCGCCTTGTGGATGCCAGCTAAACGCCGACTGAATGCTGCTCGCTAACTGCGTCACCTGACGCGGCTGACCGCCATTGGGTGAAACCGTCCACAGCTGAATCACGCCCTGATCGTCCGCCAGCAAAAAGGCGATGGCGCTGCCATCCGCTGAGGCGCGCAGCCAGTGACGCGGCTGCAGTGCCAGGCCGTTGGTGTGCGTGATGCGGCGCTGCTGCACGCCAGCTGGCGGCGCAGGCAATTTATCCGCCGTGCCCTGCAAGGGCGATGCGCCAGCTTTGGCGTAATCGGCTAATGCGGCGGGTAGATCCACCACGAACACTTCCGGCACTTTGTCGCCGTTCACGGCGCGCGTATCGCCGATAAAGGCGATGGCCCAGCGCTGCCAACTGCCATCCGCTTTCTGATAGCCTTGATTCCCGATCCAGCACTCTTCATAGGCGCGATCGATCTGGTCGCTGCCCGGCTGTGGATCGCGCTGCGTCTGGCTGACCAACACGCAATAATGGCTGCCCTCATATTCACGCGGATGCTGTTTGGGCGGACACACCGGATGAAGCGGCACGGCCACGCCGACGTTGCGCAGGTCATCGCCGGCATCTTTTTCATGCATCACATGATCGTTGTAGGTAAAACTCAGGCGCGAACCGTCCGGGCTGAAGACGTGGACATGCGAGCCACCGCGCAGCGCGCCGGGCGTGTAAGGCGCGGTGATGTCACAGGCGTCGAGGTTCTCGGCGATGCCTTGCTGCACGATCACGCCACGTCGGTGATGAAAATCGTAGCGCCAGTGCGCATCCGGATGTTCCGGGCCATGAATACAGACGTAACGCGATGGCAGATCCGGACTGACGGTGACCACGCCAACGTGCGCGCCATCGCGTGCCTGATACAGCACCTCAACGGCGACGCTTGCCACGTTGACGCGCTCGATGGTCAGGCTGGTAAAAGAGGCGCCGGAAGGTCGCACATCAAATGCCAGCCACTGGCTGTCGCCGGTCCAGACGTTGATGTTGGTGAGTTGATGATGACGCGCGGCAAAGGTGATTTGTTGTTCTGACATTAGGCAACCTTCCATCTAACAGTTGCCGGATAAATTACGTGATTTGGCGGGGCGATGCGAATAAACCGGGTTGCGGTTACAGTGCGGTTATTGGCAAGGTCGCCATGAATGGCGACCCTACGGGGTGTATTAACCTACGCGTTTTACATCACCGACTAACAGGATATAAGACAGTGCACCGATCAGCGCCACCGCCGAGATATACACTAGCGCTGGTGCAAAGCCGTAATCCTGCGCCAGATAGCCCACCACCAGCGGCACGGTGATGCCGCCCAGGCCGCCAACAAAGTTGAACATGCCGCCGGTCAAACCAATCAGACGCACCGGTGCCAGCGAAGAGACCAGCGACCAGGTGATTGAGGCGAAACCGTTGCCGAAGAAAGCGATCGCCATCAGCGTCATAATCCAGATTGGATCATTGGTGTAGTTCGCGCCCATGATGCAGGTGGAAATCAGCAGGCCGCAGATGATTGGCGTTTTGCGCGCAAAACCGAGCGAACGACCGCTGCGCACCAGACGATCGGCGACGATGCCCGACAGAATCACGCCAACGAATGCCGCGAGGAATGGCACGGTGGTCATGAAGCCAGCGGTAAGTGCCGCGATATGTTTTTCCTGCGTCAGATAGTTCGGGAACCAGGTCAGGAAGAACCACAGCGTGGATGTCACGGCGAACTGACCAAGATAGACGCCGCACAGCTTGCGGTGGAACACCAGTTTCCAGTCGGCGGCGGTGAGTTTGGTGCGGGTTTTCTTTTCGCTCGGCGCATCGCCATCCACCATCGCGCCGCCTTCACGGATGTATTCCAGCTCGGCTTTATTAATGCCTTTGCTCTGGCTCGGCGCCTGATAGAACTTGATCCAGATAAACGACCAGATGATGCCGATGCCGCCGGTAATAATGAACACCCAATGCCAGCTCAGCAGTTCCTGAATCCAGATCAGCAGTGGCGTGAGGAACGCCAGGCCGACAAACTGACCGGACGTGTAGAAGCCGACGGCGGAAGCGCGCTCCTGCTCGGGGAACCAGCTGGTTACCAGGCGATTATTGGTAGGGAAAGCCGGCGCTTCAAATATGCCGGTAATCGCACGCAGACCAATTAACGATAATAATCCGCTGGCGAAACCCTGTAATAAGGTCGCAACCGACCAGCCAAAGATGGCAATAAAATAGGTTAAGCGTGAACCCACGCGATCGAGGAACCAGCCGCCGGGAATCTGGCACAGCGTATATAACCAGGCAAAGGCTGAGAATACATAACCCATTTGCGCTTTGGTAATACCGAACTCTTCCTGAATATGCGCGGACGCGACGGCTAAATTAGCGCGATCGACATAACAAATGACCACCGTAATAAATATCATCAGCAGCGTGATATAACGACGGCGCGTCGGTTTGGCCTGAACAGCAGAGAGATCCATGGTGTTTCTCCGTAATCGTTTTTGCCGTTTAGGCGCGACAGAGCACGCCCCGGCAAATGTAGGGTAGCGATATCAAAGGTAAAACCGCATTAGCGGTAAATAAGCTGTGCCGGGAAACAGGCTGAGCGAAACCCTATGCCCTATTTCACCGGCATATAATTATCGAGATTTAATAAAATTTAATACGTATTAATTACCACTCGGCGACAGAACCATCCGGGAATCTCCATAAGGGATTACGCCAGTCAGGGGCATTTTTACTGCGTTCGATCACTAACTCTTCATTAATTTCCACGCCGAGGCCCGGTTTATTTAATGGATAGAAATGACCGTCATCCATTTTAAAATCGTCTTTATTGATCACGTAATCGAGCAATTCAGCGCCCTGATTATAGTGAATCCCCATGCTCTGTTCCTGGAACACCGCATTGCGTGAGACGAAGTCAACGTGCAGGCACGCGGCCAGCGCGATTGGGCCCAGCGGACAGTGTGGAGCCAGCGCCACATCGTAAGATTCGGCCATCGCAGCAATTTTGTAGCACTCGGTGATGCCGCCCGCGTGTGACAGATCCGGTTGCAGAATCGCCAATCCACCCGCTTCCAGCACGCGTTTGAACTCGAAGCGCGAGAACATGCGTTCGCCAGCGGCGATGGGAATGTGAGTTTGCGCTGCCAGACGCGGATAATATTCCGCCTGCTCCGCCAGCACTGGCTCTTCAATAAACAGCGGGCGATAGGGTTCCAGCTCTTTGATCAGTACTTTTGCCATTGGCGCGCTAACGCGGCCGTGGAAATCGAGGCCAAACTCAATCTCTTTGCCAAAGGCTTCACGGATCTGCGCCACGGTATTCACCGCGTCATCGACTTTGCGCGCGTTATCGATAATGCCCATCTCTTCGCAGCCGTTGAGTTTGAAGGTATCAAAACCGATGGTGCGCAGTTTCTTGATGCCATCAATCACATCGGCCGGACGATCGCCGCCTACCCAGCTGTAGGCTTTGATGCTGTCGCGTACTAAACCGCCAAGCAGTTGATATACCGGCACGCCGAGCGCTTTGCCTTTGATATCCCACAATGCCTGATCGATACCGGCGATGGCGCTCATCAGAATCGGACCGCCGCGATAGAAGCCGCCGCGATACATCACCTGCCATAAATCGTTGATGCGCGCCGGATCCTGACCAATCAGGTATTCCGACAGCTCATGTACCGCCGCTTCCACGCTGCGCGCGCGGCCTTCAATCACCGGTTCGCCCCAGCCGACAATGCCTTCGTCAGTTTCAATTTTCAGGAACATCCAGCGCGGCGGCAGGCGATAAGTGGTCAGTTTGGTAATTTTCATCGTACAGCGTCCTTATATGCAGCAATAAATGCGCGAGCCTGTTCCACAGTGCGTGACAGCGGTTGGCCGGCGCGATAGAGATCGCTGCCCAGGCCCGCGCCGATGCAGCCTGCGGCCATAAATTCATGCAGGTTTTCCGGCGTCACGCCGCCCACGGCAAACACCGGCACTTCCGGCGGCAGCACCGCTTTCAGCGCTTTGATGTAGCCCGGACCAAAAGCTGACGACGGGAAAATTTTCAGCGCCTGCGCACCTGCCTGTAAGGCGGTGAACGCTTCGGTCGCGGTGGCGCAACCGGCGGCGACGATCATCCCTTTGGCGACCGCCTGACGGATTACCGCAACATCGGTGTTTGGCGTGACGACTAATTTGCTGTTCAGCGTTGCCAGCTCATCGACCTGCGCCGGATTCAGCACCGTACCCGCGCCAATCAGCGCTTTATCGCCGAAGGTCTTCACCATCGCGCCGATGCTTTTCGCCCACTCCGGCGAGTTAAGTGGGATTTCAATCGCATCGAAACCCGCTTCAATCAGTGCGCCAACGTGCGCTTCGGCTTCATCCGGCGTGATGCCGCGCAAAATGGCGATCAGCGGGACTTTAGTTTGCCAGGACATTCGCAATACTCCTTATTCCGTGCTGGAAAGCACGATCGCCTTCCAGCGTGACTGAATCCATGCCGATAAACTGCAGCGCCTGCTGATAACGTTGCGCCAGCGCGCTACCGGCAATAATGGTGATCGGTCGGCTTGTGGCGTTGGCCTGTTGCGTCATCAGCGCCACTTCGTGACCAATCAGCAAGCCTGAAAGAAAGTCACTGATATGGCGGCGATCGCGTGCGCCGAGCACGTGAGAAGCGCGGACTTCAAACAGGCGCGAGAGAATCGAAGCATCGTTGCTGCCGACTTGCACGCCTTCGCGAAAAGCTGCCGCGTTCTCTTGCTGCTCGGGTAAACCCGCGCCAATCAGCGACTGTTTCAGCAGCAGATGATGCAGTTCACCGGTCATCACGGTGCGGAAATCCAGCACGCGATCCTGTTCCATCTTCACCCATTTGGCGTGCGTGCCTGGCATCACGTAGAGCGGCGCAGGTTGCAGTTCTAACGCGCCGAGCAGCTGCGTCTCTTCACCGCGCATAACGTTGCAGTTGTCAGCACGTTCGACACTCAATCCCGGCACGATCCACGCTTTATCCTCAACGCGCGTCAGGCGGCTAGCGATTTCGCCCAGCGCCACCGGACAGGAGAGATACGGCACCGACAGCCAGCCGGCATTGCTGCCCACCATGCCCGCCATCACCACCGGCACGTCGTTGACTGGCCAACCGGCAGTGATGCTGGCAAACACTTCCGCTGGCGTACGGTCGCCCAGGCGCGTGACGCCGGCTTCCGAACGACGCTCATCGATGCAAACGTCGTCCTGATAATGCCAGGCGCGCAGGTTGGTTGAGCCCCAATCAATCGCAATATAGCGGGTCACATAATCTCCTTGAGTCGCGCCGTGGAGCTGGCAATCATCGCTTTCGCCGCCTGCTCAGCAGCATCGCCATCCTGATGACGAATGGCATCGAACAGCGCTTTGTGTTCGGCGAGCGTGCGCGGCATGTTGCCTTCGTCCGCCATGTAGGTTTGCGCGAACACCGCTTTTTGCAGCTGGCTGATCGCCACGTTGAGCTGCTGCAGCACCGGATTGTGTACCGAATTCAGCACCGCTTCGTGATAGCGGATATCCGCTTCATTGAAGGCATCACGATTGAGGTGGTTAGCAACCATGTCGTTGTATGCCAGTTCAATCGCAGCCAGATCGCTTGAGGTGGCGCGTTCGGCTGACCAGCGCGCAATCTGCGGCTCGACCAGCACACGTACTTCGTTCATGGCGGCAATCAGACGCGGGTCCTGATCGTGCGCCAGCGCCCACTGCAATACGTCGCTATCGAGATAGTTCCAGTGATTGCGCGGCGTGACGAACGCGCCGCGATAGCGCTTCATCTCCATCAAACGTTTCGCCATCAGCGAGCGAAATACTTCGCGGATGATGTTGCGCGAGGTGCCGAAGCGCTCACACAGCTCAGCTTCGGCGGGTAACGCCGCGCCCGGTACAAATTTGCCGGCCACAATTTCTTCACCCAGCGTCAGGATGATGCGCTCTGTTTTGCTTAATTGTTCTTGTGTCATGATGTTCCATTCAATGAAAGGCAGTTACGCATCAGATTACTGCTTTCGCGTAGCGAAGCCTAACCGCCGCCCTGACCTGCGCCGCCGATTGTAGTACCATTAAGTTAAGCTGTACTACAATCTGGATCACAAAATAGACAATGCATGTGCGATGATGTAATAAGGTCGCCATGAATGGCGACCCTACAGTGGCTTGGTGAAGTTTGTAGGGTCGCCATTTATGGCGACCAAAAAACAGCGTGAGGAGAATAAGAAGGGTTTACAGCACCAGCTCTTCAATGGCGTGCGCTACGCCGTCTTCCATATTGGTTTTGGTAATGAACTGCGCGATTTTCTTCACCGAATCAATGGCATTGCCCATTGCTACGCCGGTTCCGGCATACTCAATCATTGCCAGATCATTTTCCTGATCGCCAATTGCCATCACTTCTTCGCGCGCCAGGCCGAGCTTCTCCGCCAGCATTTTCACGCCTTGACCTTTATTCACGCGGGAATCGAGGATTTCGAGGTAGTAAGGCGCGCTTTTGAGAATGGTGTAGTTGTCGCGTGCCTGCTGCGGCAAGCGCTGAATGGCAGAATCCAGCAGATCGGGCTTATCGATCATCATCAGCTTAGGGAAACGCGTGGCGCGATCCATCTCTTCCACGGAACGATAGCGCACTGGAATACCGGTCAGGCTCGCTTCGTGGATGGTGAATTCGCTGATGTCTTTGTTCGGCGTATAGAGGAAGGATTTGTCGAAGGCCTGGAAGTGGACGCCAAGGTCGCGCGCCAGCTGTTCGATATATAAATAGTCATCAAAACCCAGCGTGATTTCCGCGACGCACTCGCCATCATTAGCGCGATGCACCAGCGCACCGTTGTAGCTGATGCAGTATTGGCCTTCATCAACCAGATTCAGCTCCATTAAATAGCGCTGAATGCCGACGAAAGGACGGCCGGTAGTGAGCACCACCATCACACCTTTTTTATGTGCGCGCTCAATGGCCGATTTAACTGCAGGCGTGATCTCGTGCTGCGGATTGAGCAGCGTGCCGTCCATATCGATTGCAACCAGTTTTATAGCCATAACGTCCTCGTTGAGTCAGGGTTTTGATCAATGCTAGCGCGATTCAGCTCACATTGACCAGTTTCGCACCCGACTTCAGATTTTTTCCCCGTAAAGAAAAAGGCCATCACGAAAGTGATGGCCCGACATACATGGAGTAAGAGGATGATCTTAGCGGCTCATGGCGTCTTTTTTCATGCCCATTTCATCTTTCTTCATGGCATCTTTTTTCATGCCCATTTCGTCTTTCTTCATGGCATCTTTCTTCATGCCCATTTCGTCTTTCTTCATGGCATCTTTCTTCATGCCCATTTCGTCTTTCTTCATGGCATCTTTTTTCATGCCCATCGCGTCTTTGTGCATGGCATCTTTCTTCATGCCCATTTCGTCTTTTTTCATGGCGTCTTTGCCCATGGTATCAGCAGCGTAAGCCACAGACATGGTCATCATTGAAGCGATAAAGGTTGCTACGATTACGTTTTTCATCGGGTGTTTCCTTACATTTCTAGGGTTTATAAAAGGTGTTGGCGCAATATGGCACCGAGTTAAGGGATCAGCTTCCGCCGAACCAGTTGTAGCCCTCGTCTTCCCAGTAACCACCGGTATAACGATTGGTTATTTCTATCACCTGAATATGCTTCGGATTTTTGTATCCCAGTTTGGTGGGAATACGGATCTTCATCGGATAACCATATTCAGGCGGTAGAATTCGTCCATCCCAGCTCAATGCCATGATGGTTTGCGGATGCAGCGCCGATGCCATATCGATGCTGGTGTAATAATCATCCGCACACTTGAAGCTGACGTATTTGGCTGTGGTGTCGGCACCAATCAGCTTCAGGAAATCAGCAAAACGCACGCCGCCCCAGCGACCAATCTCACTCCAACCTTCAACGCAGATATGGCGCGTTATCTGATCAACCTGCTGCATGTTGTAGAGCTCAGGCAGCGACCAGCTACGCTTATCATTCACCAGCCCGGCAATCTCCAGGCGCCACTGGTCGCCATTGATCTGCGGGATATCTTCCTCACCGTAAAACGCGTTAAACGGAAAAGATTGCGAGATACGATCGGCGCTGTATTCCGGTGACAGATTGGCCGGATTAAACAGCCAGCTCTGCACACGATCGTTGAAGCGGGAAAATTTATTCAGCACGCTATCAACGTCCGGTTTATCAGTGAGATCGCAGCCGGTTAACATCACTACGCCGCCGAGCGTTAAGCCCTGACGTAAAAAGCGTCGACGTGAGGATGAATCCAGTTTGCGTGCCAGTAACTGCTGCGCCTCTTTGACCAAGGCATCTGCATCGCTGGGCGAAAGATCAACATCAATTTTTTTCATTTCGCTCTCCTTAGCGTCCGCGCAACATTGCGAGCAGCGTTTTTGGTACCAGCGCCACCATCACAATATGTACCGCGACAAATCCCACCAACGCTGACATGGCATAAAAGTGGATGTAACGTGCCGCTTCATAACCGCCCAGCAGGTCGCGTAACAGTCCAAACTGCACCGATTTCCACAGCACTAAGCCAGACAGCACCAGCAGCAGGCAAACCACCATCACAAACAGATAAGCGGCGCGCTGTACGTTGTTGTACTGACGTAAATCTGCATGGGCTAATTTGCCTTTCAGCGCGCTGAGTGCATCATGTAAGAATCCGCGCAAACTCAGCGGCAGAAACTTCTTACCGAAGCGACCGGTAAACAGGTTCATCAGCAGATAAACCACACCATTTGCGGCGAAAATCCACATCGCGGCGAAGTGCCATTGCAACGCACCACCCAACCAACCGCCGAGAGTAATCTCACCGGGAAAGCGAAAATCAAAGAGTGGAGAAGCGTTATAAATACGCCATCCGCTCAGCGTCATAATCACAATGGCCGCAGCATTCATCCAGTGACAAACGCGTAACCACCACGGATGGATCACGGCTGAACATTTTGATTTATCATCCATCTGCATCTCCATTTAACCGGTCCCATCAATAAATTCAGGCCGCATTCTGCCGTCATTCCGCCGAGCCGTATGACAAGAAATGTCTCAATAGACGCATGAGCTCATTCTCTGTTTACCTTCCATTTGGCTTGATAACGTCAGCCACTTTCCCCGGTGCAGACGCAATAATTTCCATCCATGTCTGACCTCAATCACTCATGTCTGGATGCTATTGTGTCCAATTGTTGTTCACCAAAGCCTCACGTCGAGTTAAACAAAATGTGAAAACTCTGAGGGGTTTTAAGCGGTAATATTGATTAAATTAGCGAAGCAGGAAGGGATGATGTCTGACGCAAAAAAAGTACTTATCGTCGAAGATGACAGCGGGATTGCCGACGTTCTGCGCTTAAACTTTCAGGATGAAGGTTATGATGTAACACATGCCGCAGACGGAAATCTCGCCGTTAAGCTTCTGGAATCTCAGCATTGGGACGCCTTAATTCTCGATCTGATGTTGCCCGGTATCGATGGGCTGGAAATCTGTCGCCGGGCACGCGCCATGAAGCGCTATACGCCGATCATTATGATCAGCGCACGCTCCAGTGAAGTGCATCGCGTGTTGGGTCTTGAGTTGGGTGCAGATGATTATCTGCCGAAGCCTTTTTCGGTGCTGGAATTGGTGGCGCGACTTAAAGCGCTGTTTCGGCGTCAGGAAGCGATGAACTTAAATTCACGCATGGAGGCCGGCACCTTACAGCTGGGCGCATTAATGATTGATCCGGTGGCACGTGAAGTCTGGCTGGACAGTAAGCCAATCACCTTAACGCCTCGGGAATTTGATCTGCTCTATCACTTCGCCAAACATCCGGGAAAAGTGTTCTCCCGCCTCAACCTGCTTAATCAGGTTTGGGGCTATCAACACGATGGCTATGAACACACTGTGAATACACACATCAACCGCTTACGGTTAAAAATTGAAGATAATCCTGCTGAACCGCACTACATCCTTACGGTGTGGGGAAAAGGCTACAAATTCTCGCTACCTGCGAATTAGGTTAATAATGATGAAACGCCTGACACTCAGCCAGCGCCTGGCGCTGGTTTTCGCTTCTTTGCTGTTACTTTGCACACTGCTGTCAGGTTGGATGCAGATTCGTATTAACGCGCAATATGGTAGCGCGGTGGTGCAGCGTTTGTCCGATGGATTGGCGCGTAGCATCGCCAGCCTCAATCCCAATATGATTGGTGAAAAAGGCGTTAACTTGCCGCTAATGAAGGCACTGTTTAGCGATTTGATGGTGCTCAATCCCAGCGTGGAAGTCTATTTGCTGGACTTGCAGGGCAACATTCTCGCCGATGCGGCGCCGCCAGGTCATATCAAACGCACCCATGTAAGCCTGAAGCCCATACAGGCGCAACTGAATGGCGCGACATCGCCGGTATACGGTGATGATCCGCGTAATCTGCAGGAAAATAAAGTATTTAGCGTGGCACCGCTGGCGCGTAATGGTCAAACGGTGGGCTATCTGTATGTGATATTGCAGGGCGAGAACTATCACCAGCTGGCGCAGGAAGCACAGATTGATATTCTGATGCGCACGTCTTTCTGGTCATCTTTACTGGTGGTGTTATTTGGCCTGACGGCGGGCGCGGTGGCGTTTAGTTTGATCACGCGGCCTATGCGTCAGTTAACGCAGCGCGTTCGCCAACTCAACCGTGAAGACATGACCGAGATAAAACAACTGGCTGATCTCCCGCTGCCAAAACCTCATGAAAAAGATGAAGTGAGTTTGTTGCAAGGTGCCTTTGTCGGCATGGCGCGACGCGTCGCTTTTCAGTGGGAAAAGCTGGCTTATCAGGACCAGCTGCGCCGCGATTTTGTTGCCAATATCTCGCACGATCTGCGTACGCCGCTCACCACTTTGCATGGCTACCTCGAAACCCTGCTGTATAAATCGGACAGCCTGAAATCGGCCGAGAGTCAGCGTTATCTGCACATCGCGCTGTCGCAAAGCCAGAAAGTTAGCATGCTGGCGCAGCAGCTATTTGAGCTGGCACAGCTGGAATATGGCGTGATCAAGCCTAATCGAGAGATGTTTAGCCTCTCGGAACTGACTTACGATGTGGTACAGAAGTTTGAGTTAATGGCCAGCACGCGCAATATCCGCTTTGTGGTGGATATGCCAGAGCAGCTGCCACAGGTGAATGCCGATGTTTCGATGATCGATCGCGTGCTGACCAACCTGTTTGATAATGCGATCAAGCATACGCCGGAAGCGGGCACCATTGAGGTGACGTTACGCAGCGCCGATCGTGAGGTAGAAGTGAGCCTGAAAGATTCCGGGCCGGGCATTCCTGATAATTTACGCGCCACGCTGTTTGAGCGTCCATCTGCGTTAACGCATGCCAGCACGCGCAAAAATAGCGGGGGGTTGGGGTTGATGGTGGTGCGCCGCATCCTGCAACTGCATGAGCGTGATATCCGTCTGGATGATCAAACATCGGGCGCTTGCTTCCGTTTCTCTATCCCGCGCTGAAAACAAAAAACCCTTCCAGCAGGGAAGGGTTTTTATGTTTTTCCGTGTCGATTAGATATCGATGTTGGCGGCTTTCAGCGCATTCTCTTCAATGAAGGCGCGACGCGGTTCAACCGCATCGCCCATCAAGGTAGTGAACAGCTGATCGGCAGCAATCGCATCCTTGATGGTCACGCGCAACATGCGGCGGCTATCTGGATCCATGGTGGTTTCCCACAGCTGCTCTGGGTTCATCTCACCCAAACCTTTATAACGCTGTACTGAGAGGCCGCGACGCGACTCTTTCACCAGCCATTCAATCGCCTGCTCGAAGCTGGTGACCGGCTGACGACGTTCGCCACGTTCGATATAGGCATCTTCTTCGATCAGGCCGCGCAGCTGTTCGCCCAGCGCACAGATTTTGCGGTATTCCGGTCCATCGATGAACTCGCTATCCAGCGGATAATCAGTATCCACGCCGTGCGTACGCACTCGCAGCACCGGTTCAAACAGGTTCTGCTCATGGTTAGCGCGGACGTGCGCAAGGTAGCTGCTGCCGTGCGCTTCACGCTCGGTCAAATAGGCCACTAAACCGTCAATCCAGCCCTTCACGTCGGCTTCATTGCTGAGGTCGCTTAAGGTTGGATGGTAGATCAGGCCGCGTAGCAGAGCCGTAGGGAAACGGCGCTCCATACGTTTGATCATGCGCTGCGTGCCGTTGAAATCAGCCACCAGCGTTTCCAGCGGCTGACCGCCCAATGCCGGTGCGCTGGCATTGGTGTGCAACGTTGCGCCGTCGAGTGCGATAGAAATCTGATACTGATCCATCGCTTCGTCGTCTTTAATATACTGTTCTTGCTTGCCTTTCTTCACTTTGTACAGTGGCGGCTGAGCAATGTAGACGTGACCACGTTCGACGATTTCTGGCATCTGACGATAGAAGAAGGTCAACAGCAGCGTACGAATGTGCGAGCCGTCGACGTCCGCATCGGTCATGATGATGATGCTGTGATAACGCAGTTTGTCCGGATTGTATTCATCGCGGCCGATACCACAGCCCAGCGCGGTGATCAGCGTGGCAACTTCCTGCGAAGCGAGCATCTTGTCGAAACGCGCTTTCTCTACGTTGAGGATTTTACCTTTCAACGGCAGAATCGCCTGGTTCTTACGGTTACGGCCCTGTTTTGCTGAGCCGCCCGCTGAGTCCCCTTCCACAAGGTAGATTTCAGACAGCGCCGGATCGCGCTCCTGACAGTCGGCCAGTTTGCCCGGCAGTCCGGCCAAATCCAGCGCGCCTTTACGGCGAGTCATTTCACGTGCACGACGGGCTGCTTCACGCGCACGCGCCGCATCGATGATTTTACCGACCACAATTTTCGCGTCAGACGGGTTTTCCAGCAGGTATTCCGCCAGCAGTTCGTTCATCTGCTGCTCAACCGCCGATTTCACCTCTGAAGAGACCAGCTTATCTTTGGTCTGAGATGAGAATTTCGGATCCGGCACTTTCACGGAAACCACGGCAATCAAACCTTCACGCGCATCGTCACCGGTCGCGCTGACTTTGGCTTTTTTGCTGTAGCCTTCTTTGTCCATGTAGGCGTTTAGCGTACGCGTCATTGCCGCACGGAAGCCGGCCAGATGCGTACCGCCGTCGCGCTGTGGAATGTTGTTGGTGAAGCAGTAGATGTTTTCCTGGAAACCATCGTTCCACTGCAGCGCCACTTCTACGCCGATGCCATCTTTCTCAGTCGAGAAGTAGAACACCGTTGGATGAATTGGGGTTTTGTTCTTGTTGAGATACTCAACAAACGCCTTGATGCCACCTTCGTAGTGGAAGTGATCGTTCTTGCCGTCGCGCTTGTCTTCCAGACGAATTGAGACGCCAGAGTTGAGGAACGACAGTTCACGCAGGCGTTTTGCCAGGATTTCGTACTCAAACTCAATCACGTTGGTGAAGGTTTCGTAGCTCGGCCAGAAGCGCACGCGAGTACCGGTTGCATCGGTATCACCGGAAACCGCCAGCGGTGCCTGCGGCACGCCGTGCTGATAAACCTGCTGATGCACTTTACCTTCACGGCGAATGGTCAGCTCCAGCTTCTGCGACAGGGCATTTACGACTGAAACGCCAACGCCGTGCAGACCACCGGAAACTTTATACGAGTTATCATCAAATTTACCGCCGGCGTGTAGGACGGTCATGATCACTTCAGCAGCAGAGACGCCCTCTTCCGGGTGAATGCCGGTAGGAATACCACGGCCATCATCTTGCACTGAGACAGAGTTATCTGCATGAATAGTAACGGTAATATCACTACAGTGACCGGCGAGCGCTTCGTCGATTGCGTTATCCACGACTTCGAATACCATGTGATGCAGACCGGTGCCGTCATCCGTATCGCCGATGTACATGCCCGGGCGTTTGCGTACCGCATCAAGCCCTTTCAGGACTTTGATACTTGAGGAGTCATAAGAATTCGACATCAACGTTTCTCGCTCATTTAATCTTCAGGTTGAACCACTATTTTACCCTGTTCCACGCGGAACATCTTGCCCTTTTCATCACTCATGTCGATTACATGCTCGACACCAATGGCGCTGACAAATACTTGAGCCTGCGTGGCTTTTAGGCGTTCAGCTAACAGCCGACGACGGGTGTCATCCAGCTCTGAGGCAAAGTCATCAATCAAATACAAACAGCGTCTTCCGCTGCTGCGCGTCAGGTATTCGCCCTGCGCTAAGCGCAGCGCACACATCAGCAGTTTTAACTGGCCGCGTGAGAGTAAATCTTCCACCGGCGTACCTTCGGCACGAATACGAAAATCGGCTTTATGTGGGCCGCTGGCGGTGTACGTGAGCGCGCGGTCGCGCTCGAAATTGCGTTCCAGCAGTTCGGCGTAATCGCTCTCTTTATCCCAGCCGCGCTGGAAAGAGAACGCCAACTCAAACTCCGGTAAAAACTGCCCGCAGGTGGCGATGATCTCGCGGGAAATCGCCGCGCTGTATTCGGCGCGCCAGGCGCTAATCTGCTCGGCCAGCGGCACCAGTTCCTGATCCCACGGACGAATCTGGCTGTAGCGCGAAACCTGACGCAGCGCCGCATTGCGTTGTTTTAGCAGACGACGCAAATTGCTCCAGGCATGAAAAAATCCGGGCGAGGCGTGAAAACAGCCCCAATCGATGTAGGCACGACGGTATTTTGGACCGCCATTGAGCAGGGTAAATCCTTCCGGCGTAATCAGTTGCATCGGCAGCAGCTGCGCCAGCTCCGCCACTTTGTGGCCATCGCTGCCATCAATTCGCACTTTGCTGTCGCCAGCACGATTCTTGGTCAAACCGACCGACAATTCTCGTTCGCTGCCTTCGATGCGACCGTGCAGCACAAAGGCGTCCTGATCGTGACGAATCACGCGGCCAGCTTGCAAACTGCGAAACGCGCGACCGTGTCCCAGCGTGTAAATCGCCTCCAGCACGCTGGTTTTGCCGCTGCCGTTGGCACCGACAAGGAAATTAAAGCCCGGCGCTAAAGCCAGATCGGCCTGCTCGATGTTGCGAAAATCTTTAATCAGGAGGCGGGTTAAAGCCATAACGAATCCAGCGAGAGGGGGATTTTACCTAACATTTGAGATCCAGGCCGTCGGCGGCGCAGCCAGTCTGGTTACGGCCAGCGCGCAGAACTTGGGAGCATACTGAAGTATGTGACCAAGGGCGAGCACTGCCCGGGACCAGAATGGCAAGTAAGCCAGGCCGATATTTATAAACGCATTGGCATGACGACGTAGGCTGCAGCCGGACTGGCAACATCTTCAATCTGCACGCTCGATACGCCATCAGTCAGCAGCAAACGCACGTTCTCGCACTTCAGCGCATTCAACACATCCAGCACATAGCTGACGTTGAAACCAATTTCCAGATCGGTGCCGTTGTAAGAGACATCCAGCATCTCTTCCGCTTCTTCCTGCTCCGGGTTATTCGCCGTGATCTTGAGCTGATTTTCAGTGATATAGATGCGAACGCCGCGGAATTTCTCATTCGAGAGAATCGCCGCACGCGCAAATGCCTGCTTCAAAATATCACAGCCAGCTTCCAGCGCTTTGTCGGGATTCTTCGGCAATACGCGGCGATAATCCGGGAAACGGCCATCAACCAGCTTCGACGTAAAGATGAAGTCACCCACATGTGCGCGGATGTTGCTGCTACCGATTTGCACCTGCAATGGCGTTTCGCCGCCATCCAGCAAACGCATCAACTCAATCACACCTTTACGCGGCACGATCACCGAATGGTTGGGCAGCGCCTGACCAATCGGCATTGAGCACACCGCAAGGCGGTGACCATCGGTGGCGACGGTACGCAACTCTTCGCCTTCGGTTTCGAACAGCATACCGTTGAGGTAATAACGCACATCCTGATGCGCCATTGAGAACTGCGTGGCTTCGATCAGGCGTTTCAGCGTCGCCTGCGGCAAGGTAAATTCCACCTCGCTTTGCCAGTCATCAAGATTCGGGAAGTCGCTGGCGGGCAACGTTGACAGTGAGAAACGGCTGCGGCCAGAGCGCACCAGCATTCTGTCGCCTTCCAGCGTCAGGCTGATCTCAGCGCCTTCCGGCAAACCGCGGCAAATGTCGAGGAATTTACGCGCGGGAACCGTGGTCGCGCCCGGCTCGTGCGGCTGCGTCAGCGCAACACGGGCTACCATTTCCATTTCCAGATCGGTACCGGTCAAGCGCAGCGAGCCTTCGCTCACCTGCAGCAGTAAATTTCCCAGGATCGGCAGCGTCGGGCGTCCGCCAAGTGGACCGCTAACCTGTTGCAGTGGCTTCAGTAACTGCTCACGTTCTACAATAAATTTCATATGCGTCAGGAAGATAGTGTTCGAATGAGGTTAGAGAAATCTTCTTTGATGTCGTGGCTCTCTTCACGCAGCTGCTCGATTTTACGGCAAGCGTGAAGCACGGTGGTATGGTCGCGGCCACCAAACGCATCGCCAATTTCCGGCAAGCTGTGGTTGGTGAGCTCTTTCGCCATCGCCATCGCCATCTGGCGCGGACGCGCTACCGAACGCGAACGGCGTTTCGACAACAAATCCGCCACTTTAATTTTGTAATACTCGGCCACCGTTTTCTGAATATTATCAATGGTGACCAGTTTTTCCTGCAGCGCCAGCAGATCGCGCAGCGCTTCGCGCACGAAATCGATGGTAATGGCGCGGCCGGTAAAGTTCGCGTTGGCAATCACGCGGTTCAGCGCGCCTTCCAGCTCACGAACGTTGGAACGCAAACGCTTAGCAATAAAGAAGGCAACTTCACCCGGCAGGCGAATATCGTTTTCATCGGCTTTCTTCATCAGGATCGCGACGCGCGTCTCCAGCTCAGGCGGCTCGATCGCCACGGTTAATCCCCAACCAAAACGTGATTTCAGGCGATCTTCTACGCCATTGATCTCTTTTGGATAGCGATCCGAGGTCAGGATGATCTGTTGATTACCTTCCAGCAGCGCGTTGAAGGTATGGAAGAACTCTTCCTGCGAGCGCTCTTTATTGGCAAAGAATTGAATGTCATCGATCAGCAGCGCATCAACCGAGCGGTAATAACGCTTAAACTCTTCGATGGCGTTGTTCTGCAAGGCTTTAACCATGTCCTGCACAAAACGCTCAGAGTGCATGTACACCACTTTGGCATTGGGCTTGCGCGCAATAATGCCGTTACCCACCGCGTGCAACAGGTGAGTTTTACCCAGGCCGGTGCCGCCATAAAGGAACAGTGGGTTATAAGCGCCGCCAGGATTATCCGCCACCTGACGTGCCGCCGCGCGCGCCAGCTGGTTCGATTTACCTTCAACGAAGTTGTCGAAGTTATGACGGTTATTCACATTGGAGCGGTAAGTGACATCCGCCGGCGCAGGCACCGAATCCCAGCTTGGACGCAGGATTTGCGTCGGCGCGGGACGATTTTCAATCGGAGCAGGTGCGCTGTAACTGGAAGTGGCCATCGCCGGTTGGCTGGTTGTCACCTGTGCGGCAGGACGCGTGCCGACTTCGAAACGCAGTAACGGCACATTTGCACCGCAGAATTCGTTCAGCAGCCCATTGATACTATTGAGATATTTATCTCTAACCCAGTCGAGTACAAACCGATTTGGTGCATACAAGGTCAGCGTATTGTCGTTCAATTCAGCTTGCAGCGGACGAATCCACATGCTGAATTCGGTGGCAGGAAGCTCATCCTGCAAACGGGCAAGACACTGTTGCCAAAGCGTAAGTGACACGGCGGACTCCACTCGTACAAAATCGATAAGAATTTTAGGCGCTAATAATAAATAGAAACGTAATTTTTAGACACAGACGGTTGGAAAGCGCCTGCGACCGCTATTCGCGGTAGTCTTCCCCGGCGATCGCAGTGAGGATCGTCAGCGGAAGGGCGGATCATAACGTAAAGCCGCACAGAGATCTTCCCTTTCTACACAGTTTTGATCCAATTTATCCACAGGCTGCTGAAGCGATAATGAGTTTACGCTTTCTGCGAAAAAAGCCAGCGTTAATGTGGCTGAAAGCGGTAATTTTTCTGGCGAGCTCTCGTTTCTGCGCAACAAATCTGCAAATTGATCGCAAGAAGATCCTGCGCGATCCTTGCGCTTTAACCCACAGCCCGTATAATTCCCCACCCGGCATTATTGCGTGAAGCCTTGATGCCCGGAATCAGCGGGCTGTATCTGGGTTTCCAGGTGCCGCGACCAGCGAAGTAAATTGACTCTGGACTGTACAATTATTACAATCCCGCCTCTTTATTAAAGACACATTGAGGCGTTGGTCGATTTACTGGCCCGAAAACGCGTCACCCAGTGAAAATTTTCAAGTTTAGGTAGAAATCGCCATGAAACGCACTTTTCAACCGTCCGTACTGAAGCGCAACCGTTCACACGGTTTCCGTGCTCGTATGGCAACAAAAAATGGTCGTCAGGTTCTGGCACGTCGTCGTGCTAAAGGCCGTTCTCGTCTGACCGTTTCTAAGTAATAAAGCTAACCCTCGTGGTTAAGCTCGCATTTCCCAGGGAGTTACGTTTGTTAACTCCCACTCATTTCACTTTCGTCTTCCAGCAGCCACAACGAGCCGGTACGCCGCAAATCACCATACTCGGCCGACTTAACGCGCTGGGGCATCCCCGCATCGGTCTCACCGTCGCAAAAAAACATGTAAAACGTGCCCATGAACGCAACCGGATCAAGCGATTGACCCGCGAAAGCTTTCGTCTGCGTCAACATGAGCTCCCTGCGATGGATTTTGTGATCGTGGCTAAAAAAGGGATTGCTGACCTGGATAACCGTGCGCTGACGGAAGCGTTGGAGAAACTATGGCGTCGTCACTGTCGCCTGGCTCGCGGCTCCTGATTGCCCTGATACGCGTTTATCAACGCGCCATCAGCCCACTGCTGGGACCTCATTGCCGGTTCCATCCCACCTGTTCGCAGTATGGGATTGAGGCCTTACGCCGCTTTGGCGTTGTAAAAGGCAGTTGGTTGACGATAAAACGCGTATTAAAATGCCACCCTTTGAACCCGGGTGGTGACGATCCTGTGCCGCCAAAAACCTTTGATACCAGAGAACATTAACGATGGATTCGCAACGCAATCTCTTTCTCATCGCTTTTCTGTTCGTGTCTTTTATGATCTGGCAAGCCTGGCAGACGGACCACGCTCCGCAGCCACAGCAAACCCAGACCACGCAAAACACAAGCAGCGCAGCGGGTGATGCCGCCACTTCCGGCGTGCCGGCTAGCGGACAGGGCAAAACGATCACCGTTAAGACAGATGTCCTGTCACTCAACATCAATACGCGTGGTGGCGATATTGAGCAGGCTCAGCTGCTGACTTACCCGGACAAACTGGGTTCAGACGCACCGTTCCAGCTGCTTGAAACCACACCAGCCTTCGTTTATCAGGCGCAGAGCGGCTTAACTGGCCGTAACGGTCCGGATAACCCGAACAATGGCGCACGTCCGCTATATACCACTTCGCAAGATAGCTTCGTCATGGCGGATGGCCAGAGCGAACTGCGCGTGCCGCTGACCTGGACCGGTGAAAACGGCGTGGTTTACACCAAGACGTTCGTCTTCAAGCGCGGTGAGTATGCGGTAAACGTTGACTACAACATCAACAACACCACACAGCAGCCGCTGGAAGTGTCGATGTTTGGTCAGCTGAAGCAGACCATCGACGTGCCTAAGCACCGCGATACCGGCAGCAATAACTTTGCTCTGCACACCTTCCGTGGCGCAGCGTACTCAACCAGCGATGCGAAATACGAAAAATATAAATTCGACACCATCGCGGATAACGAGAACCTGAACACCACCACCAGCAATGGTTGGGTGGCGATGCTGCAGCAGTACTTTGCTACCGCATGGGTGCCACGCACGCAGGGTAACAACACGCTGTACACCAGCAACCTCGGCAATGGCATCGCGGCAATTGGCTACAAATCTGCACCGGTTACCGTTGGCGCAGGCGCACAGCAAGATCTCGGCGCAACACTGTGGGTCGGCCCGGAAATTCAGGACCAGATGGCAGCCATCGCGCCGCACCTGGATCTGACCGTGGATTACGGCTGGTTGTGGTTCATCTCTCAGCCGCTGTTTAAGCTGCTGAAGTTCATCCACAGCTTTATCGGTAACTGGGGCTTCTCCATTATCGTTATCACCTTCATCGTGCGTGGCATCATGTACCCGCTGACTAAAGCGCAGTACACCTCCATGGCGAAGATGCGTATGCTGCAGCCGAAGATTCAGGCGATGCGTGAACGTCTGGGCGATGATAAGCAGAAGCAGAGCCAGGAAATGATGGCGCTGTATAAGGCGGAGAAAGTGAACCCGCTGGGCGGCTGTCTGCCACTGGTTATTCAGATGCCAATCTTCCTGGCCTTGTACTACATGCTGTCAGGCTCGGTTGAACTGCGTCATGCGCCGTTTATTCTGTGGATTCATGACCTATCTGCGCAGGACCCGTACTACATTCTGCCGATCATCATGGGTATCACCATGTTCTTCATTCAGAAGATGTCACCGACCACCGTGACCGATCCGATGCAGCAGAAGATCATGACCTACATGCCGGTTATCTTTACCGTGTTCTTCCTGTGGTTCCCATCAGGTCTGGTGCTGTACTACATCGTCAGCAACCTGGTAACCATTCTCCAGCAGCAGCTGATTTATCGCGGCCTGGAAAAACGTGGTCTGCATAGCCGCGACAAGAAGAAAGCGTAACGTCTGACTGCAACCAGCAGCAGCGTATAATTAAGGGGCGGCATTTATGTCGCCCTGTTTTTTTGTTTCGAGAAAAGGTGAATCATGAGCCACAGCGACACTATCGTTGCCCAGGCGACGCCTCCTGGCCGCGGCGGCGTCGGCATTCTGCGTATCTCCGGCGCCAAAGCCGCTGAGGTGGCGCAAGCCGTGCTCGGCAAGCTGCCAAAACCGCGCTATGCCGACTATCTGCCCTTTACTGATGCCGATGGCAGCGTGCTCGATCAGGGCATTGCGCTATGGTTTCCTGGCCCGAACTCCTTTACCGGTGAAGATGTGCTGGAGCTGCAAGGCCACGGCGGCCCGGTGATTCTTGACCTGCTGCTGAAACGCATCGTGGCGCTGCCCGGCTTGCGTATTGCCCAACCAGGCGAATTCTCGGAACGCGCCTTCCTCAACGACAAGCTCGATTTAGCGCAAGCCGAAGCGATTGCCGATCTGATCGATGCCAGCTCAGAGCAAGCCGCCCGCTCGGCGGTGAACTCGTTGCAGGGCGCTTTTTCCCTGCGGATTAACGCGCTTGTGGAAGCACTTACTCACCTGCGCATCTATGTGGAAGCAGCTATCGACTTCCCGGATGAAGAGATCGATTTCCTTTCCGACGGCAAAATTGAAGCCCAGCTCAATGTGGTGATCGGCGACCTTGATGGCGTGCGTGCCGAAGCGCGTCAGGGCAGCCTGCTGCGCGAAGGGATGAAAGTGGTGATTGCCGGTCGTCCCAATGCCGGTAAATCGAGCCTGCTGAATGCCTTAGCCGGACGCGAAGCGGCTATCGTCACCGATATCGCTGGCACCACGCGCGACGTCCTGCGCGAGCATATCCATATTGACGGCATGCCGCTGCACATCATCGATACCGCCGGTTTGCGTGAAGCCAGTGACGAAGTTGAGCGCATTGGTATTGAACGCGCATGGCAGGAGATCGAACAGGCCGACCGCGTGCTGTTTATGGTCGATGGCACCACCACTGACGCGACCGAAGCCGCCGCGATCTGGCCGGATTTTGTTGCGCGTCTGCCGGAAGCGCTGCAGATTACCGTGGTGCGCAACAAAGCGGATATGACCGGCGAAGTACTGGGCCTCACTGAAGTGAACGGTCACTCACTGATTCGTCTCTCGGCGCGCACCGGTGAAGGTGTGGAAGCGCTACGCGATCACCTGAAACAGAGCATGGGATTTGCCGGCAACATGGAAGGCGGATTCCTCGCCCGCCGTCGCCATCTGCAAGCGCTGGAGTTAGCCGCAACGCATTTACAGCAAGGCAAGCATCAACTGTTAGGCGCGTGGGCCGGCGAATTACTGGCGGAAGAGTTACGCTTAGCACAGCAGGCGCTGAGCGAAATCACCGGCGAATTCACCTCCGACGATCTGCTGGGCAGAATCTTCTCCAGTTTCTGTATTGGTAAGTAATAGTCTGTTACGTGGTCGCCATGAATGGCGACCCTACGACGTTCTAATGTAGGGTGCGCAATCCCGTTAATCATGCGTCTTTGTTATTTGGCTCTCCAACGCCTTTGCAGTATAACGATCACTGCCCGGCGAACAGGTCCTGCTGGGTACATTCATTATTCATGCTATATATTGGGCGCAAGTTGCTGCCTGAACAGGAGAGAAACATGAGTACAACGCTCGACAGCGTGGCGCTGAACGCGCTGTTCAATGAAGCCCGCACCCACAGCTATTGGCAGGACAAACCGGTTTCGCAGGACGTGCTGAAACAGCTCTATAACCTGACCGCGCTAGGCCCAACCTCCGCTAACTGCTCGCCTGGCCGTTTTGTATTTGTGACCTCGCAGGAAGGCAAAGAGAAGCTGAAACCCGCGCTCTCATCGGGCAACGTCGATAAAACCATGGCCGCACCGGTAACGGTGATCGTGGCGTGGGATCCTGAATTCTACGAAGCGCTGCCAAAGCTGTTCCCGCACGGTGATGCGCGCAGCTGGTTTACCAGCAGCCCGGATCTGGCGAAAGAAACCGCGTTCCGTAACAGCAGCTTGCAAGCAGGTTATTTGATTCTGGCCGCACGTTCGCTGGGCCTGGATGCGGGCCCGATGTCCGGTTTCGATCCGTCAAAAGTGAACGATGCGTTCTTCAGCGAGAGCAAATGGCAGGTGAACTTACTGATCAATCTCGGCTATGGCGAAGCCAGCAAACTGCACGCGCGTCTGCCGCGTCTGGGCTTTGATGAAGCCAGCACCTTTGCCTGATTGAGAAAAGGCGTCGGGCTGAGTCCACGACGCCGGTTTTAAGCGGTTATCCCAGTGAAT
The DNA here is from genome assembly GCF_014193275.1 of Enterobacter sp. Sphag1F. NCBI lineage: Bacteria > Pseudomonadati > Pseudomonadota > Gammaproteobacteria > Enterobacterales > Enterobacteriaceae > Enterobacter > Enterobacter sp. Sphag1F. Next base: position 42,945 of record NZ_JACHZD010000007.1, on the reverse strand, counting down.
GGAAGCCGCTGTTGAAGTAGATCATCGGCTCTGCCGCTTCACCAGGCAGAGCGATCCCCACGATACGCGCCAGCAGCACGCTGTGCGTGTTCCACTCGACCACCTTCTCCAGCTGACAATCAAAGCTCACCAGCGCATCAGCTAAAATCGGCGCGCCGGTATTTAATGTCTGCCACGTACCACTTTGAAAGCGCTCGTCGCGGCGTGAGGATTGGCTGAACTGGGCACATAAATCGTCATGCTGTTCACGCAGCACGTTAACGGCAAAATGGCCGGCGGCGATAAAGGCATCATGACTGGACGCGCTGCGATTAACGCACACCAGCAGACTTGGTGGCTCAGCCGCCAGCGAACTGACCGACGTCGCAATCAGCCCCAGCTTTTCGCCCTGAAATTCGGTGGTAACCAGAGAAACACCCGCGGTTAAGCGACGCATGCCGTGACGAAACTCATCAAGCGAGATCGATTCCTGGCGAGAAATAGCGGTAACTGACATAGAAAACTCCGACGTGCATGCTTCTAAGATGCGCACGATTGGCAGATGAATGAATTGGTTAGCGCACTTCACTGTGCCTTTTTACTGTCCAAATCCTACACCACATCAGGCCGTTCGGCATCCGTTGAGACACGAATCTGCAAAAGCGTTCTATGCAAAGTTGCCAAATGGGATTGCCGCCTGGCTTCGTCCTTATCTGAAATATCGCCTATTCCATCTTAAGCCGGATGCAAACACATGAGAAAATTCTTACAATAGCACTGATGATTATTCGACCATTTTCACGGAGCGACAGATGGCTAGTCATTTTGTACGTTGGATAGGTAATCCGCCCTTTTCTTCCGGGAATATGCGGGTGCCACAGGAAGTGATAAACAGCGCTCAGCGCTTCGCTGACAAGCGTCGCGGACGCTTTCTTGCCGCGCGCGAACTGCTGGCGCAACTGATGTTACGCGTTTACGGCATTCGCGAACTCCCCGCGCTGACGACCTCCAGCAGCGGACGCCCCTGCTTTGCCGATGCCAACCTGCCCGACTTCAGCATTTCCTACGCCGGAAACACCATCGGTGTGCTGCTGGCCGAAGAAGGCGGTCGCGCCGGATTGGATATGGAAATTGTGCGCGCGCACAGCCGTCAAACGCAGGACATGCTGACGCAGGATCTCTCCTCCGGCGAAAAAGCCTGGATCAACGCGCAGCAGGATTTCATGGAAGCGCTGACGCAAATCTGGACGCTGCGCCAAAGCATTCTCAAGCTCACCGGTGAAACCGATAGCGGTATTGATTCACTGCGTTTGCATCCTGCGGCCGGTCGGCTGCGTTCCACCGTGTTCCCTGATATTCAGGCGGTGTGTGATGCTGAGCCCACGCTGGTGTGGTCGTGCGCGCTCTCGCCCGGCACCGAACGCTTACATTTGTGGGAGATTGATGGCGCGCAGCAGTGGCAAGCGCTGCGCGATGTCGAGATGAGCAAACCCAATATCGGGCCGCGTACCTTGCGCCTGACCAGTTTGGTCACGCCGCATGAGATGGGACATCCGTAATAAAAATGGCCGCATCAGCGGCCTCTTCTATTTAGTGCGCGTCAATAAAGACGATTTTCAGCACGAACAGCAGCGCAACTACCACCACGCACGGGCTGATTTCACGCCAGCGCCCGGTTCCCAACTTCATCACGCAGTAAGAGATAAAGCCCAGCGCGATACCTTCGGTGATCGAGAAGCTGAAAGGCATCATCGCCGCAGTAACGAACGCTGGCACCGCTTCGGTGAGATCGTCCCACTGCACGCGTGACAGCGACGCCGTCATCAATACGCCAACGTAAATCAGTGCACCCGCCGCCGCATAAGAAGGCACCATCGCCGCCAGCGGTGACAGGAACATCACCAGCAGGAACAGAATCCCTGTAATCACCGCCATCAGGCCGGTGCGACCGCCGATCGCCACGCCGGACGAGCTTTCAATGTAGGCGGTCACCGATGAGGTACCAATCAACGAACCAGTCACCGAACTGATGCTATCAACGTACAGCGCCTGCTTCATGCGCGGGAACGTGCCTTTCTCGTCGGTCAGCCCGGCTTTATCGGTTACGCCAATCAGCGTGCCGGATGAGTCGAACAGATTGACCAGCATAAATGAGAAGATCACACCAGCCATGCCGATGTTGAACGCGCCTTTGATGTCGACCTGGCCGACAACGGAAGTGATCGCAGGCGGCGCCGCGAACACGCCGCTGAATTTCACATCGCCAATCATCAGGCCCAGCGCGGTCGTCACCACAATCGATACCAGCACCGCCGCATGGATATTGCGTGAAGCCAGAATCGCGATGATGAAGAAACCGAGCGCCCCAAGCAGCACGCTGTGCGAGGTCAGATTGCCAACGGCAACGATGGTATCGGCGTTTGGCACGATGATACCGGCGTTTTTCAGCCCCATCATGGCGATGAACAGGCCGATACCAGCGGTGATACCCACGCGCAGGCTGAGCGGAATGTTGGCAATCATCCAGTAACGCACGCGCAGCAGCGTGAGGATCAGCAGACCCAACGCGCCCCAGAAAATCGCGCCCATGCCAATCTGCCAGGAATAACCCATGGCGCCGACCACCACAAAGGCGAAGAAGGCGTTCAGGCCCATCGCCGGCGCCAGCGCCACCGGCAGATTCGCCACCAGCCCCATCAGAATGCTGCCGAACGCGGCAATCAAGCAGGTAGTAACAAACACTGCCTGCGTATCCATGCCCGCCACACCGAGAATTTGTGGGTTAACGAAAACGATGTACACCATCGTCAGGAAAGTCGTGCAACCGGCAATCACTTCGGTGCGCACCGTGGTTCCGTGTTCCTGCAGTTTGAAGATACGCTGCAAAAGGCCCTGATTAGTCATTCCACTGTTCCGCTAAAAAATTTATCGCCGCGTATCCTATAGAGTTTAGCGCGGCAAAACACTGATTTTTCGCAACCGGTTGCTCAGGGTCGCTTTCTGCGCTCAGTGCGCTAGAGTGTCAGCTTATTGTTTAACAAAAGGATGATGTGCGATGTCGGTTGAATGTATTTTTTTTGATTGCGACGGCACGCTGGTCGACAGCGAAGTGATCTGTACGCAAGCTTACGTCAACACCTTTGCCCGCTACGGTATTGAACGCTCTCTGCAGCAGATGTTTGAGCAGTATAAAGGGGTGAAGCTCTACGACATCATCCGCGATGTGGCGGCAGAACATCAGGTTGAGTTGCCGCTCGAAGAGGTGGAAGCCGCCTATCGTGCCGAAGTGGCTAGATTGTTTGATCTCGATTTAAAGCCGATTGCCGGTGCCAAAGCGCTGGTGGAAAGTGTCAACGTGCCGATGTGCGTGGTTTCAAACGGCACGGTGAAGAAGATGCAGCATTCGCTGGGATTGACCGGCATGCTGCCGTATCTCGATGGCAAGCTTTACAGCGGTTATGACATTAACCACTGGAAGCCGGATCCAGAGCTGATGTATCACGCCGCCGAACAGATGCAGGTGCCGATTGAGAAGTGCATTCTGGTGGATGATTCCGAGGCTGGCGCGCGCGCGGGGATCGCGGCCGGGATTCCGGTGTTTTACTACTGCGCCGATGCGCACAATCCTGAATTAGATCATCCGCTGGTGACGCGCTTTGATGATATGGCGCAGTTGCCAGATCTGTGGCGTGCGCGTGGGTGGGATTTGGTAAAATAAGGTGCGGTATTCAGCCAGGTCGGCATAAATGCCGACCCTACGTTCATTCAGGTGTAGGGTCGCCATTAATGGCGACCACAAACTCAACCAATCGCCCCTAACGAATCCTCGTTGCTCTGCTTCTTCGGCAGCAGGAACAACGTGGCGGCGATATCCAGCAGATAAATTAGCGCCAGCAGCGTAATCGCGGCGGTAAAAGAGATATTGGTCGCCAGCAGGCCAATCACCAATGGACCAAATCCGCCCACGCCACGACCTAAATTAAACAACACGTTTTGCGCCGTCGCGCGTGCCTGCGGTGGGAAGGTGTCGGAAATCAGCGCGCCGTAGCCGCCAATCATGCCGTTAACAAACATCCCCATCAGCGCGCCGGTAAACAGCATCACCGTTGGATCGCGCAGCTGCGCATACACCACCACCATCACCACCGCGCCGAACTGATACAGCAGGAAGATTTTCCAGCGCGCGAAGCGATCGGCCAGCACACCAAACAGCCAGATGCCGAACGTCATGCCCACCACCGTCACTGCGGTCCACAAACCAGATTTGGTCAGGCTGAAGCCGAAGTTGGATGACAGATAGCTCGGCATCCAGATCATCAATCCGTAGTAACCAAAGTTCTGCACCGAGCAGAGAATGAAAATCCCCAGGCTGGCTTTGCTGGTGGCACGATCGGCAAACAGTAATTTAATGCGTGCGGCAAAAGAGAGCTGCGGCGTTTTCTCAATGTGACGCGTAAAGCTCTCCGGCTCGCCCATGCTGCGGCGGATGACAAAAGAGACCAGCGCTGGCAGCAAACCGACGAGGAACATGCCGCGCCAGCCAATCACGCTCAGCAGCGGCGGCGTGATAAAGGCCGCCAGCAATACACCGAGCTGCCAGCCAATGCCGACCCACGCCGAGGCGCGGTTGCGCTTCTCTTTCGGCCAGGCTTCGGCAATCAGCGCCATGCCGATACCGAATTCGCCACCCAATCCCACACCCGCCAGCGTGCGGTACGCCAGCAGATCCCAATAGCCTTGCGCCACGGCGCACAAGCCGGTGAACACCGAGAACACTAAAATGGTGACGGTGAGAATGCGGATGCGGCCATAGCGATCGCTCAGATGACCAAACACAATGCCGCCGATCACCGCGCCGATCAGCGTCCAGGTCACCAGCGAACCGGCCTGAGAGGGATCGAGCGCCAGCGAGACGCTGATCGCCGGCAACATAAAGCCAAGAATCAGCAGATCAAATCCATCCATCGCGTAGCCGCTGATCGCAGCCACCATGGCTTTCGCCGGTGTAATGGCTTGTTTTTTAGGAGTTGGGGAGGACATGTAACAGCACCTGGCAGAAAAAAGTGCGCCAAGTATAAAGAGAGGGAATCGCCGAGAACAGACAGAATTTAAGCAGGCAGCCCGTTAGCCACAGTGGCAACAGGCCGCCGACGCATCAATCAAGAGGGTTTATTGCTACCGTCGTCGCCCGACAGCAGTTCATCCAGCTTGTCGCCGCCCACATGACGGAAATCCTGACCTTTGACGAAATAGAAAATAATTTCACAGATGTTCTGGCAGCGATCGCCGATGCGCTCGATGGCGCGTGCGCAGAACAGCGCGGTCAGCACGCTTGGGATGGTGCGCGGATCTTCCATCATATAGGTCATCAACTGACGCACGATACCTTCGTACTCTTTATCTACCTTCTTATCTTCGCGGTAGATTTTTATGGCTTCGTTGAGATCCATGCGCGCAAACGCATCCAGCACGTCATGCAGCATCTGCACGGTGTGATGACCGAGCGCTTCAAGGCTCACCAGCAGCGGCAAATGCTGCTGGCTGAACTTCTCCAGCGCGGTGCGGCTGATTTTTTCCGCCACGTCGCCAATGCGTTCCAGCTCAGAAATGGTCTTGATGATTGCCATTACCAGACGTAAATCGCTGGCGGTGGGCTGGCGTTTGGCGATGATGCGCACGCAGGCTTCATCAATCTCCACTTCCATCATGTTGACCTTCTGGTCGCCGTCGATCACGTGACGCGCCAGCTCGCCATCCTGATTGTGCATCGCGGTGATGGCGTCCATCAACTGCTTCTCAACCATGCCGCCCATGATCATCACTTGCGTGCGAATGTGCTCCAGCTCCGCGTTGAACTGACCGGAGATGTGTTTGTTCAGATTTAAATTATCCATGTGCGTCTCCTGAATCAGCCGTAACGACCGGTGATGTAATCTTCGGTCTGCTTCTGTGCGGGCTTAGTGAACAAGGTATCGGTATCGCTGAACTCAATCAGCTCGCCCAGATACATGAAAGCGGTGTGGTCAGAACAACGCGCGGCCTGCTGCATGTTGTGGGTCACGATCACCACAGTGTAATCCTGCTTCAGTTCGGTGATCAGCTCTTCGATACGACCGGTTGAGATCGGATCCAGCGCTGAGCAAGGCTCATCCAGCAACAGCACTTCCGGGCGAATGGCGATGCCGCGCGCGATGCACAGACGCTGCTGCTGACCGCCGGAGAGACTGTAACCGCTCTGATGCAGCTTGTCTTTGGTTTCATTCCACAGTGCGGCTTTGGTCAGCGCCCACTGCACGCGCTCATCCATATCGGCACGCGACAGCTTTTCAAACAGACGCACGCCGAAGGCGATGTTGTCATAAATCGACATCGGGAACGGCGTTGGCTTCTGGAACACCATGCCAACGCGCGCGCGCAGCAGGGCGATATCCTGATTGGAAGCCAAAATGTTATCGCCATCCAGCAGGATGTCACCTTCTGCACGCTGCTCCGGATAGAGCGAGTACATTTTGTTGAAGGTGCGCAGCAAAGTGGATTTACCGCAGCCTGATGGGCCGATAAACGCGGTCACCTGGTTTTTGGTGATATCCAGGTTGATGTTTTTCAGCGCGTGAAACTTACCGTAATAGAAGTTCAGATTACGGACCTGAATTTTACCGGCTGATGAAGTCACGTTACTCATTCTCGTCTCTCATAAGCAGCGCCGCCGAAGCCGCGCCGGGAAATTAGTGTTTGCCCTTGGCGAAAACCACACGCGCCACAATGTTCAGCAGCAGCACGCACACGGTAATAATCAGCACACCTGCCCACGCCAGGCTTTGCCACTCGGCAAACGGGCTCATGGCGAATTTAAAGATGGTGACCGGCAGGTTCGCGATCGGCTGCATCATGTCGGTGCTCCAGAACTGGTTCGACAGCGCAGTGAACAGCAGCGGTGCGGTTTCACCGGCGATACGCGCTACGGCCAACAGCACACCGGTGATGATGCCGGAAACCGAGGCTTTCAGCGTAATCGCCGAAATCATTTTCCACTTCGGCGTACCCAGCGCATAAGCCGCTTCACGCATGCTGTCTGGTACCAGACGCAGCATGTTTTCGGAGGTACGAATTACAATCGGGATTTGCAGCAGCGCCAGCGCCACTACGCCGGCCCAACCGGAGAAGTGCTGCATCTGCGCCACCACGATGGTGTAGACGAACAGACCCACCACAATCGACGGTGCTGACAGCAGAATGTCGTTGATGAAGCGAATCACTTCCGCCAGCCAGTGTTTACGGCCATATTCCGCCAGATAAATCCCGGCCATGATGCCAAGCGGCGTTCCGACGATCGTCGACCAGAAAATCAGTAAACCACTGCCGACTAAGGCGTTCGCCAAACCACCGCCCGCGGTATTCGGCGGCGGCGTCGATTCGGTAAACAGCGACCAGCTTAAACCATCAACACCGCGCGTAATGGTGGTGAACAGAATCCACACCAGCCAGAACAGACCGAATGCCATGGTCATCAGCGACAGCGTTAGAGCAATTTTGTTTTTGGTACTGCGCCACGCCTGCATTTTGCGGCGCGAGGCTTCCAGCTCAGCGCGAGCCTGAACTTCAATAGCGGTCATGAACGGGCTCCTTCACTCTTCGCCAGACGCAGGATCATCAGTTTGGAGATCGCCAGCACGATAAAGGTAATCACGAACAGGATCAGACCCAGTTCCATCAGTGCTGCCACGTGGACACCCGATTCCGCTTCGGCGAATTCGTTGGCGAGCGCGGAAGTGATGCTGTTGCCCGGCATAAACAGCGAGGCGCTGTCGAGCTGGTAGGTGTTACCGATGATAAAGGTCACCGCCATGGTTTCACCCAACGCGCGGCCCAGGCCGAGCATCACGCCGCCAATCACACCATTTTTGGTGAACGGCAGCACGATGCGCCAGATCACTTCCCACGTGGTGCAGCCGATGCCGTAAGCCGACTCTTTCATCATCACCGGCGTTTGTTCAAACACGTCGCGCATCACCGAGGCGATGTACGGAATGATCATGATGGCGAGAATCACGCCCGCCGCCAGAATACCGATACCGAATGCCGGGCCAGAGAACAGCGTGCCGACAATCGGGATATTCGACATCACGTTGCCAACCGGCGTCTGGAAATATTCGGCGAACAGCGGAGCGAAAACAAACAGGCCCCACATGCCGTAAACGATGCTGGGGATCGCCGCCAGCAACTCAATGGCGGTGCCCAGCGGGCGACGCAGCCAGCCTGGCGCCAGTTCCGTCAGGAACAGCGCGATGCCAAAGCTCACCGGCACGGCAATGATCAAGGCAATAATCGAGGTGACGAGGGTGCCGTAAATCGGTACCAGCGCACCAAATTGTTCGTTTGGCGCATCCCAGGTTTTATTCCACAGGAAAGAGAAACCAAATTTTTGGATGCTTGGCCAGGAGGAGAAAATCAGGGAGACGATAATGCCGCCCATCAACAACAACACGATAAGCGCGGATAGCTTCACCAGCGCGCCGAAAATCATGTCGCCTTGTTTACCGGGGGCTTTGAACGTCGGCTTAGTGGCAGCCATAGAATTCTCTGTTCTCAGGGGGATGTCAGGGCGTCACGCAGGCCGCCCATTGGGGTTGGCCAACCGTCTCGGCTGGCCAGGTAAATCTGTTACTGGTACAGCGCTTTACCGGAGCTATCTTTGATGTTCGCTTTCCACGCTGCACGAATCTGGTTAGCAACGCTTTCTGGCAGCGCGGCGTAATCTAGGTCGGTTGCGGTTTTGCTGCCACCTTTGTAAGCCCAGTCGAAGAACTTCAGCACTTCGCTACCTTTCTCCGCATTCGCCTGATCTTTGTAAATCAGGATGAAAGTGGTTGAGGTGATCGGCCATGCTGCGTTGCCTTTCTGGAAGGTCAGATCCTGAGCAAAAGTTTTGCTCCAGTCTGCGCCTTTCGCGGCGTTCGCAAAGCTCTCTTCGCTTGGTGCGACCGCTTTACCGTCGGCATCAACCAGTTTGGTGTAGGTCAGATTGTTCTGCTTGGCGTAAGCGTATTCCACATAGCCAATTGAACCCGGCAGACGCTGTACGAATGCAGCCACGCCGTCGTTACCTTTACCGCCCAGACCGGTCGGCCAGTTAACGGTATTACCTTTACCGATTTTGCTGTTCCACTCTTCGTTCACTTTCGCCAGGTAGCTGGTGAAGACGAATGAAGTACCGGAACCGTCAGCGCGGCGAACCACGTTGATGTTGGAATCTGGCAGTTTCACGCCTGGGTTCAGTTTAGTGATCGCCGGGTCGTTCCACTTTTTGATGGTACCGAGGTAGATGTCGCCCACGGTTTTACCGTCGAGAGTCAGTTCACCTGATTTCACACCTGGGATGTTAACCGCCAGCACCACGCCACCGATCACGGTAGGGAACTGGAACAGGCCGTTTTTCTGCAGATCTTCTTCTTTCATTGGCGCATCAGACGCACCGAAATCGACGGTTTTAGCGATGATTTGCTTCACGCCGCCTGAAGAACCAATACCCTGATAGTTGATTTTGCTACCGGTGGCTTGCTGGTACTCGGCTGCCCACTTGGCATAAACCGGCGCCGGGAATGTCCCGCCTGCGCCCGTCAGATCGGTTGCTGCAAAAGCAGAGACCGCGCTTACTGCGAAGGTGGCGGCGAGGATTCGGGCTACGGTGCTACGCATCAGTGTCATGTTCCCTCCAGGGGATTTAAAAAAATCAGGCTCAATGCCATTTTAGTAGGAGTCGTGATTGCTGCTGGAGGGAAAATAGGACAGTTTGATGACAGTGAAATGTACGAAATATGACAGTTATATGACAGCGTGCAGAAATGAAGCGGGCCCGTTGTGGGCCCACTCTTATAGCAGTTTATTCAACGGTAACCGATTTCGCCAGGTTACGTGGTTGATCAACGTCGGTGCCTTTAATCAGCGCCACGTGATACGAGAGCAGCTGTAACGGCACGGTGTAGAAGATCGGTGCAATCACCTCTTCTACATGCGGCAGAGAGATGATTTTCATGCCATCGCTGTCGCTGAAACCGGCATCCTGATCGGCAAACACGTACAGCAAACCGCCGCGCGCGCGTACCTCTTCAATGTTGGATTTCAGCTTCTCCAGCAGTTCGTTGTTAGGCGCGACCACGATCACCGGCATATCCGCATCAATTAGCGCTAGCGGGCCGTGCTTCAGCTCGCCCGCCGCATAGGCTTCGGCGTGTATATAGGAGATCTCTTTCAGCTTCAGCGCGCCTTCCATAGCGATTGGGTACTGATCGCCACGGCCAAGGAACAGCGCGTGATGTTTGTCGGAGAAACCTTCTGCCAGATTTTCGATCACTTTGTCCTGCGCCAGCATCTGCTCGATGCGGCTCGGCAAAGCCTGCAGCGCGTGCACAATCTCGTGCTCGGTTTCGGCTTTCATGCCATGCAGACGACCGAGTTTCGCCACCAGCATCAGCAATACCGCCAGCTGTGTGGTGAAGGCTTTGGTCGAGGCAACGCCAATTTCGGTACCGGCTTTGGTCATCAGCGCCAAATCGGATTCACGCACCAGTGATGAACCGGCCACGTTACAGATCGCCAGCGAACCGAGATAACCCAGCTCTTTTGACAGGCGCAACGCCGCCAGCGTATCGGCGGTTTCACCCGATTGTGACAGCGTGATCAGCAGGCTATTTTTACGCACCGCAGATTTGCGGTAACGGAATTCCGAAGCGATTTCCACATCACAAGGCAGATTAGCCAGCGACTCAAACCAGTAGCGCGAAACCATGCCGGAGTTGTATGAAGTACCGCAGGCGATGATCTGGATATGCTCGACCTGGCTCAGCAACTTCTCAGCATCCGGGCCTAGCTCGCTGAGATCGACTTCGCCGTGATTAAAACGACCGGTGATGGTGTTTTTGATCGCGTTCGGCTGCTCGTAAATCTCTTTCTGCATGTAGTGACGATAGATGCCTTTGTCACCGGCATCGTATTGCGCGGTCGATTCGATTTCGGCGCGCTTAGCCGTTTTACCGTCACGATCGATAATGGTGACTTCGCGGCGGGTGATCTCCGCAATATCGCCCTCTTCCAGATAGATGAAGCGACGCGTCACCGGCAGCAGTGCCAGCTGATCGGAAGCAATAAAGTTTTCACCCACGCCACGGCCAATCACCAGCGGGCTACCGGAACGCGCCGCCACCAGCAGCGAAGGATCGCGGCTGTCCATGATCACCATGCCATATGCACCGCGCAGCTGCGGAATGACGCGCAGCACCACTTCACGCAGCGTGCCGCCCTGCTTCTGCTCCCAATGCACCAGATGCGCCACCACTTCGGTGTCGGTTTCTGAGGCAAAGTGATAGCCGCGCTCAAGCAACTGCGCGCGCAGCGGCTCATGGTTCTCAATGATGCCGTTGTGCACGATGATGATGTGCTCGGAAACGTGCGGATGCGCATTGGCCTCCGACGGCTCACCGTGGGTCGCCCAGCGCGTGTGTGCAATACCGGTGCCGCCAATCAGCGGTTGCTGCTCTGCGGCTTCCGCCAGGTTCTGCACTTTACCCAGACGACGCAGGCGCGTCATATGGCCCTGACGATCGACAACGGCTAATCCCGCTGAGTCATAACCGCGATACTCAAGACGACGCAAACCTTCCAGCAGAATTTCTGCAATGTCACGCTGCGCTACTGCACCAACAATTCCACACATAGTAATTTCCTGACTTCATGGCTTTCGGCCATTGCGTTGTCATACGACCTGATTTCCCCGAGCCTTGTAGAGAGTGGGGATATTTTACCCGTCATACTTCAAGTTGTAGGTGCGTTGGCTGCGAGCGCTCACCTCAGTCACTTACTTAAGTAAGCTCCTGAGGATTCACACTCTTGCCGCCTTCCTAAAACTCGAATTATTAAGGGTAATTGGCACTGCAAACAGGCCGATCGTTGTCGGCCTTTAAAATTTATTTTTTCTTAACAGGGCGCTGCCAGCCCGATTTTTGATTCTGCTCTTTACGGTTGTAGACCAGATCCGCAGCCAACACATCTTTCATAATCGTGGTGCCTGCGGCGATGGTCGCTCCGCTCGCCACGCTGACCGGCGCCACCAGCTGGGTATCCGAACCGATAAACACGTTGTCGCCAATGATGGTTTTGGATTTGTTGGCGCCATCGTAGTTACAGGTAATGGTGCCCGCGCCGATATTCACACCCGCGCCAATTTCCGCATCGCCAAGATAAGAGAGATGACCGGCTTTGGAGCCTTTGCCGAGAGTGGCTTTCTTCATCTCTACGAAGTTGCCCACGTGCGCTTCTTCCGCCAGCTCGCTGCCCGGACGCAGACGCGCAAAAGGCCCAACCGTACAGGCGGCGGCTAAGGTGGCATCTTCGATCACTGAATAGGGGCTGATTTCACAGTCGTCAGCAATCACGCTATTTTTGATGATGCAGCCGGCACCGATTTTTACGCGGTCGCCGAGCGTGACCTTGCCTTCGATGATCACGTTGGTATCGATCTCAACATCGCGGCCGTGTTGCAGCGAACCGCGTAGATCGAAACGCGCCGGATCGCGCAGCATTACACCCGCCAGTAGCAGCTTCTCTGCCTGCTCGCTTTGATAGACGCGCTCAAGCGTTGCCAGCTGCAGGCGGTTGTTGACGCCGTCGGTTTCGCTGATGCGCGCCGGATGCACCGCATTGATCACGCGGCCTTCGTGGTGTGCCATGGCGATGATATCGGTGATATAGAATTCGCCCTGCGCATTGTTGTTGTTCAGCTGCGCCAGCCAGCGCTTGAGGTCGCCGCCGTTGGCAATCAGGATGCCGGTGTTAATTTCCTGAATTTTCAGCTGTTCTGGCGAGGCATCTTTCTGCTCGATAATGCCGGTCACTGTGCCGTTTTCACGCACGATACGACCGTAACCGGTTGGGTTATCCAAAACCACGGTGAGTAAACCGATGCCGCCAGCGGGTTTCGCGTCGCGCAGACGTTGCAAGCTGGCCTGCGAAATCAGCGGCACATCGCCGTACAGCATCAGAATATCTTCGTCATCGGCAAAGAAGGGCGCGGCCTGCTGCATCGCGTGGCCGGTACCGAGTTGTTCGGCCTGCAGCACCCAGTTGAGTGCGTTATGCGCTAACGTCGATTGCAGCAAATCTCCGCCGTGGCCATAAACCAAGTGGATCTGCTGGGCGCCCAAACCGGTTGCGGCATCAATCACGTGTTGAACCATCGGTTTACCTGCAAGGGTGTGCAGAACTTTGGGCAGGTCGGAATACATTCGGGTGCCTTTGCCAGCGGCCAAGATCACCACACTCATCGCGTTCGTAGACATAACTATCCTGATTCTCTTCAACTGTCGAAAGTGTAAGGTTTAGCCCTGAGATTACTACATTTTTCTCGGGTCGAAATTAGCGGGGTTGGGGAAAGCGGATCGAGGTCGGCTGGTGGTCGCCATGAAGGGCGACGCTACGAGATGATGTTTTTTGGGCAAAAAAAATGCCAACCCAAAGGGCTGGCATTTCGTGACGCATAAAGCCTGATTACATCGCTTTTTTGGTCAGCTCGATGACACGCAGTTTCGCGATGGCTTTCGCCAGTTCCGCAGAAGCCTGAGCATAGTCCACGTCGCCGTGGCTGCTGTTCATGTGCTCTTCTGCTTTACGTTTCGCTTCCAGCGCGCGCGCTTCGTCAAGGTCTTCACCGCGAATCGCGGTGTCGGCCAGAACGGTGGTGCTGCCAGGCTGAACTTCCAGCACGCCGCCAGAGAGGTAAATAAACTCCTCTTCGCCGTGCTGTTTCACGATGTGAATCATACCAGGCTTGATGGCTGTCAGCAGCGGGGCGTGGCCAGGACGAATCCCCAACTCACCTTCGCTACCTGACACCTGGATACGCTCGACCAGACCGGAGAACATTTGTTGCTCCGCGCTGACCACGTCCAGATGATAAGTCATAGCCATACCATTCCTCCTGGGAAACCTAAATTACAGTTTCTTCGCTTTTTCTACGGCTTCTTCGATAGCGCCGACCATGTAGAACGCCTGCTCTGGCAGGTGGTCGAATTCGCCTTCCATGATGCCTTTGAAGCCACGGATGGTGTCTTTCAGGGTCACGTACTTACCTGGAGAACCGGTGAAGACTTCAGCAACGAAGAACGGCTGAGACAGGAAGCGCTGAATCTTACGCGCACGTGCCACCAACAGTTTGTCTTCTTCAGACAGCTCGTCCATACCAAGGATGGCGATGATGTCTTTCAGTTCCTGGTAACGCTGCAGCAGAGACTGCACGCCACGCGCAACGTCATAGTGCTCCTGACCCACGATCAGTGGATCCAGCTGACGGCTGGTTGAATCCAGCGGGTCAACGGCTGGGTAGATACCCAGAGAGGCGATCTGACGGCTCAGCGTAACGGTTGAGTCTAAGTGAGCAAAGGTGGTTGCTGGTGACGGGTCAGTCAAGTCATCCGCAGGAACGTAAACGGCCTGTACAGAGGTGATTGAACCAGTCTTAGTGGAGGTAATACGCTCCTGCAACACACCCATCTCTTCTGCCAGCGTTGGCTGATAACCTACCGCAGATGGCATACGACCCAGCAGTGCTGATACTTCAGTACCGGCCAGGGTGTAACGATAGATGTTGTCGATGAACAGCAGAACGTCACGGCCTTCATCACGGAATTTTTCCGCCATGGTCAAACCGGTCAGAGCTACGCGCAGACGGTTACCCGGCGGCTCGTTCATCTGGCCATACACCAGCGCTACTTTATCGATAACGTTGGAGTCAGTCATTTCGTGGTAGAAGTCGTTACCCTCACGAGTACGCTCACCCACGCCAGCAAATACCGAATAACCTGAGTGCTCAGCCGCGATGTTACGGATCAGCTCCATCATGTTTACGGTTTTACCTACACCCGCACCACCGAACAAACCGACTTTACCGCCCTTAGCGAACGGACACATCAGGTCGATAACCTTGATGCCGGTTTCCAGCAGTTCCTGCGAGTTAGACTGATCTTCATACGAAGGTGCTGCGCGGTGAATAGAGGAAACCTCTAATGCGCTGCCGTCGTCATTCTGCAGGTCGCCTTTCATGTCGATTGGCTCACCCAATACGTTCATGATACGGCCGAGGGTTGCTTTACCAACCGGAACCTGGATAGGTTTTTTCAGGTCAGTAACTTCCAGACCGCGCTTCAGGCCGTCAGAAGTACCCATGGCGATGGTACGAACCACGCCACCACCCAGCTGCTGCTGAACTTCCAGCACCAGACGAGCATCACCATTTTTCACCTCGAGAGCGCTGTATACCTGCGGTACCGCGTCCTGAGGGAATTCGACGTCAACTACGGCGCCGATAATCTGGACAATCTTTCCAGCTGCCATCTTGAATCCTCTACCTAATACGAAAATACCCAGCCGCGCTCGCGCGACAGGATATATGCCTGGTTAAACCGCGGAGGCTCCCGAGACGATCTCGGTAAGTTCCTGGGTGATGCTGGCCTGACGAGCTTTGTTGTAAACCAACTGCAGCTCTTTGATCAGGTTTCCGCCGTTATCAGTTGCAGCTTTCATCGCAACCATACGTGCGGCCTGCTCACTGGCCAGGTTTTCCACCACACCCTGATAAACCTGCGATTCGACGTAACGACGCAGCAGGGTATCCAGCAGCGCTTTCGGATCGGGTTCGTACAGGTAATCCCAGGTCTTCGCCTTCATCTCTTCTTCACCTTCCGCTGGCGGTAACGGCAGCAGTTGGGTAATGGTCGGAGTCTGAGACATGGTGTTATTAAACTTGTTGGCAACGATATACAGCTTGTCGATGCGACCTTCATCGTAGGCCTGCAACATCACTTTTACCGGGCCGATCAAATCAGACAGTGCAGGCTTATCGCCCATACCGGTGACCTGTGCCACGATGTTGCCACCTACAGAGCCGAAGAATGAATTGCCTTTCGAACCGATAACGGCCAGATCGCTCTGTACGCCTTTATCTGCCCAGCCTTTCATATCTGCCAGCAATTTTTTGAACAGGTTAATGTTCAAACCACCACAAAGCCCGCGGTCAGTCGAAACGACCAGGTAGCCGACGCGCTTAACGTCACGCTCATCCAGGTAAGGGTGCTTGTATTCCAGATTACCCAGAGCAAGGTGACCAATCACTTTGCGCATGGTATCTGCATACGGACGGCTGGCCGCCATGCGTTCCTGCGTTTTACGCATTTTGGAGGCGGCGACCATTTCCATCGCTTTGGTGATCTTCTGCGTATTTTTTACGCTTCCGATCTTACTACGTATTTCTTTTGCGCCGGCCATTAGCTTCTCCTCAAAGCCTTGCGGCCTGCCTTTTCAGACAAGCCGCCAGACATTACCAGGACTGGGTTGCTTTAAACGTTTCGAGGAGGCCTTTCAGCTTCTCTTCGATTTCGTTATTGAAGTTACCCGCTTGGTTGATTTCAGCCATCAGCTCAGCGTGATCGCGATCCGCGAACGCCAGCAGAGCGGCTTCGAAGCTGCCGACTTTCGCCAGTTCAACATCGTTCAGATAGCCGCGCTCAGCAGCAAACAGCACCAGACCCTGTTGCGCGACTGACATCGGCGCATACTGTTTCTGTTTCAGCAGCTCGGTCACTTTCTGACCGTGGCTCAGCTGTTTACGCGTTGCATCGTCCAGATCGGAAGCGAACTGAGAGAACGCAGCCAGTTCACGATACTGTGCCAGCGCGGTACGAATACCACCGGACAGTTTCTTGATGATCTTGGTCTGTGCAGCACCACCAACACGGGATACCGAGATACCCGGGTTAACGGCTGGACGAATACCGGAGTTGAACAGGTTAGATTCCAGGAAGATCTGACCATCAGTAATCGAGATTACGTTGGTCGGAACGAACGCAGAAACGTCACCCGCCTGAGTTTCGATGATTGGCAGTGCGGTCAGAGAACCGGTTTGGCCTTTCACTTCACCATTGGTGAAGCGCTCAACGTAGTCAGCGCTAACGCGTGATGCACGCTCCAGCAGACGAGAGTGGAGATAGAACACGTCGCCAGGGAATGCTTCACGACCTGGTGGACGGCGCAGCAGCAGAGAAATCTGACGGTAAGCAACAGCCTGCTTAGACAGGTCATCGTACACGATCAGTGCATCTTCACCGCGGTCACGGAAGTACTCACCCATCGCACAACCGGCGTACGGTGACAGGTACTGCAGTGCTGCAGATTCAGAAGCAGAAGCGACAACCACGATGGTGTTAGCCAGTGCGCCGTGCTCTTCCAGTTTGCGAACTACGTTAGAAATGGTTGACGCTTTCTGGCCAATCGCAACGTAGACACACTTGATGCCTGAATCGCGCTGGTTGATGATGGCGTCGATTGCCATTGCAGTTTTACCAGTCTGGCGGTCACCGATGATCAGCTCACGCTGGCCACGGCCGATTGGAATCATCGCATCGACAGATTTGTAACCGGTCTGAACAGGCTGGTCTACTGACTGACGGTCGATAACGCCCGGTGCAATCACTTCAACAGGCGAGAAGCCGTCGTTTTCGATTGCGCCTTTACCGTCGATCGGTGCACCCAGGGTGTTCACCACACGGCCCAGCAGGCCACGGCCAACTGGAACTTCTAAAATACGACCCGTACATTTTACTTTCATGCCTTCCGCGAGGTCAGCATACGGGCCCATCACTACTGCACCAACCGAGTCACGCTCGAGGTTCAGTGCGATCGCGTAACGGTTGCCCGGCAGGGCAATCATCTCACCCTGCATGACATCGGCCAGGCCGTGTACGCGGATGATACCGTCACTTACAGAAACAATAGTACCTTCGTTGTGAGCTTCACTCACGACATTGAACTGAGCAATGCGCTGCTTGATCAGTTCGCTGATTTCGGTGGAATTCAGTTGCATATGCTCCAGTCCCCTTAAGACTGCAAGACGTCTGCCAGACGATCAAGACGGCCGCGTACGCTGCCATCAATGACCAGGTCACCCGCACGGATAACCACACCTGCCATTACAGACTTATCAATTTTGCAATTCAGCTTAACTTTACGTGACAGACGTTTTTCCATCGCGGCGCTGATTTTAGTCAGCTGACTGTCACTCAGCGTGCTGGCAGAAATCACATCAACTTCGGCTGTCGCTTCATAAGCGTCACGCAGTTGAATGTACTGAGCCAGTACGGCTGGAAGCGCTGTCAAACGTCCGTTTTCGGCCATTACCTTAATCAGGTTCTGGGCGTTTTCATCAAGTTGATCGCCACAAACTGCAATGAAAGAAGCAGATAACGCTTCCGGTGCAAGCGCACCGGAAAGAAGATCTGCGATCTGTTCGTTGCGAGCCACTTCTGCGGCAAACGCCAGCATTGATTGCCAGCGATCGATGCTTTGATGCTCAACAGCAAAGTCAAAAGCTGCTTTGGCGTAGGGGCGAGCTACAGTAATCAGATCAGACATCAGCCCCTCCCTCCTTACAGTTCAGCGACCAGTTTATCAACGATGTCGCTGTTAGCAGCTTCATCCACGGAACGTTCGATGATTTTCTCGGCGCCAGCTAATGCCAGCAACGCGACTTGCTTACGCAGCTCTTCACGGGCACGCGAACGCTCGGCATCAATTTCTGCCTGCGCCTGTGCCACGATGCGGTTACGTTCAGTCTCAGCTTCGGTTTTCGCTTCGTCCAGAATCTGGGCACGGCGTTTGTTCGCCTGCTCGATAATGACCTGAGCGTCTTCTTTCGCTTTTTTCAGCTGGTCGGTCGCATTGGCCTGCGCGAGATCTAAATCTTTCTTCGCGCGCTCAGCAGAAGCAAGGCCTTCAGCAATTTCTTTCTGGCGCTTTTCGATGGCAGCCATAATCGGCGGCCATACGTACTTCATGCAGAACGCGACAAACAGAATGAACGCGATGGCCTGGCCGAGGATTGTTGCATTAATGTTCACAGCACAATGCCTCTTATTAAGTTAACTTGCTCTGCCGCTATCAGAGATAAACGGCAGAATCCGTCCCTCATCACACCAGGTGCCATGAGTGAACAAGGCTACCAGGTTTAAGCGACAGCAAACATCACGTAGAGACCCAGACCTACAGCGATCATCGGGATTGCATCCACCAGACCCATTACAACAAAGAACTGCGTACGCAGCAGAGGGATCAGATCCGGTTGACGCGCGGCGCCTTCCAGGAATTTACCTCCGAGGATGCCGATACCGATCGCAGCACCGATTGCCGCCAGGCCCATCATCACAGCGGCAGCCATGTACAGCAGATCCATATTCAGGTTTTCCATGACAGTCTCCAGTTTGTTTCAGTTAAAAGCTTAAGTGTTGAGATAAAAATCAATGTTCTTCAGATGCCATCGACAGATAGACGATCGTGAGGACCATGAAAATGAAAGCCTGCAGCGAAATGATCAGGATGTGGAAAATGGCCCAAGGCACATTCAACAACCACTGCGACCACCACGGCAGCAAGCCGGCAATCAGGATAAAGATCAACTCACCCGCATACATGTTACCGAACAGTCGCAGACCCAGTGAAACAGGCTTGGACAGCAGGCTAACACCTTCAAGAATCAGGTTAATGGGGATGAAGATCGGGTGATTAAAAGGCTGCAGCGTCAACTCTTTGGTGAAGCCGCCAATGCCTTTCATTTTGATGCTGTAGAACAGAATCAAAATAAATACGCCCAGCGCCATAGACAGCGTGATGTTCACGTCTGCAGACGGCACGACGCGCAGCGCCGGCAGGCCTAAATAGTGCTCGCCGATAAACGGCAGCAAATCGATAGGCAGCAGATCCATGAAGTTCATCAGGAAGACCCAGACGAAAATCGTCAGAGCCAGCGGGGCGATAAGTTTGCTTTTACCGTGGTACATGTCGCGCACGTTGTTATCAACGAAGCCGACAACCAGTTCGATAGCCGCTTGTAATTTCCCTGGAACACCGCTGGTAGCGCTTTTCGCCACTTTACGGAACAACACCAGGAAAATCAGTCCCAGCACCACAGAGAAAAACATGGAATCGATATTTAATACCCAGAACGTCGCGGGAGCGTCGTGCGGATTCACCAACTCGAAAGTACGCAGGTCCAACTGAAGGTTATTCAGGTGGTGACCTATGTATTCTTGCGGAGTAGAGATTTCTCCAGCAGCCATGATGCCTCTTACCCTTTGTTGTTAATTACAGCCGGAGCGACGATCTGCACCACCAGCACCGATAACCACGTGATTGCGAGTGGCCAGAAGACCGCTCCAAACACACCCAACGCCACCGCGAGGAAAATGACGGTTGTGAACACCTTCAACACTTCACCGAGGGCAAAGCTCCAGGCAACACGTCCTTTCGCAGGCGTTTGATCCTGCAGGCGCCAGGCCAAAAACATAAACAACACGTTCGGCAGCCAGGCTGCCACTCCACCCGCGAAGGCGGAGGCGCCCCAGGTAACCTCTTTCAGGGTAAAGAGCGCACCGATGATGACAAAGGTCACCAGCTGAATGATCAGCACGGCCCGGGCTAATTTCACACTGTAAAGAGACACTGACATGACGCTGAACTCTCCTGCCCCGAACGGGGTATGTCGCGTGTCGTATAAGACTGCCTTTACTCATTTGAGTCAAGCAGCAAAAGCCGTGCAAATTATACGGGCGCCACCTGCGATTTCAATCGGTAAGTAGCGAAAAGGTGAACAATTATTTAAATTTCTTTCTGAAGGGCTATTTTTCAAAACATCGTCATTAGGCAATGTCTGACTTAAATGCTGAAAATGCCCGATCGACTTGCTTTTAAAGCGTGCTTTAGATCACATAATAAACAAGGAATGCCTGACTGAATTTGTACCAGTTAAGATTTATACGATTTCAAATTCGACTAAAGCTTCTATAAATCAGTGCATTAAATTTATTTATTAGGTGTTGGACTACAATTTTCGAGAAAAACACTCTATTGACATCATGCGCTGCAATAAAAACGCAAAACTGATATTACGCACGCCAATTTATTGCAAAGTTATATTTTCCACAGTGATTATTTGGTTGGGTAAATACACGCAATAAAGTGATCTAAGTGATAATGAAATGTGAAATGTTCGTTAAATGTAACAGAGCTTTTCGGATAATTTCCGTCTGAGATGTTAACTCTCTCGCCCTGCCCTACTAAATAAAAGCTTTTACCTAAAAGTGTTCAATCGCTGCTTTTTCGTTCAGGGAAAAGACTAAGGCAAACGGCATGAACTGGCTCAAATCCATACCGTTTAAAAGGCTATTGGCGGGTAATCACCACCAGATGACGTTCACCATCCAGTTCGGGTACCTGCAGCGGTTGAATTTTCTCTACCGTAAAGCCCGCCGGTAATGCAGAAATCTCATCATCCGGACGCACGCCTTTCAGGGCATAAAAGCGACCTTCAGGGCTCGGCAGATGATGGCACCAGTTCAGCATATCTTCCAGTGATGCAAATGCACGGCTGATAACACCATCGAATGGTGGCTCAGACGGGAACTCTTCAACGCGGCTCTGCACTGGCGTGACGTTAGTAAGTCCTAACTCATGTTGTACCTGTCGCAGGAAACGCACGCGTTTGCCGAGGCTATCCAGCAAGGTGAAATGCGATTGCGGGCGCACAATGGCCAGCGGAATACCCGGTAAGCCCGGACCGGTGCCCACATCAATAAAGCGTTCGCCCTGTAGATGTGGCTCAACCACCACGCTGTCGAGAATATGGCGCACCAGCATCTGCTGCGGATCACGCACCGATGTCAGGTTATAGGCCTTATTCCACTTATGCAGCAACTCAACATAGCCAACCAACTGCTGTTTTTGTTGATCGGTAAGGGAAATGTTTGCCGCATTCAGCAGCGAGGAGAGTTTGTTGATCACGACGAGAATTCCATTAACGGGGGCGAGTTGCCTCACCCCAAAGTCTATCAGGCGCTTTTACGCAGCAGGCCCTGTTTTTTCAGGTAAATCAGCAGAATTGAAATTGCCGCAGGCGTGATACCCGAAATACGCGAAGCCTGGCCGATGGACGTCGGTTTGTGATCGTTGAGTTTGGCGATCACTTCATTCGACAAGCCATTAACCTGACGATAGTCGAGCTCAACAGGCAACAAGGTGTTTTCATTCCGCAGCTGGCGATCAATCTCTTCCTGCTGACGCGCAATGTATCCTTCGTATTTCACCTGAATCTCCACCTGCTCAGCGGCTTGCTCATCAGGCAGTGCCGGACCGTAGCTGGCGAGTGACGTCAGCAGCGGATAGGTCATCTCTGGACGACGCAGCAGATCTTCACCACTGGCTTCTTTGGTGAGCGGCGCGCTGATCACCGCGTTCACTTCAGCCACGTTATCCGATTTCGGATGCACCCACAGATCGCGCAGACGTTGACGCTCTTGCTCAATCGCTTCCAGTTTCTGGTTGTAGCGCGCCCAGCGGGCATCATCAACCAGACCGAGTTCGCGACCGGCTTCAGTCAAACGCAGATCGGCGTTATCTTCGCGCAGCATCAAACGGTACTCCGCGCGCGATGTAAACATGCGGTACGGCTCTTTCGTGCCCAGCGTGCAGAGATCGTCAACCAGCACACCGAGATAAGCCTGATCGCGGCGTGGCGCCCAGCCCTCTTTATCAGCAGAAGCGCGAGCTGCGTTCAAGCCTGCCAGCAAACCTTGCGCTGCCGCTTCTTCGTAGCCGGTGGTTCCGTTAATTTGGCCGGCAAAGAACAGGCCGTGGATAAATTTGCTTTCCAGCGTCGGTTTAAGATCGCGTGGATCGAAGAAATCATACTCGATGGCATAACCTGGACGGATGATCTTCGCGTTTTCCAGTCCTTTCATCGAACGTACGATCTGCATCTGTACGTCAAACGGCAGGCTGGTGGAGATACCATTCGGGTAGATTTCGTTGCTGGTCAGGCCTTCCGGCTCCAGGAAGATCTGGTGCGCGTTACGATCGGCAAAGCGCATCACTTTGTCTTCGATCGACGGGCAGTAACGTGGACCAATACCTTCGATGATCCCGGCATACATCGGGCTGCGATCGAGGTTATTGCGGATCACGTCATGCGTCTGTTCGTTGGTGTAGGTGATCCAGCACGGCACTTGTTGTGGATGCTGTGAAACCTTGCCCATGAACGAGAACACCGGCATCGGATTATCACCGTGCTGCGGTGTCAGCACCGAAAAATCAATCGAGCGTGCGTCGATACGTGGCGGCGTACCGGTTTTCAGACGGTTTACGCGCAGCGGCAGTGCACGCAGGCGTTTTGCCAATGGAATTGATGGCGGATCGCCTGCACGGCCACCGCTGTAATTATCCAGGCCAATGTGAATTTTGCCATCGAGGAAGGTCCCGACGGTCAGCACCACGGTTTTGGCGCGGAACTTCAAGCCCATTTGTGTCACAGCACCGACGACACGATCGTTTTCCACAATCAGATCGTCAACCGCCTGCTGGAAGATCATCAGGTTAGGCTGGTTCTCCAGCGCAGTGCGTACCGCCTGGCGATACAGTACACGGTCAGCCTGAGCACGCGTGGCACGAACGGCGGGGCCTTTGCTCGCGTTTAGTATCCTAAACTGGATACCTGCCTGGTCAATTGCCGTGGCCATCAAACCGCCTAAGGCATCCACTTCCTTCACCAGATGTCCTTTCCCGATGCCACCGATCGCGGGGTTACAGGACATTTGTCCAAGCGTATCAATGTTATGGGTGAGTAACAGGGTTTGCTGACCCATTCGGGCTGCGGCCATCGCGGCCTCTGTGCCCGCATGACCACCACCGATTACGATGACGTCAAAAGGATCTGGATAAAACATGAAGTGGGTCCTCGTTAGTGTTTCGGACAGGGATCGTTGCCCTGGGCGGTGGATTCTACTGAAATAATGTCGGCGGCGAAAGTCGCGGGATCCTGAGGTTTAAAAGAAAGGATCTTAAGTCTTTTATATGATCTCTCTGTTAGATCTACTATTAGGATCGCACCTTGCTGTTGATAACCCCGAAAAGCGCAGGCTTAACAGCAGATTAGAGAGGATCATTAGCTGTGAATGATCGGTGATCCTGATCCGTATAAGCTGGGATCAAAATAGCCACTTATACACAGCCTAAAAAAGAAACAGCAGTTGTTCTTTGGATAACTACTGGTTATACGCATGAAACAGGCCATGTTATCCACAGTCGATCGCGTGTTTAAAGTGAAAAAACAGCGCAATCAACTGGGGATCATTCTATTTTCCCGATCCCCAGCCATCGAAGATCGTTTTAAATCTGCGTTTTCCATGTGGCGACCCACACTTCAGCCGCGTCTTCCGGGATCTCATGCTCCAGCACGTCGATCTCCAGGCGATCGCCAATGCGTTTGGCGCCCAACTGGTTCAATTGCTCTTCCAGCAGCTTGATCGCGCCGCAGAAAAGATCGTATTCATGGTTACCGATGCCTACTGCGCCATAACGTAAGCCAGTGAGGTCAGGTTTTGTCTCTTGCAGTGCTTCATATAAAGGAAGCAAATTATCAGGCAGTTCACCGGCACCGTGCGTGGAGGTAACGATCAGCCAGATGCCTTCCGGTTGTAGCTCATCCAGCTCTGGGCCATGCAGCACCTCGGTTGAGAAGCCCGCTTCCTGCAGTTTTTCTTCCAGATGTTCAGCAACATATTCGGCGCTGCCAAGGGTACTTCCACTGATTAACGTAATATCGGCCATGATGCTCTCCCGCACTAAAGGCGAGCATTGTACGCTGTGATCAAGCCGTGATCCACCTGTGGAAAACAGGGTTAATCGATGAAAGCATCAGGCGACAAGTCGCGCCATACGCGCGATCTGCCGGGGATAAGTTTGTGCACAGCTTAGAGAGGGATCACGGCTTAATGGTGCGCATGATCGGGTTTTGCAGTGAGATCAGGGTTTCTGTGGATTGGATTTCGTCGATGGTCTGGATCTTGTTGATCAATACCTGTTGCAAGGCATCGATCGATCGGCACATCACTTTGATAAAGATGCTGTAGTGGCCGGTGGTATACCAGGCTTCCACCACTTCATCCAGCGCGTCGAGTTTGCTCAGCGCCGCCGGATAATCGCGCGCGCTTTTGAGGATAATGCCGATAAAGCAGCACACATCGAAGCCGAGCTGACGCGGATCGATCTCCACGCGCGTGCCCAAAATAATGCCCGCCTGACGCATCTTCTCCACCCGCACATGAATAGTGCCGGGGCTGACGTTGAACTGTTTGGCGAGCTCGGCATAGGCGGTGCGCGCATTCTGCAGCAGCGCATTGAGAATGCCGCGATCCAGGTTATCCAGCTGAAGGTGTTCCGCCATTGTCCATCCTCGTTAAGTTCTTCTTCTATGAATAGAGGAGAATGTGCAGCAAATTAGCGGTGCAGGCAAGGTGCAGACAACAGGCAGGCCGTTGTCTGCATGCTTTTTAGCGCTTACGCCAGAAGGTCACTTGCGCCTGCGTGTGCTGGAATTTGCGCGCCGTTTCGCGGATGACAAATGGCACATCCTGCGGCGGTGCCACTTCGTCAAAGGCATCACGCAACAGACGCTGCAGCGCCTGATAGGTGGTCAGCGCTTCGCCATTCTCGCGAACACCGCCCAGCCAGTTCTCTTTTGGTGTGAAATCTTCCAGCCAGGTATACGGCGATGACAGCACCAGCAAACCGCCGGAACGGATCATCGAAGTAATATCCTGCAGGAAGCGCTTTGGCTGACGCAGACGATCAATCAGGTTAGACGCCAGCACCAGATCGTAACGATCCGGCTGCGGTTTCAGGTTACAGGCATCGCCCTGCACAAACTGAATGCGCTGCGCTTGCTCTGCTTCGAGGCCAAACTCTTTCAGCCGCACCTGACGATACTCCACCAGCTCGCCTTCCTCGGGCACTACATAGCGGAAATCCTCACCGGAAGTCAGCTGCAGCGCGACATCAATAAAGCGCGCCGAGTAATCCATGCCGGTTACCGCCTCGAAGTGTCGCGCCAGTTCAAAGCTGGCACGCCCGGTAGCGCAGCCGATGTCCAGCGCCTGACCGCGCGCATGACAATGTGGCAGCAGTTTTTCCACCAGCGCCGCCGCGTAGTTAGGCACGTTGTAGTAACTCGGCCCGTACTGGAAATCGAGATACTGCGACACCATGCTGTCAGTTTCATAGGGATTGAGCGCCATGCTCTCTTCATGGGAAGAAACCACATAGCGGAAGCCGGCGTGCTGGAAGAAGTGGCGACGGAAAGCGTAGCGCGCAGATTTCAGCGCTTCGTTGCCGGTGGAAATCCAGCTGCCACCTTTAATCAGCGCATGTTTGCCATCAAAGGTCGGCGTCGAGAAGTCGTCGTACAGCGGATGCACCTTAAAGCCTTCAAAACCGTTGGTTGGCGTTGTGGTCCACTGCCAAACGTTGCCGACGATGTCGTAAAACTCACCCTGCGCGAAACGGTCGACCGGGCTGGAGGAAGCCCAATACGCCAGATTGATATTGCCCGGCGCATCAGTCCAATCCGGCTGATCGCCGCCAACCTGCTCACGCAGCTGCGCCCATTCGGCTTCGCAAGGGAGCTGAATAGATTTGCCGGTCTCTTCGGCCAGCCAGCGGCAGAACGCGGCGGCTTCCAGTTGATTCACTTCTGCTGGCCAATCCCACGGCATCGCCACTTCTTCGGCCAGCACTCGCAGTTTTAGCTGATCGGGCAGCTTTTCGTTACCGACCCAGAACGTCGGCATCTGTGCGCCGGAGAATTCACGCCAGCCCCAACCTTCGTCATCCCACCAGCGGCGATGGTTATAACCGTCCGCCGCAATGAAGCGATAAAACTCCGCATTGCTGACCAGCATTTTGCTGGCCTTGAACGGCTTGAGTTCGGTTTGCTGACTGCCGTATTCGTTATCCCAGCCATAAGTGTCGTCTTTTTTGCCCTGCTGCACGCGGCCGCCGGGCATCGCGATCAAAGAATTTTCCGGTACCGATTGACGATCGTGACGCGCCTGCGGACAAACCGGCCAGTGCGGCTGCGGCTTGACCCATTCAATCGGCAGCTGGCGCATCAGCACGCTGGAGGTTTCCAGGTGAATACGCTCGTGCTCAATGCCCATCAACACCACCCACGCCGGGCTGTCCCAGCCGATTGGCAGTTCCAGCGGCAGGGTGCGAATAAACTCACTCACCAGGCTTTTCACTTTGCCACGATAGTCGCGCACTTCTGCGATGCTCGGCCAGTCGTAATGGCTGTCGTTGAGATCGTCCCAGCTCATCTCATCCACGCCGATCGCCATCATCGCTTCGATGCGATCGTCAACGCGTTGATCGAGATAGCGGCCCGCCATCAGCTTATTAATGTAGAAGGTCGCGGTGTGGCCAAAATAGAAGATCAGTGGATGGCGCAGCGAAATCGCTTTGTTAAACCAGGCGCGCTCGTCCGCCAGGCAATCAAACAGGCTTTCATACAGTTCCCAGGTTTGGGTGAAGTACGCCAGCAGCTCGGCCCGTTTTTGTTCGGAGTTTTGGCCGGAAAGTTTTAGCGTGCGGGTCGGTGCGGGAAGTTGGGTGGTCGTCACAAGGTGCTCCAGTTTGCTATGTGCTCGAACTTATCAATATAGCAAATTAGCATTTCCGTCAGATGAATTAGCGCTGCCAGCGGCGCAGCAGACGGCTTTTCAGGCCGGTATCGAAGCGCCAGATGTGATCGAAGATGCGCAGGATGCCGGGTTTGCCATGCAGCGACATCGCCACCGCATGGAAGCGCTGTTGATGTTGGCGCTGACGCTGCTTAATGGTGTTGACGATGTCGTCCGGCAAACGTTGGGCAATAAAGTCAGAGACGATCACCGCATCCGCTTCCTGCCAGGCGCTGCCTTCCATGCGTTTCACCACCGCCGCAAGGCAGGCAGCGAGATCGGTGCCGCCGCGAAAACGCTGGCTGAGGAAACGGATCGCCTGCTCAATGCCGTTGTCAGCGGTGAGCTCATAGCCGATCACTTCATGAGCGAACAGCATGATGTAGCAGCGGCGCTTATCCGCCAGCGCCACTTTCAGTAACGCCAGGCAAAAGGCTTTGGCGCAGCGTTCGTTGAAACCGCCCATCGAACCGGACGTATCAACGCAGACGATAAACGGGCCGCGCGGTTGCTCTTCATGCTGCTGGTGGCTGACCGGACTCATGGTCACTTTTTCATGCCACGCATCGCCCTGCAGACGATAAGTCAGCAAGCGTTTTTCGACTAAGCGCCGATAAAATTCCAGCTCTAACTCGCTGATGCTCAATGCCGCCAATTCAGGCGGTAACAGACGCAGCACATCATCGCTTTGATGAATGCCGCTGACCTCTTCCGGCACGTTATCCGGTTCGCGTACCAGCTGGTGAAACTCCTCCAGCGGCGCATCCTGCGACGGCACCGATTTAGCTTCGCGGCTGCGACCCAGCTGCTGCGCTAGCTTCATCAGCTCCGGCTGCTGGGCGAGGAAATCGCCGTATTGCACGATCAGTTCGTAATCGCCGTGCTGCAGCGGCGCTTTGCTCAAATCCCATAGGCGTCCGGCGGCGGCTTCATCATCATCGGTAAGGATTGGCGCCAGCTGACCGCTGATCGCCATGCGCTGCTGCAGCTCGGCCATCAAGCGTTCGCGCTGCTCTTCGAGAATAGTTTCATTCAGCGTCAGCGTTTGCAGCGTCAGGCTGAGACGCCAGCGTTGCAGGAACAGTGTGTGTTGCGCGTTGCTGAGCTGGTCACTTTCGGCATTCAGCAGCAGTTTGCTGGCTTCTTCGATGAAGGGCGACGGCAGGCTTTTCAGCTGCGTCATGATGTTGGGTAACTGCTGGGTGAAATGTTGCGTGCTGAGCAGCTGCATCTGCTGAAAAAGCTGAAACTCCTGCGCCAGCGCTTCTGGCACCGGCGTGACTTTGATCTGCTCGGCGATCTCCGATCGCCAGCGTGGCAGATCGCGCATCATGGCTTGCTTCAGGCGGGGAAACTTCTCAAAGAACAGCGCCAGCTGCGGCGAGGCGAGCAGCGCGATAATCAGCTCTTCGATTAACTCGGTTTCGCCAATCGACAGCAGCGCACTCAGCGTCTCCAATGAGATCATTTTCTCGCCTGTTTCAGCTGTTCCGCGACATCCTGCAGGCTGGTTTCAATGCGTGCCAGCCAGTCATCACTGATGAACAGGCAGCGCTGATGCTGGCTGAACAGCGTGCGCTGCGCGCGCAACTGGGTTTCCAGCGCTTCGTATTCATCGGCGATCTCCTGCGGCATCTCGCTGCTGCTGCTGGCGCCCGGCAGCGTCAGACGCGTGGATTGCAGGCTAACATCGCGCAGCGTCAGACAATGATGCGTATCCACTAACATATCCAACGTCTGACCAAAGCCGATGCCGTTCAGCTTGCCGCGAATTTCACCGCCCTTCAGCAGCCACTGATCCAGTGCTTCACGGCCAATCAGAATGTGCGTCACCTGCATGTCGTGCAGCATTAACGGCTGTTGCAGCATCAGCGTCAGCTGCTCATCGGTAATGGCGGCGGGTAATTCGTAATGCGGTTTGCGGCTGAACATGCCGCTGTGTTTCTCCAGCGTCAGCGCTTGCGCCACGCTTTGCTGCTGTTGCAGCGCCAGACGGCGGCCTTTGATCTGCTGCAGCTTGTGCAGCAGCGCTTGCTGCTGCCACGCATGTTGCGACATCAGCGTATCGATTTCGCGATCCAGCATTTTCATCGATGCCACGTCATGCCACAGGCAATCTTTCAGCAGTACTAAGTCGATGGGCGCGATAGTCACGCGACCGCTATAAAAGGCGCTGGCCTGCAACAGATGAATGGCTTTCTTCCAGCGACGATCGGAAATGTACGGCGCGTCCGGCAGCGTTTCTAACTGCTGACGTAGCTGATAGATCAGTTCAAACACGTGATCCGGCAAACTGACCTGGCTGATGCCTTTCTGCCACTGTTCATACTCTTCATCGCTGATGCGCAGCGATTCCGCCACCGGATTGTCGTTTTCATCCTGCTGGTGGGTGAGCATGCTGCGGAAGTTCTGCTTCTCATGCACGTTATCCAGCCACAAGCGAATCAACATGCGGTCATACAGCGCTTCCAGTCCGCTATCGGCTTCCGGCAGTTCGTTGGAAGCGGTAACCAGCAAGCGCATCGGAATTTTTTCTTCGCTGTCGCCATTACGGAAGCGGCGTTCGTTGATGGCGGTCAGCAAGGTATTCAGAATCGCCGGGCCGGCTTTCCAGATTTCGTCGAGGAAGACAATTTCGGCATCTGGCAGATAACCTTTGGTCAGACGCTGATACCGCCCTTCATCTTTCAGTGCCTGAATCGACAGCGGGCCAAACACCTCTTCCGGAGTGGAAAAACGGGTCATCAGGTATTCAAAAGCGCGGGCGTGCTGGAAGGCATATTTTAATCGGCGGGCAATCAGACTCTTGGCGATGCCTGGCGGCCCGAGCAGAAACACGCTTTCGCCACTTAAGGCTGCCAGCAAACAGAGGCGGATCGCATGATGGCGTTCATACAGCCCTTTTTCCAGAGCGTTGCTCAGGCGAGAAATTCTTTCTGCCAAAAGATGGGGTTGAGCCATAATCACATCATTATCCTTTTGATCCTGGTGCCGTCATATTCTGGCGAGCGCAATACTCTACTGATTATCATGCGCGATTGCGTTGATAGCCGTCAGCTTTTTTGTTTCAGAAGGTTGATGCGAGAGAACTCGCCGCTTCCAACGGTTTTTTGGCGCTATTTTCGGCGAAAAACCGCGTCACCAACGCGATGGTGACACTTTGTAAGAGTAGGTTTTTTTGGGAATATGTGCATACTGTGCGCTTTTTGATGGCTTGAGCGGAAGGCAAGTGCCTCCGGCTCCAACAAAAGACAACTTATGAGCTCGGATAAGAAACAGTCCCTTGGGGCAGTCACGCTGGCGGCAATTGGCGTGGTGTATGGCGATATTGGTACCAGCCCGCTCTATACATTGCGTGAATGTCTCTCTGGTCAGTTTGGATTTGGCGTAGAGCGCGAAGCGGTATTTGGCTTCCTGTCGCTGATCTTCTGGCTGCTGATTCTGGTGGTGTCGCTGAAGTACATCAGCTACGTGATGCGCGCGGATAACGCCGGTGAAGGCGGGATTTTAACGCTGATGTCGCTGGCCGGACGCCATACCGGCGCCAGAGCCACGGCAATTCTGGTGATCATGGGACTGATTGGCGGCAGCTTCTTCTACGGGGAAGTGGTGATTACGCCGGCGGTTTCGGTGTTATCGGCGATTGAAGGTCTGGAAATTGCCGCGCCAAGTCTTGATGCCTACATCGTGCCGTTGGCGATTGCGGTGCTGACTTTACTGTTTGTTATCCAAAAACACGGCACCGGTATCGTCGGCAAGCTGTTCGCGCCAGTAATGCTGCTGTGGTTTTTGGTGCTGGCGGTACTGGGCGCGCGCAGCATTATCGACAATCCTGACGTCCTGCATGCGATGAACCCGTATTGGGCGGTGCACTTCTTCATCCAATATAAAACCGTTTCCTTCTTCGCCCTGGGCGCGGTGGTGCTGGCGATTACCGGCGTAGAAGCGCTGTATGCCGATATGGGCCACTTCGGTAAATTCCCGATTCGTCTTGCCTGGTTCATCGTGGTGCTGCCTTCGCTGGTGCTCAACTACTTTGGTCAGGGCGCGCTGCTGCTCAAACATCCCGAAGCGATCAAAAACCCGTTCTTCCTGCTCGCGCCGGATTGGATGCTGATCCCGATGTTGATTCTTGCGACCTTAGCCACGGTGATTGCGTCGCAGGCGGTGATTTCCGGCGTGTTCTCATTAACGCGTCAGGCGGTGCGTCTCGGCTATTTGCCACCGATGCGCATTGTGCACACCTCAGAAGAGGAGTCCGGGCAGATCTATATTCCAGTGATTAACTGGCTGCTCTATTTCTCGGTAGTGATTGTGATTGTCGGCTTCGAGCACTCCAGCAATCTGGCGGCGGCGTACGGCATTGCGGTAACCGGCACCATGGTGCTGACAGCTATTCTCTGTTCAACCGTGGCGATTCAAAACTGGCACTGGAACCGCTATCTGGTGGTGTTGATTCTGATTGCCATGTTGATCATCGACGTGTCGCTGTTCTCCGCCAACCTGATCAAGGTGTTCTCCGGTGGTTGGCTGCCGCTGACGCTGGCGTTGATGATGTTCATCATCATGACCACCTGGAAAAGCGAGCGTTTCCGCCTGCTGCGTCGTATGCATGAGCACGGCAATTCCCTCGAAGCGATGATCGCGTCGCTGGAGAAATCGCCGCCGGTACGCGTGCCGGGCACTGCGGTGTATATGTCGCGGGCGCTGAACGTGATTCCGTTTGCCATGCTGCATAACCTCAAGCACAACAAAGTGTTGCATGAGCGCGTGGTGCTGCTGACGCTGCGTACGGAAGATGCGCCTTACGTGCATAACGTCCGTCGTGTGACTATCGAACAGTTGTCGCCAACCTTCTGGCGCGTGGTAGCGAGTTACGGCTGGCGCGAAACGCCAAACGTTGAAGAGATCTTCCACCGCTGCGGTCTTGAAGGGCTGAACTGCCGCATGATGGAGACTTCGTTCTTTATGTCGCATGAATCGCTGATTATCGGCGATCGTCCGTGGTATCTGCGCCTGCGCGGCAAGCTGTTCCTCGCGCTACAACGCAATGCGCTGCGCGCGCCGGATCAGTTTGAAATCCCACCGAACCGCGTGATCGAGCTGGGAACCCAGGTCGAGATTTAACGCTGCGCGCGTCACCAACTCAAGGTGACGCGCAATCCTCCGCTGGCGCGCTGGCTGAACTGCAAGCGAATGCCGTGCAGCTGGGCAATATTCTTCACGATGGAAAGCCCCAATCCGCTGCCGGTTTGCGCCTGTCCCGGAGGTCGCCAGAAGCGTTCACCCAACCTTGCCAACTGCTCATCGCTGACCCCCGGCCCGTTATCATCAACGGTAATGGCGCGAACGTTGAGCTGCACATCAATAGTGCTGTCCGACGGCGAATAGCGCAGCGCGTTATCCAGCAGATTCCGCACCATTAATCCCAGCAATAGCGGATGACCGTTCATCACCGGTTCGGCGTAGCTGGTGAACTGCAAAGCGGTATTTTGTTGTTCCGCCTGCGGGAAATGCTCCGCCAGCAGGTTTTGCAGCAGCGGCGCCAGCGCCACCGGTTGAAACTCACTGCGCAGATCGTCAGCTTCCACGCGTGACAGTGTTAAGAGCTGATCCACCAGACGCGTGGCGCGCACAATGCCGCTATCCAGCTGCTGAATCGCCCGTTTACGCATCGCTTCATCATCATCGGCCAGCTGAATCACTTCGCTCTGCACGCGCAGCGCCGCCAGCGGGCTGCGCAGTTCATGGGCGGCATCGGAGGTAAAGCGACGTTCGCGCTGCACCAGATGCGCCATACGACTGAACAAGCCGTTGAGCGCCACCACCAGCGGCTTCACTTCTTTAGGCAGGCGCGTGTCCGGCAATGGCGTGGCATCGTCCGGCGCTCGTTGATGCAGCGAAAGCGTGAGGCGCTTCAATGGGCGCAGCTCGAACCACACCAGCGCCAGCAGCAACAGCAGCATAAAAGGCATGGCGATCAACCATGGCAGCAGGCTACTGAGCGCCAGATCGCGCGTCATATCTTCGCGGTATTCCCACTCTTGCCCAACCACCACGCGATAACGCTTATCCGCGGAAGTTAGCCACACTAAGCGCCAGCTATCTTTATCGCCGCGTAGGCGGCCATCGGTAAAGCCATCACGTTGGTAATCAAACTGTAAATCACGCCCATTTTCGCCGTCATTGAGCAGCGGCTGGCCGTCAGCGCTGAAGATGGCAAACGCCAGCGCATCGTCATCCTGATCGCCACGATGATGACGCAGGATCGACTTGGTTTTAGGCAGTTTTTCGTCCTGTAGCGAGGTGGGATCGAGCGTAATTAAACGTTTGGCGAACAGCATTTGCTGAGTATCAAACAGCTCGTCTACCGTATCGCGGGTTTGGTGCCAGGCGCTGAGGCTGGCAAGGCCGCCGCACAGCATAATCAGCAGCACAAAGCCGATGGCGAGGCGCAGAAACAGACTCATTCTTCCGTTCCCAACGTATAACCGACGCCGTGTACGGTACGAATAAACTGGCTGCCGAGTTTCTTGCGCAGATGATGAATGTGCACTTCCACCGCATTGCTGGAGACATCTTCATCCCAGCTGTAGAGCTTTTCCTCAAGCTGACTGCGCGTCAGCACGCGGCCGGGATTGCGCAGAAACAGCTCCAGCAGCGCCAGTTCGCGGCTCTTCAGGCTGACGGCTTCACCATCGCACTGCACGCTGTGGCTACCGGGCGCCATGACCACTTTGCCGTGTTTCAGTTCCGGCTGCAGTTGCCCATGACGGCGACGGATCAGCGCCTGCAAGCGAGCCGCTACTTCTGTTAGCGCAAACGGCTTGCACAGATAATCGTCAGCGCCGAGCTGCAATCCCTGAACGCGCTGATCGAGCGCATCGCGCGCGGTGAGGATCAGCACCGGCACATCCTGTCCTTGCTGGCGCCACTGACGCAGGATATCCAGACCATCACGTTCTGGCAGCGACAGATCCAGCACCACCGCGTCCCAGGGCGCAGCCGTCAACGCCTGAAATCCGGCTTCGCCGGAGACAAACCAATCCACGCTGAAACCAAGTTTGGTTAACCCGACTTTCAAACCGTCGCCAATCAGCGTGTCATCTTCTATCAGTAAAATGCGCATCAACTCTCCTTCTGTTAAGCGGAGTTATACGAAGCACAATCGCTCTTGTACAGCGAAAATCCCGGCAAATAGACTATTTTTCATGAATGTTAGCCCAACGGATTCTCTTAAGATCCTGTTAAGAACCTTATGGTGAAATAGCTTCCGTAAACCAACACATTCATGGAAAAGAGGTGAAATATGAAAAAATCTGCAGCCCTGTTAGCCATCATCGCTCTGGCCGCCACGCCGGTTCTTGCCGCTCAGCAAGGTGGCTTTGTTGATCCGAATGCGCCATCCGCTCAGGTGAAATCCGGTGGTTTCAAAGCCGATAACACCAGCGTTGTCACGGTTAAACAGGCCGAAGAGATGAAGGACGATAGCTGGATCACCGTGCGCGGTACGCTTGAGAAGCAAATCGGTGATGAGGATTATCAGTTCCGTGATGCCACCGGCACCATGAAGGTCGAGATCGATCATAAACGCTGGAACGGTTTGACCATCACGCCGAAGGATCAGGTAGAACTGACCGGCGAACTGGATAAAGATTTCAACTCCATCGAACTGGACGTGAAACAGGTACGTAAACTGCCTTAATCCCTGCTTCGGGGCCGCAGCAGCGGCTCCAACATCCCACCAAACTCAAATTCTCTCTGGCACAAGCGAAACGTTTCGATGGCGATCACATTTCCGTGATGCCGCCATTGAGTTGCCGTGCGCATTTTATACACTCCCGATCAGCGAAACGTTTCGCTGTGGAGTGGAATAAATGAAAAAAGGTCGCTTGTTAAACGCTGAAGTCTCTCATGTGATTGCTCGCCTGGGGCACACCGATACGCTGACGATTGCCGATGCAGGCTTGCCGATTCCGGCTGGTCCACAGCGCATCGATCTGGCGTTAACGCCGGGTACGCCCGAATTTTTACAGGTGGTTGAGGTTGTCACGCAGGAGATGCAGGTCGAAAGCGCCCTGATGGCGGAGGAGATTAAGCAGCACAATCCGCAGCTCCATAGCGCACTGCTCGCCGTGCTCGAAGCCTTGCAACAGCACCAGGGAAATGTCATCACCATCCGTTACACCAGCCATGAACAATTCAAACAACAAACGCAGCGTAGTCAGGCGGTCATTCGCAGCGGAGAGTGTTCTCCGTATGCGAATGTCATCCTAAGCGCCGGCGTGACCTTCTGAGGCCGCTATGCAACCGTTATTGCAACTCAAAGGGATTGAAAAGTCGTTTCCTGGCGTTAAAGCGCTGAATGGCGCATCGCTCGCCGTTTATGCGGGACGCGCAATGGCGCTGGTGGGCGAAAACGGCGCGGGCAAATCCACCATGATGAAAGTGCTGACCGGCATATACAGCATGGATGCCGGTTCTATGCAGTGGCTCGGTAAGGATGTGGCGTTCTCTGGCCCGAAAGCGTCGCAGGAAGCGGGTATTGGCATTATCCATCAGGAACTTAACCTGATTCCGCAATTGACCGTCGCCGAGAATATCTTCCTTGGCCGCGAATTTGTTAACCGCTTTGGCCGCATCGAATGGAAAAAGATGTACGCCGAGGCGGATGCGCTATTAAAGCGCCTCAATCTGCGCTTCAGCAGCCATAAGCTGGTGGGCGATTTGTCGATTGGCGATCAGCAGATGGTCGAGATCGCCAAAGTGCTCAGCTTCGAGTCGAAGGTCATCATTATGGATGAACCGACCGATGCGCTGACCGATACCGAAACGCTGTCGCTGTTCCGCGTCATCAACGAACTGAAAGCGCAGGGCTGCGGCATCGTCTATATCTCGCACCGCATGAAAGAGATCTTCGAGATTTGCGATGACGTCACCGTGTTCCGCGATGGGCAGTTTATTGCCGAGCGCGCTGTGTGCGATCTCAGCGAAGAGAGCCTGATCGAGATGATGGTCGGCCGCAAGCTGGAAGATCAATATCCACGTATCGATCAACAGCCGGGTGAGATCCGCTTAAAAGTCGAAAACCTCAGCGGTCCGGGTGTTGATGACGTCAGCTTTACGCTGCGCAAAGGGGAAATCCTTGGCGTGTCGGGCCTGATGGGCGCGGGACGTACCGAACTAATGAAAGTGCTGTACGGCGCGCTGCCGCGCAGCAAAGGTAAAGTCACGCTGAATGGCCGTGAAATCACCACTCGCTCCCCGCAAGACGGATTGGCGAACGGCATCGTTTATATCTCCGAAGATCGTAAGCGCGATGGTTTGGTGTTGGGCATGTCGGTGAAAGAGAACATGTCGCTGACCGCGCTGCGCTATTTCAGCACCGGCGCGGGCAACCTGAGACACAGCGACGAGCAGTTGGCGGTGGGCGATTTTATCCGCCTGTTCAACGTCAAAACCCCTTCAATGGAGCAGCCGATTGGCCTGCTGTCCGGCGGTAATCAGCAAAAAGTGGCGATTGCGCGTGGTCTGATGACGCGTCCTGATGTGTTGATTCTTGATGAGCCAACGCGCGGCGTCGATGTCGGGGCAAAGAAAGAAATTTATCAGTTAATTAACCAGTTTAAAGCCGAAGGGCTGAGCATCATTTTGGTGTCGTCGGAAATGCCCGAAGTTCTGGGCATGAGCGACCGCATCGTGGTGATGCATGAAGGCCATCTGAGTGGCGAATTTTCCCGTGAGCAAGCTACCCAGGAATCCCTGATGGCGGCGGCAGTCGGTAAGCAACACAGCGAGGAGTTAGTTGTATGAGCACCCAAACCTTACCCGCCAGCCGTCGTTGGTTCAGCAAAGCCTGGCTGCTGGAGCAGAAATCACTGATTGCATTGATCGTGCTGATCGCCGTGGTTGCCAGCCAGAGCCCGAACTTCTTCACGCTGGCCAACATGTTCAACATTCTGCAGCAGACGTCGGTCAACGCCATTATGGCGGTCGGCATGACGCTGGTGATTCTGACTTCGGGCATTGATCTGTCGGTGGGATCGCTGCTGGCGCTGACCGGCGCGGTGGCGGCATCGATTGTCGGATTAGAAGTCAATGCGCTGGTGGCCGTTGCGGCTTCGCTGGCGCTGGGAGCGGCAATTGGCGGTATTACCGGCGTGATTGTGGCGCGCGGCAAGGTGCAGGCTTTCATCGCTACGCTGGTGATGATGCTGCTGCTGCGCGGCGTCACCATGGTTTACACCAACGGCAGCCCGATCAATACCGGCTTCAACGATAACGCCGATCTGTTTGGCTGGTTCGGTATCGGTCGTCCGCTTGGCATCCCAACGCCGGTGTGGCTGATGGTCGCGGTGTTTGGGCTGGCGTGGTACATGCTGCATCACACGCGCCTTGGCCG
Source organism: Enterobacter sp. Sphag1F (assembly GCF_014193275.1). Classification (NCBI taxonomy): domain Bacteria; kingdom Pseudomonadati; phylum Pseudomonadota; class Gammaproteobacteria; order Enterobacterales; family Enterobacteriaceae; genus Enterobacter; species Enterobacter sp. Sphag1F. Next base: position 4,962 of record NZ_JACHZD010000007.1, on the reverse strand, counting down.
TTACATCTATGCGTTGGGTGGCAACGAAGCGGCGACTCGCTTGTCGGGCATCAACGTTAATCGCGTCAAAATCATCGTTTATTCGCTGTGCGGCCTGCTGGCGGCATTGGCGGGCACCATCGAGGTGGCGCGTCTCTCTTCCGCACAACCTACCGCGGGCACCGGTTATGAACTGGATGCGATCGCGGCGGTGGTGCTGGGTGGTACCAGCCTGGCGGGCGGCAAAGGTCGCATCATGGGCACGCTGATTGGTGCGTTGATCCTCGGTTTCCTGAACAACGGCCTGAATCTGATGGGCGTATCGTCTTACTACCAAATGATTGTTAAAGCCGTCGTCATTCTGCTAGCGGTGCTGGTGGATAACAAAAGCAGTAAATAACTCTGACCTTCACACAGGATTTAAAAATGAAAAAGTTAACTGCATTGGCCGTCATTCTTGGCGCCACCCTCAGTGCTGGCGCGATGGCAAAGGACACCATTGCTCTGGTGGTTTCAACCCTGAATAATCCGTTCTTTGTGTCTCTGAAAGATGGCGCACAGAAAGAAGCTGACCAACTGGGTTATAACCTCGTGGTGCTGGATTCGCAGAACAACCCGGCGAAAGAGCTGGCGAACGTGCAGGATCTGACGGTACGTGGCACCAAGCTTTTGCTGATCAACCCAACCGATTCTGATGCGGTGGGTAACGCCGTTAAGATGGCAAACCAGGCGAATATTCCGGTGATCACGCTGGACCGCGTAGCAGCACAAGGCACCGTGGTGAGCCACGTGGCTTCTGACAACCGTTTCGGCGGCAAAATGGCCGGTGACTTCATCGCCAAAAAATTGGGCGATGGCGCGAAGATCATTGAACTGCAAGGCATTGCCGGTACGTCTGCGGCGCGTGAGCGTGGCGAAGGCTTTAAACAAGCGGCTGATGCGCACAAATTCAACATCCTGGCGAGCCAGCCTGCTGACTTCGACCGTACTAAAGGTCTGAACGTAATGCAGAACCTGTTGCAGGGACATCCGGATGTGCAGGCCGTCTTCGCTCAGAACGACGAAATGGCGCTGGGCGCGCTGCGTGCGCTGCAAACTGCCGGGAAAACCGACGTGCTGGTGGTGGGCTTTGACGGCACCGCTGACGGTGTGAAAGCTGTCGAATCAGGTAAACTGACCGCCACTGTGGCTCAGATGCCAGACAAGATTGGTGTGATTGGCGTGCAGACTGCCGATAAAGTATTGAAAGGCGAAAAGGTGCAGGCGGTTAATCCGGTTGACCTGAAGCTGGTTACCAAATAATAAGTAAAGAAAAGCAGGGCAACGCGCCACCGTCCTGGTGGCGCATCTTTCTGGATGAATCCCAATGACCACAAGCGCAAAACTGGCCGTTCTCGGCAGCATTAATGCCGATCACATCCTTAACCTCGCCCACTTTCCACGTCCGGGCGAAACGGTGATCGGGAAACAGTACCAAATTGCCTTTGGCGGCAAAGGGGCCAATCAGGCGGTGGCTGCGGGTCGTGCTGGTGCAGATATTGCCTTTATTGCCTGCGTCGGCGCTGATGATATCGGCGAGCGCATTCGTCAGCAGTTGCAGCAAGACCGCATTGATACCGCACCCGTTGAAACCGTCGCTGATGAATCGACCGGTGTAGCGATGATCTTCGTGAATGGCGAAGGCGAAAATAATATCGGCATTTATTCCGGTGCCAATGCCGCGCTGACGCCGACTCGCGTTGCGCAGCACCAGCAAGTGATTGCCGATGCCGATGCGTTGCTGATGCAGCTGGAATCTCCGCTGGAAAGCGTTCTGGCCGCCGCGAAGATTGCCCGCGCGCAGCAGACGCAAGTGATCCTGAATCCCGCGCCGGCCACCGCGCTCTCTGATGAGCTGCTCGCGCTTATCGACATCATCACGCCAAATGAAACCGAAGCTGAAATTCTCACAGGCATTGCGGTGAAGAGCGATGAAGATGCAGCGCGTGCTGCTGCGGCATTGCATGCCAAAGGTATTGATACTGTATTAATCACTTTAGGCCGTCGCGGTGTGTGGCTGAGTGAGCAAGGCAACGGCGTGCGCATTCCGGGCTTCAGCGTGCAGGCCATCGATACTATCGCGGCAGGCGATACCTTCAACGGAGCGTTTATTACCGCACGTCTGGAAGGTGTGCCAATGCACGATGCCGTGCGTTTCGCCCATGCCGCCGCCGCGATTGCGGTAACGCGTCCGGGCGCGCAGCCCTCAGTGCCGTGGCGTACTGAGATCGACGCCTTCCTGCAACAACAGGGCTAAGCGCTTGGCTACCATGAAAGATGTCGCCCGCCTGGCGGGCGTCTCAACTTCCACCGTTTCACACGTCATTAATAACAATCGCTTTGTCAGCGAGCAGGTGCGTGAAAAGGTGGATCAGGCAATTCGTGAGCTTAACTATGCGCCGTCCGCACTGGCGCGCAGCCTGAAGATCAAACAAACCCGCACCATCGGCATGCTGCTGACCGCCAGCAGTAACCCGTTCTATTCCGAAGTGGTGCGCGGCGTGGAAAACAGCTGCTACGAACGCGGCTACAGCCTGATTCTGTGTAATACCGAAGGCGATGAAGAACGCATGAATCGCAGCCTTGAGACGCTGATGCAAAAGCGCGTCGATGGTTTGTTAATGATGTGCACCGAAACCCATCTGCCTTCAGCGGAGATCCTCAATCGCTATCCGTCGGTGCCGATGGTAATGATGGACTGGGCGCCATTTGAAGGGCGCGGCGACATTATTCAGGATAATGCGCTGCTCGGTGGCGAGCTGGCAACTCAGCATCTTATCGATCGCGGCTATACGCGTATTGCCTGTATTGCCGGCCCGCAGGATAAAACGCCGGCGCGTTTGCGTCTTGAGGGCTTCCATAAGGCGATGGCGAGCAGTGGATTAGCGGTTCCGTCGGGTTATGTGGTTGATGGCGATTTTGAGTTTCAGGGCGGCTTCAATGCCATGAATCAACTTTTGACGCTGGATACGCTGCCAGAAGCGATCTTTACCAGCAACGATGCGATGGCGGTTGGCGTCTATCACGCCTTGTTCCAGGCCGGATTGCGCGTGCCGCAGGATATTGGGGTGATGGGCTATGACAACATCGAACTGGCGCGTTACCTGACGCCGCCGCTTAGCACCATTCATCAGCCGAAAGATGAGCTAGGCGAACTGGCGATTGATACCTTGATTCATCGTATGAGCGATCCCGACGCCAGTCAGCAAACGCTGGTGCTGACGCCGGAGTTGGTGGAGCGCGGTTCGGTCTAAGCCGTTTTCTTCTTTTTCTCGCGGTTGGCGATCAGATTACGACCATCGCCCGGACGTAACATCATAAAGGTAAAGGCTGACAACACCGTGACGACGCCCATCGTCAGGAAGGTGGCGTGGAATTGTGCGACGGTTGTGGCCTCGACATCCTGATAGAAACGCAGCACTGCGGCGCTCACTGCCACACCAAAGCTGATCGACAGCTGCTGCGTTACCGCCAGTACACTGTTCCCGCCGCTGGCGTTCTCATCATTTAAATCCGCCAGCGTGATGGTGTTCATCGCGGTGAACTGCGTTGACATCGCCATCCCTAAAATCAACAGTGCCGCCAGCAACATCACCACGCTGCCTCCCGGCGATTGCAGTGAGAAGGTGGCGATCAATATGCCAATGATGATGGTGATACCAACCAGCGTATGGCGATAACCGAAGCGGCGCAGCACTTGCGTCACCGTGGATTTCGCCAGCAGCGCGCCAATCGCTGTCGGTCCCATCATGCAACCGGCAATCAGCGCGGGATAACCAAAGCCCACTTGCAACATCAGCGGCATCAGGAATGGAATGCAGCCGGTTCCCAGACGCGAAGCGATGTTGCCAATGATGCCGACCGAGAAGGTGCGGGTTTTAAACATTGGCAGATTAATCAGCGGTGCCGGATGGCGGCGCGCGTGCACTATATAAAGAAGAAGCAATGCAATGCCGCTAAACAGCACCAACACCGCTTGCCACGGCAATACCACGCGCTCGCCAAACAGTTCGATGCCGACAGAGATTAACACCAGACCCAATCCAAACAGCAGGAAGCCTAAAAAGTCGAAGCGGCGTTTTGGGGTCGTGAAGTCCGGCATATATTTGCGCGCGTAAAAGATGCCGGCGATACCGATGGGAATGTTGATAAGGAATATCCAGTGCCAGCTGGCGTAGGTCACTAACAATCCGCCCAGCATCGGGCCGAGAATCGGCCCCACTAAACCCGGCATGGTAACGAAGTTCAACACCGGCAGCAGTTCACTGCGCGGATAAGCGCGTAACAGTGCCAGGCGCGCGACGGGCATCATCATCGCTCCGCCAATCCCTTGCACCACGCGCGAGACCACTAACATGCTCAGCGAGCCGGACAAGGCACAGGCCAGCGAACCGAGCGTAAATAGCGATACCGCAAGAATGAAGATTTTGCGTGTGCCGTAACGATCGGCCAACCAGCCACTCACCGGGATCAGCATTGCCACCGTTAGCGTATAACTGATGATGGCGGATTGCATGGCTAAAGGAGAACGTTCAAGGCTGGTGGCGATAGCAGGAAGCGCAGTATTCAGGATGGTGGCATCAAGTGCTTGCATGAAAAACGCCATGGCGGCGATCCAGGGCAAGCCGGCCATACTGCGCGCGGAGCGAATCATTGAAAGTCCTTCTCGAATAATTGTCAGCCTGCGACAAAGAAATTACGTTTGGTTAAAGAGAATAGCATTGGTGTTTAAGGTGATGGCGCTGATTTGTGCCGATGAAGCGGCGGTTTTGACTGATTCTTCGCCGGGAAATGTCTGTTTTTAACGCGTTCGTTTAAAAAAGAGGCGCTCAGTCATTTTTTTGCAATTAACCCTTGTCACCTCCGAATAACTCCCTATAATGCGCCACCACTGAGACGGCAAAGCGGCAACGCAGACGGCTCAGCAGGGAGTGAAGAAATTCA
>NZ_JACHZD010000006.1:0-294615 GCF_014193275.1 Enterobacter sp. Sphag1F | reverse complement strand
ATCAGCAGAGATCTCCCAGAAAAGGTGGCAAAAGCGCCATATCTGGGTGACATTATGAACTAGCTAAAAAGTGACATTATCAAATAGCACTCACATAATTAGTGCGCATAATCATGATTATGTTAAATAGTCTATCTGAAAGCGTACTCAAACCTCGCCCAAGCCTTATATCAACCGTCACCCTTTCGAGTGACGCTCTGATCAAACACCCGCGCCAAGGCGGCTGGTAATAATCTCAAGGCCAATCTGTTGGCCGTATGAAAGCTCAAGCGTATTGCCATCAGGATCGGCGAAGAATGCCCAATAACCGACTGGCGCGGATGATTGCTGCGCGGGTCGGCGTAACACGCCTTCGCGTTCTGCCAAAACAACTTTGGCATCAATCTCTTCTTTACTGTCACACGCAACGCCAATGTGACCAAACGGCCCCAAAGGCGTATCCACCGTGGTTTGAGATTGCACCAGCACCAGCGCAAACGGACGTGTTAAATCAGAAAGCCATGCGACTTTTTGCGCTTCTGCAATGCCTGGTGCGCGCTCATGGATCACCTGCATCCCTGCGTAACGTTGATAGAAATCCACGCTTCGTTCTAAATCTCTCACTTGTAGCGCTATGTGGCTAAAACCAATATCGTGCTGTTCCATATTCCATTCCTGTGAAATCACCAGAATTGGAATATGTCATAAATTGTTGATGGCACTTGTTCATGAATGCCTAAATATGCAGCTCATACACCATGCAAGGCACATCGTAATGTTGCTCAATCGCTTTGTAGGTCATGCCCAGCCGCTGCATCACCTTTTGCGAAGCGGCATTATCAGGATCGGCTACCGCGACCAGATATTTAACGTCGACATGTTCAACCGCAAACTTAACCATCGCCTGCGCTGCTTCTGTGGCAAAACCTTTACCGTGATAATTAGCATTAAGACGCCAGCCAATTTCCAACGGCGCACCATCCTGATTGGCTAAATGCTGCAGGCAGCACGCACCAACGATTTCGCCAGACTCTTTTTCCCGCATCGCCCACCAGGAAAAACCATATTGCTGCCAGCGCGATTGAACGCGTTCAATGCTCGCAAGGGTTTCTTCTGGCGTTTTAACCACGCCATTACTGATATAACGCATAATTTCCGGGTCGTTTTCCATCGCCCGTAATCCGTCAAAATGCGCGAGTTCAAAGGGTTCCAGCCGCAGTCGGGTTGTTTCTAATTCCATTATTCCTCCGCTTTATGAAGAGCTTGCACTAGCGTCATGGCATACGGTGACGCTTCAGAAATATCCAGCTGCTGCTCCAGCTCAATAAGATGATCGCGCATCAGTTGCTGCGCCTTAGCGGTATTTCCGGCGATCAGTTCATCAATGATGTGCTGATGCTCGTCACACTGACAAACCGGCATCTCGTTACGCTGATACAGCATCACAATCAACGAACTTAACACCATCAAATTGTTGAGAATATCTTCCAGCACTTTGTTATCGGCGATTTTGCCCAGCAGCAGATGAAAGGCGCCAAGCTGATACACAACGCGCTGCCGTTCCTGGCTGTGAATCGCTTCATGTTCTTCTTTTTGTTGCTGCTGCAATTGCACGGCAAACGCCGTCATTTTTTGCGGTGTAATGCAGGCAATTATGGCCGATTCAATGGCATGGCGGGCGGTGAAGATCTCACGCGCGGTGGTGGCTGACGGCTGCGCGACAATCGCGCCGACATTAGGTTCGATGGTGACGATGTGCTGCAACGCCATGCGCTGCAGTGCCGCCTGCACATGGTTGCGATTGGCTTTCAGCGCATCGACAATCTGCGCCTCAATTAAACGCGTGCCGGGGCGCAGCTTGTGCTGGGCAATCGCCATGGTAAGCGACTCATAGATGCGAGCGATCTCTTTTTGTCTGGGGGTTTGCTTCGCGCCCATACTCAATCCTGTATCGGTCATATTAGTCCCCCGAAATATACATCATTTATGCGCGGTAAACCTGCTGGCCACGGAAGTAACTGGCTGAAATTGCTGGCTGACGCGCCACCACTTCAGCGGAACAACTGGCGCTGATCAGGATAAAATCAGCCTCGTCGCCAGCCAGCGGCCAGATACGCGCGCCCTGCTCATCCAGCGGCAAAATATCGCCGGTGGCAATCGCCAACGCTCGATTGAGTGAAAATTCGCTGCCGCGTCCATACAGCTGCGCCCATAAATTGGCTTTCTCCAGCATGCTACCGGTGCCGAAGGGTGACCAGTGATCGATGACGCTGTCGGTGCCGGTCATTAGTTTTACGCCACACTGTTTTAGCCGCGGAAGCGGCATCACATTTTTGCCCAGCGGCAAACCAGACGCCAGGATCACGCCCAGCGCGGCCATGCGTTCACCCAGCGCCTGCACCTCAACATCACTGATTTGCGCCAGACAATAAGCGTGGCTGAGTGTCACTCGCCCTTGCAGTTCAGGCGCATGTTCCAGCGCGTTCAACAGATAATCAATACAGGCAATGCCAGTGCTGGCGGCTTCATGCAGATGAATATCCACGCCGGTGCCACTCTCATGCGCCAGACTCAGCATGGTGTCGAGTGATCGCGCCATATCTCCATCAACTTTTGAAGGATCGAGTCCGCCGGTCCAATGGCAGCCGAGCGCCAGCGCCTCGCGCATCAGTGAGGTAACGCCAGAACGCAGTAAACCGTGTTGCGGAAACGCCACGATTTCACACGCTATTTGCCCGTTAAAGGCTTCTAACGCCCGCAACAGATGTTCCAGGCTGCGCAGCCCGCTGACCGGATCGATATTGCAGTGGCTGCGCATCACCGTGGTGCCTTTACTCATCAGCAAGGCGATTAACTGCTGCGCATGCTCGACCGAATCGCCAAGCAGCGTCGGCAACAGCTGCTGTTCCAGCGCGATCATCTGGAAAATATCCTGCTCGTTATTCGGTTTTGCCGCTCGCCATGCGCGGCCGTAGAAGGTTTTATCGAGATGGATATGCATATCGCGCAACGTTGGTAGCATCAGCATGCCGCCAGCATCACGCTGTGGCAGCGCGCTTTGCACCTCGCTCTGCCCGTGAATCGCCATTATCTGCCCGCGTTTGATTTCTATGGTGAAGAGATCGCATTGGGTGCCCTGAATATGGCCGTTAATTTCGATAAACCCGGTTTCAAGTCTGACGTTGGTGAGCAAGTAGTGATCAGTCATGGTTTACGCCTTTGTTCACGCGAGGAAATGAGGAGCTAACGATCTCCTCAACCGGAGGATGCCCAACGGTTCGTTCGGGATAGGTTGAGATAATGTGCGAAAACACCTGTTGCGATGCGGCATGCAACGCTGCTGCGCTCTGACCGCTGTTGATCAGTTCGCGATCCCACACCACTTTGCGTCCAGCCACAATCACGCCGGTGACATCGCGGCCATTGCCATTTAATACCAGCGTGGTAATCGGATCGAACACTTGTCCCAGCGCGGGTTGATCAAGATTGACCATCATCATATCGGCCTGACATCCAGCCGCCAGTCGGCCAAGATCATCGCGTCCCAACGCTTGTGCGCCACCCAAGGTTGCCATGCGGTAATAATCGGCGGCGCTGGCCGCTGAGATATCGCCGGTGACCACGCGCGTTAGCACCACGCCCATCTGCATATTGGTGAACATATCGGCGGGAAACGTATCGGTGCCAAGCGCCAAATTAACGCCAGCGGCTTTAAGCGCCGGATAATGTTCGAGATATTTGCCGTGGCGACCGGATACCAGCGGACAAGCCACGATTGAAGCACCTGACTGCGCCAGCCGCGCGATGTCCTCTGCTACACGCGCTGCGTCGGCGTTCAATCCACCGAGAAACTGGCCGTGTGGCAAAAACATGTGGCGGTTGAGTAAACCATTGTCAGCCAGTACTTGCAGCGAACTGCGCCCTTGATAGCGACGGGCGATTTCCCGCACTTCCAGCTCGCTCTGGCAACAATGCAGCCGCGTTGGACAGGCGAGTGACGTGACAATGTCACCTAAATCTTTCAGCCAAACGGCATCACCGCCCTCGATCCTGTCGGGAGCCAGCATGCCGGTTAAGGTTGAAACGCCGCGCTGCTGTAGACGCTGATAGAACTTCACCGCATCGTCCAACCCCTTTTTCGCGCGATCGCGGTTGCCTATCCACGAAAATTGTCCCTGTTCATCGCTGGCGTAGTAGCCCGCCATAAAAGCCGGTCCCAGCCATGCTCGCGCGCCTAATGATTCGGCCACATCTGCGGCATACAGGTATTCATCAACATCTTCGGCCCATTCGCGATAGAGAATCGAGGTGATGGGCGCAAAGCTGGTGATACCGTTAAGCAGCAAATGGCTGTAGGCATAATGCTTGGCGAAGTTGAGCTGCTCGCGGCTGTAGAGATCGCGGCGCTGCCAGTCAGCGGCAACGATGCGCCCTTTTTTCCATCCGGGCTGGTTGTCGAAGGCCAGCACGGTGGTATCGAGATCGCCGAGTGCATCGAGGTCAATAAATCCCGGCCCCACCAGACAATTCCCGGCGTTAATCTCTTCATCCACTTGGCCAGGATAATCAAAACCCACAAACAAAATGCGTTCGCCCTGCCACACCACTTCGCCATCCGCCAGCAGGCAGTGATCGCCATCGCGATAGCCCACCACCCACGCGGCGCGCAGTCGGATTACTTTTTCGCTCATCAGAACAGGCACTCCCCGTCAGCAGCGATCAGTTTGCCGCCTTTGATCACCTTACGGTCGCGCGGCAACTCCACCAGCGCTTCCACCATGCTGCGGCCGGGAATCAACACTAAATCGGCGCGATTGCCGGGCTGCAAACCATAATTGTCCAGCGCCATCACGCGAGCTCCGCCAAAGGTAATGGTGTGCGCGGCGCGCATAATCTCCCGATCCTGACGCCAGCGATAGCGCAATCCCATGGTGACCGCGCGTTGCAGCATATCGCCGCTGCCGTACGGGCTCCAGGTATCGCGCACGCCGTCATTACCAGCGCAAAACGCCACGCCAGCGTCGGTGAGCAATTCATAAGGCGGAACCGCGATATCCGCCGGTGCGGTTGTTGCAACCGACATTCCCAGCTCCGCCATCTCTTCGGCAAACTGCTGTTGGCGCGCCGGTTCGACCATGCCGAGACAGAAGCCGTGGCTGAGCGTGACGCGATTATGCATCTGATAGCGGCGGGTAAAATCAATCAGCAGCTCAAGGCTAAACGCCCCCAGTTCACCGCGTTCGTGCAGATGAATATCCACTTTTTTGCCGTGACGAACCGCCAGCTCGAAGATGATCTCCAGATGGCGTACCGGATCTTTATCGTATGAACAGGGATCTAAGCCGCCCACCAGCTCAGCGCCCATCTGCAGCGCGCGATCCAGCAGCGCTTCGGTGCCGGGACTTTGCAGGATGCCGCTTTGCGGAAACGCCACTATCTCAATATCCACCTGATCGGCCAGCCGACGCCGTGTTTCCAGCACACCTTCCAGATTCGCCAGTCCGGTTTCGTTATCAATATCGACATGGGTGCGAATAAATGAGGTGCCTGACGCGATGGCGCGACGCGTGATACGTTCTGACTGCAACTGCGGATCGGGCTGCTGCTCGCGGCGATAATCACGTTCGTTGGCGATGATCGCCGCCAGATTGCGCGGCACTTCGTTGCGATACCAGTCACGTCCCAGCAAGGTTTTGTCGAGATGAGCGTGGCCATCTACTAAGCCAGGAAATACCTGCATACCGCTGGCATCGATGACTTTTGCGCCTGCAGGCACCGGCAAATGGTGGCCACGCGCCGCGATGACGCCATTTTCGAGCAACAGATCAACGGGCTGATTTTCATCAAACGACATGACATTTTGAATTAACAAACTTTCCATCGGCGATCTCCTTGTGATGATTAAGCTGCGGCGACGGCCGCAGGGAAATGGCACTCAATCTGATGCTCATCAGACAGATCATGCACCGGCGGCATAGCTTGCTGACACAGCGGCTGGGCGTGGCTGCAGCGGGCGGCAAAGGCACAACCGAGCGGCGGCGACATCGGATTGGGCGCTTCGCCGACGATCGGTTCACGTTCAGTCGAGGGATTATCGAACTGTGGAATCGCGGCAATCAGCAGACGCGTGTAAGGATGGGCGGGACGAGAAAAAATCTCCTCCACCGTGCCTTGCTCCACGATACGGCCAAGGTACATCACGCCAACCCGATCGGAGATGTGGGAAATTACCGCCATGTTATGGCTGATGAAAAAGTAGGTCAGCCCGTGCTGTTGCTGCAAACGACGCATCAGATTTAACACCTGCGCCTGCACCGAAACGTCGAGCGCCGACGTCGGTTCATCACAAATCAGAAAGCCTGGCTGCGTGGCCAGCGCACGGGCAATCGAGATGCGCTGACGCTGGCCGCCGGAGAATTCATGGGGAAACTTATCCAGATCGTTAGCAGAAAGCCCAACCTGCTCCAGCAGTTGTCCGCAATAGCTTCTTGCCTGCCACGTACTGCCGACCTTTTTACTCAGCACTAACGGCTCGGCCAGTGAACGTCCGATGCGCCAGCGCGGATTGAGGCTGGCATAGGGATCCTGGAAGATCATCTGGGTGCCATTTTGCGCGCTGTGGCTATCGCTTACCTCGCTTTGCCAGGCAAATTTTATCGAGCCTTCTGATGGCGTATAAAGCCCGGCCAGCGCCCGCGCAATGGTGGATTTTCCGCAGCCGGATTCACCGACAATGCTAAAGGTTTCGCCCTGGCGGATAGAGATATTGATGCCGCGCACCGCATGCAGTTCGCGCTTCGCTCCGCGCCGCAACAGCGAAGTCCGCTTTTCGCGTCCGAGCTGAAAACGAATGTGCAGATCGCGCACGCTTAATACTTCCGGCGGCAGCGCTTTTTCACTTTTCATGGCGTCTCTCCATACGGATAAAAGCAGGCGATTTGTGACAAATGGCTAAACTGCATCTCCGGTTGTTGTCGTTGGCAGCGCTCAGTGACATGCGGACAGCGAGGATGAAAGGCGCAGCCGCCCGGCAGCGTGTTAAGGCGTGGCATTGCACCGTCGATTTGTGCCAGAAACTCATGGCGTTCGCGCATCGAGGGAATCGAGTTAATCAGGCCACGCGTATACGGATGTTTGGGCGAACGAATTACCTCTTCCACTGGCCCCATTTCGACGATGCGACCGGCGTAAAGTACCGCCACTCGCGAGCACACTTCTGCCACCACGCCCATATCATGGGTGATTAACATTACTGCGGTGCCGTGCTGCTGACAGAGACGCTTGAGCACGCGTAATACCTGCGCCTGAACTGACACATCCAGCGCGGTGGTGGGCTCATCGGCGATCACTAACTGCGGATCCACGCACAGCGCCAGCGCAATCACCACACGTTGCCGCATGCCGCCGGAAAGCTGATGCGGATATTGATGCATACGCTGCGCCGGGCTGCTCATCCCCACTTCGGTGAGTAGGTTGATGGCGCGTTCACTGGCTTGCGCCGCCGAGAGCGGTAAATGGGTGCGGATGGTTTCAGTCAGTTGCTGACCAATGGTCAGCACCGGATTGAGGCTGGTGAGCGGATCCTGAAAAATACAGCTGATGGCTTTGCCACGGAGTTGGCGACGCGCATCATCATCCAGGTTATCAATACGCTGGCCCTGAAACCAAATCTCACCGTTCTTAACGCGGCCGGGCTCCTGCAACAGGCCGCTGATAGCCGCGCCGGTCAGCGATTTCCCCGCGCCGGATTCGCCGACCATGCCGAGCACTTCTCCCGGCTGCATGCTGAGCGACAGATGGTGTATCGCCTGCAAATTGCCCTTGCGATGGAGAAACTCAATGCTGAGATCTCTGACGTCCAATAACGTCTCGTTGGCTGGCTGCATTCTGAGGCTCCTATCGTAATTTCGGGTTAAGGGCGTCCAGCAACCAATCGCCCAGCATGTTGAATGAGAGAGACAGGATCACCAGCAGCGCGGCAGGGAAAGCCACAATCCACCACTGTCCGGAGAACAAATACTGGTTACCTTCATTGATTAAGGTGCCTAGCGAAGGCTGATCTGGCGGCATGCCGACGCCAAGAAACGAGAGCGTCGCTTCGGTCAGAATCGCCACGCCCAGATGCAGCGTTGCCATCACAAGCACCGGACGCAGCACGTTCGGCACGATATGGCGCAGCATAATATGCAGATGATTGGCGCCGCTGATGCGGGAAGCCATCACGTATTCGCGCCCTTTCTCCAGCATGGTCAAGCCGCGCACCGTGCGGGCGTATTGCATCCAGCCGGTTAGCGCAATCGCGCCGGTGAGAATAGCCGGTGCAAAGTGCCCCATCAGCTCTTTTGGGATCACCACGCGCGCCACACCGCTGACCAGCAGCGTGAACATAATGGTGGGAATGCTCAGCATCGCATCGGCAAAACGCATGATCAGCGTGTCCACTAAGCCGCCGAAATAGCCGCTTAACACGCCCAGCGCCACGCCGAGCAGCACCGATAACAGCACGCTGATCCCGCCAATAATCAGCGAGATATTCAGGCCGTAGAGCATCAGCGACAAAATATCGCGCCCCTGCACATCGGTTCCCAGCCAGAAACGCGCGTCGCCACCGCTCATCCACGATGGCGGCAATTCCGAATCCATCAGGTCAAACGTGGTGGTATCGAACACGTTGTGTGGCGCAATCCAGTGGCTGGTCAGCGAGCAGAGCAAAATCAGCAGGCAGCAAGTGAAGGCCACCACCGTGCTTTTGCTGCGCCAGAACAGCCACAGCAGATCGCTATCGGTAAAGGCGCGCCACTGCTGAGCCAGGCGAGTACGACGGCGTAACGGGACATTATCGTTAATCATGGCAACTCCTTACTGAACCCGCATGCGCGGGTCGATCAGGTAATACAACAGATCAACCAGCGTGTTGATCACGATAAAAATCAGGGCGGTAAACAGCAGATAGCCGGAAAGAACCGGTACATCGACGAAGTTGATCGACTGAATCAGCAGCAAGCCCATGCCCGGCCACTGGAAGACGGTTTCAATCACAATGGCGAAGGCAATCAAACCGCCAATCTGTAAACCAATTACCGTTACCACCGGCAGCAGCGCGTTCTTCAGCGCATGACGAAACCAGATGCGATAGTTTTCGATGCCGCGCGCGCGGGCAAATTTGACGTAATCGGACTTCATTACTTCCAGCATCTCGGTGCGAATCAGACGCATGATGATGGTCACCATCGACAAACCGAGCGAAAGTGCCGGCAGCACGATCGAATGCCATCCGGATGCGGTAAGAAAGCCGGTGCTCCAGAAGCCGATTTTCACCACTTCACCGCGACCGCTGGAGGGAAACCAGCCGAGCCACACCGAAAACACGATAATCAGGATGATGCCGGTGAGAAACCACGGCAGCGAAACGCCAATCAGCGACAGGATTTGCACGCCCTCTTTCAGCAGTTTGTTGCGGCTAATGGCCGACCAAACCCCGAGCGGAAAGCCGATGGCCATCGCCATCACCACTGATACAAATACCAGTTCCAGCGTGGCCGGCAGGCGCTCCATGATCAGCTGAAACACCGAAACCTGGTTGTAATAGGAGATGCCAAAGTTGCCGTGCAGCAGGCGCGTGATGTAGTGCCAAAACTGCACAATCACCGGATCGTTGAGGCCAAGGCTGGTGCGCAGCGCGGCACGCTCCACCTCTGTGGCGCTTTCCGGCAGCATGCTGGCCACCGGATCGCCAAGATACTGAAACAGAATAAAAGAGAGCAGCGCCACACCCGCCAGCAACATAAATGCCTGCAGTAACTTGCGCACAAAAAACACCATAACGGCCTCCCGTAGGGTCGCCATTCATGGCGACCTCGTAGATTTAGTTGCTAACCTTGCCGTACCACAGGCGCTGGACATTATCTGGCGTCTGTTTCAGCGTCAGTTTTTTGCTCATCGCCCAAACGGTGGGTTCAAAGTGCATCGGCAGATAAGGCAGATCTTTATTCGCCAGCGCGACGGCCTGGCTCAGCATGGCAATGCGCTTGGTGTTATCCAGCTCGCCGACCGAGTCGTCGATCAGCTTGTCTGCCGCCGGATTGCTGTAGCGCGGGATGTTAAAGGTGCCGAGGCTTTTTCCGTTACTGGTGTGCAGCAACTGCACCGCCACGCTGTAGGGATCCATGATTGGCAGGTTGGCCCAGCCGAGTACGCCGACATCCGTGCGGCCATTAACCAGAATCGGGTCATAGACGCTGGCCGGATGCACATTCAGCGCCGCTTTCACGCCAATCTTCGACCAGTAACTCTGCACCGCCTGGCACCATTGCGCGGCGTTGATGTAAGTGCCTTCCGGGCAATCAAAGTTGAGGTTGAAGCCTTGCGGATAACCGGCTTCCGCCAGCAGCGCTTTTGCCTTCGCCGGATCGTAAGGAAAATCCACGCCCGCTTTAGCGTCATAACCCGGAATATCCGGCGCCAGATAGTTGTTGGTCGGCTTGGTCAGACCGCGCATCACTTTTTGCGTGATCGCCTCGCGATTGATCGCCATGTACAGCGCCTGACGCACACGAATATCTTTTAGCGGATTCTCCGCTTTGGCGTTTTTGGCATTCAGGGTGTCGCGCATATTAAGCGCCAGATAATCAACGCGTAACGACGGGCTCACCTGCAGCTGCACGGCAGGATTGTTTTGCAGACGCTGAATATCCTGCAACGGTACCGAGGTCACCAAATCGTATTCACCCGCCAGCAGGCCAGAGAGGCGCGTGGCATCAGACGAGATCGGTTTGAAAATGATTTTATCGATATTGGTGGTGCCGGCAGCGGCATTCCACCAGTTGGGATTGCGTACCAGCACCATCTGCGTATCACGCTGGCGGCTCTGCAAAATGAACGGCCCGGTACCGTTGGTATTGTTGGTGGCGTAACCTTCCGTGCCCTGGCTGATATCGGTAGGCTTCAGCGCGTTATGCTCGCTGAGCCACTTCTTATCCATGATCATCACGCCGGTCAGCTCATTGATGGCGATGCCGGTTTTCTTCACCAGATGAATATCCACGGTGTATTTGTCGACCGCCACTGCATCTTTAATGATTGAGGCGTTTGCGCGAATACCCGAAGCCGGATCTGTAACCCTTGCCACTGACGCCACCACATCTTCTGACGTTAGCTCGTCGCCATTATGAAACTTCACCCCTTCGCGCAGTTTGAAGCGCAGCGTGGTGTCATCGATCTGCTGCCAGCTCAGCGCCAGCCACGGCTGGATTTTCAGATCGTTATCGCGCTGCACCAGCGATTCATAAATGTGATTCTGAAAGGTCAGCGCTTTGGTGGATGCGTAGGCATCCGGATCCAGCGTCGGGATATCGGCATCGGTTGCCCAGCGCACCACGTTCTCCGCCAGCGCCGCGTGACTGACCACACCTAACGAACCTGCTACTAACAACGATAGAAAAAGTTGCTTCATCATTGATCTCTCATTAGTTTGCTAAGGTTATTGCTAGCAATGCATGCAAAGCCAATGCCAGTTGATTTGTTTGTTATTAACGTGGTGACTGATTCAGCTCTGGCGTCAGAATCCACTCGGCGCTGTCGTTCCACACATCCATTTTTGTAATGCGCCCTGCAATCACTTCATAGCGATCGAGGTAGCGATTACCGGCGAATTCACGTCCATCCGGCCAAACGCCATAAAGAAAGCCGGTGCAGTAAACCACCACATGACCGGGACTTTTCTCCATCCAGTCAAAATCGCCCAACTGCTTTTTCACCCATTGATAGCGCCCAGCGTTAAACGCGGTGACGCCATGCACGGTGGGCATTACGCGCTTGCCGGTAAAAGTGATGACCACATCCGCTGCCATCAGCGCTGCGGCTCGGTCTGGATCCGGCGCCATCGACGCCGCCAGAAACTCTTTCACGATCTCTACTGCTGTTAATGCTGCGGTCATGCTGTTCTCCAGTGATATCAGGCGACGTTGTTGGTTACGTTCAGTGAATGCGCGGCGATCTCGCCTGGCGTGGTAATCCATACGTCTTCGCACTGCGCGATAATGTTCTTTAGCGTCTGCCGTAAATGATGAAGCCGGAACGGCTGACCGACGATGTAAGGATGCAACGCGATGCCCATCACCTGCGGGCGCTGTTCGGCGCGCAGTTTCATCTCGGCGAACTGGCTTTCGATCATGCTGCAGAAGGTTTCAATCGAGGTGCCGTTAGGAATGATGGTGGGAATGTCGTTGATCTCCTGTGGATACGGCACCGACAGCAGATCGCCGTGCGAAGTTTGCAGCGCGACCGGACGATCGTCATGCGCCCAGTTCAACGTGTAGCTGAAGCCGTTTTGGCGCAGTAAGTCGGGCGTGTCGTGGCTTTCGGAGATCCACGGCGACAGCCAACCCGCCACCGGACGTTGCTGATACTCGGTAAGTCGCTGCTGGCAGCGGGCGATCAGCGCAAACTCATCTTCACGACTCAGTTCGCCCTGACGCTGCGAGTTAGTATGACCGTGGCCGATCAGTTCGCTGCCGGGCAGGCTTATCCAGCGATCCAGTAGCTGCGGGCAATAATCGATGATCGCTGTGTTGGCGATCACCGCTGGCGGAATAGCCAGTTCGGCAAACAGATCGGCCAGATACCAACCGCCCACCCGATTTCCGTAGTCGCGCCACGCATAGTTCAGTACGTCGAGACGATTCGCCCCTTGCGACAGCTTGGCGCCTTCCGGCAAGCCAAACGCGAAATGCTCCAGATTCATGGCGATATACAGCGCCAGACCTTTGCCTTTTGGCCAGACGGGCAATACCTGATGTTCGATTGAGCTGTAGGCGTAACGCTGATGGCTGGCGATATCCCACATAACCTGCGGCGATGACATAACGGCCTCCTGATTGAACACATCTTGCGATGTAAGGAGTAAAGCAAGGGATATGCCACTCTAGCTTTATTGCTAGCAATATTTCTTAACGCGAGGAATTCGTGGGTTTTTCATCGGAATTTTCTTTCTTTGGGCTGAGACTTGCGGGGTCAAGTACGTAGGAAAAAGAGTAAAAGGTGAGCTGTTGGTGCAGCATCTGCCCTAAAAATGCGCAAAAATGAATTTAGGAAATTTCATACAAACCTCCCTTCCCCTGTCCGATATTTATCGCAACTCAATCGCGCTTTAATGACAACATAATAAGGATGGGGATAACTATGTTGTCATTAACGCTGATAGACAATAACAAATGGATTACTGAAGGGATTTCACGTTATTTTGCCGGGAAATTCATTCAGATTAAAAATATTGATAGTGACGATGTGGACGTAGCGTTAAGCAAAGTAGCAGGAACCGATGTGCTTATCAGCGAATTAACCGCTTATGGCCGCGATGTGCAGTACTTCACCGAGTTGCTACTCAAAGTGCAGCGTTCATCTCCGGCAACGCGAATTATTGTGCTGACCGATCTGCATGAGAAAGCGGTAATCAGCTATGTGGTTGGCGTGCTGCCTGGCATTACCTTTCTGTCGAAAACATGCAGCCTGAAACAGCTTTCAGATGCTGTATTAGGTTTGCCGTCGTCTGCGGAGTTTGCTGTTGGTGTTCGCCGCACCAAACAAACCCTTTCACCGCGTGAATTTGGCTTATTGCGCATGCTAGGACAAACCAGCAATCTCACCGATATCGGGCATAAACTGCATCTCAGCTGTAAAACCATTAGCCATCATCGGCAAAGTATTATTCGCAAACTCAACTGCGCCAATAATAAAGAGTTATTTAGCCGGTTAAGCCGTATGGGTTATCAAGCAAAGATGTAATCAACGTAGGGTCGCCATTAATGGCGACCACCGTTCTTCGCGATCTCCAGCCGAATCTCCGCCAGCAGCTCACGCCCTGATGCGGACAAAACCGCACGTGAAATCGATTCATCCTCGCAGTTCTCTTCCAGCGCAACACATTTCGCTACCAGCGCGCTCGCACCGGTAATGCCAGCGCTGCCTTTAATCTTATGCGCCAGTTCACGCAGTTGCTCGCGATCGTCGCTACTCAGCGCGACCGTCAATGCCACGATATCCTGCTGATAGCTTTCAATTAATTCTGCCCGTAATTGCGCGCTCCACTGTTCATCGCCCGCCGCCAGCTGTAATACTCCCTCATTCGCGCTTTGCAGCACGCCCTTACCGAGCCAGTTTTGCAGATCCTGCAAGGTGCTGGGTTTAAACAGGCAGCCATCCATGCCGGCTTCACGGCAGCGATCGCGCTCTTCCGGCAAGGCGTTGGCGGTAAAACCTAAAACCATACAGCGTGACCGATCCCGCTGCTGCTCTTCACGACGAATCGCCTGTGCGAGTCGATAACCATCCATCACCGGCATGCGGCAATCGGTGATCACCACGTCAAAGGGTTGCTGATGCCATGCTGCCAGCGCCTGCGCGCCCTCTTCCGCCTCAATTACCTGATGACCGAGGAAATGCAGCTGACGAGTTAACAGCAGACGGTTAACGCTGGAATCATCAACAATAAGGATGCGTAGCGGAACGCTGCTATGCTCGGCGGGCAGCTCAGCAATTGTCGTGGCCTCAGCGATGTCATCCGGTAGCGCATCCGCCATCACGCGCACCACAATTTCGCTGCCTTTACCCAGTTCGCTGTGCAGCTGAATATCGCCATCCATCTTTTCACAGAGTGTTTTACAGATGGTCAAACCCAAACCGGTGCCACGTTTTATCTGCTCGCCGTTTTGTCCCACCTGACTAAACGGCGTAAACAGTTTTTGCTGATCGGCGAGAGAAATGCCTTTTCCGGTGTCGCGTACGGTGGCGGTAATCTGCCAACGTTCATGATGTGTCAGCCTGACATCCACACTCACGCTGCCGCTGGCGGTGAACTTGATCGCGTTGCCAATCAGATTGGAGAGGATCTGTTTAAAGCGCAGCGGATCGAGCCACAGCGCGGGCCCGGTTTGCGGATCAACGGACAGATGCAGATCGAGGTTTTTCTGCGCCGCCATGCCGGAAAACACGCGCACCACCGACTGACAAAGTGCCTGCACGTTGCAACGCTCTGGCTGCAGCGTTAATTTGCCGGCTTCAATGCGCGCGATGTCGAGAATATCGCCGAGCAGCTCCACCAGCTCATTCGCCGAACTAAAAGCGACGTCTAACGCCTGATGATCCACCCGATTTTTATCTGCTGATTTCCGCGCCATTTCCAGCATGCCGATTACCGCATTGAGCGGCGTACGAATCTCATGACTCATGGTTGAGAGGAACTGAGTTTTGGCGCGGTTAGCGTCCTCGGCTTGCTCTTTGGCCTCGTTCAGCGCTTCAAGTAATACGCGCCGCTCACTGACATCCAGCCAGCCGCCAATAACGCCCTTCACATTGCCGCTGGCATCGCGGTAAGGCAGCAGCCAGTGAAAAATCGTTTTCTCCGCACCGGAAGCATGCACAAAGGTACGATCTTTAAAGATGGGCGTGCCGCTGCTCAGCACCTGATAAAAGTCCTGAATATATTGGCTGTTCTGCTGCTTATCGTGAAAAACATCGCGTTTAAACAGCGACTGATTAATCACCTGTTCACGCGTGGCATTGAGAAATTGCAGATAACTGTCATTACATTGGGTTAATGTGCCGCTGGCATCGCGGATATAGGTCGCATTCGGCGTGCCGTTAATCATGTCGTTCATGAATTCCAGCTGATCGTTCAACTCGCGCTGCACGCGTATTTTGATACGAATCTGCCGGCGCAGCCAAATAGCCCAAAGCAATGACACTAAGATCAGCGCCGTGGCAAATGCTACAGCGCTGTAAATAAAGATGCGATTCTCGCGCCAGAAATTATCTGACGACACCATGTTATTTGGACGCCACAGATTGCCGATGACATCCATTTCATCTGGCGGAATGCTGAGCATTACTTTATCGATAATGCTCAGCAGTTCTGGTGATTGCGGCGGCACGGCAAACGAGAGAAACGCCGGCGATTCATTCAGCGTGGCGCTGATGCGCATGCGATTACGATAATAACGCGCGATTTGATATTCCGAATTAGCGAGCGTATTGGCTGCGGCATCGACATCGCCACGATTCAACATCGCCAGCGCATCACTGGCGCTGGCGGCATCAACCAGTTTCACCAACGGATAGCGACTGCGAATATAGGTCGCCATGCCGGTGCCATTGATTACTGCCAGCTTTTTACCATTGAGCTCATTCAGGTTACGCGCGGCATTGGGCTGCTGACGCACCACCATCACGAAGGCGCTGGTAAAATAGGCGCGACTGAACATCAGGTCATTTTTGCGAGTTGTGCTTGGCGTTAATGCACCAATCATATCGGCCTGATTATTTTTCAACATGGCCTGCATTTCGCTGACATCACGCGCGCTCACCATTTCGAAATCGAGTCCGGTGCGCAGACGAATTTGCGCCAGCATATCGACGGTGATGCCGCGATAATTACCCTCGTCATCGGTGAAGGTCAGCGGCGCAAAACCATCAATGGCGACGACACGCACTTTGTTGTGTTGTTTGATCCACTGTTTTTCTGCATCACTCAGTTGGAATATCTGCTGATTTAATACACTGGCGCTACGACCTACATGCCATCGCTGCAGAATATTTAATCGCTCTTCATTGTTAATCTCCTGCAGCGCAATATTAACGATTTGCTGTAAAAGCGGATGAGTCGATCGCACGCCAAACGCGAGATCTTTGGCCGGGAAATCGGCGAAGTTAACCACGCGAATATTATTAATAAAATTTCGGCTGATCGGATAAAGATCGCCAAGGAATACGTCGGCATCACCAAACGCCACCGCGCCAATGGCTTGCTGATAACTAGGATAGGTTTGGATACTGGCCAGCGGATATTGTCGCTGAACCCATTCCAGTGGCAGATAACCGCTGGCCATCGCGATATGTTCGCCTGCCAAATCACTGCTTAGCGTGCGGCTGTTATTGCTGCGCATCGCCAGAATAGCCTGTTCGCTGGCGTAAGGTTCAGTGCGCACGACCTTGTTGCCATCATTATCAAATTGGGTGACGGAACCCAGCAAATCCACCGTGCCAGCGTTCAGGGCTTCTTCCGCCGCTTTTTGACTGGAAAACAGACGGATTTTTACCGGTTTATTGATGATGGCCGCCAGAAGTCCCACATAGTCTGCCGTAATCCCTTCCAGCTCCGCATGATTGTTGATAATGGTAAAAGGTGGATATGAAGGCCTGGCAATGCCAACGGTGAGTTGCGGTTTGGTCGCCAGCCACTGCTGCTGTTCTGCATTAAAACCTTGTGACGGAAGATGATTGAGCTGGGGAGAACGGCTCAGCAGTTTAAGGTTTAATACCTGCTCGGCGGCTGAGACCATCGCTTCATTCAGCACATAGCATGAAGTAAACAGCAGCAGAGCAAGACCGATTTTTTTCAGGGAGTTAGCCATAACGCGCGATTAGCCCACCAGATTATTGCGGTTGGCGATAACAATCAGATCTACCAGAGTTTTGACTCCGAGTTTCGTCAGCAATCGGGTTTTGTAGGTACTGATGGTTTTATTGCTCAACGTCAGTTCATTGGCGATTTCGATGTTGCTATAACCTTTGGCGAGGTAGATCAGCACCATCATTTCGCGATCGGTAAGCGTGGCGAGTTTTTCACTCTCCGTATGCGATGAAGCTTGCAACGTCTCAACCTGCAGGAAATCTTCAGCCGGGAAAAAGGTGTAGCCCGCTCGCACGGCGCGAATGGCATCCAGTAAGTCTTCTAAGGTTTCCGTTTTTTCCACAAAACCCGACGCGCCGGCTCGGCGACAGCGGCCAGCAAACGAAGCGGCACTCTGAGAAGTAAACACCAGGATTTTAACTGCCATACTGGCGGCCCGAGCACGGGTAATCACTTCAAGTCCATTGATGGTAGGAATAGCTATATCCAGAATCACCAAATCCGGCTGTAAATTTCGCATCATCTGCAGTGCTTCAGCGCCATCTGCAACTTTGCCAATCACCTCAATGTTCTCTCGCGTGAGTAACATTTCCACCGCTGTTCGTACCACCGGATGATCGTCGACAATGAGCGCCGTCACTATTTTGCTGGTTCCCGACATGCCCAGCCTATCCTGTACGGCCATCATTAGCCCCTTTGCAATCAAACATTAACCGTATCTATTACCGTTAAGATTAACCTGGTTTTCACAACTATTACTGTCAGCGATAAAACCGGGTGAAATTCACCCGGTACGTTACTGAGCATTATTGCGATTAGAAGCTCAATTTCACACCAATCGCCGCGCTGGTATCACGATAGTGATTATTACCTGCCTGCTGACCAACGCTGCCCCACAAATTGAGGTTGGAACGCAGTTGGCTATCAACACCGACACGCAGCTCAGCAACATTCTTCTCGCCCTGCGCGCTTACTTTCACGCCATCCAGCGAGGTGGCAAAGTTCTTGCTGTTATTGATCCAGTTGGCTTCCAGATAAGGTTTGAACACCGTCTGACCGTTTTCGCCCGCTGTTTTCATTGAGGCGCGGACGCCTAAACGTGACTGCACGTTGCCATCGCCCTGACTAGTGACGCGCGTACCATTGGCTTCAGTCACATCATCAGTTTTCACGCCCATCCAGATAAACTGCGCGTTAGGCTCGATAAAGTAGCTGTTGTTATAGCTGTCCTGACCCAGTTTCCAGCTATAACCGCTTTCCAGCGAGGCGGTGAAACCACGTGACTGATAGCGCTCGGCGCTTAAATGATCGCCATTGACGCTGTTATTAAACCAGCTGTACTGCAACCAGCTATCCACATAGGCACCGGTTTGCTGTTCAGGCTGCTGATACCAGGTACCGTAAACGCCGAGGTTATAACCGGTGGTATGGCCCTGAGAACGATAACCGGTCACGTTCGAATCGGTGTTGCTGCGCGCGTTGCCATATCCCGCCATAGCGCCAAGGTGCAGATTGTCCGTGGTTAACAGATCGCCGCCCAGTTGCAGGACATAACGATTGGTTTCGGTTTTCAGCTGCCCGGAGCTGTCACGCACCTGCTGATGGCCGCCCAGATTACGCATCCACAGACTGGTGACTTTTTTCTCGCCGCTCAGGGCATCAACATACTGTGTTTCACCGCCGCGATCGTGCAGGCGCAGGTTAAACAGCGTATTGGAGGCTGCGATGTTAGCAATATAGTTGCCGGCCTCAGGACGTAGCGCCATTTTCCCTGCTGGCGGAGGCGTAATTACTGGGCCGCCAATGTCGCCATCGCCGCCTACCGGATCGGGATTGGGTGCAGTAACCGGCGTTTCGCCGCTCACCAGATACCAGTTCTTACTGTTGCTGTCGATTCCACGTTGCAGATGGTAATCATAGGCACCTGCGACGATACGCCCTTGCTGGTTAAATTCGCCATTTGATTCACCGGCAACAGAAATCAGTTCGATACCTTGCAAGGTCTGCGCACCGTTGCCGCCCGCTTTGTTAATCACAACCTGCGTGTTGCCAGATGTATTGCCGTTTACCACCAACTGGTCGTGCGGCGACTCATCGCCAGCCAGCACGTTGTTCATTACCAGCGTACCGTTGTCACTATTAAAATCACCGTCTACGGTTAGCTCCCTGAAACCGCTATCGTTGTGCATAAAGACGATTTGGCTGTTCTTCAGATTGATGCTGCCGACATCAGAATCCTCAGTCATTGCCCATTGGCTGCCGTTATCCAGCGTCAGTTGATGCAAGCCTTTTGCCGCACCTTGCCATGCTGAGGCATTGTCCAGCGCAATCAGGCTATCGCGGGTGTAAAGCTTGTCGATTGCCGCATCGCCCAACAGTTGTGAACCATTGGTGGCATTCAGCCGAATAAAACCAACAACAGCATTGGTGCTGTTGGCTGTGCCGCCTTGAATCAGCGTTTTGCCCGTCAGTGTCGACGCATCGGCATTGATGAGCAGCGCGGAGCTCGCATCGGCTTTGGCTGCCACGTTATCCGAGGCAATCAAGGTGTTGGTGAGATTCACCGTTTGCACCGCGCCAACGTCAGAGCGAATACCAGCCGCATTGCTTCCGTTTACGACTACTTTAGAGTTGCTAACATTTGCAGCGGTCTGGCTTGAACCACGGCTGAGATAAAGTCCTGCAGCATAGTCGTTGTCAGCGTTATTGATGGCGATATCAAGATTGTTGGCATGCAAGGTGCCATTGTAACGGGTGGTAATGCCGGTGCCGCCGCTGTTACCGGTGATAGTTACACCGTCAAGGTTTGCCGTGCCAGCATCAACATAGATACCCTGCGACTTTGACATACCTTCACCCAGCGTTAACACGCTATTCGTCAGATTCAGTTGCGAGCTCGCCAGGCCCCAAATCATCGGACCGTATGCGTCATATTTCTGCGTGATGTGCAGATTGTTAGCATCGACGCGCGCGTTGTTAATCCAGATGGCATTGCCTGCGCTGGTTAGATTGAGGGAATCGGCTTTTACAGAAGCACCGCGATCGGCATAAATAGCTGCAGCGCCATTGTCGCCAGCCTGTCGCATTGCGGTTGTCGTAAGATCCATATTGCTGACATCAACGGACGCGCCCAGAGTTGCCTGAATAGCATGAGCATTGGCACCCTGCGTGTTGATGGAACCCCCGTTCAACGTAACGTGAGTCTCATTACCTGTTGCCAGTACGCCACGTGCGCTGGCATTGGTCGTCGTAATATCAATATTGGTGGCACTAATATCGCTAGCACTGGCATAGATGCCATGCCCGCCAACACCTTCAGTCAACAACGTCGCCGTATTAAGATCGATGTAGCTGCCGTTGGTGGCCGTGATTGCTGTGTTTGTACCGCCGCCGGTACCCGTTGCGTGAATATTAAGTCCACTGATTTTCACACTGGCATTGTCAACTAACATGCCATCTTTGCTACTGGTGATGCGCACGTCATTGCCAGTTACCGTACTATTTTCTCCGACAATTAAAGCCGCAGATCCTGAGATAGTTGATAGCTCACTATTGGCTATTTTCGCTGTTGAGCCACCCAAAACCGTCATCGTAGGCGTCTGGAACGTTTGCATGGTGCTGTTACGAACATCAAAAGTCGCGCCATCCTGCACTTGCACTGCGTTCGCGGTAGGTGCAGATGCACTGATAAATCCATTATCAAAAATAGCGTTAGCGGCTGAGCCCTTAACGATCATCGCCGACTCGGCACGCGCCGTCATGACGGTTTCACCTTCGAAAGTTGCCGTTGTGTTATCAACAACCTGTGGATTGGATGCATAGCCTGCGGTGCTGACTGCCAATAATCCGCCAGCCGTTATCAGCTGCAGCATTTTTGGGCATCGAACGACTGCGGGAATAATACCGGCAGTATTGTTGCTTTTGCCGCGACTATTCGCGAGTTCAGAAACCACCACCATGCAACGCTGTGAACTATTCCAGATAACGCGATAAACTTTATTCATTCCAGTTTCTCTTCTCTATTTTCTAGCGCCTCGCAACGGTATGAGGCATGCAGGATTTTGTTGAAGAGGACTATAAGGAAGTCGCACTGGAAGGATTAGTCTGACGCGTCCTATAGATTTGTAGGACATTTCCGATCGGACGATTCTTAAAAAATGAACGCCTTTAAAGGATTGATATGAACACTAATGCAATTGAAATAAGTGTCGGGACAAGCCGAGATATCCAGGGAATTTCGTACTTACAGGAACAGAATCTCGCTGCCAATAACGGCACGCTCTCCGCTGCTCTTCCAGAATCGGTAATTGCTGAGATGATGGCTGAAATGCCGGTGATCGTTGCACGTTCTGGCGATAAGGTGCTGGGATTTTTAATGACCTCGACATTAACCAAAAACGCTGACATGCCGATTATTAAAGCTATGCTCGCCAGTTATTCCGGCAGCGATAACGCATTTTTATATGGCCCTATTTGCGTCAGTAGTGAGGCACGAAATCAGGGATTAGCTAAACAGATGTTCGCTGCACTACGTCCACGTGTGGCAGGAAAAGAAGGTGTGTTGTTCATTCGCAATGATAATGTCGCCTCACTTAAAGCGCATGTGAATATGGGCATGAGCGTGGTTGCTGAGTTTGATTTCTCGGGAAAGAGTTATTCGGTATTTTCGTTTATTGGTTAGTCCTTTCTTTTTTGATTTCCCCTTTGCTTTCAAATTGCGCACAAATCCAGGTCGTCATTAATGGCGACCCTA
This sequence comes from Enterobacter sp. Sphag1F, assembly GCF_014193275.1. Taxonomy (NCBI): domain Bacteria; kingdom Pseudomonadati; phylum Pseudomonadota; class Gammaproteobacteria; order Enterobacterales; family Enterobacteriaceae; genus Enterobacter; species Enterobacter sp. Sphag1F. The sequence continues at coordinate 272,479 of NZ_JACHZD010000006.1, read as the reverse complement.
CGGTTGCGAGCAAAATTTGTGTGATTGTGGTTGCATTTCCTCCATTGATTGCTGGTTAAGTGCGCACATCGAGGCGCAGAATGGAATATATAATCCAATGCGAATATATATTCACGAATGCAATCATCTGAGGAGAAGGTCGAATGAGTTCCTACACGTATCCGAAATTCGGTGCCGGCTTGTGGCACTTTGCCAACTATATCGATCGTTACGCCGTAGATGGTTACGGACCGGCACTTAGCACCCTTGATCAGATCAAACTCGCTGGCAGCGTTGAAGACCTTTCCTACGTTGATGTGCCCTATCCGTTTACCGAAGGCGTAACGGTCGCGCAGGTGAAACAAGCGCTGGCCGATGCCGGACTGAAAGCGATTGGCGTGACCCCGGAAATCTATCTGCGCCGCTTCTCACGCGGTGCCTTCACCAATCCAGATGCCGCCATTCGTAAACAGGCGTTTGATTTGATGCATGAAGCGGCCACCGTGGTGCGTGAGTTGGGCGCTAACTACGTGAAAGTCTGGCCAGGTCAGGACGGTTGGGATTATCCGTTCCAGGTCGATCATAAAAACTTGTGGAAGATGGCGGTGGATGGCATGCGCGAACTGGCGAGCGCCAATCCGGACGTCAAATTTGCTATTGAGTACAAGCCGCGTGAACCGCGCGTGAAAATGACCTGGGATTCGGCCGCGCGTACTCTGCTTGGCATCGAGGATATTGGCCTGGATAACGTCGGCGTATTGCTGGATTTCGGGCATGCGCTGTTTGCTGGGGAGTCGCCAGCGGATTCCGCCCAGCTGATTATCGATCGCGGCCGCCTGTTTGGTATGGACGTCAACGACAACCTGCGCGGCTGGGATGACGATCTGGTCGTCGGCACCGTGCACATGACCGAGATTTTTGAGTTCTTCTATGTACTGAAGATCAACAACTGGGACGGCGTGTGGCAGCTCGATCAATTCCCGTTCCGCGAAGATCATGTAGAAGCCGCCAATCTCTCGATTCGTTTCCTCAAGCATATCTATCGCGCGCTGGATAAGCTGGATATCGCCGCATTACAGGAAGCACAGCGCGAGCAAAACCCACTGAAAGCGCAAAGAATTATCCAGAATGCGCTGCTGACCAGCATAGAACAGTAAGTTTACGCCGTAGGGTCGCCATTCATGGCGACCTCAAATGCGAACGGCGCACACGCATTTCACCGTGGCGCCAACGCTCATCCGCACTCTCGCGACCATCAATCAAGCGGTTCAACGCTTCGGCGATCAGCAAATCAATACGCTGACTAAAGGTGGTGAGCTGGCAGCCTGGCGCGCTGGCTTCTTCGATATCATCAAATCCCACCACCGCAATCTTAGGCATATTCGGCGCGGCGCGCATTGCTTCCATCGCACCGAGCGCCAGCACATCGTTTTCACAGAACAGCGCATCAATCACAGGGTCCGGCCGTTGCAGATAATCGCTCATCGCTTGCCAGCTGCGCGCGCGATCGTAACAGCCTGCTTTTAGCAGCACATCAATCTGGCAGCCCGCTTGTTGAATCGTCGCTTCAAAGCCTTCTTTGCGCAGCAGATGAGACGTCGGCGTATCCGGACCTTGCATAAAGCCAAAACGCTGCGCGCCCTGCGCTAGCAAAAGTTCGGCGATCTGTTTACCGGCGGCATAACCATCAATCGCCACCACATCAATGCCCTGCGCATGCGTATTGCGGCACAGCTGCACCAGCGGAATGTTGTACATATCCTCCACCAGATTAATCAGCTGCGCCGAAAGCACCGTACCGAGAAACAGAACGCCGTCGATCTGCAATTGATCCGCCTGCGTCATCACCGATCGATACGGTTCGCCATCGGTGATGTTGAGGATCAGCGCCATGTAACCACGGCGTTGCAGCTGCTGCGTGGCTTCATTCAGAATCATCAGCGTATGCGGATTCTTCAGTTCATCGATCACCACGCCAATGATATGCGTCTTCTTCTTCACCAGGCTGCGCGCCAGCAAATTGGGGCGATATCCCAGCTCTTTAGCGATGCGCATCACCTTCTCGCGCGCCTTTTCGGAAATCGAAGCGCCAGGCATAAACGCACGCGATACCGTCCATTTCGACACGCCCGCAAGAATGGCCACATCGCTGGCCGTGGCCTTTTTCACTGTTCTCGTCATCGGCTTCCTTCCGTAATTTACCTGGCAAAAAGTGAGCATAGAGCGATTTCCCACGTTAGCAAGAGGCGACTTTCGCAAACTTTGCACCCGGTTGCATTTTTGTTATGCACTCGGGTGCAAATGGTGATGATTTTGTGATCGTGGTGATGAAATCGACTTTTGCTGCGTTGACTATTTTTCAACCGTACCAGAGAGTGAAGACAGCACATCGCGTTGTCCTTGTGAACATGATGTCAATCAGTGGCAGCAATCTCGCTGATTTTGCACCCGGATGCAAAATAATAGAAACCTCCCCTACAGAGATAAAAAAATGAAATTATTCAAGGTAGTAATGCTTATCTGCGGTTTGCTCAGTGTGTTCACTGCCCAGGCGAAAACCTATATGGTTGGCGTCGCTCTGGCTAATCTCGATCTCAATTTCGTTTCCATCCTGCGTAGTCAGATGGAAAAGCAGCTCAAAGACAAAGGGCTTAACAGCCAGTTTGCCGATGCCAAAGGTGATGTGTCCCTGCAAATTCAGCAGGTGGATGATTTCATCAATCAGGGTGCGGACGCGATCATCATCAACCCGGTGGATACGCAAGGCGTGATGCCAGTGATCGCCGCTGCGCAGAAAGCCAATATCCCGCTGATCTTCGTGAACCGTAAACCCGAAGTAAAACTAACGGGCAAAATGGCCTACGTCGGTTCCGACTCGGCATTAAGCGGCAAGATGGAAATCGAAGCGTTAGCCAAGCGGATGGATAACAAAGGCAATATCGCGATTCTGATGGGCGCCCTTTCCACTGAAGAAGCGCGTCAGCGCACCAAAGCGGTTGAAGATTATGTGAAGGATCATCCCGGCCTGAAAGTGATCCAGAAACAGAGCGCCAACTGGCAGCGCAACGAAGCGGTCGATAAAACCTTGTCATGGTTGCAGGATGGTAATGACATCAATGCCATCATCGCCAATAACGATGAAATGGCGATCGGGGCAATTATGGCGCTCGATCAGCTGAAGAAAAGCAATGTGTTAGTCGCCGGTATCGACGGCACGCCGGATGGTTTGCAGTTTATAAAGAACGGCAAAATGGCGGTGACGATTTTCCAGGATGCGAAAGGTCAAGCAACCGGTGCAGTCGATGTGGCTTACGACATGCTGAGCGGTAAAAAGACCGAAGCCTTTAACTGGGTGCCATATCAAACGGTGACCAAAGAGAATTACCAGGAATTCACCAGTAAGAATCAGAAGTAACACCGCTTCGTAGGGTCGCCATTCATGGCGACCTCCTTCTGACCAATGCCTAAAAAGCAACGCAAAGCGCGAATTTTGTTGCTTCCATTGCACTGCCAACCCGCTATGTTGGAGTAAAAAATGGAGGTAAACATGCTCAAACCGTCTTCGCCCTGGTGGTGGGATCTCTCTACCCGGGAATTCAGTGAACTGGATATGGCGAACATCGTCGCCGTGCTACCGATTGGCGCAGTTGAACAACATGGGCCACATCTGCCGGTGCGTGTGGATGCCGCCATCAACGCCGGGATTATTCAACGTGCGGTGGAATTGTTGCCCGACGATCTCCCGCTGCTGGTGTTACCTGCGCTGCCGATTGGTAAATCGGATGAACATCTCGCCTATCCAGGCACCCTTTCACTACCGTATGACGTGTTGGGCAAAGTGTGGTTCGAGGTGGCGAAAAGCGCCTGGCGCGCCGGAATTCGTAAGCTGATTTTCTGGAACTCGCATGGCGGGCAGCCGCAGCTGATGGAAATCGTTTGTCGCCAGCTACGCATCGAACTGGGCATGTTTGCCGTTAGCGCCAGCTGGTTCCGCACCATTGATGCCTCCGACCTTTACAGCGCGCATGAACTCAATCACGGCATTCACGGTGGTGAATCGGAAACCAGCATGATGCTGCATTTGCACCCTGAATTGGTGCAGATGCAGCACGCTGCTGATTTCGTTTCCACTTCGGTGGCGCTTGAAGCGACTGGTGGGATTTTAACCCCGGAAGGCGGCATTGGTTTTGGCTGGATGGCGCAGGATCTGCACCTTTCGGGCACCACCGGCAATGCCGCAGCAGCTGATGCTGAACGCGGGGCGATTGCCACCGATCGTGCCGCGCAGGCGCTGCTGAAGCTGGCGCGCGAGGTGCATAACTTCGATATTCAATTCCTCACCGATCGTACCACATTTTCGTAGGGTCGCCATTTATGGCGACCAGGTGCGCATTAATGCGCACCCTACAAAACCCGCAACGTTGCAATTTATTGCGCAAACGATTAACGCAACGCCGACATCATCCCTTTAATGGTTTCGGCGAACACGCTACCAATCGCGCTGGTGCCGCGATCGTGGCCGATCAACATCAGCGTTTGCGTGTGCTGCGCCAGTTCGCGTACCGGAATATAGATCAAGCGGCCGCTGCGCTGGTCGGACTCAATATCAATCGGTGTGAGAAACGTCAGGGTTTGATCCATCATCGCCGACTGGCGCATCACCTCGATAGAGTTGGTTTCAATCACCGGTTGCAGATTGATCGAGGCACGTGCGAACACTTCATTCAGGTACGGCCGAATCACCATCGATTTGTCGGCAATCACCACCGGATACGGCAAGCAATCACTCAAGCGTAAGCTGGATTTCTCCGCCAGCGGATGCCCCGCGCCTACAACCGCGCCCAATCGCACCGGCACGCTGGCAATGTTGCGATGCACTGGCTGCAGCTCGAAATCAAAACCAATCCCTAAATCGGCGTCGCCGCTTGCCACCGCGTTAGTGATGTTCTCGCCGGTGGTGAGCTGTTGCAGCAGTAATTTCACGCGCGGATTGGCGCGGCGAAACTCCGAGGCCACACGCGGAATCAGGTTCGCCGCTAATCCACTCATCATCGCCACCGTCACTTCACCGCGCCGCAGCCCTTTCAGCTCCTCGATTTTCATCTGCGCAATTTCAATCTCTTTAAAGCTTTGGCGCACATGATGAATCAGCGCTTCACCGGCGGCGGTAAGGATCATTTTGCGCGGCAAGCGCTGAAACAGCGGCGTGCCCAGCTCCTCCTCCAGCGCAATCAACTGGCGGTTAATCGCCGAAGCGGAGATGTGCAGACGTTCAGCCGCTTTGCGAATCGAACCGCTGCGCGCTACCTGATCGATATACACAAACAAACGATGTTGCAGCATATTCCCCCTGCGTTGCCTTTTAGGCATCGGTAAGTGCTAAAAATGATGCTTTTAAGATAATGCTCTTCCGGTGATTAATACATCAAAACCACACCAGGAGAACACATGATGGCAGACGTATCCCGCAGAAAGTTTGCGAAGTTAGTGGCTGGCGCGCTGTTGTTACCCGCGCTGGCACCGATGTTGTCGCGCAAAGCGATGGCGGCGAATAACACCATAAAAATCGCCTTGCTGTTGCCCGGCTCGGTTGCCGATGGCGGCTGGAGTTCGCTGGCGTATGCCGGATTACAGAGCCTGCAAAAAGCCGGTTTCACCGTCGCGCACAGCGAAAGTGTTTCGCAGGCGCAGATGGACCAAACCATTCGTGGCTACGCCGATGATGGTTACACGCTGATCATCGGCCACAGCTTTGAATACGGCTCGGCGTTTGCCGAAATCGCGCCGGAATATCCTGACACTTACTTCTTCGCCTCCACCTTCAAGCCAGGCGAGAAATCACCGGGCAACGTCGAATACGTCAACCTCGCCTATCTGCAAGGCGCGTATGCCGCCGGTGCGCTGGCGGCGCTGATCTCAGAAAAAGGCAAAGCGGTTGGCTTTGTCGGCGGCGGCGATAACCCTACGCAGCAGGCGATGATGCGTGCTTTTATTCAGGCCGCAGAGAAAACCCGTCCGGGCATTAAAGGCATGGGCGTTGTCACCGGCGATTACGACAACGCCGCCAAAGGCCGTGAAGCCGCCACCACCATGATTGGTAACGGCGCGGATGTGATTTGGCATGCGGCTGACGTCACCGGCCTCGGCGCGATGCAAGGCGCGGCAGCGGCAAAAGTCAAAGCCATCGGCTGCTATGTCGATCAGCGCGATGTTTCGCCCGATTACGTTGCCTGCAGCTTCCGCCAGAACCTCGACTGGATGGTGGAACAGGTTGGCGAATCAGTGGCGAATAAAACCTTCAAAGGCGGCGACGAATGGCATCCCACCGTCGGCAAAGCCTGGTCGGTGGTCAATGGTAGCGAGCACTACAACGCCAAACTGGTCAGCGCCAGCGCGTGGGCGAGCTTCCAGCAGATCTGGCAGCAGCTTGACAGCGGCGCGCTGAAGCCAACGGTTTAATCATCATGACAGCAACAGTAAACATCCGCGTCGCGCTAAACAACATCACCAAACGCTTTGCGCGCGTGGTGGCCAATGACGACGTGTCGCTCAGCATCAAAGCCGGTGAAATCCACGCGCTGCTGGGTGAAAACGGCGCGGGAAAAAGCACGCTGATGCAAATCCTTTACGGCCTGTATCAGGCCGATGAAGGCAGCATTGTGGTGGATGGCCAAGCGCAGCGTTTTCGCGATCCCAGCGATGCCATCGCCTGCGGCATTGGCATGGTGCATCAGGAATTTATGCTGGTGCAGCCAATGAGCGTGGTGGAAAACGTGGTGCTGGGTCTGAAAGAGAGCGCCAGCGGCGTGCTCAATTTGCCCGCAGCGGCGGCGCGTTTGCAGGCGCTGTCGGATAAACATGGGTTAGCGATCGATCCCTGGGCGAAAGTGCAGCATCTGCCAATTGGCGTGCAGCAGCGCGTGGAGATCCTCAAGCTGTTGTACCGTGATGCGCAGGTGCTGATTCTCGACGAACCGACGGCGGTGCTGACGCCGCAGGAGAAAGCTGGCCTGTTCGCTACTTTGAAATCACTGTGCGCAGAAGGCCGATCGGTGGTGATCGTCACTCACAAACTGTATGAGATCATGGCGATTGCGCATCATGTTTCAGTGATGCGCGGCGGCAAAATGGTTGATTCGGTGGACATTAAAGACACCTCGGAACGCGATCTGGCACGCCGCATGGTTGGGCGCGAAGTGGTGCTGCGCGTCGAAAAAACGCCGTGTCAGCCGGGCAAAACCGTGTTGCAGGTGGATAGCATTGCGGTGCGTGATGCCAGCGGCCAGCAAAAAATCTGGCGCGTTTCGCTCAATGTCGCCGCCGGAGAAATCCTTGGCATTGCCGGTGTCGAAGGTAACGGCCAATCGGAGCTGGCGGAAGCGTTGCTCAACCTGCGCGAACTTGAAGCCGGTCGCATTCTGCTGAATGGCGAAGATATCAGCGACGATTCCCCCGCTACGCGCCGCCATAAAGGCATCAGCTTTATCCCGGCGGATCGGCGCGGCGTCGGTTCGGTCACCGATTTATCGATTAGCGATAACGCCATGCTCGGCTGCCAGCGCACCTTTACCCGCGCGGGCGGCTGGCTGCTGGACCGTCAGCGCATTAGCCAGCATGCGAGCGACATCATCGCCCGCTTTGCGGTACGCACGCCAGATGCCGATTTTGAAGCCGGCAAACTCTCCGGCGGCAACCTGCAAAAGTTGATTCTCGGCCGCGAAGTCGCCAGCAATCCCTGCTTACTGGTGGTTGAACAACCAACGCGCGGGCTGGATGTCGGCGCGATTGAGAGCGTGTGGCAAGGTTTGATGGCAGCACGCGATCGCGGCTGCGCCATTCTGATGATCTCCGCCGAGCTGGAGGAAATTATCAATCTCTCCGATCGCATCGCGGTGATGTACAGCGGCCAGATTGCCGGTGAAATGGATGCCGCCGACGCCACGCCAGAACGCCTCGGCGAACTGATGGCAGGTGCGCACCTGAAAAAAACCGGAGGCGATCATGAAGAAGCTGCTTGAGCGACGTCTGGCGCCCGCCGAATCCAGCGGCGCGCTGATGCTGACCAGTTTATGCGGCATTCTGGCCGCTTTCGTTATTGCCGGTTTGCTGTTTATCCCGTTTGGCGGCAATCCGCTCTCCGCTTACGGCTTCCTGTTTGACGCTGCGTTTGGCTCGCTACGCAGCTTCGGTCTCAGCCTGGTACAAGCCACGCCATTGATGCTGATTGCGTTGGCTACCATCGTGGTGTGGCGCGCCGGGCTCGGTTATATCGGCTTTGAAGGCTGTTTTCTACTCGGTGCCGCAGCGGCCAGCTGGATCGCCCTTTCCGGCATGCCGCAGGGTTTTCCGTGGGCGATTCCCGCGCTGCTCTATTGGCCGATGGTGCTGATTACCGCCTTCCTGGCGGGCGCGATTTGGGCCGGTTGGGTTGGCGCGTTACGGGTGAAGTTCGGCGGCAATGATGTGCTGATCTCGCTGATGGCCAACTATGTCGCGCTGTTCATGGTGCAATATCTGGTTTCCGGTCCGATGCGTGCGCCGGGCGATCTGCCGCAAACACCACGTTTGCCGGTGGAGAGCTGGTTGCCGTTCGTGATGAACGGCATGCGCGCACATTGGGGCATCGCCATTGCGCTGGTCGCCACGCTGTTCGTCTTCTGGCTGATGCGCGCCACGCCCGCTGGTTTCGAAATCAAAATCGCCGGACTGAATCCGCGTGCGGCGCGCTACAGCGGCGTGGATGTCAATCGCCGTCAAATGGGTGCGGTTTTACTCGGCGGTGGATTGGCGGCGCTGGCAGGATTGTGCGCGGTATTGGGTGTGCAACATCGCCTGATGGAGGGGATTTCCGGCGGCGTCGGCTTTATCGGCGTGGTGGTGGCCTTACTGGCGCGCCTCAATCCGCTGCTGGTGATCCCAACCGCCATTCTCTACGGCGGGCTGGAAGTCGGCGGCAGCGCGATGCAGCGCCAAACCGGCTTGCCCACTTCGGTGGTGCTGATTCTGCAAAGTCTGGTGGTGTTACTGATTCTGGCCGGCGATCTGCTGCGCTATTACCGCATCAACCTGCCCGGCGAGCGTAAATCGCGCAGCCAACTGGCGGAGGAACAATCATGAATCTGTGGATGAATCTCGATACCGCCTTTTTCGTCAGCTGGTTGGCCGCCGCCGTGCGCCTTGCCGGTCCGGTATTACTGGCGGCGCTGGGCGAAATCTATGCCGAACGTTCTGGCGTGCTGAATATCGGCATTGAAGGCACCATTCTGCTCGGCGCGCTTTCAAGCTACATGATGGCGGTGGAGAGTGGATCGACCGCGCTGGGCTTAATTGCCGGAGGCGTTGGCGGGTTGCTGGTTGGCTGCGTGCTGGCGGCGCTCTACCTGCGCGCCCATGCCAGCCAGATTGTGGTGGGCATCGTCTTCAATATTTTGGCCGCCGGATTAGCCACCTGGATTTACGCGCTGGTAATGGGTAACGATTCCTCGCCCACCATCCCCATGCTCGAACCCTGGCATGTGCCGCTGCTCTCTTCGCTGCCGTTTATTGGCCCGATTCTGTTCCAGCAGCCGCTGCCGCTCTATCTCACTTTGCTGCTCGCGGTGCTGGCGCACTTTGGTCTGTTTCACACCCGCTTTGGCCTGTCGCTGCGCGCGGTGGGCGAAAACCCGCGCGCGGCGCATGCCGCCGGACTCAACGTGTTAAAGATCCGCACGTGGGGCGTGCTGTTCTCCTGCGTTGGTGCCGGTTTGGCGGGCAGCTATCTGGTCACTGCGCAGATCGGCCTGTTCCGCGACAACATCGTCAGCGGACAAGGTTTTATCGCGCTGGCGATTGTCATCTTTGGCCGCTGGAGCCCGCTGAAAGCGCTGGTCGCCGCCTTTATCTTTGGCGCCGCAGATGCCCTGCAACTGTCGCTGCAGCTGTTTGAAAACACGCTGCCGCCGCAGGTGCTGCTGGCGCTGCCTTACTTGCTCACCATTCTGGCGATGTCCGGCGTGGTGGGACGCACATTGCAACCTGGCGCGTTAACGCAGCCTTATCGAAAGGAATAACGTATGAAATCGTTTCGTTTCAACAATCTTGCGGATGTGAAGGCGTTCCGTATCAGTCCGGATAGCAGCAACTATTTCGCCATCTTGTTCGATAAGCCGTTAGACGGCATTGAGAACATCTTCGTGGTGGAGATTTTCAACGTCGGCGGCGCCACGCCCCCGAATGAGCACGCCACCGCGCACGAGTTCTTCTATGTATTACACGGCGAAGGCGTGGCGCGCTGTAACGACGAAGAACTGGTGATTGGCAAAGGCGATTCGTTGCTGCTGTATCCGGGTAACGATCACGCGATTCGTAACACCGGCAACAGCAAACTCTACACGCTAACGGTGATGACGCCGAATGAAGGCTTCTCGGAGCTGATTCGCAGCGGTGACCCTGTCACGCTGGATGAAGAAGATTTGCGCGTGTTAACGGGAGCCTGATATGCCGGAGAACGTTTTAGGCAGCAGTCGACATAATCAGTGGCGTGTCTCACCGCAAGTGGTTGATACGCGTCGACCGGCGCAGGCATCGCGTACCGTGCAGCTCACCACGCGCGACCGCTCGGTGATTTTTGATCTGCAGCGTACGGCTATCGTGGTGATTGATATGCAGAACGACTTCTGTCATCCCGAAGGCTGGCTCGGGCATATCGGCGTTGATGTCACACCCGCGCGTGCACCAATTGCACCGCTGCAAGCCTTGCTGCCGACATTGCGCGCCGCTGAAGTGCCGGTGATTTGGCTCAACTGGGGCAACCGCGCCGATAAGCTCAATCTCAGTCCCGCCTTGCTGCACGTCTATAACCCGAACGGTGATGGCGTGGGATTAGGCGATCCGCTGCCGGTTTCCGGCGCGCCGGTGTTGCAGGCCGGCAGCTGGGCGGCGGAGGTGGTGGACGAACTGACGCCAGATGCCGAAGACATTCGCGTCAACAAATACCGTATGTCCGGTTTTCAGGATAGCGAGCTCGATAGCATCCTGCGAAATCTTAACGTCACCACCCTGCTGTTTGCTGGCGTTAATGTCGATCAATGCGTGCTGTGTACGCTGCAAGACGCTAATTTCCGTGGTTACGACTGCCTGCTGCTGGAAGATTGCAGCGCCACCACCTCGCCCGATTATTGCCGCGATGCCACGCTGTATAACGTGCAGCAATGCTTTGGTTTTGTGGTCAATGCCGCCGAATTACAGCAGCAACTGGAGCGCCAATAATGAGTTACCTGCTGGCTGACGGCTGGATTATCACCATGAATCCGCAGCGCGAGATTCTGGAACAGGCCAGTTTGCTGATTGAAGATAAGATCATTCGCGCCATTGGCACGCGCGATGCATTGCAGCAGCGTTACCCGGAAGCGGAAATCATCGACTGCCGCGAACGTATTATCATGCCGGGCATGGTGAACACCCATACGCATCTCTTTCAGACGTTGCTGAAAGGTCTTGGCGATGACATGGTGCTGAAAAAGTGGTTCACCTGCATGACCGGCCCCAGCGCCGTGGCGTTGACCGAAGAAGATGTCTACGCCGCCGCGCTGCACGGCTGCATGGAATCATTGCGTTCGGGCGTCACCTCGCTGGTCGATTTTATGTATGCGCATCCACGGCCAGGATTAACTGCCAAAGTGATCGAGGCCTTTGAAGTCAGCGGCATTCGTGGTCATGTGTGTCGCGGCTTCCTCACCAGCGGCGCTGAGCACGGCATTCCTGCTGAACTGATTGAAACGCCGGAACAGGCGCTGGCCGATGCGCGCGAAGTGATTAATCGTTATCACAGAGTCGATGGCCGGGTAAAAGTCGGTCTGGCACCGAGCATGATTTGGGCGCTGGATGAAAAAGTGCTGCGCGGCACGCGCCAGCTGGCGAATGAAACCGGCGTGCTGATCACCACGCACGTGGCGGAAACCGATTTTGAGATTGAACAGGCGCAGCTGCGTTTTCAGGCCAGCGATACCGAATTCCTCAGCGATATCGGCTTCCTCGGCCCTGATGTGCTGGCGGTGCATTGCGTGCAGTGCAACTCGCGCGACATCCGCGCGCTCAAACATCACGACACGCGCGTGTCGCATAATCCCTGCAGCAATCTCTATCTCGCCTCCGGCGTGCCGCCGATCCCGGAGATGCTGGCCGCCGGCTTAACCGTGGGTTTAGGCTCAGATGGCCCAGCCAGCAGCAACAATCACAATCTTTTCCAGGCGATGAAAGTGGCGGCGCTGCTGCAAAAAGGCGTGCATCGCGATCCCACCATTATGACGGCGGAGAAAGTGCTGGAGATGGCTACCATCGATGGTGCGGGTGCCATTGGCCTCGAACATTTGGTGGGTTCGCTGGAAGTTGGCAAACGCGCTGATGTGGTAATTGTCGATACTTCGCATCCGGCGATGACGCCGATCCATCATCCGGTTTCGTCGCTGGTCTACTCAGCGCTGGGCCATGAAGTCAGCGATGTGTTTGTCGATGGCGCTTATCTGCTGCGCGCCGGTGAGTTTACCCAGCTCAATCAAAAAGAGGTGATGGCGCGTTCGCAACGTGCAGCGCATTCGCTGGCGGTACGCACCGGCAATGATAAAGCGCGCGGCTGGCGATCGGCGGCGTTTTAAAAGCGATAATATTTACATACAAAAGCGACAAAATTTTATCGGTTATCCGCATTAATTGTTAAAAGCATGACACAATACTTACATTAGAGGGCAAGCTATTTTGAACACAAAGTAACGCGGAAAACCTATGATTTATGATTGTTTTTTATACTATGACGAAGATATGTTGCTCGACGTTCGTTTGCATACTCTGAACAACGTTGTCGACCGCTTCGTCATCGTTGAATCCACCCATACTTTCACCGGCAAGCCAAGAAACCTGCATTTCGATATTAATAAATTTGCAGAATTCAAAAATAAGATTATTTATATCGTCTTTGACGAAACACCCTTCTTTAATAATGACATCGTCGATGCCTGGAAGAATGAAGCCCACACGCGAAATGCCATTATGAAGGGGCTGAGTTCTGCGGTTAATGACGACATTATCATCGTATCAGACGTGGATGAAATACCTGATCCACAGGCAGTATTAAAACTGAACAAGCACAGCCTGTGTACCACGCTACATATGAATTTCTATAATTATCAGTTCAATCTGCAGGTATTCAACGCCGATGGTACACCGAGAATTTGGTCATTCCCACGGGCGACAACCTTTAAGCATCTCAACGGTTTCTTTGGCGGTAAGCCAGAAGACTTCCGCAACGTTAAAAAAAGCCCGATCAAATCCAGCTTTATAAAATGGAATTTGTTCAAGCTGCGCAATAAAAATATGGCATCCGCAGGCTGGCATTTCTCGTGGATTATGCGACCAGAACGCATATCGGAAAAAATGTCGTCAATTTCCCACACCGAATATGATTTGCCGCAATTTAATAACTGCGACCATATTCTTGATGCGCTAAAAAATGGCAAAGATATCTGGGGCAGAGAGAGGAAAATGTGTAAACAAGCGCTGACCACCGAACACTTTCCCGCCTATCTGGTGAATAATCAGGCTAAGTTCAGCGAATTTATTCTGTAATTTTCGCCCAGTAGTTTTTAATCTGCTGGGCACATTCCGCTTAACTTACTTTTTGCTACAACATTCAAACTCATAGCCCTCTGCAAAATGCGCTTTTGGCCCTAAGCTTAAAGCCTTTCAGCCACTGATGATGAGGTTTCAATGAGTTTACTGTTTAGTGCGACGCAACTGGGTAAGTTAACGCTCGATAATCGCATCGTGATCGCGCCGATGTGCCAATACTCCGCTGAGAATGGCAAAGCCAGCGCCTGGCACCGCATTCATCTCGGGCAACTGGCGCTTTCCGGCGCCGGTTTGCTGATCATCGAGGCGACGGCAGTTGAAGCGGCCGGACGTATTTCTCCCGGCGATTTAGGCTTGTGGGACGATGCAACGGAAGCGGCGCTGGCCAGCGTTCTGCACGATCTCCGTCAATATTCGGACATTCCATTTGGTATTCAACTTGGTCACGCCGGACGTAAAGCGTCCTGCGCCGCACCGTGGCTCGGTGGCAATCAGCTGTCACTGGAACAAGGCGGCTGGCAAACTGTTGCGCCTTCCGCGCAAGCCTTTAATTCTGAAGATCGCGCGCCGGTGGGGCTGACGAAACAGGACCTTGAGCGCCTGAAACAAGCCTTTGTTGACAGCGCGCAGCGTGCCGCCAAACTCGGTATTCAATTAATTGAACTGCACGCCGCGCACGGCTATTTGCTGCATCAGTTCCTGTCGCCGCTGAGTAATCAGCGTGAGGATGAATACGGTGGTTCGCTGGAAAATCGTCTGCGTTTCCCGCTGGAAGTGTTTCAGGCGGTGCGCAGCGCCCTGCCGGATTCGGTGGCGGTTGGCGTGCGCCTCTCGGCAACGGATTGGGTTGACGGTGGCTGGGATGTCGAGCAGTCGATTGTCTTCAGCCAGCAACTCGAAGCGGCGGGCAGCGATTACGTGCACGTTTCCAGCGGCGGCCTGTCACCGCAGCAGAAAATTACTGTTGGTCCCGGCTATCAGCTGCCTTTTGCCCGCGACATCCGTAAACAGGTGAAGATTCCGGTGATTGGCGTTGGCTTGATTACGGAGCCGAAGCAGGCAGAACAAGCCTTGCAGGAAGGTGATGCGGATTTGATCGCGCTGGCGCGCGCGGTGCTTTACGACCCACGCTGGCCGTGGCATGCCGCCGCTGAATTGGGTGCGCAGGCCAAAGCACCACCGCAGTATCTGCGTTCTGAGCCGCACGGTCTGAAAGGCACGCTGATTTCGAATAAAAAGTGATTGTTTCACCCGGTGCGCACCGGGTGAACATAGGGTCGCCATCTATGGCGACCGATTCACTCTTAACCTGCTACTTCCGTCTTCATGGTTTGCAACATATGCTCAGCCAGGCGCAAGCTCAACGCGGCGCCGGTTAAGGTCGGGTTCATACAAGATGCTGACGGCATCACGCTGGTTCCGGCAATCCACATATTGGGATGATCATGCGTGCGGCAATCACGATCTACTACCGAATTATGCGGGTCATCGCCCATAATGGTGGTGCCCATGATGTGCTGGCGATCCTGAAACTTGGTATCAATCGACAATATTTCCGCATTCAGCAGTTCTGCAAACTTGTGAAAATCTTTGAGCCCCGCTTCTTTTCCGGCATGCCAGTAATCCGTCACGCTGTAGTAAATCTCCGGCAACGGAATACCAATCGCATCTTTTTTCGTCTTGCTCGGCGTAACGCGGTTTTCCGCCAGCGGCAAGGTTTCAAAATCGATAGCAAAGTTCAGCGAGCGTGCCGACTGGCGGCGGATCTCAGCATCCAGTTTGGAGCCCAGCACGCCTTTCTCAATCAGCGATGCAGCATAATCGGCGGTTGGCACAGTGTTACGCACTTTGATCTTGTAGCTGGGGAAATCCTTGCGGAATACGCCATCGCGGTTGTTCAGATACACCAGCAATTCGGTCGGCCCCTGACCTGGCCACACATCTTCCGACATCATCACGTTCATACTGATGCCGGTGTGGCCCATCAAATTGCGGCCAACCTGATCGGAAGAGTTTGCGATGCCATTGGGATATTTCTCAGACGTCGACATCAACAGCAGCTTCGGCGATTCAATACCGTAGGCCGCCAGCACAAAGTAGTTGGCGGTTAAATGGTGCTCGGAACCATCCGGCTTTTTATACCAAATGCCGGTAATTGTGCCATCATCCGCTGCCTCTATGCGGTACACCACCGCGTTATCCAGCAGTTTTGCTCCCAAACGCTCCGCTTCATCGATATGCATCGAGCCATCATATTTGGCGGCGATCGGGCAAACCGGATTGCAGTTATTATTTCCGCCACACATTGGGCGCTTGCCCCACGGCTTAGTCGCGCGACCGTTCGGTTCCAGCACCGGGTTATAACCGCCTTTACCCAGCATCTCAGTTAGGCGATCAAACAGATAACTGGTTGGCAAACCCGGCATCGGGAATGACGTAGATCGCGGTGGCCAGGCTTTGCCGCCCTGCCCACTTTCGTCTTGTCCATCGACACCTGAAACGCCCAGCTCATACTCGGCTTTGCCATACCACGACTCCAGTTCTTCGTAGCCAAAGGGCCAGTCGCGGCCCCGACCATAAAGGGTGTTGAGTTTGAAATCGTTGGGGATCATACGCCACAGTGCGGAGCCAAAGTGCCAGGTTGTACCACCGACAACGCGCAGGTATTTGGTGGGATATTTAACCGGCCCAACCTGCTGCAAATAGTCACCGTAGGTAGAAGGAATATGTGGCGGATTGGGATAAGGCGAACCCACGCCCTGTAATTTGATATTGGTTAACGACATCTTGAACGGGGAATTACGGAAACGTTCGACGATTTCCTGGCGAGAGACACGCGGGCCTGCCTCAAGGATGATGACTGATTTACCGGCTTTTGCCATCTGGCAGGCGATCAACCCGCCCATCACGCCCGAGCCAATGATGATCACATCGGCATCGACTTTTTGTGCACTCATGCGCCTTCTCCTGTGGTTGCCACTTTGCCATCTTGCGTTACTGCCCAGTAGAACGGCCCGCCGCCATAGGTTGGGACCACCAGAATATCTTTGGTGGGCAGGTACATCATCGCATCGGCATAAGCGATCAACTCCAGATCGCTGCCGTCGCCGACAACGCCGGTGTACCACGCTGAAATGATGCGTTTTGCCGTTTGCCAGTCAGGATTATCTGCACCAAATGCGGCAAGGAAATCGTCGACATGGGCAAAATTATGCTGCTGCAACAATGCCTGCAGGCTGCTGAGCTGGTGCGTGAATTCGGCATTATGGCGATTCAAGGCATCGTAGTAGCGCTGTCCCAGCATCGGGCCGACCGGGCGACTGACCAGGAACTGCGAAACGATCAGAAAACCATTTTCAGCCATCTGCTCTGCAGCCAGAGCGCGCGCCGGGAACAGGGAATTACACATCGCGCCGAGTGACAAAATGCCCATGCCTTGCAGCAAACGACGCCGGGAAAGGTTATGCGCCATGTTTTTTCCCCTTGCGCGAAATTGAAATCAGCAGCACCAGTAAAATAATGACAGCTATCGCGCCTCCGCCCCACGCAGCAGGCTGCGCCAGGCGTGCAATCAGTGGACGCTCGCCGCCTTCACGCACGGTTTTCACCTGTTCAGGCGTTACGTTCAGCTGAGCATTACCAAAGTTTTTCAGCACGTAGTTGCTGACGTCGGAAATTTGCTGGTCGCTTAATCGATCGGTAAATAACCCATCCGGGCCAAAAGCTGGCATGACGACATCTTTTCCATCAACCTGACGATGTACGCCGTAGACAACAGTGGCAATGAGGTTATCGGCCTGTGGTGCGCCGGTGGCGGTGTTGTGGAACAGCGAAGGATAGAAGTGATTGCCAGCACCATCCGCCTGATGGCAGTTAGCGCAAGAACTGGCGTAAACCTGCCAGCCTGCATCGGGATTTTTAACCGCTCGCAGCGCCGCTTCATCTGTTGCGGGTTTGCCAAGCGCGTCGCGCGGCGAGTTCGTAGCCTGAGTCACCGCGGGGATCTGCCGCAGATAAGCCACTATCGCATTGATATCGTCATCAGACAGATGCTGTAAGCTGTGCTCGACCGCTTCCGCCATCGGGCCTGCTGCCTGCGCTTTGCCTGCAACATGGCCAGTTTTAAGATATTGCGCGATCTCCGCATCGCTCCAGTTGCCAATGCCGGCTTGTTGATCGGGAGTGATATTCGGCGCGTACCAACTGCCCAGGCTGCCGCCGCTGAGAGCCTGATCGTTGTTTTGCCCCATCAGCGCGTTACGTGGCGTATGGCAGGTATCGCAGTGCGCCAATGCATTGACCAGATAATCACCGCGATTAACAACATCCGATTTATCTTTTACCGGAATAAACGGCTTATTATCGGAAAACAGCATATTCCAGAAGAACATACTTGAACGAATATTAAATGGGAAAGGCAAATCCGTTGCTGGCGGTACATTCTCGTCTGCTTTTACATCGTGCATAAAATAAACATACAGCGCGTGCATATCGGCATCAGAAATTTTTGCGTATGAGGTGTAAGGCATCGCCGGATAAAGATGCTGCCCCTGTTTATTAATGCCACTTCGCACGGCTTTAACAAAATCTTGTTCGCTATAATCGCCAATGCCGGCGGTTTTTGATGGCGTGATATTACTGGCAACAATATTCCCCAACGGCGAGGAGATAATATAGCCACCCGACATTTCCTTGCCCTGATTCGGTGCGGTGTGGCAAGCTCCACAGTCCGCAGCAATAGCCAGATACTTGCCTTTCGCAATAAGAGCCGCAGACTCAGCCGCATCTTCAGCGTGAGCTGAAAATGTGGCTGACATCAGAATGCTCAACGCGAAAGGCAGACAACACTGTCTCACCTTTCTTGCTTTCATTGTAATTGCTTCCGGTAAATAATTATTAGTATGGTAAAAACAATAATGCACTTCTGTGGCAACCCACAGAAGTGCACATTATCAGACAACGTCAATTCACAAAATACAAACAGTGCTATAACAACTCATAATCATTGAAGATGATATTTTCGCCACTTGCCGCCGTTATATCGACTTTACCTGGCTCGGTTAAAAAGGCATCGCCGGGATGTACCCAAACTTCTTTTACCCGATTGGTATGAGTTTGATCGGCAATCAGTACCCGCCCTTCGGTAAAGAACACGCGCACGCCAGGCCCGTGTTGCGTATATTCGCCGGTACTGGCGCCAGGCTTCAGCGTGACCTTCCAGCCTCTCACTGTTTTCTTATCCAGCACCTGACTAAATGCGGCATTGTCAGGCCGCGAAGCGTTACCAAAATGTTGTGGGCCTGGGATGTTAATTTCGAACGCCACCTGATGATTGACGTTATTTCCGGTATTGGTGACCTTATCCGTATCCGATTTCCCTTGATGCTCACCGAATTTAACATTGCCGCTTTTCATTTCGGTCATGTTTACCGGCTTGTCGGGATACTCTATTTTAACCGGACTGCCTTCAATGTGCGTATTAACATAATCCAGATGCTGCTCATGAAATAGCGTGGATTGTCCGGGTTGAATTAATACGCGCATCACCGTGACGTATTTATTTTCCAGAATGACGTGGTGCAGCGGTTCCAGATCGGTGGCAACACCTTGCTCAGCCGCTTGTGTCGGTAATCCTGCGCTTAAAAGCGTTGAGCATAATAATGTGCTTAATAATGCTTTGCGAATAGTCGACATGAAGACTCCTTTTCTTACCAATTAATTAAGTAGAGCAGAAATTTACTCAACGATGGTGACCCAATTAGCGCCCTTGCCGGTGGGGACGCGCTCAATTAATGTCAGTTTGCCAGTGGTTTGATCTATGGAATAGAGCGAAATTTGTGTCGACTTCTGACCCGATTCAATTAAATAGCGCCCGGAATTATCAATAGCAAATCCACGCGGCTGAGCTTCTGTTGGCGTGCTATTAATCAACGTCAATCGACCATCGCTCGGTGAAACATGAAATGCAGTAATATGACTGCTGGTGCGTTCGGTAGAATAAAGGAAACGTCCATTCGGCGTGATATGAATATCAGCTTGCCATAACCGCGGCTTGGCGGATTTTGGCAAATCATCATCGCCGGTCAGTGGTCGCGCTTCACCACGCTGCATGTTGGCGGCAATGGCCGGATCGAGTGACGGTGTCGCTTCATGTTCCGTCAGGGTGCCATCTTTGTTCAAAGTCAGGCGGGAGATGTTGCCGGCCATTTCGGTCAGCACATAGAGATTCTGCTCACCCTTCTCATCCCGCTGCGGTGCAAAGGTGAAATGACGCGGTCCGGTTGCCGACTCGCGTTGGATATTCACAAACGCTGGCGTGTTCGCCGTGACGGTTCCGCTGTGGCTATCGAAACGGTACTGCAGCAGTTGATCGGCACCCAGCAGCGGTACATAGAGAAACTGGTTGCTGGGATCGGTCTGAATTGAATGCGCACGCTTGCCGGTATGCACCATCTGCACCGGCGCGCTCTCAACTTTGCCATCCGCGGCAATGCGATTGATGCTAAACAGATCGCCACCATAAGAAGATGAAAGCAGGAATTTACCGCTCTTATCCAGCGCGACATACGCCATCGCTTCTGGCAGCGGTGTATCCGCAAAATGCTGCAGCGATCCATCAGTTTGAATATGCCAGGCCGAAACATGGTAAGGCTGACTGCGGACGGAGACATAAAGTGTCTTGTTATCCTGCGATACCACCATCGGCATACTTTTCAGGCCGCTGGGGTATTCACCAATCGGTTTCAGCTGGCGCTGCGCCTTTTGCAGCTCGTAGGCCGTCACCGTACCGCTATCGCCATTGGATACGTAGACAAAGGATTTTTCCTGCGCCAAAACCGTGGAAGCAAAGAGCATCATGCCTGCGGCTATTACCGTCTTTTTCATCTTTGGGTCTCGTTTATTGTAAGGAACAGTGAGGGGTTTACCAGCGCGTATTGAAGTGTTCGCACAGCTCCAATACGGCTTGTTCTGGCAGCGTGGCGGGCTTATCCACGCAGTTCAGCCAAAGTCGCGCAGTTTCTTCCAGCTCTTCCAACGCAAAGCTCACCGTTGAAACGGATTTACCCCACATCACCGGGCCAAGTCTCTCCAGCATCACGCCACGAACATCATTGGCCAGCTCAGCCACCTGTGCAGCGACGTCGACATGGCCAGGGCGGCGATAGTCGATTAATGGAATTCGCCCGACTTTCATCACCTGATACGGCGTAAGCGGCGGCAAAATACTGTCGCGCTGCCATACGCCTGCCAGCGTAAGTTGCACCAGATGTGTGGAATGGGTGTGCACCACACCGTGCGCCTCCGGGTTGCGATCGTAAATCTGGCGATGCAACAGCAAAGTCTTCGACGGTTTGTCGCCCGAAACCCATTTACCCTCGCGATTGACCTTGGCAATCCGGCCTGGCTCGAGATGTCCGAGACAAGCATCGGTTGGCGTAATCAGCCAGCCATCCTCTAGCCGAGCGCTAATGTTTCCTGCGGTGCCGGTGGTATAGCCGCGGTTAAACAGATCGGCTCCCACCTGACAAATCTCTTCGCGTAAGAACTGTTCGTTTTGCATGTAGTTTCTCCTCTTATTGATTGGCGGTAGCTATGACGTTGGCATCAGGTTTAGGGCTGATCGGTAATGGCTCCAGTTTGCCGAGCACAAACATAAAGGTCAGCGCACCCAGCACACAGATTCCGCCCGCCACCAGCAACGGCACCACAAATGAACCGTGGCTAAGACTCAGCATCAGGCCGGTAAACGAGGCAGTAACAATCCCGGCCAGGTTGCCCGCAAAGTTCTGGATGCCGCCCAGCGTGGCCACGTAATTACTGGCAGGCGCAACATCGGCTGGCAGCGTCCAGATATTGGCGGCGGTGAAAGCTAAACCGGCGTAAGTGATGGAGAACAGTGTCAGGATCACCGTAATGCTGTCGGTGAATGCGGCGAAAGCAATCACGCTGGAGAGCAACATCCCGCTGATAAGACAGGTTTTACGTGCAGCCGTCAGGCTGAATCCTTTGCGGTAAAGGGTATCTGACACAATCCCGCCGAGCAGACTTCCCGGAATCCCCATCAGTGCAGGGATCGCACCGAGCGTCCCCAGCTCTTTCAATGAAAAACCATGTGCCACTGTCAGATAAGTTGGGAACCAGGTCACAAAGAAATAGGTGGCGAAGTTCATGCAGAAGAAGCCAATCATCATTCCCCACACGTTGCGATGACGGAACAGTGACCACAATTCAACTTTTGCGTCAGCCTGCGTAGTGGGCAAAGCACGATCTTCCAGCAGATTCTGACGCTCTGTTTCATCGAGGCCTTTCATCTCTTCAGGCTCACGATAGAAGACTAACCAGATCACCACCCAAATCAGCCCTAACGCGCCAGTCACGATGAAGGACGTTTCCCAATCCCATACGCTGATCAGCCAGGCAACCAGAGGTAGCGCCAGCGCGCTACCGGCACGCGGACCGGCATCAAAGATCCCGCTTGCCGTTGCACGCTGCTTTTTCGGGAACCAACTGTAAACCACTTTGACACAGCCAGGATTTCCCCCCGCCTCACCCAGACCTAATGCTAAGCGCGCCGCAAAAAGAGAAGTGAATCCTTTACCAAACGAAGTAAACACCGTAAACAACGACCACCAGCCGACGGCGATGGCCAGTCCAGCACGCGCACCGAGACGATCGAGTAGGCGTCCAGCCGGAATTTGCATCAGCGCATACGTCCAGAAGAAGGCGCCCAGAATCAGCCCCATGCTGGTGTCATCGAGGCCTAAATCTGCTTTGATGTGCGGTGCGGCGATCGCGAGGTTGATACGATCGATGTAATTGATTGCGATGGCGAAAAAGCAGAACACGATCATCAGCCAGCGAATTCGTGGATATCTGCGCATGGTGAATTCCTTTATGATTTATATAGGGTTAACACAGGTTCTGCGGCCTTAGGGCGGCGGCAGTCAGCGTTGTGGTTAAATTTGGGGGTGACAATTCACGATCGTGTTAAAAAACGTGAGCAGGCACACCCAACCTGATAACATGATGTCAAAAGTAAGCGATTACAAAATTCAGTCAAGCCAAAAGTAAGCGCTTTCAAAATTACCTGTGAGGTGTCTGCAATTTTTGTGGACAAGCTCACTCTTTCTGCAGGAGTGACTTGATGAGTGAGAAGCAAAATGGATCTGGCCGCGTATCACTGGATGATGTTGCGCGTCTCTCTGGCGTTTCAACGGCGACGGTTTCACGCGTATTAAACGGCAGCACCACGGTCAAAGCGTCACGCCGTGAAGCGGTGGAAAAGGCCTGTGAGGAATTGGGGTATGTGATTAACCGCGCCGCGCGCACCCTCGCCTCACGCCGCAGCATGACGATTGGCGCGGTAGTACCCACGCTGGCGACGGAAACCTTTTCGCGCCCGCTGGCGGCCTTTCAGCAACTGATTCATGAAGCCGGCTACACGCTGCTATTAGCCAACTCCAACTTCGATCCTGAAACCGAGCTGAAAGAAGTTAACAAGCTGATTGAGTACGGTATCGACGGTTTGATGCTGGTGGGCAATACTCATCATCCTAAACTTTGGGAGCGCATCGTTCAGCAAGATATCGCCTGCGTGCAGACCTTTTCGCAAGACAGCGAAAGACCCTGTGTCGGTTATGACAGCGAAGGTGCGGCTGAAACCCTGGCGCAGCATTTGCTGGGATTAGGGCATCAGCGTTTTGCGGTGATTGTCGGCACGCCGCCTTCGAACGATCGTATTTCAGAACGTCTGAATGGTACACGCCGCGCCCTGCAGCAGCATGGATTGACGCTGCCGGATACGCATCTGATTGATAATGCCTTCACCATGAATGATGCGCGCAGAGCAGTGTTTCGTTTACTCGATGCGCCGCAGCCGCCAACCGCCATCATCTGCGGTAACGATCTGCTGGCGTTTGGTGCCATGCGTGCGGCGAGCGAGCGTTATCTGCGCATTCCGAATGATATCTCCATCGTTGGCTTCAACGACTATGAATACGCTGAACATCTGGAGCATCCGCTGACCACCATGCGTGTGGATTTAGCGTCGATTGGTGAACACGCAGCGCACTATTTGTTGAACTCGCTGAATAACTTACCCGCACCAATGCAGACGCAGATAAGTACCGAGTTGATTGTCCGGGGCAGCAGCGGCTCGGTGCCCCGTCAGGAACGCTAATCGCGTCTATCCATGCCGAAACGGTTGAACACGTCCGTGACTGACGGCGTTTTCAACCATGCCAGGAAACTCTGCGCCTGCTCCGGTTGTCGGGCGTGGCTTAACACAGCAGCCGAGAGTGAAATCGCCTGCTGTGTGCCCGCTGGCAGCGGTCCGACGACCTCAATGCCCTCCACCATTAGCAGTTCGCTGATCTGCTGTACGGCCAGATCAGCATTGCCCTTCACCAGTTGCTCGGCGGTGAAACCAGCAGGAATTACCGTGCCACGTGCGCGCAGCTCCGTATCAATGTTGAGTTGTTTCAACAATTGCGAGAACCAGACACCGCTGGCTCCGGCTTCTGACCAGGCCACCGAACGCGCAGCTAACAAAGTCTGAATCAACGTTTCGCGATTGCTGATATCAGGCTGTGCAGCGCCCGCCCGCACCGCAATTCCGATGGGAGAATCAACCAGTTCGATACGCGTGCCCGCATCCGCCAAACCCGATTGTGACAGGCGGTCCAGCGTCTCAACCGTAGCGATCACCACATCCACTTCGGCGCCGGCGTTGAGCTCTTTTTCGATGATGGTGCTGGGATGCCAGCGTATCGCCAGCGGTATATCGGGGTTTTGCGACTGCCATTGCGCAACCAGCGAGTTAAACGGCGCACTCAGTGCGAGCGCGCTATAAATCGTTAATTCCATGATTAATCCTCGCGGGCGAAAAAGGGTGCTCGACGTAGCAGCGCAGCATTGAGTTGCTCAGGTCGCGTCACGCCTATCAGTGCTAAATCGCGATCGATTTCATCCCGCAGGATATGCATGGCATGTTCTACACCCGCCTGTGCGCCAATCACCGCGCCATACAGGAATGGACGACCAAGAAACACGAAGTCCGCGCCCAGCGCCATCGCTTTCATCACATCGGTGCCGCGACGGATGCCGCTATCAATAATCACCTTCATATTGCCCTTCGCCGCCGCTATTTCAGCGAGTGTATGCAGCGGTGGCACCGTGTGATCCAGCTGACGGCCACCGTGATTGGAGAGAATCACCGCATCCGCGCCGAGATCACGCGCAATGAAAGCATCATCCGGCGACATCAGCCCTTTAATCACCAGATTGCCCTTCCATTTTTTACGAATCGCTTCAACGTGTTTCCAGCTCAGTTTGTCGCGTGCATTGGTGTTACGCACTTTGCTCGACATCATCGGCGGGCCGCGTTCAGCATCGGTATTTTCGAAGTGCGGCGCACCATGACGCAGAAAGGTTTGCGCCACCGTGCCCAGCAGCCAGCGCGGACTCATGGCACTTTGCCACATCACTTTCGGGGTAATTTTTATCGGCATGCTGAAGCCACTGCGGGTGTTGTGTTCCCGGTTACCCAGCATCGGTGTATCACCGGTCACCACCAGCGTTTTATAACCGGCGTGTTCAACGCGGTCGACCAGGCGATCGATACGCGGTTGGTCGCCCGCCAGATAGGCCTGAAACCAGGCGTCGGGATTAGCGGCGATCACCTCTTCTAACGGAATCAGCGACGAGGCGCTGAGGATCATTGGCACATTCATTTCCCGTGCGGCCTTCGCCAGCATTAAGTCAGCCCGGTAACTGACAAACGACGCGCCGCCAAGCGGAGCAACACCGAATGGATGCGCCCAATCATGGCCCAATAAATTCACACGCTGATCCCGGCCAGAAACATCGCGGAACATACGCGGCACAAATACATATTGCTGATAAGCCTCATGCGCGGCAGCAAGTCCTCTGCCGGTTTCCACGCCGCCTTTCACATACTGATAAATCATATTCGGCAACCGCTTACGCGCATAGCGTTCAAAATCTTCCAGCGCCAGCAAATCACGAAAATGGCGTGGCACCGTATTCGCAGGGCGCACCTGCGCTTCGGGTGTCACGTTAACGTTAATAGCGGTGGTTTCTCCACGAATGGTCATAGTGCGTTCTCAGGGTTAGCCAAAAGTAAGCGATTTCAAATTAAGCATTCAGACGAATGCATTCACTTACATCCTGACAGATGCGCAGTTTTTTTATGTGACGGACATCACCATATGAAGACAAATGTAAGCCCTTACATTTTCATTCTACCTCAGATATGGTGTGCTGTAATTCACTTATGTATCGCTGGTGTCGGAGAAAATGATGAGCCAACGCATAGTTTTACTGCATGCCACGCCGGTGGCGATGTCTCCTATTCAGGAAGCTTTTAACGATCTTTGGCCAGAGGCTGAAGTGGTGAATTTGCTGGATGATGGTTTGACAGTGGATCGCGCAAAAGAAGAACAGCTTTCGCGGCAGTTGATTGATCGCTTCGTTACTTTTGGCCGCTACGGTTATGCAATGAATGCGCAAGGTATTCTGGTGACCTGCTCAGCCTTTGGTCCAGCGATTGATGAGCTCTCTGCGGCCTTGCCGGTGCCGGTGTTGAAACCGAACGAAGCGATGTTCGAGGCTGCACTGCAGCAAGGCAAACGCATCGGCATGCTGGCCACCTTTGGTCCGTCACTCGTGACGATGTGCGATGAGTTTTATCACTATGCCGAACAAATTGGTTCATCCGCGACACTGGAAACCGTGCTGGTTCCGGATGCCATAGACCTGCTGCGTAAAGGCGATGTCGGCAACCACAATCGTCTGGTCGCAGAGTTCGCGCCGCAGTTGAGTCACTGCGATGTAATTATGCTGGCGCACTTCTCTACCTCGCGCGCCGCCTACGCCGTGCGGGAGAAAGTTTCGATTCCAGTGTTAACGGCCCCGCATGCGGCGGTGAAAAAAATGCAGTCAGCGATTGGAGGTTCATCATGCTGATTGGGGTCATCGCCGATGATTTTACTGGTGCCAGCGATATCGCCGTCACTCTGTCGAAAGGATTGGTGGGCGAAGGCGGTTTGCGCACGACGCAATATCTTGGCGTACCGCATCAATCTGCAGATGAACAGGTGCAAGCTGGCGTTATTGCCTTGAAATCTCGCTCTCTGCCAGCGGAGGAAGCTGTTCAACAATCGCTGGCTGCCTGTGAATGGCTATTGCAGCAAGGCTGTGCGCAGATCGTATTTAAATATTGCTCGACCTTTGACTCGACCGACTCTGGCAACATTGGTCCGGTACTCGACGCGCTGGCTCAGCGATTAGCCGCGCACAATGTGATTGTCTGCCCGGCGTTTCCCACTATGGGCCGTACGGTTTATCAGGGCAATTTGTTTGTACACGACCGGCCGCTAAATGAATCCGGAATGGAGCATCATCCTTTGACGCCCATGAAGGATGCGGACATCCGCCGTTTGCTGGCGCGTCAGGCGAAAACACGCGTTAGTCATATTGGCTGGCAGCAAGTGGTGCAAGGTAGTGAAGCACTGCGCGAGATTCTAAATGCCCGTGCAGATGAGGAAGCGCAATTGGTGGTCGTGGATGCCATAAGCGATCACGATTTAACGCTTATTGGCATCGCCGCTGCGGGTGAGAAGCTAATCAGTGGTGGATCGGGCATCGCGCTTGCCCTACCGCACAACTTCATCAGCGCCGGTAAAGCACAAGGTAATAACAGTGAGTTTCCTGCCATTAAAGGTTCCAGCGCTATTTTGGTTGGCAGTTGTTCAGGCGCGACGCGTGGACAAATCGAAGAGCACCAAAAACAGCATGCGGTGCTGGCGATAGAGATTGAGGATGTAATGGCGGAACGCATTAATGCTGATGATCTCGTGGATTTTATCCTCACACATCAGGACAGTTGCCCGCTGATCTATTCCTCAGGCGATCCCGCAACCGTAAAGCAAATGCAGCAGCAGTTTGGCCAGCACAATATCTCGCAACGCCTTGACCGGCTGTTTGGTGATACGGCACGTAAGTTAGTGCGCGAGGCGGGCATACAGCGTTTAGTGGTTGGCGGCGGAGAAACCTCGGGCGCCGTGGTCAGCGCGCTGAATTTGGGTTCACTGCAGGTTGGCCGCGAAATCGATCCAGGCGTGCCCGCCCTCTTTGCTATGAGCGAGCAGCCGCTAGCGCTGGCACTTAAATCGGGTAATTTTGGTCGGCGCGACTTCTTCTCGCATGCACTTAAAGTATTAGCCGGTTCTACGGATTAAATTCAAGACAACGTCTGCAAGACGTTGTCTTCTTCTCTCTTTAACGACCGCCAAATTCCGGCAACACCCCAAACCAGCTCAGCAGCCAGGCCAGTATATTCATCGCGCCAAACACAAACAGTAAAACCACCGCCACTGAACAGCGTTGCTGAGATTTCCACGCCAGCATAGCCGGGATGATCACCGCCCACAAAGTGGCAAACAGTCCGGCAAAACCAATCGCGGCAACAAAACCATTCGGCCAGCAAATCGAGGCGAGTAACGGCGGCAGGAAAGTCAGGCTGGCGGTTTTCAGACGCGCGCCGGGTGAATTCCCGAATCCCAGACGATCGGCGATGAAATCAAACAGACCAGCGGTAACGCCGAGGAATGAAGCGATCACCGCGAAATGCGAGAAGATCGACATCATCAGCGCCAGCGCATTAACGTGCAGATGATCACGCAGCGCTGCCATCAGTGCCGCGATATCACCGCCCTGCTTCACAATCTCGGGAAACGCGTAGCGCGGAAGATTGCCCATGGTGCTGGTCAGCCAAAACAGATACAGCGCCAGCGACAGCAAGGTACCCAATACCAACGCGCGCGTGATGTTCCGCTTATTACCGCCATAATAACTCACCAGACCAGTGATGTTGCCGTGGTAACCAAACGACGCGAGACAAAACGGCAGCACGCCAAGTGCATAAGGCCAGTAATGTTCGCCTGCTGCGGGTCCGCTCATTAACGACGGCACGTTCACCTGCGTTAGTAAGCCGCCAAACAGTACGATCAGCAGCAGAATTTTCGCCAGCACGCAGAAGGTCATCAAACGGCTGACGCCAGTAGTGCCGAGCCACACCACCAAAGCAACGCACAGCGTCAGCAATATTTTGGCTTCTGCGGTTGAGATCGGTAATCCTAGCTGACTGATTGAGTGCTGATACACCGGGCCGCTGGCCGAAATGTAGGCGTAAGTGAGGATGCCGAGGACAAATAAGATGCTGAGTCCATTAAGCGCCGCCCAGCCGCGTCCGAGCAAATCTTTGGTTAAGGTGTCGTAACCCGCGCCAGGCGGATACTTGAGGCTGACGCGCATAAACAACAAGCCGGACAGCAACATGCCGCCCCAGCTGATCAGCAGTAACACCATCGCCCAGCCAAACCACGCGCCCGCCATCACCACCGGCAGCGTAAACATCCCTGCGCCCACCACGGTGCCGCAAATAATCATCGCGCCCCACCAAACGGAAGGCTGGCGGCGGGACAATGTCATCTCCGTCATCACTTATTCCCTACAAAACTGCTTAAAGCCGGCGATGATACACGGGAAAACGCTGAGATGAGAGTGTGATACGAGATAAAACGCGCGCCATTATGCAGGTGCGCATGAATGCGCACCCTACGAAAAAAGCGCCAATCCGTTGTAGGGTCGCCATTTATGGTGACCGAAAGACGCTTAACTGACGAGCATTACGCCATCAGAACGCGCGTTTAAGGAAGGAAAAAGAACTTAGTTATAGAACGCCGGTTTCGCCGGCATGGTGATCGGCACGATGTCACCAGAGTTTTGCGCCGCAACGCAGGCATCGGCCGCGACCGCCGCCGCATAACCATCCCACGCCGATGGACCGGTCATCTCACCTGATAACACGCTGTTGATAAAATCCTGCAACTCCACGTCATAGGCATCAATGAAACGCTTTTTCCAGTCGGTAAGAATACTGGTGGAAAGTTTGGCCGCGCTGCGCGTCTGCACCGACATCGGCTCAGGCAAACGTGCGATACCGCTTTCGCCCACCACTTCGCACTGAATATCGTAGCCGTAAGCGCAGTTAACGAAGATTTCCACGTCGATGCGCACGCCTTTGGCAGTTTCCAGCAGCACGATTTGCGGATCTTTCAGATGCGCAGCCGCTTTACTCGTTGAGCGTGGATAGATTACCTGCGCGCTGACGTAATCATCTTTTAGCAACCAGCGCAGCACATCGAGCTCATGAATCAGCGTATCGGTGATGGCCATATCGGTGGTGTAAGAATCGCCGACTTCGGGATTGCGGTGCGCGCAGTGCAACATCAGCGGTTCGCCGATATCACCGTTCTCAATCACCGCTCTCAGCGCGCGATAGCCGCTGTCGTAAGGACGCATAAAACCAACCTGCACCAGCTTCTTACCGGCGGCGATTTCCGCCTCAACGATGTTCATGCAACCCTGCGCGGTGACCGCCAGCGGTTTTTCGCAGAACACTGCTTTACCCGCTTTAATTGCCGCCAGCACGAACTCTTCATGGGTTGGGCCCCACGAAGTGACCAGAATCGCCTGCACTTCTGGCGCGTTAATCAGATCATGCGCGTTGTCATAAATCTCCGCCTGAATCCCCAGATCTTTAACAATCTGTTCGCAGTTGCTGCGGTTAATGTCATTCAGCGCCACTACGCGGGAATGTTGCAGCACCTGGCTACAACGACGAATGTGTTCGCGACCGATCGCACCCGTGCCGATTACACCAATATTGAGCGTCATGAAGTGTTCCTTAATTATTCAGGTAAGCAATGCTGGATTGGATTTCCTGGGCGATCTGTTCTTCGCTCCAGCCATCCATTACGGAAGAAAACGGTTCAAAGGCGTAGATGCCGCGATAACCCATCTCTTCCAGACGTTGCACTTGCTGTTTCGATTTCAGCAGATCGTCGGCGCTCAGCATGATGCGCTCTTCGTCAGTTAGCTGATGCGTTGGGCGCGCATCGGTGACGCCAGAGAGATGCACCAGCCCGATGTTATTGACGTCAACGCCGCCAGCAAAGTCTTGCTCAGCGCCTTCGTACAAGTGGTGGTGAAAAGTATCCAGTACGATTTTGAACGGCGCGCCCGCTTGCTTGATCAGCTGTTGTGCCAGAGCAGCAGAACGCAGTGAGCTTTGCGGGAACCCGAGCGGCTCAACCAGACCGGCGATGCCATATTCAGCGAATAGCGGTACCAGTGTTTTTAACGCATCGACGGTTTGCTGCTGGGAAATAACCGTGCCGTCATTCAGTGGGCAAAGCACTAACGCTTTAGCGCCGGTTTCACGCGCAGCGTTTAATAAAGCGTGCGTTTTTTCCAGCACCTCATCGGTTAATTGGTTAAACGGATAAACCGCATTAATGGTTTCGATTGTGAACGCATGTTGTTTAGCCAGCTCACGAACTTCTTCACCGGATAAATGATCAGTTACGCTGCCACTTTTCATATCATTGCGGATTTCGACTTTATTTAACCCTAACTTTTCAACCAGCGAGAAAAAACGATCGAGGCTGAGGTTGGGCGCAATTTTACGATTAACGCAGAGTCGGTCATGGCTTATTTTGTAGGTCATGGTGTGTTCTATCCTGAAAGAGTAATATTATTTACTTTCTGTTTTGTTGTGACGCGTCGATATCTTGCGATAGTAAGCGATGTCGTTTTGCTGCTCTGCCAGAACCTTGATTGATTTACATCAACGCAACATCATTTATACAACTCATGGAAGTAGTGCTCGACCTGCTCCAGGCTGCGCCCTTTGGTTTCCGGGATGGTGCGCAACACGAACATCGATCCACCAATACCAATCACCGCAAAGGTTAAGAAGGCTCCGGCGAGGCCAAACGCCGCCAGCAGTAGCGGGAACGCCATCGAAATGGCGAAGTTCGCCATCCACAGCGCAAAAACCGCGCCACCCATACAAATGCCGCGCATACGCGCCGGGAAGATCTCAGAAAGCAACAGCCAGGTAACCGGCGACAGCGCGCCTTGCTGGAAGCACAGGAACATCAACATCCCCGCCAGCACCAGATAGGCGCGCAGCAGATTAACGTCGCCTGCCGAATGATATTCCGGCATAAAGAAGCACACCGCCGCGATAAAGAACAGGCACGCGGTGCAACCCATCTGTCCAACCAACACCAGCGGACGACGGCCAATTTTGCCGATCATCCAGATCCCGACCAGCGTCATCAGCACTGAAATCACGCCGTTAGCGATGGTGGCGAACAGCGCGGCATCGTTGCTTAAACCGGTTGCTGTCAGCATGGTCGGCGCGTAATACATGATGGTGTTGACGCCGGTAAGCTGCTGAATAGCCGCAATGCCGATGCCAAGAAGGAACACTTTGCGCAGCCACGGCGTACGCAGATCGCGCAGGCGGCCTTTGCCCTGTTGCCGGTTCTCTTCGATGGTTTCTTCAATCTCTTCTAGCTCCCAATCGACGTCATCCGCCGCGCGGGTTTTCTCCAGCACTTTGCGCGCTTCGTTGTTGTTACCGCGCATCACGTGCCAGCGCGGGCTTTCTGGCATAAAGATCATGCCAAACCATAGCAAAACGGCGGGTACAGTCGAGATGGCGATCATCCAGCGCCAGGTGTGCTCCCCGCCCCAGATTTCGTTGAAAGTGGCGTTGGAAACGTACGCCAGCAGTTGGCCCGAAACAATCATCAGCTCCTGCAAGGTGACCAGTTGGCCGCGCTTATTGGCTGGTGCGATTTCCGCGATATACACCGGCACCGTAGCCGCCGCGCCACCGACGGCGACACCAAGGAACAGACGTGAAGCGATCATTGAGATGACATCCGGCGCAAATGCCGAACCGATGGCGCCAAGGGCAAAAATAAAGGCGAGGGAAATAATGATCTTGCGACGTCCCAGCGCGTCCGCAAAATGACCGGCAAGCAGCGCGCCAAAAGCGGCGCCAAATAGCAGTGAACTGGTGACTAATCCGGTGGTGAATGGCGTGAGTTGCAAATCGTCACGCATAAACAGCAAAGCGCCCGATACCACGCCAGTATCGTAGCCAAACAGTAATCCACCCAGTGTGGCGACCAGCGCGATTATTTTAACAAAGGGCTCGGTGCGTGTGGTGCTATTCGGGCCGGAAGCCGTGTTGGTGGATATATAAAGTTCTCTTTCCATAATACCTCCTGGTAAAAAATACATAAGGAAATACGGCAGAACAAAACAGAATGCTCACGCTAACGACATTTTTATTTCATGTTAATTTTTATTTGGAATTTGTTTTGCGAAATGTGAGTTCAAGCATTTTGTTGTTTTTATTTTGATGGAATTGCATCAGGGGGGGATTTTATTTAGAAAGATTTATAACGGTAATTTAAAAGGTCGCCATGAATGGCGACCCTACGTGTAAGGTGATATTAAATCCGTAGGGTCGCCATTTATGGCGACCGTCTATATGCATTTCGCGCATTAACATTGCCGAATTATAGATTTGTAAAATCCCGCTCGTGCAATAGCATTGATTTCTTTGCTTTTCCCCTGCCGTCTCGCCAACTGGATCATCACCTTCATGCGCAATATGCAGTCGCGTTGCCTATCCCTGAACGACTTCGAGAAGTATGCCAAACGTCATCTGCCGCATCCGCTGTTCGCCTACGTTTCTGGCGGCGTCGAGGACAATATCGCGCTGCGCAACACGCTGGCATCTTATGCGCGCTACAGCCTGATCCCGGAAAACATGGTGGATGTGTCGCAGCGCAACATCGGGGTTGAGCTGTTTGGGCAAAGCTACGCGGCGCCGGTTGGCATCGCGCCGATGGGCATCTCGGCGTTAACCGGTTTTGATGGCGATTGCACGCTGGCACGCGCGGCGAAAGAGAAGAATGTGCCGTTTATCATGAGCGGCTCCTCGCTGACGCGGCTGGAAGATGTGGCGCAAGTGAATCCCGATATGTGGTTTCAGGCCTATCTGCCGAAAACGCTGGAGGAGATTGATGCGCTGATCGATCGCGTTAAGCAGGCCGCGATTCCGGTGCTGGTGATTACCGTGGACACGCCGGTTAAGGCCAACCGGGAAAACAACGTGCGTGCCGGATTCGCTACGCCGTTCCGTCCCAGTTTGAGGTTGGCGTGGCAAGGCATCACAAGGCATCACGCATCCGCGCTGGTTGACCGGAACACTGCTAAAGACGCTGCTGAAAAGCGGCATGCCCTATTTTGAGAACAATAATGCGCAGCGTGGCGCGCCGCTGTTCTCGAAAAATGCGGTGCGGGATTTCAGCGGCCGCAGCCACTTAACCTGGCAGCATATCGAATATATCCGCGCACGCTGGCCAGGCGCGATGGTGATCAAAGGCATTCTCAGCCGTAACGATGCGCTGCGCTGTAAAACCATCGGCATCGACGGCATTGTTGTATCGAATCATGGTGGACGACAGCTGGATACGGTGATTCCGCCGCTTTATGTGCTGCCGGAAATCGTTGCAGCAGCGGGTGAAATGACGGTGATGTTTGATAGCGGAATTCGACGCGGCACCGATGCCATTAAAGCTATCGCGCTGGGCGCAAAAGCCTGCTTTGTCGGGCGGCCGTTTAATTATGCTTGCGCGGTGGGCGGTTTAGCGGGCGTTAATTTGGCCATCGAATTGATTACCAGCGAGGTTAGCCGCGATTTAGGCATGTTAGGCGCGGCACCACTGGCGGATTTAGGGGAGAAGCATCTGCGGTTGGTTGGTTGATGGTCGCCATGAATGGCGACCCTACGGACAATCATTGCTTGCGCGGCAGCGAAACCAGCAGCAAGCCAAACACAATCAGCACCACGCCGGCAAAGCTGCTCCAGCGGAAGGTTTCCCCCAATATTGGCAAGGAAATCGCCGCCAGCCACACCAGCACATAACTCAAACTGAGCAGCGGATAGAGTCGATTAAGCGGCAAATGACGCAGCGCCAGCATCCAGCACAACATCGACAGCGCGTAAGCGCCAAGGCCAATCGCCAAAAGCAGCAGTGGTTTGATGTGCTGCAAACTGAGCAACGCGCTCAACGGCGGGAAATCGAGCATCGCCATTCGCAAAACCAATTGCGCCAGCGATACCAGCAGCACGCTGCACAGCGCCAGCATCACGCCTTTCATAGATGACTTCCCATTAACGCCACACCGGCAACAATCGCCAGCGTGCCAATCCACTGCTGTAGGCTGTAGGTTTCGCGCCAGATCAGCCGTGCGGCGATGGCCACCAACACAAAGTTAAGACTCAGCATCGGATACGCCACGCTCACCGGCACCACGCGCAATACCGCCAGCCACAGCAGCATGCCGATACCCAGCAGCAGAATGCTGAGCGCCAGCCAAAAAATTCCCTTTTTGATGCCGAGATGAGCCGCCTGCTTCTGACACAGCTGGGCGGCACAGCTCAACACGCTAACCAGTAAAATCAGCAACAGATTCATGGTTTAGCATCGTAGCCGTAATAAACCAGGCGGCCCTGACGATAGACGTCATCCGGTTCCGGCAGGTTTTTATCCGGCGTTTTGTCGCTGGAATTCATCATCAACACCAATGAAACCTTGCCCTGACGGCGATGCACGCGCAGCCAGTCGGCAAAGTTATCCGCATCAATATAGTGTGACTGCGCATCCGGATAGCTCAGGCCGTATTGCAACTCGCCTTTAGCATCATAGAAATTGATGTCGCTGCGCTGCAGTTCCCAGGCCACCGCCGATGCCACGCCAGGATTGTTGGCCAGCAGATAACGACTATCCGCCAGCTGATCGTGCACCGCGCTGACAAAACTCTGCGGCTGCTTGGAATCCCGCACTTTTTGCGGAATGGCAAAGCCCACCAGTAACGCCAGCGCCAGCGGACAAAGCGCGGCTAACTGCCAGCGGCCGTTCTCCGGCTTGCGGCTCAGCCACCCCATCACACCCCATCCGATAAAGGAGAGCGCCGCGCAGATCACGCCAACAATCTCTTCGCTACTATAAGCCGGACGATGCGAAATGCCCCACGGAGCTAGCACCACCAGTAACACGATTGCGGCAATCGCACCGAACAGCAGGTTGATCCAGCCATTCACTTTCAGCGCTTTGATCACCTGCGCCGAACCGCTGTGTGCGTAATGCGCCATCAGCAGCGCCAGCGGCGCGAAGCACGGCAAAATGTAGGTCGGCAATTTGCCCTTAGCGATGCTGAAAAACAGCAGCGGCAGCAGCACCCAGCTCAGCAAATAGATCGGCCCGGCTTGCTGACTGCGCTGACGCCACGCGCCAACCAGCGATCCCGGCAGCAGCGCCAGCCACGGCAAACAGCCCGCCAGTAGCACCGGAATGTAGTACCAGAATGGCGCTTTATGCTGTGCATCCGACTCGGCGAAACGCTGAATATGCTCGACCCAGAAGAAGTAGTGCCAGAAATCCCCTTCCTGCTGATTAATCGCCAGCGCCCACGGCGTGCTGAGCAGCACAGCAACCACAATCGTCAGCGGCCCCCAGCGCAGCAGTTCAACGAAGCGGCGTAGCCATATGGCCCACGGCAGAATCGCCAACACCGGCACTGCCAGCGCGAGAAAGCCTTTGGTCATGAAGCCCATCGCGCAGGCCGCGCCCAGCAAAACATAGCCACATAAGCGTTGCCGCGTGGTGCTGGCCTGCGACGCCAGCCAGTAACTGCACATCGCGGCGACCAGCCACAGCATCAGGATCGGATCGAGCACCGCGTAAGTGCCCACGCCGTACACCAGTAGCGAAGTCAGGAAAATAACGCTGCCGGTCAACGCGACTTTGCGGCTGGCGAACATCTGCCTGCCGAGCCAGTAGACCAATACCGCGCTCAAGGTGGTGCTGAAAATCGATCCGGCGCGCACGCCAAAATTAGTGTGACCAAACAGCCATTGGCCGATGTTATTGACCCAATATCCGGCAATTGGTTTTTCGAAGTAGCGGAGATCGAAGAAATGCGGCACCACCCAATTGCCGCTGAACAGCATTTCACGGCTGATTTCAGCGTAGCGGGTTTCGTCCGGCTGCCATAAGGCGCGAAACTCAATCGGGATCAGGTAAAAAAGCGCGAAGAGCGCGATGAGTAATGCGGTTTTAGTGCCTGTACGCATCCGTGGTTCCTGTAGATATTAACGCTGGCAGCCTAGCCAGCCTTCGCGTCCGGGAATATGCCCGCGCACGATGTTGCCCTGTGGCAGCGTAGAGAGATCGTCGGGTAACAAGGCGCTGAGTGGACAAAACTCAATGTCCTGCTCTTCTGCACGTCTAAGCAAATCGGCGAACGCCTTCAGTCCGACAATCCCTTCCACTTCGGCATGAATGGTGTAGACCGGCGAACCCGTTGCAGCATGAATCTGCTCGAGAATGAAGTCGTTAAAACCTTCCGCGCTTACCGATTGTCCCACCACTTCATCCCAGGTAGGCAAGGTCACCGGAATTTGTACCGTGCCGATACTGCCATCGCTAAGAATGGGCAGAAATGGGCCCGTTCCACGGCAGTCGCTGTTGTAGCTGAAGCCAAACTGTTGCTTAGCTGCCATTACGCGACCGTCTGCCCGCCAACCCGCCACGGCTGAACAAGAGACATTGTGACCAATGATCGCTTCTAACGCCTGTTTCCCACGTGCTATCTGCTCAACCAGTTTCTCTTGCGGCCACACGCCCGCCAAGGTTTGCCAGGCAAAGTGATCCCATGCATGCAAACCGACTTCGTGATGATCGGCGGTGGCGCTGATGATCTCCTCCAGACCGCGACCAATTTCCCGTCCCGGCCAGGCGGTGCCGGCCAGCAAGATGTCCCAGCCGTAAAGAGATGCTGCGCGCGAACGCAGCATTTTCCACAGGAAGCGAGGTTTTAACAGGCGCCACAAGTGGCGCCCCATATTGTCCGGTCCAACACTGAAGAAAAAACTGGCCTGCAGCTGATGCAGACTGAATTGCTCCAGTAGCGCCGGCACCCCGAATTGGGTGCCGCGCCAGGTATCTACATCGACGCGCAAACCTACTTTTTTCATGGCTTATCCTGCAGCTCAACGGTGCGCAGGAAGAAGTCCAGCGTGTTATCAATGGTGGTATCCATCTCGACGGTTGGCGTCCAGTCCAGCAGACGACGCGCATTTTTGATCGACGGCTTGCGGTGTTCCACGTCCTGATAACCTTTACCGTAATAGCTGCTGCTTTCTACCTCACGGAATCCAGCAAATGGCGGGAAGTTGCTGCGCAGCGGATGACGTTCAAAACTCGCCAGCAGACGCTCGGCCAACTCTTTGATGCTGGCTTCGTTATCCGGGTTACCGATGTTGACGATCTGACCATCGCAGTTGTTCTGCTTGTTCTCGATGATGCGGAACAGCGCTTCAATGCCGTCACGAATATCGGTGAAGCAACGCTTCTGTGCACCGCCATCGATCAGCTTAATCGGTGAGCCTTCTACCAGATTTAGGATCAGCTGTGTGATAGCACGCGAACTGCCGATACGTGCGGCGTTCAGGTTATCGAGGCGTGGTCCCATCCAGTTAAACGGACGGAACAAGGTAAAGCGCAACCCTTCTTTCTCACCGTATGCCCAAATCACGCGGTCCAGCAACTGCTTAGAAACGGAGTAGATCCAGCGCTGTTTATTGATCGGCCCAACAACCAGATTCGAGTGATCTTCATCGAAATGTTTGTCAGTACACATGCCGTACACTTCGGAGGTCGATGGGAAGATAATGCGTTTTTTGTACTTCACGCAGTCACGAATGATTTTGAGGTTCTCTTCAAAATCGAGTTCGAACACGCGCAGCGGATTGCGGGTGTACTCAATCGGCGTAGCGATCGCCACCAATGGCAGCACCACATCGCACTTCTTAATGTGATACTCGATCCATTCTGAGTGAATGCTGATGTCGCCTTCGACAAAGTGGAAGCGCGGCTGATCGAGGAAACGGCTGATGGCATCAGAACCGATGTCTAAACCGTACACTTCGAAGTTATCATCCTGCAGCAGACGCTCAGTGAGGTGGTTACCGATAAAGCCGTTCACGCCGAGGATCAGTACGCGCGTACGACGTTTTACCGCTGCCACCGGCTGAGAATAGAGCAATGCGCCCTTCACCATGCCGAGGTTTTGCGCCAGCTGGCTGCCGTTCATGAAGACGCCGTTATCGCTTTGACCGGTCATCACTTCCAGCGCACCTTCACCGCAGGCAATCAGGAACGGCTCAACAGACAATACGGTGCCCGGTTTGGCGTGGTGATCAACGTTATGCACGCGGCTTTTCCACACCACAAATTTTACCGTTCCGGCGAAGGCAAACGCGCCCGGCCACGGATAAGTCACAGCACGCACCAGGTTGTTGACCGTCTGCGCCGGGGCTTCCCATTTGATGCGGCCATCTTCCGGTGTGCGACGACCGACAACAGTGGCTTCACTTTCGTTTTGTGGCGTGGTGACGATATCACCCCGTTTTACCGCCGGTAACGCGCCATTTAGTACTTCTGTGGCGCAGGCCACCAGTTTGCGATGCAGCGTTAATGCGTTGTCCTGCTCATCAATCGCGACGCGCTGTTGCGCCACGATGTCACCGGCATCGGCGCGTTTCACCATGCGGTGCAAGGTTACGCCGGTTTCGGTTTCGCCATTGACCAGCACCCAATTCAGCGGTGCGCGGCCACGGTATTTAGGCAGCAGCGAACCGTGCAGGTTAAAGGCACCCAGTTTTGCGCAGTTGAGGATGCTCTCGTTCAGCAAAGCACGATAGTAGAAGGAGAAGATGTAATCCGGTGCCATGGTTTTGATGCGATCGACCCACAGCGGATGATTCACATCTTCCGGTGCATAGACCGGAATGCCCTGCTCAGCGGCTAAACGCGCAACGGAGTCAAAAAAGTGGCTCTCAGTTCCTGTGTCTGAGTGGGTAAAAATAGCGCTGATATCATAGCCAGCGTTCAGAAGTGCAGAAATACCCGCACAGCCCATTTCGGCGTAGGCGAAGACGACAGTTTTCATTGCTCAATTTCCTGTACAGATGAGGCTTTTTGCTGTGGGTGAATCACACGTTGGATGAAGTAGCGCGGACGGGCGCGTACGTCGTTGTAAATGCGGCCGATGTATTCGCCGAGTAATCCCATACCGATAAACTGCGCACCGACAAAAATAAACAGCACGGCGAACAGCAGGAACACGCCATCGCCGGCCCAGGCGGCGCCGAGGAACAGACGTAGCACAATCAGAATCAGCGAGAAGGCAAAACCGGCCAGCGCAATCAGGCTGCCGACGATACTCAGCAGACGCAGCGGCGTGGTGGTGAGGCAAGTCACCAGGTCATACATCAGGTTAATCAGCCGCATAAAGCTGTATTTCGAATCGCCAAACTCGCGCTCGGCATGCGCCACCGGCAGCTCAATAGTGCGGCGAGCAAAGGTGTTAGCGAGGATTGGAATAAAGGTGCTGCGCTCGTGGCAGTTCAGCATCGCATCGACAATATGGCGGCGATAAGCGCGTAACATGCAGCCGTAATCGCCCATCGCTTTGCCGGTGACGCGCTGAATCAGGTGATTAATGGTGCGTGAGGCGCGACGACGGAACCAGCTGTCCTGCCGGTTTTGACGCACGGTGCCTACTACGTCATAACCCTGCTGTGCCGCTTTCACCAGGTTCGGGATCTCTTCCGGCGGGTTTTGCAGATCGGCGTCCAGCGTGATGATCAAGTCGCCGCTCACGTGGCTAAAGCCCGCCATGATCGCCGAGTGCTGGCCGTAATTACGATTGAGTAACACGCCAACCACATGGCTGCCCGGCATATCCGCAGCGTCAGCAATCATCTCACCTGAGCGATCGCTGCTACCGTCATCAACCAGCAGAATCTCGTACTCCAGACCTAATTCCGCGCAGGCCGCATCAGTACGACGTACCAATTCCGGCAGGCTCTCCTCTTCGTTGTACACCGGGATCACCACGGAGACTTTACGAATGGCTTTTTCTTCCAACATGTCAAACTCCAGCGATCTGACGCAATGCACTAATCACGCGCGTGACATCTTCGTCGCGCATATCAGGGAACAACGGGATTGAGCAAATGCGATCGCTATTCCATTCGGTGTGCGGCAGTGAGAGCTGCGGATAGCGTTCGCGGTAATATTTGTGGGTGTGTGCAGCACGGAAATGCAGGCCGGTGCCGATATCCTGCGCTTTAAGTGTTTCCATTAATGCATCGCGGGTAGTGCCACATTGCGACTCATCAACACGAATGATGAACAGATGCCACGCGTGCTGATGCGCCCATTCTGGCTGCGTCAGCGGCAGAAACGGCGTATCCGCCAGTTCGGTGAGATAACGTTGCGCAATCGCCGCGCGGCGCTCATTGATGGCGGGCAGTTTTTTCAGCTGCACCAATGCAATGGCGGCGCTGATATCCGGCAAGTTGTATTTGAAGCCCGGCATGATCACTTCCGCCTGCGGCTTGCGGCCATGGGTGTGGCGATCGTAAGCATCGACGCCGAGGCCGTGGAATTTCAGGCTGCGCATGCGGTCGGCCAGCGCAGCATCATCGGTCACAATCAAGCCACCTTCGGCGCAGGTCATGTTTTTGATGGCGTGGAAGGAGAATATCGCCGTGCCCTGTTGACCAACGTGCTTGCCTTTGTAGTAACAGCCCGCAGCGTGGGCGGCGTCTTCAATCACCGGAATGCCATGACGCTCACCGATGGCGCGGATGGCATCCAAATCGGCGGGTGCGCCCGCGTAATGCACCGGAATGATGGCGCGCGTGCGCGGCGTGATCGCCGCTTCAATCTGCTCCGGCGTCACCATCAAGGTGTCGCGATCGATATCGATCATCACCGGCGTCGCACCGAGCAGTGTGATGATGTTAATGGTGGAAACCCAGGTCAGAGACGGCGTGATCACTTCATCGCCGGGCTGAATATTCAGTGCCAGCAGCGTGACATGCATTCCTGCCGTAGCGGAACTAACGGCAATCGCATGCTGATTACCGGTGAGCTGGCAAAAAGCCTCTTCCAGTTCAGCATTCTTTGGACCCGTCGTAATCCAGCCTGATTCAAATACTGCTTTTACCGCAGCTAACTCTTCCTCGCCCAAAGATGGGCGCGAAAATGGAAGGAAAGTCATAAGTTTACCTTAACGTTTAACACCTTGAGTTTCCTGCATCAGGACCATGTAAAAATGTGCAATCGATTGATACCACAACAACATTAAGTAACTTGCTGTTTAAACGTAGGTTAAACCGTATAAAATTGACAGCACAAACTGTTAACTTTCTCGGGCTCCTTAAAACACATTAGTTAGGCTTTTTTATCGCCTGAGGAAACAAGATACGCAGGAAAACTTAACCCAACATTAAATGGCTGAAACACAAGCTGGCTTTTTTCTTAAATGTTGAAGTTTGGTAGAAGAAAGTAGGCATGAAAAAGCTGTGGATTATTAACTATACTCTTCTTAAGGTTATGTTAAGGTTCAGACCCGAGACTATGTCCGGTTTTGGCTAATAAACGCTAAGTGGAGGAGTGGCAATGAGAACTGATAATGACCGACTGTCACAGGCTGCTTTGCGCCGTCATCACATTGGTATTAAAACCAAAGGGCTGCGCTATCGCGGCGATCTCTATGTGTTTCGATTTAATGCCGGGCAATATGATGTCTACCTGAATAACGACCACGTTATGTCTCTGGCGACCAGCAATGTGCAGGAAGCGATTCAGATGTTTAAGCAGCAGTCTTAATTCCCACTCTCCTTAATTCTGGATCCCGCTCTGCACTTTTGATGTAACCCGCTGTAATGACCTCTTTCCTCTCGCACTGATATTCGCTTCGGCATATTGTCTCGCCATGACAAACCAGGAAGGTGCGAGGTATTGGCAATGGCATGCATATATTGGTTAAGTGGTGGATTAATCGGCTTGATGATGGGCAGCTTTATCAATGTGGTGATCTATCGATTGCCGCTGCAATTAATACATCCTGAATCATCCCAAAATCTGTTCTATCCCTCTTCTCACTGTCCACGATGTAATAAAAGAGTGCGTTGGCGCGACAATATTCCCGTCCTAAGTTGGCTGTTGCTACGCGGTAAATGTCGATATTGCCAATGCGCCATCAGCAGGCGTTATCCACAGGTGGAGATAATTTCTGCACTTTTCACCTTGTTGCTGATGTGGCTTATACCGGTAAATCTGCATTTGTTGGGTGCGCTTATTCTGTTCTGGGCATTAACGGCATTAGCTTTTATCGACCTCGACCATTTCCTTTTACCCGACGCGATCACATTGCCATTACTTTGGACTGGGCTGTTTTTCAAAGCGATGGAGTGGCTACCTGGTTCATTGCATGAAGCGGTATTCGGTGCAATCGCGGGATACAGCTTATTGTGGGCACTATCTTTTTTATATCAGTGGATTAAAGGTATTGAGGCGCTGGGAATGGGGGATGCAAAACTGCTGGCGGCGATGGGCGCCTGGTTGGGCTGGCCTCTTATACCATCAGTGCTTTTGCTGGCATCGGGCGGTGCTATTTTATGTGTTTTGATTTCCAGAATTGGCTGGCAGCGAGATATCAATCAGGCCATTGCCTTTGGTCCGTGGATCGCCTTAGCGGCTATAAGTCACTTTATTCATTCGATTATTTATTAACCACCCCCACTGCGGTGCGAAATTAAGCGGCCAATTTCTGGCCAACGCCCTGATTCATATATGGAAAGAGTAAACAAATCTAAACAAAATTAATCATTGTGATGTAGGTCAAAAGGCTCTATATTGGCCGCGTTTTTTCACAGCTGTTACTTTTTTGTTCAATTAGTCAATTGGCGAGCCTCACGTGCCCCGGTTGAAGGAGAGATATGATGACGGATAAAGTCCGTATTGATAGTTTTGGTGCCAATGCATTCAATGGAAACAACGATGCTTTCTTAGCCCGTCAGGCCGAGTTTGAATCTAACGTCAGGAGTTACCCGCGCAAACTGCCTTTAGCCATCGCTAAAGCCCATGGCGTGTGGATCACAGATGTTGAGAATAAACAATATCTTGACTGTCTGGCTGGCGCAGGGACGCTGGCACTGGGTCACAACCATCCTGATGTTCTCCAGAGCATACAAAATGTCATTACCAGCGGCTTGCCGTTACATACTCTTGATCTGACTACACCACTGAAAGATCAATTCTCTGAGTCTTTGCTCTCGCTGCTGCCAGGCCAGGGTAAAGATTATTGCCTGCAGTTCACCGGTCCTTCCGGTGCTGATGCGGTTGAAGCTGCGCTGAAGCTGGCGAAGAAAGCCACTGGCCGTAGCGGCGTGATCAGCTTCTCTGGCGGTTACCACGGTATGACGCACGGCGCGCTGTCCGTCACCGGCAACCTGGCACCGAAAGAAGCGGTTGATGGCATGATGCCTGAAGTGCAGTTCATGCCTTACCCGCATCAGTACCGTTGCCCGCTGGGTATCGGTGGTGAAGCTGGCGTGAAAGCGCTGACCTACTACTTCGACAACCTGATCAACGACGTGGAAAGCGGCGTGCGTAAGCCTGCTGCAGTCATCCTCGAAGCCGTTCAGGGCGAAGGCGGCGTAAACCCAGCTCCGGCTGAGTGGCTGCAACGCATCCGTAAAGTGACCCAGGAACACGGCATTCTGCTGATCCTCGACGAAGTGCAGGCTGGCTTTGCCCGTACCGGCAAATTCTTCGCCTTTGAACACGCAGGCATCGAGCCAGACATCATCGTGATGTCTAAAGCGGTGGGCGGCGGTCTGCCACTGGCCGTGCTGGGCATCAAAAAGCAGTTCGACGTTTGGTCACCGGGTCATCA
Source organism: Enterobacter sp. Sphag1F (assembly GCF_014193275.1). NCBI lineage: Bacteria > Pseudomonadati > Pseudomonadota > Gammaproteobacteria > Enterobacterales > Enterobacteriaceae > Enterobacter > Enterobacter sp. Sphag1F. Next base: position 228,121 of record NZ_JACHZD010000006.1, on the reverse strand, counting down.
CACCGGCACCTTCCGTGGCAACCAGCTGGCGATGGCTACCGGCCTGACCACGCTCAAAATCCTCAAAGAGCAGGATATTGCGGGCAAAGTTGCCGCGCAGGGTGAATGGCTGAAACAGCAGCTGGCTGCGATGCAGAAACGCTTCCCGGTAATTGGCCACATTCGTGGTCTCGGCATGATGATCGGTATTGAGATCGTTAAACCGAACGAAGCGGCCGATCACATGGGCAGCTTCCCGGCTGACGGCGAGCTCTCTGCGCTGCTGCAGAAGAAGTGCTTCGAAGCAGGTCTGATTCTGGAGCGCGGTGGCCGTCATGGCGCAGTGTTGCGTCTGCTGCCTTCACTGCTGATCACCAACGATGAGCTGGCGATTTTCCTGGATAAATTTGAGCAGGCGCTGATTGGCGCTGGCGTCAAACCTGTTTGATTGGAAGAGTAAATGTCTGAAGTAAACCCGATTCTGGCCGCCTCTGCACAGAGCATTGAGGCGTACCAGCAGGCGATTGCCCAGAGCAGCGCCGCGGTTGTGCAGTGGCTGCAACAGCCTGAGATGTATCAAGGCAAAACTGTTGCCGAACTGCGCGAGCGTATCACGCTCGACTTCAATCCAAACGGCCTGGGTAACCAGGCCGCGATTGAACGCGCGATTGAATATTTCCTGAAAGACAGTCTTTCAGTGCATCACCCACAATGTGTGGCGCATCTGCACTGCCCTAGCCTGGTGGTAAGCCAGGCGGCAGAAGTGCTGATCAACGCCACCAACCAGAGTATGGATTCGTGGGATCAAAGCCCTTCTGCCACCATCATTGAGATCAAGCTGATCGAATGGCTGCGTGCGCAAGTGGGTTATCCGGCTGGCGACGCAGGTGTGTTCACCAGCGGCGGCACCCAGAGCAACCTGATGGGTCTGATGCTGGCGCGAGATGCCTTCTATCAGCGCCAGGGCCACTCGGTGCAGCAGCACGGTATCACCGGCGATCTGCGTAAGATCAAAGTGCTGTGCTCTGAAAACGCGCACTTCTCTGTACAGAAGAACATGGCGCTGCTGGGTCACGGCTATCAGTCTGTGGTGCAGGTGAAGTCTGATGAATTCGCCCGTATGGATGTGTCAGACCTGAAAGCCAAACTGGCACAGGCCGAAGCCAGCGGCGAACAGATCCTGGCGATCGTCGCGACCGCCGGTACCACCGATGCCGGTGCTATCGATCCGCTGCGTGAAATTGCTGGCATTGCTGCCGAGCGCAACATCTGGGTACACGTTGATGCAGCATGGGGCGGCGCGCTGTTGCTGTCCGAGAAGTATCGCGACTACCTTGATGGCCTGGAGCTGGTGGATTCCGTCACGTTGGACTTCCACAAGCAGTATTTCCAGACCATCAGCTGCGGTGCGTTCCTGCTGAAAGATGAGCGTCATTACGAGCTGATGCGCTATCAGGCGGCTTATCTGAACTCAGAGTTTGACGAAGAAGCCGGCGTACCGAATCTGGTATCCAAATCACTGCAGACCACGCGTCGTTTTGATGCGCTGAAACTGTGGATGGGCCTGGAGGCGCTGGGTCAGAAACAGTACGCGGCGATCATCGATCACGGTGTAACACTGGCGCAGCAAGTGGCGAAATATGTCACCTCTGAACCGCGTCTGGAGCTGGTGATGCAGCCTCAGCTGGCTAGCGTGCTGTTCCGCTATCGTCCAGAGCAACTGACCGATACCGCGCAGATTGCCCTGTTCAACCAGCGTATCGGCGATGCACTGCTGGATTCTGGCCGCGCCAACGTTGGCGTGACCGAGAATCAGGGCGTGACTTGCCTGAAGCTGACCTTGCTGAACCCAACCGTGACGCTGGAAGATGTTGAAGTCCTGCTGGCGCTGGTTGAGAAAACCGCCAATCAGCTGCTGAGCGCGTAATCTCGTTCAGCAACAAATGCAGTGATCGAATAAGGGTGCTTGTTAAAGCACCCTTTTTTATTCCCGCTCTATTCCCTGCTTTGCCCAACTGCGCATTGCGCAGGGTCAAATACCGTTTTCCAGTCCTGCTTCATATCGACAACCGTCCAGCCATTTTTTGCGGCCAGCGTGAGTCCGTTAACCAGTTTTCCGCTGGCCGAAGGATGCGCATCGTAAGCGTATTCACGCGCCCCATCGGTGTGATGAACCAGCAAACCAAAGGTTTTGTAGGCGGGATTCGCGGAGGAGTATTGCAGCATCGGCACATCGCCATCGCTGTTACCGAAAGCGCCAACCGGATGTCGTCCCATAAACAGATGGATAGCAACCGGCTTCATCGCTTCGTCATCATAAAAAGCGCCGTTTAGCGTTTTGCGCAGTTGCGTACCGTTGTCCGTGAGAGAAAACTCACTGAGTGAAAATGAACCCACCACCTGTTCCGGCGGAATGCCATACATCTTCTCCGCCAGCACGCGCATAAAATCGATACCGCCGCCAGAGATGATCCAGGTTTTGAAGCCGTTGGCGCGCAGATAATCCAGCAGCTGGCGCATTGGCTGATAGCCCAGCTGATCGTAACGACAGCCGAAACGTGCATGGCGATGGGTCTCAACCCAATGGCTGACGCGCTGAGCATAATCGTCGGTGGTCATGCCGCTGTGGGTTAGCGTCATCAGCTGGATCAGCCCTTTCTTCCCCGCCTGAATCAGGGTTTTCGTTTCGTTGTTGATTACAGCTTGTACTAAAGCATCCTGCTTCCATTCAGGATGCTCGGGTGCCAGGCGCTTTATCTCATCCAGCACAAACTGTAATTGAAAGGTCAGCGGCGCTTCGGGCCAGAGCGTGCCGTCGTTATCAAACACCACATAACGTTGATCAGCAGGAATGAAAGCCTTGCCTCCCGCTTGCGTGGCGCCCTGAACCCAGCTTTCAATCGCCTGCTTAGATTGACCGTCATTCCAGCTGCTCAGCGGATCCTCAGCAGCTATAGCCGACCCGCAATGAATTGCAATTAACAGGGCAAATAAGGTGCGTTTCATCATGCAGGTTCCACCGTCTTAGGTTGCAACAGCGTGGCGATGCCCACCAGAATCGGCTGCGCATAATCTAAAAACGCCTTGATGCCGGGACAGAGGTAATTCATGCCCAGTTCCCCTTCTTCGCTTCTGACAATGCGGTTTTTCGGGCATTCGCCATAACAGAGTTTCAGATAGGGACAGCGTTTGCAGGCCGCTGGTAGCGTATCGCGCTTACCTAAACCAAAGGCTTTTTGTCGTTCGGAAAAGGCCATGTGCGCCAGTTTGGTGCTCTGCACATTGCCTAACTTGTATTCGGGATAGACGTAGTGATCGCAGGAGAAGATGTCGCCATTTTTCTCAATCGCCAGACCTTTGCCGCAAAACTCTGAGGTGATGCAAATCTGCGCTGGCATGCCCATGGTTTGCGCCACGGCGGTTTCAAACAGGTTGACCTGTACGCGACCTAAATCGTTGTTCACCCACTCTTCAAATACCGCAATCAGGAAGCGGCCCCAATCATCTGGATCGACAGACCAGTCGGTGACGATGGAGTCGAGATCGCCGGGACGCGCGCGGCGTGAGCCGGTAATTGGAATGGTGTCGTCACGCCAGAACTGCGGTGCGGTGTGTTTGAAATCCACCGGCTCAACGCACGGATTGAACTGGATATAAGTGGCACCCAATTCGCGGGTCAGAAAACGGTAAACCTCAAGCGGGAAGCGGGCGTTGGTGCGGTTGACGGTGACTAAAGCATTGAACGGTACGCTATGGCGTTTCAGCGCCGCAACGCCCGCCATCACTTTTTCAAAAGTGGGCTTACCGCTGCGCGTCACGCGGTAGCGATCGTGCAGTTCCGCCGGGCCATCGATTGAAATGCCGACTAAAAAGTTATGCTGACGCAGAAAGCGCGCCCAGTTGTCATTCAGCAGAATGCCGTTGGTCTGCAGATCGTTTTCAATGCGCTGTCCCGGCTTCTGATATTTCTTTTGCAATACCACAATTTTTTCGAAGTACTCCAGCCCCATTAGCGTGGGCTCGCCGCCTTGCCAGGAGAACACCACCTGCTCGCCATCCTGGCTGTCGATATATTGCTTAATGAAGGTTTCCAGCACCTCATCGCTCATGCCGCTGTGGCGATCCTGCTCCAGCAGCTGTTCTTTGTGCAGGTAAAAACAGTAGTTGCAGTCAATATTGCAACGCGATCCGGTGGGTTTCGCCATCACGTGAAAACGGCGCGTATAAGCCGGCCCTTTGCCACTGAATTTTTCCGCCGTAGGAAGAGGTTTAACCGGCAACGTTGTGCTGTATTTCATGAACGCCTCCTGAGTACCGGGTGAAGTATTTCACCCGGCATTGTGGTCAGAGCATCAGTTGGTAGCCGGACTGCCTTCCTCAATGAGTTTCGACACATCAGAAACGGTGAATGAGCCCGGTTTCTGCCGTGGAGGAAAATCTTTAAAGCTTTGCAGCATTTCAGTGGCATATTTCTGCGCACCGCCGAGCAGGAACAGGCGTTCATAGAACCAATGGTTGTAATCCATGCCATCGGTGCCTTTTTCCAGTGGATCGATTTTCAGATCGAACAGCAAAGGCACGCGCAGTGTGACGAACGGGTATTTCCACACATCCATCCCGGTATGTTCCTGAATCATGAAGTGGGCTTTCCAGCGCCCGTAACGCATCGCCAGCAGATCGCCGTCATCACTCCAGTAGAAGAACTCTTTACGCGGATCCTCCTGGGTTTTACCGGTGATGTAATCGAGTTGGTTATAACCATCAAGATGCACTTTGTAGTTCATGGCGCTGGTTTTATAACCTTTCAGCAACTGCTGTTTGATATCCGGCACGCCCGCTGCCGCCACCAGCGTTGGGAACCAGTCATTACTGCCGACTATGTCGTTGACTAAGGTGCCAGGTTTGATATGCCCCGGCCATTTAATCATCGCAGGTACGCGGAAACCGCCTTCCCAGCCGGTGTTTTTCTCGCCGCGGAATGGCGTGATACCGGCATCCGGCCAGGTCGCCGTCATCGGGCCGTTATCGGTGGTGTAAACCACAATGGTGTTGTCTTCGATGCCGAGATCTTTAATTTTCTTCAGCACTTCACCGATGATTTTGTCATGTTCCACCATGCCATCGGCGTAATCCCCCAAACCGGTCACGCCTTTGTCGGCCGGTTTGATATGGGTTTTGTTATGCATGCGCGTGGTGTTGTACCAGGTAAAGAACGGCTTGTTGGCTTTGACCTGCCGCTCCATGAAGTCGTTGTTAGCTGCCAACGTCTCTTCATCCACGGTTTCCATGCGTTTGATGTTGAGTGGACCGGTATCCTCAATTTTCCCGTCAGCAGTGGATTTGATGACGCCGCGCGGGCCGAACTGTTTCTTGTACTCCGGATCTTGCGGATAATCCGGGTTCTCTGGTTCCTCTTCGGCATTCAGGTGATAAAGGTTGCCCATGAATTCGTCAAAGCCATGCGCGGTGGGCAGAAACTCATTGCGGTCGCCAAGATGGTTTTTACCAAACTGGCCGGTGGCATAACCGAGTTGCTTGAGGATATTGGCAATGGTGGGATCTTCTTTCTGCAATCCTTGCGGTGCTCCCGGCATGCCAACTTTGCTCATCCCGGTACGGAATGGCATCTGACCGGTAATAAAGGATGATCGACCGGCGGTGGAACTTTGCTCTGCGTAATAGGAGGTGAATTTCGCGCCTTCGGCAGCGATGCTGTCGATATTCGGCGTTTGATAACCCAGCATGCCCTGATTGTACGTACTAAGGTTCCAGTAGCCGATATCATCACCAAAGATGACCACAATGTTGGGCTTGCCCTTGTTTTGCTCGGGCGCGGTAGAGGGTTGATTGCTGTCCGGCGCGGCTTGTGCACTGAACGAACAGCAGGCGACAGAGAGCATTGAGGCTAACATCGTTTTGCAAAAAGGCATTCGAGACATTTTGCACTCCACTAAATGATAGGCCCTTGAACGGCAAGACGAATGTTGTCCGCCAGTAAATGATGCTTACAGGCTCATGATCGGATCACCTCCTCGGTTACGGGTTAGACGTTACGGTTGTCGCTCAGCGCGAAGAAATAGAGCGAAGGATGTCGGTAAACATTCATTTATTCAGCTCTGGACAGCGCACCGCATTAATGGCGCGTGAATAACCCTGCGTATCTTTATGGTCGAACGCTTTAGCGGCTATAAGGATCGCGTCATGGTTATTTTTGTCATTCAGGAATGCGTTGCGGACTTTTTCATCGGAGATGTTTTTATCCACCGCGCAATGCTCACGCAGGCTTTGGATGATCTGCTGTTGTTTGAGCGCAAAAGCAAGATTTCCATACGGGGATGCTGCGAAAATTGATTCGCAGGCTAATAATAAAAATCCACTGATTACCCATTTATTGGACATAGTTCACCCTTCCGTCATTTGGCAGCAAAAAAAGTTTATGCTGTGTCGAAAACCGACTAAATTTCATCGGCTTCATTAAAAATAAATAAGATAAGAATCGTGAACTGGATGGGTAATAATTAATATTTCGCTTTAAGTATTAGTAAAGCTCCCCACATTTAACAAGATTTAAAATATGGATAATTCTGCAATTGTTTTGAAAGATTAAATGTGAGCAAATTATATTATCCATTATTTATTAGCCGAAAAATCGTATCCATCTGATATTAATGAGTATATCCACCTGGAAAATCCCAATTAAAAAAAGCATTAGTACCCTTTTCCTCTTTACTTCACGAAAGTTTTCCAACGCTTATATCGTCAGCATCATTTCAGTGCATCACGCACTACCTTAAGGCACTTAGCTGTCAGTACTTAAGGCTGAATCCCCGTCATCAGTACCTTCCGCTATCTGGCACGCCAATTGCTTCTGACTGATTACCGCATCCTGCCTTGCAGGAACAGGCGCCGTAGTCTGGTAAGCGGTTTGTGGCTGCATGTCACTCCAATACATCGAATTCAGGCGAAGAAGCCCCACCGGCAATGCTGTCGGCGGGGCTTTTTTATTTGGAGTAAAACTATGAGCAAGTTGAAAACGTGGTTTCAGGGACCGCAAGACATTACCGAAGCGGAAGCGGTAGAAGATTACGCCGTGGGCCGGGTGCCCACCCATTATCGCTGGCCGATCCCCGCCATCATTCTGGTGCTGCTGGGCAACTCGACGGCGATGTTCTGGTTCAGCCTGGGCGCGGATATGAGTTATCAGGTCGGCTGGCCGCTGCTGCTGTTGCCTATTGGCTATATGGTGGTGTTCGCTACGCTGATTGGCTCCTGCATCATGAAGATGGCGAGTAAAGAAGGCTTGTCGCTTAACCTGATGACGCGCGGGCTGGGCTTTGGCTACATGGGATCTGCGTTCACCTCGCTGATCTACGCCATCAACTTTATCTTTTACTTCCTGTTTGAAGGCACCATCGTGTCGCACGCCATCGCTAACTATGCGGGCGTGCCGGTCAACTCGGTGGCGGGCATCGCGATATTTGCCCTGATGGGATTGGCGGCCATCTGGTTTGTCTGGAAAGGCATGTCATCGATGCAGTTCCTGCAAACCTGGGGCGTGCCGATCTTCATTCTGCTGTTTGGTTTTTGTATTTATCAGCTGACGCATCATTATCCGTCAGTCGGCTTTAGCGGCTGGCAGCCAAAAGGTGAAGTGGATAGCAACGCGCTGTGGCTGGTGATGAACATGGCGAACGGGCAGATTGTGTTTCAGGGCTTGATGGCGACCGATTATGGCCGCTTCGCGCGCCCCAATATCAGTCACAAAGGCACAGCTACCATTATGCTCGGCATGCTGTTGCCGATTGTGGTGGTGATGCTGTTCGGTGCCTTTATGGCCTACACGCTGATGCCGCACATTGCGGGCGCGGACGTCTGGTCGCTGGCGCTCGATCCTGGATTTGTCTTCCCATTAATCATTGGCCTCACCGGCGTATTGTTCGCGGTGATCACGCAAATTCGCATCAACGTCCTCAACCTCTATTCCGGCTCGATTGCGCTGTCTAACACCATGGATATGGCGTTCAACTATCGTCCAGGCCGCCAATGGTGGATGCTGCTGGTATGGCTGCTCGGCGTGGTGTTCTATGTCTGCAATATTCTGCAGTACACCGGCACTTTCCTGTCGATCACCGGCATTCTCACCAATACCTGGGTCTTCATCATCCTTGCCGACTACTTTGTATGCCGCAAAGTGCTGCATCTCGCGCCGTCGGATTTCGTCGAGTTCCGCAAAGAGTATCTGCGGATGTGGAACCCTTCTGGCGTGATTGCGCTGTGCGTGGCGGTTGCCATTGGTGCGGCGGGCGTATTGGGTGCATATCCGATGGTTTACGCCTCGTTTATCGCCATGCTGGTTGGCCCGGTACTGCACGTTGCCATTAGCGTTGCGACGCGAGGCCGCTACTACTTCAAAACTTTCCCGCAAGATATGCAGACCAGCTGGAAACCGTCAGACGCCTATCAAGGCCCGAAACCGGCTTTTAACCCGCAGCTGAGCAAGGAGGCTGAATAATGAGCATCAAAGTCGCAACCATCCAGTTTGAACCGACGCTGTTTCGCAAAGAAGAGAACGTTGCCCGCCTGCTGGCGCTTGCCAGCCAGGCCGCGCGCGACGGCGCACGCCTGATTGTGATGCCGGAGATGGCCACCACCGGCTATTGCTGGCAGGATCGCGCCGAAGTCGCGCCCTTTGTGGAAACCGCCGATGGCCCAACCAGCCAGGCCTTTGCCGCGCTGGCACGCGAGTTCAACTGTTATCTGGTGTTTGGCATGCCGGAACGTGACGCGGTCACCGATATCTATTATAACAGCGCGCTGTTAGTCGGCCCGCAAGGGCTGATTGGCGTACATCGCAAAACCCATCCCTATATCTCGGAGCCTAAATGGGCGGCCAATGGCGATGCCGGCCATCAGGTATTCAAAACCGAGATTGGCAATATCGCCTTGCTGATTTGTATGGATATTCACTTTATTGAAACCGCGCGACTAGCTGCAGTGGGCGGCGCGCAGATTATCTGCCACATCAGTAACTGGCTGGCTGAACGCACGCCTGCGCCTTACTGGCTGACGCGCGGCTGGGAAAATGGCTGCGCGTTAATCGAAAGTAATCGTTGGGGTTGGGAGCGCGGCGTGCAGTTCAGCGGCGGCAGTTGTATCACCGATAGCCAGGGCCAACTGCTGGCAAGCTGTGATAGCGGCGATCAGGTACTGAGCGCCGAACTAACGTTGCCGCTGGACAATCCTGCGCTGAAAAAACGCCGACCTGAACTGTATCAGCGCCTGATGACCAATACCTTTATGTGGAATCCGCAGGACTTCTTTGGCTTGTACGGCACCGATCCGCTGCCGCCCGCTAAAGATTCAAACATCGCCGTCGCGCAGTTCCGTCCAGAGAACGATGTGAACGCGAATTTGCAGCAGATTCGCGATTGGGCCGAGCAGGCTAAGGCGCGTGACGTGGAATTGCTGGTGCTGCCAGAACGTGCGTTGACCGGTTACGCCGGTAAAATGAACGCGCTGACGCTGGATGATGCGCCGATTCAGGCGGTGATCAGGCTGGCGATGGAGCTGGATATTGCTCTGTTAGTCGGTTTTGCCGAGCGCGACGGCTCGCATTGCTATAACAGTTGTTTGCTGGCGAGCAGCGCCGGAATGAACGCGCATTATCGCCAGATTCACCTCAGCGAAGCTGACCAGCAATGGGCCAGCGCCGGGGATAAATGGGTGACATGCGATCTGCCCTGCGGGCGCGTCGGTTTGCTGCTGGGAGAAGATCTGCTGGTGCCGGAAGCGGCGCGCATTCTGGCGCTGGAAGGATGCGATATCATCGCCTGCCCGGCAGCGCTGGATACGCCTGCGCCGCTGGCGCATCAAGGCACCGCGATCCCACATGTCTGGCCGATTCCACGCGGAGCCGATCCTTATCACTGGCTATTGCCGCGTGTGCGCGCCGGAGAAAACAATGTCTGGCTGGCGTTTGCCAACTGGCCTGAAGCGGCCGGTGAAAGTTTTGGCATCAGCGGCGTGTTTGGCCCGGATACATTTGCCTTCCCGCGTCAGGAGAGCAAAGTGCTTAGCAGCAACGGGTTGGCGCAACTGGCCATCACCACCGGCTCGCCAGATACAACTTATCCGAATCATGTGGTAAGACGTAAAGATCTGGTGCTGATGCGTCAGCCGCATTTTTATGTCCCATTAGTGGCGCGTTCGAATTAAACCAGGTGCGCATAAATGCGCACCCTACGAAAACCTGTAGGGTCGCCATTTATGGCGACCGTTTCACCACCCGCACTATTTCCCACGGAGTCATTTATGCCCACATCACCCAGCAAGAACGTTATCCCGGTTGGCATTCTCTATTCAGTTTCCGGCGATTACGCGGTGATTGGCCGTGAAATGCTCAACGGCATTCTGCTGGCGATTGAAGAGATCAACGCCAACCCAAACTATGACTTTACCCTGGCGCCAGTGGTGCGCGATCCTGGCGGTTCTCTGGACAAATACCACGAATATTGCCACGACCTGCTGCATCGCCACGGCGTGCGTCATCTGATCGGTTGCTACACCTCGGCAGCGCGCAAAACCATTTTGCCGCTGGTGGAAGCGGCCAACGCGCTGCTTTGGCATCCGGCACGCTATGAAGGTTTCGAAAGCAGCAACAGCGTGATTTATCTCGGTGCTACGCCCAACCAGCATGTGATTCCCCTGCTGCGCTGGCTGCTGCAGGAGCACGATGCCGAGATTTACCACGTTGGTTCCAATTACGTGTGGTCGTGGGAGATGGATCGCATCACGCGTGAAGCGGTGACGGCAGCCGGCGGCAGCGTGGTGGAAAGCAAACTGCTGCCGCTCGGTGAGGAAGATGTCAGTGAGCTGATCGCCGATATCATCACGCGACGACCAAAAGTGATCCTCAATACCATGGTCGGCAAAAGCGCCTACAGCTTTTATCGCGCCTGGCATCAGGCCAGCCAACATCAGCCGTGGCTCAATCAGCCACTGAAAATGAGCATGACACTGTGCGAACCCGAAGTGCAGTTAATTGGCGCTGCGGCGCTGGAAGGTTATCTGGTTTCAGCCAGCTGGTTCCAGTCGATCGACAACGCCGCCAACCGCGATTTTTTGCGCTGCTATCGTCAGCGTTTTGGCGATCAGGTTTCGCCGTCCGTCGATAGCCAAAGCGCGTGGCTGGCGGGCCATTTGCTGGCGCGAGCGATTGCGCGGCATGGCAACGCCGAAGTCGACGGTGTACGCCAGGCGGTGTTACAGGATGAGATGGATTCGCCCGCCGGGCCAATTCGCATCGATGCCGACAACAATCACTGCTGGCTGACGCCGCATCTGGCGCGCTGCCATGCAGGTAAGCTGGAAAGTTTCTGGCAGGCCGACGCGCCGGTAAAGCCCGATCCCTGGCTGGCATGGACAGACCTCGACCATCTCGGCAAAGGTGGAGCAAACGCATGAGTCGAAGAAACGTGCAGATGCGCGGACTGAAGGTGTGCGTGATTGGCTGCTCAGAGCGCGATAATCAACATCTGGCGCAGCAGTTTACGCGCATGGGCATTCAGGGTGAATTTTGCGCTGAGTTTCCCAACGAAAGCATCTTTGCGCAGCAGCAGTTACTGGTGTTTGATGGCGACAATCCGGCGCTGTTTCATCCGACGCATAAATTGCCGTGGCCCGCGCTGCCGAAGGTGGTGCTCACCGCGATGGAAACGCCGTCGCGTCTGCAGTGGATCACCGAGCAAAAGATAGACAGCTATATGCGCAAACCGGTGCGCTTTGATGGCGTAATGACCGCTTTTACCCTCGCGCTCGACAGCGCGGGGCGTATCAATCAGTTGGAAGCCCAATTGAAGCGTCAGGAAGAGCGCCTGCGCGCGCGCAAGTTTCTGTTTTCCGCTCAGCTACGCGTGATGCGCGAATTGCAGTTGGAGGAAGATGATGCCTACAACCTGTTGCGCCGCGCCGCGATGGCGCAGCATATGACGATTGAAAATCTCAGCTGTGAGCTGTTGAGCGATAGCCAGCCGTGGCTGAATCTGTTGAAAGCCGTTGCAGCTATCCCGCCAGCGTCAAATTGAATCCGGTCACCATAAATGGCGACCCTACATGACAGCGTGCGCATTCAGCTCACGCACATAATCCAGAAACGCCTGCAGCGGTGCCGGAATCAACCGGCGATCGTTGTAATAGAGCCACAGGCCGGAGAAGCTTTGCCACCAATCCGGCAGAATCGGTTGCAGACTGCCATCACTCAGCGGCGTTTTGATCCAATCCTCGAAAAGATAAACCACGCCGCAGCCAGCAATCGCGGCTTCCACCGTGAGATCCATCGCCGCGCCGATACTGCAAATCAGCGGACCTTTCGGCTGCAAACGCACGGTTTCATCGCCGCAGGTGAATTCCCATTCGGCAATCACGCCCGTCGCATAGCGTCCGTGTAAACAGCGATGCTGTACCAGGTCGCGCGGATGCGGCGGCGTACCGAACTGCGCCAGATACGCGGGAGACGCGGCTAACGCAAAGCGCTGGGTGCGCGGACCAATCGGCAGCGCCACCATATCTTGCTCCAGATGATCGTCGTAACGAATGCCGGCATCACAGCTATCGCGGAACACATCCTGCACATTACTTTCCGCCACCACTTCGAGCTGGATATCGGGATAGCGCTGCAGAAATCCCGGCACAATCGCCGGTAACACGATGCGCGCGGCACTCACCGGCACGTTTAAGCGCAAGGTGCCGCCCGGCGTATCGCGGAACGTATTCAGCGCATCCAGCGCGGCATCCACTTCATTCATCGCCGGAATCAAGCGCGACATCAGCGCCCTGCCAGCTTCGGTTAACGCTACGGTGCGCGTGGTGCGATTGAACAGCCGCACGCCAAGTTGCTCTTCGGCGCGCCGCACCGCATCACTTAAACGCGACGGATTGCTGCCGGTGATGCGCGCCGCCTCACGAAAACCACCCGCTTTTGCCACCGCCACCACCGCATGTAGCAATGCGATATCCAATGCCATTGTTCGCCATCTCGTACAGTGTGTCCCGATTTGTACGGATAGTTGCACAGCACATTGGCGATTACAATCTAACCACACACTGACGAAGGAGCTTTCCATGTCTCATCCAGCATTGACTTACACCCTTGGCGATCGCCAGGTTGCACGACTCGGTTACGGTGCCATGCAGTTAGCCGGTCCCGGCGTGTTTGGTCCGCCGAAAGATGAAGCGCGTGCCTTGCAGGTGCTGCGGGATGCCGTCGCCGCAGGCGTAAATCACATTGATACCAGCGACTTCTATGGTCCTCACATCACCAATCAGCTGATCAAGAAAGCGTTACACCCTTACGCCGACGATCTGGTGATCGTCACCAAACTGGGCGCGCGCCGCGACGAGAAAGGCGGTTGGTTACCGGCGTTTACGCCGGAAGCGCTGACGCAAGCGGTGGAGGATAATCTGCGCAATCTTGGGCTTGATGTGATGGAAGTGGTGAATCTGCGTTCGATGTTGGACGTGCATGGACCAAAGGAAGGTTCGCTGGAGCCGCAGGTTGAAGCGATGATTAAGCTGAAAGAGCGCGGGCTAATTCGTCATATTGGTCTGAGCAACGTTACCGCCAAACAGGTGGCCGATGCCCAGGCGATGACGCCGATCGCCTGCGTGCAGAACCTCTACAATCTGGCCAATCGCCAGGATGAGGCGCTGCTCGACCAGCTGGCAGCACAAGGCATTCCTTACGTACCGTTCTTCCCGCTCGGCGGCTTTTCACCGCTGCAATCGGATCAGTTGAGCGAGGTGGCAAATGAACTGGGCGCTACACCATTGCAGGTTGCGCTGGCCTGGCTGCTGCAGCGTTCGCCTAATATTCTGCTGATTCCGGGGACGTCGTCACCGGAGCACCTGAAGCAGAACCTGGCGAGTGCTGAGGTGAAACTTACGCCTGAAATTGTGCAGCGTTTGGATAGCATTGCGCAGCCATAAGTTGACCAGGTCGCCATAAATGGCGACCCTACGAAGACGATGCGGCCGTTGTAGGGTCGCCATTTATGGCGACCTCCGCTTCAAATAATCCCCATCTCCGCCAAACACCCTTTCAAGGTACCAAACGCATCCTGACACTGCCGCTCATCGACGCAGGCAAAACCCAGCAGCAAGCCGCGCCGTTCCTGCGGATGCATATAATATTGCGACAACGGCCGCACCTTCACGCCGCGTCGCAGCGCCAGTGCGGCGACCGCCACATCATCGCAGCCGGTTGGCAGATTCATCACCAGATGTAATCCCGCCTCGTGATTCACCAACGGCAAAAAAGCAGCGCCCAGATAACGCTCAATCAAGCTAACCATAAAGCGCCGCCGCTGGCTGTAGAGCTTACGCATGCGGCGAATGTGCGACATGTAATGCCCTTTCTGGATGAACTCCGCCAGCGCACGCTGCACCAGCAAATGGCCGCCGCGATACAGTTCCGCCGCCGCCACGCGCAGCGGCTGCGCCAGCGCTTTTGGTACCACCAGATAACCGAGGCGCAGCGCCGGATAGAGCGTCTTACTAAAAGTGCCCATATAGATAACCGGCGCATCCGGCTCAAAGCCTTGTAGAGACGGAAACGGCTGACCGGAGAAGCGAAACTCGCTGTCGTAGTCATCTTCCACAAGCCAGGTTTTATGTTTGCGCGCCAGATCAAGCAATTGCTTGCGGCGTTCCAGACTCAGATGCACGCCCAGCGGATATTGGTATGACGGTGTCACGAATATCATCTTCGGTGCGCGACTGCGCGGCGGCAAATCGGGAATTAATCCCTGCTCATCCACCGCAATCGCATTGATTTTCAGCCCATTAATGCGCAACAGATTGCGCGTCCCCCAATAACCGGGTTCTTCGATCCACACCTGATCGCCAGGATCGCACAGCACGCGTGAAACCAAATCCACCGCCTGATGAATCCCTTCGGTGATGATGATTTGGTCGGCATCGGCGCGCACCGAACGCGCCACGCTGAGGTATTCCGCCAGCGCGGCGCGCAGCTGCGGACAGCCGCCATTGCTGCTGTAGATCAGTCGTTCGATATCCGGTTCACGGTTTAAACGCGCCTGAATCTGGCTGAAAAGTTTGTGAGGAAACTGCGTGACATCCGGCGCGCCAGGCACAAAAGCGCCCCACTGATACGGCGACGCATTGGCATGGCCGAGCAGCGACGCACCGCGTTTAGAAATCGCCGCCGGTTTCGCAGTTAACGGTTCGACAGTTGCCACATTGCGTGGCGTGTTCAGCGATCCTTCCGGTAAGTTTTCTGCAATCCAGGTGCCGCTGCCGGTGCGCGCCGTGACGTAGCCTTGCGCCATCAAATTCTCATACACGTTCAATACCGTATTGCGCGACACCGACAGCTCGCGCGCCAAATCACGCGTGGCGGGCAAGCGCGTGGCGCGCGGAAAAATACCTTCTGCGATAGCGGCTTGCATGCAGCTCAGCAAACGCTGCTGCAATGTTCCCTCGGGCATAAACTGCATGCGCTCTAATACATGATCGGCGTACAAACTTCGCAATTGGCTCCCCTCTTTTCACTGAAAGTGGCTCTGGCAAGATAGCTCAGCGCAGGCATAAATAAGCGTGTTTATCGTGATTTGTAAAGACGCTTATCGCTAAGGAAAGGTTATGGAAGGTAAAAACAGCAAGTTGCAGCAACGTAAAGATGATGCCCTGCCACGCGGCACCGGCAATCTTTGTCAGTGGTATGTAGAGCACGCGGAGAACGCCACGCTGCGCGATGGTGAAGGCAACAGCTGGATCGATTTCGCCGGCGGCATCGCGGTGCTGAACACCGGTCACCGCCATCCGCGCATCGTGCAAGCGATTGCCGATCAGTTAGAAAAATTTACCCATACCGCATTCCAGGTGACGCCGTATGAGAGCTACGTGGCGCTGGCTGAACGCCTCAATCGCGTGGTGCCAATTGCCGGTAAAGCCAAAACCGCTTTCTTCTCCACCGGCGCAGAAGCGGTCGAAAACGCGGTGAAAGTGGCGCGGGCGGCGACGCGTCGTCACGGCATTATCACCTTCGGCAACTCTTTCCACGGTCGTACTTTTATGACCATGGCAATGACCGGCAAAGTGGCACCTTACAAACGCGACTTCGGCCCGATGCCCGCATCAGTTTGGCATGCGCGCTATCCCAACAGCGTGACCGGCATCAGCGTTGATGATGCGCTATCCAGCTTGCAGGACATCTTCACTCAGGACATCGCGCCACAGGATGTTGCCGCTATCGTGCTGGAGCCGATTCAGGGCGAAGGCGGATTCCACGTCGCGCCGCCTGAATTCTTCAACCGTCTGCGTGCGCTGGCCGATGAGCACGGCATTCTGCTGATTGCCGATGAAGTGCAAACCGGCTTTGCGCGCACCGGCAAGCTGTTTGCGATGGATCACTATGCGGTGAAACCGGATCTCATCACCATGGCGAAAAGCCTCGCAGGCGGCATGCCGTTATCGGCGGTCAGCGGCCGCGCCGAGATCATGGATGCGCCTGGTCCGGGCGGATTGGGCGGCACTTACGCCGGTAATCCGCTGGCGATTGCCTCTGCGCATGCGGTGCTGGACGTGATCGCCGACGAGAAACTCTGTGAACGCTCTCAACAACTCGGCGCGCAGTTAACCGACTTCCTGCACAGCGCGCGCAGCCAGTGCTCCTCCATCACCGATATTCGTGGCCTTGGCTCGATGATCGCGGTGGAGTTTGCCAGCGCGCAAACTGCGCAAACTATCCAGCAACAAGCGATGGCGCGTGGGTTGTTGCTACTCACCTGCGGCCCGCAGGGCAACGTCATCCGCTTCCTCTATCCGCTCACCATTCCTGATGCGCAGTTCAGTCAGGCGCTCGACATTCTCAGCAGCGTGCTGAGTCAACACGCCGATTCGTAACACGCTACCCAGCTCGCGCGACGGGCTGGGCTTCTCACCTGTTGTAACCCGGTTGCGCATGGCGCGGCCTGAGAGACGCTTTGGAGAAATATTGATGAGTTCACAGAATGCCGATGTACTGGCGCAAGGCCTGAAGCCGCGCCATGTGCGGATGTTATCGATTGGTGGCGTGATTGGTGCCGGATTGTTTGTTGGTTCAGGTCATGCGATCGCCGAAGCCGGTCCGGCGGTATTGCTGGCCTACATCGCTGCGGGCGCGTTAGTGGTGCTGATTATGCGCATGCTGGCTGAAATGGCGGTGGCGTCACCGGATTCCGGCTCTTTCTCGACTTACGCCGACAAATCGCTCGGTCGCTGGGCCGGATTCACCATCGGCTGGCTGTATTGGTGGTTCTGGGTGTTAGTGATCCCGCTGGAAGCCAACGCCGCTGGCACCATCCTGCATTCGTGGTTTCCGCAGGTTCCAGTGTGGGAATACACGCTGGCGATCACTTCATTTCTGACCATCAGCAACCTGTTCAGCGTGAAGAATTATGGCGAGTTTGAATTCTGGTTCGCCCTGCTGAAAGTGGTGGCGATTGTGGCATTCCTCTGCGCGGGTAGTTTGGCGGTGTTCGGTTTGATGCCGGGCAGCAGCACGCAAGGAATTTCACATCTCTATGATACCAAAGGCTTTATGCCGAACGGCATCGGCGCAGTGCTGGCGGCGATCCTCACCACCATGTTCTCGTTTATGGGTACCGAGATCGTCACCATTGCCGCCGCCGAATCGCGCGAGCCGAAGAAGCAAATCACTCAGGCGACCAATTCGGTGATCTGGCGCATCGCGCTGTTCTATCTGCTGTCGATTTTCATTGTGGTGGCGCTGGTGCCGTGGAATACGCCGTCGCTGATGAAAGCGGGTTCTTACCAGACGGCGATGCAGATGATGAACGTGCCGTACGCGAAGCAGATTGTTGATGTAGTTGTGTTGATTGCGGTGTGTAGCTGCCTCAACTCTGCGCTGTATACCGCATCGCGCATGATCTATTCGCTATCACGCCGTGAAGATGCGCCTGCCATCGCATCGCGCACCACCCGCAGCGGAACGCCGTGGGTAGCGGTGCTGCTGTCCACGGCGGCGGCCTTCCTCGCGGTGATCGCCAACTATCTGGCGCCAAGCGCAGTGTTTGAGTTCTTGCTCGCCAGTTCCGGTGCCATTGCGTTGCTGGTGTATCTGGTGATCGCCGCGTCTCATCTGGTGCTGCGCAAAAAGCGCGAAGCGCGCGGCGAAGTCCTCAGCTATCGCATGTGGCTGTTCCCTGGCCTGACGTGGGCGACGATGGTGTTCATTGTCGGCGTGTTGATTGCCATGCTGTTCAACCAACAACACCGTCCAGAGATTATCGCCACCGGCCTGTTGACGCTGGGTGTGGTTGCCGCCAGCCGTATTGTGCAGCGCAAACGCGTGGCGCGTAAAAACGAGGAGATGGTGGCGTTACGCTCGTAACGCATTGATTCCGGGCAAGGATGCCGCGGAACTTAGTCGTACTGCACGTCGATGCTGATGGCTTCTTCCAGCACGTTGAGGTTAATCGCGCATTTGCGCCACACCGGCATACCGTTGGTCATGTTGTTATCCACGAAGTACTGCTGAAAATCCTTCAGCGCCTCCGAGAGATCGCCAATCGCGCGCGCATCGGGTTCAAACCAATCCGGTTCACCGTTTTCATCGATGTAATCGAACTGAAACTGCCCGCCATCATCGTCCGCAAACAGCTCAGCCTGAACGATCAATTCCCGCGCACCTTCGGGGCCACAGCTAAAGATGATCTGGCCGATACGGCGATAAAGGTCTTCGTATTGCATAGGTTTTGGGTTCCTCAATGGGGTTTGGTGGCGGTCGCCATAAATGGCGACCCTACGTGAACGCGGATGTTTTTGTAGGGTCGCCATTCATGGCGACCACGCGATTATATTGACTTTAGTTCGCATGATAAGAGAATGAGGCTCTTCGAACAGAAAGTTGCAAAAAAGGGAGTTTACCATAGCCTGTTCACATCGTTTTCCCTGGGTTAATACCTACAAAAAATCCGCTGCGCTGATTGCCGTTGCCGTCGCCCTCTCTCTTGCCAGTTGCTCCTCGCCGCCGCCGAAATCGTTGGTCACGCCGTTGCCGACGGTGACCAAACCGCCGATGCCCACCAAACCTGCGCTGAGTAAAGAGCCGGTGCGCGGCGTGTGGCTGACAACCGTTTCACGCCTCGACTGGCCGCCGATCAATTCAGTCAACGCCAACCCGGCCAACCGCATCCACCAGCAGCAACAAGCGCTGACCGACAAACTGGATAAACTGAAAAGCCTCGGCATCAACACCGTGTTTTTCCAGGTGAAACCTGATGGCACCGCGCTGTGGCGCTCCAGCATCTTGCCCTGGTCAGATATGCTCACCGGCAAAATTGGCGAAGATCCCGGCTACGATCCGCTGAAGTTCATGCTGGATGAGGCGCACAAACGCGGCATGAAGGTGCACGCATGGTTCAACCCTTATCGCGTCTCGACCAACGTCAAACCGTCCACGGTTAACGCGCTGAATAATACGCTTGCGCTGCAACCGGCTAGCGTGTTTGTGCTGCATCGCGACTGGATTCGCACCGCCAGCGATCGCTTTGTGCTCGATCCCGGCATTCCCGCCGCGCGTGACTGGATCACCAGCATCGTTGCGGAAGTGGTGTCGCACTATCCAATCGACGGCGTGCAGTTCGATGACTATTTCTATACCGAAACGCCCGGCTCAACCCTCAACGACAACGCCACGTTCCGCCAATATGGTCAGGGTTTTGCCTCAAAAGCCGACTGGCGCCGCAACAATACGCTGCTGTTAATCGAGCAGGTGTCGCGCACCATCAAGCAGTTGAACCCGAACGTAGAATTTGGCGTCAGCCCGGCGGGCGTATGGCGCAATCTGTCGCATGATGCGGCAGGCTCCGACACGCGCGGCGCGGCAGCCTATGACGAAGCCTATGCCGATACGCGTCGCTGGGTGCAAATGGGATTATTGGATTACATCGCGCCGCAGCTTTACTGGCCGTTTGCGCGCCAGGCCGCACGCTACGACGTGTTAGCCAACTGGTGGGCGGACGTAGTGAAACCGACGCATACGCGGCTCTATATCGGTGTTGCGCTGTATAAAATTGGCGAAGCCTCGAAAAGCGAACCGGATTGGACGGTAAGTGGCGGCGTGCCAGAGCTGAAAAAGCAGCTCGATCTCAACGAGTCAGTACCGCAAATTAACGGCACGATATTGTTCCGCGAGAATTACCTGAATCAGCCACAAACCCAGGATGCGGTGAATTATTTGCGCAGCCGTTGGGGCGATTAACATTATCGTAGGGTCGCCATTCATGGCGACCGTTTACGCCAGCAGCTCCTCACTCTGCATCAGCGCAAAAAACGACTCCAGCTCGCGCAGCATCATGGAAGCCGCAATCGAAAGCTGGCGCTGCGGCGCAACACACAGCGACAAGGTAAACGGCTTCAGCACCGTATCGATCAGCGGGATAAACTTCAGTTCGCCGCGCCGATACTCATCGACGATATCCAGCCAGCACATCAGGCTAATGCCCACGTCATCGCGCACCAGCGAACGCAGCATGTGAATGTTATTGGTGCGCGCCACTTCGCTGATCTTAATGCCCGAACTGTTGATCAGCGCTTCTAGCGGGTCGGCCAGCATCAGCGGCGCGGCGGGCACGATAAACGGCCAGGATTCGCAATGGCTGAAACGGATCGACTCCAGATGGGCCAGCGGATGCTGGCTGCTCACCACAATGCCTAGCCGTAAATCAGCAAACGACTTCACCAGCAGCTCGCGCGAACTCTGCGGATTGAGCATGATGCCGAAATCCGCATCACCCGAAGTTAACGCATTGGCGATATGGATATTGCTCATGGTGGTCAGCGTGAAAGAGATGCCGGGATAGTCGCTGCGAATACGCTGCAGGATCGAAGAGAAGAAACCGCGATTAATAGCATCAATGGTGGCGATATGCACATGGCCGTGGCGCAATCCGCGTAAATCATCCAGCTGCGTACAAACGCGGCCAAAATCCCGCTGCCAGTTTTTTGCCGCATTTAGCAGGATCTCACCCGCTGCGGTCATACGTAATCCTGATGGATGGCGCTCAAACAGCGGCATATCCAGCTGTTCCTCGACGCGTAGGATCTGCCGATCGATCGACGACGCAGAAACATGCAGCACCTCAGAAGCCTTGCGCAGCGAACCCTGGCGGGCCACCTCAGTGAAATAGAGCAGAAATCGGGAGAAGGCGAACATAAGGGGTGCTCTCTTTTTTGCAACGCATCATGCGAATTAAACAGATGGACGCTTACACAACGGCAAAATAATAATCGCTGCCATGATAAAAACAAGGGTTTGCGTGGCTTTCCAGCCGACGACATCCCTGCTCAGGCAGATAGATGATGAAATTCAATTCTCTCGCCGTCACCGTCATCGCAAAGCAGTTCAACGGTGCAGGCAATGTATTACTGACGCTGGCGAGTCGCAGCGGGCAGCCGTTGCCGGCTTTCACGCCCGGCGCGCATATCGATTTGCTCATTCCCGAATGCGGTAAACGCCAGTATTCACTCTGCTCTGCGGCAGCCGACCATTATGAAATCTGCGTGCGTCTGGATGAGCGTTCAACCGGCGGATCGCGCTGGCTGCATCAGCAGTTAAATGTCGGCGATGAGCTACAGATTTCCGCCCCACGCAACCACTTCCCGCTGCCGCATGCGCCGCGCACGCTGATGTTTGCCGCCGGTATCGGTTTGACGCCGCTGTTGGTGATGGCCGAAACGCTGGCGGCGCGTCAGGCGGATTTTACCCTGCACCTTTACCTGAAGCGCGCCGACGAGCTGGCTTTCAGCCAACGCCTGAGCAAACTCGGCGCTCGCGTCGTCATTCACTACAGCAGCGAAGGCGACAGCCTGCGCCAGCGCGTTCCCGACGATCTCTCTAAGCCAGATAACGCAGCATTGGTGTTCTGCGGTCCTGCAGGTTTTATGGAACATCTGCAGCAGCTCGCTTTGCAACACGGCTGGACCGAAACACAGCTGCACAGCGAACGCTTCCAACCCACAAAGTCGGTGATTGCAGGCGGTGCGTTCGAGGTGGAGATCGCCTCCTCCGGCGCACGCTTTGCCGTGGGCGCGCAACAAACTATTGCCGAGGTGCTTGAAGAGGCTGGGATTAAGATCGAACTCTCCTGCGAACAAGGCATGTGCGGCGCCTGTATCACCGGCGTATTGGCAGGTGAACCAGATCACCGCGATGAGGTACTGAGTAAGCAAGAACGTGCGGCCAATGATTGCATCGTGCTGTGCTGCTCGCGTGCGCGCTCACCTTTACTGGTGCTTGATCTATGAGCGGCTATCCGGGTGCCACCGGCGCACGTTTACCCCGCTGGCTGCTGCCTGAGAACTGGCCTGAAACCAATAATCAACCGCAGCTGGCGACCTTACATTTCCACGCCGCTGGCCTGCAATTCGAACCCGACAGCGCAGCAGCACCCGCTGATTATCTGCCGCTGAATGGCGCACTGGTGCTGCCCGCATTTATCGAGCCGCACGCGCATCTGGACAAAACCTTCACCATCCAGCGCAGCCCGGCGCAACAGCCCGGTTTGCTGGCAGCGATTGCCGCCATGCATCAGGACCGCGCGCACTGGAACGCGGAAGATTTGCAGCAGCGCGCCAGCCAGGCGCTGCGCTGGGCGGTGGAA
Source organism: Enterobacter sp. Sphag1F (assembly GCF_014193275.1). Classification (NCBI taxonomy): domain Bacteria; kingdom Pseudomonadati; phylum Pseudomonadota; class Gammaproteobacteria; order Enterobacterales; family Enterobacteriaceae; genus Enterobacter; species Enterobacter sp. Sphag1F. The sequence continues at coordinate 205,460 of NZ_JACHZD010000006.1, read as the reverse complement.
GCCGGTGTTGGTTTGCTGCGTACCCACATCGACTGGTTCTCCGTCGATGCACCGTTAGCGTGGCAAGTGATTGGCGATCTGCACCATCCGCTGTGCAGCATTGAACGTGTCGCCCTCGCGCCACTGACCTTTTTCGCCGATGCCAGCGATGCGCAGCATATCGCCGCGCAGGTCGCGACCAGCGGTCCCGGCGCGCTGTTAGGCGGCTTTATTCACAGCAGCAACTGGGATGCGCAGGCGTTTCAGCATCTGATGCAGGCCGCCGAACTGTGGCAGCTGGATATCGATCTGCATATTGATGAAGAACTTAACGTCGAGGCGCAGGGATTACGCTGGCTGGCGCACTATTTGCAGCAGCATCCGTTTAGCGGCGCGATTACCTGCAGCCACAGCTGCGCGCTGTCGCAGCAGGACGATGCAGAACAAATTCTGGCCGTGCTGGCGCAGCACAATGTGACATTGATTGCGCTGCCGCTCACCAACCTGCTGCTGCAGGATGCGGTGCCCGGCCGCACGCCGCGGCTGCGCGGTTTAACGCTGGTGAAAGAGGCGCAGGCACTTGGTGTCGCGCTGCTGCTCGGCGCTGATAACGTGCAAGACGCGTTCTGCCCGTTTGGCAGTTACGACCCGCTCGATACGCTGTTTAGCGCTTTGCTAAGCCTGCAACTGGGCGCGGCATTTGATGAGGCATCGGCGCTGATCTGCCAACGCCGCGCGCTGCTGGCGAATGATTTAGTGATCTTTCCGCATGCCGATGTGGCGAGCTGGCCGTTGCGGCAACGTCAGCGCTATCGGCTGAAAATGGGTGTGCGTTATGGAGAAACAACAGATGGCGCTTGATGCAGGAGCGGGACAACCGCTGGCGAAATATGCCGCGTGGCGACGCGCGGGCGACTTCATTTTCCTTTCCGGCATTATTCCGGTGAACCCGCAAACCGCCACCATTGTGCGCGGCTACGACGACATTCCCGCCGCTGCACAACAACTGCTTGGCCGCACCGGCGAGTTCTCCACCGACATTAAAGAGGGGCCGATTCTGGCACAGAGCTGGTACGTGCTGGAGAGCATTCGCACCACCATCGAAAGCGCGGGCGGCCAGATGAGCGATGTCTTCAAACTGGTGCAGTACTTCCGCAATCTGGACCATTTCCCCCATTACAGCCGGGTGCGTAAGCAATTTTTCCCCGATGCGCCGCCGGTTTCGACCGTGGTGCAGGTGAGCGAAATGCTGCCGAGTCCGGACGTCTTGATTGAAGTTGAAGCCACGGCGTGGTTGCCGCAATAACACGAGGAGTTGAAATGTTGCATGGTTATATTCCGGCAAACCGCTTTTTGCCGTACCTGAGCTGGACTGACATCGCCACGCTGGAGAATAAAGCCAACACCGTGATCGTGTTGCCGACCGGCGCGATTGAGCAGCACGGCCCGCATCTGCCGTGCGCGGTGGATAGCGTGATCTCTTCTGGCGTGGTCGGCCATGCGCTGGCGCGCTTACCAGCGGCGATCCCCGCTTACGCCATCCCGCCGATCACTTACGGCAAATCGGATGAGCACCTGCATTTTCCCGGCACGCTGACGCTGACCGGTGAAACCTTGCTGCACACCATTCTGGAGATTGGTGAATCACTCTATCGCGCCGGTTTCCGCAAATTCCTGATGGTTAACGGCCACGGCGGCCAGCCGCAGCCGTTGCAGATGGCGGCACGCGAACTACGTCTGCGTCACGGCGACATGATCATCATCATGCAAGACACCTTCAAAGTGCCGAACTGCGCGGAAAGCTTTATGGATGACAAAGAACGCCAGATGGCGATGCACGCCGGACACGCGGAAACTGCGCTGATGCTGGCGCTGGCGCCCGATACCGTGCAAATGGACAAAGCCGTCGCCAACTATCCGCCGGAATTCCCCTGCCCGACGCTTTCGACCAACAAACCGATGGCAGCGTGGGCGTCCTACGATTTCGGCCCAAGCGGCGTGATTGGCGATCCTTTGCCGTCCACGCCCGAGCAAGGCGCAGCGATCCTCGATTCGCTGGCAGAAAGCTGGGCGCAGGTGATCACCGAAGTGCATCAAATGACGTGGGTAATGCGCGCCGAACCGGCGTGGGGCACCGGCCAGTGGCAAGGCAAAGTATTAGATCACAACGACGCCGCCGCCTTTTTAACACCTCGCTAGGGAATAACGATGAAAAAAACATTGAGCACTGTTGCCGCGCTTGCGCTGGCACTCTCGGCCCCGAGCATGGCGGCTGAGAAATTCACCTTTATGACCAACTGGTATGCGCAGGCCGAACACGGCGGCTTTTATCAGGCGCAGGCGCAGAATCTCTATCGTGATGCTGGCCTCGACGTCACAATCAAGATGGGCGGTCCGCAGGTGCATACCATGCAGCTGATGGCGGCCGGCCAAGCCGACTGCATCATCAGCGATAACATGCAGGCGCTGGAAATCTGGCAGCAAGGTGTTGAAGCAATGCCGGTTGCCACCACCTTCCAGCACTCGGCGATTGCCTTTCTCACTCATCCTGATGTGAAAAATCAGGCCGATTTGCAGGGCAAAACCTTCCTGCTGGCAGCGGAAGCCTACACCTCATATTGGCCGTGGGCGCAGAGCGCGCTAAACCTTAAAAACGCGCGCGTGCGGCCTTACACCTTCAGCATTCAGCCGTTCCTCGCCGATAAAAATCTGGTGCAGCAAGGCTATATCACCTCCGAACCTTTTGCGGTGCAGAAAGCCAATGCGCAGGCCAATGTCTATCCGATCAGCGATTGGGGCTATCCGCCGTACGGCAACAGCATCGTCTGCATGAAATCGACCATTGAGAAACGTCCGGCGGCGGTGGCGGCGTTTGTGAAGGCATCAATGCAGGGCTGGAAAAACTATCTGCAGGATCCAGCCGCTGGCAACGTGCTGATCAAGAAAGAGAACCCGCAGATGAGCGATGAACAGATCGCTTTCGGCATCGCGCAGATGAAGAAATACCAGATGCTGACCGGCGGCGATGCACAAACCGGCGGCATCGGCATCATGACCGAAGCGCGCCTCAAGCAAACCTGGCAGCTGCTGGTCGATACCAAACTGATCGATCCCACGAAAGTGCCGTTTGACGGCAGCTACACGCTTAAATTCATTCAAGACGTCAAGGTTCTGCCATGAATACAGCCAGCCATCTGACGCTGCTGCATCCCGATGCGCAAGCGGTGCCGCGTTCTGCGGCACCACCGGCGATTGAGGTGCTGTCAGCGGAGAAAATCTATCCCAATGGCACGCGCGCGCTGCTGCCGGTCGATCTCACTATTCGTCAGGGCGAATTTGTCTCGCTGCTCGGCCCGTCCGGCTGCGGCAAAAGCACCTTGCTGAAAATGATCGCCGGGCTGATTGAGCCTACCGATGGCAAGTTAATGCTGTTTCGCCGCGATCGGCGGGAAAATCAACGCGATCTGCCACTGTCGTTTGTGTTTCAGGAAGCGACGCTGATGCCGTGGAGCAACGTGCACAAAAACGTGCGTCTGCCACTTGATTTGGCGGGCGTGCCGCGTGCCGAAGCGGACACCCGCGTGCGCGAGATCCTCGAACTGGTCGGCCTCGGCCAGTTTGGTCACGTGTTGCCGCGCGAGCTTTCCGGCGGTATGCAGATGCGCGTATCCATTGCGCGCGGACTGGTCACGCGTCCGAAAGTGCTGCTAATGGATGAGCCGTTTGGCGCGCTGGATGAAATCACCCGCAACAAACTGGACAGCGATCTGCTGGATTTGTGGCAGGAGCAGAAGCTGACAGTGGTGTTTGTCACCCACTCGATTCAGGAAGCGGTATTTCTGTCGCAGCGGGTGATCATGATGGCGGCGCGTCCCGGACGCGTGGTGGATGACATTCGCATTGAAACCACGTTGCCGCGCGACGATGAGTTCCGCGTCAGCCAGGATTTCACGCACTATGCGCAACAGCTGCAACGCGGCCTGCTGGCGGCGAGCAAGGAGAGTCAATAATGAAACCTTTAGCGAGCCATCGGCAATTTCAGCAGTGGCTGTTCCCGGCCATCGTCGCGGTCGCCATGCTGCTGTTGTGGCAGTTTCTGGTCACCACCTTCAAGGTGCCGGTGTTTCTGGTGCCCTCGCCGTTAGTGGTGGCGCAAAGCCTGGTACAAAACTTCCCGACGCTGTTTATGTCGTTGCTCTACACTCTGAAAATTACCGTGATTTCATTCGTCGTGGCGATTGTCATTGGCTCGATTGTGGCGTTTCTGCTGGTGCAAAATCGCTTTATTGAAACCGCCCTTTTTCCCTACATCGTGTTCCTGCAGGTAACGCCGATTGTCGCCATCGCGCCGCTGATCATCATCTGGGTGAAAGACACCACGCTGTCGCTGGTGGTATGTGCCACCTTGATGGCGGTGTTTCCAATAATTTCCAATACCACACAAGGACTGCGCAGCGTGTCGCCGGGATTGCTGAGCTATTTCCGCCTCAATCACGCCTCACGCATGCAAATTCTGCTGCGCCTGCGAATTCCCTCGGCGCTGCCGTACTTCTTCGGGGCACTGCGCATCTCAAGTGGCTTGTCACTGATTGGCGCGGTGGTGGCCGAGTTTGTCGCCGGCACCGGCGGCACCGATACCGGGCTGGCGTACCAGATTTTGCAGGCCGGTTATCAGCTCAATATTCCGCTGATGTTTGCCGCGCTGCTGCTGATTTCACTGGCGGGCTTCCTGCTGTTCGCGCTGATGTCGTGGCTGACGCGCCGCGTGCTGGCGGCATGGCATGAGAGTGAATTGAGCCCTAACTAACATCGTAGGGTCGCCATTCATGGCGACCTGGTGAGAAGGTCGCCATGAATGGCGACCCTACGGAACCCTCTTTTAACACAGGAAATAAACATGTCTGATTCCGATCGCCAGTCTGCACTGGCGGCGCTGGTCGCGGCGTTGCCTGAACTTGACTGGATTAAAGAAGCGCCGAAGGTCAAACGTCTGTCGCGCGATTTCCACTGGTTCAGCCCGGTGCTGAAACCGCAGCTGGAAGAGAAGTTTGCTGAACTGGCGGTACGTCCGCGTGATGAGCAGGAACTGGCGCTGATCGTCGCGGCCTGCACTAAACAGCGCGTGCCGCTCAACCTGCGTGGCGGCGGCACCGGCAATTACGGTCAGCTGATTCCACTGCACGGTGGCGTGATGGTCGATATGACGCGCCTCAACGCGGTGACCGCCGTCGGCCACGGCACGGTGCGCGCGCAGGCGGGCATCCGGCTCGGCGATCTGGAAGCGCATACGCGTCCACTCGGCTGGGAGCTGCGCTGCATGCCCTCCACCTGGAAATTGGCGACGCTTGGCGGCCTATTTGGCGGCGGATTTGGCGGCGTGGGCTCCATCAATTACGGTCCGCTGGCCGCGCCGGGTAACGTGTTGTCGGTGCGGCTGATGACCATGGAAGAGACGCCGCGCATTATCACGTTGCAGGCGCCAGATGCGCTGTTACTGCATCACGCGTACGGCAGCAACGGCATTGTGCTGGAGATCGAACTGGCGCTGGCACCGCGTCATGACTGGATCGAACGCCTTGATATTTTCAACGACTTCGCGGCGGCAATGGCCTTTGCCGATGGGATTGCGCGATCGCCAGGCATGGTGAAACGACAAATCGCGGTGTTCGCTGCGCCAGTGCTCGATTACTTCAGCGATCTGGCCGATGCCGATGTGGCGGGTAAGCATGGCGTGATTTCTCTGGTTGGCAGCGAAAGCGATGGGTTGTTACCTGCACTTCTCACCCAACATGCGGGACGCAACACGCTGCATTTTGCCGACGGGGAAAACAGCGGCCATTCGCTGATCGAATATTGCTGGAACCACACCACGCTGCAGGCGCTGAAAATCGACAAGACGCTGACATACCTGCAAACCGCCTATGCGGCGGATAATTATCAGCAGCAGGCCGTCGCCTTAGAAGCGCAATTATCTGATGAGGTGATGTCGCACATTGAATTCCTGCGCGATATGAATGGCTCTATTACCTGTAGCGGTTTGCCGCTGATACGTTATCACGACGAAGAGCGCCTTAACGCGATTATGGATATTTACCGCGCGAACGGCGTGAAAATAAATAACCCGCATGTAATTCATATTGAAGACGGCAAACAAGGCATGGTGCGTGCCGATGTGGTGTCGATGAAACGCGCCTGCGATCCGCATAACTTATTAAATCCGGGCAAATTACGCGGCTGGGAAGTGCGGGAGACATTGCCAGAGGTGCATATTCCGGGTGTGAATTGATCGCTAATAAAGCCAGCAACCGCAGTTGCTGGCTATTATTTAGATATAAGGTTCTGTGGCTGAATTCAATGGAATACTCCACTCTTCGCCATTTACGCGTACTTTTAAATAACGGCGTGTGCGCCACTTACCAGGCTCATACTCTTCTGGTTGGCCTAAAACTAACGTTCCCTGCAGTAACAACTCTTTATTGTTGTTATAGCCAAAGCCCACATCTTTATTGCCAATCCAATGTTGTTCAAACGCCACGGTCGGTGCCGCATCGAGCGTTGCACTCTCCTCAGCGCTGCAAGCGGTAAAGCTTTTGCGGAAGATAAAACATAATCCTGCTTGATAGCGATCTTTACCGTTGGTGGTGACCAATGCGGTGGAGAATCCAGTATAGGCAGCGATTTTTACATAGAGTTTGGTTCTCGCTCCATTGCCGGAAATATGAACTTTCACTACCGGACTGGAACCTTCGCCGTACCAACTGCCAATGGTGTTAGCACCATCACGCGCTTGCAAATAGATATTAGTTGCGCCTTCTGGCGTGCGATTGCTATGGGTTTTTTGCGTTTCGCTTTGGGAGTTATATTGCGCACTGCCCACCACACGGACGTGAATCTGCGAGGTCGCATCGGAGAAGTTAAATTCGCCAACATAAAACCATTTATTATTTTCGGTACGATTATCCATGTGGTGTTGCGAGGAAATATAATCGTAACTCAATGAGCCCTGCGCAATGATCCCCCAATCGGAAAATTCCAGCACGCCACGATCGCCCTCGCCAATTAGCGTCCAGGGTTCAATGCCTGCGGTGCTGTAATCAAAACCTGCACTTTGGTTATGAATACTTTTTTGAATAATGGTGGCTCGGCAATAACCCAGTTTTAGCGGATTATCGGTGGATTCAATCGCCAGTCCTTCAATCACCCATTGACCATTGGTGAGATCGCCAGCAAACTCCGCATGTTCAATCCAGCCGTTACGAATAAAGGATTGGGTACAGCGCGGCAAATCGAGCACCGGTTTTTTAGTGTTGCCTTGCAAGTTGAAGTTAGAGAGTTCAATTGCCGTGGAGTGATCCCATGCGCCTTGCTCACGATCGGACCAGCGCGCGTAGACAATGCTGTCCTGACAGCCACGGGAATAAAACTGGTCGATTTTACAATCCAGCGTATCGATGAGATCCAACGCCCTGCCGCCGAGATAACGGAACTCCATACTGCTCACACGCAAGAACTGACCACCGATAATGGTGTTGGCGTAAAAGCCGACGGTGTTAAATGCGGTACCACCATCACCACCGCTATCAGAACTCATCCCTTTAACAACAATCCCTGAGATTTCCGCATAGCGCGCCTGCACTTTAAAGAAGAGTTGACCACGCGGTTTAGTTTCCCAATTGAAAACCAATGTTGTGGTTGGAAAATAGCCGAAGTTGACCGCCGCACCTGCGACTTTGAAACGATTAATTTCTTTATCAGAGATGTCGAATGTCGACATGCTAAACACGCCCGCCGTAAAGCGAATCCCGGCCGATGGCAGTACGCGCTGTGACCAGGTATACATGCGTTTCACCGCTTCTATGCAGTCAGTCTTGCCATCTGGCACTGCGCCAAAATCCAAAACAGTCACTGAGTTGTAATCTAACACCACGCGCTTCCAGCGCTTTTTCCCCGCAGTTACAAAAATCAGCCCGCCATCATCCATAGATGTCGTATCAGTGGCATCGTAAACAAAAACACCTCCGCCACTTTTTGTGCCACGAGTGTACTCAAGCACAGTGCCGATCGTGCCTCCGACGGTGGGTTCTGTTGCTTTTAATTCTGCAACATCCCGAAATTGATAAACGGTAGCCGCCGCTGCTACTGCATTTTGTGGATTGGTATTACTGGACGCATTCGCCATGGTGTACCCCTTAATTATTAAGAGAAAGTAACTGCACCATCGAGTATAAGTAATTGAAAATTAATGTGTTGATGCGTGCCAGTCATACTGGTGGTATTTAATTATGCGTTTTTGGAAATACCAGGCAACATGATGATTAATGAAAAAAAGCGTAACGGGAAGGAAATGATTTACAGATTAATCGCAGACAGTTTATTGATATAGCCGGTACGAAAAGCGCGGAATATGTCTTAAACACGACTTAATAAATGATGCAGATGTCATTATAAATTAACTGGCCAGTAACGATGGGTTACTGGCCTTAATACTTAGAAAGTGGCGTTCACACCGACATTCCACGTCACCTGATGGTAATCGCTATTGCCGCCAACCGTTGAAACACCGGCAAAAGCATTCACCGTTTCAGCCAGCGGCACGTTGGCACCTACCGACAGATCGAGCCAGTTCTTATCACGCGCCTCAATGCTGCGTTCAAACGACGTTCGGGTCGATTTTAGCCCGGCGCGCACCGTGGAATCGGTATCGCCAAACTGATGGTTGTAACTCACCTGCGCCCACGGATTGACCACCCACTGTTTGCTGTCGATACGCCAGCCCACCAAGCCAATCTGTGAATGGGTGGTTTGATCGGAGTAGCGCATCGCGGTGCTGCTGTCGCTGTTTTCGCTATAGCCACCGACGCGTCCATAATCCAGCGCGTAACTGGCGACCGGTCCGGTGCTGAGATTTTCGGTTAGCGGCAGCGTCCAGCCGGTTTGCACGCGCATGCCGAGCAGTTTACCGCTGGTGCTGCCCTGCTCGGTACGTTTGGCCGGGCCGATGTGGATATCACGCTCAATGCTGTCGAAATCGAGGTCGGCATAATGCAGATCGGCGTTGATCCAGCCCTGATCGAACACCGTCAGTTGGCTGTAAAGCGCCACCAGATTGCCGCGCAGTTTGTAATCGTAGTTGGAAGAAGGCTCCTGGCGCTGATTGGTGTTGGAGAACAGCACACCGGTTTGCCAGTTGTCGGTGAGCTGATAGCCGATACCGAGCGTTAAGTTGGCCGTGTTGGCACTGCCGTTGCTCCAGCTGTCGCCTTGATAATCGACGTGTTGCCCAGCGTAACCGCCAAACACCGTGAACTGTCCGGCGCTGGCAGGCTGCTGACGCTGTTGCTGCAAATGCCCATCCAACGTGTTTTGTGTATCGCGCGCCATCATCAGTGGCGATTGAGACAGCGCCGCCACTTGCGCTGGCGCATCCAGAATCGACTGAATGTAATCGGCGATCATCGCATGAACCGCTGGGCTTGGATGAAGACGATCGGCGAACAGATAATCCTGCGCGCTGGAGAAACCTGGCGTGCTGGATTTACACTCATCCGCTGACGTCCCGATAGGACACGCGATGCCGATGGTGTTGGTTAAGCCATATTGCGTCGGATTGGCGATCACTTCATCAAACAGCCCAGCGATATCAACGCGCACGATATTGCCATTCAATGTCGCCAGCCCCGCTTCTTCCTGCTGGTTATAGCCGTCGGAGAGCGCAGTAACTTGCTCGCTGAGTTCCTGCCAGGCGGTGTACAGCTGCTGCGCCAGCGCGTCGCGCACCGCCGGAACAGAAGAGACTTCGCCCGCGGCTTGCGTAAACGCATCCTGCACCGCCTGTTGCCGCGCGGCTTTATCTGGCGTGGTGACGCTATCCAGCGACTGAAATGCCGCCACCATCGCTGGCGTGGCTGCGGTACCTAATACGCGCAACACCGTTTGGATCATATAAGGCGTTGAACCGAGTTGCGGAACCGTTGGCACAATGACCGCTCCCGCACCGGCATCCAGTAGCATTTTGATCTGTGCAACCGATTGATTGGCGCTGTTGCTGATGGTCTCGCTGGCGGTTAAGGGATTGGTGACGGCAGCGGCAATATCGTTGGCGCCGACCCAATGAATATACAGACCGTTGCTGTCAGCGCGACCGCCGGTTGAGGCGAGATAACCCGCGAGTTGATCCTGAGTGTTTAAATCCGGATCGAGCTTCGGCACCGACACCGCGCCGCCCTGCGCATAATTGCTGCCGCCCAGTGTAGAACGCTGCAAGTCCTCGCCTAAATGCGCGGCAAGTATCTCGTCATATAAAGGATGCTGTGCACCGTCGAAGGTAAAGCGGCCCACGTTGCCGCTATCACTCAGGCTATCGCCAAACACGGTCAGGCTATCCCATGCCAGCGCGGGAGCAGGCGTCAGCAACGCGCTAAGTGTGGCGATGGCGACAGCGGAAAGCGCAGATTTGTGGTTGTTCATCATCAACTCCGTGATGGGCCAGAGTTACGTCGTCTGACCGGCAAAAGGTTAGGTCCGCGCATCAAGCGAACCCGCAACATCGCATCAGGAATGCGTAAGGAAAATATCAAGGACGTTTAACTGTTTAGTCAGGAAGGAGGCGTTATGCCAGTTTGCAGCGGCAAATTAACCAAAGTTTATGAACAGCTCTTTTACATGTATTTAAATTAAACCTTTAAATAAGGCCGCCGATAACTAACGATGCAGAGTTCGACTACGCTCTGATCGGTACTTTTGAAAACATCAGGTCGGTTAATTAAATACCCCCATGCGGCGCTGCGGCGCACAGAGACACTTTGAAGTGTACGGCGAAGGGGATCTGCGGGCAGCCTAAGCGACACGTCCTGAACGTGAGCAGATTGGTGCTGCACGCCTTACGTTCAACAGCACAATAATCGCCTGAGGCTTCCCATGTTTGGTGTGAAAAAGTCGAGTCTTACCTTGCCCTTTTATAAAAGTGGCGATGTGGTTAAAGATATCAATGCGATCAAACAGCATGTGGCATGGATTGAATTTACGCCCAACGGCGAGATTCTTACTGCCAATCACCTCTTCCTTGCCACCACCGGCTACCAGCTGAATGAGATTCAGGGAAAACATCACCGCATCTTCTGCAGCCCGCAACACAGCCAATCTTCCAACTACCTCGCCTTCTGGCAAACGCTGGCGTCGGGCGAATCGGTAACTGGCATTTTTGAGCGCTTCAATAAGCAAGGCCAGCGCTTCTATCTCAGCGCCACCTATTTCCCGGTGAGCGATGACAAAGGCCATGTTTACAAAGTGATCAAGGTGGCTTCGGATATTACAGAACGTCATCAGGAGCTGGAGCACAAAGAAGCGGTGATCACCGCACTGGACCTTTCCATGGCGGTAATCGAATTTACGCCGGATGGTCAAATCCTCACGGCCAACAATAACTTCCTCAAGCACATGGGATATGAGTTGGATTCGGTTGTTGGGCAACATCATCGTATTTTCTGCTTCGATAACTTCTACCGCGAAAATCCGGACTTCTGGCGCAAGATGGCCAAAGGTGAACACTTTGTTGGCCGCTTCGAACGCAAAACTGCCAGCGGCGAACGTATCTGGCTTGAAGCCAGTTACAACCCGGTTTATGACGCGGATGGCAAGGTCTATAAGGTGATTAAAATCGCTTCGGATATCACCGCGCGCGTGGAAGCGGCCAAGCGCGTGGCCGACATCGCACTGACGACCTCTGAAGAGACCTCACAAATCACCGACAACGCCAATGAGGTGCTGGATGAAACCATCCGCAACTCTGGATTGGTGGCGGTGCAGGTGAATGCGGCGACGGCAATTGGTGCGGAGCTCAACGCCTCGGCGAAAAGCATTAGCGAGGTGGTCGAGACTATCAACCTGATTGCCTCACAAACCAATATTCTGGCGCTGAATGCGGCGATTGAGTCGGCACGCGCGGGTGAAGCGGGACGCGGATTCAGCGTGGTGGCAGGCGAAGTGAGACGTTTGGCGGCATCCACCTCCAGCGCCACCAAGCAGATCACCCAAGTGGTGGAACACAACGCCAGTTTGATTGCGCAGATGGAGCAGCAGCTTAGTGAGGTGAAGCAGTTTGTGGTGACCGAGCAGGATAAAATTAGCGTGCTGTCACGCAGCCTGCGGGAAATTAACAGCGGCGTACATGAGTTTGTGAACGTGATTCATCGTTTGGATGTGTGATTTGTAGGGTCGCCATTTATGGCGACCTGGAAAGTATCGTGCGGTTATCGGAAAGGTCGTCATGAATGACGACCCTACGGTCGGAATACGCATCAGAATGATCACACGGTTTTGTAGGGTCGCCATTTATGGCGACCTGGAAAAAGTATCGTGCGGTCAGCGGAAAGGTCGTCATAAATGACGACCCTACGGTCGCGGGGTTGTGATTACATCATCTGCGGTTCACGGATCGCCTGACCTTTGGCGAAACGCGCCAGACTGTACGGCTTCATATCGGTGAACAACGGTTTGTTATTCACCATCTGCGCGCACAGCAAGCCTGCACCCGGCCCGATACCAAAACCGTGGCCGCTAAAGCCAGAGGCGATAAATAAGCCCGGCATGCTGGTCATCTCATCAATCACCGGCACCAAATCCGGCGTGGTATCAATCCAGCCGCCCCAAGCGTGATCCACTTTAATGCCGTTCAACTCCGGATAAAGCTGCACCAGCGCCTGCATCGCTTCCTGCACAATGCCGTTGTCCGGTGCCGGATCGAGGGTGCGGATCTTCTCAAACGGCGACACACCTTGATTAGACCACGAACCAGCGGCTTCCGGGCCATTGAAGAACGAGCCATTAATGCGCATCTTCAGCTTCTTAGCGATCTTGCTGCGATACATCGGATAGAACTTGGTGGCATAACGGATGTTTTGCGGTGCGAGGTCAATCTGCCCGCGCCCGGAGAGCGCCACGGTATAGCTGCCATCCTGACGACGACGAATACACAACCCGCCGGTGCTGAGACAACCTTTGATCACTTCAGGTGCCGCCGTGGTTTTGAACGCGGTACCCAGGATATTGGCGCTCGGCAGTTCGATGCCGTACTGCTTGCAGAAGCGCGAACTCCACGCGCCGCCGCAGCAGATCACGCGATTGGCTTTCACCAGGCCGCGCTCGGTCCAGACACCGGTCACGCGTCCGCCGGAAACATCGAGGCCGCGTACCGCGCAGTTTTGCTGGATCGATGCGCCGAGGTTTTTCGCGCCGGTCGCAATTGCCGGTGCCGCCAGTGACGGCTCCGCGCGACCATCGCTGGGCGACCACACGCCGCCAATCCACGGCGAATTGTTGCCGATGCGTTCGCGCGTCTCTTGCGCGGTCATCAGATGGCTGACGAAGCCAATTTGCTGCGCCTGTTTGCCCCACGCTTCCCAGCGCGCCAAGTCGCTTTCGCTCTGCGTGCCGTAAGTAATGCCCTGACGCGAGAAGCCGAGATCGAGGCCGATTTCGCTGCTCAGCTCGTCCCAGCGCTGCAAACTGCGCATCGCCATCGGCAGCTCGTACAGGTCGCGGTTCTGCTGGCGCACCCAGCCCCAGTTACGACCGGATTGCTCGCCGCCGATCACGCCCTTTTCAAACAGCGCCACGGAAACGCCCTGTTTTGCCAGTTCGTAACTCACCGACGTGCCAATAATGCCGCCGCCAATGACAATCACATCGACGGATTCGGGAAAGCGTTCACTGTCTGCTACTGCATTGATTTTTATGCGCATCGTCTCAAGTCCTGCACGCCACTTCGGTGACGAAATCACAAATGATGTTCAGAGGGAATGTGCATGATCCACAACACTCTGGCTTCACTCGCGCTATGGTTAAAAATGTTGTGCGGTAAATGGCTCTGGAACTGGAAGCTGTCGCCTGCGGTTAAAATGGCACTGTCACCATCGATCTCCAGCGTCAGCTCACCTTCCATCACCAAACCGGCCTTCTCGCCCTTGCCCATCAACATCTCATCGGAACGCACGCCCGGCGGCACATTGATGAACATAAACTGCAAATCGTGATCGCCTGACGGCGACAGCATCTCCTTGGAGATCCCACGCTTGCCGACATTAAAATGCGGCCGCTCAATGGCGCGACGCACATAATGTTCCGCGCCGCGCAGATTGGTTTGATTCTCTTCCAGGAACGCTGAAAGCGGCACTTTCAACACTAATCTCAGCTGCTCTAACACGCGCACGGTGGGATTAGTCAGGTTGCGCTCGATCTGGCTGATGGCACCAGCAGACACATTCGCCAGCTGCGCCAAATCAGTGATGGTCATATTGCGCGCCTTACGAATCCGTTTCAGGCGCGATCCAATATCCGCGTCCTGCGCATCCGTTGCTTCGTCACTGATACTCACTCTCTTCATCGGTTTTTACCCTTCCAGCGGATAACTTTATCCAATTTCGCACAGCGCAGTCGCCGCGTTTATTTCCCTGATACTGTGTTTATCGCTGAAATTACCGGTGCGAGACAGCAAAATATGCCGCAGCGAAGTTATGGCATGCCCCATTTGGTTTTAATGGTTTGCAAAGTGCCGTCTTCTTTCATCGCGGTCAGCGCGCTATTAATCTGCGCCATTAATTGGTCATTGCCCTTTTTCACGCCAAACGCCATCGGCGAAACATGTTCGGGTTTATAACCGTCGATAACGTGCATGCCTTTCAGGCCGCCGGCTTTTTCCTGCGCTTTCAGGATCGGATAATCATTCATGCCCGCCGCTATACGTCCGAGCGATAAATCGCGCGTCATATCCGCCGGACTGTCATATACCTTGACCTCTTTGGCGATGCCGCTCGCCATCAGGCTTTGGGTGTAATCGGTGCCCGCCATGGTGCCGACGATGTCACCTTTCACATCCTGCCACGAGTTATAGGTCTTTTTGTTGTCGTCACGCACCACCAAACCCGCGCCAAACGCGGTCACCGGCTGAGAAAACGTAATGCGTTTCGCGCGCTCTTCGGTGGGCGTCATACCGGCCACAATCATGTCGATTTTGCCGGCAATCACCGATTGAATCAGCGTGGAGAATGGGATGGCGGTGTAATTAATATCGAGGTGCTGGCGCTTCGCCACTTCGGCTGCCACATCCGGCATAAAGCCTTCAATTTTGCCGCTTTGGGTATCGAGAAACGTAGTTGGCGCACTGGAAGGCGGTGAACCGGCGGTCAGCGCCGCCGCTTGAGCATTGAGGCTAAATGCAGCCGCCAGACACGTGAATAATAACCGGGAACGATTAGCAGACATAACTCACTCCTGAATCAAATGAAAAGGGCGAACGTCATTTTCACTATAATGAAATTAGTCAGGTGTCTGTCAATGTTTTATTTAATCACCCTGCGTTAATTCACAATTCAGGATTAACCCCTTTGATAACAAGCGTTATTTAACCTATAGCCTATTCGTATGACGACAATAAGTAAAAGCTATCTCTGTTCGGCGGGTAAAGATTGACAGTGATTCGCCATCGGGGATATTCATTATAATGAAATTTATCTGCAGGGGATTATCATGGATTGGAGTAGTATTCACGTTTATCTGCCCTTCCTGTTGCAAGGGGCTGAAATGACGATTTACATCACCATTTTGTCCCTGATAATCAGCACGCCATTGGGACTGATTTTTGCTGCGGCGAAGATGTGTCCGTGGAAAATAATTTCCTGGCCGATTGCGACCGTAATAAATATTACGCGCGGCCTGCCGATGATCGTGGTGCTGTTTTATATCTATTTCGTCTTCCCCGATATTGGCATAACGCTGTCGTCATTTCAGGCCAGCGTGATCGGTATCGCCTTCTGCTTTTCGACCTATATCGCTGAGATTTTCCGCGCCGGCATTGAATCGGTGGATCGCGGCCAGCTCGAAGCCGCGCGCTCAATGGGCATGAGTTTCCCGAAAGCGATGCGCCGCGTGGTGCTGCCGCAGGCGTTTCATGTCGCCCTGCCGCCTTACAGCAACACGCTGGTGATGATGCTGAAAGATTCCGCGCTGGCCTCCACCATTGCCGTCACCGAGATGACGCGTCAGGGCCAGCTGATTGCCGCGTCCACCTTCGACAACACCACGGTGTATACGCTGGTGGCGCTGCTTTATCTGGTGCTGTGCCTGCCGTTGCTGGCGCTGACCAAGCAGCTGGAAAAACGCCAGATTAAAGGAGCCTGAGATGATTGAGATTCGTGATGTGCACAAAAAATTCGGTCATGTCGAAGTGCTGAAAGGCGTGAGTTTCAACGTCAGAGAAGGCGAAGTGGTGTGTTTGATCGGCCCGTCGGGTTCCGGGAAATCAACCATTTTGCGCTGCATCAATGGCCTGGAAACTTATGAAGGCGGCGACATCAACGTGCTGGGCCAGCGCGTCAATAACAAACATAAAAGCATCAACGATCTGCGTCGGCAGATTGGCATGGTGTTCCAGCGCTTCAACCTGTTCCCGCATCGCAGCGTGTTAGAGAACGTGATGGAAGGCCCGATGCACGTCAATGGCGAACCGCGTCATGTGGCGGAGAAGCGCGCTAAAGATCTGCTGGCGATGGTTGGTCTGGCGGAGAAGATCAACGCGTGGCCGACGCAACTTTCCGGCGGTCAACAGCAGCGAGTAGCGATTGCCCGCACGCTGGCGCTGCAACCGAAAGCGATATTGTTTGATGAACCGACATCGGCGCTCGATCCGGAACTGGTGGGCGAAGTGCTGCAGGTGATGCGCAATCTGGCGCGTGAAGGGATGACGATGATTGTGGTGACGCATGAAATGCAGTTCGCACGCGAAGTCGCCGATCGTGTCTGTTTCCTGCACAGCGGACAGATTGTCGAACAAGGCCCCGCCGACCACATTCTGCTTAAACCGCAGGAGCCCCGCACCCAGGATTTTCTGCGCCGCGTGCTGGGCAACGTGGTCTCCACCACCTGCGACTGTTGCCGTAGGGTCGCCATTCATGGCGACCACGGATAAATAACCGCACAACACCTACTTCAGAGGAAAATAATGAAAGTCCAAAAAATCACCCAACCCGCCGCCATTGCATCGATGGAAGATTGGGGCAGCGTAGAAGGTTTGCCTGGCACCGGCAGCATTGCGTTATCCGGCATTCAGAAAGTGATTCCCGGCAAAGAAGATATCGATACGGGAATCTTCGAATGTAGCGTCGGTTCCTATCGCCGCTCGGTGAAACAGGCCGAAATCATGCACTTCCTCAACGGCAACGGCTCTTTCACGCCGGATGGTGAAGAGACGCTGCACTTCAAACCCGGCGATTCGTTGTTCTTTGAAGCCAATACCGAAGGCACCTGGGTAATTGAAAACACCATGCGCAAGTTGTATGTGATTTTTGACGCCAGCTGATTGATGCGCTGCCTATCTAAAAGTGAATTGCTGCCAGGTGCGCATGAATGCGCACCCTACAAAATCCTGCCTTTATTTACCGTTCCCCTTTCGTAAATTTTCGTCTAGATACTGGCGTTGTGAACAAAAATGACTCATATAGATAGCATCAGCTATATATTATAGCAATGGCTATATTTCTCTGGAGATGATGATGTTCACTCAACGCCTTTTGCCTGCGATCGCCGTCCTGCTATCACTCAGCGCGTTTACCGCGTCAGCGGCTGAAAAACTCAAAGTGGTGACCACTTTTACGGTGATCGCTGATATGGCGAAAAACGTCGCGGGCGATGCGGCGGACGTGACGTCGATTACCAAAACCGGCGCAGAAATCCACGAATACCAACCCACGCCAGGCGATATTCGTCGCGCGCAGGGTGCCAATCTGATTTTGGTAAATGGCTTTAACCTGGAATTGTGGTTCAGCCGTTTTTACCAGCGTCTCAAAAATGTGCCGCAGGTTACCGTGACAGAAGGCATTGAGCCGATGGGTATTACTGAAGGCCCGTATAACGGCAAACCAAACCCACATGCGTGGATGTCCCCGGATAACGCGCTGATCTACGTCGATAACATCCGTAACGCGCTGCAAAAATACGATCCCGCCAATGCCGCCATTTATCAGGCCAACGCCGAGCGTTACAAAGCGCAGATTCAGCAAACCATCGCGCCGATGCGTGCCGCTATCGACAAGCTGCCCGCCGATAAACGCTGGTTGGTGACCAGTGAAGGTGCCTTCTCTTATCTGGCGCGCGATTTTGGTTTGAAAGAGCTCTATTTATGGCCGATAAACGCCGATCAGCAAGGCACGCCGCAGCAGGTGCGTAAAGTGATCGATGCGGTGCGCGATCATCAAATCCCTGCCATCTTTAGTGAAAGCACCATCTCTGCCAAACCCGCGCAGCAAGTGGCGCGTGAAGCCGGCATTCATTACGGCGGCGTGTTGTACGTCGATTCGCTGAGCAACAGCGATGGCCCGGTGCCGACCTATCTGGATCTCTTGCGCGTCACCACTGAAACCGTGGTGAAAGGCATCACAGAAGGAAGCCAGAAATGAACCCAGCCGCAGGTTTACTCGTCGAGAATGTCGGTGTCACCTATCGCAACGGCCACACGGCGCTGCGCAAAGCCTCTTTTAGCGTGCCAGCGGGCAGCATCACCGCGCTGATTGGTGTTAACGGTTCCGGCAAATCCACGCTGTTCAAAGCGATCATGGGATTTGTGCCGCTCTCCTCAGGCGCGGTAACGCTGGCCGGTTTGCCGGCCAATAAAGCGCTGAAACACAACATCGTTTCCTATGTTCCGCAAGCGGAGGAAGTGGACTGGAGCTTCCCGGTGTTGGTGGAAGATGTGGTGATGATGGGCCGCTACGGCTATATGGGCATGCTGCGTATTCCGCGTGCCGCCGATAAACTGAGCGTTGATCAGGCGCTGGAACGCGTGGGAATGAGCGCCTATCGCCATCGTCAGATTGGCGAATTGTCAGGCGGGCAGAAGAAACGCGTGTTTCTGGCACGCGCGCTGGCGCAAAGTGGGCAAATTATCCTGCTGGACGAGCCGTTTACCGGCGTTGACGTCAAAACCGAAGCCGCGATTATCGCCCTGCTGAAAGAGTTGCGCGACGAAGGCCGCACCATGCTGGTTTCTACTCACGATCTCAACGCCATCCCCGATTTCTGCGATCGCTGCGTGCTGGTGAAAAACACCGTGCTGGCGAGCGGCCTGCTGCATGACACTTTCACCGCCGATAATCTGGCGCAGACTTTTGATGGCGCGCTGCATGAGCGTAACGCGGTGCTGATGCAGCTGATGAAAGACAAAAATCCGGACCGGGGAGCGAACCATGTCGTGGATTATTGAGCCGTTTGGCTATCAATACATGCTGAATGCGATGTGGATCGCGGCGCTGGTCGGCGCGATTTGCGCGTTTCTCTCCTGCTTTCTGATGCTGAAAGGCTGGTCACTGATTGGCGATGCGCTGTCGCACTCGATTGTGCCCGGCGTGGCGGGCGCGTATATGCTCGGACTGCCCTTTTCGCTCGGCGCGTTTCTTTCCGGCGGGCTGGCGGCGGGCAGCATGCTGTTCCTCAATCAGCGCACGCGCTTAAAAGAAGATGCCATCATCGGCCTGATCTTCTCGTCGTTTTTCGGCATCGGCCTGTTTCTGGTGTCGCTCAATCCCACGTCTGTGAATATTCAAACCATCGTGCTGGGCAATATTTTGTCGGTTGCGCCCGCCGATATCTGGCAGCTCGGCGCGATTGGCTTTATCACCCTGACCATTTTGCTATTGAAGTGGAAAGATTTGATGGTGACCTTCTTCGACGAGAGCCACGCACGTTCCCTCGGTTTGAATACGCTGCGGCTGAAGATCCTGTTCTTTACCCTTCTCTCTGCGTCCACCGTCGCCGCGCTGCAAACCGTCGGCGCGTTTATGGTGATTTGTCTGGTGGTGACGCCCGGCGCGACCGCCTATCTGCTAACCGACCGTTTCCCGCGTCTGTTAATGATCGCCGTCGCCATTGGCAGCATCACCAGCTTCCTCGGTGCCTGGAGCAGCTACTTCCTTGATGGCGCGACCGGCGGCGTGATTGTGGTGGCACAAACGCTGGTATTTTTAGTGGCCTTTGTCTTCGCACCAAAACATGGCGTGCTGGCGGCGCGCCGCCGTGCGCGTCAGACTCTGGAGGACGGCGTAAATGGCTGAATTATTGTTGAGTCCTTTCCAGTTCGAATTCATGAACATGGCGCTGATCACCACTTTGGTGCTGTCGCTGCCGTGCGCGATGCTGTCGGCGTTTCTGGTGCTTAAAGGTTGGTCATTGCTCGGTGATGCGATGAGCCACGCGGTGTTTCCTGGCGTGGTCATCGCCTGGCTAATTGGCTTGCCGTACGCCATCGGCGCGTTTGTCGCCGGGATGCTGTGTGCCGTCGCGACTGGCTACATTAGCGAAAACAGCCGCATCAAACCCGACACGGTGATGGGCATCGTCTTCTCCGGTATGTTTGGCGCCGGTTTGGTGCTGTATTTGAAACTGCAGCCTGAAGTACATCTCGACCACATTTTGTTCGGCGATATGTTGGGCATCAGCCTGGCGGATATCATCCAGACCGCGGCCATCGCGGTGATTGTCAGCCTGCTGATTGGCATTAAGTGGCGCGATTTATTGCTGCACGCGTTCGATCCCAATCAGGCACGCGCTTGCGGCATTAACGGTAAATTAATGCATTACGGCTTGCTGTGTTTGATCTCGCTAACCATCGTCGCCGCGCTAAAATCGGTGGGCGTGATTCTTTCGATTTCGATGCTGATCGCGCCCGGCGCTATCGCCTTGCTGCTGGCGCGTCGTTTCGTGCAGGTGATGTTGCTGGCAATTGGCATTGCGATGGTGACAGGTTTCAGCGGCGTATACGCCTCATTCTTCCTCGATAGCGCGCCGGGTCCAACTATTGTAGTGATCTACGCGGCGCTGTTCGTGCTGGCGTTTTTGTATGTCACGGTGAGGGATCGCCGCACGCAGCAAGCGCATGGATGATGAAGTGGTCGCCATGAATTAAGTCACCTCTAACCCCTCATTCTTGAGGGGTTGAAAACAACTTATCTTGACTCACTCTATTTCACATCCTACTGTTATGTTAATGCTAACCCATTAAACATGAGGGGTTGAGATTAACTAATGAAAAGACTCGAGCTGATGAGTAAGCTTGCCGAGATGGACCGTAAAGGTATTTATGTGCTGCCAAAGAAGGATCTCGCGAAGCTCTTCCCACTTGAATCCGACAAATCGATGGAGCAATCGTTAAAGCGGATGGTCGATGATAAGTTGCTGCAGCGAGTCGCGCGTGGCCTGTATGTGAATCCGAACGCTTCATCCAGAAACCGCTGGATGATGGAAGAAATTGCTAAAGCACTTCGTCCGGGAAGCATGTCTTATGTGAGCCTTGAATCTGTGTTATCGGAATATGGGGTAATTTCTCAGATTCCTATTAATCGTATGACATTAATGACAACCGGTGCCAGTGGTTTAATTGATACGCCTTTTGGCACAATTGAATTCACCCATACCAAACGTAACGTTGCGCAAATTGTCAAAAACACCCTGGTCGCTAAAGGCCGGCCTTTACGCATCGCCACCCAAACTGCAGCAATTCGTGATCTGTTACGCGTTGGACGAAACACCAATATGGTGGAAGAAGAAGCAATGCAAGCATACCAGGAAGGGGAAATTGCATGATCATTGATAAAACCGATTTTAATCAACTCGTCGATTTAGCGATGGCTAATGCCTCACTGTCGAAGATGCGCCCGGTCGTTGAAAAGGAATTACTTCATTATGAAATTTTTCAAGCGCTTGATGCTGAAGGGTTGCTAAAAGACATTGTATTTCAGGGAGGAACATCGCTAAGGCTATGTCGAGGATCAGATCGTTTTAGCGAGGACCTCGACTTTGCTGGTGGTAGCGACTTCTCAGCAGATAGCATGCAAAAAATTAAGGCCTGTGTTGAGAAGCGAATCGGCGAGCGATTTGGGCTTAATGTCGTGGTAAACAATAAGCCCGCTAAAGTAGGAGAAGACGGCATAAATCACGTTCGCGTGGAAAAATGGTGGATCTCCATTGAAACCGCCCCAGAAAATCCCGCCATGCCACGCCAGAAAATAAAATTAGAAATCGCCAACATTCCCGCCTACACCCGCGAATTAGTCGCGCTTAGAATCAACTATGATTTTTTAGTCGGAATGCCAGTAGTACTGGTTAACACCGAAACCCTTGATGAAATTCTGGCAGATAAAGTATTGGCTTTTCCTACTTCACTACTCGATAACCAGGGAAGAGCTGTAGCTACAGACTCGGTAAAAATTCGTCATCGTGATATTTGGGATCTGGCTTGGTTGATCACACGTGGTGCTAAGCTCGTTCCTGAACTCGTTACAGCAAAAATCAAAGATTATGGTGTGGTGAATTATCTTGGCTTAGTTGAGCATGCGATCAAGCAACTTCCGGATATTATCAGGAGCCGTGAATTTAACGCGCAAATGAGCCGTTTTATTGACTCCTCCACGCTAGAAAGAACGCTTTCGGTTGAAAGTTATCTCAGTTATCTGGATACATCCGTGCGTGGCTTATTTATGGAAATGAAAGCTGCCCTTTAAAGATACAGATTGCTATTAATATCGCCCTACGATGGAAACGCGCACCCCAACTCGCGCAATTTCTTTTCGACCCAATCGCGCTTATTGCGTCCTTCGGCGATAGCCTGCAGTTTGGCGATTTCACCGCTGTGGCGCGCGCTGGCCAGCGCGTGAATTTCATCGATGTGATCAAAAGGCACGCACAGCACGCCATCATCATCACCCACGATAAGGTCCCCCGCTTCAATCACCATGCCATTTATCGAAATCGGCACATTCACTTCGCCAGGTCCGTCTTTATAAGGACCACGATGGGTAACACCCGCCGCATAGACCGGCAAAGCGTTGTTACGGATACTGTGGCTGTCGCGCACCGCGCCGTTAATTACCACGCCAGCGATGCGCTTCTTCGCCGCATAGGTCAGCATCAGCTCACCGACAATCGCGTTGGTCACATCTCCACCGGCGTCCACCACAATCACATCACCGGGTTCTGCAATATTTAGTGCGTAATGCACCAGCAAATTATCGCCAGGCCGACACTTCACAGTGAGCGCGGCACCTGCCATATAGCCACCGGCGTGATAAGGACGCAGATTGGCCCCGCCCGCCGTTAAGCGCTGCATGGCGTCGCTGATATTCGCCACCGGTAAATACTGATAGGCCGCAATCTGCTGCGCACTGGCTTTACGTGTTCTTTTAACGATGCGGAAACCGCTCATACCTTTTCCTATGACTGTTTAGCGAACACGTCTTCATTAAGTTTGGCTTCTTTTACCGCACCGTAACCAATGAACCAGTGATCGAGGATTTTTTGGTAAGTGCCATCCTGAATTAATGAATTCAACGCGGCCTGCACCGCCTTCTCAATTGGCGATCCCTTCGGTAATCCAATCGACATCGGTGGTTCCTGCACGCTAATTTCACCGGTAATCGCCAGATTTTTCAGCTGCGCGGCCTGATACGCCAACCCTTCCCACGGGCCGTAATAAAACGATGTTCTGCCGCTCAATACCGCGACCACGCCATCAGGACGGCTCGGGAAGACCGCAACCTGAATCGCCGGCTTATTTTCACTGAGGCAGGTTTTGCTGGCTTCGTTGAGAAACTCAATCTGCGCCGTGCCCACGCCTGCGCCAACGGTTTCACCACAGAGCGCGGTTAAGCGGGTAAACGGTGGCACATTTTTATCTTTCCGTGAAATCACCGCCTGGCGTGAACTGTCGAAATAACTCACGAAGTCGATTTGCGCGAAACGCTTTTGGCTGGGTCGAATATTTGACAGTACCGCATCAAAGCGGCCGGTTTTTAAGCCTGGAATAATATTGTCGAAGCCGCCGGTATCTTTCCAGATAACTTTTAAACCCAGACGCTGACCAATCGCATTCATAATATCGACGTCGCGACCAGATAAGGTTTTATTATCTTCAAGGAAAAACGTGGTGGGCGGCGTATTAGGGTTGGTGCCGGCAATCACATAACCTTTCTGAACGATCTCAGGCGGTAATAAGGACTGTAATTTTGCATCAGGTTTCACCTGAAAATTAAATTTAGCCGCAACGCCCGCCTCTTCCTGCGCATAAACGGATGCCGTTAATAATGCAGACGATAGAACCGCTCCCGTTATGAGAGATTTAATATTAAGCATGATTTACCCCAGGTGAAAAATAAAATGGAAATAATTAATTCTTATAATGCAAGGAGTTGATACCCTTTAACGCACCATACAAGATCAGGTCAAAAGGATGAAATTCATAATCCGCATTAAGTTAGCGATAAATGTTTATTTCAGAATGAAACAATCAATAATAGAGGCTGTATATGGCATATTGCCCATGCTGAAGAGTTCAGCATGGGCAATATGAAGAGAACATCTGGATGCGCTAACTTTTAAAACGACCACCTCATGCCCGCATTATAGCGCCAGCCTCTGGCGCCGTTGCCATCGATCTCTTTGCGGTAATCCGCTTCGGCATACAGCGCGACGTCCTTATTCAGCGTGGCGCTGCCGCCTAAGCCAACATCCCACATTTGACCAAACTTCCCGCTCTCAAAGGTTTGGCTGCCTTCCGCATCCGCCGAACCAATTTTGGTCTTCGCGGTGCCGCCCCAGCCTTTGTAGAAGTTGGCACGAAGGTACGGCGTGTAGGCATTCTGGCTGGCGTCCAGCCAGGTGCGATCGAGGCGTGCGCCGATCCGGCCGATGGTTTGATCGTAATCGTTGTACGACACGCGCGTGCGATCGCGATCGGTGAAGCTGTCCATTTTCATCTGCAGCCAGGTGATTTGCGCCTGCGGTTCAAGGCGCACGCCGTTGGCGAAGGTGAACGGATAGCCCGATTCCACAGACGCCGTCCAGCCATTGCCTTTCGGTGATGCCACCTCTTTCTGCCGTGCAATGTCGGTTTCTCCGCGATACCAACCCCAACTCAACGAGCCATCGAGGTAGAATCCGCTGTCGCGCAGCCAGGTGCCGTACAGCGAAATGCTGTCGCTGTCGAAGCTGGTGGAGCTGTAACCGTCGGCTGCGTGAGGGCGAATGCGCGTGTTACCGCGCGTATAAGCCACGCCGCCGCGCAGGCTGTCTTGCGGGCCGTCGGCGCGCAGCACGTTGCCGCCCAGTTGAACCGCGCTGTAATCCAAATCGAAGTCGTAGCCGTAATCGGCCAAACCGCGATTGCTTTGATATTTCAGATTGGAACCGAGATAACGGATAAACATCTCGCCGCCCACATCATCGGGCGCGGTTTGCTGCTGACGCAGTTCGCCGAGGCGTTTATGCAGATCGTCGGTCACCGCCAGCGAGTAATAGGCCAAACCAACCGGCGCGGAGATGTAAGACGGCACCTGCGGCGTCACCGCCAGCCGTGCGGCACGCTGATTGCTACCCGCTTGCGGCTGGCACAGCGAACCGTCTTCACAGACAAAGGTGTTAGCGAGTCGATAATCCCATGTGCCCGCTGTGGAATTACCCGGCGCGAAGCTGGCTAAGCCGTATTGCCACGGACCGGACACCACATAGCCGCCCTTCAGCGCAAAGCTGGTGGCATTGGCGCTACCGGTGACCTGCGCCAGCGACACACCTTCACTGGCGGCAATTACGCCGTCGTTATTGCTATCCAGCAGCGGACCGCCGACCAGCGTATCCTCAATTAAGGTTGTGCCAGAGACATTGCCGTTCACGCGCAAGGTGTCACTTTGCGTGGCGGTTGAGTTGAGCTTCAGGCTGCCGCCCGCCGATGCCAGTTCGCCATCAATGGTTAAAACATTCGCCGCCGCGTTGCCGCCATTAGTGAGATCCAGCGTACCGGCGTTATTCACCACTAGCGAATCATTGGTCGCGCCTTGCAGCAGCGGATTGACGTTATCGCCAGCGAACAGCGTACTGCCGGCATCGATATTGATGGTGCTGTGTGCCAGCTTAATATTGTCGGTTAGCGTCCATTTGGTGTTGTAGAAGTTGAGCGTGCTCCAGCCCGCCCCGAGATTGGTGCCTTTGCTGGCATCATCGCTGACAAACGAGCCGCCGCGCGCCGTCAGTTCACTCAGATTGAGCGTGCTGCCTGCGCCGTTTTCGGTGGTGATGTGCGCGGTATTCGCCAAACTCACTTTCTGCACTGAAGCCTGATTGGCTTCGCCGTTGCCCATTGTCAGGCTTCCGTTCAGTGTGCCGCCGGTAACGATCAGTTCATCGCTGCCGTCGCCGGTATTTACATCACCGATCACCGAACCATCCAGCAATGCGATAACATTACTTCCAGCGCCGCCCGCCACCACCACTTGATCCGGGAATGGTGCGTTGATGGTTCCCTGATTGATGAACAGCGTTTGCCCGCCGCGCAGATCAATCAGCGGCGACACGCGACTTTGTGAACTGATGGTTCCCTGATTGATCACCTGGCTGGCATTACGGGTGACAATCGCCGAGCCGCCATCCGCATCGAGAATGTCGATCACACCGCGAGAAATCACTCTTCCGTCGGTGTTAGCGCGAATGCCAGTACCTTCACCCGAAACCACAATCGAGTAATCTTTACCCAGCACCAGACTGTTGGTGGTGCTGACACCATCGACATTTTCGAAAAGGTAGCCTGTGCCGTTGCCAGCCACATTGATGCGCACTTTACCGTTGGGATCCAACGACGTCACTGAACGCACACCGTTGCCGCCGTAAACATCCAACACCACGTTTTTCAGGGAGATATTAGTGCTTTCGGCAATATTGTTGATCGCGCTGCCGCTGCTGTAGCTGAGAATAGTGATGTCGCTGGCTTCAAAGCCGCGTGCACCCGGCTCCAGCCGCACGCCATCCGCACCGCCTCGCGCCTGAATGGTGCTTGCGACCTGCCCATCGCCAACAATATTTAGCCAGCCAGCGTTACCGACACGTACCGCTGCGATGCCATCATCAACCTGCAAACGGCCTTTTATCGGCACGTATTGGTTATAGCCGCTGCCGACATCGACACCGATGCCGGAAGCAATGAAGATGCTGCCACGATTGGTCAAATGGCCGCCGTTGTAGATGCGCGCGCCGGTGCTATTGTAACCGGTGAAATTCACCGAGCCTTGCTGCTGATTGACGAGGTGCGCGCCTGAACTGACGTCAAACGCGGTAACATTGTCGGCGCTGCCGGTGATGGGTGCGGCGACGGATACTTGCGTGCCGCCGCCACTGGCGATTGCCGCCGTGCTGAATTCACCGTGCATCGCAATGTTACTGGTGATGAACGCTTTTGCAGTGTCGCTGGCACGCAGCACGGTGACATTTTTGCCCGTGGTGAAGTAACTATCGGTGCTGGACACCAAAGCGCCCGGCCCGCTGACATCGATGCCGGTGATGCTGTTTCCATATAACGAGACGCTGCCCGGCGTTGCGGCATCCAGCCTCGCACCATTAACGATCTCATACAACAGCGCATTGTCGGCTCCGACTTGAGTAACGCCGCCGTGGGTGATCAAGCGCGTTCCGGGATCGGCGGCACGAAAACCGAATTGGTTGGGATCGTGAAACTCCACGCTATTGCCGTCGCCCAACTCCAACAAGCCGCCAGCAAATACCGATCCTGCCATCGCGTTAGTGCCGTAAAGGTTGATAGTGCCGCTTTGGTAGATCCGCGCCAGCTCATTAAAGGCCACCACGCCTTTGCTGGTGAACAAGTTCATGCCATCAACGCTATACACGTTCAACAAACCGTTGTTGAAAATCTGCGTCAAGGTTTGCCCATCACCGTATTGCGGATCGCCATTGGCATACAGGCCGGTACTGTTGCCTGTCACGGTAATTACGCCACGGTTAAAGGCGAACGCGCCAGATTCCGCCCGAATCCCGGTGGTGTTTCTCCCGCCTAAAGTGATGTCGCCGGTATTGATCAGTTGCGCCTGATTTTTGACGATCAGCGCTTCCTGATCGTTAGCTTCACCGCTCAGTGGCGCATGGTTGATCAACAACGTATCGGGATTGAACTGGGTTGCCGGATTGATGGCTTCGCCTTGTAAGGTGTATTTGTTGCCGTCGGCGATGGCGGCCGTCGCGCCGATGCCAAGCAATTTGATGCGCGCGTTGGCATCAATGGTAGCTTGCGCACCATCGGTAATTTCAATACCGCGCGCATACATGCCAGAAATATTGAACGTGCCGCCATTAGTATTCACATCAGTGTACTGACCGCTGCCGTACACGCCGGTAGCGAAGCTGTTGGTCATCGACAGCGTGCGGCCTGTGCCGTCGAAGTCTGCGCCATCCTCAACGCGGAAAATCGTGCCGCCGTAAACCGATGAGAGATAACTGCCGTTGGCGGGTAAATTGATTCTGGCGTTGGGACCAACGGCGTAGAAACTGATTTGTCGTCCGGTGAACAGACTTGAGCTGGGAACGGAAACGGGAATTGAATTGGCGC
Organism: Enterobacter sp. Sphag1F; assembly: GCF_014193275.1. Classification (NCBI taxonomy): domain Bacteria; kingdom Pseudomonadati; phylum Pseudomonadota; class Gammaproteobacteria; order Enterobacterales; family Enterobacteriaceae; genus Enterobacter; species Enterobacter sp. Sphag1F. Next base: position 177,061 of record NZ_JACHZD010000006.1, on the reverse strand, counting down.
TGACATCAATGGCGGCACTGCCTTCCGCGCGAATACCAATGCCGTTGGTGCCGCCGAGGCGAATCGGCCCGGTAAGATTGGCGTACGCGGTGCCGCCGGGATCGCCCTTCACCCAAACCGCCGTGTTATAGGATGTTCCGTAGCGATCGCCATCGCCGAGAACGTTAATCGCACCGCTGGAATACGCCTCCGAATCTTTGCCATCACGCGCGATGACTTTAAGACCGGTGCTGTTGAAGCCATTCACATTGATGGCTCCAGCATTAATCACTTTGTTGCTAAGGCTGCCGGAATCAAGCACCAACATGCCAACATTTTCTGCCGGATTGGGCTGCGCCTGGCCGTTGATATCAATCACGCCGTTGTTGATGGTGGTCGCGTGCGGAGCCAGTTCCACGCGCATGCCTGTGGCATTTTGCACTTTGGATCCGATAACAATATGGCCGTTATTGATGGCGCTGGAATCAAGCAGTTGCGAGATGCCGTTAACGCCGCCGCTCATGTTGACCGCGACATCTTGCGTGGCATCATTTTTGCGATTTTGCGGTGAACGTCCGATGTAAATCGTGCCGTCTTTGGCGTTCACAAAGCTACCTTGCCCATCACTACTCGGCATCACGCCAGACGCTGAGCCACCGTTGGAAACGTCGCTGACGCCGACATTGATATTACCGTGATTGACTACCTTGCTGTTGTAGGTTGTGATGCCCGCACTGTATCCCGCACCAGGTTGCAGATTGATCACGCCACGATTGATAAATTTGCTGCCATACTCGGCGCTCACTGCGATTCCGCCGTTGCCGATAGTGTTGAGATCCACGCCTTTGCCATCAGCGTTATTAAGGAAGCCGCTATTGATCACGCCGTTATTGAATCCACGCGCGCCCTTTAGTAATTCCAAACCCGAACCAGTGCTGGAAAGCTTGCCGTTGATAATCGCTTTCGCGCCGTTGCTGGCATGCATCACCGCGCTATCGCTGTTGACCACTTCAAGCGTTTTGCCACGATTGATTTTGACTGTCGCTTTTGGCCCATCAGCGCTGAGTACCACTTGATCGAATATCGGCAACGCCACTTCATCATCGTAATTGTTGGTGCTCATGCGATACACCACGCGGCCATCGCGCAGTTTAAAAGCTTTATTAAATTCGGTGTTGTAGTTATCGGTAATGATGTTGCCGTTGGAGAGTTGACCAATCAGCCAGTCATTGTATTTACGCAATTCGTAGAGATTAGTGACGTTGAATTGTGTGGTGCCACCATCGTACGTGCCGACGCTAAATTCACCGGCATATTCCACCACATTGTCGACATCGTAAGCTAAACGATCGCCACCAGACGGCGTGGTGCCCGCGGTAAAGGTGATGCGGTTGTTAGAATTCCAGTTCAAATTCCCTTTCTTACTGGCGGTAAATAACTGGCTTTGCTTCGCTGCCATCGACCAGCTATTACTGGAGGAATTGATTGCGGCATCGTGTTTACCAATATCGACGTTCAAGGTTCCGTTGCTGACTGACGCAACACGCGCATCGATATATTGTTTGTCATTCACATCAAAATAATCTGGTACGACGGTTTCGAGATTAACCGAGGGTAAATCAACCAGTTCCGCGCTATTAAACACCTGATAATTGACATAGGTATGATAATTAGGATCGAGAATGCCAATGGTGTGATTTTGCGGCCCAATTTGTAATCGTTCCGCACCAATCACATTGTCATTGATAATACGGCCAATCGATCGCAACTCGCCAATCGTAACGCTGCCCACGCCACTTTCACCGGGCGCGAACTGCGGCAATCCGTTCAGCGTTTGCGTGCTGCCATTGCAAAGACAATAAGCGCCAACTTTATTGTCATTCACTTCAGGCGTGTAAGGTCTTAATATCGCAGCCGTTGTCGGCAACACAGGGAACATCACGCCTTGCGCAGCCACAAGGCTTAGTAACACCGGATTTAATTTAAACACGTTGTTTTCCTCATGCAGAGAAAAGACAAAACGCGTACGGCAGAATGCCAATACGCTTCAGAGGTATTTAAGTGATTGAATTATTTTGTTTCAGGTTTTTAATATTTGAAATCGGATGAAATGAGTATCTACGCTAACGCAGGAAAACGTCCAATTTGAGTTAAGGAATTGTGAGGTGGGAGAGATGATTTAGGAATTAAACCAGAATGTATTTATTATTGTTCGGATCTAATATTGCTTGCAGAGGATAATATTGATGCATAAAGTAGAATGCGTGGAATTTAATCAAACCTTCATCTATTTGTTATGATTTATTCGATGCTTTTATTTCTCCAAAGGCCACGCCGCCAATCCCTTAATCTCCTTCAACACAAACATACTCTGCATCTCCTTTATCCCCGGCAATCTTCGAATAACCGACATGGCGAATTCCGCGTAAGCATCCATATCCGCCGCAACCACCTGCAATAAGAAATCCGCATCGCCACCAATGCTGTAGCAGGAGACCACATTATCCAGCGCCATCACTTCTTGTTCGAATTTGCGCGCTTCGGCTTCGCTGTGGCTATCAATGGTGACGCGTACAAACACCATCACATTAAGGCCAATCTTTTTTCGATTAAGTACCGCGCGATAGCCCTGAATCACTTCGTCCTCTTCCAGCTTGCGCACTTTGCGCCAGGTTGGGGATGCGGAGAGGCCAATTTCGTCGGCGAGATGTTGGTTGGTGATGCGTGCGTCCTGCTGCAACTGCTGAAGGATTTTGATATCTGTCTTGCTTATGCTCATAAGTGGATAATCCTTTCCATAGATTGGCGATTAAGGGATTTTTTATCCTTAATCAGTTCCTTTTGCAACGTATTCAGAAAGCACTTTCCTTTGGGGTTGCGGCATACTTTTTGTCTGGTGATTACCGACAGAGTCATTGCGCGGATGTGGCCAGGTCGCCATGAATGGCGACCCTACGGCGTGCGCACCTTAAACCCACTTAAAGTGAAGCCTGAATCATGGATTTCGACGCAAACACCCATCGCTGCACCATCGTGATTGATCAGCAACTGCCCGCCGGATTGGCGATGAACGCTTCAAGCGTTATCGGCATTAGTTTTGGAAAATTGATAGGAAATTTGGTGGGGCCGGATCAGCAAAGCCAGGATGGCGTGAATTATCCCGGCGTCATCTACGCGCCGCTGCCGATGTTATTGGCTGACGGCAATTACCTGCGCGAGTTGCAGCATATTAGCAGCGCTGATAATGAGATCTTTGCAATGCCGTTCAGCGCGCTGGCGCAATCCTGCAAAACTTACGAGGAATATAGCGAGCGTATTACTGACGCGCACAGCGATCAGATTGAGTTGGTGGCAATCGGTTTGATCGGCCCAAAGAAAAAAATTACCCGCTTAACCGGCAATTTGAAGCTTTATCGCTAAACATCCTCTTCGGCGGCGAACCACGCAGGCGGCTGGCCTACGTAGCGACTGAATGCCACGCTGAAAGCACTGGCGGAGCGATAGCCGACGCGCTCGGCCACTTCTGCCACCGCCATGCTTTTGCCGCGAAGCAGATTTTTCGCCAGCGCCATGCGCCACGTCAGCAGATAGACCATCGGCGCCACACCAACGGCTTCGCGGAAACGCACAAAGAATGATGAACGTGACAGCGCGGCGGCTTTCGCCAGTTCGGCCACCGTCCAGCTGTGCGCAGGATTGGCATGGATAGCGCGGATTGCTGCCGCCAATCGTTCGTCGGCTAAGCCGCTCATCACGCCCGGACACGCGTTGCAGATCGGCATCGATCGCAGCGCTTCTATTAAAAGCAGCTCCAGCAAGCGTTCCAGCACCACATGGCGCGCAGGACGCTGCGCGCGGCATTCATCCATCACTAATTCCACCAGCGTGGTCAGGCGCGATTCGCCGCGCACGTGAATAAACTGCGGCAGCAGCGAGACAATCAACCCGGCATCGGGCGCGCCGAACTGGCAATAGCCAATCAGTGTTTGGACGTCGGCGGGCTGATGTTGATTGCCAATCCAGAATTCGCCGGGCGCGAGCATCTGTGGCGTGGTTTCGGGTGCATCGTCGGCGGGCGGTTCGGCACTGGTCATGCAAAATTCCCACGCCGCCGGGATCAACACAAAATCGCCCTGCTCCAGCGTGATCGGCGCATGCCCTTTCATCTTCAACTGGCTGCGACCTTCCAGCACCAGACAATAGAACGGCTGACCGGTTTCACTGCGCTGCACGCGCCAGCGGCCATTAGCACGCGCGCGTTTGGAAAACGCCGCTTGCGGCTGCAGCAGCGACACCATTTCCGCTAAGGGATCGATCATTTGGACTCCTGCGAATGAAAGGTGGACGTTGCGTTGTAGTGAGTCCAGTTGGTTGACTCTATAGTGATCGTCTACCCCAATGCAATGCAGGAGTGAAAGATGAAAACGATTCTAATCACCGGCTGTTCTTCCGGCTTTGGTCACGCCACCGCGCTCTATTTTCTGGAACGTGGCTGGAAAGTGATCGCCACCATGCGCAATCCCCGTGCCGACATATTCCCGGCGTCGGAAAATCTGCGTCTGCTGCCATTGGACGTTAGCGATGCCGCCAGCATCGAAAGTGCCGTCGCTGCGGCGGGCGATATCGATGTGCTGGTGAATAACGCCGGGATTGGCGTGCTGTCATCTCTGGAAGGCACGCCGATGTCGACGGTGCGCGACGTGTTTGAGACTAACACGCTCGGTACCATCGCACTGACGCAGGCTGTGCTGCCACAGTTCCGCGCGAAACAAAGCGGCACGGTGATCAACGTCACCTCAACGGTGACGCTGAAATCTCTGCCGCTGCTGGCGGTTTACACCGGAAGCAAAGCGGCGGTGAACGCCTTTACCGAATCGCTGGCTTTGGAGTTGCAACCGTTCAACATCAACGTGCGTCTGGTGCTGCCAGGTTTGGCGCCCACCACCGATTTTGGCAAGAATGCCATGCCGCGCATGGAGAATACGCAGCTTGAGCCGTATCAGCCGCTGTTAGATGGCGTGTTCAGCGCGATGCAGCAGCCGCAACCAACCACCAAAGCGCTGGATGTGGCCGAAGCGGTGTGGCGCGCGGCGACCGATCCGCATGCTCCGATGCGCATTCCCGCCGGTGAAGATGCGGTGGCGCTGGCGAACGAGGTGGGTTAACTGTGAATTTCGGCGACTGCCATGGTGAAAATCAGCGGCAGTTCGCCGAGGTTCGCATAACTGTGCGGCGCAGCGGTTTTCGCCACCGCTGAACTGCCGCGCGGCACCTGCAACTGCTGTTCATCAACCTTCAGCGTGAGTTCGCCCTGCTCGACATGCATCAGTTCGTAAGTGCGCTGCGGATGGCCCGGCGAGGCAAACTGTTCGCCGGGAAACATCGTCCAACGCCACAGCTCGATCATATCCGGCCCTTGGGTTCCCGCCAGCAAACGCGCCGTGCCGCCCTTGTCGCCTTGCCACAGCACCGGAATGTCCTCTTCAGCGACCAGATGCGCGAGCGGATCGGCGGTAACATTCACAATATCGGCCACCGATATTCCCAGCGCAGCCGCCACTTTGCACAGAATGGCGATACTGGGATTTGCGCTACCTTTCTCAATCTCAACTAACATGCCTTTACTGACGCCCGCACGGCGTGACAACTCATCCAGCGACAGTTTTTGCCGTTGGCGGAAGCTTTTCACGCTGGCTGAAACGGCGGCGCTGACGTAGTCGATATCAGAACCTGTTTCGGTCAATTTATTGACTTTCGTCTTCATCGGTCACTATCATGGAATAAATTAGTCATTACAGGATTATGTTATGTTCGCCTTTAGCCCGTCAATCGATCCTTCCGTTTCTGCCTTAGCGCCTGACTTTACCGCGCTCAGCATTTTAGTTCAGGCTGCGCCAGTGGAGCGTCCGCACGTTGGTGAAGAAGCCTTAGCGCAAGCGTGTCGCGACATGTTGCAGGATGACTTTCCGTGGGCAGAAGCACATCTGATGCAATGGGCTGAGATGTTCAAACGCTTTGGCGCTAAACCGAAGCGTACGCCTTGCTCGGCAGATGCGCTGCGCAAGCGCGTGCAGCGCGACGGAAATATGGCGGCCATTGATCCGATCGTTGATCTCTACAATGCGGTAAGCATTCGTTTCGCCATTCCGGTCGGCGGTGAGAATGTGGCCGCTTACGTGGGCAACCCGCGGCTGACGCGCGCCGATGGCAGCGAACCGTTCGATGTCTATAAAGAAGGCGTGTTGAGCCATGAATCTCCAGAACCTGGCGAAGTGGTATGGCGGGATGACGCAGGCGTAACCTGTCGGCGCTGGAACTGGCGACAAGGCGTGCGCACGCGTCTCAGTATTGAGCAAGCGCAGATGTGGTTTGTGCTGGAACGTTTACCGGCGATGCCGCTCGAATCACTGCAACAAGCGGGCGATATGCTGGAGCACGGTATTCTGCAGATTATGCCTGGCGCTACTGTCGAACGCCGTTTGCTTGGCAATATCAATAGCTAACCGCTATGTTGTCACTCTCGCCCGCCCACCTTTAGGATTCGAAATGCACATCAACCTGCTGGCGCAGCAGCCACAGTTATTTGATGCAGTAACGCAAATGCTGCATCGCGAATGGTCGGATTTCCCCAACTGGCGTGATGCGGCGGTGATTCAGCAGCGTTTGCAGGCGCGCAATCAAGCGGAGGCAAAAACGCTAACGCTGGTTGCCACCACATCCGATGGCGAATTGATGGCCACCGCCAGCATTATTCATTACGAATTGGGTGATAGCGTCGATCGCGAGTTTTGGCTCGGCGAAGTGATTACTGCAGCTGAACATCGCGGTAAAGGGTTGGCGAGTACTTTGGTGACGCGCTTGATTACTGAAGCGCGTCTGCGTGGGATTGCCGCGCTGTGGCTGTATACGCCGGATCAACAAGCGCTTTATCGCCGCTTCGGCTGGCAGGATGTGGAGCAGCGCGTAATGGCTGATGAAGAAGTTACGGTGATGGTGCTTAAAATCGTTTAAGGAGAAACAGATGCTGATGCGTAAAAACTATCCGCAATTGGGTGAAGTCAAAGCGCCTTACGTGCATGCGGTAAAGCACAATGAAACCTTGTATGTTTCTGGCCTGACCGCCTTTGGTACGCCAGCGCAGCAATCCGATATCGCTTCGCAAACAGAAGCCATTTTCCAGCAGTTGCATACCATCGCGGCTGAGGAAAAGAGTTCGCTGGAAAAGCTGATCAAGGTGACGATTTTCATCACCTCATTTGATGAGATCACTGCCATACGCGCCGTACTGTTTAAGCATTATGGCGATCATCTGCCCGCCAGTTCGCTGGTACAAATCAGTCAACTTTTCTCGCCGGATTTGAAAATTGAGATCGAGGCGATTATCGCGCTGTAGCCAATGCTTTTAGCGCCGCCAATCCATCGCGTGCAATCCAGGTGCGCAGCGGCGCAAACAGCGGTTGCGGCAGATCTTCAGGCGCAAACCATTGCCAGCCGTGGCACTTTTCAGGCTCCATCAACTGCGGTTCACCGATAGCATCCTGCGCCACCATCAGCAGCGTGATGTAGTGCTTGTTGACGTCGGGAAACACATCGCTAATGAACGCGCCGTTTTGCAGTTCACCAAGCTGTAGGCCGGTTTCTTCCAGCACTTCACGACGTGCGCAAGACTCCGGCGATTCGCCAAACTCCAGATGCCCGCCCGGCGCAGACCAGTCGCCCGCGCCGTGGCTGCCTTTGCGTTGTCCTAATAACAGCTTCCCGCCGCGGAAAATTAAAACGCCGATTCCCACTTGTGGTGACATAGTTGCTCCTTGTTTTGCCAGGTCGTCATAAATGACGACCCTACGATCCAATGGGTTGATAACCTTGCCATTCAGGGCGGAACGGTTCGCCATTGGCGTCTGGCGTAAGATGGATGTAGAGATCGCCCACCTTCTCAAGCAGCAAACAATCATCCACATCTTTGAGATTGTCTTTGTGTTGATGATCTGCGCCGGGCAGCAAGTTCGCTAAGCCTTTGGCTTTGGCCTCTTTGACGTTTTCCGCCACAAACAGATCGAACGCATGCAGTTCCGCCAGCGTCGAAGGATGGTAAGCACCGGCATTGACAAAGAAAAGCTTTTTACTGCCCGTTGCCGGTTCTGCCGACAGAGAAACGCGATAACCATCGGCCCAGGTCACGCGCGCATAGCCATCGACGTGGATTTTATCGGCATCGCCAAACCAGGCTTCACGCAATGCGGGCCAGGCGTCTTGCGGTTTTTCAGCGGCAACGAATTGGATGTCGTGCACTTCGATGTTGGATTTTCCGGCATTACCGCCAACGTAAAAGATGAACAGGTTCACGTAGTCATTTCCTTTTGTTGAACAAAGAAGAGTGTGCGGAGCGTTATAAAACAACATACATAACGAGACAACCTTTTCATGCCGCAACAATGCCGTTTATCTCTGCGGTTTAAACCGCTGCGCCATCACCATCAGCAGCACAATGCCCACGCTCATCATTACCCACGCGCTATCCAGCGAAGCGGCGCGGTCACGCACGATGCCGGCGATCAGCGGCATCAATGCCGCCAGCAAGTAGCCGCCACCCTGCACGAATGAGAGCAATGCGCCCGCTTCTTCGGGCGTGTGCGCGTGATCGAGCGTGACGATTAGCGAGAGGGGAAATAGCGCGCCAATGCCCAATCCCAGCAGCAAAGTAGGCAGCCAAGCCTGCGCGCCGCCCAGCGTCAGCAAACTGATCAAACCCAGCAGAATCAGAGTTAACACCACCAGCAACGGACGGCGACGATCGCGGAAGCGATGGATCAGCGCCGACAGCACAAAGCCCGCAGCCACTTCCGTCAGCGTCAGCGCGCCCAACACGTAGCCGCTCTGCTCCGGTTGCCAGCCGTGCTGCATGTAAAACGGCGGCAGCCACGCCAGCACTAAAGTGTACGCGCCGGTGCCGATACCAAAGAAAATCATCAACAGCCAGGCGCGCTCCGAGCGAGCGGCGCGTGGAGGTTGATTGCTTTGTGTCGGTGCGATGCCGTGTGAAACCGTCAGCCACAGCAACAGCGCGATGATTGCCGGCACGACCGGAATCGCCAGTGTTAACGCCAAACCTTGCGCATTGGCTAACGGCGCGGCGCTGGCGGCGGCAATCGCTGCACCCGCCATAATCCCGGTGGTGAACAGCGCCATTAGCGTGCCTGCTTTTGCACCGAAGTGACGTTTGATCTGCGCGGGCATCAAGGCCTGAATTAAACCTATTCCGCTGCCCGCCACCAGCGCGCTGATAATTAACATAGTGGCGGATTGGTCGAATCCACGCGCGATGCTCGCCAGCGCCAGCAACGCCAATCCGGCAGCAATACCGCGCACTTCACCGAGCTGACGCAGCAGCAGCGGACCGGCCAACGCCGCCAATCCCATCATGATCACCGGCAACGTAGTAAGCAGACTAAGCTGCGTGGCACTAAGCTGCGCGTCGCGCTGCAGTAGCGGAAACAGCGGCCCCATCGCCGCCATAATCGGCCGCAAATTCAGTGCGATAATAAAAACCAGTAAGGCAAACATCCCAACCGCAGGTAAAGTACGATTCACTTTGCATCTCCTTGCACATTAAAAGTATCTTAACGTTAAGATACTTTCTGGAGCAGTAGTAGCCCATGCGCACAAAGCAACAAATGGGGATGCGATGTCGAATATTAATCACCGCACAATCCGTAGCGGCGCGATTCATCGCGCAATAAATTGCGCCGCTACGGATTGTGCAAATAGTTAAGAACTGCATCAGGGGAAATCCGTTTGACCGATCATGTCGAGTTTGTAGTGGAACAGTGGGCCAGCGCGATGCCGGAGCTGGATGCGTCTTCGATGGCGGTTTTTGGCCGCATGCTGCGCATCATGAAACATCTGGCGAAAACCCGCGCTGAAGCGCTGGCACCGTTTGGCTTTCGCGATGGCGAATTTGATGTGCTGGCGACGCTGCGACGCGCAGGCGCACCCTATCGCTTATCGCCGACGCAGCTGTATAAATCGTTGCTGGTGACATCGGGCGCGATGACCAATCGGCTCAATCGGCTGGAAGAAGTGGGTTCGATTGTGCGCGTTGCCGATCCCGAGGATAAGCGCAGCATGCTGGTGGCGCTCACCGATGCGGGATTAGCAAAGATCGAGCAAGCGCTGCTGGTGCATACGCAAACACAAAATAGCCTGCTGGCAACGCTGAATTCCGCGCAGCAAGCGCAGTTGAAAACCTTGCTAAGTCAGTTATTGGTGGCAACGGAAGCGGAAAAGTAAAAACGCTGTTGCTGATGCGTCAAAATATGAATTAATTCAGCGCATTTTCCCTTAAAGTAGTCGTCCCGCCAGGCATTTTTACGGACTAGAGATGAGCAATAAATACGCCCCATCGCAGATTTTTCTTCATTGGTTGACCTTCCTGTTGGTCGTCACTGCGTATTGCACCATGGAATTTCGTGGATTGGCGACGCGCGGTTCGTGGCAAGGCTTTGCGATGATCATTGGTCACTTCAGCGCAGGGAGCTGTGTGCTGGTGATTATGCTGTCACGCATCCTGCTGCGTTTTCGCCATCGCAGCCCGGCGATTGTGCCCAAGCCGCCGCACTGGCAAACCGGCCTGGCGCATCTGATGCATCTGGCTATCTACGTGTTTTTCATCGTCTTACCGACGCTGGGGATTCTGTCGCGTTTCTATATGGGACGAACCTGGTGGATTTTTGGTATTCCGATGCCGGTGAGCGGCGATCCGGATCCGGATTTTGCCGACACGATTGCGGGCTGGCATGAAACCCTCGCGCCTTATGGTTATTGGCTGATCGGCATTCATGCCGTTGCCGCGCTGGCACATCATTATCTGTTCAAAGACAACACATTAGTACGCATGATGCCATCGCGTCGATCACGTTAATTCTTCTTTTTCCGCCCGGTGATCGCACTTGCCGGGCGGCCAAAATAGCGCTGGAACGCCACGCTGAAATTACGTGGATGTTGATAGCCAACCTGCCACGCTGCCTGCGCAACCTGAAATCCTTGCTCCAGCAAGGCGTGCGCGTGCTCCATGCGCATTTGCAACAGCATCGCGCCTGGCGTGCAGCGAAAATGCTGCTGAAAGCCCTTCTTCAACTGGTAATCACTTAATCCCACGGCTGTGGCTAATGTTGATAAAGAAAAGGGTTGCGACAGATGTTTGCACATCCATTCACGCGCCTGCTCCAGACGCTGCACGGTATGCGGATGCAACCTTGTCACATCGCTGCATTGCAGCTGTAGTTGATGCCGATGCAGCGCCAACAGGCTTAGCGCCTGAATCTCCAGCATCAACGGATCGTCATTAATCTGCGCAAGTTGTGCCACCGTGGCGTGACCAAAACGGCTGAAAAGATGGCGTTTAAGCTGCGGCTGGAACAGTCGTTCAGCCTGCTCATCGCCAAAATAGTGGCTAGCGCTGGCGACGTTAAGAATCAAACGCAGCTGCTTCACGCGTTCGCCTGCGCGATATAGCCGCTCGCCCGCACTGTGCTGAAAGCTGGTGACGGTAAGGTGTCCGGCGCTAAAGGCAACTTCGTGACCACTGCCAGCGCGGAAACGCGATTCTCCGCTCAGACCAAAGGTCAGCACCAACTGCGGCTGGAGATGCACGGCTTGCGACGATTCGGCCAGCGCCGCCAACGGACGATAATCTGATTGCACCAGCCGCATACCACGCGCCAAATCCAGCTGGCGCACGCGCAGATCGCCCAGTTGCGGCGTATGTTGCCGCCAGTGCAGCATTCTGTTTTGCATCCCATCATCCTCGCGCAGAGTTAATCCGTCGTATCGCAGACAAATGAGAATAAATTGCATTTGAGTGAAAGGCTAGTCTGTTGTTCTGACTCAATGACCCAGGATTCTGCCATGTCTTCACCGTTACCCATTCTCGATGATTTACTGGCGCAGCAGGCGCTGAACGGCGCGATTGCGCTGGCATTCGACAACCAACTATTTGATTTCCTCAACCTTCCCGCCAATGCCGCGCAGGTAGCTGAGCATTGCGGCTGGCGAACCGCGCCGGTTGAACATCTGCTCAGGCTGTTGTGGAGCAGTGAACTGCTTTCGCGTGAAGGAGAAAACTATTTTGTCGCATCTGATGCACGTCAATACTTGTGCCGCGCAGGCGAGCGCTATATCGGCGCTGCGTGGCGCTATCGTCATCAAACATTGCAGCAGTTTGTTACGCGTCTGCCGCAGTTATTGCAGCAAGCCGCGCCCGGCTGGCAGGATCCGCTGCAAATCGATACCGCCTGGGCCGATGCCGCGCTGCACCAAATTGCGCAGGAGCAACGCGCGCTCAGCGCCGATACCGCCTGCGCGATTGCGGATAAATTGGCCGATTTTCAGCGTCCGGCGCTGTTGCTGGATATGGGCGGCGGGCCGGGATTGATCGCCATCGCACTGGCGCAGCGTTTTCCCCATCTTTCAGCGGTGGTGCTCGATTTGCCGCAAACCGCCACTGTGGCACAGCGCAATATCGAAAGAGCCGGATTAACCGATCGCTGTTGCGCGCTGGCACAGTTCTCGGAAAAGCGACAGGTTGATATTATCTGGAGTTCTTCGTTTCTCTATTTCATCGAGGATAGAGAAGCGATGCTCAGGAAATGGTTTGAACAGCTCAGGCCGGGCGGATTATTGATCAGCGCGCATGCTGAAGTGCCCTGCAACCCAGCCGACGCGCGCCGCATCTTGCCGTTCTTCACGCCATTGATGATGCGTGGTTACAGTGTCACGCAAGAGGGTGAATTGGCACTTCAGTTACAACAAGTGGGATTTGTGCTTGAACAGCAACAGCGGCTGCAACCGTTCCCAATGTCACCGCTTTATGTACTGCTGGCGCGCAAGCCTAAAACGTCAGACTAAAGCTGTCATCCAGTAGCGCCAGAATCTCGCTATCCGGCAAGCCGTTCTCCAGCGTGATGCTCAGCCAATGCTCTTTATTCATGTGGTAAGCCGGATAAACGCCGGGCAGCTGGCGCAGCGATCCAATGAGTTCGGGACGCGCTTTGATGTTCATCACATCGATAACCGGCCCATCCGGCAAACCGAGTTTATGACTCTCCAGCGGGAACACCAGCGCAAACCACTTGCGGTGCCGCGGATGACGCAGCACCGCATATTCACTGTGCTTTTTCCACGGATAATCGGGTTCTACCTGATAGTGCTGATTAATGTAGTCGAACAGCTGCTGGCGTTGCATGCATCCTCCGTGGTGAATCGCGCCTAAATAAAGCACGTGCGAAGCCACAATAGTAATCAGTTAAGGCTACACTGCGTATTGATTTTTTGCGCTAAATCAGCGCCCTTAAACCAGGGAAGTGAGTGATGTTTCATCTGATTTTCAGCATACCGAGCTGGTATGTGATCGCCCGATTTTTGTTCCCGCTAGCCATGCCATTGCTGTTAAAAATCATTCTGTCTTTGCTGGTGTTACTGGCTTCGCAGTATCTGTTGGTGAGCCGTTTTACCTCTGGCAGCATGTTCTCACCAGAAATGCCGCGCGCGATTGTCATCCTGTTCAACTGGGGTTTCAGCGCCGTACTGTTTCTCGCGCTGACGCAGTTTGTGATTGATATGGTGGCGCTGGTTTCGCTGTTGTTCCGTCATCCGTTTGAAATCGTGCCGGCAGTGCGTTATGTGGCGGCGGCCTTTGCTTTGATTCTTGCCACGGTTGGCGTTTATCAGGCTATCCGCGTGCCGCCGATCAAAGATGTGACCATTGAGATCGACAACCTTCCGCGCGAATTCGAAGGCTATCAACTGTTGCAGTTGACCGATATGCACATCACCAAACTCTTCAATGAAAAATGGACGCGCGCGCTGGTGCAAAAAGCCATGACGCTGAATGTCGATCTCATTCTGGTCACCGGCGATGTGATTGATGGCACGCTGCAGAATCGTCGCGCGGACGTCGAGCCGCTGCGTGGATTGCATGCCCGCGATGGCGTTTATGCGATCACCGGCAATCACGAATATTTCTTTGAGCAGGAGCGCTGGACCGCGCATCTGGCATCGCTGGGCCTGGAACCGTTACTCAATCGCCATACGGTAATTAAGCGCGATAACGCCGAGTTGGTGATCGCCGGCATGCCGGATACCTCAGCTTCACGACGTGGTGCAGTCGGCCCCGATCTGGAAAAGACGCTGGCCGGTGCGCCGGAAAATGCGCCGGTAATCCTGCTCGATCACCAACCGCGCAACGCGCGGCAAAACGCGCTCAAAAACATCGATCTGCAACTCTCAGGGCACACACACGGCGGCCTGATCATTGGCTTTGACCGCCTGTTTGCCAAACCCAACGCCGGCTTCGTATCAGGGCTGTATCAGGTGGATGGTATGCAACTCTACGTCAACAACGGCACCGCGCTTTGGCCTGGCATGGCGGTACGTTTGGGCCGACCATCGGAGTTGACCCGCATTACGCTGCAGCGCAAACCGTAACGCGTTGTTTAAGGTTGTGGGGTTGTCCGCGAGGCATCCCACAACCTCATCATCTGAGCGATTCCCCGCTCAATTTCGATAAGGGGAACGTTATCCCGCGCCAGCGTTGAGATGCCCAGCATAAAGCTGTTGAAGCTGACCGCCAGGGAAAGCGTTTCTTCATCATCCCGCAACTCACCGCAGCTGATCCCCTTTTCAACGCAATGCTTGATCCCTTCACGAGTAAGCATCCGCGATGCTTCAAGCGGTTTTAACACGTGGCGGTTTTCATCTGAGCAGCAAGACATCACGCTCAGCGCAACCATACATCCGCGCGGATGCGAAGGATCGTACTGCATTCTGGCGGAGTTGAGCAGCGCAGTTTCCAGCGCCTGGCGGGCGGGCACGCTGGTATCCCATAAGGCTTCCGTAACCTGTGCATGGGTTTGCAAATAACAGTTCACGGCTTCAGCAAAGAGTGCCTCTTTCGATCCAAACGCGGCATAGAAGCTTGGCGCGGTTATGCCGTTGCCTATCGAGGCTTTGAGCTGTGCCAGCGAGGTTGATTCATAGCCGTTTTCCCAGAAAAGGTGCATCGCTTTAATCACCGCTTCATCACGGTCAAATTGTCTTGGTCTGCCTGTTCTCATCATCACGTCCTCCGCTATTTATACTAATCGATACAGAATTCATTGACAACGCACAGCTTGCCTACGCAATATAAATACCGATCGATACATATATCCATAGCGCTTCGCGGCGCTGTTGCAAACCACAAGCAGGCTAAATAATGAATTCAACGTTTAAGCATGAAGAAGCCCAACAGCTGCCGATACTGGCGCTTTTGGCGCTCGCAATGGCAGGTTTTATCTGCATTTTGACCGAAACCATACCCGCTGGTTTGCTGCCACAAATCAGTCAGGGACTCAATATTTCCCCGTCGCTGGCCGGACAATGGGTTACCGCTTATGCAGCCGGTTCACTACTGGCCGCGATTCCGCTGACATTGCTGACCCGAAGCTGGTCGCGCCGGGCTGTGCTGTTGAGCACCGTGTGCGGATTTCTGCTGTTTAACACCCTCACCGCCGTCTCTTCTGACGTCGTCATCATTTTAATAGCGCGATTTTTTGCTGGCGCTTCAGCCGGTTTAGCGTGGAGTCTGATTGCGGGCTATGCGCGGAGAATGGTGGTTCCATCACTTCAGGGACGCGCGTTGGCGCTCGCCATGGTGGGCACGCCAATCGCCCTTTCGCTCGGTGTTCCAGCCGGAACATGGATGGGATCATTGCTGGGATGGCGTCTGACTTTTGCTGCTATGTCCGGACTTTCTATCATTCTTATTGGCTGGATTCTGCTGGCTGTGCCGAATTATCCCGGCCAATCTGCCACGCAAAAAATGCCGCTTGGCGCAGTATTACGACTTCCCGGCGTGTGTGCCGTGCTCGGCGTGGTGCTTACCTGGATGCTGGCGCATAACATTCTCTATACCTACATCGCGCCGTTCATTACTTCAGCCGGTCTGGCGCATCGCGTGGATGTGGTGCTGCTGATCTTTGGCATTGCGGCATTGGGCGGAATATTCATTACCGGCAAGATCATTGATACCCATCTGCGCAAGGCCGTGCTGCTGTCACTCTCCATCTTTGCTGCGGTGTCGGTGATTTTTGGTCTGAGTACGCCAACACCCGCCGTAATCTATGTGGGAATTGCCGTTTGGGGACTCACCTTCGGCGGAGCCGCGACGCTGCTGCAAACGGCGCTGGCAGATGCCGCCGGTGAATATGCCGATGTTGCGCTCTCCATGAATGTCGTCACCTGGAACAGCGCTATCGCCCTCGGCGGTTTGACGGGCGGAATGTTGCTTGAACATGTCGGTTCCCAATCTTTTCCGTGGGCGATTCTGCTATTGCTGTTGGTCGCGTTAGGGATTGCGTTGCGTGCTAAACAGGGTTTCCCGGCTGAGAACAGCCGGGCGAAAACCACACTCAGCCCGGCCAGCGAGACTGACGGATAACGCTACAGAAGTTGAGCGGTGAGAAATCTGGCTGTTTATCCTTAATCACATCGGCTTTCACATTGCCAAAAGTGGTGTCCGGTTTATGCCGGATGCCATCGTAAAACGCCTGAATAATCTCCTCCTTGAATGCCGCCGGGCGCGGATAGTTTGCCGTCACAGCGCCAATCTCCTTTTCAGTAAACTTCTCAAAGCCGATGCCCAACACGTCCATCTCGACGCCAGCGGTTACCAGCGCAATTTCTGGTGCCATAAATTCTGGGATCCCCGGTGTGGTATGCAGTGCAATCGCGGTCCACACCTTGTCGATATCGCTGGGCGCGATGCCATAGCCTTGCAGAAATTCCCGCGCGGCATTGGCACCATCCACTTCGAAACGCTTATCGCAGCTGCAGTGTTCGTGCGTCAGACCAATGTCATGGAACATGCAGCCGATATACAGCAGCTCGCGATCTACGTTAAGTCCACGCTGCTGTCCCGCTAGCGCGCCCCAGTAATAGACGCGGCTGGAGTGGTTAAACAGCAACGCTGATTCGGTATCGCGCACAAACTCCGTCGCTTCGCGCGCCATTTTGCTGTCGGGGATGCGGATGCCAGTGATGTTCAAACTCATTTTCTCTCTCCGGTTGGTTGTCTTTTTCCACCATAAAGCGCAGGCTAAAAGTCTTAAAGTGACCATTACAGACGATTAAAGACATTGTGATGTTTTGCGACATGAGGAATTGAATGCGTCATGAAATAGCGATTCTGGCGGTGCCGGGCGTGCAGCTACTCGACGTTTGCGGCCCGCTGGATGTGTTTGCCGAAGCCAACCGCCTGCTACAGCGGCAGATTTATACGCCACGCATTATCGCGGTTGAGGGCAATGAAATTCACGCATCATCCGGCGTGCGGCTTAGCGCAGATTTGCAGCTGGCTGAAACACAAAACTATGCGCCGCACACCTTTCTGATCGCGGGCGCGCCGGGCATAGAAGATTTTGCTGCCGATGACAACCTGCTGCATGCGCTGAGCGGTTTATGCCAGCGCAGCCAGCGTTTTGGTTCGGTGTGCAGCGGCGCGCTGCTGCTGGCGCGTACCGGTTTGCTAGCCGGCAAACGCGTGACCACGCATTGGGAAAGCGCAGCTTTGCTGGCTTCACGCTTTCCAGATGTAACCGTAGATGCCGATGCGTTATGCGTGGCAGATGGGCGCGTGCGCACCGCTGCGGGCGTTACGTCCGGGCTGGATTTAGCGCTGCGTCTGGTGGAAGAGGATCTTGGACGTGAAGTCGCAATTGAGATCGCTGCGCATCTGGTGATGTTTTTCCGTCGTCCGGTCAATCAGACGCATTTTATGCGCAGCAAAAGCGCGTCGTTGAGCGGCCGTTCGGCGTTGCAGGAGTTACAGCGTTGGGTGATTGCGCATCTGGCGGAGATCAAAACCGTGGCGATGATGGCAGAACATATGGCGATCAGTGAAAGGCATCTGACACGCCTGTTCCGCAACGAGTTGGGAATGACGCCGGGACAATGGCTGGAGCGTGAGCGCGTGGCCAAAGCGAAACAGCTGCTGGAGCAGAAATCTCTGCCAGCAAAAACGCTGGCATTAGAGTGCGGATTTTCCGGCGCTGACGTGATGCGGCGGGTGTTCAGCCGGGTAACCGGCATTACACCCGCCGCATACCGAAAAATAACGCGTTTGTCGTAGGGTCGCCATTCATGGCGACCATCGCGTATCCTACGCTTGCGCAAACGCCAGTAAATCAGGATTAATTTGCTCAGGATGCGTCGCAAACATGCCGTGCGACAAACCTGGATAGGTTTTCAGCGTGCCATGCTTGAGCAACTTAATCGCCTTGTGCGCCGAATCATCAATCGGCACCACCTGATCGTCTTCCCCGTGCAGCACCAGCACCGGCACCGTGATCGCTTTCAAATCCTCGGTAAAATCAGTTTCCGAGAAGGCAGTGATACAGTCGTATTGCGCCTTCGCGCCGCCCGCCATGCCCTGACGCCACCAGTTATTGATCAAGCCCCGACTAACTTTCGCACCCGGACGATTGAAGCCATAAAACGGACCCGCTGGCACATCGATAAAGAACTGCGCGCGGTTGGCTGCCAGCGCCGAGCGGAAACCGTCAAACACCGATATTGGCAAACCTTCCGGATTGGCGGTGGTTTGCAGCATGATTGGCGGCACTGCGCCCATTAACACCGCCTTCGCCACGCGGCCTGGCTCAGCGTGCGCCACATAACGTGCCACCTCACCGCCACCGGTTGAGTGACCGATATGGATAGCGTTGCGCAGGTCCAGCGCTTTAGCCAGTTCTGCCACGTCGGCGGCGTAAGTGTTCATATCATTGCCGCTATCGGTCTGATCGGAACGGCCATGACCGCGACGGTCGTGGGCGATAACGCGATAACCTTGCGCTAAGAAGAACAACATTTGGTTGTCCCAGTCATCGGCGCTTAACGGCCAGCCGTGGTGAAACACCACCGGTTGGGCATTTTTCGGGCCCCAGTCTTTGTAGAAAATGCGGGTGCCGTCTTGAGTAGTAATGATGCCGTTGCTCATGAGAATGTCCTCTGTAGGTGATTGTTTACGTTTGATGGGCTTATTGTCAGGGAAAGCGGCAGCGGCTAATATTGTCAAATATGACACATTAAGGGCTGTAAGTGACAAGTCATGAAAATTGCTGAAAACAACGTTGTGGCGGAGATTGGCCTGGTGATCTATCCCGATTGCCAGCTTGCGGCGATTTATGGCCTAACCGATATGTTCAGGATAGCTGCAGAATGGGCGGAGGCTATTTCCGGAGAGGCGAGCAAGCGGGCAATTCGGGTATCGCATTGGCAGATCGATGCGCAGAGCGACAAAATGGCCTGTGTCTGGGATAGCCATCCCGATACGCCACATCGTTTGAGCCACGTGATTGCGCCGCCAAGCCTGGTGCAACCGGCAAAAATGGTGCCAATGAAGGTGCCCGCCAACTGGATGAGCGCGCTTTATGATCAAGGCGTAACGCTCTGCTCGGTGTGCGCCGGTGCTTTTGTGCTGGCAGAAACCGGACTGATCGATCACCGTCGCGCCACTACGCATTGGGCCTTTGCGCAGACGTTGTCGGAGCGTTTTCCTGCGGTGAATGTTGCGGTGGAAAATATGGTGATCGACGACGGCGATATTATTACCGCTGGCGGCATTCTGGCGTGGACCGATTTGGGTTTAACGCTGATTGAAAAAGTGCTCGGCACCGGCACCATGCTAGCGACTTCGCGCTTTTTGCTAATCGATCCGCCGCGCCGTGAACAAAGCACCTACTCCGCATTTATCCCCAATTTCGATCACGGCGACAGCCAGATTCTGCGCGCACAGCATCATCTGCACGCCCATTTTGCCGAACAGCACAGCATTGAGAGCATGTCAGCGCTGGCGAGCATGACGCCACGTACCTTTCTGCGCCATTTTCAGAAAGCGACCGGCATGCGGCCAACGGATTATGTGCAGCAGGTACGTATCATGAAAGCGCGTGATGCGCTGGAACTCAGCAATCGTTCGGTTGATCAGATTGCCTGGGAAATCGGCTACGGCGATCCTTCCGCTTTCCGTAAAATATTCCGTAAACTCACCGGCGTCACGCCGGGCCAGTATCGGCAGAGGTTTGGTACCGCCCAGAGCGATTAACCGCAGGCAAAGTGCTGTTTTCCTGCCATGATTATGATCGTTTCCTTCCCATTGAATCAATGAGAATTCATATGCCACTGCGTTCGCTTCAGGCTTTGTGTCTGGTTAACTTTTTTATGGCTGACGTTCGGGACGGGCTCGGCCCCTTCCTTGGCATCTTTCTCACCGAACGCTACTGGAATGCGGGCGATATCGGCTGGGTGATGACCGCCGGTGGCCTCGCCGGGCTTGTCGCTACGCTTCCGGCCGGCCTGGCAACTGACACTACGCGCCATAAACGATCGCTGCTGCTTGCCGGTTCAATGCTGATCACTTGCGCCACTTTGCTGCTCTGGTATTTCGATCAAGCCTGGATAACCGTTTTGTCGCAGATTGTCACTGGCCTCTCAGCGGCGCTCATTGCGCCTGTACTGACCGGCATTACTCTGGGTTTAACCGGCCCAGACGGTTTTGGTCAGCAAATGGGGAAAAATGAAGCCTTCAATCATGGCGGAAACATGACCGCTGCCATCATTGCTGGCGCTGCAGTGTGGTACTGGGGAACCGGCGCGGTGTTTGTGTTGATGACAACCATGGCGCTGTGTGCTGCGCTGGCTGTGCTGTTCATTCGCAGTGAAGAGATTGATGACGTTGCCGCGCGCGGTATGACAAGCGCTTCATCCGGCGATACCCTTCCGCGCCTCAGCCATGTTGTTCGCCATCCAGCGTTGATCATTACCGCGTTAACCCTGCTGCTGTTTCATCTGGGCAACGCAGCGCTGTTGCCGATGTTAAGTTTGCGCGTTGCCTCAGCGCACAGTGCTGAAATCAGCCCCGGACTTTACGCGGCCGCAACGGTGGTGATCTCTCAGTGCGTCATGATCCCGATGGCGCTCTATGCCGCACGCCATGCCTCGCGTTTCGGGTATACAAAGTTAATCACTTTGGCACTGTTGGTGTTACCGGTGCGTGCGCTGATTGCCTCCCTGTTTGACAGCACATTTTCGATGGTTCCGGTGCAGATATTGGATGGAATGGCAGCGGGTTTGCTTGGCGTGGCGATCCCCGGCTACATTGTCAAAATCTTGCAAGGGAGCGGACATACCAACGCGGGACAGGGTTTCATCATGCTGATGCAGGGAATCGGCGCGGCAATGAGCCCGGCGCTGGCTGGGAATATTGCGGCTGCCTACTCCTATCATGTGACCTTTGCCGTGTTAGGCGTAATCGCCTGCGCAGCGCTGATGACATGGTGGATGGGCAGCCGACTATCGAATAAATCAGCCGCTCATACTTAGCTCAGCTGGAAACGCCCAACCGTGTTCGCTAACTGCGAGGCCTGATCTTCCAGCGAACTGGCGGCGGCGGACATCTCCTGCACCAGCGCGGCGTTCTGCTGCGTGGTGCTGTCCATTTCGTTCACCGCAATGGTCACCTGGCTGATGCCGCGCGCCTGCTCATCGGACGCAATCACAATTTCACCAATGATGGTGCGCACAGAATTCACCGCCTGCGTCATCTCCTGCATGGTTCTGCCGGCATCCTGCACCAGCTGCACACCGCTGCCGACGCGCTGCGTGGATTCCTCAATCAGCGCACCGATATCTTTCACCGCATTGGCGCTGCGCTGGGCCAGATTACGCACTTCCGACGCCACTACGGCAAAGCCGCGCCCTTGTTCCCCGGCGCGTGCCGCTTCTACTGCGGCGTTAAGCGCCAGAATATTGGTCTGGAAGGCGATGCTGTTGATGATGGCGGTAATGTCGCCAATCTTCTTCGCACTGTCGTCGATCTGCGCCATGGTTTGCACCACTTCGCCCACCAGTGTTTCACCGCGGCTGGCGATATGCGTGGCGTTGTCGGTGAGCGTTGTTGCCTGATGCGCGTTGGTGGCGTTGTGTTTTACCGTGGCGGTGATCTGCTCCATGCTGGCGGCCGTTTGCTCCAGCGCGGCGGCTTGCTGCTCGGTTCGCGAGGCGAGATTGAGGTTGCCGCTGGCGATTTCACCCGCGCCCTGACGCACCGATGAACTGGCATCCTGAATCTGTCCCACGATATCGCGCAGTTGGTTTTGCATGGTATGCAGCGCGTAGAACAAGCTGCTGTTATCTCGCCCTTTCAGCGTGATGACGTTATCAAGTTTGCCATCAGCGACGGCCAGCGCGATAGTTGCAGCTTCCAGCGGTTCGCCACCAATCGGCTTCAGCACCTTGCGGCTGAACAGCATGCCAAGCAGCGTACACACCACCAGAATGCTGATGATCATCAGGATTACCGCGTTGATCAGTTGACGATGCGCCGCAGCCATCACCTGACTGACCGGCGCAACCACACCGAGATACCATTTCTGATCGCTGTTACCAATTACCACCGGCTGCCACGTCACCAACACATCTTCACCCAACAACGCATCATGATGCTCCATCACGCTGCTGCTGAAGTTGTGGGTATCGCCTTTCCACGGCTTGCTGGTCTGGCTTTTATCTGGATAAGAGACCACATTGCCCGCGCTGGAGAGCAACATCGCATAGCCGCTGCCTTCCCACGGTTTGATTTTGTTGACCTTCTCCTGCAGCGACGCCAGTGAAATATCCGACGTCACTACGCCCCACAGTTTGCCCTGGCTGACAATCGGCGCCGCCACCGAGGTCAGCAGCGTCGGCACGCCGTTGTAGGCGTAGCTGTATGGCTCGATCAGCATGTCTTTCTGGCTTTTTTGTGGCAGCAGATAGTAATCGCCCTGACCCGGCGTGAAGATTGAGGTCAGCGGATGCATGTTGAATTTGCCGCTTTGATCGCGGTCGACAAAGAACGCGTAGCGACCTTTCGGTGCCGCATTGGGTTGGGTGGCAAACTCCGCGTCACGTCCGTCGAAGGCGTTCTCTTCGAAGATCACCGAGATCGACAGATAATCAGGATTATCGCGCAGCGCAGATTCCATCAGCTTATCGGCGACTTTACGATCATGAATCCCTGCCGCAGGCAACGCGATTAGGCTGTGGCCGAGGTTGTGCGCCACATCGCGCGCATAGCTGAGCTGATGCTGAATTTGCAGCGCCTGGCTTTGCGCAATCTGCTGCAGATAGTTTTCGGCCAGCGACTTTTGTTCATTACTGGATTGCCAGCTAAGCACGCCGATGGTCACGGCAAAGCCGAGCGTGATGGTTAAGGCGCCCGTCAGCAGCATCTGCGTGCGGGTGCTCATTTTTTTCTTAGGTGATGCGTGTTTGGCCATTATGGCGCTCCTGGAGTTGACACTTTTCGGTAATCAGAACCACTCCCTGTGCGCGTACATCCCTTTGAACACTCTATCGGCGCGCGGCGAGGGAACTTGATGGCGATACACTAAACTCCGTAGGGTCGCCATTCATGGCGACCGGCTTTAGGTCAGCGCCCGCTCCCTTCTGGTCATTGAGCCGATTACAGGCTATTATTCAGCTCACTATATGAGCCGAATATCAATCCTATTCAGCTCATGCAATTCAGGAGTGAGCTTATGATGTGGATTTGGCAGCAGCCCGATTGGCCGCAGTTTCGCTGGCAAGATGAGAAGTTACTTCCGCGCCTGCGCCAGTTGCAGCAGCAGCGCGGCGTGTTGCTGGGCCGTGCCAGCGTGCAAGATAACAGCGAGCAACAAACGCTGGATACGCTGCTCAGCAATATCCTCTCTTCCTCAGCGATTGAAGATGAGCGCGTCAACGCGCAGTCGGTGAGATCTTCGCTTGCGCGCCGTTTAGGCGTTTCGCTCGATCAGCCTTACCCGGTTTCCGAACGTTCAGAAGGTTTGGCAACCATGATGATGGATGCCATTACGCAACGCGATCAGGAATTGACGTTGGCGCGTTTATGTCAGTGGCATCGCTGGCTGTTTCCCGAAAGTGAATGGACCATCAAGCGGCTGAATGTGGGCACGCTGCGCGGCGATGAGCCAATGCAGGTGGTTTCAGGCCGTATCGATCGCCCAACGGTACATTTCGAGGCGCCGCCACGCGCTGGGCTGGAAGCACAGCTGGAGGAATTTATCGCCTGGTTTAATCACAGTCGCGAAGATCCGCTGCTCGATCCGCTGTTGCGCGCCGCGTTGTGCCACTTGTGGTTCGTTACGCTGCACCCGTTTGATGACGGTAATGGACGTATCACTCGCGCCCTCACAGATTTGGTGCTGGCGCAGGCTGATAGCCAGAGCATCCGTTTGTATGCCATGTCCGCATCGATTCTGGCGCGACGTGCCGACTATTACCGCATTCTGCAGGAGACGCAGCGCGGTGCAATGGACGTCACCGATTGGTTGCTGTGGTTTTGTGATGTGCTGAATGACAGTCTTGAACAGGCACTGGAAACCGTCACACGCACGCAAAATAAAGCGCGCTTCTGGTTGATGCATAACGCGGCCGAGTTGAGTGCGGAACAAACCCGCGTGCTGAATCGCTTACTGGATGGCGGAGAACAGGGATTTAGTGAAGGCATCAGCGCAGGTCAGTATCAAAAAGTGGCGAAAGTGAGTAAAGCCACGGCTACGCGACATCTGACTGAATTGCTGGCGAAAGGGTGTCTGGATAAATTACCGGGCGGCGGGCGTAGTACACGGTATCAAATTAAACTTTGATGTGTAACCAGGTGCGCATAAATGCGCACCCTACAAAACCTCTTACGCTGCTTTAACCGCGCGAACTTTCTTTTCCGGCGCTGGAGCTTCGGTTTCCGCAGAAGCTTCAGGCGCTGCCTCAACCTCTTCTTCCTTTACGATATCCGGCAGCTTGCTGGTGCGCAGGATATGCTGCACCGCATCTTTCTGTTCAGCCAACAGCAGACCCAATGCTTCGGCCTGCGCTTCACCCAGTTCTGGCTGATGCTGCTGCAGCCAATCGGTGAAGGCGTCTGCCATATCAAGCATTTTGTCCCAGGCATCCGCGTCTTTTTTATTGGCAAACGTCATCTTTTCTTCACCCTTTCTGACTACAACATATTTGGTTTCGACTGCCATGATGCACCTCGGTTAACTGTATTTATATACAGTATATTCTGATCAAACTTTTCCAGGCAATGACTTTCTGCCTTTAAGCCAGTAATTCTTCCAGGAACAGCGCCAACGCTTTGCGCGGATCGTCCTCTTCCGAGACGATCATCTCAATGCCCCACTGCCCCAGCACCTCTTTTGCCACTGGATTATTGCGGTTAGTGAACAGGTAAGATTTGGGACGTGCGGTGGCCAATCCGGTGCGGCCCCACATTTTTGTCAGGCGGTAGAATAACAGACGGATGTTGAAATCGCTGATGCTGTAGCCAACAAACAATACCGAGTTGCCCATCACGTCGTGCGTGAGTTTGATATCCAGCGGCGAATCAAAATAGAGCCGTTCAAAGTAGCTGCTTTCATCCAGCACGATGGAAGTATCGTCGTCGAAATCACCATGTAACTTAATGATATGGCGCTTATCTTCGGTCAACGACACCAAATCTGCCGCATTCGCCACTTTGCTGTAAGGCACATTGTGCGCCTCATGCGCCATCTCCAGCCAGCGATCGTAATTGGTGGTGTAGATGCGTGAGAAGTTGCC
The DNA here is from genome assembly GCF_014193275.1 of Enterobacter sp. Sphag1F. NCBI lineage: Bacteria > Pseudomonadati > Pseudomonadota > Gammaproteobacteria > Enterobacterales > Enterobacteriaceae > Enterobacter > Enterobacter sp. Sphag1F. The sequence goes on along the minus strand of NZ_JACHZD010000006.1, from coordinate 151,405 downwards.
TTGCGTGATCATGGTGTGAATTTCAGAACTGCGCACGTCAATATCCGGGCGATGCCATTCGCGATCCATCCAGCTGCGCAGCGGTCCCAGCGAGCCTTTACGCTGTTTGTAATACTCCGCCAGCGATAAATGTGTGCCGTAGGTATTGAAGATTTTCGGGTCGTAGCCCAGTTCTTTAGCCAGATGCGCAATCAGCTCATGCCATTCCGGCAGACCAAGATTGCGTGAAATGCCCGCACCGGCAAACAGAATCAATTTACCGGCATCGTAGGCGCGTTTTAGCTCGGGTTTCATGCCAATCCCCGCGATGTTTTCAAAAAGGTAGCGAAGCGGTCCAGCGCCAGGCGACGCATTGAAATCTCATTTTTTAGCTCGCCCATTTCGGCGAATGTTTGCGTGTGCCCTTCCGGGATAAACACGCAGTCCCACTGAAATTCGCGAGGACCAGCAGGCTCGGTGGCGATGGTGCCGCGCAGTTCGCCTTCGAACTGATACATTTTTTGCCCGTCACAATAGCCGAGCACGGTTTTCGCCGTGACGCATGGGCTATCCAGCCCATTCACCAGTTTGGTGAAGCGCTCGGCATTCAAGCGGCTCCAGAAGATGCGCGTCAGCCCGGCTGGTAAGCCGTTCAGACCATCCAGATAGAGCCCAGTGTGCTCGACAAACAGCGGACGACCAATAATCGAGAACGCTTTGGTGAGCTTGTCGCGCACCAGTTCGACCTCATTTTCAGTCTGAATCTCTTCAATACGGCGTGCGATGGGCAGCACTTCGACACCGACCGGCTCAAGGATGGTACGCACCTCGGCCAGCTTTAGCTCGTTGGCAGACAGGAATCGTATTTTCATTGCAATCAGTACGTTGAAAGTGGGTTTAAGCTCGGTAAAAGCCTCTCCGTTGGTAGTTGATTCTAACGTGCATATGGGTTACTGGGTAGGAACATTCAATTATTTAAGTAAACAAAACTATGACTTTCACCAGGCATGAATCTAAAATAATTATGCGACGCTATTTGAAAAATATGACAAAGAAAAAATGAGAACCTCAGATGATCTCTTATTTTAATTCCAGATATTCCATGCTAAGAGATTTGCCCTTCATTTTGCAGGGTGATAACCCAGAGAAAAAATTACGCCTAACGCTGCTCATTGCTGGATTTTCCAGCATCCTGGCAGGTTTTTATATGGTAGCGACTAATTTCATTAGGGGAGAAATTGCTGTCACAGCCTTATATTGCCTGAGCACCGCGATAGGATTTTATATTGTCGTGGCGGCTTTCAGTAACCGGCTGAACAAACATCTCTACATCATCGTCCATGCTTTGTTACTGATCATAATGCTGCTTTTCCTGCTGGATAATGGTCATGCGGTAGAGAAACACTCCGAGTACAATTATTTGGTGGCGTTAACCGTGGGTTCAGCATTGGTATTACGCCAGCAAACACCTTACTTAAGTAAAATATTCCCGTTAATCTGCCTGGTGGTTTATCTCTTTTTTATTTCTACAGGATTAACATGGCAACATAGCGCGTTTCAGCTCAATATTCCGCATGAGTCCGGCTTTTATATCGTTAACTGTGCTGTGCCGATGATCGCACTCTTGTTAACCGCATTCACACTGCGTGGCAACTACTCCGAAACCGATTTAATCAAACGCGAACTTTCGCAAGCCATCGAAAAAAATCAGCTGGAACTCTATTACCAGCCACAGGTGGATAACAATAAAAAACTGATCGGATTTGAAGCCTTGCTACGCTGGAAGCATCCTTCTAAAGGCTTTATCTCGCCAGAAGTGTTTATTCCCGTGGCCGAGAAAAGTGGTTTGATAATAGAGATTGGCAAATGGGTGATGGAACGCGCCTTGCAGCAAATCGCCGAATGGGATCGCGGTCAATATCTCGGTGATTTGGCCTTTTCCATTAACATCAGTCCGCTGCAGTTGATACACCGCGATTTCACTCAGGATACCTTGCTAACGCTGTCGCATTATAAAATCCGTCCGGAACGTCTCAAGTTTGAAATTACTGAAACTACCTTTGTCTATGATCAAAAGCGCATTGGCGAGGTGATCAGCCATTTTAGTCAATTGGGTGTTAAATGGGCGATTGATGACTTTGGCGTCGGCTATTCATCGCTTAAGTCGATCAGTGATTTTGCTATTAATGATATTAAGATCGATAAATCGTTAATCATGCAGATTTTTAAAAATGAATCATCGGCGATTGTGGTGCAGAAAACCATCGAGTTATCGCGTGAAATGGGACTGAATGTGCTCGCCGAAGGCATTGAGAGTGAGGAGTATTTCACCTACCTGCGCGATAAAGGCTGTCATCTGTTTCAGGGCTACCATTTCGCCCGTCCGCTGCCGGTTGCAGATGCGCTGGTATGGATTAAAAAAGCGAAAATATAACCCAGCTTTGTAGGGTCGCCATTTATGGTGACCAGGTGCGCATAAATGCGCACCCAACGAAAACCACAACATATATTCGCATGATCGCCATTTATGGCGACCAGGTGCGCATGAATGCGCACCCTACAAAAACCGCGTTATATATTTGTAGGGTCGCCATTCATGGCGACCGTTCCAGCACATACAATTCAAAACAGCAGTTTCGCAAGAGAAAGTCCCGCGCCTAAGGTTACAAACTGGGTAGTCACCATCCATTTGGTTTGTGTGATCATCGCTTTATACAAATCGACCTTTATCGCCGCAACATCCTCCTTAGTGGCGTAATTGGACTTGATCACTGCCACATCGGCTTTTACCGCAGCCACATCCTCCTTAGTCGCATAATTTGACTTGATTACCGCCACATCCGCTTTGACCGCCTCGACATCCTGTTTCGTGGCATAGTTTGACTTAATCACCGCCACGTCAGAGACCAATTCGGTCACATTGTCTTCCAGCCTTTTAACTCGCTCTTGCATTCCTTTACCTCCGCTCGGTGGTTGTCCGCCCTGCTTGCGTTTACGTTGACGGCACGCATAATTGATAACACTCTTATTTAACGGTTCAGCTAACATTATTTCACCCCAATCGTTTCCATTTTTGATTGGTTAATGCAGGTTGACGGTAGCTCATACAATCAAATTCCCTTTTGCAATGGTAAACGTTAAACACCGCACTCGCCCAAGACCGTGAACATCTTAGCACTGGTTTTTTTCACAAACATTAGTGATTTGAATAAGAAATTTAAAATAATTGTCAAAAAAAACAAAGAAGACAATTAATTAACAGAGCCAGTAATAATCCACCTAAAAATAAATGTGAGCCAACCTAAAACCAAATGAAATAAAAAAAGCTCACAACTTTTACATCGTGAGCTTTCTCGCAAAATTTAGCGTATTAGAAAATCACTGATAAACAATCCCCGGCGGATTGACCTGCGAGGTTTCCACCGCCTCTTCCTGTTCGCCCCAGCGTGCCAACACTTGTTTATATTCGCCGCTGGCAATCGCACCATTAATCGCCTGCTGCAGCGCCACATCCAATCCATTGCCTTTTTTAGTGGTCACCGCCACCCATGCGCGGAACGGGCCGTGGCCGACGATTTTGGTTTGCCCGCGCGAAGCAACTTTCCAGGCTGCCATCGCCTGCGGACCAAACGAGGCATCAGCACGCCCGGAAAGCAGTGCCAGCGTGGCTGCCGCATCATCATTGAGGTAGATCGGCTGCACCGGTGCTAAGCCCTGCGCGCGGTTCTTCTCATCCCAGCTGAGTAAAATCCGTTCCTGATTGGTGCCTGAACCAACGATGATGCGCTTGCCTGCCACGTCTTCGCGGCCTTTAATCGCGGTGATCGCGCTGTTGGTTTTCACCGCAAATGCATGGTTATCCGCGCGATAGGTGGCGAAATCGAACTTCTTTTTGCGCTCTTCGGTAACGGCAATATTGAACATCGCCACGTCATAACGTCCGGCGGTGATGCCCAGCGGCCAATCTTCCCAGGCGGCCGGCACCAGTTTCAGTTTTAAGCCCAAACTGTCCGCCAGCAAACGTGCAATATCGGGATCGCTGCCAATCAGCGTTTTATTATCCGACGCCCACAATCCGATCGGCGGCGAATTCATCGACGTGGTGGCGACGGTTAAATAGCCCGGATTCACGAAATGAAAACCCGCCGGAATTTTCGCGATAGCCTGTGGATTCGCCGCAATATTGATTGGCGTTTCGTTATTTTTGGCATCCAGCGTTTCTGCTGCGATGGCTGGCGCGCCTAACATCACTGTCAATAACGCCGTAATAATTACTCGTTCCATTAAAGTACCCGTGCCAGAAAACGTTTGGTGCGCTCGTGGCGCGGCTGATTCAATACCTGATGGCTGCTGCCCTGCTCGACGATACGGCCATCGACCATAAACACCACGTTATCTGCCACTTCACGTGCAAAACCGACTTCGTGCGTCACAATCACCAGCGTGGTGCCGGAACGCACCAGCTTTTTGATCACATCCAGCACTTCGCCCACCAGTTCGGGATCGAGCGCCGACGTCGGTTCATCAAACAGCATCACACGTGGGTTAAGCATCAAGGCTCGCGCAATCGCGATACGCTGCTGCTGGCCGCCCGACAAATGGCGTGGCCAGGCATCGGCTTTGTGGCGTAAACCCACCACATCCAGCAGCTCACCGGCACGATCGATCGCTTCACGACGCGACAGCTGACGATGCGCAATCGGCGCTTCGATCAGGTTATCCAGCACCGTCAGATGCGGGAACAGATTGAAGTTCTGGAACACGTAGCCAACGTTGATGCGCTGACGCAGAATCGCCTTCTCTTTCAGCTCATACAGCTTGTCGCCGCGTCGCTGATAACCGATGTAATCACCATCGATCTGGATATAGCCTTCATCAACGCGCTCAAGATGATTGATGGTGCGCAGCAGCGTGGATTTACCCGAGCCCGATGGCCCGAGAATCACCGTCACCGATCCCGGTTCGAGTTCCAGTGACACATCATCCAACGCTTTCAGTTTGCCGAACGACTTGCTCACGCCGGTGATGCTAATGGCGCCAGCGCTATGCAGATTGCGGTAATCAATGGCTTCGGACATGGGAAAGCTCCTCGGTTGCAGGTTTGGCGCTGCGGTTACGCCATTGACGCCAGCGCGACGGCTGCGGTTCACGGGTGACGCTGCGCGCCAGCCAGCGCTCAACGCTGTGCTGCAGCAGTGACAATACGGTGGTGATGATCAGATACCAGGCCGCACCAACCATCAGCAGCGGAATTACCTGCTGCGTGCGGTTGTAGATCATCTGGATGGTGTAAAACAGTTCAGGCATCGCCAGCACGTACACCATCGAGGTGCCTTTGGCGAGGCTGATGATTTCATTAAAGGTGGTGGGAATAATCGCGCGCAGCGCCTGCGGCAGAATGATGCGGAAGGTGCGGCGCGTGGAGGATAATCCCAACGCCGAAGCCGCTTCAAACTGACCGTGATCGACACCCAAAAAGCCGCCGCGAATAATCTCGGCGCTATAGGCGCTCTGCACCAGCGTCAAACCAATTACTGCTGCCGGGAACTGGCCGAGCACGTTGATGGTCTGGAAGTGGCCCCACGACAGCGCGGTAAACGGAATGCCGAGCGACAGCGTGTCGTACAGATAGGAGAAGTTGTAGAGGATGATCAGCACCACAATCAGCGGCAGCGAGCGGAACAGCCAGATATAGCCGAACGCCAGCGTACTCAGCAGCCACGATGACGAGAGGCGCGCCAGCGCCAGCAAGCCGCCAAAAATCAGGCTGAGAATGGTGCCAAACAGCGTCAGCAGCAGCGTTTGCCCCAAACCGCTAAGGATCACCGGATCAAAAAACCATTTGGCGAACACGCCCCATTCCCAGCGCGGATTAAAGGCAACAGAATCAATCACACTGGCCAGAATAAACAGCGCGACAATCGCGCCGACGGTACGTGCCGGATAACGCGCCGGCACCACGGTTAAACGTTGTGGTTCATTACTCATTGCAACTCCTTAGCTGGCCTGCGCCACGCTATGCACATCAATCACTTTCAGGAAGCGCAAGCGTCCATCGTGTGGCGGCTGGCTGTAGACTTCCATATCCTCCAGCAGCGCAAACTGCGGCTGATAACCGTGGCCGATATACAACTTCACCGCTTCCGGCTGACGGAAACCGGTGGTGAGAAACACGCGCTGGTAGCCTGCACGCAGCGCGCGACGCTCCAGTTCCTGCAGAATCAGCAGCGCCAATCCCTGACGTCGTAGATCGCTGCGCGTCCAGATGCGTTTAAACTCGGCGGTCACCGCGTCATAAGGTTTGTACGCGCCCATCGCGATGATCTCGCCGTCCCGCTCCAGCACGATAAACAGCCCGCGCGGCGGCAAATACCATTCGGTCAGCTCAACCTCTTTTTGGCTGGTGAAGAACGCGCCGTAGCGCGCGCTGTATTCACCAAACAGTCCGGTCAAAATCGGCTGCAATTCAGGCGCTTCCGGTGACACTTCGCGGAACAGTTGCTCGCTCATGCGGCCTCCTTAATCGCCCAATCCGGCCGGATTGATCTCTGAACTGTCGATACGCTCAACGCCTTCACCCCAACGCTTCAGCACCTTGTCGTAATCGCCGTTTTTGATTACGCCATTCAGCGCGGTGTTGATCGGCTGCACCAGGCCGCCATCTTTCTTCACCGTCACCGCGATGTGCGCCGCTTTCGGCCAGCCGCCATCAACGCTGCCAACCAAACGTGTTTGCTTAGTCAGCGCCGCTTTCCATGCGCCAATCACGTTCGGGCCAAAAAAGGCATCGGCGCGACCGGACTGCAGCGCCAGCGTTTGTGCCGCATCGTCTTTGGTATACACCGGCGTAAACGGCTTCAATCCTTTGGCCTGATTCTCTTTATCCCACGCCAGCAGAATTGATTCCTGATTGGTGCCAGAGCCGACGATAATGCGCAGTCCGGCAATATCTTCCGCTTTGGTGATCGCCTTAATTGGGCTGCTGGATTTGACGTAAAAGCCGAGTGAATCTTTGCGATAGGTGGCGAAATCGAAGCGCTCTTTGCGCTCTTTGGTGACGGTCACGTTACTGATCGCCGCATCGTATTTGCCTGAAGCCACGCCCAGCGGCCAGTCTTCCCACGAGGTTGGCACCACGTTGAGTTTCAAACCCAGGCTGTCGGCGACTAAGCGGGCGATATCCACTTCACTGCCGAGCAGGGTTTTGTTGTCATCACTGAATACGGTTAATGGCGGCGAATTCAGCGCGGCCACCGCCACGGTGAATGAGCCCGGCACGGCGAAGCGATGTCCGGCTGGGATCTGTGCTACTGCGGCAGCATTCTTCGCGGTATTAATCGGCGTTTTGTTGGCTTCAACACTGACGTTCTGACCGTTCACCGCCACATCTTCGGCGAATACAGCGCTGCTCATGCCTAGCAACAGCAGCGCGATAAGGGATTTTTTCTGCATAGCGTTTATTCTCGTGTTTTATTTTTGTGTGTATTGATTAACCGGATCTTTCAGACCAAAGCTGGTGCGCAGCGTGGTTCCGGGGTATTCGCTGCGGGTTAACCCGCGTGCTTGCAGAATCGGTACCACGCGATCGACAAAGCGTTCGAAGGTATCTGGCGTGCCGCCCTGAATGATGAAGCCATCGGTCGCTTCGCTCTCAAACCACAGCTGCAAACCATCGGCCACCTGCTCTGGCGTACCGTGAAACAGCGGACGCGGCGTCGCGGCTTCCAGCGCTGCCTGACGCAGCGTGTGGCCGTGCTCGCGCGCCTTGCGCTTGATTTCGTCGGTGGTGCTGCGGAAGCTGTTTTGCCCGATATCGCCGAGTTCAGGGAATGGCTCATCCAGCGGATATTGTGAGAAGTCGTGATGATCGAAGAAGCGTCCGAGATAGTTGAGCGCATCTTTGATGGAAACCAGCGCAGCGGTGGTTTGATACTGCTGCTCCACATCTTCCGCACTGTCGCCCACAATCACGCCAACGCCCTGGAAAATGTGCAGATCGCCCGGCTCGCGACCATTCGCTACCAGCTGTTTTTTCACATCGCGGTAGAATTCCTGCGCTTCTTCGCGCGTCGGCTGATGGGTAAAGATGGCGTCAGCATGTTTAGCGGCCAGCTTGCGGCCATCTTCTGATGCGCCCGCCTGGAACACCACCGGACGTCCTTGTGGCGTGCGTTCGATATTCAGCGGTCCTTGCACCTGGAAAAAATCGCCGTGGTGATTCAGCGTGTGCAGCTTCTCGGGATCAAAGAACTGGCCGCTCTGTTTATTACGTACGAAAGCGTCGCCTTCCCACGAATCCCACAACCCTTTCACCACTTGCAGATACTCATCGGCGATGCGATAGCGCAGCGCATGTTCCGGATGCTGCTGGCGCGAGAAGTTCTTCGCCGAACCTTCCAGCGGCGAGGTCACGACATTCCAGCCCGCGCGACCGCCGCTCAGATGATCGAGGCTGGCAAACTGCCGCGCCACGGTAAACGGCTCGCTGTACGAGGTGGAAACCGTGCCGACCAAACCGAGATGTTCAGTGACGCCCGCCAGCGCCGACAGCAAGGTCAGCGGTTCGAAGCGATTGAGGAAGTGGGGAATCGATTTTTCGTTGATGAACAGGCCATCGGCGACAAACAGGAAATCCAGCTTGCCCGCTTCCGCCTTGCGCGCAATATGTTTGGCGTAATCAAAATTGATGCTGGCATCCGCCAGCGCCGCCGGATGACGCCACGCGGACATATTGCCGGATGCGCCATGCAGAATGGTGCCCAATCGCAGTTGTCTTGCAGTCATAATGTTCTCTCTTTTGCCAAAGCGCAGCCTGACGGCGACATCGTGTCGCCGTGCAGAATCGAAATGAAATCAGTGAATCGAGCTAGTTCAGAATGGCGTCACGACATCGCGCGTTGAGGTGCTGCAACGCTTGCTGAGCCAGTTGAGTAAAGTAGTGTGCAGCGGGGGCAATCAGCGCTTCATCGGGGTTGAAGCCGCCATGATGCAGACCAAATTCGCTCGCGCTGCCAATGCTGACAAACGCGCCGGGGATCTGCTGTAAGTAGTAAGCGAAATCTTCGCCGCCGAGGTGCAGCTCAGCGGTCTGCACGCGGTAACCCACCTGCTGCGCTACTTTGCTGGCAAACTGCGCCCAACGCGCATCGTTCTCCAGCACCGGCGGACCGGGATGCCAGCTAAAAGAGGCGCTGGCACCGTTGGCGGCGGCGATGTTCTCGACCAGCGTGCGGGCGCGCTGTTCCAGCTCTGCGCGCACCTGTTTGTCATGGGTGCGCACCGTGCCGCCAAATTCGGCCTCGCCGGGTAGCACGTTCCAGGTTTTACCGGCGTCGATGCGCGTCACGCTAAGCACTAAGCTGTCCAGCGTGTTGAAGCTACGGCTGGTGAGCGATTGCAGCGCCTGAATGATCTGGCTGGCGACCACAATGCTGTCCACGCCCTCTTCCGGATGCGCGGCGTGCGCCCCTTTGCCGGAAACGCGCACGATAAACTTATCCGCATTAGCGTAAAACGCGCCGCCGCGTGTGGCAAAGGTACCGGTTGGCAAACCGGGTTCATTGTGCATGCCGAAGATCGCCTGCACCCCGTCCAGCACGCCCGCATTGATCAACTGGCGTGCGCCGGTGGCGTTCTCTTCCGCCGGTTGGAACAGAATACGAATGCGACCTGGCAATTGATCTTCAACTGCTCTCAGCTGCAAGGCCGCGCCGAGCATTACGGCGCTGTGTACATCGTGGCCGCAGGCGTGCATCACGCCGCTATTGCGCGAACGGTAAGCCAGTCCGGTGGCTTCGTGAATCGGTAGCGCATCGATATCGGCACGCAGCGCAATCAGCGTGTCGCCGCGCCCAACTTCCACGATCACGCCGGTTTCCAGCGGATAATCCAGCAGACGCAAACCGGCGTCCTGTAACCAGCGACGCAGGCGCGCGGTGGTTTCGACTTCGCGACCGGATAACTCCGGCCAGCTGTGCAGCTCACGTCGCCAGTCAATCAGCTGATGTTCGCTAAATTGCGTCATACCTGCCTCCGTAAGCAGCAAATCAAGCCGTGACTAAACGATGAGTGGCCAGCAGTTCGAGTGATTTAACGCGCGCCTGCTCTTCAGCCACCGGCGTATCAATCACGAACTCTTCAATGCCGAAATGCTGATGCAGCGCATCCAGCTTGGCATGCACCTGCGCGGCGGTGCCTTTCAGCAGCGATGGCGTGCGTGGTTCGATCACGTAATCGCTGTAACCGCCCTGACGCACGTAACGTTCGGCCTGCTCGACGCTGCCGACGTTGACGCTGGGGCCATCTTTGACACTGACGTGATACACGCGCAGGTTATCCACCAGCAGGTCGGCTTCCGCCGGAGAATCCGCCACCACCACTTGCACCGCCACCAGCGCGCGCTGGCCGTTGCTGTGCTGGCGATAGCTGTTGAGGACTTTTTCCATTAATTGCGGATCGCCGTTGTGGTGCGCAGCGAACACCAGCTGCCAGCCGAGTTCCGCCGCCAGTTTGGCGCTCTCTTCACTGGCACCCAGCAGGAAGCGATTAGCCGGACGCGGCGGCTGCGGCGTGGCGCGCAGAATTTCTTCGTCGCCCACCGGCGGCACTTGCAGCCAGCTATCCAGCAGCGTCAACTGTTCGGCGAAGCTGCCTTTCTCCTGCAGATGCACGCCCAGCTGCAGCGCACGCGTTGAAAGCGGCAAGCCGCCCGGCGCTTTGCCGACACCAACGTCAATGCGTCCCGGCGCTAATGACGCCAGCAAGTTGAAGTTTTCCGCCACTTTGTACGGGCTGTAGTGTTGCAGCATCACGCCGCCGGACCCGACGCGAATATGTTGCGTCTGGCCGATGATCCAGGCGATCAGCAGTTCCGGCGACGGACTCGCCAGACGATCGCTATTGTGGTGTTCCGCCAACCAGAAGCGGTGATAACCCCAGCTTTCCGCCTGCTGCGCCAGCTGTAAAGTGCGGTGAAGCGCGTGGCTGGCTGTCTCTCCATCAGCAATCGGCGATTTATCCAGCAAACTCAGTCGGTATGACATGCGCCTTATCCTTTTCGTCATGAATATGGCGAGTAGTGTGTGGCGCAGAAGGCGGGTTCGTAAAACATGATATTGTCGTATCTATATTTACTTTATGCATATCAGGGAGATAGATTGGACCGTTTGGTTTAAACTCCTTTGAAAACACACAATTATCCCCGATAAATATGGATTGTTGCGGCGATGTTTTGAAAATGTGATATTCAATATAAAATTATTAAAACATCGTTTCAAAATGTGACGCAATTCATCCAATCGCAATTCCCTTATTTTTCCAGCCACTATTTTCTCTATGCTGGCACCACGCGGCACCTCTCGACAAAATCAATGCGCCGCACCTTCCTGCCTCCCCCTTAGCTGGAGAAAAAGCATGACGTTTAAAAAATTACTTCTGGTAGTTTCGTTATCCTCTGCGGCAGCGTTTTGCCCTGCTGTGGCGTCCGCTAAAGTCATCAAAGTAGCCGAAGTACAACCAGCGGGTTATCCCACCGTGGTGGCACTTGAACACATGGGCGAGAAGCTGAAAAAAGCCACTGACGGGCGGTTAGAGATGAAGGTTTACGCCGGTGGCGTATTGGGTGATGAAGACCAAACGCTGCAGCAGGTGCAACTGGGCGCGATTGATATGATTCGTGTTTCGCTGGCACCGGTCACCAGCATCGCGCCAGAAACCAGCGTATTAACCTTGCCGTATGTTTTTCGCGATGAGGACCATATGCACAAGGTGCTGGATGGTGATATCGGGAAAAATATCGTCGAGAAATTCGATAACGATCCCAACGCCCGCATGATTTTCCTCGGCTGGACCGACGCCGGTGTGCGCAACATGATCACCAAAAAACCGATCGCCAAACCCGAAGATCTTAAGGGCATGAAAATCCGCGTGCAAAACAGTGCGATCTCCCTGGCTACCTTAAAAGCGATGGGGGCGAATCCGGTCGCGATGGGCGTGAGCGAAGTGTTTAGCGCCATGCAAACCGGCGTGGTCGATGGCACTGAAAACAACCCGCCAACCTTTGTCGCCCACAACTATATGCCTGTTGCGAAGTACTACACGCTCACTGGCCACTTCATTCAGCCTGAAATGATTCTCTACTCCAAACCGTTGTGGAATCGTCTCTCGGCGGATGACCAGGCGTTGCTGAAGAAATTAGGCAAAGAGGCGCAGGAAGAAGAACGCCAGCTTTGGGCAACCTACACCCAACAATCCATCGAGAAGATGAAAGCCGGTGGCGTCACCTTCCAGGAAACCGATCGTGAAACCTTCATGAAAGCCACGCAGCCGGTGCGCGATCAGTTTGGCGGCAAATATCAGGATTTGATGAAACAAATTGCTGATGTGAAGTAATCCTCCCCACGCCACGTGCCTTCGTGGCGTTTTAACCAGGTAAACATTATGACTGCATATTCTCGTCTGATGGATGGGCTTTATTTGCTGTGCATGGCGATTGCCGCCGTTGCCTTGTTAATCATGGTGACGGTGATTCCCATCGGGATTTTCTCACGCTATGTGCTGAACGACGCATTATCCTGGCCAGAACCGGTCGCCATCATTTGCATGATCATCTTTACCTTTATTGGTGCGCCAGTCGGGTTTCGCGCGGGTACGCATATTTGTGTCTCGATGATGACTGACCGGCTCTCGCCGGCGAATCAGCGCTGGCTGCTGAAGTTGTCTGATGCGCTGATGATCATCACCTGCCTGGTGATTTTCCGCGCCAGTTACAACCTGTGTGAAGCGATGTGGGTGCAAACGCTGGCCTCATTGCCGGCGGTGACCTACGGCGAAATGTATTTGCCAATTCCGGTCGGCGCGATCTTTACGCTGTTGTTTGTGATTGAGCGATTGGTTAATGGCGATCAAAGCCAACGCGCCATCGTGACTCTTGGCGGCACCCACTAAGCGGAGAAGAAAATGGACGCACTGATTTTGATAGGCAGTTTGGTAGTGTTGCTGCTGGTGGGTTTTCCGGTGGCATTCGCCGTTGGATTGAGCGCGTTTATCGGCGCATGGTGGATCGACTTACCGCTGGAAGCGGTGGTGATTCAGATTACCAACGGCATTAATAAGTTTTCGCTGCTGACCATTCCCTTCTTTATTCTGGCTGGCGCGATTATGGCGGAAGGCGGCATTGCCCGGCGGCTGGTCAACTTCGCCTATATTTTCGTTGGCTTTATTCGTGGCGGTTTGTCGCTGGTGAATATCGTCGCCTCAACCTTCTTTGGCGCGATTTCGGGATCCTCGGTAGCAGATACCGCCTCGATTGGGTCGGTGATGATTCCGCAGATGGAGGAGAAAGGTTATCCGCGTGATTTCGCCGCGGCGGTGACCGCCAGCGGCTCGGTACAGGCGGTTTTAACCCCGCCCAGCCATAACTCGGTAATTTATTCGCTCGCCACCGGAGGCGTTGTCACCATCTCTTCCCTGTTTGTCGCCGGGATTATTCCCGGCCTGCTGTTGGGTTTCTGTTTGATGGTCATGTGCCTCGGCTTTGCGCGTAAACGTGGTTACCCCAAAGGCGAGCGCATCCCTTACAAGCAGGCGGTGAAAATCTTCTTCGATGCGTTTTGGGGACTGTTTACCATTTTCATCATTCTCGGCGGGATTCTTTCGGGCGTTTTCACTGCCTCTGAATCGGCGGCCATCGCCTGCATCTGGGCGTTCTTTGTCACCATGTTTATTTACCGTGATTTTAAATGGACGCAATTGCATATTCTGGTATTCCGCACCATTAAAACGGTAACCATTGTGATGGTGTTGATTGCCTTCGCGGCCGGTTTCGGTGCGGTGATGACCTTTATGCAATTACCCACCATCATTACCGAAGCCTTTACCCAATTCTCCAGCAACAAGTATGTAATTTTAATGTGTATCAACCTGCTGTTGCTGGTGGTGGGAACGCTAATGGACATGGCGCCGCTGATCCTGATTTTAACCCCGGTACTGTTACCGGTGGCCACCGCGCTGGGCGTCGATCCGGTGCATTTCGGTATGATTATGCTGACCAACCTGGGCATCGGTTTAATTACGCCACCGGTCGGCACGGTATTATTTGTCGCCAGCGCAGTGAGCAAACAAAAGATTGAGCAAGTGGTCAGCGCCATGCTGCCTTTCTATGGCATGTTGTTTATTGTGCTGATGCTGATTACCTATATTCCGGCGATATCGCTGTGGTTACCGCGTTTAATGGGCGTGATGTAACAACCACGTATAATCACCGTAGGGTCGCCATTTATGGCGACCTCAATATATGTTCCGCAATAATCAGGTCGCCATAATTGGCGATCTAAACTTCTATTTATTTTTTTCGGCAAAGCTTAGTGCAATTCCTTGGTTCAACTCCCGTGTGCGGCATTCAATGATGAAAACCGCCCGTCGGGCTATTGATAAAAAAGGGAAACACCATGACTAAGCATTTTCACTTGCAGGCGTTGAGTTTGGCCCTGCTATCAGGGATTTTTAGCGCCCACGCGGCAGACACGCCGGTTAAAGGCGGCACGCTGGTTTATCTCGAACAACAGGCGCACACCAACCTTTATCCACCTGCCGGTGGCTTTTATCCCAATGGCGGAATTCTGAATCAAATCACCGATAAACTGACGTGGCAGAATCCAAAAACATTACAAGTTGAACCCTGGATTGCCGAAAGCTGGAGCAGCAACGCCGATAAAACCGAATATACCTTTAAAATTCGTCCCGGCGTCACCTTCTCCGATGGCACGCCTTTAGATGCCAATGCGGTAGCCAAAAACTTTGATACTTACGGTCTGGGAAATAAAGCCCAGCGCCTGCCGGTTTCCGAAGTGATTAATAATTACGATCGCAGTGAAGTTATTGATCCTCAGACGGTGAAATTCTATTTCAAAAAACCGTCACCGGGTTTTTTACAGGGCACCGCAACGATTGGATCGGGATTAGTTTCTCTCAGCACGCTGCAACGTAGCTTCGATCAACTCGGCGATGCGCGTCATATTGTCGGTTCCGGTCCGTTTGTGGTCAGCGATGAAAAACTCGGGCGCGAAGTCGATTTAACCGCGCGCAAAGATTATCAATGGGGCCCGAAAAATCTCGCCCAGCAAGGTCCAGCCAATCTCGACGGCATTAAATTCATCGTCACGCCGGAAGACAGCGTGCGCATCGGCGCGCTGCTGGCCGGCCAGGCCGACTTTATTCGTCAGGTGCAAGCCTATGACGAAAAGCAGGCGCAGCAGCAAAACTTCCCGATTTACGCGGCGCCCACGCGTGGCGTCAACGACAGCATCAGCTTCCGCCCGGATAACCCGCTGGTCAGCGATGTGAAAGTACGCCTGGCACTGCTGCACGCCACCAACGCGCAGCAAGTGGTGCAAACCCTGTTCTCACCGAACTATCCGCAGGCCACATCGGTGATCGCCACTTCGGCGGCCGGTTACGTCAATCTGGCCGACAAGCTGAAATTCGATCCGGCGCTATCAAAAAAACTGCTGGATGAAGCGGGCTGGAAACCGGGCAGCGACGGCATCCGCGAGAAGGATGGCAAGAAACTGGCGTTGACCATTTATGAATCGCTGCCGCAGCCGCAGAACAAAGAGGTGCTGCAGCTGGTGGCACAACAGTGGCGTCAGGTGGGTGTCGCGCTGGCGGTGAAAGCCGGTGATGCCGGCAGCCGCGTGCTGGATAACCTCGATCCGCTGAAAACCCCGCTTACCGTTTCCGAAGTGGGCCGCGCCGATCCTGACGTAGTGAAGAGCCAGTTCTATCCAACTAACCGCGATGCGCTGCTGCAGAAAGGCGGCTCCAGCGACAAGGTACAGAACTTCCGCGACGACAAGCTGAATACGCTGTTACTGGCTATCTCCTCGGAAGTCGACCCAGCGAAACGTCTGGCGGTGACCGGCGATGCGCAGCGTTATCTGCTCGATCAGGCGTATGTGATTCCGATCTTTGAAGAACCGCAGGTGTTTGCTGGTGCGCCGTGGCTGAAAGGCGTGAATTTTGAAGCCGTAGGTCGTCCGTCGTTCTACGGCGCGTGGCTGGAAAAACACTAAGGCAGGTTAATGATGCAACGTTCACTGCTGCGAAGAGTGGGTCAAAGCGTATTGGTGCTGTGGGCCGCGTTTACCCTGTCGTTCTTTCTGCTGCAGGTGCTGCCCGGCGATGCGGTGCTGATCAAGTTTCAGAACCCGGATCTGGGCCTCAGCCCGGATCAGATCGCCGAAATGCGACTGGCTTACGGCGCGGATAATCCGCTCTGGCAGCAGTACGTGCACACGCTGCTGGCGATGCTGCGCGGCGATTTTGGTTACTCGGTGCAGGCGGGCGTGCCGGTCAGCGAACAGCTGATCAGCAACCTGCCCGCCACGCTGCAACTGGCGCTGCTCGGCTTTGCGCTGGCAACGATTATCGCGTTCGCGCTGGCGGCGTTATCGCGTTTGCCAGCGCTGCGCTTCCTGCGTTCCGTGCTGCAATCGGTACCGGCGCTGTTTATCTCGCTGCCAACCTTCTGGCTCGGCATCGCGCTGATTCAGCTGTTCTCCTTCCAGCTGCGCTGGATCCCGGTGATCAATCCGTCGGCGCTGCAGGGTTTAATCCTGCCAGTGATTACCGTGGCGATCCCGATCTCCGCGCCGCTGGCGCAGATTCTGTTACGTAGCATCGATCAGGTTTCTACCCAGCCGTTTGTGGCGGTGGCGCGCGCCAAAGGCGCCAGCGAAAGCCATGTGCTGTGGCACCACGTGATGCGCAATGCGCTGCTGCCGGTGCTGAACGTCGCCGGTTTGCTGCTCGGAGAACTGATCGCCGGAGCGCTGATTACCGAAACGGTGTTTGGCCTAAGCGGTGTTGGCCAGCTGACGCAGCAGGCGGTGAATAATCAGGACGTCGCAGTGTTACAGGCGGTGGTGATGATCTCCGCGCTGGCGTTTGTACTGATTAACCTGCTGGTCGATGCGCTGATGCCGTTGTTCGATCCACGTCTGCAATCCATTGCCGGAGGCCACCGATGAGCCTGGTCGATTACTCCACTGCGCGGCAAAAAATCAGCACTCCGCGCGTGTTCAACATCCAGCCCGGATTGTGGCTGGCGTGGGGCGTGATGCTGCTGACGCTGCTGGCGGCGTTTGCGCCTGGCCTGTTTACCCATTTCAGTCCGACTGAAGGCGTGCCCGGCGCGCAGCGTCTGCCGCCGCAGGCCGCATACTGGCTCGGCACCGATCAGCTAGGCCGCGATCTCTACACGCGCATTATTTATGGTGCGTCACAGTCGCTGTCGGCGGCGGTCGCAGCTGTGGCGATGGGGCTGATTGGCGGCACCACGCTCGGCGTGCTGGCGGGCGCGATGGGCGGTCGCACCGAAAACTGGCTGATGCGCCTGGTTGATGTGCTGCTGTCGATTCCCTCGCTGCTGCTGTCGCTCAGCATTCTGATTCTGCTGGGTTTCGGCACCGTTCACGCCGCGCTGGCGGTGGGCATCGCCTCAATTGCCAGCTTTGCCCGCCTGGCGCGCGGTGAAGTGGTGCGCGTGCGCCGCAGTGAATTCGTCGAAGCGGCTTACGGCAGCGGCGGCAGTTTCTGGCGCGTGTTGTGGCGTCACATTTTACCCAACTCGCTGACGGCGGTGATCGCCTTCGCCGCCTTGCAGTTTGGTCAGGCGATTCTGGCGCTGTCGACGCTGAGCTTTCTCGGCTACGGCACGCCGCCGCCAACGCCCGAATGGGGATTATTGATCGCCGAAGGACGTAACTATCTGGCGACCGCGTGGTGGCTCACCACTTTCCCTGGCATTGTGGTGGTGGCCGTGGTGCTGGCCGCTAACCGCATCAGCCGTCAACTGGCCGGAGGTGACGCATGAGCGCGTTATTAGCCATTGAAAATTTAACCCTCAGCTATCGCCAGCGCGGCGAGTGGCGTGCGGTGGTTCACAACGTCAGCTTTGAATTACAGCCCGGTGAAATGGTGGCGCTGGTCGGTGAATCCGGCTCCGGCAAAACCACCACCGCGCAGGCGATTATTGGTTTGATGGCGGAAAACGGCCGCCGTGACAGCGGCAGGATTGTGCTGAACGGCACCGATATCGCTGGCTGGTCATCAAAACGTCTTGATAGCCTGCGCGGCGTCAGCATCAGCTTAGTGCCGCAGGATCCGGGCAACTCGCTTAATTCGGTGAAAACCATCGGCGATCAGGTCGGTGAAATGCTGCAGCTGCACCTGAAAATCAGCAAAGCTGAACGCCAGCAGCGCGTGCTGGAACTGCTGCAAAAAGTAGGGCTGAGCCATCCGGAACAGCGCCTCAAGCAGTATCCGCATCAGCTTTCCGGCGGCATGAAACAGCGCGTATTGATCGCGATCGCCCTCGCCATGCGTCCGCAGATCATCATTGCCGATGAGCCCACCAGCGCGTTGGATGTCACGGTGCAAAAACGCATTCTCGATCTGCTGGATGTGCTGCGCCGTGAATCCGGCACGGCAGTGCTGTTTGTCACGCACGATTTGGCGCTGGCGGCAGAACGTGCCGATCGCCTGCTGGTATTTCGTCATGGCGAAGTACAGGAACAAGGCCCGGCGGCGCAGGTGATCAACGCGCCGAAACATGCCTATACGCGGCAGCTGTTAAAGGATGCCGATCCGGGCGACAGCGCGCTGTCGGTGCCGACACAAGCCAACTTCTCGTCACCAGCGATTCAGCTCTCCGGCATCAATAAACAGTTTTCCCTTGGTCGCCAGCAGCAGTTGCAGGTGGCGAAAGAGGTGTGCGTCACGGTGGCGCGCGGCACCACGCACGCGCTGGTCGGCGAATCCGGCTCGGGGAAAACCACGCTGGCGCGCATTCTTTTAGGCTTTGAGCAGGCCGACAGCGGTCGCGTGGTGATCGATGGGATCGACGCCACCGCGCTGCGCGGTGAAGCGCAACGCCAATTACGCCGCAAGATTCAGTTTGTCTATCAGAACCCATTTGCCTCGCTCGATCCGCGCCAGACGCTGTTCGCCATCATTGAGGAACCGCTGCGTAACTTTGAGAAACTCAGCAGCGCGCAGCGCCGGGAACGCGTCGCCGCCGTGGCACAGCGCGTAGCGTTACCGCTGGAGTTGCTGACGCGCAAACCGCGTGAGTTATCCGGCGGCCAGCGTCAGCGTGTAGCCATCGCCCGCGCGCTGATTCTGCAACCGGCGATTCTGGTGCTGGATGAAGCCACCTCGGCGCTGGATGTCACGGTACAGGCGCAGATTCTGCAACTGCTGCAACAGCTGCAACGTGAACTCGGCCTCACTTATCTTTTTATTACCCACGACCTCGCCACCGTGCGCCGCATTGCGCACAGCGTCACCGTGCTGCGCGCCGGTGAAGTGGTTGAACAAGGTGACACCGTCACGCTATTTAACGCGCCTCAGCATCCGTATACCCGTTCGCTGATTGACGCGATTCCCGCTTTCCGTCCGCTGATTAAGGAGTCTGCATGACGCGTAAACGTATTGGATTTTTCACCCGCCTGCTGGATGACACTACCGCACAGCAGCGCTATCGCCTGGCAACCGAGCAGATTCAGCACGCTGAGCGCAACGGTTTTGATAGCGCGTGGATTGCGCAGCACCACTTTCACGAGAAAGAAGGCGGCTTGCCGTCGCCGCTACTGTTTCTGGCCCACGTTGCCGCGCACACCCGCACCATTCGCCTTGGCACTGGCATCATCACGCTAGCGATGGAGAACGCGCTGCGCGTCGCCGAAGATGCGGCGGTGCTGGATCTGCTGAGCAACGGTCGCCTCGAAGTCGGTTTAGGGTCGGGCGGCACCGCGACCTCGTTTCTGCCGTTCGGCATCACCATCGACCAACGCGCCAGCGTGTTTGCCGATCATCTGCATCAGCTGCTGAGCGCCTGGCGCGGCGATACGCTGGGACATCCGGATAACCATCTTTATCCCGCTGCGCCGACGCTGGCACAGCGCGTGTGGATCGCCACCTTCTCGGTGGAAGGTGCCGCGCGCGCGGGACAAGCCGGGCACGGTTTGATGCTGTCGCGCACCCAGCCGCGTCCAGCGGGCCAGCCGGATTTGCCGCTCGACCAGATACAAAACCCGATGATCGATGCCTATCTGGCGGCATTACCGGCGGGCATTGCGCCGCGCATTCTGGCATCGCGCACCGCTTTTGTCGCAGATTCAACAGACTACGCGCGCCGCCTTGCCGAACCGGGCTTGCAGCGCCAGGCGCAGCATTTCCGTGAATCAGGACACGTTATTGGCAATACGCTGGACGAACAGGCGCGCCAGCTGGATGCGCACTTCGGCGATGCCGACCAGGTGCGGCAGTCGCTGCTCGCCGATACGTCGCTGCAACGCGTCACCGATATCAGCTTCCAGGTGCACTCCATCGATCCGCCACACGCCGACATTCTGCGTTCCATCGAATTGATTGCCGAACATATTGCGCCCGCGCTGCGCGGCTAAGTCATTAGCGGTCGCCATCAATGGCGACCCTGGGATTTGTAGGGTCGCCATTGATGGTGACCTTCTAACGCTTAACTGGAGAATTGCATGTCTCAACCGACAGATTTACTGGCCGCGCTAGCGGATATCGATCCCGCTTCTGAACTGGCACAAGCCCGCGCCGAGCGTCATGCCGCCACGCAGCACACGCAAGGCAGCTACGACGTGCTGTTTTTGCAAGATGATGAAGATTTACCGTTAGCAGAGCGCTTCGCCCTCGCCGCGCAGGTCGCGGCCTGGCATGGTGCGTCAAGTCTTGAAGCGCATTACCGCCAGCACGATCAGCCGCAAAACGCGCGCTTCGCTGCGGGTCTGGCGTTTGCGGAACTGCTGAGCCTGCGTCCGGTTGATGCCGCGCCGCAGCACATCGAAAAACTGCAAACTGCTGGCTGGTCGCCGCGCGGCATCGTCACGCTGGCGCAGCTGATTGCCTTTGTCAGCTTCCAGAGCCGCTTACTCGCGGGTTTGCGTTTGCTCAATGGCGAAGAAACCGTTGCGCAGCCACATGCGGTTGCCGGTAAATGGCACGATGCGCCGCTCACCCTCAGCGGGAAAACTGCCCTCACCGCCTTTACCCAACAGGAACTGGGTTGGGAACCGTGGCTGGCGGCGAAACCGCTGCAGGAATTTAGCGCTGAAGAGCAGGCGACGCTGGCGAAATTCGGCCATAGCGATTCCGATTATTTCCGCCTGCTGGGACGCAATCAACCGCTGCTCGAACAGCGCACGCTGACCGATAAAGGCATCTTCTACACCGCTGGCGGACTCTCGCGCGCCGAACGTGAACTCGCCGCCACGGTAGTGAGCAAGGTCAACGGCTGCATCTACTGCGCATCGGTCCATGCACGCAAAGCCAGCCAGCTGTCGAAAGATGAACCGGCGGTGCAGAAGCTGCTCAATGTGGCGCCGGGCGCTGAGCTGTCGCACGGACAATCGGCCCGTTGGGCGGCGCAGATCGATCTGGTTGCCACCTTATCGATCACGCCTGCCGCCACCAGCCTGAAACAGCTGCAGGCGCTGCGCGATCAGGGATTCAGCACGCTGGAGCTGCTGGACCTGATTCAATCCGCCGCCTTCTTCGCCTGGGCGAACCGCCTGATGCTGACGCTCGGCGAACCTTTCTTACCTGAACACACACAAGGATGACCATGACGGATCTTTCCCATCAACAGCTGGTGCGCTGGCGACGCGAGCTGCATCAGCATCCCGAATTGTCGGATCAGGAATTTGCCACCACCGAACGCCTTACCCGTTGGCTGCAGGAACTGAACGTCAAGCTGCTGCCGCTGGAGCTGAAAACCGGTGTCGTGGCAGAAATCGGTCACGGCGAACCGCTGATTGCGCTGCGTGCCGACATCGACGCCCTGCCCATCGACGAGCAAAGCGATCACGCGTGGCGATCGCAGCAGCCGGGCGTGATGCACGCTTGCGGCCACGATCTGCACAGCAGCGTGATGCTGGGCGTCGCGCAGCAGCTGAAACGCATCGAATCCCAGCTGCCCGGCCGCGTACGCATTCTGTTTCAGCCTGCCGAGGAGATTTTCACCGGCGCGAAACAGCTGCTGGCGGCGGGTGCGCTAAAAGATGTGCAGGCGATTTTCGGCCTGCATAACGCGCCGGATCTGCCGACCGGCACGCTGCGTACACGCGGCGGCGCTTATTATGCCAACGTCGATCGCTTTCAAATCAATATCACCGGCAAAGGCGCGCACGCCGCGCGTCCGCATGAAGGCATTGATAGCATCGTTATTGGCAGCCACATCGTCACCGCGCTGCAAACGCTGCCGAGTCGCGTGTTCAGTTCGCTGGAATCGGTGGTGGTCAGCGTCACGCGCTTTACTGCGGGCAACAGCTGGAACGTACTGCCACAAACGGTGGAACTGGAAGGCACTGTGCGTACTCACAACGCCACGATTCGCGCGCAGATCCCGCAGAAAATCACAGCGCTGATCAATGGCATCGCCGCCGGATTTGGCGCGCAGGCGGAGCTGGTGTGGCAGGAAGGCCCGCCCTCACTGGTCAACACGCCGCAATGGGCCGATTTCGCGCTGGAACTGGCAGCAGAGCAAGGCTATCAAACCCAAGTCGGCACGCCACAAATGGGCGGCGAAGACTTCGCCTTCTACCTGCAGCAGCTGCCGGGCGCGTTTGTGAGCATCGGCAGCGCCAGTGAATTTGGCCTGCATCACGCCGGATTCGATCCGGATGAAGCGATGCTGGAACCGGCGGTGCATTATTTCACCGAACTGGCGCAGCGCGCGCTGCTGACGCTGCGCCAGCAACAGGCGCTGGCATCGTGACCATGAGAGCAAGGAGAAAACCGATGGCGATTTCTGTACCTGTTCCACGTCTCGACCATGTGGTGATCAACGTTGCCAGCCAGCTGGATGACGCCAGCGCGCTGTTTCGTCGCCTGGGATTTCAGCTGACCGAGCGCGGCCATCACTCGCTCGGTTCCAGTAATCATCTGGCGATTTTTGGTGATAACTATCTGGAGCTGTTGGGGTTTGAAGCTGGACGTGGCAATCTGCGCCAGGATCTGTGGCAGTCGCCGATTGGCCTCAGCGGTTTGGTGTGGAAAACCGAGGATGCCGACGCGGTGTGGCGCTATCTGGAGAGTCAGGACATCGACGGCGATCTGCCGGCGAGCTTTTTCCGTCCCGTTACCTTACCGGACGGCACCGAGCAGGAAGCGCGTTTCCGCACCGTGCGGTTGCGCCCGTCTCTGGTGGCAAACGGTCGCAGTTTCTTTTGCCAGCACGACACGCCGGATTCGGTATGGCAGGACGCATGGCGCGTCCATCCCAATGGCGTGAGCGATATCGTCGAATTCGTGGTAGTGGCGCAAGATCCCGCCGCTGCCGCGCAGCCTTATAGCCGCTTGTTTGGTGCCGATAAGCTCACCGCCTGTCAGGAAGGCGCGTTTGTGCTCAAAGCGGGCGTGGCGACGGTGCGCTTTGCCTCTGCGGAATATGTGAAACAGCGCTTCGCCGGATTGCCGATTGATTACGACGGCAGCGCACGCATGGCAGGATTGAGTTTGCGCACCACGGATTTGCTCAAGGTGAAAGCCAGCTTGCTGCTCGGCGACGTGCCGTTCCGCGAGGAAGCGTCGGCGATTATTGTCGGTGCCGAGCAGGCATTTGGCGTGGCGTTGCGGTTCCAGTTGTGATTTGTAGGGTCGCCATTTATGGCGACCTGGTTTACCTTGATCCACTTTCGTATTTGATAAACGAAGGTGAAATGTGACCGCTAAACTGCATCTCGAAACCCTCAGACTCACCTGCTCGCAAATCACCGAAGACGACTGGGATTTCTTCCGTCAGCTCCAGCTCTCGCCACAGGTCATGCATTACATTTCCGATGCAAAATCTGAAGAAAAAATTCACACCGATTTCACTGCGAGATTGCCACTCTGGTCGCCACGCAGCGCGCATTGGTTGTGTCTGGTAGTGCGGGAGAAGCAGTCAGGTAATCGCATCGGTTTCAGCGGCTATATTCATCGTGAAAATGACTGCGCCGAAGTCGGCTTTCTGTTCGCACCGGAAGCGCAAGGCAAAGGCTATGCGCACGAGTCGCTTCGGGCGATTTGTGACTATGCGTTTGGCGACGGCGGCATCCGACGTCTGAGCGCCACCGTTACCGCAGGCAATACGCCCTCACGTCGACTGCTGGAAAAAGTCGGTTTTGTATTAGAAGGTGAACTGCGGGAAAATTACTGGCTGAGAAATGCGTGGCATAACGATTGGCTGTTTGGGTTGTTGAGCGGGGAATATGGGTTGTAATACCTTTGTTATCAACTCAGATCGAGATCAGTTTTGATTAACGTCTTAGCCATATTCAAACCGATCAAACATAGAGATGTCCGCTTTGTGCCAAAAGCGGAAGTGACCTGCACTCGTTGATGTACAACTGGATGCTGACTAATCGATCTAATCCGTCTCAGCATTCGCTAATCGAGCGGATGATTATTAATCAATTCATTTCATAAGCATCAGATTGACTTCAATCTGATAAATTAGACATAATTCAGAAGGATGGGGCAGGTACTTCCTCTTACTTATGTAAGGGCGGCTCTGATAATGAACAGCGACCTTTGCTGTTGGGCTTTAAGCTCACTGATCCTGCTTAGCAGGGTGTTCAACGGTTCCAATCTCTCCTGCCCCCTCCTCATCCCAAAAAAATTAAATGGAGTTTTTATGCGGGACAATATCTGGTTCACATATAAAGCACGTATTAATGCACATCTTAGATTAGAGTGGCTTGAGAAACATTCTCAGTTTATTCTCGTCTGGTATGCTATATTTAGCGCGGTACTTTCCGTCATATCAATTCGCTTCCCAAAAGTCCTAGGAAATAATACCGATATTATCGCATCAATACTCTCGGTAGCTTTGCTAGGAATTTCTCTTGTGGTTTCAAACCTCGATTTTCGCGGAAGAGCGATTGCCATGAGACGGAACTATCTGTCGTTACAACGGCTGTATTATAACACAACTGATGGTGTCCCCTTAACTCCAGAGCAACGAGATAAATATCATGAATTACTCGATGAGGTTGAAAATCATCTTGACATTGATGACAAGGCTGCACGAGTTGCCCAAATAGGATTGAGTTCGAGAATCCCAACCGATGACGAAATGCAGATAGTTAAATACTGGAAAGGAAGGCGATTCATTTTCACTTACTCCTTCTATTTGCTCCCTCTCCTGATTTTTTGGATAAACTATGGCAGCTAACCGAAAATTCAAGAAATCCTTTTCGGAACGAAACCTCCTGAAAATATATGAGGAAAGAATAAAAGAATCCGGAGCTATTGGTATTGACCGGGTACGCCCTGCCAAACTTGAACCTAGAATTAAAAGTGAAGTTAAATTCATTTCTGAAAAAGTTTTGTCTGGTGGTTATAAGTTCACTGCCTATAAAGAGAAACTAATCTCAAAGGGAGCTAACTCAAATCCAAGGCAGATCTCAATACCAACTGCCAGAGACAGGATCACGCTTAGGGCTCTCTGCGAATGCCTTACGGAAATCTATCCCGAATCAAGGTTAAGGCTTCCACACACTGTCATCAATTCACTGAAGGTTTCACTGCATAGCGGTATTTACACAGAATATGCAAAAATAGACCTCAGAGCTTTCTATCCTTCAATTGAACATAAGCTGATAGCTGATGTGATGAAAAAAAAGGTCAGAAAAAATGAGATTAAAAAATTAATAATGTCTTCGTTGGTAGTGCCTACAGTAAGCGAATTCAAAGGCAGTAAAGGAGCATCATCTAATGCAATAGGAGTTCCTCAAGGGTTAGCAATATCAAATATCTTAGCCGAAATTTCCTTATCGACTTTCGACAAAGATATGAATGCAATACCAGATATCTGGTTTATGCGCTACGTTGATGATATTCTAATATTGACGAATAATGGACAAGCTGAATCAATGGCATCTAATGTCATTGATAAACTCGAACTTCTGAACCTAAAACCTCACCCATTACATGAAGAGAACTCAAAGTCTAAAGTTGGCTCTCTCCGTGGATCCTTTGACTTTCTTGGTTATCATATAAGCCACGGAGAATTGCTCATTAAACATGAAAGCATTCTCAGATTTGAAGCATCTTTGGCTAAAATTTTCACCGCTTACAGACACGCATTAGTGCAGGCCAAGAGTAAAGTAGATAAAGAGCGCGCGATAGCTTATTGCCAGTGGAAGCTCAATCTGAGAATTACGGGGTGCGTATTTGAAGGAAAACGCCTTGGATGGGTATCATATTTTTCTCAAATAACCACAACGACTCAACTTCGTTCCGTTAACCATACCGTGAGCAATCTGATTAGGCGTTTCAGGCTTTCATCCGATATAAAACAAAAATCCTTAATAAAAACATTCTATGAACTTCGCCGAGGAACTGCTGAAACATTCAAATACATACCTAACTTTGATAACCTTGATAAATCTCAGAAGAGGGAGTTGGTTTCAATGTGGATAGGCAAAGACAAAACAAAAAAAATGAGCGACAGTGAAATAGAAAGACGGTTTAAATATGTAATCTCAAAGTCAGCTAAAGAACTTGAAGAAGACATATCAGGAATATCATAAGATCCGAATTACTACGCTCTACATGCTAGCGTAAGAGGCGATAAAAAAATGCCATATCTCTTTCCAAGGCACGTTACAAGTACTTGAGGGTTTTGAATGATCATTAATAATAAAACGAGTGAAAAACTTCGAGACTTGATAAACGAAGTTACTGAGTATCGTTCTGGGCCTGATTTGGTTAAGTTTTTCAATGCACTAGGTTTTAATCATTCATATGGAAATGGCTTCCCTTCTCGTTGGAAGTATACAGACGATTGTTTAGAAAAAATCAATGGAACTCCACGGCTTGATCAATGCATTAAAGAGGTTTTCAATCCTGTCAATTTTATAAGTCGTATTGATGAGTTGGATCGCTATATTTTTGATTTCAACCAGTACTTAGCTTTTGATAAATGGCAAGTTGTTAGAAACGAAGCTGAAATAAATTTCAAAAAGCTTCACAAGATTGAATTAAAAGAGACTACGTTTAAGTCCGGTAACCTATCTGAATCTGACTTTTTGAGTCGTGAATTTAGTGGTTTTACTATCTCTGATTTAGGTTTGGACCTTAATATAACTGAAGTTCTGAACAAGCGAGTCGATGAAATTGAAAAAACCTATAATTCGGCGGCTTATCTCTCTACGATACTAATCGCTGGTAGTACTTTAGAAGGGGTTTTTCTTGGATTAGCCTCTAGTTATCCCCGAGCTTTTAATACGGTGAAGTCTTCTCCTAAGAATCGTAATGGTAAAGTTCAGCCTTTTCATGACTGGAATCTCGCGGCCTTTATTGATGCGGCGAAAGATTTAGGACTCATTCAGCTTGATACTTATAAGTTCTCGCATACTTTAAGGGACTTTCGTAATTATATTCATCCTTATCAGCAAATGTCATCTGGCTTCACACCAAGAGAGCATACAGCTAAGATTTGTTTACAGGTACTTAAGGCTACACTAACAGAAATAAAATTAAATATAAAAAAGTTACTTATTTGACTCAATTAATATAACTCACAACAGATGCAGACTAACGGCCTCTTGCGCTGTTCGCTCTCAGCAGCCCTTGGGAATCAGGTCTGGTTCGTGCCAAGTGCGGACCTTGCAATATTTTTTATGCAAACGTTGTACCTCTACTGAGTTTGTTATATTACTAATGGATAGTCTTAAGTATACATTTGAAATGGATCAGACTTCCTTAAGGATAGCTTTAAATATATAAGTAAATGAAACTAACTTAATGCTTTGAGGATTGCTTAATGGGCACATGGATTACAATAAACACATCATTTAGGTCATTTTTTAGCGATAGAATAGGTTATAAGTCAGGACTAGCGCTCAATAACAAGGAAATGATTCAACTTTTAGACAAAGATGACCCACTATTTAATGTTTTCACTAGTCAGAAAGAGGAGTTGTGTCGAATCAGAACAAATCACATTGAAGATACTTTTCAAAAGTTTTTGTATCGCCTAGGTGTGACATCGCAAGACTTTATTGGTCATGCACCTACATTGCTCGAGATAGAGTTTAGGAGTGACCCAAGCAAGAGAAAACTTTTCCAACAAGTATTATATTATCTTGGAGAGATTCACTTTGACAAAGGAAAACAATCAATATTCAACGATTTCAATGAAAGCCAATACTTTGAAGATATCCAAATACAGTTTGGAAGTGAAGCGTTGATTATTGCACATAGACTCGTTGAATTAATTAAAAATAGTGAAGAAGCTAGCCCTTGGGACTGGCTTTCCGCAAGAGTAATTGATTGGGAATCACCACTTGAGCTTAAAGACTTGTTTGAGAGTGAATCATTAGATGCAATGTATGGAAGGTTCATAGATCAAAGATATTTGAACTATTTATCAATTAATACTGATAAACTAGGTTCAATGCATTGGAGACAGTTCGAAGCACTAACTGCTGAGTACTTTGAACGAAAAGGATATAAAGTTGAGATAGGAAGTGGAAGAAATGATGGTGGTATTGATGTACGAGTTTGGCATCCTAATGCAGATGCCAGCGCACCTCCCGTTCAGCTTATTCAGTGCAAACGAACAAAATCAAAAATTGACAAGGTGTTGGTAAAATCTCTCTGGGCAGATGTTATTGATGAAAATGCTAAGGGTGGAATAATTGTAACAACATCATCATTTTCTCCTGGTGCTCAAGAAATCTGTAAAGCAAGAAAATATCCTATTAGAGAAGTAAATAGGGAAAAGGTTATTAAGTGGTTAAATGAATTACGTAGAGTAGGTAGAGGCGTATTTATGGGCGACTAGTATCAGGTACTGAGGTTGATTACTCGCTAGGAATTTAATGTCAGCTACTTGATGGCGGTAAAAGGTGAGTAGATCTTTGATATTATCATTTGCACGATGATAGATGTTCTTTCATTTTTTTAATCTAATTCATTGTTTTTAAAGCGATGTACCATAGCATGGCAATTGGGACATAAAGGTATCAGATCATGTTCTGGATTGACCGTATAAAGTTTCCCTATCATGTTCAAGGGCATAATATGATGTACATGGATAAAGCCTTTTCCGTGGTTGAAATGCTCCCGGTTAATTGACACAAAGCGCTGTTAGCAATGTCCGCAAATCGCTCATAGCGGACCTTGCCATACGCACACATTCTTTCAATGCAGGTGCGGGAGATATTAAAGCGCTTTGTCCAGGTCAACAGTGAGCAGGTGAACATGGGTAATCCACCATAAAACCATTATGGTGACGAAGTCGCGACTCATATTCACTGCCCTAGCCTGACGCTAAGGCAGTGAATACATCATTTCTGAGCAACTTACTGCAAATCCACATTCAACGCCGGTGCACCAAAACTCACCAACTCAGCATTCGACGCAGTAAAATAGTCGCGCCAGAATATCTCAAGCTGCTGAATGATTTTCCCTGAGCGGTAATTGTTTTTCGCATCGGTATCAATCAACCCTGCACCCGCAATAAACACCTTAGCGCCGGAAAAATCCGCTAACAGATTCTGCTGTTTAACCTGCTGCAACTCTTTCTCTGGTGAGAGCACACGCAGGGCGTTATTGCGGTAGAAGCTATCGAAAGCACTGTTTTCCAGCATATCGGAGATGAGGAACAAGGTGCGTGATGCGCTTTGATCCTGCTGAAGATCGTGGCTGATGCGCTTAAGGCTATCGAGAATCTCGCTTTTAGCGATGTTATCGCCCTTCTCAGCGAAACTTTTTGCCATCAGTCCGCCCAACGCGCTCGCGAAATATTGCTTCTGCTCACTCAGGCATTTGTCGAGGTTCTTCAAACTCTCCATGCCTTGATTGTCGCGGATTTTCTTGTCCGTGAGTAACGGCTCCAGACGCCCATCAAATAAGCGCTGCATGAAATTGTTCTGCAATAACGCTGAAAACTGATACAGCACCACATGATCGCCGGGCTGGCTAAAGCGCATGATCTGCTGCCAGCTGGCATTCTTGATGTCCAGGGGGACTTTCACCGTTTGATCAATAATCACCACCAGTTCACGACCGCTGTTGGCCGGGCGATATTGACTAAGTTTGGCATAGTCATAGCAGCTCGGAATATCGTTGCGGTCCGCAGCCTGCGCCAGGGCACTCACCCCGGCTAACAGCAGCAAACACCATTTGCTGATCTTCACCTAATTATCCTCTGGCCTTATTGAGCACGCGCTGCACTTTACGACGACTGAGCAGTGCTTCAAGTGACAGACCCAAATCCTCAGCCACTAAACGCAGTTCTTCATCATCTAAGGCTGTCAAATCGCCCAATTCCGCAATGCGCGCTTTTTCATCGGCGTTAGCAGCAGGTGCCGTTTCCAGTGCCACCGGTGCAGGCGTTGGCGTTGTGGGTTCAAATACCAAAGCCGGTTCTGGCTGATGCACCGGGCGCTCTGGAGCAACGGTTGCGCGCGTGGCGTTAAATTGCTGATGCTGATCGTCAGCCAGCGCTTTATCGCGCTGCTTACCGCGCACGTAGTCATCAAAGGTCCGCACATCGGTTTGTGCAATGCTGGCGCTGCTGGCACGCTGCATCGCCATACGATTCTGCAAACTCGCCAGTTTATCTTGCGCATCACGCTCCACGCGTTCACGGCGCATGGCGTACCACGCGGCAAACTCTTCAGAGCTGCTGAAATTACCGATATATTTCGCCGCCAGGCGCGATTCGATGCCGACCAGAGAACGGTAATAACCAATCAAAATTCCGATGATCTGTACGCCGATGAAAATCACCGACAGGATAATGAAGGTTAATTTGGAAGCGAACACGCGGTTGTCACTCACCTCTTTCGCCGCTTGCTTATCAGCCTGCTGATTATCTTCCACCGCTTGCTGTGGCAACTCAAAAGGTGAAGCGTTGTTCGCCGCGCTGGTCTGGCTAAATGGCGTGCCATTAACCGCCTGAGTTTCGGCGGCATTGATGGTTGCCGCACGAATGAAATAGGCGCCTACCGCGAAGGTGACGATCAACAGCAGCGTCACCACCGTTTGGACATATTGCGGTTTTGCGCCAATACCGTGGTTCACACGGTTGAGCATTTGCAAATAGCTGGGCGCATCATCATCAATGCGGCTGTTTTCCAGCGAGACGCGGTTATCTTTCACCAGCGCCTGCGCATGGCCTTCCAGACGTGCTTCTTTATGCCAATACCGGATTTTGCTCAACAGCGTATTTTTGTGTAACTGCGTGCCCATTAAATGGGTTGCAGGCACCAGAATCACACCAATCAGCACCGAAACCACAATCGCCGACAACTCCGCCTGGTTGGCAGAGATGTTGTTGGCAATGAATGGCGACAGCACCAGCGCAAAGATAAAGGCTTCCAGAATGACGAGCGCGATGCTGCATAACCACAGCACCACGCTGGTCGGTTTGCGGCCTCGCTCATCCACTTTGTTCAGATAGTTAACGCAGCGCAGATAAAAATCGGCATCGCGGTTGGAGATGCTATGAAACTGATAGAACTTGCCACACAACGCTTCTTCTGCCGGATGCCAGATGCGTCCACCGGTGCCTGCACGGCGAGATTCATGGCTGCGCGACAAACGGGTGATGTGGCCAAACAGCGGTAGGGAACAAAACAGGTTGAGGAAGAAGTAACGAACTTGATCCCACCATTTGATCACGCCAAGTGTTAGCGCCAACAACCCGAAAAGCGGCCAGAAGATGTAGCGATAGGTAGCGATCGCCTGCATTAAAGTATCTAAAATTTCCATAAGAGAGTTATCCGTTTATCCACGCTGAGGTGCGTAATTGGCCAGCCACGGCTGACGATGGTTGCTGTAGAAAAGTTGTCCTTGTTGCGCAGGCTTGCCCGACTTTGGCAGCAACAGGTCGACGCAGGAGATCGGTTGTTGCTGGGCATCGGCAATGTAGACGCGGTAGAGAATGCTGTCTTCCCCTTCCCAACTGTTGGCGACACTCGCCATGCCTTGCAGCGCTTTGCGATTACCCTGCGCGTAGTTCGGCGTGATCAGCACTTGTGGGTTTTGCGTCACCACTGCACCGTCTTTGAGAACAAATACCGGCGTCAAAGTTACCAGGTTGCCATTCACCAATCCCGCCCAGGCGCGCCCGTTCATATTGGGCAGATATTCGCGCGTATCATGCTGGTCGATGGCTTTACCGCTGGCTAAATTCTTTGCCAGTCCGCTGACGCGAGGAAGATCGGTGAGACAGCTACCGCTGACGCTGCTGGCTTGCGCCTGGCTAATCAGGCTGAAACCTTGTGACAGCGGCTTTAAGTTGCTGGCGAGACCCGTGACCTGTGCGCTGGTGGGCTTGCCACCAAAATCAACAAAGTTAGCGGGATTGCTCTCAGCGATGGCTTGTGTCGGTTGGGTCACCACTTCCGGCGCTTTTACTTCTGCGTTTTGTGTCGCAGCCTTCTTGCTCGTTTTACGTGGCGCCGTCTTGGTGGTTGAAGTGCGCGCCAGCGTGCTTTCAGCCGCAGAGCTGTGACGTAAATAGAGTGGGTTGTTGCTCTCTAGCGCCAGACGTTGGCGCAGCAGCGTTTCATTCGCTAACGCCACGATTTCAACCCGGCGGTTTTGTGCCCGACCCGAAATGGAATCGTTATCCGCCAATGGACGTGAGGAACCCACGCCCTGGAAATAGAGCTGGCTGGCTTTGATGCCACTTTGCTCCAGCACCAGCCCAACGTTGCGGGCACGCGCTTCAGAAAGTTGCTGATTGTGTTCGGCGTTGCCAGTGGCGTCCGTATGTCCAACCACCAGCAAAACATCGCTGGAAGATTGCTGGCCGCCTTTCATCGCCGCAGCAATTTTTTGCACCTGACGCATGCCGCTGCTGGTCAGTTCGGCACTGTCGATGGCGAACATGGTGCCGTCCTCAACTTGTGCAACAATCCCCACCGGCTCCTGCTTGCTGTTCTCCTGCGCCTTGAGTGCCTGAGTGCTGATGCGAATTTTTTCTTCCTGGGCGACTTTAGCCAGCGCCTGTTCACGATTCTGCCAAACGTTCCCGACCACGCATCCCGCCACGCCGCCCGCCAGTCCACCCACCAGCGCTTTCTTAGCATCATGAGTGACGAGGTAAGTAATGCCGCCGCCCAATGCGGCACCGCCGATACAAC
Source organism: Enterobacter sp. Sphag1F (assembly GCF_014193275.1). Classification (NCBI taxonomy): domain Bacteria; kingdom Pseudomonadati; phylum Pseudomonadota; class Gammaproteobacteria; order Enterobacterales; family Enterobacteriaceae; genus Enterobacter; species Enterobacter sp. Sphag1F. Next base: position 118,250 of record NZ_JACHZD010000006.1, on the reverse strand, counting down.
CGGCAGCGGTACCGTAATCACGGGCAAAATCATTCATTGAGGCACAACTGGAAGTCAGAGAAGCGGCGATCAACACGGATGCAGCTTTTTTAGAAAAGGGTAAATTCACATCAAATCCTTGATTGAAAAATCCTCTGTCGTGCGGAGGAAACAATGATTAATGGTTGAGACTGATTGATAAAAAAAATTCACAGGTTTGTATCGGCAGCAATGCCGATGACTTTAGGTGTCCGAAGCTAATTTTTTTTATTCAAGGAGATAGAAGACGAATACTGGATACTGTGGGAGGTTATAAAGAAATTACGATTAGCGATATTATCCAATCACCGCAGGCAATAGGCAGCGAATACCCTTTATCCTTCTTCAGATAAACGCATGCGTTTGATATCTCTTTGCGGAGATTCGCCAAACTCGCGTCTGTATTCACGGCTGAACTGCGATGCACTCTCATAACCAACCATTAACGCCGCGCTGTTGGCATCGAGGTTTTTGCTCAACATCTGCTGTCTGGCTTCCTGGAGTCGTAGCTTTTTCTGGTATTGCAAAGGGCTGACACCGGTCATAGCGCGAAAATGCTGACGAAACGTCGATGGACTCATAAAAGCATTCGCTGCCAGTTCTTCCATGCTGACAGGCCGCGTGAAGTTTTGCTTCAGCCAGCCAACGATCCTGGAAATGTTCTGACTGGGTGAACCGGCAGTCGCCATATGTCTTAACTGTGGACCGTGGTTGCTGGCTAATAAACGCATCACAATTTCTTGCTGGATAAGCGGTTCAAGATGAGCCATCAAATCCGGCTCATCAAGTAGCTTAATTAAGCGGCTTAACGCATCAATCAACCCCTCATCCAGAGGTTCGACAGAGAGTGGATTGAGTGGTATTTCCTTAATGGACTTGGCGGGTGGCATCAGCGCGGCAATCTGCACCACCATGCGAGCATCAAAGGTTAACATCAAGCCTAGAAAAGGCTCGCGCTGGCTAGCCCGAGTCACATGCGATACCACCGGCAAATCGATGGTGGTGAGCAGAGATTCGCCCGCACTGTAATGCGTCGGTTTCCCCGCCAGCATGATCTCTTTTGCGCCCTGCACCACCACACCTAAACCCATCTGATAAATACAGTGCACGGGCAACGTTGCCATATTGCGGCGATGAACCGAGAGTGAAGCTATAGCGGTTGAGTGATCCCCCTCGTTTTGGGCAATCCTGCTAATCAGCGCAGCCAAATCCCCAACGCCAGCATTCAAATTACTATCGACCATTAAAGCCCACCAAACGCCCCAAAATTGAATACGGCGATTTTATCATCAGTAGAATTCAATATGTACTCTTCGAGGTACATGCGTCGTTTTAGGCAATTCTCTCGGCAGATCTGACAAGCCTGGCGAGCCAAAGCCGCCCCATAATGGCTCAACACTTAATCTGAAGAGCCGAGACTAAAAATGCCTGGTTTATTTGATTCCTACACGCTTAAAGATATTACCCTTCGCAACAGAATCGTTGCCTCGCCGATGTGCCAATATCAGGCTGACGGTGGACTCATTAACGACTGGCACAAGTCACATTATTCAATGTTGGCAAACGGAGGCGTGGGTTTACTCATCGTAGAGGCAACCGCCGTTTTGCCTGAAGGACGTATTACACCGGGTGACCTGGGCCTGTGGAGCGATGCTCATACTGTAGGATTAGCCTCGGTTGCCTCAGCCATCAAACAAGCCGGTGCGGTAGCGGGGATTCAGCTTGGGCATGCGGGTAGAAAAGCGGGATGCACTCCTCCGTGGCTAGGTGGCGCGCCTTTGGATCAACAGGATCCCAAGGCATGGATTCCGGTTGCTGCCAGCGCAGTGCCCTATGTGCAAGACAGTGATTACGTTCCTCATGAGATGTCTTTAGAGGAAATCAAGCACACCATTCATGCTTTCAGAGAGGCCGCGCGGCGTGCGGCGGAAGCTGGATTTGAATGGCTTGAACTGCATTTTGCCCACGGCTTTATGGCTCAAACATTCCTTTCATCAAAAACCAACCTTCGTGAAGATCAATACGGCGGCTCTTTAGCCAACCGCGCCCGCTTTATGCTTGATGTTGTTGAGGCCGTAAAGTCCGTCTGGCCTGCACACCTGCCACTCACCGCTCGGCTCGGCGTCATCGAATTTGATGCCTGTCCTGAACACAGCTTTGCTGAATCTCTGGAAGTCATTCGATGGCTGAAAAAAGCCGGCATCGACTTTATTGATGTTGGGTTGGCGCTCTCAACTCCCGACGAGCAGGTACCTTGGGGGCCAAATTTCATGGTTCCCTACGCTGAACGGGTGCGCAGAGAAAGCGGAATTCCGGTAGCAACCAGTTGGATGATCACCAGAGCCAGCGATGCTAACGACTTTATCCAGGATGCAAAACTTGATCTGGTGTTTTTTGCCCGCACGCTTTTGGCCAATCCGCACTGGGTTTTCCAGGCAGCAGGCGACCTTAATATCAGCTCACCAGAGTCAGTGCTGCCAGTGCCTTATGCGTACTGGCTGAAGAATTGGGCGGAATAATTTCCCTAATGCTCGTCAGTAAGCTTTCTCGGTCACCATAAATGGCGACCCTACAAAGGACTGGCGCGTTTTTCGTAGGGTGCGGATTTATGCGCTGCAGCTTAACGTCATTCATCCTCTGGAGATCACCATGAAACTAGACAAGTTCGACGCTTCGGCTGAGGCATTCTCAACGTCGCCTGAAACAATCAGTCGACGCAGTTTTATATCCCGGACAGCGTTACTAAGCGCGGGTATGGCGGTCAGCTCGCTATCGTGGGGCGCCTCCACATCTGTCGCTTCCGGGGCACAGAACAATAACGATTCATCGCAAGCAGGAGAGATTATGTCAACGCGCAAACTCGGTAATCTTACCGTTTCAGCACTGGGTGCAGGCTGCATGAGCATCAGTGCCAATTACGGTCCGGCGGCCGACCGTCATCAGGGTATCCGCACGCTGCGGGAAGCTCATGATAAGGGCGTTACGTTCTTCGATACGGCGGAAGTGTATGGTCCCTATACCAATGAAGAGTTAGTTGGAGAAGCATTAGCGCCAATTCGTGATCAGGTCATCATTGCCAGTAAATTTGGTTTTGATATCAAAAACGGTGGACTAAACAGCCAGCCTCAGCATATTCGTCAGGTTGTTGAGGAATCGCTTCGCCGACTGAAAACCGATCGAATTGATCTCTATTATCAGCATCGGGTTGATCCGAATGTGCCGATAGAAGACGTCGCCGGCACCATCAAAGATCTGATTAGCGAAGGAAAAATCCTGCATTTTGGTCTTTCCGAAGCCAGCCCTGAAACCATTCGCCGCGCCCATGCTGTTCAGGCCGTAACGGCCGTCCAGACAGAGTATTCGGTAATGAACCGCGATACGGAACACAATGGCGTTCTGCAGACCTGTGAAGCATTGGGTATTGGATTTGTTCCCTGGGGACCGGTTGGAATGGGGTATTTAACCGGAACACTGAACGCGCAATCCCATTTTGATGCGAGCAAAGATCTGCGGGCTGGCTTTGATCGCTTCTCACCTGAAAATCTGGCAGCCAATCAGCCGTTTTTGCATCTGCTAAGAAAAATCGCTGCGGAAAAAAATGCCACGTCTTCGCAGATTGCCCTTGCATGGTTGCTGGCGCAGAAACCCTGGATTGTGCCGATTCCTGGTACCAGAAACATCAATCATCTCCATGAAAATCTGAGCGCGGTGAGTATCCAATTTACGCCAGCAGAATTAAGCGAAATGAATACGGCGCTGTCTGCCTTGAAAGTCCACGGTGGGCGGATGAACAATCAACAAATGCAGATCGTTCAGCCGCCGTCATAAGCACTCCAGCGCCTAATACCCAAGACTTTTCCTAAGTCGCTTCTTATCCTCTAAAGTTTAAACATAAGAGGACGAAAATCCTTTTAGACGTTCTGGAGGATAGCCTATGTGTAAAGTCTTGGTTTTATTGGCAGGCCTGATGCTGCTGCAACCAGCGATGGCGGAGAGTGGCACGATTTACTTCAGTGGTGCGATTGTTGAACCGGCCTGTACTACGACCACTCAACAGCAAGGGACTTCAGTGACCTGCACTCGCCAAGGTGTTGATAAAGTGCGTACGATTGCGCTCAATCAGTCACAACAAACGCTGCCGTATCAACTGGGAACCGTGAGCGTTAAATCGGTTAACCACGTTAAAATCATTGAGGTTACGTACAAGTAAGCTAAGTCCTGAGGATCGGTCGCCATGAATGGCGACCCTACGAGGATTTTGTAGGGTACGCATTCATGCGCACCTGGTTACATGGGGTTTTAGCCCTCACTCACCCGATAGCGCTCCAGCCAGTGCGCGTAAGGCGCGGGCAGCACCCAGGAAGGTTCTCTCTTATCCAGTGCCAGCGCGGCCTGATATGCCCAGTTCGGGTTTTTCAGGTGCGCGCGCCCCACCATCACCAAATCAAGCTGGCCTTTTTCGATGGTTTGATTGGCAATCGCTGCGCTGTAAAATTTCAGATCAGAACTTCAGCTGCGCCCGCGCGGTATATAGACGACGATAGGCTAAATAGGCGGCGATAATAGTGGATAAACTTGCCGTGCCAATCAGCATAAAAGTCACCATAATCTGGTACTTAATCGCCTTTACCGGATCGATACCGGCAAAAATCAGCCCTGACATCATGCCCGGCAAGCTCACCAATCCCACGGTTTTGGCGCCATCAACGGTGGGAATCATCGCCGCGCGGATGCTGTCGCGAATAAAGCGCGCCGACGCCATTTTTACCGGTGCGCCCAGGCTCAGCATCTCCTGAATTTTTTGCCGGTTATCGCTAAAGCGTTGGTTGAGATTGCTGAAACAGAGGCCCACCGCCACCATTGCGTTGCCTGCGATCATCCCGGAGATTGGAATCACCTGCATCGGGATAAATTCGATGGCACCGCTAAGCAGCAGGATGGTCAAAGTCAGCGTGGTGCCGGTGGTAATCGCCACAAACGAGATAACGAAACCGTTGCTGATGTTGAGGCTGCGCTTGCGCGCGTTGAGCGCCGCATTGACGCAGATAAACAGCACCATCAGCACGGTAAGCCAGTCATTATTCAGGTCAAAGATCGACTTGAGCACATAGCCAACGATCACCAGTTGGATAATGGCGCGGCACACGCTCCAGATGATGTCTTTGCTCATGCCGAGCTTCTCTTTCTGGCTGATCAGCAGCGCAATCACCACCAGCAGCAGCGAGAGTAAGAGCGAGCTGTCGGTAATGTTATGCTGGCTCATCGATCGCTCCCTGCTCTGGTGCCTCAAGTTTCAGCACCTGTTTTGCCTCGCGAATCTCTTGCCCATCGTGGCTGATGCCGATCACGGCGATATGCTTCTCGCGCACCAGCGAATCAATCAATGCGTTGATGATCACTTTATTCTCTTCATCTAATGCGCTGGTGACTTCATCCAGCAGCAGCACCTGCGGCAGAAATTGCAGGTTGCGCAGCAAGCCTACGCGCTGCTTCTCGCCGCCCGACAGCTGCTCGATTTTTTTATCGAGCATGTCAGCAGCCAAATGCACATCGGCAAGTGACGCGACCAGCTTGTCGCGCGGCGGTTTCTGCTGGCGGATGTGCCACGGCAGCGCCAGGTTGTCGTACACCGTGTCGCCGAACAGTTGCGGTGTCTGGAAACAATAGGAAACCTGTTGCCGATAATGTTCGGTTTTCAAGCTGGCAATATTCTGGTTCTTAAACAGGATCTTCCCGCCGCTCGGTTCAAGAAGCGAGGCGAGAATCTTCAGCAAGGTGCTTTTACCGCTGCCCGAAGGACCGGTCAGCAACAGCCTTTCTCCCGCGTTGAGTTGCAGCGAAACGGGCGCCAGCAGCGTGCGCCCCTGCAGGGAAAAGGTTACGCCTTGCACATCCAGCAAGGGAAAATCGGTGATCATATTTGCTTCCAAAATTAGGGCGTTCGGGATTTGCGCGCGCCGGGGCGCGTCAAAGCGTTACTGATTTCATACAGCTTGCTCATGCTGTTCATGGTGGCGACCGGTGCGGCAGCGGCCAATCCTAACACTAAGATCTCCAGGCAGATCATCGGCGTAGCATGCACCGGCATTTTGTCGGCGGAACGGCTACGGGGAATTTCAATCATCACATCGGCATGCTGGGCAAAAATCGAATCGGTGGCCGCCGTCAGCAGGACAATCTTGATGCCCAGCCGCTGTGCTTCCGCCAGCGTAACCATGCCTTCCGGGTGCGCGCTGCTCTGCGCCAGCATGATCAGCACATCCGCGTGGCGCATTTCGGCAATCTGTTCGCTCAGCGCAATGCCAGTGTGGTTCAGCACATACGCCGAGGTGCCATTGCGTTTGAACAGCCGCGCGGTGTAATCCGCCAGAATCGCTGATGCGCCAATGCCGAAAATCGCCACACGTTCAGCCTGTTGCAGCAGATCAATTGCCTGTTGAATCGCCTGACGATTGCCGGGTGCCGCCAGCATTTCACAGCTGATGCGATAACTATCCAGCACAAAATCGATGCTGCCTTTGGCGTCCTGCGCCAGTTCATTTACCGTTGAGGCTACACGCGCAGGGGAACGCCGTGTGACGCCAAGGTATTCGCTAATGACAATTTTGAGATCGCGATACCCGGAGAAGCCCAGCGCCTGAATCGCGCGAATCACTGTGGCATCAGAGGTTTGCGTATCGATCGCAATGCCGAGTGCGGTTTTGTCCAGCACCGCACTGCGATGCTGATGAATATAGTGCGCAACCTTTAACAGACGTGGAGTGAGTTGATGCTTGCAGGCATGGAAACGTTCACCGTAGAGATCGTAAGGTCGTTTACTGGTTTTTGGCGTGGAATCGGTCACGGCAGATAAACACCTGTAAATTAATGCGCCGTAAAAACCCTATTATTGGCGCGAGGATTAAGAAAACCTTAAATAGTTAAAATAATTGAACAGATTTAAAAACCAAGTCAGGAAACCATATCCTTTGCCGACAAGACAATAATGTAGTGAAAATAAAATAATGACAATAAAACTACATCGACTACTACAAAATAACAATAATGACATGAATAACAAAGAATTTTATAGCTACATTATATTTTCATATTGCAGATTATAAATCTTCCAACATCTGATGCAAACCCATTAATTATTTAAAAAAACCATAACCTGCTAAATTAGCGCCACAATTTTGTTGTAAATGAAAATCAATCTCATTACTATCTGCGCTTCTTAATATTCCTATTTTGATGCGGATTTAAACTAATGAAGTGTCTTTGTTGTTTTTCACCAGCGGTAAAATATACGCTCTCTGGCTCTCAGGTTTTACTGGCTTCGACCTTGCTGTATAGCGCTTCTGCCGCTGCAGCCGATCAAACTTTAACCGTCACGGCCGATCAGCCCTCTTCCACCAGCAGTTATAACCAGGATGACGCGGCAGCCACGTTACGCACCGCGACGCCGCGCAGTGAAACACCACAATCCATCAGCGTGGTGACACCGCAGGTAATGAAGGATTATCAGGTCACCAGCCTCAATGATGCGGTGAAGTTTGTCAGCGGCGTGACGCAGGGCAACACGCTAGGCGGCACCGAAGATGGCTTCGTTAAACGCGGATTCGGCTCCAACACCGATGGTTCAATTTTCATTGATGGCGTGCGCAGCAATCAGGGATTGACCATGGACTCCAGCATCGATCATGTCGAAGTGCTGAAAGGATCTTCATCACTGTTGTACGGCATTCTCAATCCCGGCGGCATCATCAATCTGGTGAGTAAAAAGCCGCAGTACCAATGGAATACGCATATCAGCGGTGAATCCAGCAGCTTCGGCGGCGGCACCGGCATGGTCGATGTCACCGGGCCACTTGGCAACGGTTTCGCCTTCCGCATGGTGACTGAGCGACAGCGCGAGGATTACTGGCGCAATTTTGGTGTCAATGAACACACGCTGCTGGCCCCTTCGCTAAGCTGGTACGGCGATCGTGCCAACTTCAACGTCAGTTACGTCGAGTATAAATATGATGTGCCTTACGACCGTGGCACGGCATTTATTGGCGGCAAACCGGTTGATATTCCCTATAACCGCCGTCTGGACGACTACGCCAACCATGCATGGGGCAAAAACAAACGCCTCAACGTGAGCTACGGCTATAACCTCGATGACGTTTGGGAAACACACCTCAATTACGGCTGGATGCAGCGCCGTTATGACAGCAACGAAGTGCGAGCCACCGCTATTAACACCAGCACCGGCATTGTCTCGCGTCGTGCCGATGCCAACCGTGGTTTCAACCATCAAACCGAATACGTATCCTGGGACATTAGTGGGTCGCCAACCCTTGCGGGTATGCAACATGACCTGCTGCTGGGCGTCGATTATGAGCAGAATGAAACCTACAAAGCGCGATCCTATCGCGGCAGCGTTTCACGCAGCTTCAATATGTACGATCCGGTTTACGGTGAGGAACCGATTCTCAGCGACAGCACCTACAACGACAGCATCAGCAACCTGCGCACTAATCTGTATAGCCGTTCGCTGTTTGCTAAAGACAGCATCCATCTCACCGACAAATGGATTGCCGTTTTGGGAGGCAGATTCCAACGCTATACGCAAACTTCCAGTAATGGCTTTATAAATCCAGAGACAACGCTCAACGATCGCGGTAACGCCTTCATGCCGCAAGTTGGCGTGGTGTATAAGGTTTTACCGGACGTGTCGCTGTATGGCAGCTACAGCAAATCGTTTACGCCTTCGACGCAAACCGATGATAACGGCGATGTGGCATCAACCGAAAAAGGCAGCACCTGGGAAGTGGGATCAAAGTGGCAAGTGGCGCCGAATCTGGCCGCAACCCTGGCGCTGTATCGCATTGATGAGACCGATATGTCGATTTTCATCAACGGCGTGACGCGTAATATCCCGAAAGCGCGCTCAACCGGCGCTGAACTGGAGATCAACGGTGAAATTACGCCGGACTGGAATCTGATCGCCAACTACAGCTACGACAAAACCGAAATCGTGGCGGACAACGTGAACCCAGACAACGTCGGCAACCGCCTTGTGAATGCCCCAACCAACATGGGCAGTTTGTATCTGAGCCACACGCTGCGCTTCTCATGGTTGCCGGGTGAATTGCGCCTCGGCGGCGGCGGACGTTATGTCGGTACGCGGGCAGGCGATCCGGAAAACAGCTTTGTGATGCCGGCTTATACCGTGGCGGATGCCTTTATCGCCTGGGATAGTCAGCTGATCGGTAAACATACGCAGTTGAAGCTGAACGTGAAGAATCTGCTTAACCGTGAATATTACGAATCCAGCGCCGGTAATCTGCGCGTCATTGAAGGTGAGCCGCGCGTGATGTATCTGCAGGCGTCAGTCGATTTCTAACATGATTCGCTCCGCCGTCGTGGGCGGAGCCATCAGAGAGCAGAATAATGAGACGAATATTGCTGGCTTTACTGCTGTTTCTGCCTTGGCTCGCTCAGGGCAAATTGCTCACCGACAGTTTAGGCCGCCAGGTTGAGGTGCCGGATAATCCACAGCGTCTGGTGATTGGTGAAAGCCGGATGATCTATACGCTGGCGCTGGTAGAAGAGGGAAATCCCGCTAAACGCGTGGTGGGCTGGCCTGCTGATCTGCACAATCTTGATAAGCAAACCTGGGATCGCTACGTTAAAGCCTTTCCGCAGATCGCCAATATCACGCAAATCGGTAACTCCAACTTTACCCAACTGAACGTGGAAAAAATCATCGCCCTGCAACCGGATCTGGTGATTTTGCCGGTGTATGCGCGCACGCCGCCGAATAACTCAGCCTTTATGCAGCAGTTGGCGGCGGCAAGCATTCCGGTGCTGTTTCTCGATTTTCGCGTTGATCCGCTGAAAAACACAGTGAGCAGCCTGCGCACGCTGGGTGCAGCATTAAACGATGAGGCGAAAAGCGAACGCTTTATTGCGTTTTACCAGCAGCATATGCAGCGCATTCGTGAACGTCTGGCGAGCTATCAGGGCGAGCGTCCCAGAGTGATGTTGCAGTTACACCTCGGTAAAAAGGCTGAATGTTGTACTACCGTGGCGCATGGCAACCTGGCTGATTTGATCGCGTTTGCCGGTGGCGACAATATCGCGGCCGGACGCTTCCCGGCAGTGTTTGGGCAGCTCAATCCAGAAGCGGTTATCGCGGCCAATCCGGCTATCTATATCGCCACCGGTTCAGCAGCACCCAGCGAACCCGGCTTTTTGCAGCTCGGACCGCAAGTGAATGCCGCTGCCGCCCGTGCAAGCTTCCTGCATGCCCTTTCCAGCGATGCGACCGTTTCGGTGTTATCGGCGGTGCAACAGCAGCGCGCCTATGCATTTTGGCAGAACTTTTACATGAGTCCGTGGCACTTGCTGGTGGCGGAATTTTTCGCCAAAACATTTCATCCCACGCTTTTTCAAGATCTCTCGCCGGAAGAGACGCTAAAGGAGATGAACCAACAGTTTCTACCACTGCCTGAAACGGGAACTTATTGGACGCATAATCAATAAGTTAAAACGGTCGCCATGAATGGCGACCCTACAGGTTTCGTAGGGTGCGCATTTATGCGCACCTGGCCGCCATCAACACAATGGCTACAAATTTCCGCCACCTCACTCATCAACCTAAGGTTCACTTAATCTTCATTAATGAAAATAGCCTCACCTTAAGAGGAAATTTCGATGAGATTGATGATGTCCCGACCATTCAGTGAATATGCGGCGGTTGCGGTTAGCGCCTTCGCCGTGGTGAGTTTTCTCACCCTTTGGTTCTCTGCCTAAAAACGCCACGCTGTGGCGTTTTTTTTTGCCTGCATGAGTTACATGACAAATTTGTCATCCTCCCCTTTCCTTTCTGTTCGGTGGGCTTCGATAAACTGGCGCAAATGAAATTATCGCTTTGAGTAACGTTTAAAGAGATGGCGCTTTTCTTCTGCTTCCCTCACGACACAGAAAATAAACCGCAGGAAGACTCAAATAAAACGCAATCATGATTGAGGTAAAGAGATCGCCGGGCCAATGCATGCCCAATAAAAGACGGCTGATGATCACGCCCATCGCCCACAGCATGATGATCGTGGCCAACAGCCTTTTCCCGCGCGCGAGCAGTAAACTCACCGCCATCAGCGCCCAGGTGGCAGCAAACACCGTATGCCCCGACGGAAAGGCTGAATCGGTTTGATTTAGCCAATGCTGCTTCTGCCACTGCGGGATAACGCTGATGCTCTCTAACCGCTTACTCAACATTGCCTGCCGCTCTGCACTATCCACCTGATAAAAATGACGGTCTATCTCGCTGTCTGTTTGGCTCAACCACACTATATAAGGCCGTGGTTCAGGCGTAGTTCTCTTAATCATATTCACGGCTAACTGACCCAAAATAATCGGCAGTAATAACACCACAGCATATTTAAACCATTCGGCTTTGCGAATACGCAATGCATAGATCAGCGCGCCCACCAACAAAGCGGCGGTAATCATGCCATAGGGTCGTGAAACAGTTTGCGTCAGTAGATAAAAGCCAAAAAGCCCCGCTGACTGCTGGCTGGCATTCCAATTCCAGTGCAGCACCCATGCACTGAGCGGAATACCAAGCAGCACCGCACAACAGACAATTAATAAGAGATAGGGATTGCGAATAATTCGCCTGGTTTCAATCACCATGATAGCGACTCAACTTTTTTCCCGGTTAATCCGCAGATGACCGAAGAGGAAATTATTCAGTCGATAAAGGTGAGAAAATAGCGGGTCTAAATGGTTTTCTGCTTTTTTCACGCTCCAGCAACACAATAACGCCACCGTGAATGAACCCAGCATATCGGCCGGGAAATGCACGCCCATATAAATACGTCCCCAGGCGATAAACAGACTCAGCAGCAACAGGCTCAAGCCAGCCTGTATTTTCCTGCTGAACAGCAAACTGAAGGTAATGGCGCAGGCCAGCGTCATATGATCGCTCGGGAAAGAGGCATCAGCACCATGACTAAGGAAAGTGTGACCAATCGGCACCATAAACGGCCGTGGATGCGGGAAGAAATAACCGATAACTATATTTACGCACAATGCCACGATGCCAGCGGTAAGCGCCTGCATTGCCACGCGTTGATTTTCCGGCTTAAAGCTAAACCAATAGACCAGCAAGCTCAGCGGGAAAATAAAAATCAACCAGGAGGCGCAGATATTCCCTAATGTTAGTAATAAGCTCGAGGCATGAGCCGGTGCGTTAATCATAAGAAAGAGCGAGTCATTAATATTCTCTGCTGTCTCTGAAGTGAGAATCATATTTATTCCTTGTGAAAATTAAGTAAGTGGTAAAGCAATGCTCACCTTCAGCCCCGTCGCTGAGGACGTTGCTGCAGTGAGCTTCACTTGCCCTTTCATGCGCGTCACAATGGCGCTGACAATAGACAATCCCAAACCAGAGCCAGAAATATCGCTTCCTTCAATGCGATAAAATGCGTCAAATACCCGTTCTCTTTTATCAACAGCAATGCCCGGACCGCTGTCTTCAATATCGATAAACAGACAAGCTGCGCTGTGATTAATCGTAATATCCACCTTTCCTGCTAACGGCGTATATTGGATGGCGTTATGCACAATATTGCGTAATAACGTGTAGAGTTCCGATGGCCGGGCAATAATTGTCGCCTCGCTATTCCCCACCACGCCAATATCGATGGATTTCTGCTCCGCCAGCGGCAGCAAATCGGAAACCACCTGCTTAACCACCGTAAACACCGCGATGGATTCAACCGGCGGCAGGTTGCCCACTTCTCCGCTTTGCGCCCGGCTCAGGCTCAGCAACTGTTCAACCAGCGTGCTGGTGCGTTTCATCCCAGCGCGTAATTGCATTAACCGGGCGCGGCTCTCGGTAGAAAGATCGCTGGCATCCAGCCTTTCGGCCTGCAACATCAAGGCGGTCAGCGGCGAACGCAGTTCATGTGCCGCATCCGCCACAAATCGCCGCTGCCGCTCCACCGATTCCGCCGATCGTTGTAATAACTGATTGATGGCAGTGATAAACGGCGTGATCTCACGCGGTATAAATTCACTGCTTAACGCCATGCTCAGGCCATCGCGTTGCGCATCGACGGCATCCGCCAGCTTGCGTATCGGGCGAAAAATCTTTCTCACCAGATCGGCCACCAGATAGAGCAAAACTGGAAACAGAATGCAGAACGGCACCAGCGTGCGTAGCGCGGATGACAGCGCCACGCTCTGTCGCACCGAAGCCCGCTGCGCGACGGCCACACGCAGGCCATCATGCAACTCCTCAATTAGCACGCGATAGACGTGCCGGTTGATGCGCGTGGTGTAAAACCCGGCCGGCAGCGAGGCAAGCGAGGAAAAAGCATCTTGCGATACCGGTTCCATCCCTTGTGCCACGGGAAAGATGAAGTGCACGATAATGCGTGATGCCTCTTCATCCTGTAGCGGCGGACTAACGAAATTGCTGTTGCGCGGCGCGAGCAGATCATCTTTTGCCAGGCTGGCAATCTGCTGCAGCGATGAATCCTGCAGTTCGTGCGCTTCATCCCATGCCGAGAGAAAACCGAGAACGCCACACAGCAACGCAATGCCGACCACCGCCATACACAGAACAAATGACAGCCGGAATTGCGCGGAGTCGCTTAGTCTTTTTTTGAGACTTTCCATCCCACGCCCCGAATGTTTTTGATGGCGTCGCTGCCCAGTTTTTTCCGTAGCGCATGGATGAAATACTCCACCGCGTTGCTCTCAATCTCCTCGCCCCAGCCGTAGATTTTCTCCTCCAACTCGCTGCGCGAGAAAATCTGCCCCGGCTGCATCAGCAAAGCCTGCAACAACGCATACTCGCGGCTGGAAAGGGTGAATTTTTCCTCACGATCGCGATGCTGCACCTCGCGCGTGGCAGGATTGAGCATCAGCTCGCCATTGCTCAACAGCGATGTTGCATGCCCTGCTTTACGGCGCATCACCGCTCTGGCGCGCGCCAGCAGTTCGCTCATCTCAAAGGGCTTCAGCAGATAATCATCGGCTCCGGCATCAAGGCCGTGCAGGCGATCTTCCAGCGCATCCCGCGCCGTCACTACCACCAGCGGCACCTGATTGCCCGAACGCCGCACTTCATCGAGCACCTCAAAGCCATTTTTTGCCGGTAATCCGAGGTCAAGCAGCACCAGATCGTAGTCATGGGTTCTCAGGCTAAGTAATGCTTGTTCGCCATCACGCACCCAATCGGCGGCGTAAGAAGCATCCTTGAGCGCGGCTTGCACGGCGCAACCGATCATCTGGTCATCTTCAACCAGCAGCACCCTCATGGTTGATCCTGAGGTGAGGAGCGTGAAAACACACCCGAAACCACAATTAATGCCACCATCGCAATCAGGAAGATGAGGTTCACCGGCGTGGTGCCATAGCCGAGACCGCCCTGCTTAATCGGTTGTGAGAAGAGATCGGCCAGCGCGGCGCCAAGTGGCCTGGTCAGCACATACACGCACCAGAAACAGGCCACGGCGCTGATTGCCCGGATACGCCACAGGAAGCCGGAGATGGCGATCAGTACGGCGAACAGCATGGTGGTGGAGAGATAACCGAGGCCAAGTCGCTCTGCCAGGGCATCGCCCAACGCCGTACCAAAGGCAAAGGTGATCATGATGGCGAGCCAGTAATAGAGTTCACGGCTGGTGGTATTAATCGCAGCGAACTCCAGCGTGCCTTCCGAGCGATGCCAGAACATCAACACCATTAACAGCGCGGAGCCAAACATCGCCACGGAATAAAGTAGCGGCACTTGCATTTGGTCGGTTAAATAATCGGTGATTAAGGTACCGGTAATGCTGACTAATAAGACAGTGAGCCAGTAAAGCCAGGGAATATAACGCGGCGATTTAAGTTGAAAAATAAGCGCGACGACAAACAATCCGGCGGCAATGATTGAGGTATGTACCAGGCCAAAACCGAGACCAAAATTGATCCAGTCAGCACCGGTTTCACCTACTGTGGTAGACATCATTTTTAACGCCCAGAACAGCAACGTCGCCTGCGGCACTTTGGTTTTCAGGTCGGTCAAATTATCGGTCATGTGGACATTCCCCGTCAGCGTGTTAACCACACAATGCCGAGGTAAACTTAAAACTCCCTTAAAATGCGCAAAGAATTAATTTTCTGCCGCCTGATTTTTAATCTGATTTTAAGCTTCACGCCGATAGACGCTGTCAGCGCTGCGTTACCATGCAAAAACTGAGTGTAAAATAACCCTAAAAATCATTATTTTATTGGTTTATGACGGATTTGTGATAATGCTTAAGGTTCACTTAACCTTAGTTTCTTAAGCTTTCGCCATCTTCACACACATGGATTGAACAATGACGTTTTCGCTGCGCAAAAGACCGACGTTGAGTCGGCTCTCTTTTATTTCGCTTGTTTCTATTTATATCGCGGTCTTTTTGAACATAGCGTTTTATCGACAAGTGCTTGCTGCCATGCCGCTCGATAGCGTGCGCACCATTTTGGTATTCGCTTCAATGCCGTTAGTGGCATTTAGCGTAATCAATATTATTGCCACATTGGCCTCCTTTTTGTGGCTTGACCGCGTTATTCTTGCGCTCTTCATTTTAGCTTCCGCCGCTGCGCAATATTTTATCTGGACCTTTGGTATTGTTATTGATCGCTCGATGATCGTGAACATTATCGATACCACGCCGTCTGAATCCTTTGCTCTATTATCACCCAAGTTGATTATTACGCTGGGTTGTAGCGGGCTGCTGGCTGCCCTGTTAGTTTTCTGGATTCGCGTTAAAAACAGCAAACCTATCTGGAAAAGCATCGCCAAATGCGCGGCGTCAATTGTCGCGTCAGTAATCTGCATCGCCTTAGTCGCGACGTTTTTCTATAAAGATTACGCCTCGCTGTTCCGTAATCAAAAAGAGCTGATTAAATCACTCAGCCCTTCCAATTCGATTGTGGCAACGCTTTCCTGGTATAACCACAGCCGCACCGCCAATTTGCCGCTGGTGCAAATTGGTTTAGATGCCAAACAGAAGCCGGAGATGTTGGCGGGTCCAAAGCGTAACCTGACCATTTTGGTGGTGGGTGAAACCACGCGTGCGGTGAATTTCCAGTTGAATGGTTATCGACGCGAAAATACGCCATTGCTGGCGAAAGATGATGTCACCTATTTCCCGAATACACAGTCTTGCGGCACAGCCACGGCGGTCTCATTGCCTTGTATGTTCTCGAATATGCCGCGTGCGCATTATGACGATCAGCTTGCCAGCCATCAGGAAGGGATGCTCGATATTATCCAGCGTGCCGGTGTGCAGGTTTTATGGAATGACAATGATGGCGGCTGTAAAGGTGCCTGCGATCGCGTCCCGCATCAGGATATGAGCAGTCTGAATCTGCCAAATATGTGCCATGACGGAGAGTGTTATGACGACGTATTATTCCACGGTATTGAGGACTACATTAAAAACCTGAAAGGCAATGGTGTTATCGTGTTGCACACCATTGGTAGCCACGGCCCAACCTATTACAACCGTTATCCTGCGCAGTTTAAAAAATTCACTCCAACATGCGATACCAGCCAAATTCAGGATTGTTCGCAAGAACAGCTGGTTAATACTTACGACAACACCATTCTGTATATCGATTACATTGTGGACAAAGCGATTAATGTGCTGAAAGCGCATCAGGATGAATACACCACCAGCCTGGTTTATTTATCGGATCACGGTGAGTCGTTAGGGGAAAATGGTGCTTATCTGCACGGTATGCCGTATGCGATTGCGCCGGATGTGCAGAAACATGTGCCAATGCTGATTTGGTTATCACCGGATTATCAACAGCGCTATGGCGTGAGTAAAAGCTGTCTAGATAAACAAGCGGCGCATCAGGGTTATTCGCAGGACAATCTGTTCTCCACCATGCTCGGTTTAACGGGTATTCAGACCCCTGAATATCAACCTGCGGACGATATTCTCAGCGCCTGCCGGGCCGCACATTGATGAAATGGATGATCGTTGCAGCCGATGAGCGGCTGATGCAAGAGCTGCAAGTCGTGCTGCAACGCAATGGCTGTGACGGTGATTCCACCGTCCAGCATCTCGAAGCCGGTTCATTAGAGGAGATGCTTGCGCGGGTTCACGCGCTATTTAACGCGCAACAGAAAATTGAAACAGACTGCGTGGAAGTCGGTGAATTTACCCTGCAACTCTCCAGAAAAATGGTCTGGCGCGCCGGTAAACCGCTGGAGTTAACGCCGAAAGAATTCGTTATTTTATCGCGTTTGATGCTGGCGAAAGGCGAAGCGGTTCAGCGTGACACCTTGCTAAAAGATATTTATCAATGGGCAACAGAACCGGCCACCAATACGTTAGAGGTACATATTCATAATCTGCGCGAGAAAATAGGCAAGGCGTATATTAAAACGCTGCGTGGCGTAGGTTATCGGTTCATTGTGCAGGGAAAGTAAAACCGTGCGGTCGCCATAAATGGCGACCCTACAAGGGATTGGAGCGTTTTTCGTAGGGTGCGCATTCATGCGCACCTGCATACATACGCAAATCAATGCTGAACTGAGCGGTATAACTCTTAAGGTTTGTTAATTAGAAAAACTTAAGTAATACTGACATTTCATCCAGATCGTATTCCAGGGAGGAATAGATGTCTTCATTCCCTTACTACATCGCCATCTTATTGATTATCTGCGTAACCTTTATCTCTTTCAGCTTGATGTTAGATCTCTTCGAGATGCGCGAATGGATGCATCACACCACGCATTTTCTAGAAACAACCCTTAAAGATTCTGATACGCCTTAAGCAGGTGACCGCATCACGCTGCCACGCGGTCCGCGCCCAACAAATCCAGTATCCGGCTGCGCAACGCCACCAGCTGCGGGTCGTCACGGCGGCGCGGCCACGGCAGATTAACCTCGATCACATCCACCACTTTTGCTGGTCTTGGGCTGAACACCACCACGCGATTCGCCATCACCAGCGCTTCTTCTACATCGTGCGTCACCATCAGCGTGGTGAACTGCTGCTCCCGCCACAGATCGACAATCTCCTGCTGCATACGCAAACGCGTCAATGAATCGAGCTTGCCGAGCGGTTCATCCAGAATCAATAAACGCGGCACGTTAACCAACGCGCGGGCCAACGCCGCACGCTGCGCCATACCGCCGGAGAGCTGATGCGGCCAGGCGCGGGCGAACTGCCTGAGGCCGACGCGATCCAGCATCGCGTTAATCCGCTGCTCGCGCTGCGGGCGACTCTCTCCGCGAATCTGCAAACCGAGGCCGACGTTGTCATAGACAGTGCGCCAGGGATAGAGCGTGGGATCCTGAAACACCACCACGCGCGACGGATCGGGCGCAGTAATCGCTTTGCCCTCTTCCGCCAGTAACCCGCTGGCGGGCGGTTCGAGCCCGGCCAGCAGGCGCAGCAGCGTCGATTTTCCACAGCCGGATGGCCCCAGCAGCGCGACAAATTCACCCGCCTTCACCTGCAAATTAATATTCTCCAGCACCGGTAAATCTTCGCCTTCTAAGGTGAAGTGATGATTAACCTTCTCAATCGCAATATTAACGCCCGCCGAGGTTGATGCCATATTTTCGCTCCTGCTTGATATGCTAAGAAATAAAGCATAAGCCGCGACTTTCCCACTTCGAAATAGTCATTCCGGCAAACCTATCCGCAAATATTCATAATGAAAAACTGCATGATGTCATGCGGGATTGTTATTTGGTCGCGCTTATTGCCTTTGCCATAGTGCCTGAGAACTTTATCTACAAGGAAGACAGGATGGCATTTCAACAATTCTCTCTGAGCCGCCGCGCGTTATTACGTGGGCTGGGTCTCTTTAGTGCCGGCGTGGCGGTGAATCCGTTGCTGAGCAGCAAGGTGTTTGCCGACGATAAATCCCTCAAAACCATCAAGCTGGCCTGGGGACAAACCGCAGTATGTCAGTCACCGATTTCGGTGGCGCTGAAGCAAGGTTTCTTTAAAAAGTACGGATTGAATGTTGAGCCCGTGAACTTTAGCGGGCCAACCGATGCACTGTTACAGGCGATTGCCACCGGTCAGGCCGATGGCGGTATCGGCATGGCGCTGCGCTGGCTGAAGCCGCTGGAACAGGGTTTTGATGTTGATCTCACCGTCGGCACGCACGGCGGTTGCATGCGTTTACTCGCCCCGCAGAACAGCGGCATCCGCGATGTGAAAGATTTAGTGGGTAAATCGGTGGCGGTGAGCGATCAGGCCAGCCCGATTCGCAACTTCTTCGCCATTCAGCTGGCGAAACAGGGCATCGATCCTGATAAGCAGGTCAACTGGCTGCAATATCCGCCCGACCTGTTTGGCGAAGCGCTGCGCAAAGGTGAAGTGCAGGCGCTGGCCACCGACGATCCGCAGGGCTGGCTGCTGAAGAAGCAGCACGATCTGGTGGAAGTGGATAACAACCTGAAAGGC
The DNA here is from genome assembly GCF_014193275.1 of Enterobacter sp. Sphag1F. Taxonomy (NCBI): domain Bacteria; kingdom Pseudomonadati; phylum Pseudomonadota; class Gammaproteobacteria; order Enterobacterales; family Enterobacteriaceae; genus Enterobacter; species Enterobacter sp. Sphag1F. The sequence continues at coordinate 98,777 of NZ_JACHZD010000006.1, read as the reverse complement.
GAATACGCCAGCCTCACCTGCTGCGTGCTGGGCCTGCGCGGCTCGCTGGTGCGTGACGATCCCGTCACCGCGCGCGCCATCACCCAGGCGATTGTCGATGCGCAGCAGTGGACCGCAGAACATCCTGAAGAGACGGCGAAAATCTTCCAGCCCTTTGTGCCGGGTTCCGTTGCGGTGGAGGACATTGCCGCGATGCTGAAAGAGCACACCCACAGCCATCACTCCACCGGCGTGCAGCTGCGCAAAGAGGTGGCGGTGTATATCGATGAGCTGAAGAAAATCAACGTGATCCGCCCGGATACCGATGCGCAACGCTTTGCCGAGCACTATGTGCCGGAGCTGCTGCCGGCAGAATCTGCCCATCAGCACGCCAGCAACATGGCGCACATGAGCAACATGTCCAGCTAAGGAGACGAGAATGGCCAGTGAAACCCTGACGATTGCCCGCAACCGTGACGTGCCGCGCCGTATCCAACCGGCGGTTTGGGGTGCGCTCCTGATGTGGTGGGCGCTGGTAGCGCTGATGGTGGCGGTACCGGATAAGCCGCAGGGTTTTGCCGCCCCGCGCTTTGTAAATGAAACGCATGAGTTGTTCGCCGCCATCGCGCTCATTCTCACCGGGTTAGCGATTGCCTCAGGCCTGTTCCCGCGATTAACGCTACTCGCGCCGCTTAAGCGCAGCGGTCCGTGGCTAATTGTGCTGGCGCTGCTGATTGGCCTGTGGGAAACCGTCACCGGAAAACTGGCGCTGCTGCCTGCGCCATTCTTCGCCCCGCCGCGTGCGCTGGTGGAAGCCTACGCCACCGACTGGCCGCGTTTGCTGGATAGCGTGCTCAATTCGCTGCGTCTGCTGGCTTTCGGCTTTATCTTCGGCAGCGTGGTCGGCTTTATTACCGGCGTGGCGATTGGCTGGTCGCGCGGCTTGGGTTACTGGGTGCATCCGATTCTGCGTTTCCTCGGCCCGGTACCTTCGACTGCGCTGTTGCCGCTGTCGCTCTACTTCTTTCCGTCGAGCTTCTCGGCAGCGGTATTCCTGATCGCGCTGGCGACCTGGTTCCCGGTGACGGTGCTGACCTGGTCGGGCGTTTCCAGCGTTGATACGCGTTATTACGATGTGGCGCGCACGCTCGGTGCCAATTCGCTGTTCCTCGTGTTGCGCGTAGCGGTGCCTGCTGCACTGCCGCACCTGTTTGTCGGCCTGTTTATGGGCCTGGGCGCGTCGTTCTCGGTGCTGGTGGCGGCAGAGATGATGGGCGTGAAGTCCGGACTCGGCTGGTATTTGCAGTGGGCGCAAGGCTGGGCGGCTTACGCCAATATGTATGCCGCGCTGATTGTGATGGCGCTGCTGTTCTCTTCGCTGATCTCCCTGCTGTTCCTGGTACGCGATCGCCTGCTGTCATGGCAGCGCAGCGCGGTGAAATGGTAATTATCGTTGGGTCGCCACTCATGGCGACCGCCCCCACACATGAGGTCGATTATGGCTGCAAAAATTTCTGCTTCTATCACCGAACTGATTGGCAATACGCCGCTGCTGCGCCTGTCACGCTATGCGCAGCAGCAGGAGATTCAGGCGGATTTGGTCGCCAAACTCGAACTGTTTAACCCCAATCACAGCGTCAAAGATCGCATCGCTCTCAGCATGATTGAAGCCGCCGAACGCAACGGCATTATCCAGCCCGGCGATACATTGGTTGAAACCACCAGCGGCAACACCGGCATTGGTTTAGCGGCAATAGCGGCGGCCAAAGGCTACAAATTTCGCGTCTACATCAATGATTTCGTCAGTATTGAACGCAGCCAGATTATTCAGGCATACGGCGCTGAAGTGGTGCCGTTCAGCACCATTGAAGGATTTAAAGAGTTCTACGACGCCAGCAACGGCGATTTTGTTGCAGCCACTAAATGGCTGGCCGAGCAGGTTACTGCGGCGGAACCGGAAGTGCATTTTCTGCTGCAGCTGGATAATCCGGCCAATCCGGCGGTGCATGAGCGCACTACCGGGCCAGAGATCTGGCGCGACAGCGGCGGCGAGCTGGACATTTTTATCGCCGCCGTCGGTACCGGCGGCACTCTCTCCGGCACCGGACGCTATCTCAAACAGCAGCATCCAGGTTTGCAGGTGATCGCCGTCGAGCCGGGCGTGGGTTCACAACCGAGCGAACTGCGCCCTGATCCGCTGGAGATCACCGGCGTACATGCGTTCAGCAACCAGACGCCGGAGCGCATTCCTGCCAATCTCGATCACCGCGTTTATGATGAGGTGATTGCGGTGGAAACCTGGCAGGCGTACACGGCGGCACGCCAGCTGGCGCTGAGCGAAGGCGTGCTGGTGGGCGATTCGTCCGGCGCGGTGTTGTGGGCGGCACAACAGGTCGCGGCGCGACCAGAGAATCGCGGCAAGCGTATTGTGGTGTTGCTGGCCGATGGCGGCAGCAGCTATTTGACCACCCAACTGTTCGCGCATCAGGTGCCAGCGGAATCGCTGAAGCTGGCGAGCGCCGTGCAAACCTCGAGGAAAATCGCCTGAAAATAATACGCAATACATTGCCTCTGTATGAAGGTGCGCATGAATGCGCACCCTACGAAAAACCTTGCCAAACAGCTGTAGGGTCGCCATTCATGGCGACCTGGCTTTTCCCACTAAACCAACACGTTGCTGGTAATCCCTTTAGCAAACAACAGCGGATCGGTTTCCGGTCGTAACACGTTGATCGCCTTTAAATCGCGCGCGTACACGTCGATCTCATTCACAAATGCGTTCCCCACCGAATAGTGTCCGTGCGTATGGGTTTTCAACACGCGGGCGATCTCCTGCGGCGTGGTGTTGAGCGCCTGGCCGTTAAACTCGCTGCCAATCGCTTCCGGGTGTTTGGCCGCATAGGCATGTGCCTGCAAAATCGCGTGGGTGATCGCCGCCGCCACTTCCGGCTGCTCGCGAATCAAGCTGCCGCGCGTGCCCACCACACAGCAACTCAGTTTGGCGTACTCGTCCATTAAGTTGGTGCCAATCTCGCGGTAGCCCGGCTTCTGGGTTAAGCGCCACATCACCGGATCGGAACCGCTGGCGGCCTGAATCTCGCCCTTCTCCAGCACCATCGGCAGCAAATCCTGCGGGAACACGCGCCAGTCGACATCGGTATTGGGATCGACGCCGTGCTTTTTCAGCATCAGCGAGAAGAAGTTTTTATCCGCGCCCGCCATGTCAGTAACGCCAATGGTTTTGCCTTTCAATTGTTCCAGCGTGGTTGGCCCGCCATCGCGCGCCAGCAGGCGCATACAGCCGCCGTGCGTGCCCGCAGTAAGTTTCACATCAAAGCCTTGTTCCAGCGCTTTCAACCAGCGTAGCGCCATGCCGATGGCGGCTTCGGCTTTGCCAGTGGCGATGGATTCCAGCAGCAATTCGGTTGAATTGCCGAAGTTAACAAACTCCACTTCCAGGTTGTGCGCTTTAAAGAAGTTATGCTGATCGGCCACCACCACCGGCGCAAGGCAAATGGCGTTGAGATTCACCGCCAGACGCACATGCGTCGGCTTCGCCAGCGCCCATTTTCCGGGGCCCTCTTGCAGTAAATCGCCAGGCATCTGCATGCCCGCCATATGATCATCGGCAAACACGCGGCCCGGTAACGTTGCCGCCATCGCCGCGGCGGCTGAATATCCCAGAAAATGCCGACGGGAAACTAAATAATTATTTGGCATTAAATGACTCCCAAAAATAAATGCAGGTGAAGGTGTTGATCCTAATTAATGGCTTGCGCAGAAACAGCCATTGCAAATTAACACTTCAACCGGCGGCAGAATTATGCCGATTCCGCATGTATATAGCCGGTTTATTGCTTTTACAGCGGTGACAGAACAGGAAACAATTAAGCCTGATTTAATAAGGGGATTAAGAACGCATGGCTAATAACCCGCCCTTTCTGGCTGAAATATTGCCGGTGATTATTCAGGCCTTGGAAAAAGACGCTGAAGAGGTCGATCGCAGCGGCGAATTTCCCAAAACGGCTTTTAGCGTGTTGCAGCAGCATGGCTTGCTGCACTTCGTATTGCCGACGGCGTCGGGCGGCAGCGGCGGCGATCTGCTGGCAAGCCAGGCGATTATTCAGGCCGTGGCGCGTGGCGAACCTTCTGCCGCGCTGATCCTCATCATGCAATATCTCAACACGCGTCGCCTCGACGACACCTCAAACTGGCCAGACGCGGTGCGCCGCAAGGTAGCGGAGAGCGTGATTCGCGATGGTGCGCTTATTAACGCGCTGCGCGTCGAACCGGAATTAGGCACGCCAGCGCGCGGCGGATTGCCCGCCACCCGCGCACGCCGCACCGCTGAAGGCTGGCGCATCAGCGGCGAGAAGATTTACTCCACCGGCAGCCATGGGCTGAGCTGGTTTTTGGTCTGGGCCAGCAGCGACGATGTCGATCCACTGGTCGGCGGCTATCTGGTACCGGCCAACACGCCCGGCATCCACATCATTGATGAGTGGGATCATCTCGGCATGCGCGGCACCTGTAGCCATCGCGTAGTGCTGGACGATGTGCTGATCCCGCTCGATCACGCGGTAAACGTTGCGCCGTGGAGCACGCCGCGACCCGGCCTCAACGAAGAGGAATCAGTGTGGATGGCGGTGCTGCTCGGTTCGCTGTATGACGCCATTGCGCATAGCGCGCGCGACTGGTTTATCGGCTTTTTGCAGCAGCGCGTACCGGCCAATCTTGGCGCCCCGCTGGCATCATTGCCGCGCTTTCAGGAGCTGGTTGGCCGCATCGATACGCTGCTGTTTACCAGTCAAATCCTGCTGAGCAGCGCTGCTCACGGCCACGTTGCCGGCGGACATGCCGCACAAATCAAACAGGTGGTGACCGAAAACGCCATTCGCAGCGTGCAGCTGATGGTAGAGAGCATCGGCAATCACGCACTGACGCGCCACCATCCGTTACAACGTCACCTGCGTAACGTGCTGTGCGGCCGCATTCATACGCCGCAGGACGACGCCATTTTCACTTCCGTGGGCAAATCCGCCCTTTCTGCTGAGAGGAGTACATCATGACGCTGGAATTTATTGGTCTGGTTGGCGCGCAGGAGAGCAGCGAATCGCTGGCGGCGCACGGGCCGACTGTCGATGTGCCGTTTATCAAAGCCTTTTCCCACGCGCAGGAGTACGCCGGTTTTGACAAGGTGCTGCTGGCGGTGAATACCCGTGCGCCGGATTCGATGATCATCGCCAGTTATGTTGCGGCTTTTACAGAAAAATTGGGCTTGCTGGTGGCGCATCGACCCGGCTTTCAGGCACCGACCTTTGCCGCCCGCCAGTTTGCCACGCTCGATCAGCTCAGCCGGGGACGCGCGGCCATCAATGTGATTACTGGCGGCGACAGCGGCGATCTGCAGCGCGACGGCGATTTCCTTAGCAAAGATGAGCGTTATGCGCGCACCGGCGAGTATCTGGACATCATGAAACTGACGTGGGAATCGCGTACGCCGTTCCGCTATGACGGCAAATTTTACCAGGTGGAAGATAATCTCACCGAGGTTAAACCCTGGCAGCAGCCGCGCGTGCCGGTTTATTTCTCCGGCGCTTCAGAAGCCGCCATCAATATCGCCGCGCGTCACGCCGACGTTTATATGATGTGGGGCGAACCGCTGGAGCAGGTGAAAGCGAGAATTGAGCAAGTGCGTGCGGCAGCGAAGAAATATGGCCGCGATAAACATATTCGTTTCAGCCTATCGCTGCGCCCGATTCTCGGCGATAGCGATGAACAAGCCTGGGCGCGCGCCAATCGTCTGCTGCGGGATGCCCAGGCCAACATTGGTGGCAAAGCGATTCAGCCTGATAGCAATACCGGATCGCAGCGGCTCTATCAGCTCGCCACCGCGCGCAAAGTTTACGATAGCTGCCTGTGGACGGAGATCGCGGCGCTGTCGGGCGCGGCGGGCAATTCCACCGCGCTGGTGGGTTCAGCGGATACCGTGGCCGATGCCGCGCTGGAGTATTACAAGCTCGGCATCACCACGTTCCTGTTCCGTGGATTTGATCAGCTGCGCGATGCCACCGATTACGGACAACATTTGTTGCCGCGCATCCGTGAGCGGGTGAAGGCGTTAGCGGCCGCAGCGTGAGATGTTTCGTAGGGTGCGCATTTTTGCGCACCTGGTCACCATAAATGGCGCCCCTACGATGCGACGCCGCACCAGCGCACTAACGTCAATGCGATGGCTTTGGTGCAGGCCACCAGATCGGCGATCGGGACATGCTCGTTGGGTTGATGCGACATCGCTGGATCGCCGGGACCAAAGTTCACCGTTGGCGTCTGCCCCAGCGTGCTCGGCAAGCCAATGTCGCTATGCGCACCAAATCCGGCCAGCTGCGGATTGAGTGCCGCATCGGTTACGCCCTGCTGGAAGGTGGTGACAAATGGGTGCTCCGCCGCAATTTCGGCGCAATCGGCATCCAGAATCCATTCAACTTTGGCCGGATGTTGCGCCAGGTAAGGATCGAGCGCGCAGACTTTGGCAACATGCGCCTCAATCTCTTTTTTGACGTGTCCGCCCAACCCCATTTCATCCTTCTCGGCTGGCAGATACTGCACATCAATCACGATTTCGGCGCGGCCTGCAATCGAGGCCGGATGTTCACCGACCTTTAACTGCGTAACGATAATCTGGTTAGGTAATTCCATTAGCGGATGATTTTTGCTCGGCTGCGTCTGCCAGCGGCGATTCAGTACATCAAGGCCGTCGAGCATCTGGCGACAGAGCGTCACCGCATCCACCGGACCGCTGCTGTCCCAACTGTTAGGCGTCAGCTCCGCGTGGCCGCCGATGCCGTCGAGAATAATGCGACCCCACAAGATGCCGTGGCAGATGGGCGAGATGCGATTAGCGGTCGGTTCCGTCATGATGCCGGCATCGGCTCTGAATCCGCGATCGACCATCGCCAGCGATCCCATGCCGCCAATCTCTTCATCCACCACGGTGGTAAACACCACGTCACCCGCCAGACGAATATCGAGATCCTGTAATAACTCCACCGCCATCAACATGCAGGCCACGCCGCCTTTCATATCTACTGCGCCGCGACCGTACACCGCCGCGTTTTTGATCTCCGGCACGAAAGGATCGGTGAGCCAATGTTCCGGTGGGCCCGGCGGCACGACGTCGATATGGCCGGTGAGCATCAGCGATTTGCCGCCGCCCGCGCCGGTTAAGGTCCCGCCGAGATTGGGGCGACCTTCAAAAGTGCGGCCTTTATTGGCGCCTGGTCGGCCCTGATATTTGGCGTAGAGCGCCGGGCCATCCGGGTCCCAGAGATCGGTTTCCATACCCAGCGATGCCAAACGCTGTTGCAGATAGAGCTGGCAATCGCGCTCGCCCGGCCCGGCTTCACGCGGATCAACTTTGACGATGGAGGGAAACGCCAGCAGATCGCACAGCGTGTTAGCGATGCGTTCGGCGCTCGCCTCAACGTGCGCGCTGATTTGTTCAGTCAGATTCATTTGTTATCTCCGATAGATAAAAAGTCGTTGTGCCATCAATACGATAATCAACAGAATGCCCACCACGCCGAGTTGCCAGACGCTATTTAGTCCCAGCTGCAACATGCAGGTTTTGATGGTGACCAGCATCAACGCGGCGGCTAAGACGCCGATCACGCTGCCGCGCCCGCCAAAGATCGCCACGCCGCCGAGTAGAGCCGCAGTGAGAGATTCGAGCTCCAGATTGACGCCGATTTCTGGTCGTGCGCTGCCCAGCCAGCTCAGCGAAACAAATCCCGCACAGCCCGCCAGCAAGCCGCTCAGGCAGTAAGCGAGAAAGCGCAGGCGATCGACCGGAATGCCAACCAGCCGCGTGGCGTGTTCGTTGAAGCCACAGGCGTAAATCCATTTGCCCCACGCGCTTTTGCTGAGAATCAGCCAGGCGATCAGGAAAGCCGGGATCACGCAGGTGAGAAAAGGTAAAGGAATAAAGAACTGCGCGCCGCGTCCCCATTGCGTCAGTTCCGCAGGCACGCCTGCGACGGCGGCTCCACCGGTTAGCGCCAGCGCGAGTCCGGAAAACAAGTAGAAGCTGCCAAGCGTAACGATCAGCGGCCAGAGACGCAGCCGCGCGATCAGCCAGCCGTTAATCGCGCCCGCCAGCGTGCCGGTGATCAGGCAAATCAGCGGCAGCCACAGCGGATTGATGCCCTGATTGAGTACCAGCATGCCAATCACCGCCGAGAGCGACACGTTGCCGCCCACCGAGAGATCGATGCCGCCACCACCGCTCATCACCACCAACGATTGGCCGAGCGCCACCAGCGACAGCAAGGTTGCGAACTGCAGAATCGAGGTGATTGACCAGGCAGCCAGCATCTGCGGCAGCACCAGCACAATGCCGATAGCCAGCAGCAGCCACAGCGCGCTGAGCAGCGTCAGATCGGGAGATTTGCGCCACAACGTCATGCGATCCTCCTGAAGGCAAAAACGCGCCCGCTTGCCGCTTCACTGCTCAGCACGATCAACAGCACCGCGCCGGTGACCACGGTTTGCCACAGCGACGGAATGCCCACCAGCAGCAAGCCGTTTTGCAGAATGCGTAGCAGCAGCACGCCAAGCAACGTGCCCAACAAACTGCAGGACCCGCCGGTAATGCGCGTGCCGCCCAACACCACCGCAGCGATGGCTTCCAGCGCCAGACTGCCGCCGACCGTCATTTCGACGTTGCGATAGGTGGCGATGTAGCAGGTCGCAGCGATGCCGCACAGCAGGCCGCTGATCATAAAGGTCGCGATGCGCACCTGCGTGACCGGAATGCCCGCCAGTCGCGCTTTCTCCTCCGAGTTGCCCGCCGCCAGCAGCCACAAACCGTAAGGCGTGTGACGTAACACCAGCCAGACGCCAGCCCACACCAGCACGATGATCCACGCCATCACCGGTAATCCCAGCAGCGGATGCATCAGGCCGCTGGTTAAGCTACCGGGCAATCCCGATAACCACTGTCCGCCGAGCAGCGCAAACAATCCGGTGCGCCACACGCCGAACAGACCAAGCGTGCCAACAATCGCCGGGATGCGGCCCATCACCACCACCAGCGCGGTGATTAAACCGAGTAGCAAGCCGAGCAGCGGACCGCCGATTGCCGCCAGCCACGGCGATTGCAGCAGCAACAGCTGGCCGACGCCCCATGCGGCAACGCCCATCACCACGCCAACCGAAACATCAACGCCGCCCATAGCGATCACCAGCGTCATGCCCAGCGCAATCAGCAGCAGTTCACTGCTGTTGCGCAGAATGGTGAGCAGGTTATCGACAGTGGCGAACCAGGGTGAAAACCAGGAAAAACCGGCGCTGGCTAACAGGGCAATCGCCAGCAAGGCGATCTCCCGTGAAGTCATGTGCATGCGAAGCCCCGTTAGAATTTGAACTGATCGACATTCTCTTTGGTGAACACCGCTGGCGAACCGAGCAGCAGCACGCCGGTTTTGCTGTCAAACTTCACCGGTTCGGCGAAGCCCGGCACGCGGTTTTCGGCGCTGAAAGCTTTGCCATCAATCAGCTGTTTGCCCGCCCAGACGGTGAGATAGCCGAGCTTCTCCGGATCCCATAACACGGTGTAACCAAAGGCCCCGCTTTTCAGATAGGCGCGCGCGGTGTTCGGGCTACAGAAACCACTGCCGATCACCTTGCCATTTTTACCTGCGGTCTCAATCGCCTGCGCCACGCCAGGGCAAGTGGTGGAGGCCATGGCGATCAGGCCTTTGATATCCGGATTGGCCGACATCAAATCGGTGGCGATCTGCGCCGCGCGGCTGGCGGAGCCGCCAGCGTATTGCGGTTTCAGCAAAGTGATATGGGGATATTTGCTCTTCACGCGCTGTTGCATATAGCCAATCCAGCTGTTGAGGTTGGAGGCGGTGGCTTCGCCGGAGACGATGCCGATTTTTCCGTGATCGCCGACACGCTTGACCATCTCATCAATGATGGTGTCACCTAAACCCTGATCGGTGGCCTGCGCCACGTAAACCGGACGTCCGCTGTCAGGCGCGTCGCTGTCGCTGGTAAACAGATGCACATTGTTGGCTTTCGCCTGCGCCAGCACTGGCGCGATGCTTGACGCATCGAGCACGCTGATGCCAATCGCATTCACCTTCTGCGCAATCAGGTTCTGCACGATCTGCAATTGATCCATCGGATTGGTATCCACCGGACCGCTATACACGAACTCAACGCCCAGATCGCTGGCCGCGCGTTTACCGCCCGCTTCCATCGCCTGAAAGTAGGGAATGCCGATAATCTGCGGCACAAAGGCCACTTTCTCGGCGGCGAGGGCAAAACCTGAAAACAGTAATGAGAGAGAACAGACTGCAGTGGTGATTCGACGCATCTTTATTTCCCCTGGGTTAATGGCATAACAATTACTGGTTCTCAAAGGCGCGCGCATCGGGATGCGCGCCGGTAATTAATGAAACGATTTCATCGGGCGAGGTTTCGGCGTGACGGCGCTCGGCAATTTTTCGCCCACGGCGAAACACCACCATGCGATCGGCAACCGCGAACACATCGCTGATGTTGTGGCTGATCAGCACCACCGCGCAGCCGCGTGCGGCGAGTTTTCGCGTCAACTGCAAAACCTTCTGCGTTTCGGCTACCGCCAGCGCGGCGGTCGGTTCATCCATGATCACCAGCTGCGCGTTGAGGTTGAGCGCGCGACAGATCGCCACTGCCTGGCGCTGTCCGCCGGAAAGGCTGCCAACCGAGGCTTCGGCATCGGAGATGTGCGCATCAAGATCCTTTAATAGCTGATCGACCTGCTCGCGCATTTCCCTGCGGCGCAGAAAAGGAATGCCCAGCACGCGCCGCTTGAGTTCACGGCCTAGAAATACGTTTTCCGCGATGCTGAGGTTCTCCGCCAGCGCCAGCTCCTGATAAATGGTGGCGATGCCGTGTTCGGATGCCTGGCGCGGCGAGGTGAATTTTACTGCTTTGCCATCGATCCACAGTTCGCCATCGCTGGCGCTGTAGGCGCCCGACAGCACTTTGGTGAAGGTCGATTTCCCTGCGCCGTTGTCGCCCAGCAGCGCCAGCACTTCACCGCGATGGATGCTGAGATTGACCTGATTAAGGGCGGTTAAGGCGCCAAAGCGTTTGCAGATGTTGCGCGCTTCAATAAAACAGCTGCTCATCTCGCCTCCCCGCCGCTGAGATAGGCGGCGCTGTGGAAATCGATTTCCCACTGCAGCACCTGCGCGTAGAGATCGGACAAGCGCTGCTTTTCCTCTTCCGCCAACGCCAGCGCAGTGCGATCCAGCTCGGTTTTCAGCCACAGCGCCTGCTGGTAAAACTCCTGTTCGGCATGCATATCGACCCAATGACGAATGTCGTCATCCAGCAGCGGCTGGGCACTGACGCGCGCGCACCAGTGGTAATACATCCACTCGGCACCAAACATCAGCGTGAGGATTTCGGCAAAACTGCCCTGCTTTGCCACGGTAAACATGCCATCGCGGAACGCGGTGACGCCGGGCAGATCGTCGGGATAATCCATTGGGTTGATGTTGCGGCGCGCCAGCACCTCCTCAAACCAGGCGATTTGCGTGTCCACCAGCGCATTCAACACACCGATTAACCAGCGCTGCTGACGGATATCCGGCGCTTTGCTCACCGCCAGCGCGAAGATATTGATGGCGGTGGCGACGAAGTTGCCTTCGAATACCAGATAGCGATTGAATACCGCATCTGGCAGCTGATTACGCTCGATATCCAGCACAAACGGATGCTGCTGCATCGCCTGCCACAGTTTGTCGTGCTGCTGCAAAAGCTGGTCAGTGAAACTGTTCATTACGCGTCCTCCAGCGCCGCTTGCGCTACGGACATAAAGTGCTTCACGCGTTCCAGCTCAACCTCGTTCCACCAAACGCCGTCGACTTTCAGGGTGCTGGCGACGATCACACCTTGGGTGCGACCCAGAATCTGGCAAACGTTGGCGGGCGTGACGCCGGAACCGACCAGCAGCGGCAGCTCGGTGGCGGCGCGGATTTCGTCGATCTCATCCAGCGTGGCGCTGTCGCCGGTGCGTTGTCCGGTGGCGATCACCGCATCGGCTTCAAAGAAATCGACGTCGCGCGTCAGCTCCTGGATCGAACGGTCGGCAACAATCGCGTGGCTACCGTGTTTGACGTGGCTGTCGGCAAACACGCGGATATGTTCGGCGCGCAGCTGGCTGCGATAGCGCAACGCTTTCGCCGCCGCGCCTTCAATAAAGCCTTCGTTGGCGATATAGGCGTTGGCCCACTGATTAACACGCACAAAATCCGCGCCACCGGCTAAGGCGGTAGCAAAGGCCGGAATGGCGGCGTTCGCCAATACGTTAATGCCTAACGGCACGCCAAAACGCTCGCGAATCTTTTCGGTGATCACCGCCATAAAGGCAGCGGTTTCCGGTCCAATATCGTCCGGTTTGGCAAAAGGAATATCACCGTGGTTTTCAATAATCAAACCGTGCACGCCACCGGAAATATAATTATCGGCATCGCGTAGCGCACGATCAATAATTGCCGAAAGCGGTTTACCTCGATATTTAGGCGCACCCGGAAAAGCATCGCAATGCACCACACCAATCACAGCTTTCTTTCTGGAAAAAATATCTTGTATTGCGCTGGTTTTTCCTGCTGATATAGAAACCATCTTCTCCACCTTATTAACGAGAACCATTATGCAAATTTATGTTGCAGGGAATATTGTTGTTGATGAAACCTGGTCGATTGGCGACTTGCCGCAAAAAGGCGCGTCGATTCACGGCGTAAAAACCTCGCAGGATATAGGCGGCAAAGGCGCTAATCAGGCGATTGTTATTGCACGTTGTGGTCTCGAGACAAAATTAATTGCCGCAATCGGTCACGACAGTAACGGGCAATGGCTGCGTGAAAAAATAGCGCATGAGCCGGTTAAACTATATCCCACTGAATATTATTCACCACACAGCGACTCCTCAATTATTCTCAACAGCAGCGATGGCGACAATGCCATTATTACCACTACCGCAGCGGCAGATGCATTAACCGTCGAACAGATGTTGCCTTATTTCGCCGATGCAAAGAAAGGCGATATATTGCTGCAACAGGGCAACTTCTCGGTTGAGAAAACCCGTCTTCTTTTTATGTGGGCAAAAGCCAACGGCATGAAAACGGTATTTAATCCCTCGCCGGTCAATCCTGACTTCGCCCAACTTTGGCCGCTGGTGGATATCGCGGTGGTTAACCAGCTGGAAGCTGAGCTGCTGCAACCGGCTGGCGTCAGCAGCTTAGTGATCACCCAAGGCGCGCAAGGTGCATGGCTGATCACGGAAACCGAGCGCCACTTCTGTCCGGCATCACCGGTCAACGCGCTGGACAGCACCGGCGCGGGAGATACCTTCCTCGCCGTGCTGCTCGCCTCCTCGCTCCTGCGCGGCGTGGAGCCCGATGCGCTTTCCCTGCAGCATGCCAGCCAGGCTGCCGCTATTACCGTGAGTCGTACCGGCACCGTTAACGCTTTTCCCAACCAGCAGGAACTCGCTGCGCTGCTGGCCACGCGCAGCGAGTGATTTCTTACTTAAACAGCGGACGGTAGGTATCAACGTTCGCTTTGGTTACCACGGTGGCCGGCACCAGAATGGTTTTGCTCACCGTTTTGCCTTCAGAGAGCGCGTTGAGGGCTTTCAGCGCCTCTTCACCCATCTTTTTCGGATCCTGCTGCAACACGGCGGTGACGTAGCCGCCATCAATACCGCTAATGGCTTTGGCCGTCAGATCCCAGCCAAATACTTTGATATCTTTCTGGCGGCCCTGGTTTTCAACTGCCGCAATCGCACCCAGCAATGCCGGTTCTCCGGTGGCGTAAATCGCGGTTAAATCAGGGTTACCAGTAATCAGGTTTTCCGCAGCCGTCATGGCGTTGTCCTGAATATTCTGGCCATCCACCACATCGGCGACGGTGATTTTGCTGTTGCTTTTAATCGTCTCCTCGAAGCCTTTCTGGCGCTGGTTCTGAATTGCCGAGTTCAACGCGCCAACAATGCCGAGACGCGCTTTTCCGCCCATCTCTTTCGCCACGTAATCGACGAAATATTTACCGAGGATTCTGCCGCCTTCGAGATTATCTACGCCAACCTGTGCCGCTTGTGGACCGGCCGGTAATACCGCATCAATGGCAATGACAGGAATTTTAGCGGCGGCGGCTTCTTTAATGGCGGGCATAATGCCGTTGACGTCTATCGCATCAACCAAAATACCTTTCACACCTTGCTGAATATAGTTTTCAATCGCATCGTTCTGCGCCACCGGATTATCGGTCGCGTTAAAGATAACCAGATCTTTACCGCTGGCTTTTGCGGCTTCTTGTGCGCCCTGGTTCATCAGATTAAAAAACAGCGCCTGCTGATTAATTTGCACCAATGCATAAGTCGGCGCGGCCTGCGCCAGGGAGAAAAATGAACCCGCAGAAATTAAGGTGGAAGCCAAAACCAATGAACGCAGTTTTCCGGTGAAAGATAACATCATGGTGTTCCTCGTCGGGAATAAATAATAATCAGCGTTTCCCAGCGTTAAGACACTGAGATTATTTTTGGCGGGCAAATATCGATGGTGAGATTAAAGCGACCTGCTTAAGTTTGTTTCGGTAACCCATCCGCTAGGAATACCTGGTGAAATAACTTAAGTCGGTTTGGGAATAAATTCCCGGTAATGCGGTAAACTGTGCATACAATTCGCTGAGTAACTTTTTTTGTCAAGTGTTTATTTGGTTGACGATGTGCAATGATTAAGTCTTGTGAAGGAGCAGGTCACCATAAATGGCGACCCTACGAATGTAAAACGCGGTTTTGTAGGGTCGCCATTAATGGCGACCTTACGGCTACCTTGCAGCAACCACAAGATGATCCAGATGGCGAGGAACATGAATTCAAAACGCGTGTTGTTATCCGACGTGGCACAACTAGCCGGGCTTTCCAAAGCCACGGTCTCTCGCTATATGAATCACAGCATCGTTTTGCCGCAGGAGACGATTGACCGCATCGAAGCGGCGATTCGCCAACTCGATTATCGCGGCAACAGCCTGGCGCGACGTCTGAGCAAAGGCGGCAGTGAAACCCTGGGTTTGGTGCTGCCCGATATCACCAACTCCTTCTTTGCCGAACTGGCCGATGCCGCAGAAGAAGCGGCCTCAGCGCGCGGTTACAGTTTGGTGTTGTGCATCACCCGCAATAATCCCGACAAAGAAGCGCAGTTCATTCGCTGGCTGGATACGCGTCAGGTTGATGGCCTGCTGTTCACCACCAACCGACCGGATAACGGCGTGTTGCGTAAAGAGATTCAGCGCCATCAGCATATCGTGTTGCTGGATGAGGATATTCCCGGCAGCAGCGTGCCTAAAGTGTTTGCCGATAACGTACAGGGCGGACGCATCGCCACCGAACAGCTGATCGCCGCTGGACATCGTCATATCGCCTTTATTGGTGGCCCGGAACAGTTGATGAGCGTGCGCGAACGTTATCTCGGCTTCTGCACCGCCATGAAGCAGGCCGGTTTGTCGGTTCCTGCCGAATGGGTGATGTACGGCAACTACGAACGTGAGTTTGGCCAAAAGGCTTTGCAGCGGCTATTCAGTCAGTCGCCTCGCCCTTCTGCGGTGTTTGCGGCCAGCGATTATCTGGTGCTGGGATTGCTGGACGGTTTGCGCGCCAGTGGCTTACAGGCACCGGAAGCGCTTTCGCTGGTCGGCTTTGATGATGCCAACTACACCGACCTGACGCAGCCGCGTATCTCCACCATTCGCCAACCCGCGCGGGAACTGGGTTATACCGCCGTGGACATTATGCTGCGCCTGCTGAATTACGACGTGAATATCCCGCTGGAAACACGCTTACCCGTTGAATGGGTGGGACGCGATTCGATCCAAATCCGCCTGCCCTGATCCACGATGGCGCAAAATTGCACAGATTTGGCGCAAAAGTTGATCAATGAAGCGATGTTCAGTACTTCGAAGTAAACCGGTTTACTCAACAATAAAATTTTAACCTGCTGAATCTTCTTGCGTTTAATGCAGACTAAACTGACTAAATTCTAACCTGGCACAGAAGCTGCAACGTTCTCAGCGGCAAACAAATATCGTTGTACCCCATTGCTCTGGAAGTGCGGCCAGTGATTTAACTGACAGGTAAACCGGTTTACTAGACTGTAAATCGTGTCAGTTAAGCCATTTTCGCGTTAACAGGCAAAGTTCCCGGCAACCGATTGGGAGTGTTCAGATGCAGCAGCCACACGCTACCCCAGCGCGGGTAGAGATGATTAACATCACCAAAACTTACGGTTCGATACGATCCTTGCGCGGCGTCAATCTGCAACTGGCGCCAGGCGAAGTGCTGGGCTTAGTCGGCGACAACGGCGCGGGTAAATCGACGCTGACCAAAGTGCTTTCTGGCGCGGTGGTGCCCACCAGCGGCAGCATTCGCATTGACGGTGAACAGCAACACTTCACCAATCCAGCCGATTCGCGCCGCTGCCATATCGAAATGGTCTACCAGGATCTGTCGCTGTGCGACACGGTGGACGTCGCCGGAAACCTGTTTATGGGACGCGAGCCAATGAAAAGCGTGCTCGGCATTCCCTTTCTCGATCAGGCGAAAATGCACGCCGAAGCGCGTGAGATGCTGAAGGGTTTGGGCATTTCGATTCCGGACACGCGTTTGCTGGTACGCAATTTGTCGGGCGGACAACGTCAGGCGATCGCCATTGCGCGTGCCGCCGCATTCGAACCCAAAGTGCTGATCATGGATGAACCGACCGCCGCATTAGCGGTGGCGGAAGTGGAAGCGGTGCTGGAGCTGATCCGCCGTGTCTCAGCGCGCGGTGTCAGCGTCATCCTCATCACCCATCGCCTGCAGGATCTGTTCCTGGTATGCGACCGCATCATGGTGATGTACGAAGGCACCAACGTGGCGGATCGGAGCGTGGCGGATACCAGCCTAGGCGATATCGTTAATTTGATCGTGGGTGAGAAATTTACCGCTCACTCAGCGGCTGCACACTGAGGTAACGGGATGAGCATCATGAATTTAAGCAGTTCGCGCATGATCCAGCATTCGCTACCGCGTCGCCTGCTGCACAACCATTCGGGCGTGGTGAGCATTGCGCTGTTTTTCATCTTTTGCTGCGTGGTGTTTTCGCTGATCACCAGCAACTTTCTCTCCAGCACCAACTGGCTGAACATCATTCGCCAAAGCGCCCCGCTGCTGATCGTTGCCACCGCGATGACGCTGGTGATCACCACCGGCGGCATTGATTTGTCGGTGGGTTCGACGCTGGCGCTGGTGGGCGCGCTTTCGGCTATCGCGCTGAATAACTGGGGATTGCCGTGGCCGGTGGTGTTAATTGGCGGGCTGCTGCTGGGCGGATTGGTCGGCGCCATCAATGGCTTCTTTATCGCCTTTGAGGGGATTCCGGCGTTTATCGTCACCTTAGCTACGTTAGCCGTAGTACGCGGGATTGCGCTGCTGGTTACTCAGGGTTACTCGATTCCGATTCCGGCCGACAGCTTGTTTACCTTTATGGGCCGCGCGTGGGTACTGGGCATCCCGATGCCAGCGCTGATTGGCATTGTGGTGCTGTTTGCCGGGCATATTGTGCTTAACCACATGCGCTTTGGTCGCTACGTGACGGCGATTGGTTCGAATGCCGAAGGCGCGCGCCGCAGCGGCATCAATACCAAAGCGGTCACCATGAAAGTCTACATTATCAGCGGCATGGCGGCGGCGCTGGCTGGGATGATCATCACCGCGCGTCTCGGCAGCGGCTCATCCAATCAGGGCGAAGGCTTTGAGTTGCAGGTGATCGCCGCCGTGGTGCTCGGCAGCACCAGCTTATTTGGTGGCTTCGGCACCATTATCGGCACGCTGCTGGGCGCGCTGTCGATTGCGATTATCCAGAACGGGCTGATCCTGTCGCACATCTCGCCGTTCTATACGCAAATTGCTACCGGCACCATCATTCTGCTCGCCATCTGGCTCAACACCCGCATTCTCAATCCCACCCGTGCACCGGCAAAAGGATAGCTGATGAAAGGATCAATTTTTCGCCACGCGGATCCGTTACCGCTCGGTGTGAGCAGTGGACATGTGATGACGGTGTTGGGGCCGCTGCCGCTGGCCGAGATGGGCGTCACCTTGATGCACGAACACATTCTGCTGGATGCTTCCGGCAAATGGGTGCCGCCCTGCTGTTGCAGCGATCGTCATATCGCTGAGATGCCGGTCAAAATGGAGAACCTCGGCGAACTCAACATGAATCCGTTGATGAGCCGCGATAACTGCCAGCTGTTTGATGTCGACATGGCGATCGACGAGTTGATGAAGTACCGCGCGCTGGGCGGCGAAACCATCGTCGATCCCACTAATATCGGCATTGGCCGCGATCCCAGAGGGCTGCAACGTATTGCACGCTTAACAGGACTTAACATCGTGATGGGCACTGGTTTATATCTGGAGCCGTCGCACCCGGAATGGGTGAAGAGCATTAGCGTTGAGCAACTCAGCGAGAAGCTGATTTTTGACCTTGGCGGCGCAGCGGAGAAACCCGAGGTGATTGCCGGATTGATCGGCGAGATCGGTATCTCCAGCCGCTTTACCGCCGATGAAGAGAAGTCGCTGCGCGCCGCCGGGCGCGCCAGTGCGGCGACCGGCGTGCCGATTCAGGTGCATCTGCCGGGTTGGGAACGTTTAGGCCACAAAGTGCTGGATATTCTGCAACAGGAAGGCGCCGATTTGCGTCACACCGTGCTGTGCCATATGAATCCCAGCTTCGCCGATAAAAGCTATCAGCGCGAACTGGCCGATCGCGGCGTGTTCCTGGAATACGACATGATCGGCATGAGCTATTACTACGCCGATGAATCCGCGCAATCGCCTTCCGATGAAGAGAACGCCCGCGCCATCTGCGAACTGATTGATGACGGCTACATCCAGCAAATTTTGTTGTCGCAGGATGTGTTCCTGAAAACCATGCTGACGCGCTTTGGCGGCCACGGTTATGGCTACATACTCAAACATTTTGTCCCGCGCCTGAAACGTCACGGCGTCAGCGGCGAACAACTCGAAACCTTAATGATTGCTAACCCGCAGCGCGTATTTGGCGGGTAAAAGGGAAAATATCATGCAGAAACAAGTCTTGCTGGTGGGCGAATCCTGGACCAGCACCTCGAACCACATTAAAGGCTTTGACCAGTTCTCGACCGCCACCTGGCACAGCGGTGCCAGCGATTTTATCGCGGCGCTGAAAGATAGCGAGTACGCCATTACCCACATGCCTGCGCATGCTGCCGCCACGGATTTCCCACTGACGCTGGAAGGGCTGCAAAAATGGGATGTGATTATCCTGTCGGATATCGGTGCCAATACGCTGCTGCTGCATCCCGATACCTGGCTGAAAAGCCGTCGCACTGCTAATCGACTGGCATTAATCCACGATTACGTTGCCGCAGGCGGCAGCCTGATGATGATTGGCGGTTACTTCAGTTTTCAGGGCATCAATGGCGGCGCGCGCTTCCGTAATACGCTGGTGGAAAAAGTGTTGCCGGTGCGCTGCCTCGCCTGGGATGACCGCATTGAAACGCCGGAAGGTTCCACGCTAGAAAAGACACAATCGCACGCGCTGTTCGAAAACATCTCCGGCGAATGGCCGTGGATGCTCGGTTACAACGAAGTGGAGATGCAGCCCGAAGGTACGCTGCTGGCGACCGTCGCCGGGACATCGCATCCTTTATTAGCGGTACGGGAATATCAGCAAGGCCGTTCGCTGGTGTGGACCAGCGATATGTCGGCGCACTGGCTGCCGGAAGAGTTTACCCAATGGTCCGGCTATCGCCAGTTGTGGATTAACTGCTTCGACTGGCTGACGGAGCGCGCCTGATGCAGCCCGCGTCACTGGCCCTCGCGCAGCGGTTGCTCGGCTTCGACACCATTAATCCGCCGGGCAACGAAGCCGCCTGTATGGCGTTTTTTGCCGCATGGCTCAGCGAGCAGGGTTTTGAGGTGCA
This sequence comes from Enterobacter sp. Sphag1F, assembly GCF_014193275.1. Classification (NCBI taxonomy): domain Bacteria; kingdom Pseudomonadati; phylum Pseudomonadota; class Gammaproteobacteria; order Enterobacterales; family Enterobacteriaceae; genus Enterobacter; species Enterobacter sp. Sphag1F. The sequence goes on along the minus strand of NZ_JACHZD010000006.1, from coordinate 78,734 downwards.
GCTCTCTTCGTTTGGCGAAGGTCGCAGCAATCTGGTGGCGCAAATGCGCGGCAGCGCGCCGGGTAAACCGCTGGCGTTTACCGGCCATCTCGATACCGTGCCGCTTGGTAACCAGCCGTGGCAGCACGATCCTTTTGGTTCAGAAGTGGCAGATGATCGGCTTTATGGGCGCGGTTCGAGTGACATGAAAGCGGCCATAGCCGCTTTTGCCCTCGCCTGCATCGAGCAACAGCAGGCGATTCTCGCCGGGCGCGGCGTGGTGATGTTGATTACCGGCGGTGAAGAGACCGGCTGCGATGGCGCGCAGGCGCTGATTGCAGCCGGCAGGTTACCGGAAATTGGGGCGCTGATCGTTGGCGAACCAACAGCAAATTATCCGGTGATTGGTCACAAAGGCGCTCTGTGGCTGCGCTGCGAGACGCGCGGGAAAACCGCGCACGGCGCGATGCCAGAGCTGGGCATTAACGCCATTTATCTTGCCGCCGACGCGTTAGGCAAAATCCGCCACTTCTCGCCCGGCGCGCCGCATCCTTTAATGAAGCAACCGACGCTGAACGTTGGGCGAATTCAGGGTGGCCTGAATATTAATTCGGTACCGGATCGCACGGCATTTGATGTCGATATCCGCAGCGCGCCAAACCTGCAACACGCCACCATTCGCCAGCAGTTAGGCGAATTGCTGGGCGAAGAGGTGCACGTTACTACCTTGGTTGATCTGCCTGCGGTATTGAGTTCCGAAGAGAATCGGTGGATTCAGTCGGTTTATCATCATTGTCAGGCGTTTTTTGAGCAGCCATTAGAGGCGCGCGTGGTGCCGTACTTTACCGATGCCTCGTTGCTGCTGCCGGCGCTGGGCCATCCGCCGTGCATTATTTTAGGTCCGGGCGAACCGACGATGGCACATCAAACCGATGAGTATTGTCTGGTGAGTAAGCTGGGTGAAGCCGAGCAGTTGTATGGGCAGATTATTGCGGAGTGGATGAAGGTTTAGCAAAGGTCGCCATAAATGGCGACCCTACGAAAATCTCGACAATCGCGTGTAGGGTCGCCATTCATGGCGACCGCTGAAAATGCTGGATGCGCATTACGCGCACCCAGCATTTTCATCAGAAACGATAAGTCGCCGAGACTGAGAAGTTACGTGGCTCGCCGTAAACGATGCCGCCGCTACCGACGTTGGAGTCATACTCTTTGTCGAACAGGTTGTTGATGTTGGCCTGCAGCGAGACATTTTTAGTGACATCGTAACGTGCGAACAGATCAACCAGCGAGTAGCTGCCCTGACGTGCGCGCCAGGTGCCATTGCCTTCCGGACCGGTAATATCGGTGTAAGTCTTCGACTGCCAGGTTACGCCACCGCCAAGGGTCAGCTCATCCAGCATTGGCAAACGATAGCTGGTAAACAAGTTGAACGAGGTGCGCGGCAGCTGAGAATTGTAATTCTCACCTTCGCGATCTTCTGCTACGTAGCTGGTGCCACCAAAGGTCATCTGCCAGTTATCGGTCAGCGCACCATTCACTTCGAACTCTACGCCACGGCTGACAACGCCATTTTTACCTTCGTAGACGGTAATATTATTGATCGTCTCACCGGTCGCTTCGCCGACGTTATCCAGTTCGGTGCGGAACACAGAAATAGACGTGGTCAGGCGGCTATTAAACCAATCTGATTTCACACCCGCTTCATAGTTCTTGCCAATCACCGGCGCCAGGAAGGCTCCAGACGCATCCTGATAATCCTGTGGCTGGAATACCGATGTGTAACTGGCATAGGCTGACCAGTTGTCATAGAAGTCCCAAATCACACCACCGTAAGGCGTGATGTTGTTCTTCTCCATCTCTTCGGTCAGCGTCTGACGATTCCAGTTGGTGTAGCGCGCGCCCAGAATCACATGCAGTGGATCGGCCAGCGAGATGCGCGTTGCCAGATAGGCAGATTTCTGACGCACCAGTTGCGTATCCGAAGCCGGTTCACGTGGGTTCCAGTCGGATTCCGGGAAATTACCGTTGTAATCATAGAAGTTGCCCAGCTGTGCCGGGGAGATGTTGGTCCAGGCGCTATAATATTTATTATCCTGACGGCTGTAATTCACGCCGAACATCAGCTCATGCTGACGGCCAAACATCTCGTAAGGACCGCTGGCGAAGGCATCCACCGCATCCACTTTACGCTTGCCGGTGTTGTAGCCTGTGCCGCCAACCGCGTCATAGTTATAAAACGCCGGATACTGATTGACCGCAATGCCGGTGTCTTTATTGATATAGCCATCGATATACAGCTGCTTACTGTCGAGGAACATTTCATTGTGCGTGCCGTTAAGCGTGACGTTCCAGCCGTTATCAAAGTTCTGCTGCAGGTTAACAAAGACTTTTTTGTTTTCTTTGTTGTTGTAAGCCCAATCTGGCGCGGTGTTGTAACCACGACGAAGCTTGACTTGTGAACCGTCGGTATACCAGCGCGGCGAACCGCCCCACATGGTTGAATCGGTATTCACCTGCGAGAACTCATAGCCAACGGATAATTTGGTGGAGTCAGTCAGGTCGGCATCAACCACGCCATAGACGAATTTTTTATCTGCGCCGTAGCGTTCGATGAAGCTGTTTCTATCTTCATAACCCGCCACCAGGCGACCACGCACGTTACCTTCGGCGGACAGCGGCGCAGAGAGATCGGCAACATAACGCTGTTTGTTCCAGCTGCCATAGCTGGCTGAAACGCTGCCGGTGAACTCTTTGCTATCAGCGTGTTTACGCACCATGTTGATCGAAGCAGATGGGTTGCCTGGGCCAGTCAGCAAGCCGGTAGCACCGCGCACCACTTCAACGCGCTCATACAGCGCCATATCGCTCTGCGCATCGCCAAGGTTCCAGCGTGAGGCGAAGGCGGTGGGGATGCCATCGGTCATATAGTTGTCGATCAGGAAACCGCGCGAATAGTAGTTGGTACGATCCATATCGCCCGAGACGCCGTGAATGCCGGTGGTGTTTGCCAGCACATCGTTCAGCGATTGCAGCTGCTGGTCTTCCATACGCTGTTTGCTGACGATCGAAACCGATTGCGGAATATCGCGCGCGGTGAGCGCCATTTTGGTCCCGGCACGCGTCACCGGTACGCTGTAATCCTGTGCCGCCTGCTGTTGCTGATCGGCATTAGCGCTGGCATCAACGTTCAGCGTCTGTTCGGTGTTGGTGGTCTCTGCTGCCTGCGCGATACCCGACGCAACCATCATAGCCAGTAAAGAGAGACGCAACGCGCGCTGAGGCGCATTGCCGGGTTTCCTGACGCGCAAATCTTCGAAAGACATACAATTCCTCAATCAACTTTTCGTTATTTTTTTGGGGCACCGCTGCTGACGTCTGAAAGAGGAACGACAGTAAGGAAGCCGTTAAGAAAGCAAATGAGAAATATACGCATTAAGGTTTACAATGCAAGAAATTGTTACCGGTTTACTGACACTTTTACACTTGGTGAAACGCCTTATTCTTCAACGAGTAATAGTTGATAAGCGTTATTTTCAGGAAGGTTCATGCAAGGATTTTCGTCAAATATGTGAAATTGAACAGATTCCAGCACACATACGATTTGTAGGGTCGCCATTCATGGCGACCTTCACATACAACGCATTAAAACGCTGAATAATGCAGCAACTATTATTCCCATTACTCAAAAATATTACGTGAATAAGCCAAAAGGATTGGATAAACCTCAGCCAATATAAAGAAATATCTGATCATCCGAATATTTTCCGGACAATTCTGTCTACGACAGATTATTTTAATTTGGCAAAAAATCTCGTAGAATGCTCCCCTTTACACCAGTCAAATAAGTAATAAGGATTTATTCATGAGCGATGCACTTAACGCATTGAACAATCTTCGCACGCTGCGTGCCGAAGCACGTAATATTGAGGTCGCAGCATTAGAAGAGATGCTGGAAAAATTCGCCGTGGTAGTCGCAGAACGCCGTGAAGAAGCGGAAGCAGAAACTGCAGCCCAGCGCGAAAAAGAAGAAAAACTGGCGCTGTATAAAGAGATGTTGTTGAAAGACGGCATTGATATTAGTGACCTGGCGCAATTAAATACTCAGGAAAATAAACCTAAGTCGAAACGCGCCCCGCGTCCTGCCAAGTATAAGTTCATCGACGAACAGGGTAACGAGAAATTGTGGACCGGCCAGGGCCGCACGCCTTCACCGATTAAAGCCGCACTGGAAGCTGGCGGTTCAATGGATGATTTCCTGATTTAATCGGCAGCATGCATTACCAAGTGTGAACAAAAAAACGCAGCACAAGTGCTGCGTTTTCTACTTATTACTTCTGAGCGTTAATCTGTTTGATATACGCTTTTAAAACGTCGTAGACATAATCCTGGCAAGCGATACCGGTTTGCGCATCATACTTACCGTCATTGGTGATGTTGTTAGATAACACACGAATACCGATAAACGGGATATTAAACAGCGATGAGATCTGCGCAGCCGACGCGGTTTCCATCTCCTCAACGGAGGTGTTGAAGTTCTCATGGAAGAAGCGAATACGGTCCAATTCGCTGTTCCACACATCAGCCGATCCAATCACGCCTTCAACCACTTTGCCTTTGGTATAAGCCGGCATCGCCTGCTCGGCCGCTTTCATCAGCTGCGCATCGGCGGCAAACTGACGAATGCTGTGGGCATTTTTATCTTCACCCGCGCTGCCTTTTGAGGCCATCAAATCCATCGGTTTCCACTCAACGGAATTACTGCCCGTACCTTGCAGCTTATGTGGCGTTTTAAACGCGCCGAGGTTGACCGAATATTTGCCCACGACGATGTCATAGACATGTAATGCCGGATCGTGACCGCCTGCAGTGCCCTGATTAATGATGGCTTTCGGTTTGAATTCCACTGCTGCAATCGAGGTTGCCGCCGCGACATTTGACATGCCTTTCAGCGTTTCAGAAACAATCACCGGATAACCGTCAACCGTGCCCTGCCAGAAACGCCATTCGCCAATCTGGCGCTCTTTAGCGTTTTCCAGTTTGGCGGCGAAATGCTCGGCTTCAACCGGCATCGCGCCCTGAATAATGATCGGTGCCTGAGAAGTTTCTGTATTTGCCATGACTTGCAGCGGCGCGAAAATAGCCAGGCCGCTAATCAAAGCGGTATTGAGATTCAAAGATAATTTAGACATGAAATAATAACCGGAAATAATGAAAAAACTCATTATGCGGGATGAAGGGCGTGTTGGAAAGTTGTTAATTTACTCTGGAAGTTATTGCGATAAGACGCCAGATAAAACCTAAGAATTATCTGGCGAATCTAGCAGGAATTAGCTTAATGCCGCACAGGCCTGCGCAATTCTGCGGCCCGCTTCACGCACCGTTGCAATATCAGTGGCAATTGATAAGCGGAAATAAGGCGATAAGCCGTACGCACTGCCCGCCACGCCCGATACACCGCTCTCCAGCAGATAATTCATCACATCTTGCTCGCTTTCGATCTTCTGGCCATCGGGACGCGTTTTGCCCAATAAACCGGCGCAGCGGCAGAAAATAAAGAATGCGCCATCTGGATTGAGCACGTCAATTTCCTGCACCGGCTTTAAGAACGTCATAATCGCATCGCGGCGATCCTGATAAGCCGTGCGTTGCGGCGGCAGGAAGTCGAGTCCACCGTTATACGCCGCCACCGCCGCAGCCTGGCTTATCGCGCTGGCACCGGAACTGTTTTGCGACTGCACCACCACCATCGCATCGATCAAGGCTTTTGGCCCGGCACCAAAGCCAATGCGCCAGCCGGTCATGGCGTAGGTTTTCGACACGCCGCCCACCAGCAGAATGCGCTCGGCTAAATCCGGCGCGACGTGCAGCAGGCTGACGTGTTCACGGCCATCAAACAGAATATGTTCGTAGAGTTCATCCAACATAATCAGCACATCAGGATGATCGCGTAGCACCGTCGCCAGCTCGGTCAGCTCATCAGCGCTGTACACCATGCCGGAAGGATTGCCGGGATTGTTCAGCACCAGCCAGCGGGTTTTGCTGGTGATTGCCTGCGCCAGCTGCTGCGGCTGCAACTTGTATTCCTGCTCAAGCGGACACTCAAGCAGCACCGCTTCGCCGCCGTTGAAACGTACGCTATCCGGGAAGGTCGGCCAGTACGGCACCGGCACAATCACCTCATCGCCCTCATTCAGCGTGGCAGCAAAGGCGTTGAAGATAATCTGCTTGGCGCCGTTAGCGATGCAGATTTGCCCCAGCTCATAATCGAGTTGGTTTTCATTCTTCAGCTTGGCTACCACCGCTTTGCGCAGCGGCGTGGTGCCGTTGGTTGGCGTGTAACGCGTTTCACCGGCTTCCATCGCCGCCACCGCCGCCTGACGAATGTGCTGTGGCGTATCAAAATCTGGCTCACCGGTGGTGAGATCGAGAATATCGACGCCCTGCTCTTTTAGCTGGCGCGTCAATTGACGTGCCGCAGCATTGGCAGAGAGCGACACGGACTGCACACGCTTGGATAAGGTGACCATGTTGAGCTCCTGAATTGTTTACGCCACCGGCAAGCCGAGGTTTTCACGCAGCGTGCTGAACTCGTAATCATCACGGAACAGGCCGCGACGGCGCAGTTCCGGGATCACCAGTTCAACAAACAGATCCAGCTGCTCGGACATAATCGCTGGCATGATGTTGAAGCCATCCGCGCCGCCCTCGTTCAGCCACAGCTCGAAATCATCGGCGATATCTTCAGCGGTACCGACAATAACGCGATGTCCGCGTGAACCGGCCGCCACTGCCGCCAGCTCGCGCAGCGTCAGATTTTCGCGCTTCGCCATGTCGGTCATCAGTTTGACGCGGCTCTGGTTACCTTCGCCCAGCGGCACTTCTGGCACCGGACCATCCAGCGGGAACTGGCTGAGATCCATGCTGAAACGCAGCGACAGCTGACGCAGACCGTTTTCGATATCCACCAGCGTGTTGAGCTCTTTCCACAGCGCTTTGGCTTCTTCACGTGTGCGGCCAACAATTGGCATCACGCCCGGCATAATCACCACGTGATCCGGATTACGACCGGCGGCAATCACCTGATCTTTCTGCGAACGGTAGAAGGTTTGCGCTTCTTCGAGGCTGGCCGCAGCGGTGAAGATCACTTCTGCGGTTTCCGCCGCCAGTTTCTGGCCATCGGCGGACGAACCGGCTTCGATGATCACCGGACGACCTTGCGGTGAGCGGGTGATGTTCAGTGGACCTTGCACCTGGAAGTGCTCGCCCTGGTGGTTAATCGGCTGGATTTTGTCATCAACAAAGTACGCGCCGGTCTCTTTATTCGGCTGCACCGCGCCCTCTTCCCAGCCGGCCCACAGTTTTTCCGCTACTTCGAGGAATTCACGCGCACGCGCATAACGCTCGGCGTGGTTCGGCATGTCGTTGCGGCTAAAGTTGCGTGCCACATCGGCGGAGAACGAGGTCACCACGTTCCACGCGGCACGACCACGGCTGATATGGTCCAGCGAAGAGAAGCTGCGTGCCATGGTGAACGGGTCGCTGAAGGTGGTGGACGCGGTGGCCGCCAGACCGATGCGTTTGGTGTTGACCGCCAGCGCCGACAGCATGGTCAGCGGCTCAAGGCGCGCCATGGTCGATGGCAGGCGATACATGCTGGTGGCCAGCGCATCGCCAACGAAGAACAGATCGAATTTACCGGCTTCGGCTTTTTTGGCGATGGTGATCAGCCAGTCAATATCGGTCGGATCGCCGAGCTTTTCCGTCAGTCGCCAGCCGCTGACATGTTGTCCTACCGGCTGCACGAAAAGGCCTAAACGGATGCGGCGTTGTTGTTGTGAGTTAGCCATTATTTTGTCCTGGTCAATAAAAAGTGGTGCGATTTAAAACGTGTTCTCGGTCGCCAGCAGCGCCTGTTCCAGCGCATCAGCAGAGATGCGGAATGCCAGACGTTCGGCGCTAGCCGCCGGGAATTTGATTTGTTCTGCGATGGTGCGGATCGTCGCCGCGCGGTCGCCAGTTAACGGCGCCAAGGTCAGCGGCATGTCGTACTCACGCAGCAGCGCCAGCAGATCGGCATCCGGCACGCCGTTATGCTCAATCAGCGATTGCACCAGCAGGCTGTAACCTACTTTTTCGCCGTGCAGCCATTTATGCAGCTCCGGCTGATGCGTCAGACGATTGTGGATGGCGTGGGCAAAACCCGGCGTGGGCAGCACATCGCGCACGCTGTTGGCTAATCCGGCCAACACGATATTGGCATCGATGATTTTCACCAGTTCCGGCGTGACAATCTGCTGTTCGTTAGCGGCAACCGCCGCTGCACCCAGATCGCGATAGAGATCCAATGCGCGTTTGGCGGTCATTACTTTGAGATCCAGCGCCAGATCGTTGGGATTGTTACGCTGGTAAGGGTAGAACTCGTAATATTTTGCCAGCGCATCAACGATGCCGGCCTTCAGATAGCGCACATCGCTGCGCGCGATAATCTCGCTATCCACCAGCACCAAATCCGGCATTTTACCCAGCGGCTGGCTGCGCACATGGCCGCCCTGCTCATTGTAAACAATCGCCACCGGCGACCAGGCCGCGCAGGTCGCCGCAACCGTGGCGAAGTTGATTACTTTGAGGTCGGGCAGTTGGCTGCCAACCGCTTTCGCCGCATCCAGCACGCGTCCGCCGCCGACCGCAAACAGCAGTTCAGCGCCCTGCTGTTCGACATTTTTCTTCAGGGTTTCAATCGCGGCATCGGTGCATTCACCGGTCAGATACTCTATTTCCCAGCGAATAGCATTGGCTTCAAGGCTCTGAGTTAATTCCGGATTTACCGCCTGCCAGGCGCGAGGAGAAGTAAAGATGCGAATATGGGAAGCGTAAGGTTTGATAAATTCACCGGCGCGCGCACGCAAACCGGATTCATGTGCATATGCACGCGGAGATTTGATCGCTAACACGGCGTCACCCTGATTAAGAATAAGGCTATAACGGATTAAATTAAGATAATTCAGAGGGTTAATACAGAATAGTTATAGCGCTATGTATTTTCTGCATACTACGGTAAATAACGATTTAAGCAATGCAAAAGCGGCGATTTCATTTTCACAAATTCGCATTAGCTTAGTTATTTTTCACATATAGCGGGGAATGGCTTTGCTGGTAATCTGCTCTCTTTTATATGGACGCCTGTAAGGTCACCATAAATGGCGACCCTACAAAAACGCATATTTTTCCGGGGATGTCTATGTCACTTGAATTTCGTCAGGTCAGAGAAGACGAGGTGGAAACCTATCAGGCGCTGATGCATGCCGCGTATGCGCCTACGCTGGCGCTCGGCATCAAGTTTGATGCTGCTACCGCCGACCTTGCCAAAACGTTGCGTCATCTGCAAAACCACGGTGTTTATGCCCTGTATGCCGATGAGGTGATGGTCTCATCCGTTACCGTACGTTATCCGTGGGGACCGCTGCCCGGCCCGTTTGGCCTGCCGCACATCGGCTGGTTTGGCGCGCATCCCGATTATCCCGGCAAGCAATATGGCCGTCAGGTGCAGGATCGCCTCGAGCAGGAGATTCTGCTAGGCCAATTACGCGCGCCTGCGGTGTCGCTCGGCACCGCCACCAGCCATCCATGGCTGATCGAGATGTACAAAAAACGCGGTTTCCAGCTGATGCACACCACCGATCTCGGCAAAGGCCACATCACGCAATATATGAAGAAAGTACTGGATGAAGCCGCCCACGATGCGTGGTTAACACGCCAGGCGGCGCAACAAGGAGTAACAGCATGAGCCAATCACTCGACACCTTAGGCGAAGAGCTGATCGCTTTCCGCCACGAACTGCACCGTTTTCCCGAGCTCTCCAATCAAGAGTTTGAAACCACCGCACGTATTCGTCAGCAATTAGAGCAACACCAGATTCGCGTGCTGGATCTGCCGCTCAAAACCGGTTTAGTCGCTGAAATAGGCCGTGAAAACGGGCCGCTGATGGTGCTACGTTCTGATATCGATGCATTGCCGATTGAAGAGCAGTCAGATGTGAGCTTCCGTTCTGAACGTCCCGGCGTGATGCACGCCTGCGGCCACGACTTCCACAGTTCGGCGGCGCTGGGTGCAGCGATTTTGCTTAAACAGCAAGAAGATACGCTGCCAGGTCGCGTGCGCATTCTGTTCCAGGCTGCGGAAGAGACCGGCCAGGGCGCGCCCGATGTGATCGCTACCGGTGCGCTGGATGACGCGGTGGCTATTTTCGGCATCCACAACGATCCGTCGCTGCCGCCAGGCGTGATTGGCAGCAAAGCCGGTCCGTTAACCGCAGCGGTTGATCGCTTTGACATCAGCATCACCGGCATTGGTAGCCACGCCGCCAAACCGCATCAGGGCAACGATCCGATCGTGATTGCCGCGCAAATTGTCTCGGCGGCGCAAACGCTGATTAGCCGCAATGCGCCATCCGGTGATAATGCGGTGGTCTCGATCACCCAGATTCACAGCGGCAGCACCTGGAACGTGATTCCTGATAGCGCCTGGCTGGAAGGCACGGTGCGCTCCTTCTCGCAGGAAACGCGTGAACGTCTGGAGCAGCGCTTCCGTGAGATCGTGCAAGGTATCGGCGCTGCCTTTGCCGCCGAGGTGAAGTTCAACTGGCATGCAGGCCCGCCTTCGGTGGTGAATGACGCGCACTGGGCCGATTTTGCCTTGCAGCAGGCCAGCGCCAGCGGCTTTGAGGCGCGCGTGGTGGAAGCCAGCCCGATCGGCGAAGACTTCGCGTTCTATCAGCAACAGCTGCCAGGCGCGTTTATGATGATTGGCACCGGCGAGCCTTATGCGCTGCACCATCCGGCGTTCCGCATTAATGATGATGTGCTACTGCCGACGTCGCGCTATCTCGCCAATCTGGCAGTCGCGGCTCTGAAGAGCGTGAGCTGATGAACCTGACTGCCGCGCTGGCTGAGCGCATTGTTCACAGCCAACCTGATGACGTTGCACGTGCTGCGGCGCGCCAAGGCGTGCGTGATTTCCTCGCCGTAAGCTGGCCGGTATTGCAAGGCCAGGTGCCGGATAGCGGTTTACCGGCGCTGCGCAGCGTATATGGTGACGGCAGTGCGCGATCTCACGCGCTGCTGCTCGGTTATGCCAGCCACGCGCTGGATTACGATGATTTTCATGCGGATTTTCGCGGGCATCCCAGCGTGGTGATTCTGCCCGCGCTGTTTGCCTGGCAGCAGGTGCAGCCTTCTGAGCTGGATCATTTTCTTGATGCCTACGCGATTGGCGTCGAAGTCGCCGGACGTTTAGGTCTCGCCGTCAGCCAGCAGCATTACGCCTTAGGTAATCACAATACCGCGACGCTCGGCACGGTTGCCGCCGCCGCCGCGCTGGCGCGGTTGCTGGCTTTAGATGTCTCTGCCACGGCAACGCTGCTCGGCATCGCCACCACGCAGGCCAGCGGTTTACGCGCACAGTTTGGTTCGGCGGTGAAGCCGCTGCACGCCGGGTTTGCAGCTGAACGCGCGGTGACCGCCGCACAACTGACGCTGGCGGGTTTTGATGGCAAGCAGGATGGCGTAATTGAGGCATTCATCTCCGCCACCAGCAACGGCCAGACGCAGCCGGAAAAGCTGATTGAGAACTGGGCGCAGCCGTGGCGTATCGTTACGCCTGGACTGGAGTTCAAACCCTTCCCCACCTGCGCCGGTACGCACAGCGCCGCCGAAGCCACGCGCATCTTGCGCAATGAATGGCTGGCGAGCGGTAAATCACGGGAAAGTTTGCTGGAAAGCATTAGCGAGATTAGCGTGGCGTTTCCGCCGGGCGGCGATATTGCGGCATCGGTGCGCGAACCAACCAACGGCATTGAAGCGCGTTTCAGTCTGGAATACGTCATCGCCGCGATGCTGATTTATGGCGATTTGCGCTTGCAGGATTTTGCCGAAGGCGACTTGAATCAGGAAGTGATGCCGCTGGCGGCCAAAGTACTTCGTATGCCAGATGAAAATGCGCCACCGGATGCGATTAACCCGGCGCTGCGTTTTCATCTGGTGACGATTACGCTACGCGATGGCTCGCAGTTGCAGCATCACCGCACACGTCAGCAATCGCTGGCCGATGCGGTGGATGTGGCAGGTAAGCTGCGTGCTGCACTGCAGCAGGAATCCCCGCAACGCCAGCAACAACTGCTGAACAGCAGCGAGCTGGCTAACAGCGCGCATCTGGCGCAATTAACTCAGTTGCTGGGTTAGAGCGTTTCGACCGGCTCCAGCGCATCCTGAATGGCATCGGCCAGATTTGCGATCTCATTGGCAACCGCCTGCAAATCCCACGATGCCTTTGATCCGCTGGCAGAGGTTGAGGCGCTAACTGACTCTTTTGCCACCGCTAATGCCGCCGCAACCGCAACGGTGCGCTTATGTTGCTCAACCGTTACGCCAATCGCTGGCTGTGTGAAATAGTCGTTGACCATCGTATCTCTCCCTTAAGTGTTAAAAAAATAAATGAATCCTGGAGAGGTATTATGGGGGAATTACAGCAGAGTGCACTCTAAATAGTGAGCCGCCAGCGGCGGCTCGACCCATTTTCAGATTTTAGGTTGCTGATCTTCAGGGAATTCAGTATCGCGGGGTAAATCATCATCTTCGTCGGGTAATGTTTCATCATCACCTGGCAGTGGAATTACATCATCATCTGGACGTTCTGACATAGGTACCTCCGTAAACCCGAAGTGGGTTAATTAAAGTGTAGTGACGAAATAAATTAATAATCGCCCTTCTTTTCATTATGTGAGTTAAGCGTAAGAAATAGTGAAGTAATTAATTATTCAACCTCTCATGCCGCTTCACTTATATAAGGAAAATCAACGCTTGGCTTATATTCTTTTCATCTCAGTGATTTGCGTTAAGCTAAAGCGTGGTTATAATTTTAATTAGATTCAATAGCTACTTTCCTCGGTCGCCATTAATGGCGACCCTACGAGATTCGTGCTATTTCCGTAAGGCGCGCATTCATGCGCGCCCCATAAACAAAGCAGTTAACTTCTTTTATTTATTTCACTTTCCTGAATTTTATTCCGGGGGAACACCATGCCGCCATTTTCCAGCTTTTGGCAAGCCGGTTATGAGGGAGCGGATCATATCAATCCCTTCGGCGAACGGCTTTCAATGAATGCGCAGACCGACCATTTAACGCAATACCATAACGATTACGCCGCGCTGCAGCAGTTTGGCATTACCTCCGCCCGCGAAAGTATTGGCTGGCGACTGGCGGAAATGGAACCGCAAGCCACGCTCGAAAGTTTAAAAAAACGCATGAATTCAGCGCGCTCATTTGGCATGCAAATTAACTGGACCTTTTGCCATTACGGCTGGCCGGACGACTTAACCTTATTTTCCAGCGAATTTGTGCCGCGCTTCGCCGTTTTTTGTCAGCGCATGGCGCTATTTCTCGCTGAATATTATGAAGAGGCACCGATTTATTCGCCGATGAATGAAATCTCGTTTATGGCATGGGGAATTTCTGTCGGGTTGTTTGGCAATAATGCACACAGCGATCCCGATGAGATTAAGCGTCAATTAATTCGCGCCACGCTGGCGGGTTGCGCTGCCATTCGCAGCGCCGATCCTCGGGCGCGTTTCCTGCACTGCGACCCGATTATTCATGTGGTGCCGGATGAAGACAGCGATGCGTGTCGACAGCGCACCCGCGATATCAACGCTTCGCAATATCAGGCGTGGGACATGATTGCCGGTTTGCGTGAACCGGAACTCGGCGGCAAGCCGCACTATCTCGATGTGGTTGGCGCCAATTATTACCACGGCAATCAGTGGCTCACCGGATCCGGCTGTCGGCTGGAGTGGCATCTGGGCGATGCGCGCCGCGTGCCGCTGCATCCGCTGCTGGCGCAGTTAACCGAGCGTTATCAGCGGCCCATTTTGCTGGCGGAAACCAGCCACGTCGGCAGCGGACGCGCCGCCTGGCTTGCACAAGTGACCGCCGATGTCGCGCAAGCCCAGCTCAACGGCTGTGATATTCGCGGCATCTGCCTCTACCCCATTATCGATCGCCCGCTTTGGGAAGATCTCGAAGACTGGCCACGCAGCGGATTGTGGGATGTCGATCCTCACAAAAAGCGTCTGCTGAACCCGGTTTATGCCACGTCATTACAGCAATCACAACGAGTATTAGCCCGTTTTCAGAGACTTATCATCCCAAACAGCAGGCCAAAGGAAAGCGTCATGAAACAATCCGTATTAGTGGTATTCAGTCATTTACGTTGGGGATTTGTCTTTCAACGTCCACAGCATCTGTTGTCGCGCCTCGCCCAGTTCCACCGCATTGTGTTTATCGAAGAGCCGATTTATCAGCGCGGTGAAGCCGCGTTACGTCACTATCAGCCAGCACCCAATGTGACGGTGATCGAGCCGCATACCGATGTGGCCGCGCCAGGTTTCCATGACAGCCAAATCGCTGTGCTGCAACCGCTACTGGCCGAACTGCTGGATGACGATGAAACGCCGCTAGTGTGGTTTTACACCCCGATGGCGCTGCCGCTGCTGGCTTGCTTTACCCCGAGTGCCATTATTTATGACTGCATGGATGAGCTTTCCGCTTTCAACCAGGCACCGCGTCAGCTGCAGCAGCGTGAATCGGCGCTGTTGAGCCGCGCCGATTTGGTGTTCACCGGCGGCACCAGTCTTTATGAAGCGAAGCAACATCGCCATGCGAATGTTTACTGCTGCCCAAGCAGCGTAGATGCGGGACATTTTGAACAGGCGCTGGACCGCACTAATAGCCATCCGCTGCAGGAAAACCTTCCAAAGCCGCGCCTCGGCTATTACGGCGTGATTGATGAACGCCTCGATTTGACGCTGATTGCCGCGCTGGCAGATGCGCATCCCGACTGGCAGATTGTGATGGTTGGTCCGGTGGTGAAAATTGATGCCGCCAGCCTGCCGCAGCGCAGCAATCTGCATTGGTTCGGTCAGCAACCGTATGCCGCCTTGCCGCACTTTCTCGCCGGCTGGGATCTGTGCCTGATGCCGTTCGCGCTCAATCAATCGACGCGTTTTATCAGCCCGACCAAAGTGCTGGAGTACATGGCGGCGCAGTTGCCGATCGTGAGCACCGCGATTGCCGATGTGGCGCGCCATTACGCTGAGGTGGTGAGCATAGCCGATTCACATCAGAGCTTTATTCAGGCCTGCGAAGCCGCGCTCAACATGCCGCTGGAAAGCCGCTATCAGCTGGCGAAAAACATGGCAGCACGAGTAGCGGAAACCTCATGGGATCGTACCGTCGAGGAGATGCAGGCGCATATCGTTGCACTGACGAAACGCCCGATTTCCCATCCTGACGTGACCGCCTCCCGTCCATCCGCGCAGGCGCATAATACCGTTGAGTGCTTGATTCTCGGTGCCGGGCCAACCGGATTGAGTGCCGGTTATCACTACGGCGCGGGCGCGGTGGTGCTGGAGAAAAATGCCAGCGTGGGCGGCTGGTGCCGTTCGGTCGAGGATCAGGGTTTCACCTTCGATCACGCTGGCCACATCATGTTTTCCAACGATCCTTACGTATTGCGCCTGTACGACATCCTGCTGGGCGACAATCAGCACTGGCAAACGCGCGAAGCCTGGGTTTACAGCCATGATGTTTACACCCGTTATCCGTTCCAGTCGGCGCTGCACGGTTTGCCCGCCGAGGTGATTGGCGAATGCGTGTTGGGTGCGATTGAAGCGCGCTATGCGTCGCCTCCCGCTTTGCAGGCAGTCGCCACCGAAGCGCGTCGCGACTGCTGCGCTGATGGCGCTATCCCGGATGGGGAAAGCCATGCCTGTCAGCCGGAGAGCGAAGATTTTGAGAGCTTTATTTTCCGTACCTGGGGCAAAGGCATCGCCCGGCATTTCGCCCTGCCATATAACCAGAAATTGTGGAAAACCCCGCTGGTGAATATGGAAACTTCATGGCTCGGTGGACGCGTGCCACTGCCGGATTTGGAGCAGATCATCTCCGGCGCACTGGCGCCGCTGGATAAACCGGTCGGTCCCAACGCACGCTTTGGCTATCCGCTGCGCGGCGGTTTTCAGGCGCTAATGGAAGGATTTCTGCCCCATCTGAATTGCACGCTGGAGATGGAAGCGGACGTTAGCGAGATTCAGCCGCTGCAACGACGCGTGCTGTTGCGTGATGGTCGACAGTTCCATTATGACCAGATGATCAGTACCTTGCCGCTGCCTGATCTAGTGCGATTGATGGGCAACTTTGCCCCGGAGGCGGTGCAAAAAGCGGCACAGCAGCTACGCCATATCTCGGTGCGCTGCGTCAATCTGGGCATTGGCCGTGCAAATATTAGCGATAAGCACTGGATTTATTACCCTGGCAACACGCTGTTCCATCGCATCTTTTTGCAAGGCAACGCCAGCCCGCATTGTAGTCCCGCAGGCGGTTTCGGCCTGACCTGCGAAATGACCTATCGCGACGATCAGCCGCTGCCTTGCGAAGGTGACGCCTTGATTGAACGCTGCATCGCGGATTGTATTCGGGTCGGCATCATCAATGCCGATGATGAAATCGTGACCGCCAGTGAAGTGGATATGCCGTACGCCTATGTGGTGTACGACCATCAACGCACCGCCAACGTCACGCTGATTCGCAGCTGGCTGGCGACGCAAGGCATCCATCTTTCCGGACGCTACAGCGAGTGGGAATATTACAATTCGGACCACGCGTTTCTCGCCGGAAAACGTGCGGCGGAAACGGTGAAAGATTTGACGCAAAACCGGAAAACCACGGCGTAATTAACGGTGCGCAAAATTCTGCTTAAAACCGTAGGGTCGCCATTCATGGCGACCTTTTCACATTTCCCCGCCGAAAATTATTATGAACCTGGCGGATTAAACGCCTGTACCGGCGTCACTTCGCCGCGATATTTACGCACCTGCACCACAGTGATTTGCCCGCTGCAGCCTTGTGCCAATGACGAGGTGCCGATATCCAGTGTCAACACGTTGGGGTTACCGTGACGGCACAGCGGACGCAGCGCGGTAGGATCGACCGGATCGTACCAGGCACCGGTCGGCAACTGGACTACGCCGCGCATGATGGTTTCGGTCAATCGCGCACTGGCAAGTACGTGGCCGCGCGCATTGTAGAGCTCGATAATATCGCCATCGCTAATACCCGACGCCGCCGCATCAGCCGGATGTAAACTGCACACTTCGCGGCCATCACGTTTGCCGCTCAGGCTGTAATCACCGAAGTCGAGCTGGCTGTGCAAGCGCGTCGCTGGCTGATTGGCAATCAGCCAAAACGGATGATCGGCATTCGGTTGCTGCTGTGGCTCGCGCCATACCGGATGACCCGGACAGTTTTCATAATTAAAGCTGGCAATGGTGGCGGAGAAAATTTCGATTTTCCCGCTCGGCGTCGGCAACGGCGACGCTTCTGGATCGGCACGAAACGCGTTGATCATGCGGCCGCCATCTTTCAGCTGCGGTAACTCCAGCACGCCTTGTTGCCAGAACTTATCGAAGTCGGGGATCTCCACCTGATGCGCCGCCAGCTTCAGTTGCAGCTGAGTGTAATGATGCTGCAACCAGCCGCGCGTATCGCGTCCTTCGGTGAAGGCTTCTTCCCGGCCTAAACGGCGCGCCAACTCGGTGAAAATCGCGTAATCATCTTTGGCTTCGCCGAACGGTTGCGCCACCGGCTGCATGGCAAACAAGTGGCGATCGGTAGGCGCACCGCCAATATCTTCACGCTCCAGCGTCATGGTGGCGGGCAAGACAATATCGGCATGGCGTGCGCTGGCGGTCCAGGCGATTTCATGCACGATCAGCGTATCCAGCTGGCAGAAAGCCTGACGCAGGCGCGCGAGATCCTGATGGTGGTGGAACGGATTGCCGCCCGCCCAATACGCCAGACGGATGTGTGGATAGGTTAAGCGGCGGCCATTGTAGTCAAATTGCTTGCCGGGATTGAGCAGCATATCGGCGATACGCGCTACCGGAATCAGGCGATCGATGCCGTTCTTGCCCTGCGGCAGCGCCGGGAAACTCTCCAGATTGTGATGCTTGCCGTAATGACCCAACGCGCCAAGCGCATAGGTGTAGCCGCCGCCCGGCAAACCCGGCTGACCGAGCGCGGCCGCCAGCACCAATCCCAGCCACACCGGCTGTTCGCCGTTTTCGGCGCGCTGCAAGGCATGCGCCACCGTCACCAGCACGCGTTTGCCGTGCAGCTGACGGGCGAAATCACTGATGAAATCCGCGCTGACGCCGCAAATTTCTGCTGCCCACGCCGCATCGCGCGGCGTGCCGTCTTCTTCGCCACGAATGTAGGCCGCCATTTCTGGCCAGCCCACGGTGTAACGCGCGAGGAAAGCCTCATCGGTCAGCTGTTCGGCGATCAACACCGATAACACGCCGAGAATAAAGGCCGCATCGGTGCCTGGTCGCAGTGCCAGCCATTCGCCCTGCGCTTCTTCCGGCAGATCGCTTTTCAGCGGGCTGACCGAGATAAAGCGCGTGCCGCGCTGCGCCGCCTGCTGCATAAAGCCGCGTTCGGTGTGTTCGCTCAAGCCGCCGCTGGCGACCTGCGAGTTTTTCAATGCTAAACCGCCAAAAGCCAACACGATTTCGCTGTGCTGGGCGATCTCTTCCCAACTGACGCCGCGGCGCGCAATTTCAGTCATATCGCCGACGATGTGCGGCAGCAATACCGATGCTGAGCCGGAGCTGTAGCTGTTGACCGAACGCACATAGCCGCCGAGCGTGGTGTTGAGGAAGCGATGCACCTGACTTTGCGCGTGGTGGAAGCGGCCGGCGCTTGACCATCCGTAAGAGCCGCCGAAGATGCCTTCCGGGCCATAAGTGTCGCCGACGCGTTGCAGTTCGCGCGTCACCAGCGCGTAAGCGTCGTCCCAGCTCACCGCGACGTACTCATCGTTGCCACGACGATCGTCCGGGCCCGGCCCGTTCTCCAGCCAGCCACGACGCACCATCGGGCGGGAAACGCGCGCCGGATGGTTTAACGCAGTGCGGAAATTTTGCAGCAGCGGGCTGGGATCGGGATCGCCCCTGAACGGTTCGATGGTGAGCTGTTCGCCCTGTTGCTGGGCATGAAAAGCGCCCCAATGGGCGCTGTGCATTACCGGTTTTTGCGTCATTGTTTTTTCCTTCATGCTTGTCAGCTCAACGCATCCAGGTCGCCATCAATGGCGACCCTACAACAGACCTGCGCGCATTGCTGAAGCACTACATCTTCCGGGTGTTAAAAAAGAAAAACGGTGCCTAAAGCACCGTTGCAATAAAGTTTCTTACGCGCCCGTTTTCCGGGTCGTCGAGCACTTGCTGGGTTGGCCCCGCCGCCACGATTTTGCCGCTTTCCATAAACACAATGTTGTCGGCTACCTCGCGCGCAAAACCAATCTCGTGCGTTACCACCACCATGGTGATGCCGGAGTGCGCCAGCTGTTTAATCACCTGCAGCACTTCACCAACCAGTTCAGGATCGAGCGCCGAAGTCGGTTCATCAAACAGCATCACGCCGGGATCCATCGCCAGCGCACGGGCAATTGCCACGCGCTGCTGCTGTCCGCCAGAGAGATTCTGCGGCCACTCTTCTTCGCGGCCTGACAAACCCACCTGCTTCAGCAGCGAAAGCGCTTTGCTGGTCGCTTGCTGACGGCTCTGCTTCTTCACGCGCATCGGCGCATCCACAATGTTTTGCAACACGGTGCGGTGCGGGAACAGGTTGAACTGCTGGAACACCATACCGATTTCGGCACGCTGACGCGCAACTTCACCGCTGCTTAATTCGTGCAGCGCCTGGCCTTTCTGCTTATAGCCGATGATCTCGCCGCCGATGCGAATGGTGCCGCCATCCAGTTTTTCCAGATGGTTGATGCAGCGCAGCAGCGTGGATTTCCCGGAACCTGACGGCCCAAGGATCACCGTGACTGAACCGGCCGGAATATCCAGATTCACTTCATCCAGAATGGTGACGCCAGAGAAGCGCTTGGTGACTTTACGTAATGCGATCGCTTCACCCATTGCTGACGCTCCTTTCTGCTTTCGCCGCTGAGAAACCTGGCAGCGATTTCAGCAAACTGCGTTTTTCCCGGCGCGTGACGCCACGACCAAAATAGCGTTCCACATAGAACTGACCGACTGACAACACCGAGGTCATCAGCAGATACCACAAGGTTGCCACCAGCAGCAGCGGAATCACTTCATAGGTGCGCTGGTAAATAATCTGCGCCGAGAACAGCACGTCCTGCAGCGAGATCACGGACACCACCGCCGTGGTTTTCAGCTGACCAATGATTTCGTTACCCGCTGGCGGCATGATGGCGCGCATCGCCTGCGGCAGCACGGTGTGACGGAAAATCTGTGAAGGACGATAGCCAAGCGCACGCGCGGCTTCCAGTTGGCCGTTGCCGACGCTCTGGATACCGGCACGCACAATTTCAG
Organism: Enterobacter sp. Sphag1F; assembly: GCF_014193275.1. Classification (NCBI taxonomy): domain Bacteria; kingdom Pseudomonadati; phylum Pseudomonadota; class Gammaproteobacteria; order Enterobacterales; family Enterobacteriaceae; genus Enterobacter; species Enterobacter sp. Sphag1F. Next base: position 58,293 of record NZ_JACHZD010000006.1, on the reverse strand, counting down.
CGGCATAAGCGGATTGATGCATCACCAGCGCGATCACCGCCGCACTGAATGGGCTGACTAACGCGTTAGATTGCGTGCTCCAGAGTTCGCCGAGGCCAGGAATCGACAAGGCGATAGTGGGATAAAGCGCCGCGATGTTGTACCACAGGAACAGTTGCACTAGCATCGGCACACCACGGAAGAACCAGGTATAAAACCAGCTCACGCCCACCAGCACTGGATTGGAGGAGAGGCGCATCAGCGCCAGCACCGTACCAAAAGCAAAACCCAGCACCACAGAGATCGCGGTGAGCTGCAGCGTCATTAATACGCCTTGCAGAATCGATTCGCCGGTAAAGTTCTCCGCAATCACGCTCCATTCGAAGCGTGGATTGTTAATCATCGAGTTCGCCATCGCCACCACGCACAACAGCACCACCAGCGCACTCAGCCAGCGTCCGTAGTAACGTTTGCCGACGATTTTCAAATCGCCGGTGTGGTCGTGAAAATCACTCATTGAAAGATTTCCTGGTTGCGTTTGGCTTCTTTAACAGCGCCAAAGCCGATGCCCCAGTTGTCGAGGATCTTGTTGTAGCTGCCATCTTTGATCAGCGAGTTCAGCGCGGCCTGTACGGCGGGCTCCAGCGCAGAATCTTTCGGGAACGCAACGGAGACTGGCGCATCGTGTACGGTGATTTCGCCGCTCATGGTCAGCGGTTTGATCACTTTCACCTGCCACAGCAAACCTTCATACGGGCCGAGGAACATTGGCACGCGACCGCTCACCACCGCCTGCACGCCAGCTGGACGATCCGGGAAGACGGAGACTTTGATTGGTTTTTTACCCGCCGCTTCACAGGCTTTGCTGGCGTCTTCAAGGCGCGTAACTTGCGTGGTACCAGAACCGGCACCGACTTCTTTACCGCATACGTCGGCCAGTTCTTTGAATGGTGCGATGTTGGCATCTTTACGCGAGATAATGCCGAGGCGGCTGGCATCGTAGTAACCGACGAAGTCGATGATTTTGGCACGCGCTGGCGTGGCGTTGATGTTAGAAAGCGCAACATCGTAACGACCGGTTTTCAGGCCGGGAATGATGTTGTCGAAACCGCCGGTGTCGCGCCACTGAACCTGAATTCCCAGACGCTCGCCCACGGCATTCATGATATCGATTTCACGACCGGCCAACGTTTTGTTGTCTTCTTTATAGAAGGTGGTTGGCGGCGTGTTGGGGTTGGTTCCGGCAATAATGTAGCCACGTTTCACCACATCCGCCGGCAGCAAACTTTTCAGCGCGGGATCGGCCTGCACGTGGATTGAGCTGTCAGTTGGGACGGATTCATCGGCGGCGAACGCGGTGTGTGCACTCAGCGCGAGCGCAAGAATAGTCATGCCTTTGGCGAATTTCACTGGAACCTTTCTCCTGATTTATAAAAAGTTTCCCCACAGGGAAAAGGCGTTGAGGTAGCGATGGTTTTTTCTCCTGACTCACCTCGCGCGAACGGCGTGCGGTGGAAGGAATTGTCATCCTCATTACGTCCCGGAGACATTGTGTTTGAAGATATACGGCGATCACAAATGCGAAAAAAACATATCTATTGCCGAAATATGGCAATAGCCGCAAGCACGGTTGCGAGGCGGGATTTCCGCACCAGATTTGGCATGGAAGTATTAGCAGAATTCAGAATTTGCTAGTGAATCAATAGCCTGCTTATCCAATATTCATTGATACATTTCTTCTTACTCATAACGGATTCATCTAAGCACCTGAGGAGTTCCCTTCCCCCACAACTCATACCCGCAATGGAAAATCCTTTGTAAAGGTTTGTATTGTCAGGCTTGTTGCCGTCTCGCTGAATGGACAATGAGAACCATTATCATTATCATGCGCATTTACTTACAATTGTTAACGTAACAGGGAGAAAACTTAAGTGAATGTAACTATGCGTGGCAAAAAGCGTCCGATTGCGCTTTTTTTAGCGGGAATGCTAACGTCGCCTGCCTTTGCAGCTGAAACCACAGAAAAGCTGGCTGACGATGAATCAATGATCGTCACCGCCGAGCAGGAGCTCAAACAGCAACCGGGCGTGTCCACCATTACGGCTGAAGACATCAAGAAAAATCCCCCTGTTAACGATCTCTCCGACATCATCCGCAAAATGCCCGGCGTGAATCTCACCGGTAACGGCGCCAGCGGCAGCCGCGGCAATAACCGTCAAATTGATATCCGTGGCATGGGCCCGGAAAACACCTTGATAATGATCGATGGCGTGCCGGTTTCTTCGCGTAACTCAGTGCGTTACAGCTGGCGCGGCGAGCGTGATTCACGCGGCGATACCAACTGGGTGCCAGCGGAAATGGTGGAGCGCATTGAAGTGATTCGTGGTCCGGCCGCCGCACGTTACGGTTCTGGCGCGGCGGGCGGCGTGGTGAACATCATCACCAAGCGTCCGACCAACGACTGGCACGGCTCGCTGTCGCTCTACACCAGCCAGCCGGAAAACGACAAAGAAGGCGATACGCGACGCGCTAACTTCAATCTCAGCGGCCCGCTGGCCGGTGATGCCTTGACCATGCGTCTGTACGGCAACATCAACCGCACCGATGCCGATGCGTTCGATATCAACACCGCCGAAAACGGTTCATACGCAGCGGGCCGTGAAGGCGTGCGCAATAAAGACATCAATACCGTGCTGTCGTGGAAAATCACGCCGCTACAAATTGTCGATTTCTCCTACGGTTACAGCCGTCAGGGCAACATTTACGCCGGTGATACGCAAAACAGTAACAGCAACGCCAGCACCGACGGTTTAGTAGAATCGCTGTACGGCGATGAAACCAACCGCATGTATCGTCAGAGCTACGGCATCGCGCACAACGGTATCTGGGATTGGGGAACCTCGAAGCTCAACTTTAACTACGAGAAAACCAATAATACGCGCCTGCAGGAAGGCACTGCTGGTCGTACCGAAGGGATGATCAACAGCGATACGTATGCCACCAGCCGTTTGGAAAGCTATCGCGCGGGCGGAGAGATCAACTTCCCGCTGCAGCTACTAGTTGATCAAACCGTGACGCTGGGTGCGGAGTGGAACCGCGACGAGCTGAACGATCCGGCATCAATGCTGGCGTCCAACGCGAGCGGCGTCAATCTGCCAGGCAGCTCTGGCGATCCGTCGCAGCGCAGCAGCAAAAACAGCGCCACCATCAGTTCTCTGTTCTTCGAAGACAACATTGCTGCCACCGACACCACCGAAGTGATTCCAGGCCTGCGCTTTGATTATCACGATCAGTTTGGCGCGAACTGGAGTCCAAGCCTGAACGTTTCACAAGGATTAGGCGACTACTTCACTTTGAAAGCCGGTATTGCACGGGTGTTTAAAGCACCTAACCTCTATCAGTCAACGCCGGGTTATCTGCTCTCCACGCGTGGCAACGGCTGCCCGATTGGCCTCAGCCAATGTTATCTGCTGGGTAACGACGATCTCGATGCCGAAACCAGCGTCAACAAAGAGATTGGTCTGGAGTTCAGCAACGAAGGCTATGTCGCGGGCATCACCTGGTTCCGTAATGACTACAAGAACAAAATTGTGTCGGGCACCGAGCCGGTTTATTCCAGCACCCGCCCGGTTTATAACGTGCTGCGTTGGGAAAACGGCGGCAAAGCGATTGTGGAAGGACTGGAAGGTAATCTGACCATTCCTTTAATTGCCGATACGCTGGAATGGCGCTCCAACGCTACCTACATGTTCCGCTCCGAGAGTAAGGAAACCGGCAATCCGCTGTCAGTGATTCCGGAATTTACCATCAACTCGCAGCTGGAGTGGCAGGCGACGCAGGATCTCAGCGCCAACATCAACTGGACGCAGTATGGCCGCCAGAAACCGCGTCAGAATGCAGAGACCAATATCGATACCTCGAACATGACAACGCAGGAAATCAGTCCGTATTCGGTATTTGGTTTGAACGTCAATTACGACATCACTAAAAACCTGCGCGCCAATGCCGGTATCAACAACCTGTTTGATAAACGCATCTACCGCGAGAATTCGGGTGCATCGACCTATAACGAACCAGGCCGCGCGTATTACGCTGGCGTGACGATGTCGTTTTGATTGAGCTGGGTTTTGGTCACCATAAATGGCGACCCTACAAAGGACTGGCGCGTTTTTCGTAGGGTGCGCATTCATGCGCAGCTGCATAAATATGCAAACTAATGCTTAACTGAGCGGCATTACGCCATAAATGGCGACCCTACGTTTAATTAAAAAACTCACGCAGCGCATCTGCCAGCGCCTGCGGTTGCTCATCCGGGATGAAGTGACCGCAGTGCGCTATTTTAATTCCTGTCACATCCGCCGCGAATTCACGTAATGGCAACGCCATATCCGGAATCGAACCCTGATCGGCGCTGATCGCCAGTAACGGCAAGGCTAATTTGCCGCGTTCACGAAGCAACGTACGGTTTTGGGCCGCCGAAACCGTCACTTCACGATAAGTGGCCATTCCGGCGCGTATTGCGCCCTTCTGCTGTAATAAACGGGTATATTCCGCCATATCTTCATCGCCGAACACCATCGGGCTGGCCGCTTTGCGTTTCAGAAACCATTCGAGATAGATCGCTTCGCGCCCTTCTATCAATGCCTCTGGCAAATCAGGTAATAGATGAAACGCGAAGTGCCAGGTTTTCCACGCTTTATCCGGCGTGGCGGGCAGCGATTCTGGCAACGTCACGCCGGGAATACCGGCATCGAGCAGCGCCAGCTTTTTCACCCGATGGCTAAACAGCGTGGCATACGGCCAGGCAACCCACGCGCCGACATCATGCGCGGCGAGATAATAGTTAGCGTGGCCTAATTGCTGCATCAAGCCCTGCACTTTCTGCGCCAGCGATGTGGTGTCGTAACCGCTAAGCGGTTTGTCTGAATCGCCCTGGCCGGGTAAATCTGGCGCGATAATGAAATAGCGATCGCTCAGCAGCGCCATCACCTGCCGCCAGGCAAACCAGCTTTGCGGAAATCCCGCCAGTAAAAGTAATGTTTCCCCGTTTGCGTTGCCGCCGCTGACGTAATGCAAACGCACGCCGTCAACGGTGGCGTAATGATGGGAAAATCCGTCTAACTCGTTGAATGGCTGCGTCCAGCCCGGTGCGTGCTTGATAACAGATGCTGACATTTTCGCTCTCCGCATATTTAGGAAATGATCAATTCCTAAATACTACATGATGATCACAACATAAGAAAAATTTTCTGCAAAGCGACAGGTCGCCATTAATAGCGGCCCCGCGCAGCGGGTTGTTTGCTATTCTGTGCGCGACTCTTTCTTAACAATTGTGAAACCTATGCGAACATCGGATTTGTTGCGGCTGCTGTTTTTAGCGGCGATTTGGGGTGCCAGTTTTCTGTTTATGCGCATTGCGGTACCGGCGCTGGGCGCGGTGAATACCGCATTTTTACGCGTATTCTGCGGCATGTTGGGTTTACTGATTATCATGGCGGTGATGCGCATTCCGCGCCGCTTCGACGGTAAATTGGGCTGGGCGATGTTGCTGGGCGTGATCAACTCGGCGATTCCATTCCTGATGTACTGCCTCGCGGCGCGCGTTTTGCCGGCGGGTTATTCAGCGATTCTCAACGCCACTACGCCGTTGATGGGCGTGATTATTGGCGCGGCATTCTTCGACGAAAAGCTGACGATTAATAAAGTTCTCGGCATGATCGCCGGATTTGGCGGCATTATTGTCATCAGTACAACCGGTGAAGCGCATCTTAGCAGCACCTTAATTGGCGGGATTTTAGCCTGTTTGATCGCCACCGCCTGTTATGGTTTTGCCGGTTTCCTGACCAAGCGCTGGATCGGTGCACGCGGCGGTCTCGATGCCACCAAAGTCGCCTTTGGTAGCCAACTCGGCGCGTCGGTATTTCTGCTGCCTATCTTTGCCTTTAGCGCGCCGCAAACGCCAGCGGCGAGTTGGCAAATTCCAGAAGTCTGGGCCAGCATTCTGGCGATCGGGTTTATCTGCACTGCGCTGGCTTACATCATCTACTTCCGCCTGCTCGCCGATATTGGTCCGCTGCGTACGCTGACCGTGACCTTTATGATCCCGCCGTTTGGGATTTTATGGGGCTGGTTAGTGCTGGGCGAAGAGATCAATCAGGGCTTTATCGGCGGTTCGCTGCTGATTGTCTGCGCGGTATGGCTGGTAACCAGCAATGGCTTCGGCAGACGCGCTGCTATAAACAGCAGCGCCAGCAAATAGCGTTACTTTTTGCCGGATGGCTTCAGCGATCGATTGAGGTCCTGAATGCGCTTCATGGTTTTCACCGTACGCGATGAGGTCGCGGAAGCCACCGACAAAATCAGCATCTCCAGACACACCAGCACCGTTCCGTGCAGCGGCATACGACCATTCTCGCCGCCGCGCGGCACGTTGATAATCACATCCGCCTGTTTAGCGAAAGCAGAATCCAGCGCATTAGTCAGCAAAATCACCGGCATGCCAAGACGTTTCGCCTCTTTCAGTGCGGTGATGCCTTCACGGTGCGCCGACTTCTGCGCCATCATAATCAGCACATCGCCACGCTGCAGCCCAATCAACTGTTCCGCCAGCGCAATGCCGGAGCGATTGAGCGTCACCGCCGGAATCCCAATACGCGTAAACAAACGCGCGCTGTAATCAGCCAAAATCCCTGAAGCATTGATGCCAAACAGCGCCACCTGACGTGCGTCAATCAAGTGTGTCACCGCTTTGGCGACCGCTTCCCGATTGTGCGGTTCGGATAGCGCATCACAGGCGCGTTTATGGCCGCTCAGCACAAAATCGATGCCTGAATTGATATCGCACGACAGTTCGCTAACGGTGGCGCTCATCTTCTCTTCGGAGTTCATCGCCGGGCCAAACCAGGCGGTCAGCGTGGTTTTCAAATCGCGCAAACCGGCAAAACCTAATGCCTGCACCGCGCGAACTACGGTGGCATCCGAAGTGTTGGTGGCGTCGGCAATTTCCATCGCCGTGGCATCCAAAACCACTTCGCGATGGTCATGGATGTAGCGGGCCACCGCTTGCAGGCTGGATGATAATGTCGGGCCGCGCGATCGATAGCGTTCACCCAAAACATCCACACGACTTTTAATGCTATTACGACTCATCTGCTGGTTGCTCTCTAAAGAGTGAGATTATTACTGAAGGTTTGTAGTGAATTACGTAATTACTACCAAGCATAAAATATGTAAGTAAATGAATTTATATTAATAATAGTGTAACAGCTTCGAGATTATTTCCATTTACTACTACATTACATCATGGTTGAATGATTCTCAATTGCATTGCACCAGGTTAATGATGAATGAATAACAACAAGTCCTTCACTTTTAAATCTCAACGCCATCCAGCCATCCTTGCTGCGATTTACGGCGTTAGCCTCTGGAGTTCCGCCAGCAGTTTTGCCGCTGATGATAGCCACACGCTCACCGTTTCAGCGCAGGAAGATAACGCACAAGGTGACAACGTCACCAATAGTTCGGTTGGCAGTAAAACGTCTACGCCGCGTATTAACCAAGCGCAGTCAGTCAGCGTGGTGACGCAGCAGCAACTTGAAGACTTTCAGGCGTCGAGTCTTACCGATGCGATGCGCTTTGTCAGCGGCGTAACGGAAGGCAACACGCTGGGCGGCACCGAAGATGGCTTTGTACGTCGCGGTTTTGGCAGCAATTCGGATGGTTCGATCTATCGCGATGGCGTGCGCAGCAGCCAGGGTTTGAACTTTGATGCCACCACCGAGCGCGTTGAAGTGCTGAAAGGCTCGGCATCTTTGCTCTATGGCATCCAGAATCCGGGTGGCGTAATCAATGTGATAAGCAAGAAGCCGCAGTATGAATGGCACACCAAAGTCAGCGGCCGAACCTCAAGTGAAGGCGGCGGCGCGGGCACCGTGGATGTCACCGGACCGCTCGGCAACGGCTTCGCCTTCCGCCTGATCGCGGAAAAACAGAATCAGGATTACTGGCGCAATTTTGGCAGTGAAAAACACACGCTAATCGCGCCCTCCCTGCAGTGGTTTGGTGAGCAAGCCAGCTTCCTGATTAGCTATTCTGATTATCAGTACGACATTCCTTACGATCGCGGCACCGCATTTATCAACGGCAAACCGATTGATATTGGCTACAAAGATCGCCTGGATGACAAAGCCAACCATGCGTGGGGCCACAACAAAACCCTCAACGCCCATTATGACTGGCAGTTTAATGATGACTGGAGCACGCGCGTAACGCTCGGCTGGAACCAGCGCCAATACGATAACAATGAAGTGCGCGTTACCGCAGTCAATCCCACCAGCGGCGTGGTGACGCGTCGCGCCGATGCCAATCGCGGCTTCAACCACAAAACCAAATACGTTTCCTGGGACTTGATTGGCTCACAACAAGTGTTGGGCATGACGCACGATCTGGTATTGGGTACCGATTACGAGATGATCCAAACCTATCGCGCGCATCAGTATCAGGGCAAAGCCAACACCGGTTTTAACTTCAACAATCCGCAGTACGATATTCTGTCGCCGATCACCAACAGCAGCACCGAAAACACAGCCAACGCTAATAACCTCAACCGCACGCACAGCCGTTCAATCTATGCCAAAGACAGCATCAGTTTGACGGATAACTGGATCGCGGTACTCGGCGGGCGCTATCAACATTACGAACAACGCGCTTCGAAAGGCTTCGATCCGGTAGTGCAAACGCTGGACAGCGAAGGCAACAAATTCCTGCCGCAGGCCGGTTTGATCTACAAAGTGACGCCGGACGTTTCGCTCTACACCAGCGTCAGTAAATCGTTTACGCCATCGACCGATGTTGATGATGACGGCAACGTCGGAAAACCGGAACAGGGCACCACATGGGAAGTGGGCAGCAAATGGCAGATTTCACCGAAGCTGTTTGCCAGCGTGGCGCTGTATCGCATTGACGAGCGCGATATGTCGCTGAGCATTAACGGCACCACGCGCGCCATCAATAAAGCCCGATCCAGCGGCGCGGAATTTGAGTTAAATGGCGAAGTGCTGCCGGGCTGGGATCTCAGCGCCAACTACAGCTATGACAAAGCTGAGATTGTTGATGATGGCGTTAACGCTGCTAACAACGGTAACCGTTTGCAAAACGCGCCCCGCCACTCTGGCGCGCTCTATCTGAGCCATAATCTGGCGATCTCCGGCGTTCCGGGCAATTTCCGCGTGGGCGGCGGCGCGCGCTATGTAGGAACGCGTGCTGGCGATCCGGAAAACAGTTTTAACATGCCCGATTATGTGGTGGCGGACAGCTTTATCGCCTGGAACAATCAGTTATTTGGCGAGAAAACCCAGTTGAAACTCAATCTGAACAACCTGTTTAATAAGCACTATTACACCTCCAGCGGCGGCAATCTGCGCGTGCGTGAAGGAGAAACCCGCAACATGATGCTCGAGGCCAGCGTTGAATTCTGATTCGATATTTACCACCGGCGCACGACGTGCGCCTTCCCTGCTTGCCACGATTTTGGCCGGTTTCCTGCTGCTAATAAGTAGCGCGGCGTGGGCGAAAACCATCACTGATATTGACGGCAATCGCGTTGAGATCCCCGATCGTCCGCAGCGTATCTTGTTGGGCGAAAGCCGCATGCTGTATACGCTGGCGTTGCTCGAGCCGGGCGATCCTTTTCAGCATATTGTGGCGTGGCCGCAGGATCTGAAGAAGTACGACAGCCAAACCTGGAACAGTTTTGCGCGCCAGTTTCCCCAGATGCTGAAAATCCCGTCGCTCGGTTCCGGCGGGCCGAACGCCATTAATCCCGAGCAGATTCTGGCGCTGAAACCGGACGTGGTGATTTTGCCGAGCCTGGCGCGCTACGATGATGCCGACCTGCGCTTAGTCACCATGCTGAAGGCGGCACATATCCCGGTGGTGAAGATCGATTTGCGTGTGCATCTGCTGAAAAACACCCGCCGCAGCGTGGAAATTTTTGGTGAAGTGCTGAATCAGCAAGCCCGCGCGCAGGCGTTTAATCAATTTTACGATCAGCATATGCAGGTGATTCGTGAACGCTTAGCCACGTATCAGGGCGCAAAGCCTTCGGTGCTGCTGCAATTGCACCTTGGACGCCGTAACGAGTGCTGCGTGACGGCGATCAACGGCAGCCTCGGCGAATTACTTAATGCAGCGGGCGGCGACAATATCGCCAATAAAACGCAGCACGGCGTGTTTGGTCGCTTGAGTGAAGAGAGCGTAATTGCCGCGCAGCCGCAGTACTACTTCGCCACTGGCTTTGGCGATAACGCCTCGCAGGGCTTGCTGAAATTAGGGCCAGAAGTGGCGCCAGAAACCGTGCTCAGCAGTTTTAAACAGCTGACGGCGCAGCAAAAGGGTTTACGTGAATTATCTGCATTGAAAAATGGTCACTCGGCGGTGATCTGGATGAACTTTTACCTCAGCCCGTGGCACATCGCGGCGACGGAATTTATGGCTAAGACACTCTATCCACAGCTGTTTGCCGACATAGATCCTGAAAAGACATTGCAGCAGATTTTCCATGATTTCTTACCGATTCCCTACAGCGGCACTTATTTTATCAACATACCGCCAGCGCGCGATAAATAATCACTTCCGCTCCGCTTGTGATTAATCTGAAGCTCGCTAATCTTAAATTTGCAGCACGGGCATGGCGTTGAATCTGTTATTTCCGCCATGCAACAACAACTCACGAGAGGATGTTTTATGGCTGAGCATAGAGGCGGTTCCGGTAATTTCGCTGACGATAAAAAGAAAGCGTCAGATGCCGGTAAAAAAGGCGGAGAAAAAAGCGGCGGTAGTTTCAAAGACGATCCCGCTAAAGCGTCAGAAGCAGGCAAGAAAGGCGGTAAGAAGTAGTCATCAACGCTGTAAATAGCACACAGCACCTTGGAATCCCGCCAGGGCACGGACGCCCTCAGAATTATCCCATTCAGTTTTATCCATCTGAAATAAATACCGTTAATAACCTTACGTAACTGCCTTCCATTTTTAACCCCCTCAACCTGCCGTTTCGTCTTAATAAATCTTATTGTTCACTTTCTAACGTGACAAATATCACATTTATGCCAGGCTTAATTTATTCACCTCATGCGACAAGGAGATATATATGACAACGCAAGCCACCAATAAAACCTTAATTACTGAAGCGTATCCGGTTCCGCCCTTTAAAAAGCAGACGCAACCGATGCCAGGTTTGGCGAGCAAAATGGATCCCCGTCCCGATCATGGTGAAACCAGCTATCGTGGTACCGGCAGATTGACCGGCCGTAAAGCGCTTATCACCGGCGGCGATTCAGGTATTGGTCGCGCCGTGGCTATCGCCTATGCCCGCGAAGGTGCCGATGTGGCTATTAATTTCCTGCCGGAAGAAGAAGCTGATGCGGCAGAAGTGGTGAAACTGATTGAAGCCGAAGGCCGCAAAGCGGTGGCGATCCCGGGTGACATTCGTTCCGAAGCGTTCTGCCAGAAGCTGGTCGATCAAGCCGCTGAACAGTTGGGCGGATTGGATATTCTGGTGAATAACGCCGGACGTCAGCAGTTCAACGAATCGATCCGCACGCTTTCCACTGAAGACTTTGACGCCACCTTCAAAACCAACGTCTATGCGATGTTCTGGATTACCAAAGCGGCGCTGAAATATCTGCCAGCGGGCTCCTCCATCATCAATACCTCTTCAGTGCAGGCTTATGATCCTAGTGCGATCTTGTTGGATTATGCGCAGACCAAAGCCTCAATTGTCGCCTTCACTAAAGCGCTGGCAAAACAGCTGGGTAAAGAGCAGATTCGCGTCAATGCCGTCGCGCCTGGCCCATACTGGACCGCGCTGCAGGTAAGTGGCGGACAGCCGCAAGAGAAAGTGGAGAAGTTTGGTGCATCCGCACCGCTGGGCCGTCCGGGACAACCGGCTGAAATAGCCCCGCTCTACGTCACATTTGCGGATGTGAAAAACAGCTTTACCTCCGGCCAGGTTTGGTGCTCCGACGGCGGCACCGGCACGCTTTAATCATGATTCGGTCGCCATGAATGGCGACCCTACATTGTCCCGTTCAATCGCTCTGGAAACACTTCCCTCAGCCATTCAATAAACACTCGCAACCGCTGCGTCAGATGGCGATTCTGCGGATACACCACATGAAACGGATAATTCGCCGGACGCCACGCCGCGAGAATCTCGACCAATTTTCCCGCCTGTAAATCTGCCGCCGCTGCGTAGCGAAAGGTCTGAATGATCCCTAATCCCGCAACCGCCGCCGCCAGATGCGCGTTACTTTCATTGACGCCAATCCGATGCTCGCTCTTAATCTCTAACTGCTCTGCACCCTGTGTAAAACGAAACGGAAACGCCCTACCGCTCTGCGGCGACAAATAGCTCACCATGCGATGGCCATTTTTCAGCTCCTGCGGATAAGCTGGCACGCCGTAGGTTTTCAGATAGCCCGGCGCGGCGCAGGTGATCATCTCCGCATCCCCCAAATGCCGCGCCACCAGCGACGAATCGCTAAGCGGACCGCCGCGAATCACGCAATCAACGTTACCGCTGATCAAATCCACCGCGCGATCCGCAACGCCAAGATCGATACGGATGTTCGGATAACGAGCGATGAAATCGGGCAGCGCGGGTATCAACACATCGCGCGCGGTTGATCCGCCAATATCAATGCGCAGATAACCGCCGGGTTTAGCGCTTTCAGCGTTGAACGAGTGATCGATATCTTCCAAATCACGCACAATGCGCAGCGCTCTTTCGTAGTAATCATGCCCTTCCGGCGTCACCGTGACGCGCCGCGTGGTGCGCTGTAGCAAGCGAATGCCGAGATGCGCTTCCAGTTCCTGCACCAGTTTGCTCAGCGTGGCATTGGGCATGTCGAGTGAATCCGCCGCACGCGTAAAGTTGCCCGCTTCGACTACGCGCGCAAATGCCTTGATCGCCATTAACTGATCCATGCTGTTTTCCGCTGCATTCAATTATCCACACGCAGGAATAGTCATTTCGATTTTACACCATTTATCAGTAAACGCCGTGACGTTAGATTGCTTCTCATGCACTGCATCGCAGTCATCAAAACCTCATCACACATTGGAGAAGCAAACATGAACGCACTCAACGGTAAAATCGCATTGGTAACCGGCGGCACAACCGGCATTGGTCTGGCATCCGCGCAGGAATTGGCAGCACAAGGCGCACGCGTGTTTATCACCGGTCGTCGTCAGGCGGAACTTGATGCGGCAGTTGCCAGCATCGGTTCTAGCGCCAGCGGTATTCGCGCCGACGCTTCGGTGCTGAGCGACCTCGACAACGTCTATGCAGAAATCGCGAAACAAGCAGGCCGCCTCGATATCCTGTTCGCCAACGCCGGTGGCGGCGACATGCTGCCGCTCGGCGCCATCACCGAAGAGCATTTCGATCGCATCTTTGGTACCAACGTGCGCGGCGTGCTGTTCACCGTGCAGAAAGCGCTGCCGCTGCTGAGCGACAACGCCTCGGTAATCCTTACTTCTTCAACCACATCGGTTCAGGGCACCGCCGGATTTAGCGTATATAGCGCCAGTAAAGCCGCAGTGCGCAACTTTGCCCGCTCATGGGCGCTGGATGTGAAAGATCGTGGTATTCGCGTCAACGTGGTCAGTCCCGGCCCGGTGCGCACGCCAGGTTTAGGTGGTTTGGTGCCTGAAGATCAGCAGCAAGGATTGTTTGATGCACTCGCGGCTCAGGTGCCGTTAGGTCGCCTCGGCGAACCCGGCGAGATTGGTAAAGTAGTGGCGTTTTTAGCATCCGATGCGTCCAGCTTTATCAACGCCGCCGAACTGTTTGTTGATGGCGGTATGGCGCAGGTGTAACGCGTACCAGGTCGCAATAAATGGCGACCCTACGAATATTTGCAGGTTTTGTAGGGTCGCCATTTATGGCGACCACGCCTTTTCTACGCCTCAACCACCGGAATCTCATCCAACTGGGTAAAGATAGCGATCCCCCGCTCCTTGCCAATCCGCACATCGTTATCCGCACCTTGAGAAGCGCCCGGAATGCGCAGGATGGCATCGCAACAGTGAATCAAGCGATGCGCTACCGGATAGAGAAAAGATTCACTGATTTCATCGCCAATCTTCTGCGAACCGGCCGCGCTTGCCAGCGGCAACGCCAACCATTCACCAATCACCGGCGTATGTCCTCGCTGGTAGACCTGCAAGGCAATCTGGTCTAATTTCTTAATATTTTCATGAATTAACACTTCATTGCCGTTGGTGCCGCTGCGTACCGGTCCTGCTATAAGAATTAACATTGGGCTTCTCCAGAGGTTTGATGTTTAGGGCTAGCGTTTTTTTGCACGTTTTGCCCGACTTTTGATGACAAAATCTACGCTAACATGCATAATCGTGCACATACAAGCAAAAACATGAATGAGAAATTGATGCTCTCCAGCCAACGTAAACAGCAAATCCTCGCCATTCTGTCCGAGGAAAAACAGGTGATGTCGAGCGAGCTAAGCCAGCGTTTCGCGGTGTCGGAAGACTCGATTCGCCGCGATCTGCGCGAGCTAGCCGCCGAAGGATTACTGCAGCGGGTACACGGCGGTGCGCTGCCGGTTTCTGCGGCTATCGCACCGTTTGAAACACGCAAAAGCGTGCAGATCAGCTCCAAGCGCCTTATCGCGCAGAAAGCGGTACAGCTTATTCAGCCTGGACAAGTGGTGATTATCGATGGCGGCACCACCACCGCCGAGATAGTGAAATTGCTGCCGCCGGATCTGGCCTTTACCGTGGTAACGCACAGCCCAAGCATCGCCGTGGCGCTGGTGGATCATCCGCAGGTTGACGTGATCATGATTGGCGGCTTGCTGTATCGCCATTCGGTGGTTGCGGTAGGTGCGGCGGTGCTGGAAGCGATTGCGCGGATTAATGCCGACCTGTTCTTCATGGGCGTGACCGGCGTACACAAAACCGCAGGATTAACCACCGGCAATTACGAAGAAGCCAGTGTGAAACGCGCGCTGTCCGCACGCGCGGCGGAAACGGTGGTGATGGTATCGAATGAAAAGCTGAATTCCGCCTCGGCGTTTGCCATCGGCGAGCTGTCTCTGGCGAGTACGTTGATCGTTGATACTCAGCCCGATGACGAAATGTGCCAACTGCTAAGGAAAAAGCACATAACCGTGCTGTAACCGGCTATTCTTCGCTGCTGAAGATACGATCTGCCACTTGATAATCAGGAGCTTAATAAGATGTCTGAGAATCCCACCATCGCCCTTATTGGACCGGGCGCGATTGGCACCACCATCGCGGCGGCGCTACATGAAGTTGGACGCACGCCAACGATTTGCGGGCGTACCGCGCATCCGCAGCTCGAGCTTCGTCACGACAGCGGCAACATTATTGTTCCAGGCCCGGTGCTCACCAATCCCGCCGAGATCGCGCAGCCGTTCGATCTGGTGTTTGTGGCGGTAAAAACTACTCAGGTTGAGGACACCGCGCCGTGGCTGGCGGTGCTGTGTAATGAAAAAACCGTGGTGTGCGCGCTGCAGAATGGCGTTGAGCAGAAAAGCCAACTCGCGCCTTACGTCAATGGCGCGACCGTGCTGCCGTCGGTGGTGTGGTTCCCGGCCCAGCGCGAGCCGGATGCTTCCGTGTGGCTGCGTGAAAAGCCGCGCCTAACGCTGCCAGAAACCCCACAGGCTGAACGTGTGGTTGCGGCTTTAAAAGATACGCGCTGCGCAGTCGATCTCTCTGCCGATTTCCTCACCATCGCCTGGCGCAAGCTGCTGCAAAACGCAGTTGCCGGTTTGATGGTGCTGTCGAATCGTCGTGCGGGCATGTTCCAGCGCGAAGACATAACCGCGCTGGCGCTGGCCTATTTACAGGAGTGCCTGACAGTGGCACGCGCCGAAGGTGCCGCGTTAAAAGATGAGGTGCCGCAAGAGATTGTGGAACGCTTCCATCGCGCGCCGAGCGATTTAGGCACCTCGATCCTTGCCGATCGCCAGGCCGATCGTCCGCTGGAGTGGGATATCCGCAACGGCGTGGTGCAACGTTATGGTCGGGAGCGCGGCATTCCTACGCCCATCAGCGATGTGATTGTGCCGCTGCTGGCGGCCGGTAGCGAAGGTCCGGGCTGAATTAAAAGCGCCACGCCGCATACAACGCGCCGCTCACCTGCCCTTTTTCCTCGGTGATTGGGCTGTCGGCGGCGTGGTTCTCCAGATGCTGCACGTTTACCCGCGCGCCAATCAGCCACGCTGGCGTCAGCGCATACTCCAATCCCGCTTCCCAACCCACTTTTTCTATACCAGCTCCGGCATCGTAGCGCGCCAAACCGCTGCGTGCCGACTGCGCTGCCGTGACGCCATATTGCGTTTGCATGTAATCACTGTCGGCCCAACTGAGATTCGGCCCGGTGAACAGCCGCAGGCTTTGCGTTGGACGCCATTGCAGATGCGCATAGGAGGCGAGTTTAAAGCCCTGCTGATTGCCGCCCACATCCTGCGTCAAAATCACGCCGCCTTTAAAATAATCGTTCTCGTAAATCGCTGAGGTGAAGGCGCGTGGTGTGACATCAATATCGCCCAATCCTTTTAAATGCGGATCATCAGATTCCTGGCGCGGTGAAATGTTAGTGCCAACGCCCAGTGCAAAAGTCCAGCGATCGGTTTTGGCGACGTTCCAGCCGAGAGCGATCAGATCGTCCACGCCGCCGACAAACAGCGGGCCATAATTGAGTTTGATCGCCGGCACGAAGTCGGTTTTATTCTCTTTCGCGCCGGAGTATTTCGGTTTCACCCCGACGCCGCCGCCAATAAAACCTGAAAATTCATTCTGAGAGGAATCGGCAAGAACCGTAAAAGTCGCCGCCGACAGCAGGCAAAACAGCGCGAGAGGTTGAGCCAAGGTGGAACGCATCGACATCTTCCTTTATGAGCACAGAGTAATGAGCCCATTGCAGCAGCCTTGTGTAACGCCGGTTTTTACCTCCGGTAAAGTTATGTAACAGCCAGCGGTAAACGCACGCAGAAACAGGCTCCGCCGCCAGCACGATTACTCACGCTGATGCTGCCGCCGTGATATTCGCTAATCGACCGCACCAGCGCCAGGCCCAAACCTGTGCCGTTGCCGCGATGAGTGAGGCGGTAAAACGGTTGGAAAATACGCTCCAGTTCTTCATGCGGAATGCCGGGACCGCGATCCTGCACCTCGAGCGTAAAGTGCCGATCCGCCGCGTGCCGGAGCGCGACGCAAATTTCCGACCCGGCGTAGCGCAGCGCGTTCTCAATCAGATTGCGCAGCAAGCGGCGAATCAGCCGCGCATCGACCTGCGCCACCACATGTTCGGCCTGCAACTCAATTTGCACGGCGGCGCACTCTTCCGCTGCGATCGCCGTGATATCAGCGGGCTGGAAATCGCCGCTGATAGCGCTGCTCGCCATTTCCAGGCGACTCAGTGTCAGAATCTCTTCCACCAGCGCGTCCAATTCGCCGACGCTGCGTTGCAACTCGCGGCGCGTTGGCGAATCGTCGGGTGCCAGTAGTGCCGCCGCCATCTGAATGCGCATCAGCGGTGAACGTAATTCGTGCGAAGCATTCGCCAGCATGGTTTTTTGCGACTGCACCAACTGCTCGATCTGCGTGGCGGAGCGGTTAAAGCTGGTGGCGAGTTGTGCCACTTCATCGCGTCCGGCCACCGTAACGCGCGCGCTGAGATTGCCGCGACCCAGCGATTCCACGCTCTGCTGCAGCGACTCCAGCCGCGCGGTTAAACGGCGTATTACCGGGAAGGAGATCAGCGCCACGCTGCCCGCCAATCCCAGCATCAGCAGAATAAACAGCCACGGACGTTTCTGCTGATCGCTCCTGAACTGCGTGACCAGCACGCGTTTGTCCTTAAGCGGCCAGACGAAGCGCATGCCGTACCAGTCATCCTCGATCTGCCCAAAGGCGTCACGCGGCGGGAATGCCAGCGGCGGATCGAGCGGGCGACTCAGTCGTTCGCCATTGGCGGTAAACAGGGCAAAACGCGTGTGGGCGCGTTGCATCCAGCGATCCATCGCCGCCATTTGCACAGCGCGCGGCGCATCGGCAGGCGGCAGGTTCTGCTCCACCAGCTCAGAAAAGGTGGCAAAAGCCTGCAGATTCGGATTGTCATCTTTGTTCCACAACCAGAGTGCGATGGTGCAGCTCACCACCATAAACAGTGCGCAGCTGAAGGCGAAGAAGATTTGCAGATGCAGCGGAAAATCGGCGAGACGCTTCATGCACTGGGCAACGCCGAGAACACATAACCAACGCCACGCACGGTGATGATGCGTTTCGGCGCACGCGGATCGTCTTCGATAAGCTGGCGGATGCGGCCAATATGCACATCAATCGCCCGATCAAAGCTGTCGTAGGTTTCACCGCGCACCGACTGCCAGATTTGTTCGCGATTCAGTACGCGTCCGGCCTGGCGCGCCAGCGAGACCAGCAGATCGAACTGTAACGAAGTGAGTGAACAGGCTTGCTGATTCAGCAATACGGTGCGCGCGGCGGTATCGATCTCCAGCGGGCCGGAACGAATGATCTGGTCGCTGTGTGCCCGGCTGCCTGGCCTGATGCGGCGCAGCACCGCACGCATCCGTGCCAGCAGTTCGCGTGGCTCAAACGGCTTCGGCAGATAATCATCCGCCCCCACCTCCAGCCCGATAATGCGGTCAGCGGGATCGCCGCGCCCTGTCACCATAATGATCGCCGGTTCATGGTGACACTGGCTGCGAATCTCGCGGCACAGCGCTAAACCATCGGCATCGCCCAGCATCAAATCCAGCAGTACCACATCAAATTCGCGCTGTTTCATTTTGAACTGCGCATCCTGCGCGCTGGCGCTGTGCACCACCTTAAATTCGTACTGCGTGAGGTAAGGCACGATCATCTGGGCCAGCCGGTGATCGTCCTCAATTAACAGAACGGAGGTCATTTAATTTTTCCAGGCAGAAGGGTTACGCAGATGAGTTAAAGACATCGTGTGGAGGCAATTAGTTTCGCTTCTTCTTCGGCCAGGTGCGCATGAATGCGCACCCTACAAAATCCCGCATGATCGACTTTAATTTATTTCGACCGCTCGCGGCCGCCGCATCTGCCAGCGTTTTATCCCGCCAACTTGCGGGATATAGAAATCTTTACTAGGGTTTGCGCTTCTTCTGCCTCTTATAGCTTTCTTTTCCATTGAAGAAATTACGGCTGCGAAAGCTATGAGATCGCGCCATTTTCTAACCTGGGGAATATATGAGCACAGGAACGGATACAAATAATTCAGCTACATCCAGTGGCTTAACCGTTGATGACATCACCGTCATCGACAACAAATTACTCAAACGCGCGGTCAGTGCCGCCGCATTGGGCAACGCGATGGAGTGGTTTGATTTCGGCGTTTACAGCTATCTCGCCGTGATCATTGGTCAGGTGTTCTTTGCCGATGCCAGCGCTGCCGCGCAGTTGATCGCTTCGTTCGGTACCTTCGCTGCCGCATTTTTAGTGCGTCCAATTGGCGGCATGGTATTTGGCCCGCTCGGCGATCGCATTGGTCGTCAGAAAGTGTTGGCGTTAACCATGATCATGATGTCGATCGGTACCTTCTGTATCGGTCTAATCCCAAGCTACGCCAGCATCGGTATCGCTGCGCCAATTCTGCTACTGCTCGCACGCTTACTGCAGGGCTTCTCTACGGGCGGTGAATATGGCGGTGCCGCTACTTTTATCGCGGAATATTCCACCGATAAGCGTCGCGGTTTTATGGGCAGTTTCCTTGAGTTCGGTACGCTGGGCGGCTATCTGCTGGGGGCAAGCCTGGTTACCGCGATGATCGCCTTCTTACCGCATCAAACCATGATGGATTGGGGCTGGCGTGTGCCGTTCTTCCTCGCTGCGCCGTTGGGTCTGTTCGGCCTCTACATCCGCTTAAAACTGGAAGAGACGCCTGCGTTTAAAGATCACATGGATAAACGCGAAGAGATGGAGCACAACAAACCGCGCCTGAGCGTGTGGCAGATGCTGCGCGATCAGCGTAAACCGCTGCTGAAATGCATTGGTCTGGTGCTGCTGTTCAACGTCTCCAACTATATGCTGACCGCCTATATGCCGAGCTATTTAACCGGCGTCCTGGGAATGAGTGAATTATCCGGCCTGATGTTGGTGATGGTGATTATGTTCATCATGATGCCGCTGACGTTAATGTGGGGACATTTAACCGACCGCATTGGCCGCCGCCCGGTGATTGGTTTAGGTGCGTTGGGTTTGATTGTGCTGGCGATCCCGAGCTACATGCTGATTGGTTCTGGCAACATGCTGCTGGTATTTGCCGGATTGGCGATTCTGGGCCTGTTACATACCTGCTTCAGCGGCACCATGCCGGCAACGTTACCGGCGCTGTTTGTCACCGATATTCGTTACAGCGCGCTGGCGATTGGCTTTAACTTATCGGTTTCGCTGTTTGGTGGCACCACGCCGCTGATCACCGCATGGCTGGTGGATACCACGCACAATAATCTGATGCCGGCGTATTACATGATCGGTGCCGGGATTATTGGTTTGCTGACGGTATTAACCTTGAGTGAAACGGCACGTAAGCCGCTGAAAGGTTCATCGCCTGCGGTGGCGACGGAAGCAGAAGCGCATCGTTTGATCGATAAGCTGCGTAAACGCAAGGTGAAACATAAACCGGCGTAGATCGCAGGCCGCATCCACAGAGGTCGCCATGAATGGCGACCCTACGGGTGATTTTGTAGGGTCGCCATTTATGGCGACCGTGCGAGATTCCGGCGCAGTTTGTAGGGTCGCCATGAATGGCGACCTCATCTAACCGAAGCGTAAAAATCCCCCGCTTATTCGATAATTTCCGAAACCCACCTGAAATCCACCATCTCGCGCCAGAAAAGGCCAAAATATCGACTATGATCTGTAGTCCGACCCAACGTTAGTCCCCATTTTTATATCGTTTTCAGCCAGTAGCGAATCGCTTGATGTCGTCCATTGCCCCTGCGTGGGCTAAACGAGGCAATTGAATGGAATTCAGATCATTTGAAAAATCCTGGGGCGCTGAAATTCTTGCTGATGACAGCGTCCGTTTTCGTGTTTGGGCACCTGGGCAACAGCACATCACCTTAAGACTTGCCGATAACGACGCAGCCATGCTCGACGCAGGCGACGGTTGGTTTGAGCTGCAAGTCAGCGGCGTGGCGCCTGGCGCAGAGTATAACTTTGTGCTGGACGATGGCACGGTGGTGCCCGATCCCGCCGCCCGTGCGCAAAAGGCAGATGTTAACGGCCCTTCGCTGGTTATCGATCCACAAAGCTATCGCTGGCAACATACCGAGTGGCAAGGTCGCCCGTGGCGCGAAACGGTGGTGTATGAGCTGCACATCGGCACCTTTACACCAGAAGGCACTTTCCAGGCGGCGATAGCCAGGCTGCCGTGGCTGGCTGAATTAGGCATCACGCAGCTGGAAGTGCTGCCGGTTTCACAGTTTGGCGGCAATCGTGGTTGGGGCTACGACGGCGTGTTGCTCTACGCTCCGCATGCGGCTTACGGATCGCCGAATGACTTCAAAGCCTTTATTGATGCCGCGCACGCGCACGGCTTGTCGGTGGTGCTGGATATCGTGCTCAACCACTTTGGCCCGGAAGGCAATTATCTGCCGCTGCTGGCACCGGAATTTTTCCATCAGGAACGCATGACGCCGTGGGGCGCGGGCATTGCTTATGATGTCGATGCGGTGCGGCGCTACATCGTCGAAGCGCCACTCTATTGGCTGCAGGAGTTTAATCTGGATGGGCTGCGCTTTGATGCCATTGACCAGATCGAAGACAGCTCGAGCAAGCATGCCTTGATTGAGATTGCCGAACGCATCCGTCAGGCGATTCCCGAGCGCCCTGTTCATCTCACCACCGAAGATTGCCGCAACGTCATCTTCCTGCATCCGCGCGACAAACAGGGCAACGCGCCGCTGTTTACCGGCGAGTGGAACGATGATTTCCACAATGCGGTGCACGTATTCGCCACCGGTGAAACCCACGCCTATTACGAAGATTTCGCTGAGGTGCCGGAGAAACTCGTGGCGCGCGTGCTGACCGAAGGCTTTGCTTATCAGGGCGAGCTATCGCCACAGAGTGGGCAACGGCGCGGCGTGCCGAGCGCCAGCCAGCCGCCGGTGGCGTTCGTCGATTTCATCCAGAACCACGATCAGGTCGGTAACCGCGCGCAGGGCGATCGCTTGATCAACCTGGCGGGCAGCGATCGCACCAAAGTGCTGCTGGCAATGCTGCTGCTGTCGCCGCACATTCCGCTGCTGTTTATGGGCGAAGAGTATGGCGAAACCAATCCCTTCCTGTTCTTCACCGATTTCCACGGTGATTTGGCCAAAGCGGTGCGTGAAGGTCGCGCCAGAGAGTTTACCGGTCACGCCGGGCATGACGAAGAGGTACCGGATCCCAATGCTGAGCAGACCTTCATCCGTTCGAAACTTGACTGGAATAAGCTGCAAACGCCTGCGGGCCAGAGCTGGCTGGCGTTAACGCGCGAGCTGCTGGCGCTGCGTCAGCAACACATCGTGCCGTTGCCGGCGGATGCGGGTGGCAACAGCGGCAAGGTGCTCGCCACTGCGGAAGGCTTTGTTGCCGTCAGTTGGCGTTTCCCGCAGGGCGTGCTGTCGCTGGCGCTGAATATTGGCAAGCAGACGCAACCTTTACCCACCATGCCAGGCCGCACGGTTTTCGCCTGGCCGCAAGAAACTGAAGCATTACCCCAACACACCATTGTGGTGCGTTTGGATCAGGGAGCAACAAAATGAGCATTCCAACCGCGACGTACCGCATTCAGTTTCGCAACGGCATGACCTTTGATCGCGCCGCAGCGCTGGTGCCTTATCTGCAACGCCTTGGCATCAGCCATCTTTACGCGTCGCCGATTTTCAGCGCCACCGCCGAATCCACTCATGGTTACGATGTGACCGATGCCAATGAGATCGAACCGGCAATTGGCGGCCGCGACGGCTTCAATCGGCTGGTTGAAGCGTTGCAGGACGCCGAGATCGGCTTGATTCTCGACATCGTGCCAAATCATATGGCGGCTTCGCTGGAGAATGCCTGGTGGCGCGATGTGATTGAGTATGGCGAGAGCAGCCGCTATGCCAATCACTTTGACATCGATTGGACGCGCCGCCTGACGCTGCCGTTTCTCGGCGACAGCTTCGAGAACGTGCTGGAAAACGGTGAGCTGAGCATTAAAGCGCATCCGGAAACCGGCCATCCGGCGCTGGCCTATTACGACAGCTTTTACCCGCTGACGCCCGCCAGCTGGCAGGATCGCGCCGACGAGGT
The DNA here is from genome assembly GCF_014193275.1 of Enterobacter sp. Sphag1F. NCBI lineage: Bacteria > Pseudomonadati > Pseudomonadota > Gammaproteobacteria > Enterobacterales > Enterobacteriaceae > Enterobacter > Enterobacter sp. Sphag1F. The sequence goes on along the minus strand of NZ_JACHZD010000006.1, from coordinate 34,938 downwards.
GCTGGCGATCACCGATGCCAGAGCGATTGCCGAACTGCATGAGCAGCAGCCCTGGCGCTTGATCAGCTGGCGCGATGCACGCAGCGAGCTCTCTTATCGCCGTTTCTTTGAGATCACCGGTTTAGTCGGCGTGCGCGTTGAAGATGAAGCGGTGTTTGCCGATTCCCACCAGCTGATTCTTGAGCTGGTGCGCTCGGGCGCGGTCAACGGATTACGCGTCGATCACGTTGATGGCCTTGCCGATCCGCAAGGTTATTTGCGCCAGCTGCGCCAGGCCACCGGCCCGGATTGCTATATCACGGTGGAAAAAATCCTCGCCGAAGGGGAACAGATCCCTGACGACTGGCCGATTTCCGGCACCACCGGCTACGAATTTATTGCCGCGCTGTCGCACGCGCTGGTCGATGATTCGCAGATCGATACGCTGCATCTGGCGTATGAAGCTATCACCGGACAACGAAACGACGTTGAAGGCGGACTGCGCGTGGCGCGCGAATTGATGGTCGATCGCAATTTCGCCGGTGAGTTTGCGCGTTTACTCAAGCTGGCGACACAGATTGCCACTTCTGAACATCGCAACCTCGGTGAAGCGGAGCTGCACGTCGCGCTGCGGGAAATCCTTATTGCCTTCCCGGTGTATCGCACTTACGGCCAGCAGGATGGCATGCCGCTCGAAGGTGAAGAGCTGCTGCAACAGGTGCTGGAAATCGTAAAAAACAGCGCGTCGCCAACGGCGCTTAGTTTGCTGCAGGCGATGCTGCTGGGCGCGGTTTCCGAAGAGAGTGAAAAAGATGCGCATGAATTCCGCGTGCGCTTCCAGCAGCTGACCGGACCGCTAATGGCGAAGTCAGTGGAAGACACGCTGTTCTTCCGCAATCACGTCGCGTTAGCCATCAATGAAGTCGGCGCAGAGCCGCTACCACATGCTTTCTCGCTGGCGCATTTCCACAGCGAGATGCAAACGCGGCTGCAACAACAACCCGATGGCATCTCTTCCACTTCAACCCACGACACCAAGCGTGGCGAAGATGCGCGTGCGCGGCTGTACACGCTGAGCGAAGCGCCAGCGCTGTGGGCGGAACACGTCACGCGCTGGCGGCAGATTAATCAGGCGCAGGTGGTTGAGCTGGAAGATGGCGCCGCACCGGAACCGGCGGTGGAATGGATGCTGTATCAGGCGTTAGCCGGCGTATGGCCGACCACCTTGCAGCCGCAGGATGCCAGCCAACTCGAAGAGCGCTTTATTCCTTTTGTCGAGAAAGCGTTACGCGAAGCCAAGCTGCGCACCGACTGGGCAGAGAGCAACGAAGCCTACGAAAACGCGGTGCTGGATTATGCGCGTCATCTGCTTTCTCCGGCCAATCAGCTGTTCCTCAGCGACTTCAGCCACGCGTTGCAGCCGTTTATCCAGGCTGGACTGATCAACAGCCTGACGCAAACGGTGATCAAACTCACCGCGCCGGGCGTGCCGGATATCTATCAGGGCAGCGAAGCGCTGGATTTCAGCCTGGTCGATCCCGACAACCGCCGCACGCCTGACTTTGATCTGCTGGAACAGCAGCTTGAAGAGTCTGAATCTCCCGATTTCAACGACGCGCAAAACTGGCTGAGCGGCAAGCTGAAACAACAGGTGATTGCCCGCCTTCTGCATCTGCACCGCGATTATCCGCAGCTATTCCGCGTGGGTGATTATCAGCCGCTGCAGGTTAACGGTGAACATCAGGAAAAAGTCATCGCCTTTGCGCGTCAGGACAGCGATCACGCCCTGCTGGTGATCTTGCCGCGCCTGAGTTTCGACAACGCACAATGGACGCAAACCGAAGTAGAACTGACCGAATCACTCGCCCATCGCCATTATCGCAACTTATGGACAGGCGCAAGCGTGGCGATTGGCGATTACATCGCGCTGGATGAGGCGGCCTCAAGTGCGCCGTTAGTGCTGCTGAGCAGCTGATACATACCCGATCAATCTGTGTGGAGAATAATGGATGACAAGTAAGCCTCTAAAAATTACAGCAGGTTCGGGACAAGTGCTTGGCGCTAACTTTGATGGCCAGGGCGTGAACTTTGCACTGTTTTCGGCCTGCGCTGAGCGCGTAGAGCTGTGTTTGTACGATGAGAGTGGCGAAAATGAAATCGCCCGCTTCGATTTGCCGGAATATACCCATGAAGTGTGGCACGGCTATATTACCGGCTTGCAGCCCGGCGCGCTCTATGGTTATCGCGTGCACGGCCCTTATGAGCCGGAAAATGGCCATCGCTTTAACCCCAACAAACTTTTGCTTGACCCTTACGCGCGCGAACTGGCGGGCGAACTGCAATGGGATGAGTCGCACTTCGCGTATGACCTGCACGATGACGAGAAGGATTTGAGTTTCGATACCCGCGACAGCGCGCCGTTTACGCCCAAATGCGTGGTCATCGATCCCAACGAATTTGACTGGCAGGATGCCAATCGCCCGAATATTCCGTGGTCAAAAACGGTGATTTATGAAGCGCATGTGAAAGGCTTCAGCCAGCTTAATCCGGCGGTGCCCGAAGAGATGCGCGGCACTTACGACGGTTTAAGCAATCAGGCTTCGATCGATTACATCAAAAGTCTGGGCGTGACTACCGTGGAACTGCTGCCAGTGCACGGTTTCCCGGACGATCAGCATCTGCTGGATCGCGGTCTGAAAAACTTCTGGGGCTACAACACGCTGGCGTTCTTCGCCCCGGCCACGCGTTACTTTGGTCCGCGCGGCATTCAGGGCTTCCGCGACATGGTGCGCGCCTTCCACGATGCCGGTATCGAAGTGATTCTTGATGTGGTCTATAACCACACCGCCGAAGGCAATGAACTCGGTCCAACCTTGTCGTTTAAAGGCATCGATAACTACTCCTATTACCGCACGCTGCCGGATCAGCATCGCTATTACATCAACGATACCGGCACCGGCAACACCGTGAATACCTCGCATCCGCGCGTGCTGCAGATGATTCTGGATTCGCTGCGTTATTGGGCCGAATCGATGCACGTTGATGGCTTCCGCTTTGATCTCGGCACCGTGCTAGGACGTGAGCCAGAAGGCTTTGACCAGCGCGGCGGCTTCTTTGACGCCATCATGCAGGATCCGGTGCTGTCTAAACTGAAGCTGATTGGTGAACCGTGGGATATCGGGCCGGGCGGCTATCAGGTTGGCGGCTTCCCGCCAGGCTGGGCGGAGTGGAACGATAAGTATCGCGATACGGTGCGTGAGTACTGGAAAGGTGACATGGTCACGAATGATTTCGCCGCGCGCCTGCTCGGTTCCGGCGATCTCTACGATCAGCGCGGTCGCCGTCCGTGGGCCAGCATCAACTTCCTTACCGCGCATGATGGCTTCACGTTGAACGATTTGGTGTCGTACAACGAGAAACACAATGAAGCCAACGGTGAAGACAATAACGACGGCCATAACGAGAACCGTTCGTACAACTACGGCGCGGAAGGCCCAACGGACGATGAAGGCATTAACGCGGTGCGCGAGCGGCAGAAACGCAACTTCCTCGCCACGCTGCTGTTCTCGCACGGCACGCCGATGCTGTTGGCGGGCGATGAGTTTGGTCGTAGCCAGCTCGGCAATAACAACGGCTACTGTCAGGACAGCGAAATTTCGTGGCTGCATTGGGAAAACCTGCCGCCTTCCGCTGATGCGCTGCGCGACTTTACTCGACATATTCTGGCGTTAAGAGCTAAACAGCCGCTGCTGCGGCGTGAAAGCTGGCGCGATGGGATGGAAATCAAATGGTTTAACGCCGGTGGTGGCTTCCAGCAGGCCGACCAATGGGATGATGGCACCACGCTTGGGGTTTATCTCGGTCGGCCGGATTTAGAGACGGAAGAAGGTATCTGGCATGACGTGTTGATGCTGTTTAATCCGTACGAAGGCAACGTGCCGTTCCGTATTCCGCAGTTTGGTGAAGGCGGCTGGGCGCTGGAGCTTTCGACTTCAGAAGGCGTTGAGAAGGGATTGGTGATTACTAAAGAGAAGGATTTCGAGCTGGAAGGCCGCAGTCTGGCGCTGTTCCGCAGACCGTAATACGGTCGCCATTCATGGCGACCCTGGTTATCAGGTGCGCATCAATGCGCACCTGATAAAATAAATTAACTAAATTCCTTAATCTGCCGATGGTTATTAACTTGCCTTCCTTCCTGTGCTGCTCCGCCCGGGAGGCTTTTTAGATTAAGGATAATAAAATGAACATCTCCCAACGTCTGTTTGCCACATTTTCTATACTGTTTGCTGCCATAATCCTACAAGCTGTACTCGCCATTTCTCTGCTTTCAGGTTTTCAGGATCGTTTTGAATACGTGCAGGCCAATGCGATTCCCTCGATTAAAGATCTGGGCAAACTCATTGATGGCAGTAACCAGCTGGCCCTAACGCTGTACAAACACAAAAGCCAGACCGACGACAGTAAAATGCCGGCGATTGAGAATGAGATCCAAAAACAGCTGGCGGATTTGAAATCACAAACCGATTACTACATGGCTAACGATATCTCCAATGATGAAGATAAGCGCTTAACGGAAGTCGCTTACGCCAATATTGAGCATGTCATCGCCGCGCTGCCGTCTTTCTTAGCCGCTTCGCGTGGCCATCAAAATGATATCAGTCTGGCGCTGATTGACGGGCAAACTGGCATCGGTGCCGCGATCCGTCAGCTGATTAGTGATTATCAAAAACAGCTGCAGCTAAATATCACTATTGGAGATGAACTGCGCGCCACTAACCGCAGCACCTTCCATTCCGTGCTGTGGACCACCATTGCTGGCGTTATTGCTACCGTGCTGATTTTTGGTGTGCTGTCGCTGTTCACCGTACTGCGCATTCGTCGCAGTTTGTCTGCGGCAGGCAAGGTGATGATGGCGGCCAGCGAGAACCTCGATTTGACGCTGAAGGCGGATGAAAGTCGTCGTGATGAAGTGGGCAACATGGCGCACTCGTTTAACATCCTTATGGAGCGCGTGTCAGGCGCGCTGTCTTCCGTGCGTCAGGCATCACAATCGGTTAGTAGCGCATCGGTGCAGATCACCGCTGGCAATGAAGATCTTTCATCACGTACAGAACAGCAGGCGGCATCATTGGAACAAACCGCCGCCAGCATGACCGAACTGAGTGAAACGGTACGTCAGACTGCCGATAACACCCGCCAGGCGAGTCAGCTTGCCGCCAACGCCAGCGGATTGTCGGAGAAGAGCAGCACATCACTGACCACCATGCTTTCAACCATGGATAACATTCGTGGTAGCTCGCGCAAAGTGACCGAAATTGTCTCGATCATTGAAGGCATTGCTTTCCAGACCAATATTTTGGCGCTCAACGCCGCTGTTGAAGCCGCGCGTGCCGGTGAGCATGGCAAAGGATTTGCTGTGGTCGCCGGTGAAGTGCGTAACTTATCGCAGCGTTCCACCACCGCCGCGCGTGAAATCAAGACGCTGATTGAAGAGTCCCATCGTTTGACCGAAGCCGGTGCCGCGCAGGCCAGCGACGTCGGCCGCAATATGAGCGTAATGAATGATGCCATTCATCAGGTGAGCCAACTGGTGGAAGAGATTGCCGCCGCTGCCGTTGAACAGAGCCAGGGCATTGTGCAGGTGCAGCAAGCGGTGAATCAGATGGACGATGTCACGCAGCAGAACGCCGCGCTGGTGGAAGAAGCTTCTGCCGCTTCGCAGTCGCTGCAGGAGCAGGCCGGGAATCTGAATCAGCTGGTGGGGAAATTCCATGTTGCGGGTGCAGGCGAGGTTTATCAGACCCAGGCTGTGGTGCATAAGGCTTCATACGTTAAGCCCTCGCGCGTTGCGATGGTGAATGACGCGGATTGGCAGAGCTTTTAAGGTGTTACCAAAATCTAGCTAAGCTACGTAGGGTCGCCATTCATGGCGACCTAACTGCATTTGCCTGGCAAAACTCTGCAATATTTCACCCGCTATTAGTCGTTCCACTCCTCTCTTTTGAACAAAAATTAGCGTTCATCCCACTGTAATCTGGCTGTCTGTCATTCAGGGAGGATGAATATGGATACGGTTGAGCAGCTTAATGGGACGTACTTCTACGCTGGGCGGTCAAACTTAACCTCCAGTGAACTACTTTTTATGATTTTTTGTGAAAAGGTCGTCGAGCAATATGGATTGGGCGTTGCCGATTTCACAGCTGTGGCGGCTATCGTTTCCGGTAGAAACAACCTATCAACGAGAGGGAAAATTGGTGGCAATACAACGAAAGGTACTTCCTATGCATCAAAAGCTTCACGAGCCGTATTCAAGAAGGCTAAATTCCCTTTTGGACTTGAGCTCCCAACATGGTTAGGTGGTTATACGCCATGGACTGCAAGAAAAGTTTATGTCCGAAACATTGGCACTTTTGTTGGGAGAACCGTTCCCTTACTCGGAGTCATAATACTTGCTGCCGATGTATCACAAATAGTTTATTTTACGGTCAGGGACTACAACTTAATTGCCTCAGAAGCAGATAAAATATGGTGAGCAATTTAGATCAGCAAATATATGACTTCATTCAGCCGTATGCTGGAACCTATTTTTTTAACATCAAGAAAGTAATTCTTACACAAAATACTGATCTCGATACCGATCTTAGCATTGATGAATATGAGGCTGAGGAGTTAATGAGAGAGTATTTTAAAAAATTTAATGTTGATCCAGCTGGCTTCGATATCAAAGTCTACTATCCAGAAATTCCATTTTCCTGGAATCCTTTTAAAAAGATTAATCCAGTGCTGGTTCCCGATTTTTCGATAGGAATGTTAATAGAATCCGCTAAAGCAGGTCGTTGGTTATACAATTAATACAAGGAGAATTAATATGGCAATTCCAGTTCATATGTGGATTAAAGATGATGGCGGTGCTGTAATCCGTGGTGGTTCTGATGTAATGAACCGTGAAGGCAGTATTGAGCTTAGAGGTATTCACCATAATCTCAGCATTCCGACAGATAGCAATACTGGTAAGCTGACTGGTACCAGGCAACATGCTCCGTTCCAATTCGAAAAAGAAATTGATTCCGCATCCCCTTATCTCTATAAAGCTGTTGCTACAGGCCAGACGATGAAAGCTGCAGAATTTAAGTGGTATCGCATCAGTGACGCCGGCCAGGAAGAAGAGTACTTCAATATATTAATGGAAGATGTAAAGGTCATATCCATATCGCCGATCATGCATGATACGCGTAATTGTCCTGGAACCGGACATATGGAAAGCGTTGCGCTTCGTTATGCAAAGATCACGTGGAAATATGTTGATGGCAACATTCAGTACACCGATGCATGGAATGAGAGGCCAACGGCCTAAAGCCAGAAGTAGAATTATTGAAAGAGATTTATCGCAGCTTATTCGATGCCGGAATCCTGCTTATGCATAACACGGGATTTCGGCACAGAATCAATCCGAATATTCTCAGACCTTCAGCATTTTCACAGTGGCATCAATATCGATTTCATCTGCCGTGAAAATTAAGGTTGTTCCCTGAAAAGTGGTAATCGCCAGTTTTTTAAGTGAGCGGACTTCATCCGGCTTAACATCTGTTTTCGGCTTGATGCTATTCATCAAAATGCCAACTGACAGCACGGTATTCTCTTTATCGATACGCGTCTCAACCGGCACTTCTTCGCTGTAAACCACGTAAGACTTGATCGACGTAAGCTTTAGGCGCTCACCGGCAATATAGATATATTTGCTTTCGGGTGCGACTTTCACCGCATAGGCTGACAAACCCTTGTTATTGGTTGTCGGCTCGAATGTCACCGCCGCATCTTTCTTGATCAGCTCAGGGTTAGCGACCTTAATCACATGGAAATAGCGGTTATCGCCATTTTCATCTTTGATAAATCCAAAACCTTTATCCTGAAACCAGGTTGTGATCGTTCCGTTCATCGCCATTGCCGCCTACCTAATCGTTATCTACTCAGTTTTTTCAGCCCGCAGTGTAAAGCACATTGCCTGCGCAGACCACGTCTTTGCTGTAAGTCTGGACGATAATTTTTGGCTATGCGAGTGCTTATCCACCAGATTCGCCAGCCAGTTGAAAATTCGCTATTATCCGCCTCCCTTCCTCAGCCGGGCGCTCAGATGTCTACCATTATCGATCACTTTATTGCCCCGCCTTGCAATGACGAGATTGAGATTCTTTATCAGGATGATCATCTGCTGCTGATCAATAAACCTGCTGGCTTGCTCAGCCTGTCGGGAAAAAATCCGCTCAATCTCGATTCAGTGCATCATCGGTTAGTAAAGCTGTTCCCCGGTTGCACGCTGGTGCATCGGCTGGATTTTGGGACATCGGGATTAATGGTGATTGCCCGCAACAAGGCGATTAATGCCGCATTGTGCCAGCAGTTCAGCCAGCGCAGCGTGACCAAGATTTATCGCGCGCTGTTGTGTGGGCATCTGGCTGATGATGAAGGTGTGATCGATGCGCCAATTGCTAAAGATCCGGCGCTGTTTCCGCTAATGACGATTTGCGCAGTCAGTGGCAAACCTGCTCGCTCACCTTATCGTGTCATTGAGCGCACGCATGAAGGGATGCTGCCATTAACGCGGGTCGAACTCACGCCAGAAACGGGACGCACCCATCAACTGCGCATTCACTGCCAGCAGTTGGGCCATCCGATTTTGGGTTGCGATCTGTATGGCGGGCGCTTGCTGCCGGGAAGCGAACAAACGCCGCGATTGATGTTACACGCCAGTGAGTTGAATTTTATTCATCCGGTAAGCGGTGAGTCGGTAAACATCCGCAATGCCTGCCCATTCTGACAGCGCAAGCGGCGTTTTGATTACCACATCAAATCATCTGGCACTTTGAAATCAGCGTACGGATCGTCTTCATCCTGTTCTTCCTGACTCAATGCGCTGTTCAATACGATACTGCTCGCATCTCGCTGTGCAATTTTATCCGCAACGCTGGCGGGAATGATCGCGTATTGACTCTCACCATTGCTATCAACGCTCAGTCGCGCGATGGCAAGGCGGCCATTAATCAGCTGTGTCTGAGTCAGCTTATCCACGTCGATTTTTTTGATCAGATTATTGTCGGTGAAATTAAAACCAATATTGCCTTTCGAAATATCGATTTTGTTCATTTCGATTAGCTGCTTAACCTGCGCTTTATACTCTTTGGCTAAAGTCGCCTGTTTTTGCTGTTCGCTCAACTGCTTATCACGCTCAAGCTGCGCTTTTTTATTTTCTTCCACTGCTTCTCTGGCTTCACGAGCCTGAACGCGTGATTTTTTAGCGGTTCTCTGGACCTTGTCCATTTTTTTGCTGCTGACTAAGCCTGCTTTCAGCATTTGCTCTTGTAAGGTGAGTTTTGCCATTTTCGTGTCTGACCGGTTAAAAAATTTGGAAAGAGTATACCTGCAATGATGAAGTCTGTGCCAGACCGCACGGGCTAACCGCTGAACGCACGATCTTCATCATCACTCTCATCATGAAATTCCTTCATGTTCGATGAAATTAAATCACTTTTTTTCAACCAGTGACTCAGGCATAAAAGTACCATCGTTAATAACTTAAAATAATATGAAGCCTGCTGATTGAGAGTACCCGCTAAGAACATGGGGAAAGCCTAAAAATCCAGCCACAGCAAGGCCTTATATTTATAACCAGGACAGCAGACTAAAATGAATAACGCCTTTACTTTTACGGTTAAGAGCCTTCGTTTCGACGAAAATTACAATCCTTCTGGCAATACACGCATCACCACCAACTTTGCGAATCTGGCCCGCGGTGAGAAGCGTCAGGAAAATCTGCGCAACGCGTTGGTGATGATTGATAACCGCTTCAATTCTCTGGCGCATTGGGACAACCCGAAAAGCGATCGTTATGCGGTTGAGCTGGAGATTATTACCGCTGAACTGAATCTCGGTGCTGAAGGCAATGGCAATACTTTCCCAGTCATTGAAATATTGAAAACCAATATCGTTGATAAAAAAACCAATGAGCGCATCGAAGGGATTGTAGGCAATAACTTCTCTTCTTACGTGCGTGATTATGATTTCAGCGTTGTATTGTCAGAGCATAATAAGAGTCACACTGAATTCCGTACGCCAGATAACTTTGGCGACCTGCATGGCAATATCTTCAAAAACTTCGTTAACTCAGACGCATACAAAGCTAACTTCAATAAAGCACCGGTTATCTGCCTGAGCGTATCAAGTAAAAACACCTATTATCGTACCGGTAATGTACATCCGGTACTGGGCATCGAATATCAGCAGGATGAGCTCTCACTGACTGATGAATATTTCGGAAAAATGGGCCTGCGGGCGCGTTATTTCATGCCGGCAAACAGTGCTGCGCCTTTGGCTTTCTATTTCCATGGCGATTTACTCAGTGATTACACCAATCTTGAGCTGATCGGTACCATCAGCACCATGGAGACGTTCCAAAAGATTTACCGTCCTGAGATTTACAATGCTAACTCGGCCGCCGGTAATCAGTATCAGCCAAGCTTAAATCATCAGGATTATTCTTTAACGCGAATTGTTTATGATCGAGAAGAACGTAGCCATTTGGCAGTTGAACAAGGGAAGTTCACGGAAGAGCGCTTTATTAAGCCTTACCAAACTATTCTTGAGCAATGGTTTGCTACTCCCGTTCTTTGATCACCCATAAAAATATAAGGTCACCTGCTATGAAAAAATTATTACCGACTTCCACTGCTGGTAGTTTGCCAAAACCATCGTGGCTGGCTCAGCCCGAAACATTGTGGTCGCCGTGGAAATTGCAAGATCAGGAATTAACCGACGGTAAACAAGATGCGCTGCGTTTGTGCCTGGAAGATCAACAGCAGGCAGGTATTGATATCGTCAGTGATGGCGAACAAACGCGTCAGCACTTTGTTACCACCTTTATTGAACATCTCAACGGCGTGGATTTTGAGAAGCGCGAGATCGTTAAAATCCGCGATCGTTATGATGCCAGTGTTCCAACCGTTGTTGGTCCGGTAAGCCGTCAAAAGTCGGTGTTCGTTGAAGATGCTAAGTTTTTGCGCCAGCAGACTGACCGTCCAATTAAATGGGCGCTGCCGGGTCCAATGACCATGATCGACACGCTTTATGACAACCACTATAAAAGCCGTGAAAAACTGGCATGGGAATTCGCTAAAATTCTCAATGAAGAAGCCAAAGAGTTAGAAGCGGTAGGTGTCGATATTATTCAGTTTGATGAGCCGGCATTTAATGTCTTCTTCGACGAAGTGAATGATTGGGGTATCGCGACCTTAGAACGAGCCATTGAAGGGTTGAAATGCGAGACCGCTGTGCATATTTGCTACGGTTATGGCATCAAAGCGAATACCGACTGGAAAAAGACGCTGGGCACCGAGTGGCGTCAATATGAAGAGATCTTCCCTAAACTGCAAAAGTCGAATATCGATATCATCTCACTGGAGTGTCAAAACTCACATGTGCCGATGGAATTGATGGAACTGATTCGCGGCAAAAAAGTGATGGTTGGTGCCATTGACGTGGCAAGCAATACCATTGAAACGCCTGAAGAAGTTGCCGCGACGCTGCGCAAAGCGCTGCAGTTTGTCGACGCCGACAAACTCTATCCTTGCACCAACTGCGGCATGATTCCTTTGCCGCGCGGCGTGGCAAGAGGCAAGCTGGATGCATTAAGCGCCGGTGCGGAGATTGTGCGTAAAGAGCTGCTGAATAAATAACGCGGCCAAATAGCACCATATACAAAACTCGGTCCGGGATATGACAATCATTCCCGGACCGAGCAGCTGAATCATTATTTGTTAACCTGCCCACCCGACTTTCTGAAATCAATCACCATAGTTTGACCATCCTGAAAGGCGTCAAAATCCGCTCCCTGCGAAAGATATTCACGCGGTTTAATGACTCTCATCTCTTCGGTTGCTTTCACCGCTTTCAACCTCAAGCCAGCGTTTTTAATCAAAGCCAGCCAAATCCACGGTTCAGACTCACCCAGCATTTTCATTCGTATATGATCGATGATGGGGAAGTTACGAATATTGGTTTGTACTTCCGGAGCATCATTTAATTGCCCAACAAAGGCGAGGGAATCAATCGATTGTGCATCCGGAGCGGATAAAGTGATTTTAATCTGATTCATCACCTCCATTTGGTAACGTTGATCATTCACCACCGTATTGAAACTGATTAACATCACCACCAGATGATAAAAAAGCAAAACGACACTGAATCCCGCCAGCCAATTTCTTATTGCAGGTAAAGCGTGCACGGATACGTAGAAACAGAACAGGAAGGTAATGCTGCAGGCGCCCAACATGCGTGGCGCAAATAACGGGGTAGCTAATGCCAAAGAAAGACCAGGAATCGCCATAATTGCGATTAATCCTGCACTCAACATCAATATGGCCGCGCTTACCGTCAATTTCCGCTGCTGTTTTAAGTTGCGTGCCATCAAAATAAGGCCTGAAAAAAGCATCAGCAAAGGCAACAATAAAAATATCATCAGGCCGCGCGGATAGGCGCTGAGAAAAAGACGACTAAACGTTTTAATCGTTTCAATGATGACCAGCAAAGAATCTGAATTGGGCAGTAACAGCTTGCTGTGTTTCATGCTGTACCAGTCAATCTTTACCGGCAGCAGATAATTCATCGCCAGTTTATAGGCCAGGATGGCAATGCCCAGCGCCACTATTTTCCCGAATAGCCACGTCCATGTGAAATGTTCATTATTCAACCGTGCAATAGCCAGTAACGCTACGCAAGCAATATAGACATTAAGTCCTGGCTGATAGAACGTTTGAATCAGCAGTAATATTAGCGTCGTGTAAATGATCCCCTGAAACGGCTTTGATCGGTTCACCATGCTTGCCAGCATGGCGCCCGCGAATGACAAAAGAATGGTTAGGCTGTCAAAGGTATACAGCATTCCCTGCGCCAGAAAGGGATTAAGCACCACAAAAAGCGGCGGCACAAATGACCAGTAGCCAATCAGGGGAATTTTAATTTTTTCAGTGAAGAAAACAGCTGCAACACTCAGCAACAGTAATCCAAGCAGTAAATTAAGCGGAGAAACATCACTGACCGTATTACCAAAAGAGACCAAAGCCTCTAATAACCAGGTGCCCGGTCTTCCGTTGCTCAGCCATGTCGACCGATCCCCATCCAGTATCCGGTAAAGGTCATCCCGATAATAAATTTTGTTGGTCCACACAGGTAGCGTTGCCAGCATTCCCATCATCATGGTCAAAGCGATACGCTGTATCCGACTTACCGACGGAGGATCATTTACGGGCATCATTTTATTAGCGAATTTCCATCGATCTGGGACGGGCGGAATTTATTTCCGCGTAGATACAACCTAGTGTAGGCGGTTTTTTTAGAAGGGATGCTCAGGGATGATAAACATCATTGGCAGGTTTGGGCTGTGCGGATAACATGTCACTTTATCTCCTTCTAACAGGCAACATTGGCATGGCTCTAATCCCTAAAAACTACACGCGGCTGGAAAGCGGCTATCGTGAAAAAGCATTAAAAATCTATCCGTGGGTATGCGGCCGCTGCTCGCGCGAATTTGTCTATTCAAACCTGCGCGAATTAACCGTTCATCACATCGATCACGATCACACCAATAATCCGGAAGATGGCAGTAACTGGGAGTTGTTGTGCCTATATTGTCACGACCACGAGCACTCGAAATACACCGAAGCGGATCAGTACGGTACAACGGTTGTGGCTGGGGAAGATGCACAAAAAGATGTCGGTGAAGCCACCTATAACCCGTTTGCCGATTTGAAGGCCATGTTGAATAAGAAGAAGTAAGGTTATTGTTTGAGACAGAGGTCGCCTTGAATGGCGACCCTACGAAGGCCCGTTCCGCGTACCCGCCAAATTACCGTAGGGTCGCCATTTATGGCGACCGATTTACGCTTACTTATTAGTCTTAGTGCTATTACTGAACTGCTCGGTGAGGTAGTTGCTGGTGTTATTCAGCACGCTAACCATCTTATCCAGATTGGTGAACTGCTTTTTATAACGCGCGATAGTGTCATCGATACGTTTGCTGGCGGTATTGTACTGATCGGTCAGCGTATTCAGTTTTTTACTGATGGTATCCGTCGCGCCCTGCAGCACACCTTTGCTACTAAGGAACGCATTGAAGGTGGTGTTCAGTACGGTCGAAACGCCGGTTTTCTTGCCATCGCCAACAAACATGTCGCGAATGGCTTCCGGTTTAACCTGCAAACTGCTGGTCAGTTTGGTCGCATCAAGCTTCAGTTTACCGTCGGTTGGGTCGGTTGTAATACCCGCCTGCGATAACGTTTTATAGACGCTGGAACCGGAAGTGTTGGCCAGAATGCTTTTCATCTGCACCTGAATGTTACGCAATGTGCCATCGCCAAGCAGCGCACCATTTTTGCCATCCGGATCTTTACCCGCATCCACCGCCGTATATTTGGTCAAACTCGCCATCGTATCCTGCAGCGAGTTATAGGCATTCACCCAATCGGTAATAGCGGTTTTCGCCTTGTTGGTATCGCTGCTCACCGTCAGCGTTTGGTTGCCGCTGGTTTCATCGTTAAGCTTCAGCGTGATGCCTTCCACCGCGTCGGTGATCACGTTGCTGCTGCTCTCAATCGCCACATTATTCACGGTCAGCTTGGCATTCTGCGCTTCGACGCTTTGCGTCATGCCGCTGCTGCCAGCATTTGTCGCATCAAAGCCGATAAAGTCGTGCAAGGTATCATCGCCGGTCACGCTCAGCGATTTCACCGCATTGCCGGTGCCGGATGCAGATGAAGTCAGTGACAAACGGTATTCAGTGGCCGAAACCTTAATCAGGCTGGCGGTAACACCAACGTCGGACTTGTTGATGGTGTCACGAATGGCAGAAAGCGAGGTCTGATCTTTGGTCAGCGTAATGCTCTTCTCTTTACCTTCTGCAGTGACAAATTTCAGGGTTCTGGACGCTGCATCGCTGCCAATCGCCGCTTTAATATCGGTTTTACTGTCGCTGGTTAGCGTTTGCGATTGCGCCAGTTTCTGCACGCTGATGGTGTATTTGCCCGCCAACGCATTGCCGTTGGAATCGGCGCTAAACGCTGTTGAGCTGGATGCAGTGGTCGTCGAGGTATACAGGGCGGCATCGTTTAATTTGTTGTTTGCCGTCTGGAAAGTCTGAATCGCGGTTTTGAGCGTGCCATAGGCAGACAACTTGGCGGTCGCCGCCGATTGTTGTTTGGAAATCGGTGCCAGTGATTGCTTCTCTGCCGCAGTCAGTTTGTCGAGGATGGTGCTTAAACCCAGTCCTGAACCGACGCCTAATGTTGAAATCCCAGTCATGAACGCAACTCCTGTTAATTTAACGTTACGGTACTATCGGCAGCCTTAACGCAAACTTTATAAAAATCTGATCATTTCCTTACGCTATCCTTACATACATAAAAGGCCGCATCTTCAGTTCCCAATCGCCTGTAACTAATCGCGCTGGAAATATGATGCATTTCACATTTAACTGTCGCTGTGCTTGTCGGGAAAGCTCAGCCGATTATGATCTTGCGAGATTGTTACTGCGTTCAGCGCAGGCAAAACCTGACACGCCGTCCTCCCGGTGGGTCAGGTTTTTTATTTTCAGGGCAGCTAAAAATGAAAATCGCGAAAATCCTCAACAACAATGTCGCGGTAGTGCTGGGCGACAACGGCAAAGAACAGGTTGTGATGGGACGCGGTTTAGCGTTTCAGAAGCGCGTTGGTGACGAACTGGATGCGCAGCAGATCGAGAAAGTGTTTGCGCTGCAAAGTGATACGTTGACGGGCCGGCTCAGCGAGCTGTTGTCGGATATCCCGCTTGAGGTGATCACCACCAGCGAACTGATCATTGCCAATGCGCGTCAGCAGCTGGGTCAGCCGCTGCATGAAAGTCTCTCAATCGCGCTGTGCGATCACTGCCATTTTGCGATTGAGCGCCACCAGCAAGGTATCCCGATTCGCAACGTGTTGAAGTGGGAGATCAAAACGCTCTATCCGAAAGAGTTTTCACTCGGTATCGAAGCGCTGGCCTTGATTAACAAGCGATTAGGCGTGGAATTACCCGAAGATGAGGCCGGATTTATCGCGCTGCATCTGGTGAATGCGCAGCTCGGCAGCGATTTCGCTGATGTTTCACACATCACGCAATTTATGCAGGAGATCCTGCATATCGTGAAATATCGCCTGCAGCTGGATTACCGCACCGAGAGCTTGAGTTACAACCGCTTCGTCAACCATCTGAAGTTCTTTGCACAACGTATGTTGGGCAAACGCGGCGTGTGGAGCGAGGATGAATCTCTGCATGATGTGGTGCGTGACAAATATCCGCTCGCCTATCAATGTGCGGTGAAGATCGACCAGCATATTCAGCAGAAATATCTGTATGAACTCTCCAGCGAGGAACGCATGTTCCTCACCATTCATATTGAGCGGGTACGCAAAGAGACGCTGGCGCTGCAGGATGATGCGGACGAAGCGTAAACCAGGTGCGCATCAATGTGCACCCTACAAAAAACGCGTCAATCCTTTGTAGGGTCGCCATTAATGGCGACCGCCAACGACCTTACTTCAATGCTTCGCCATGACTGCGAATCACGTCCTGATACCAGAAAAAGCTCTTCTTGCGTGAACGCGCCAGTGTGCCGTTGCCTTCATCATCGCGATCCACGTAGATAAAGCCGTAACGTTTGGAGAACTCGGCTTTTGAGGCGCTGACCAGATCGATTGGTCCCCAGCAGGTATAACCCATCACCTCCACGCCATCTTCAATCGCTTCACGCACCTGCACCAGATGATCGTTGAGATATTGAATACGGTAATCGTCGTTAATTTGCCCGTCCGCTTCCACCACATCTTTAGCGCCAAGCCCGTTTTCCACGATAAACAGCGGCTTCTGATAGCGGTCATACAGGATGTTAAGCAGAATGCGCAGCCCTTCAGGATCGATCTGCCAACCCCAATCGGAGCTCGGCAAGTGCGGGTTCGGCACCATCGACAGAATGTTACCGCGCGCTTTCTGGTTCTCCTCTTCATTGGTAGTGACGCAGCCGGTCATGTAGTAGCTGAAGGAGATGTAATCGACGGTGTTTTGCAGGTCGCGCTTATCTTCATCGGTCATGGCAATGCTGATGCCGCGATCGGCAAAGAAGCGTTTCATATAGGCCGGATACGCGCCGCGCACCTGTACATCGCCAAAGAACAGCCATTCGCGGTTCTGCTGCAAGGTTTCCAGCACGTCTGCCGGGCGACAGCTCAGCGGATAGAGCAGCGCGCCCAGCAGCATGTTACCGATTTTGCCATCCTTAACGATCTCATGGCAGGCTTTCACCGCGCGTCCGCTCGCCACCAGCTGGTGATGAATCGCCTGATAGATCGCCTGCTGATCGCTTTCTTCTGCCAACCCTACGCCGGTGAACGGCGCGTGCAGCGACATGTTGATCTCGTTAAAGGTCAGCCATAACTTCACTTTGTGCTGGAAGCGGGTAAACACCGCGCGCGCATAGCGTTCAAAGCAATCAATGGTGATGCGATTGCCCCAGCCGCCGTACTTTTTGATCAAGCCATACGGCATTTCATAATGCGACAGCGTCACCAGCGGCGTGATGTTGTATTTAGCCATCTCATCGAACAGGCGATCGTAATAGGCCAGGCCTGCTTCGTTAGGTTCCGCTTCATCGCCCTGCGGGAAGATGCGCGTCCAGGCAATTGAGGTACGCAGCACGGTAAAGCCCATTTCGGCGAACAGTTTAATGTCTTCCGGGAAGCGATTATAGAAATCGATGGCAGTATCTTTGATGCCAAAATCGTCACCGCTGCGCTCCACGCGCGCACCGAAAATGCCTTTGGGTTGCAGGTCGGACGTTGATAAACCTTTGCCACCTTCCTGATACGCGCCTTCAACCTGGTTGGCGGCCACGGCGCCGCCCCATAAAAATCCATCCGGGAAACGTTTAGTCATCTGCTTGCTCCTCAATTATTTCAGCACGGCCAACAACGGAGCGCCTTCGCTCACGGCCGTGCGGCTCAGGGTTAACACATCCACAAAATCATCGCTATTACTCACCAGCACCGGCGTGGTGAGGTCAAATCCTGCGGCTTTAATCGCATCGAGATCGAACTCCAGCAGCAGATCGCCCACTTTGACCGGCTGATCGTTGGCGACTTTAGGAGAAAAATATTGTCCATCGAGCTTCACGGTATCGAGGCCGACGTGGATCAGCACTTCCGCGCCCTGCGCCGATGTCAGGCCAATCGCATGGCCGGTACGGAACATCGACGACACCACGCCATCGATCGGCGAAACCACGCGGCCACTCTGCGGGATAATCGCCGCGCCTTTGCCGAGTAAACCGCTGGCAAAGGTTTCGTCTTTAACCTGCTCCAGCGGAATGACATCGCCCGCCATCGGGCTGACCACACTTTCGCGACGCGTCAGATTGGTGGGCTGAGCAACCGGCGCGGGCGGCGCGACCACTTCGGCTGCGGGCTCGGTCAAACCGAACAGATAAGTGCTCACGCAAGCGAACAGCAACGCCACCGCCGCACCGGCAAACGCCGCCAGCACGCTGGCATCAATGCCGCTGTTCGGCACCACCTGAATAAAGGTGAACACGCTCGGGAAACCAAAGGAGTAAATGGTGGTGTGCCAGAAGCCGAGGATCGCCGCGCCCAAGGCGCCACCGATGCAGCCGAAGATAAACGGACGACGACGCGGCAGCGTCACGCCATACACCGCCGGTTCGGTGATGCCGAAGATGCTGGCGGTGAAGGCCGATCCCGCCATCGCTTTGAGTTTCGCTTCACGGGTTCGCAGGAAGATGCCCAGCGTCGCGCCCGCCTGGCCCAACACCGCTGGCATCAGCAATGGCAGCAGCGTGTCATGACCAAAGTTGGCAAGGTTGTTCAGCATAATCGGCACCAATCCCCAGTGCAGACCGAAAATCACGCATACTTGCCAAATCGCGCCCATCACCGCACCCGCAATCATTGGGCTCAGGCTGTAAATCCACAGATAGCCTTCGGCCAGCATGCGGCTTAGCCAGGTTGCCGCCGGACCAATCGCCAGGAACGTTAGCGGCACAGTGATCAACAAGCAGCACAACGGCGTAGTGAAATTACGCACCGCGCTGGGTGAACGTGGATGTATCCAGCGCTCAATCAAACTGGAAACCCAGGCCGCGAAGATAATCGGGATCACTGATGAGCTGTAATTCAGCACTTCGAGCGGGATGCCGATGAAGGTCAGCGCATTGCCCTGCTGCTGCTGTTGCAGCACCTCGAGAATCATCGGATGCACCAGCGCAGCGGCAATCGCCATGCTGACAAACGGATTGCCGCCGAATTTTTTACCCGCGCTGTAGCCGAGCAAAATCGGCAGGAAGTAGAACAAACCGTCGCTGGCAACAAACAGCACTTTGTAGCTGCCTCTGTCAGCGCTCATCACGCCGAGCACCAACGCCAACGCCAGCAACCCTTTGATGATGCCGGTGGCGATCATCACGCCGATAAACGGGGTGAAAATGCCGGAAACCAGATCGATAAAGCGGGCAAACAGGCCTTGCGGTGCAGCGTTATCTGCGGCCTCGCTCTGATTATCCAGCGCGTGGCGCGCGGTGAGTTCGCGATACACTTCCGCCACCTGATTGCCAATCACCACCTGATACTGGCCGCCGCTCTCCACCACCATGATCACGCCGGGATTGTCCTTTAACGCGGCGGTCTGCGCTTTTTGACTGTTTTTCAGCTTGAAGCGCAAACGCGTTGCGCAGTGCATCACGCTGATAATGTTCTCTTTGCCGCCAACACCGCTAACGATGTCATCCGCCAGTTCCTGATATTGCATCACTCTTTCTCCTGAACAATGCCCTAAACTCATGGCCTAATGCTCGCCAGTTAAGCGTCTTTCGGTCACCATAAATGGCGACCCTACAAAGGATTGGCGCGTTTTTCGTGCAAAAAAAAACCTGAGACGCGCCCTCTTCAACTGAAAAAGGGCGCGTCTCAGGTTTTGCCTGCCGAACAGTAACAATCCTTAACGGGCGCTATCATGCTTACAGCGTGGAAAAAGTGGCAAGCAGTTTTAACGAACGACGTAGAGAAATGTGAAGCTGGTCACCAATTAGCGTCATTCTCACTGACCAACAAAGCCGTGAATAATATGGCCGCACTTTTCATGCAGCCTTATCGCGCAATGTGTAAAAAAAGCCCCGGGACGTAATATCATAAAGACTATTTAAATAGATCATTCCGGTATTTAAATAGCTCCAAATCGCTACTAATACCTAATTTCCTCATGGCGGTTTGCTTATGACCGCTAACAGTTTTACGACTGCGCTTTAACTTCACAGCAATATCAACTATTTCCATCCCCTCCAAATAGCAATTCAACACCTCAGCCTCGCGCGGGGTTAATAATCTGGTTGAAATGAGTTGCTGACTATATTGCCGTTCCGATCCATTGATTAAATCCTTGTCGAGTTTACGCACGGGAACCTGGCTCAACTCTTCAGCAATACGAGGCGGGATATAACGCTGTCCGTTTGCAATGGTGCGAATCGCTGATAAATAGGTTGCAGACTCTTCTCGTTTAGCAATATAGCCTCTCACACCCAACATATAAGCGGTACGAATGACAGCGAGGCTATCTACAGATGTAGAAAGTAAAATCTTTAAATGCGGATAGTGCGCCATTAAATGTTTAATCAGTGATAAGCCATCCATCTCATCATCTTGCAGAATATAATCCAGTACCAGCACATCACATTCAGCAATGCGCAACCAGCTTAATAATTCCCGGCTATGGCCAAATTTCCCGACCACGATTAAATCATCCTGGTCAGCGCACAACACATCAAATGAGCGACAAATAATCGGATGATCGTCAAGCAGAGCCAGACGAATTTGGGACGTTAAAGGGTTCATTGAGACCTCATGTCGTCATGGTGTCCGGAGTGGACAGCATGTGTTCCTCTGTTAGGGTTTTTGCGGCGTTTTCTTCAGCCAGTTCATCAATTGTCCGGCGCTGGCATAACCACGAAAAATCGCGCTATAACCATCAAAGCGATTAGTCACCTCGCCAACACGGTTGTTGTAGTAATCCGACTCGGCGCTTAACACATCCAGCAACGTACGTTTCCCAAGGTGATACCACTGATCGAAGAAATCGAGGCGGATACGGTCCGATTCACGCGTTAGATTGCGGTAGAGATCCGCGCGCTGCAGCATTGACCGCGCGTCCTGATCGGCGGCACGCACCCGTTGTTGCAGGTCATCACGCTGGTTTTCTGACTCTTCCCGCATTGCGCTGGCGCGCTGTACAGCAGCCTGTTCTGCCGCGTTAGCTGAACCACCACGGAAAAGCCCCCAACTGACATTGATACCGGTTTGCCAGGCTTGCTCACGACCGTAATAGTCTTTGCCGGTGTCTTTACTTACTACCCAATTGATTTTTGGTAATGACGACGATTTCAGCGCGTCGGCTTCAGCAAAGGCAGCCTGTGACTGCGCCTGTGCTTTTAGCAGCGTTGGATGCTTGTCGACTGAAGCCAATAAGGCATCGAGTTGTGAAGGCTGCAATTGCCACTGCATCGCGGGTGGTAACGGAACCTGGGTTTCACCTAACAAGCGATACAACTGAATCTCGGTGTCACGTGCTTTTGAAACGGCATTATCCAGCGCTGACTGCGCTTGCAAGAAGCGGCCTTTCGCCTGAGTTAGTTCGCTGCGGCGGCCCTGATCAGCTTCAACAATGCCGGTCAACATGGTGACCAGCTCTTGCATACGTGCTACGTATTGTTTACTCATTTCGATGATCAAACGCTGTTTACTCAACTCCACCAGTCCGCTGCTCACCTGCCATGCCAAATCTTCGATCTGCGCGGTGTTCTGGAAATCTGCGGCCTGAACCGAGAACTCCTTGCTTTTAATGGTGTTGCTGGTCTGGCCGAAATCGATCAGATTCGTCGCCACGTTAACACCCAGAGCCGGCATATTGCTGTCATTGGCATTGCGGTTACCTTTACCAAACTCATAACGACGTGAGTTCGACGTTACGTCAACCTGTGGCCAGCGTTGACCTTTCGCGTTGCTCACGTCTTCTTTCGCAGCATCGATTTGCAGTTGCGTACTGCGAACCTGTGGACTGCGCTGTAGCGCGCTCATCACCGCACTGTAGAAAATATTACGCAGTTCCATTTCACCAGGGCTAACGCGCGCTACTGTCTGCGGTGCACGTGCTACGGAAAGACGCGGCTCAGGGGTTAAAGCAGGTTCATCTGGCTGCGTTAGCGTGGCGGCAACCGATGCCGGCGTTGCCGGTTTGAAGATTGGCAGTTCAGCGCTACTCAGGCTGCTTCGCTCCGCTTCTGTACGGTTTGTTGCTGTTGCCAGTGGTGTTGCAGGCACCTGTGTCACAATAATCGGCGCTTTAGACACAGCAGGTGTATTAATCACCGGCGCTTTCGCTACAGGCGCAAGCGCGGTGTTAGTTAATGGCACAGCAGCAGGCTGAACCGGTGCTGATTGCGTGCGTGCTGCCAGCATTTTCGCCATCTCATCTGCCGACATGGTTTTTACTGGTTGAGCCGCTCTTAATGCTGGCTTCGGTTTCGACACTTCAACAAACATCAGTAGCTCTTCTTCTTCACTCGTTGCCGTCTGTGCGGCGCCGCTTTGCAGCGCGAGGAACGAACCTATTAGCAGCGACAGCAAGCGCTTTGAACATTTAATTTGTTTCATCACTCAGGTCTCAATTAACGTTCGCGGAAAGCTTCACGTGCTTTCATCACCGGCTTCAGCAGGTAATCCAGGATAGTTTTCTCGCCCGTACGAATTTCAACGGAAGCCACCATGCCAGGAATAATCGGCAATGCTTTTCCACCGGCATTCAGGGTGCTGGTCTCCGTCAGAACCATGACGCGGTAATAGGTGTCATCCGGGCGTCCCGCAGCCGCTTTGGCATCATCTTTCAACGTATCGGGACTGATAAATTCCACGTGGCCTTTCAGCCCGCCATAGATCGCGTAGTCATATGCGGTGACCTTTACCGTTGCAGGTAAGCCAGGATGAAGAAACGCGACATCTGAAGGACGAATTTTCGCTTCCACTAACAGTTGGTCTTCTAGCGGAACGATTTCCAGAATGTGTTCGCCAGGCTGAATGACGCCGCCAATGGTGTTAAAGCGAATGTTTTTCACCGTGCCTCTCACCGGTGCGGTAATGGTGGTACGTTCCATTACGTCAGCGCGGCCAATCAGGTTTTCACTGGTCTGCGAAAGTTCGAGCTCAAGCTTGTTCAACTCGGAGTTAGCATCGGCCTGATAGCGGTTACGACGTTCAACAATCTGCGCCTGAATTTCATTGGCCTGGCGACGCATACGCAGCAGTTCTACTTCAGAGAGCAAGCCGCGCGCGGCCAGCGGTTCTGCGAGGCGGATTTCACGCATCGACAGTTCATAGCTGCGCTGTAATGCGTTAACCGAGTCATCAAGCGCACGTTTGCGCGCCTGATAGGCTTTGGTTTCCTGATCGATAACGCTTTGATCTTTGCGCACCTGCTCATCATCGAAACTCAATGGCTGGCCATATGCTTCAGCACGCAGACGCGCAATCGTGGCCTTTAATCCCACCACTTTATTCAGTGCTTCGCGGTAGCTGGCTTGAGCTCGCGTTGGGTCGATCTTCAGCAGCACCTGGCCGCGTTCAACCTCTTCACCTTCACGCACATTCATTTCCGCCAGGATGCCGCCCTCCAGACTCTGAATAATCTGTTCACGGCTCTTGGAGATGATCTTCGCTTCACCTTTGGTAATTTCTTCGACGCGCGCAAAATGCGCCCAGGTAATGCCACCCACCAGCACCGCCAGCACCACCCATAGCACCAGACGTGAACCGGGTGTGCGTTGGGTAAGCAGTGAAGACTGAATGTCATTCATGAAGTCGGCGTCTGCCGCCGACAGTTTGGGTTTACGTTTGAATAAGCTGAACATCAGGCAGAGACCTCAACATCTTTATCCAATCCCTTCGCTGGCACACTGCGCGTAACGATTGGGGATGCAGGTTTGTTAGCTGGTGCCGCCGACTGATTCGCAGCCGGTTGCGGAACAGTATTGGCAGCCGGTTGTTGTGCTGCCGCGCTCACTTTGCCGCTATTGGCTGGCGGAACGGGTTGTCCGCTCAGGCGGGCAAGCACCACGTCTTTCGGCCCATCGATGGCGACCTTTCCGGCATCAATCACAATGATGCGGTCCACCAGTGCCAGCAGTGATGGTCG
Organism: Enterobacter sp. Sphag1F; assembly: GCF_014193275.1. Classification (NCBI taxonomy): domain Bacteria; kingdom Pseudomonadati; phylum Pseudomonadota; class Gammaproteobacteria; order Enterobacterales; family Enterobacteriaceae; genus Enterobacter; species Enterobacter sp. Sphag1F. The sequence goes on along the minus strand of NZ_JACHZD010000006.1, from coordinate 10,658 downwards.
GTGAGTGACCACCACCAGCGTCTGGCCTTGCGTGGCGGCATGCAGATGTTTCAGGAATTGCTGTTCGGTTTGGCTGTCCATGGCGCTGGTTGGTTCATCCAGCAGCAGCACTTCCGGGCGGCTGAGCAGCGTACGAGCCAGAGCCACCAACTGACGCTGACCACCCGACAAACTGCCGCCGTTCTCGCCTACCGCCAGGTTAATACCCAGCGGATGGCGTGCGGCAATCTGATCGAGACCGGTCAGGCGCAGTACACGCAGAAACTCATTCGGTGCCGCATCGGGCATACCGAGCATTACGTTTTCACGCAGTGTGCCGTAGAACAGACGCGATTCCTGGCTCACAAAACCGATATGACGGCGCCAGTCAGCGGGGTCGATCTGGTTAACGTCGAGGCCATCAGTAAACAGCTGGCCGCCGGTTGGCTGATAAAGACGTGCCATCAAGCGCAGCAGCGTTGATTTACCGCTGCCAATCGAACCCAGGATGGCGATACGCTCACCAGCTTTAATGTCGATATTGATGTTCTTGAGAATTTCCGGGTTAGGCTGCATCGGCGGCGCCGGATAAGAGAAGCCCACGCCTTTTAGGCTCAGATCGCCTTTCAGTTCCGGATTAGCGATATAGTCCTGCTCGCTATCACGGTCGGTTGGCATCTCCATCAGCCTGTTCAGCGAACCCAGCGCCGCTTTTGATGACTGATAACGCGTAGCTAAACCGATGACCTGACCTAATGGGCCAGTAGCACGCCCTGCCAGCATCACCGTACCGATCAAGCCACCCATGGTCAGGTTGCCGGCATCAATCATATAAACGCCGATCAAAATCAGCATCACCGTCTGGAACTGCTGCAGGAAGGTCACCGATGTGGTTGCCAGGGTTGAATAACGCTTTGATTTCGAACCACTGTTGGCCTGTAAAGCACTGAACTTCTGCCAGCGACGCTGCATATGGACGCCGCCGCCAGTGGCTTTCAAGGTTTCCATCCCTTCAATGGATTCGATCAATACGCCTTGCTTCAGTGCGGCATCTTTCAGGTTCTCTTTCATGATCTTCGCCAGCGGCCATTGAATAATGACGCTGATGATGATGATCACTGGCAACATCAGCAGTGGCACGAAGCCGAGTGGGCCGCTAATGGCAAAGATCACGCCCACGAATAACAGCACGAACGGCAGGTCAGCCAGCGCGGCTAAGGTCGCTGAAGAGACAAAATCACGCAGAGACTCAAACTCACGCAGCTGATTAGCAAAGGTGCCTGACGAAGCCGGTTTGTGCTCCATACGGACGTCGATGGCCTGGCGGAACAGGATGCTACCGACGATCAAGTCGGCTTTTTTGCCTGCGGTATCCAGCAGATGCGCACGAATAAAGCGCGTCAACGCTTCAAACAGCATCGCCACCGTTACACCAATCGCCAGCGACCACAGGGTGACAAACGCCTGGTTCGGAATGACGCGATCGTAGACGTTCATGGTGAAGAAGATGCTCGCCAGCGCCAGTACGTTAATCAGCACGGATGCCACTGCCGCGCTTCGGTAGTAACGGCGATAGCGCCACAGGGTACTGAACAGCCAGTGCTTCTGATTCTCCGGTAAACCCTCTTCAACACGGCGATCCACTTTGGCGGTAGGCTTTGAGAAAATGGCAAAACCGCTGTACCACTCGGCAATCTCGGCGTGTTCAATTTCAACCGGCTTGCTGCCGACTTCAGGCATGACCACTTGATAGAACCAGGTCATCTTGTCTTCAGCATTCTTTTTGCGTACGCGATCAAGCAGGATGCAACCACCTGACTCTTTGCGTACCAGAATGACTGGCATGACCTGCTGAGGGACATCCCACAGGCTGCGCTCAACCAGGCCGGGTGTCATACCGGCACTCTCCAGCGAACTCAGTGCCTGAGAAGGCGTGAGGAAAACATCTTTTGGCAGGCCTGCCGTCAACGCGTCAAAGCTGCGGCCAAGGCCGTAATGGCGGCAGAGCCAGTCCACGCTTTGCAGCAGCGTGTCATCAATACGCGTCTGCACACGCGCCAGCGACTGCAATTCTTGCTCGTGCTGTTGGTTATCAGATTCTGTTGCGTTCATTAACCGCATCTCTTTGTTCGTTATTTCAGGCCCGCAGGGGCGGGGAGTAAGAAAATTCTCGCTTTTAGCCTTCAATGGCGATACAAGCCGGGTCTTGCTTCGTGAATGCCAAGGTGAAAAATCGCATTTAAGAAGCTGATTTATATCGTTTTTTATTATTTCGCGAGAATCTGCACATCCTGATCCGTGTTAGGACAATTCTCGGAACAAGCTGAAATCTGCATGTCGATTAATTCATTCGGTACCGCTGCCATTGTCAGCGCGTTACGCAACGCTTTGGCTTTATCGCGCAGCACAATTCGTGACTCATCACGGGTCACAAGGCGAATGACCACGCTGTGCAGAATGGGATGCTGCTGACGCAGTGTGACGACGGTTTCATTCAGTGAATTGAGGCCTTCATCGGTGAGCAAGGTGCGGCCAAGATCCTGTTTAAACAGCTCACGACTACTGAACAGATACTGACTTTCACTTTGTGCCGCAGCACGATCGAAAACGCAGGGAACGAGGGTGGTTGCACGTGAGTGCGCATGTACCTGACGGCGGTTGGGTTTGATTTCCTGTTCACCTTGCTGGCGATTAACCGCTTTTGGGGCATCCGTCATTTGCTGCTGTTCATCGACACGCAAAAAGTAGGTGCGTGCGCCGTGCAGTTCGGCTTGATATAAGCCCTCAGTTTTGCCGCGATATTGCGCATCATTAACGAAGGCACCCAGCGTATGCGGGCCTGCGCGCAGACAAAAACTAGTAAACCCGCCCGGTAACAAACTGGTGTGATAGCGACCGTCAACGTAAACATGCGCCGGGCCGGCTGTCATAACGCCGCTGTTAGCGCGGTAATACACCACCTGCGTCAGCTCTTTGACTACTGGTGGTAGCGGCTTGTATTTTTCACCAAAGGCGTTGGGTGTTTGTAGCGTGGCCGAACTTGATACGGTGGTTAGCAGGCTAGCCATAAGCACAACCGATTTAACCGAAGACATATTCAACACAATTGACCTCTTCAGAATGTCCCGCGTGCTCTGGCATGCGGGGGAAATTAACTAGCGGATGTTGTAATCAGCCAACGGCTGCGATAAGTAACGGCACTCCGTTACTGCACTGGCTCGCGATAACACATGCTCCTGCAGATGTAGGTCAGCCAGCTCGCGCTCCGCCTCAATGCGACGCACAGGCTGAGGTTTGCCATCACCCTGCGTGTTCACGCGGACAAAATAGGTTTTGCCTGGCTTGAGCGTGGTTTGAAAACGGTGGTGGGTGGCCGCTTGCGCGCCCTGAGAGTCCATCCAGCCGCCCAGCGTATAGCTGCCCGGTTGAACGCAGATGCGGGTATACATCCCTGGCAGCAAGGCGGCTTGCAGCTTGCCATCAACGGTCACCAACGCGGCTTGCTGACTGGTTGATGGCTGGGTGCGGTAATAGACAACCTGGGCCTGGTCATTCACTACTTCCGCCTTTGCTTGCCAGCGCTCGCCAAAGGCCCGCGTATCCGGCGCTGCGTTCGCGTGCAGGGCGCAAAATAGCCCGCCAAAAATCACTGTTGGAATAACGATGTGTTGGATGAAATTATTCATAACGCCTCCGCGACGACCTTTCGCCGCTGGTTAAATTGCATCAAGGGGATCAGTTCAGGGGATGGCCGCTCAGCAACTCATCAACTACACGGCTGGCATCATCAGCCGGAGCCATGATGTGGTGTTCGGTGCCCGCATCGTCATATGCAGAGATGTGCGCCCAACTGCTGAGATCGGTGTCCGGCGGTAACAGATCGCTAAGGCTTAGTGTTTCAAGCGGCGTAGGATTCGCGGCAATCACGATTACCGCAGGGTCAGAAGGTGCAGAGACCAAACCTCCGGGATCGGTAGCAATCACCACAAATTCGTGAGTGCCATCAGGCAAAGGAGACGCGGGGGTAAAAGACCAGTTACCTTTGCTATCCGCGATAGCGGTGCCCAGGAATGTGCCGTTGTCACGGATCTCAATGACCGAGCCAGATTGCTGATCGCTGCCGTTGAGTGTTGGTGTGGTGTCATCAGTGACGTCGTTGGGCGATAGAGCGCCCTGCTGCTCACCGAAATCGTCCTGAAGCTTGTCGATAATTGCGACGGGATTCTCCAGCGGATGAGTGCCCTGTTCCGATGTCACTTCCGGGTTTAGGCTGGCAGCGTCGGGCTGTGTTTCTGGATTTACTGCGGCTTCTTCCGGCTTTTCGTCCGGCGGCGGCGATGAGTGGTGGTTGCGGTTGTTGTGCACCAGCACGGCTAAAGCGGCAACCGCCGCCGCGGCAGCCAGTGCGATCATGCCAAACGCCAGTGCGTTGCCATCGACTTCAAGTTTATCCATTGGGGGTAATACGCTGCTATCCAGCGCGGCAGTTGACTGCTCGCCATCCTGTAACGCCTGAGGATCTTGTGCGCGGTCAGCGCTGACTGCGGTAAACGCATGCCATTGACCGTCTTCACCCAGCCCCACGATCTCGCCTTGTTGCGGGTAATAATCTTCGATGATCAGGTTTGGCTGTGCAGAATGTTCCCCCTGCAGCATCAAATGCAGATCGTTACCGACACGCTTAACGCTGACTGTGTCGGGTGCGGTTAGATCATCGCCTTCGGCCAGAACATAGCGTGCTCCTTTAACCGCTTTGACGTTCACCGCTTTCTCTGGGTTACGTGGTAGATTTTCCGCCTGGATAATGCGTTTTCCACTGACTATCGCCAGGTTGATGTCATCCATCAATTGATTCCTCATGCACGGCGATGCAGTACCGCAATCGCCTCACCTCCCGCCTCAGGCCGGGGTTCAGGTAAGTAATGGAGTGCATTTGTACAGGAATTATCTGACAGGCGACCACAGGCTGGGTCTTGGTTGAGAGATAGCGTGATTTAACACACCAGTAGCATAAAAAAGGCCAGTGACATCGTCACTGGCCTTTGACTTAACCGCAGTTATTACGATTGGGTTAACGGTGTAAAGGTTTTATTGCCTGTGTCAGGAGAGACGGTGAGTTTCACCGGCAACATTTCGTAATTACTGCGTTTGTACGCGCACCACCACACGGCGGTTAGGCGCATTACACTGGATCTGTTCGGCACGCGTGCCTGAACAGTCATTTACTACCAGTTCTTCACTTCCAGCACTGCTGGCACTCAGGTTGCGTGCTGGCAAGCCGCCCTGAACCAGCAGAGTGCGCACGGTGTTGGCGCGCTGTTGGCCGAGGCGCATATTGGTTGCAGGTTTACCAATCGGATCGGTATGACCAATAACCTGAATGCGGTTCAGCTGCACACCATCTTTGTTGATTTTACCGATCAGCTCGTTAATTGCCTGACGGCCCTGCTGGGTAATGTCATTACGGCCTGATTTTCCGAAGTTAAACAGCACATCACTCGACAGTGCATAATCCATCGTTTTACTGGCGGTGTAGCGACATTGTTCAACTGCAGAAGCACGGTTAAGCGTGTGCACCTGGGCACGTAATCCTTTCAGATCGTTGCTGGCTTGCTGCGCACTCACCACAATCGGCTTCCCTGCACTGTTACCGTCGACCATAACGTAGTAGGTTTTGCCGCCAACAAAGTTGTCGCGATAGGGCTGCGCCTCTTTGCCTTTGTAATACGGTGCATCCTTAAGGAACGCGCCCAGCGAGTGCTCGCCTGACGGTACGCAGAAGGTGGTGTACATGCCCATCAGCAGCGCTGACTGATATTCACCATCCACATAAACGTGCGCCGCATCTGGGCCAGTTACCGCGTTAGTGCGGTAATAAATGACCTGAGCCTGGCTAGGTGCCACGCTGGCCACCGGTTGGTAAGCTGTACCGTAGACGTTAGGTTCAACTGCTGCTTGTGCTGAGAAGGAAAACAGGTTCCCTGCCACCATCATCGCAATCAGCGAAGTGTTTACTTTATTCATGACTCCTCCACGGAGGTCCTTGCGGACCTCCGGTTTTGATTGTGTGTAAATGATTAGTGGTTGTTCAGGTTAGTCTGTACACCCAGTTGCACCAGCAGTTCAGTCTCGGCACCGGTGTGCTGATAAACCTCGTACTGCACGCCACTGACGGTGACGGTGCCTTCCGCTTTGGCCCAGTTGCCTGGGTCAGTGCCGTCTGGCAGCAGGTCGGACAGGTTCACTACATCACCCTCGTCGCCTTTGATCATCAGCTGTTTGGTGTCGTCGGCGGTAAACGCGCCTTCTTCACCGTGCGCCAGCACATCACCGAGGGTGATATTCAGCACGTTGGTCTGACTGTTCGTCATATCCACGGTCTGAATGTTCATATCCTCATGCACGATGCTATCAAAGTTGATAACCGGTTCAGCGGCCACAATTTTCAGTGTGGTGCCGTGCTGTTCAACCGTGGCTTCCGTCTGATGTCCATCATGCTGATTGTCATCAGCAGACGTGATAGCAGCAACATGACCGTCATCAATCATGTTGTGCGAATCATCACTCTGGATATCCGCCATAGATCGGATTCCGGGACCATCTCCCCATGCAATATTGTCAACATAAGACAGTGTGTAAGGTGAGACTATCTCGACTTTTCCAATCAAGACACCTTCAGGAGCCTGGTAGCTGTAGGTTCCCATGTTAGCGCCAGTTGCGAAGGTCTTGGTATCAAGAATATTGCCGTTGGTGTCGTACACACTAAACGAGTAATTCTGTGGAGTACCCGCATAATTGTTATATGAATACAAGAATGAAATATATTTCGAGTCCGGTATATCAATGTCTGCAACCGCACAATCAACCTGCATAAGCCTTTGTAAATTATGCACACCGACAATTGAATCCAATACCGCGCCTGGAACACCTGGTGTTGGAACATTGGTATTCAGGATCTTGCCCTGCATGACCAGGCCGGAACTGAACTCAATTGTTTTGGTGGCACCAGAACCCGTGATCACTCCATTATCATTCGTAAAGTCTTCATATCCAGTACCAGCGAACGGTTGGGTATCAACCACCACAGTCCACAGATTAGACTGGGCTGACACATTACCCGCGCCATCTTCAGCAAATGCCCTGATCTCATGGCTGCCATCTGGAATTTCTTTTTCAAGCTCCAGCTGCCATTTACCACTTCCATCAGCACGCACACTTCCCCACACCACGTTATCAACACGGATAGTGATCAGTGCGTTCGGTTCAGTCGTACCGCTTAACGTTGGTTTGTTGTCGTTGGTAGTACCTCCGTTCGCAATATCCCCGACGATGCCACCCGTAACATTGTCAACCAGATTGGTGATCTGCGGTCCAGCAGGCGCAACGGTATCAACGACCACATTCCAGCTATTGGATGCGCCCGAGGTGTTACCCGCTCCGTCCTGTGCCACCACGCTGAAGCTGTGGTTGCCATCCGGCACTCCTGCAGGCAATTCGAACGTCCAGTTTCCACTGCCACTGGCGTAGAAGCTGTAGATTGTGTTGGTACCGTCACGCAGGAACACCAGTGAATTAGCTTCAGCGGTACCGGTAAGCGTTGGACGGTTGTCGTTGGTCAGGCCGCCATTCGCGATGTTCCCAACAATACCGCCCGCCACGTTATCCGCTACGCTGGTAATGACCGGAACAGTTGGTGCAACCGTATCAACGACCACACTCCAGCTATTGGATGCGCCCGAGGTGTTACCCGCTCCGTCCTGTGCCACCACGCTGAAGCTGTGGTTGCCATCCGGCACTCCAGCAGGCAATTCGAACGACCAGGTTCCACTGCCACTGGCGTAGAAGCTGTAGATCGTGCTGGTACCGTCACGCAGGAATACCAGTGAATTAGCTTCAGCTGTACCGGTAAGCGTTGGACGGTTGTCGTTGGTCAGGCCGCCATTCGCGATGTTCCCAACAATACCGCCCGCCACGTTATCCGCTACGCTGGTAATGACCGGAACAGTTGGTGCAACCGTATCAACGACCACACTCCAGCTATTGGATGCGCCCGAGGTGTTACCCGCTCCGTCCTGTGCCACCACGCTGAAGCTGTGGTTGCCATCCGGCACTCCAGCAGGCAATTCGAACGACCAGGTTCCACTGCCATTGGCGTAGAAGCTGTAGATCGTGCTGGTACCGTCGCGCAGGAACACCAGAGAATTAGCTTCAGCGGTACCGGTAACCGTTGGACGGTTGTCGTTAGTCAGACCGCCATTCGCGATGTTCCCAACAATACCGCCCGCCACGTTATCCGCCACGCTAGTAATCACTGGCACAGTCGGCGCAACAGTATCAACGACCACCACCCAACTACCGGATTGTGGCGAAACGTTACCTGCGCTGTCCTGAGCGGTCACCGTTAAGGTATGAGACCCTTCTGGCAGAGCAGTAACCAATTCCATTGACCATGCACCGGTTGCGGTCGCATATACGCTACCCACCACCGTGTTTCCGTCCAAAATCTTGACCAGCGCATTGGGCTCAGCCGTACCACTCAGCGTAGGTTTGTTATCATTGGTCAGACCGCCATTGGCAATCGCGCCAACAATACCACCCGGCACGTTGTCCACTACGCTGGTGATTACCGGGGCGTTAGGTGCAACGGTGTCAATAACCAGGCCCCAGCTATTGGATTGTGGCGAAACGTTACCCGCACGGTCCTCTGCTGTCACCGTTAAGGTGTGTGTACCGTCCGGCAATGCCGTTGGCAATTCCAGTGACCATGCACCGGTCGCTGTAGCATACACACTGCCTACAACTGTGTTGCCGTCAAGAATCTTAACCAGCGCATTTGGCTCAGCCGTACCACTCAGTGTCGGCTTGCTATCGTTGGTCAGACCGCCATTGGCAATCGCCCCAACAACACCACCCGCCACGTTGTCCACTACGCTGGTAATCAACGGCGCGCTCGGCACTAACGTATCAACCGTAACGGTGTACTGAGCGGACTTGTCGCCTTCAACACCGGCCGCACTGACCTGGCTCGCAGTAAAGTTAAAGGTTGCATCAGACAGATCCACTGATGGCGTCCACTTCCATTTACCGCTGGCATCCGCCGTTACGCTGCCTTGCACCACACCGTTCTGATAAATAATCACGATGGCATTAGCCGCCGCGCTACCACGCAGTTCCGGACGCTGGTCATTGGTATAGCCGTTGCTAGCAACATCACCCTGTTTCGGATCAACATCATCCCAAACGGTATCAATCGAAGGTGCAACTGGCGGTTTAGTATCAACGATCACGGTCCATGGATCAGATTCCTGCGAATCGTTACCTGCTGGATCGGTCACAATGATGGTGAAATCGTGGCTACCTTCCGACAGCGGCGTTTCTGGCGTATAGCTCCAGCTCCCGTCGTCACCCACTACAGTTGAACCAATTGGCTTACCGTTATCGATAATCGTGACAACATCGCCTGGCTCCTGACCGGAACCACCCAGTTCTGGCGTGGTGTCGTCGGTTAAACCACCATCCTGAATCGGATTAACAATGCCACCCACGTTATCTTTGATATCGCCGATGCCGTTGTTGTCTGGCGGCGTGATATCGATGGTCAGCTCAAACTTATCGCTCACCGCAACCGAACCATTTTTAGCTTCAGCCGAGGCAGTAAAGTTGTAATCACCTTCCTTCAGCTCAACAGTTGGCGTGAACTGCCAGTTACCGCGAGCATCCGCATACACCGAGCCAATCACCTCAGTACCATTTTTGATGGTAACCAGCGCGTTCGCCGTCGCGCGACCATTCAGGGTCGGCGTGGTGTCATCCGTTACGCTACCGGTGTTCAAGGTGCCGGTGACGCTGCCTGCATCGTCAAACACATTAGTAATGGAAACCACTACCGCCGAAGTATCAACAACGAAGTCAATCGGCGTGCTTGCAGCACTCAGATTGCCCGCCGGATCCTGAACCTGATGGCTCAGGCTGTGCGGGCCATCCGGCAACGGTGTAGCTGGCGTAAAGCTCCACTCACCTTTGCTATTGGCTGGCACACGGCCAATTTCACGATCGCCATCCTTAATGATGACGGTACTGCCAGGTTCAGCTACACCGCTATAAGTCGGGGTGCTGTCATCGGTAGTATCACCGCTGACAATGGGACCGACCTTATCGCCGACGTTATCGATCAAGCTCTGGCTACCCACATCCGGTGCAGTCGTGTCTACAACGATGTTGTATTCACCACTGGATGGCATTGGGTTGCCCTGAGGATCAGTTGCTGCAGCCACAATCGCATGTGGACCTTCTGGCAGTGCAGTAGTCGGTGTAAATGACCACTGACCTTTACTGTCAGCCACTACGGTTCCCTGCGCCTGTCCGTCAATCAGGATGGTGACGATATGACCCGGCTTCGCGGTACCAACGATGGTCGGTTGCGTATCGTCAGTAGCACCTCCAGGACGAATATTGCCGGTAATCGCGCCCACATCATCAATCACATTGACGATGGCTGGTGCAGATGGCACGCCACCGGTCAGCAGGTCAAAGCCAATGCTGTTGGACTCATCACTGATGTTGCCGGCCTTGTCCTGCGCCTTAGCGCTGATCTCATGGTCGCCGTTCAGCAGCGGCGGAACCGGGGTGAACTCCCAGTTGCCCGCGGCATCCGCCTCGGTGCGGCCGATTTCCACGCC